>NZ_VRUA01000030.1 GCF_008017535.1 Ottowia flava
AGCCACCGAACACCTGCCTCCCATCACGCGACTCGCATTCGACGGGAACAACGTGTTGAGAAACTACACCTAGCTGATTCGCAGCCAGGGTCACGGTGGTCACGCCGGCGTCAAACACGATGGTGTCACCGGCTTGCGCATCGGCAATCACCTGGCGCAGGCTGCCGGCGCCGCTGTCTGCGCCGCTGGTGACGGTCAGGGTCGCGGCCTGTGCGCCCATGGCGAGCAGGGCCGCGGCCAATATCGGCGTGCGGCGCAGCGCGAGGGAGGTCAATGTGGGTGGGATGTTTGCATGAAATGGTCCTCTTTGAACTTGTTGAAAAAACATACAAATCAGCCGTCAGCCCAAGCACAAGGGGCGTTGGCAGCTCTCGAACGGGTTTTCTGCCTGCCCAACAGCCCTGCATGGGTTGATGGCAAGCAGCGTATTGATTTCGTCAAGATTTGTATGTCGCCCGTTCGGGCGACAGGCCAACTGACCGCGCGGCCGCTGGCGGCGGCGTTGGCACCGCCATTTTTTCCCGGAAAAAGTGGCTGCAGCGCCCTGTGCATGTGCGCTGGCAGCTCCTGCTTCAGTAGCGTTCATGTTGACCTGATGGCTACCTTCACACCGGGCCCGGCGAGCACCTGTGGGCTGAAGTTTTTCAAGTACTTTTGTGCGGATGTGGTGGCAGCGACACGGTTCGGCGCAGGTGGTGACCGCGCTGGCGCGGTGCGGCCTGGCAGTTCGGGGGACAATCTGGTCAGAAATCACCGCCAGCCTGCCCTGGCTCTGCGCAAGCAGCTATCGAATCAGGACTGAGTGGCTGATCGGCGCGGTGACAGGCGGTGGATCGGCGGCTTGTCCGCGCCCGGGTGGACGGTGCCGCGCCTGCGCTGGGCATACTGTGTCAGGGCGCGCCACTTCGCACAGGCTGTGCGCACCCGCTGCGCTACATACAATCGTTCGCCCAACGCCACGCGCCTGCGTGGCGCGCTTTAGGAGACCCCATGACGACGCCGAATCCTGTGTCCAGCGAAGACAAACGCGCCGCCCTGCGCCGCGCGGCCCTGGACTACCACGAGTTTCCGGTGCCGGGCAAGATCGCCATCGCGCCGACCAAGCAGCTGGTCAACCAGTACGACCTGTCGCTGGCCTACAGCCCCGGCGTGGCCGCGCCGTGCGAGGAAATCGTGGCCGACCCGGCCAACGCCTTCAAGTACACGGCGCGCGGCAACCTGGTGGGCGTGATCACCAACGGCACGGCGGTGCTGGGCCTGGGCGACATCGGCGCGCTGGCGGGCAAGCCGGTGATGGAAGGCAAGGGGGTGCTGTTCAAGAAGTTCTCGGGCATCGACGTGTTCGACATCGAGATCAACGAGAAGGACCCGTACAAGCTGGTGGAGATCATCGCGGCGCTGGAGCCGACGTTTGGCGCCATCAACCTGGAAGACATCAAGGCGCCGGAGTGCTTCATCGTCGAGCGCGAGTTGCGCGCGCGCATGAAGATTCCGGTGTTCCACGACGACCAGCACGGCACGGCCATCGTGGTGGGTGCGGCGGTGGTGAACGGCCTGAAGGTGGTGGGCAAGAAGATCGACGAGGTGAAGCTGGTGGTATCGGGCGCGGGCGCGGCGGCCCTGGCCTGCACGGGCTTGCTGGTGAAGCTGGGCCTGAAGCGCGAAAACGTGTGGGTGACCGACATCAAGGGCCTGGTCTTCGACGGACGCACCGAGCTGATGGACCCGGACAAGGCCGTCTACGCCCAGAAGACCGACAAACGCACACTGGCCGAAGTGATCGACGGCGCCGACGTGTTCCTGGGCTTGTCGGCAGGCGGCGTGCTCAAGCCCGACATGGTCGCGCGCATGGCGGACAAGCCGCTGATCCTGGCGCTGGCCAACCCCAACCCGGAAATCTCGCCGGAAGACGTGAAGTCGGTGCGCCAGGACGCGGTGATGGCCACGGGCCGCACCGACTACCCGAACCAGGTCAACAACGTTCTGTGCTTTCCGTACATCTTCCGCGGCGCACTGGACTGCGGCGCGACGACCATCACCAACGAGATGGAAGTGGCCGCGGTGCACGCCATTGCGGCGCTGGCGCAGGCCGAACAGAGCGAGGTGGTGGCGCGCGCGTACGTGGGTGAAAAGCTGAGCTTTGGTCCCGAATACCTCATCCCCAAGCCTTTCGATCCGCGCCTGATGATGATGATTGCGCCGGCGGTGGCCAAGGCGGCCGCCGAAAGCGGGGTGGCGGCACGCCCGATCGCCGATCTGGACGCCTACCGCGACAAGCTGCAGACCTTCGTGTACGCGTCGGGCACGACGATGAAGCCGATCATCGACGCCGCGCGCACAGCCACGCGCAAGCGGGTGGCCTACGCCGAGGGCGAGGAAGAGCGCGTGCTGCGCGCCGCGCAGATCGTGGTGGACGACCAGATCGCGCGGCCCACACTGATCGGCCGCCCGGCCATCATCGCCCAGCGCATCGAGAAATTCGGCCTGCGCCTGAAGGAAGGCCTGGACTACGATGTGGTGAACGTCGAGCACGACGACCGCTACCGCAGCCTGTGGCAGGCGTATTACCAGCTGACCAAGCGCAAGGGCATCACGGTGCCGATCGCCAAGATCGAGATGCGGCGGCGCCTGTCGCTGATCGGCGCGATGCTGCTGCGCTCGGGCGACGTGGACGGGCTGATCTGCGGCACCTGGGGCACCAACCAGATGCACCTGACCTACATCGACCAGTGCATCGGCAAGAAGCCCGGCACCAGGACCTACGCTGCCATGAACGGGCTGATGCTGCCGGGGCGCCAAATATTCATGGTGGACACGCACGTCAACTACGACCCGACGGCCGAACAGGTGGCTGAAATCACCATCATGGCCGCGCAGGAGATGCAGCGCTTTGGCTTCCAGCCCAAGGCGGCGCTGCTGTCGCATTCGAACTTCGGCTCTTCCAACCAGGCCAGCGCCGTGAAGATGCGCGAGGCATTGGCGCTGATCCAGGCGCAGGCGCCCTGGCTGGAGGTCGACGGTGAAATGCACGGCGATGTGGCGCTGGACGCGCAGCAGCGCCAAGCCGTCATGCCCGACAGCCCGCTGATCGGCGACGCCAACCTGCTGGTGCTGCCCAACATCGACGCCGCCAACATCGCCTACAACCTGCTGAAAGTGGCCGCCGGCGGCAATATCGCCATTGGCCCGATCCTGCTGGGCGCCGCCAAGCCGGTGCATATCCTTACGGCCAGCACGACCGTGCGCCGCATCGTCAACATGACCGCTCTGACAGTGGCAGACGCCAATGCGTCAGCCTTGGCACAAGAGTAACTGCTCACCTAGCGACGACACTGTTCCCGGCACCGTTGCCTAAGAAATAGGCAACGGCTTGCATTTTTGTTGCCGTTGGGTCACACTAGCGCCTTGGAAATTTCGGGTTAACCCGGAGGTTTCCGAAAGGTGCTTTTTCATGTTGCGAACGGCGGCATTGCGGGTAGCGCAGTCGCTCTTGACAGTGTCGTTGGCGGTGGCGGCTGTGTTCCAGGCGGACACGGCGGATGCGCGAGGGTGGCTTCCCGAGCGCTCGCAGACCACCATCGCGGCGGCGGATCTGCCCAGGCAAGGCCAGCGAACCTATTCGCTGATTCTGCAAGGCGGTCCGTTTCCCCACGACAAGGACGGTTCGGTGTTTGGCAACAGGGAACGCCTGCTGCCGCGTGAGCGGCGCGGCTATTACCGCGAATACACCGTCGAAACCCCCGGCGCACGCCACCGTGGTGCTCGCCGCATTGTATGCGGTGGCGTCAGGGTCACCCTTCCCGACGCCTGCTACTACACCAGCGACCACTATTCGAGCTTCAGGATGATCGTGCCATGAAATCGCTTGAACATTTTCAGTCCGCGCCCGCGATCGAGCTGCGGACTTCTTCCGAATCATTGACTTCAGAGAAAGCAGCGGAGATGGATCAACCACTTCGTCCCCCCCCAGAATCGATCTTCAAAGGGGTGCGTACCAACATCGTTCAGTCGATCCGGGCGTTTCGCGTGCACGACCTGCAGGAAGCGGCTGTGTCGCTCGGCCAGCACTTCCTGTACGCCAACCTGGCGGCCGCGCAGACCAAGCAGGATGTGCTCGACATGATTGCCGCGCAGTTCACCTTCCCGGCGCACTTCGGCAAGAACTTCGACGCCCTGTACGACTGCATGACCGACCCGCTGCACAAGAGTGGGCCGCAGCCGGGCTTCATCGTGGTGCTGGAGCAGATCCCGGCCACTGCCAAGTTCGACAAGGAAGCGCGCGAGCAGCTGCTCGACATCTTCCGCGACGCCGCCGACTACTGGAACGACCGGAAGATACCGTTCAGGTGCTTCTATTCTTTTCTGTAGCCCGTTCTGCAGCAGCTGGCCAAGCAGAACGGGCGACCGAGGCCCCTACCGAAGCCGCTTTGACGGCCGAGGCCGTCGAAGACAACGGCGAAAAAATGCCCACCGACAAGCTGGTGGACATCTCCCCGCTGGCGCTGCGCATGAGCAGCCCCTTCAACGCGGGTTACTGGCTGAGCGCCGCCTGAGCGGCGCGTAGCCCGCGGCGCACCGTCGCCACCCACAAAAAAGCCCGCGCCATGCGGGCTTTCTTCATGCCCGGCTCCCACCGAGAAATCGCCGTCAGGCGACCCTTTGAACGACGCACCGGGCGACGGCCCCACCGACCCGCGCTTTGATCTGTCGTTCAGCAGCCACCAGACTGCCCAATTGATCACGCATCGGCGCCTGCCGCGCCAACCAGGCGCTGCGGCTCAGTTCTCGCCGGCCGCCGGCATGCGCGGCACGTTGGCAACGGGCACCACGGGCGAGGGCGCGCGCCGCGCTTCGGCGACGGCCGGGGGCGCGGGGCGCGGCGCGGGCGGAGCGCCGTGCGGCAGTTCGGACGACGCCACCGCCAGCGCCTGGCGTTCGCAGTCCAGCAGCGCGCTCTGGCGCGCCTGCACGCCCTTCACGCCGCTGACCTGCCGCTTGCAGTCGCGCTGCACCACGCGTTCGCCTTCCAGGCGGCGCGCTAGGCAGTTGCGCATCAGGGCCTTGCGCTCGCCCTCTTGCGCACCCACTTCGCGCTGGCACAGCACGAAGCGCGGCGGCAGGCGTTCGCCTGGCGCGATCAGGGAAGGGGATGACGGGGTGGCGGGCGCTGCCGTGCCTTGCGCCCAGGCGGCTGCACCGGCGGTGGCGAGCGCGACGCTCAACACCCAGTGGCTCAATGGTCGTTCGTACTGCTGCATAAGTCTCGTGTCGTGCGCGGGCAGCGTGGGTCGCCCGCCACGGCGCCTCCCGGACGCCGCACCGCATTGTCGCCATCCCCGCGTACTACGCGATGACGCGCGCACCGGCCGCAGGCTTGGCCTATAGTGGCCCGTCGACGTTTGAACCCTTGCCGCCATGTCCGCCGTAGCTGAAGCGCCGCCGCCTGCGCCCGACCAATCGCTATCATTATCAGAGCTGCTTGCGCAGGTGTCTGTAGCGCTGCAGGCCGTTTTGCCGCCTGAAAGCCTGATCACCAACGCCGAGCGCACCACGCCTTACGAATGCGATGGCCTCACCGCTTACCGCCAGCGTCCGCTGGCCGTCGCGCTGCCGTCGAGTTACGAAGAGATTCAATCGGTGTTGCAAACCTGCCACCGCCTGAGCGTGCCCGTGGTTGCGCGCGGCGCGGGCACCGGCCTGTCGGGCGGCGCCATGCCGCACGAACGCGGCGTGACCCTGTCGCTCGCCAAGTTCAATCAGATCCTCAATATTGACCCGCTGGCGCGCACCGCCACGGTGCAGTGCGGCGTGCGCAACTTGGCCATCAGCGAAGCCGCCGCCGCGCACGGCCTGTACTACGCGCCCGACCCCAGCAGCCAGATCGCCTGCACCATCGGCGGCAACGTGGCCGAAAACTCGGGCGGCGTGCACTGCCTGAAGTACGGGCTGACGGTGCACAACATCCTCAAAGTGAAGGGCTTCACCGCCGCCGGCGAGCCGATCGAGTTCGGCAGCGAAGCGCTGGACGCGCCCGGCTACGACCTGCTGGCGCTGATCACCGGCAGCGAAGGCATGCTGGCCGTCACCACCGAGGTCACCGTGCGGCTGCTGCCCAAGCCGCGCCTGGCGCGCTGCATCATGGCCAGCTTTGCCGACGTGCGGCACGCGGGCGAGGCGGTGGCCGCGGTGATCGCTGCCGGCATCATCCCGGCCGGGCTGGAGATGATGGACAAGCCCATGACGGCCGCCGTCGAAGACTTTGTGCAGGCCGGCTACGACCTGAACGCCGCCGCCATCCTGCTGTGCGAAAGCGACGGCACGCCCGAAGAAGTGGCGGAGGAGATCGAGCGCATGACCGCCGTGCTGACCGCAGCCGGCGCCACGCAAATCGCCGTCAGCGAATCCGAGGTCGAGCGCCTGAAGTTCTGGAGCGGCCGCAAGAACGCCTTTCCTGCGAGCGGCCGCATCAGCCCCGACTACATGTGCATGGACTCGACCATCCCGCGCAAGCGCCTGGCCGACATCCTGTTGGCCATCCAGGCAATGGAGCAAAAGTACGGCCTGCGCTGCTGCAACGTCTTCCACGCCGGCGACGGCAACCTGCACCCGCTGATCCTGTTTGACGCCAACGACCCCGACCAACTGCACCGGGCCGAGCTGTTCGGCGCCGACATCCTCGAAACCAGCGTCGCCATGGGCGGCACGGTGACGGGCGAGCACGGCGTGGGCGTCGAAAAACTCAACAGCATGTGCGTGCAGTTCAGCGTCGAAGAAAACGAGCAGATGTTCGCCCTCAAACGCGCCTTCGACCCCGAACAGCTGCTGAACCCCGGCAAGGTCGTGCCCACCCTGCAGCGCTGCGCCGAATACGGAAAGATGCTGGTGCGCGGTGGGGCGCTGCCGCACCCGGAGTTGGAGCGCTTCTGACATGACGCGCCAGGGCCATGCCGTGAGGGGCGCCGCGTGAAGCCGCTTCAGGGCTTGACCTGGCTGCTCATCCTGCAGCTGTGCGGTGAAATCCTCACCCGCCTGCTGCACCTGCCGTTTCCTGGGCCGGTGATCGGTATGGTGCTGCTGTGGCCGGCGCTGGGCGTGCCGGCGATCCGCGGGCCGGTGACGGAGGCGGCGCGCTTTTTGCTGCAGCACCTGTCGCTGCTGTTTGTGCCGGTGGGTGTGGGCGTGATCACGCACCTGGACGTGCTGGGGCATTACGGCCTGCGCCTGGCGCTGGTGATCGCGCTGTCGACCTGGGCAGGGCTGATCGTGTCGGCGCTGGTGCTGCGCGCCCTGCTGCGCGGGCGTGTGGAGGCGCCGCCCGCGCCCGTGAGCGAGGAGCTGCCCGATGCCTGATTTCGTGAAGCTGTGGATCTACCTCTCGTCCGCACCGCTGTTCGGGCTGACGGCGACGCTGGCGGTGTACCTGCTCGCGCAAGCGTTTGCGCTGCGCATGCGGCAGGCCCCATGGGCCAACCCGGTGCTGTGGTCGGTGGTGGTGCTGGGCTGCGGGCTGCTGGTGTCCAAGGTACCGTACGAAAACTACTTTGCCGGCGCGCAGTTCATCCACTTCCTGCTGGGGCCGGCCGTGGTGGCGCTGGGCCTGCCGCTGTGGGAGCGCCGCGCCGAGCTGCGCAACACCTGGGGCCGGCTGGCGCTGGCCGGTTTGGCGGGCGGCGGCGCCGCCGCGCTGACGGCGGTGGCGCTGGGCTGGGCGCTGGGCTTGCCGGATGACGTAGTGCGCTCCCTGGCGCCCAAGTCGATCACCGCGCCGGTGGCGATGGGCGTGGCCGAGAAGATCGGCGGCGTGCCCGCCCTGTCGGCGGTGTTCGCGGTGCTGACGGGGCTGATCGGCGCGTTGTCGGGCAAGTACCTGTTCGCCTGGCTGGGCATTGGCACCGACCGCGTGGGCTGGATGGCGCGCGGCTTCGCGTTGGGCACGGCCGCGCACGGCATCGGCGCGTCGCGCGCGCTGTCGGTGCAGGCGGACGCGGGCGCTTATGCGGGGTTGGCGCTGGGACTGCAGGTGCTGCTGGGGGCGCTGCTGATCCCGCTGGTGGCGCGCCTGTTCTGAGCGTGGCGGGGCCGCCCTGCCAATGGCGGCACAATCGGCGCCATCTGTTCACCGATCTGCCTGGAGGCGGCGCCATGGAATCTCGTCCCACCTGCGATGTGCTCGTCATCGGCGGCGGCCCCGCCGGCTCGACCATCGCCACGCAGCTCGTGCGCCAGGGGCGCAGCGTGGTGCTGCTGGAAAAAGACCACCACCCGCGCTTTCACATCGGCGAATCGCTGCTGCCCGGCAACGTGGCGCTGTTCGACAAACTGGGCGTGCGCGAGCAGATCGACCGCATCGGCATGCCCAAGTTCGGCATCGAGTTCGTGCCGCAGTCGGGGCCGGAGCGCAGCTACGTGGAGTTCGCCGAAGGCTGGGACCCGGACAAGGGTCAGGCCTGGCAGGTGCGCCGCTCGGACATGGACGAGATCCTGTTCCGCCAAGCCGGCCAGCAGGGCGCGCTGACGCAGGAAGGCGCACACGTGCGGCAAGTCGACTTTGACGACAACGGCGCCGACGTCACGGCGCAGCTGGAAGACGGCAGCCAACGCCAGTGGCGCGCGCGTTTCGTGGTCGACGCCAGCGGCCGCGACACGCTGCTGGCCAACAAATTCAAGCTCAAGCACAAGAACGACCGCCACAACAGCACGGCGCTGTTCGGCCATTTCCGCAATGCGCGGCGGCTGCCGGGCAAGCGCGAAGGCAACATCAGCATCTGCTGGTTCGAGCACGGCTGGTTCTGGTTCATCCCGTTGGCCGATGGCACGACCAGCGTCGGCGCGGTGTGCTGGGCGTACTACCTGAAGGCGCGCGACAAGCCGATCAAGGACTACTTCTTCGACACGCTGAAGCTCTGCCCCGAGCTGCACGACCGCCTGGACGGGGCCGAACTGGTGGACGACCGCATTCACGCCACCGGCAACTTCTCGTACTCCAGCAGCCAGGCGACGGGCGAGCGCCACCTGATGATCGGCGACGCCTACACCTTTATCGACCCGATGTTCTCGTCTGGCGTGTTCCTGGCGATGCAGGCCGCGTTCGACGGGGCCGACCTGGTCGCGACCGCGCTGGACCGCCCGGCCGACTACCCGGCCGCGCGCCTGGCGTTTGAAGAGCGCATGCGCGTGGGGCCGAAGGACTATTCGTGGTTCATCTACCGGTCGACCAACCCGACCATCCGCGACATGTTCATGAACCCGAAGAACATCTTCAAGGTCAAGCAAGGCCTGATGTCGCTGCTGGCGGCCGACATCCACCACGGCGCGGCGTACCGGCGCTCGCTCTTCATGTTCAAGGTGGTGTACTACTTCGTCAGCCTGACCCACCCGGTGCGCAGCTGGCGCGGCTGGCGCCGCCGCCGCATCAACATCCAGGACCACGGCGCGCTGCGGGGCGAAACGATCCAAAGCTGATGCGCGCCGCATCGGCTCTAAAACGCTATTCTTTAGATAGCTGTCTGCGCAATCTGCTGTAGGGCCAACGGCCGATTTGACATGAAAAACGGGCTCCACAGCCCGTTGATTCCACCGTCGGTCCGCCGGCCGACTACGCCCCGTCAGGCAGCGGGCATTCGGCCCGCACCCATTCTGCGAACGCGGTGGATACGGTGTGCGTTGGAACGGCCACCACGGCGGGCACTTCGTACGGGTGCGCGGCCAGCAGCGCGGCCTCCAGCCCGGCGTAGCGCGCCTCGGTCGTCTTGAATTCGACGCGCCATTCGGGCTCTTGCTGCAGCGCGCCCTGCCAGCGGTAGACGCTGGCTTCGATGCGCTCAATCTGCGCGCACGCCGCCAGGCGCTGCTCGACCATGGTGCGCGCCAGACGTTCGGCGTCGGCGCGTTCGGCCACGGTGGTGCTGACCAGCAGAATATCGGTCAAAACAGGCTCCAGCGCCCGTCCATCAAGCGTGGGCAGCTACTTTTTCAGTAGCTGCTATGCCGATCTTGTCGAGCGCGTCGCGCAGCTGGCCCACGCTGCGGTCGACGTTGGCCCACTTGTCCAGGCCGAACAGGCCCAGGCGGAAGGTGCGGAAGTCGGCCGGCTCGTCGCACATCAGCGGCACACCGGCGGCGGCCTGCACGCCCACGGCGATGAACTTCTTGGCGTTCTGGATGTCCGGGTCGGTGGTGTAGCTGACCACCACGCCCGGCGCCTTGAAGCCTTCGGCCGCCACGCTGGGCAGGCCGCGGCCTTCCAGCAGTTCGCGCACCTTGCGGCCCAGCTCGATCTGCTGGACGCGCACCTTGGCAAAGCCACGCGCGCGCGTCTCGGCCATGGTGTCGCGCAGCTTGAGCAGCGCCATGGTCGGCATGGTGGCGTGGTAGGCGTGGCTGCCGGTTTCGTACGCCTGCATGATCTGGTGCCACTTCTTCAGGTCGCAGGCGTAGCTGCTGCTGGTTGTGCCTTCCATCACCTTCAGCGCGCGGGCGGACAGGCCGACCATGGCGCAGGCGGGCGAGCTGCTCCAGCCCTTTTGCGGCGCGCTGACCAGCACGTCGACGCCGATCGCCTTCATGTCGACCCACATCGCACCGGAGGCGATGCAGTCCAGCACGAACAGGCCGCCCGCCGCGTGCGTGGCCTCGGCCATGGCTTTCATGTAGTCGTCGGGCAGGATCATGCCGCTGGCGGTCTCGACGTGCGGGGCGAACACCACGGCCGGCTTGACCTTGGCGATGGTGGCCACGACTTCATCGATCGGCGCCGGTGCCCAGGGTGCCCGCGCGCCTTCGCCGGTGCGGTGGGCCTTGAGCACGGTGATGTTGTCTGGCGCGGTGATCTTGCCCATCTCGAGGATCTGGCTCCAGCGGAAGCTGAAGAAGCCGTTGCGGATGATCAGCACCTTCTGGTCGCCCGCGAACTGGCGCGCCACCGCCTCCATGCCGAAGGTGCCGCTGCCGGGCACCAGCGCCGTGGCGTCGGCGCCGTACACCTCTTTGAGCATGCTGGAGATGTCGGTCATCACGCCCTGAAACTTCTTGGACATGTGGTTGAGCGCGCGGTCGGTGTAGACCACCGAGAATTCGAGCAGGCCGTCGGGATCGATGTCGGGCAGCAGTCCGGGCATGGGGTTCTCCTGTTGGGGCTGGCCGGCCACGCGCCGACCTGAAACAATTCACTTTACACGCAAGCGCGCACGACCACCGCATCATGGACTTTCCCACCCTGGCCCTCGCCTTCGGCAAGAGTTTTCTGTTCGCGCTGGCCGCCGTGCTGCCGATCCTGAACCCGCCCGCCTCAGCGCCGGTGTTCGTCAACCTGACGCGCGGGCTAGACCGCGCCACGCGCGTGTCGCTAGCCACCCGCGTGGGCCGCAACGTGGCGCTGATGCTCGCCGGCATCATGCTGATCGGCACCTACGTGCTGGACTTCTTCGGCGTGTCGCTGCCCATCGTGCGCGTGGCGGGCGGGCTGATCGTCGCCTTCACTGCCTGGAATCTGCTGTACGCCCAGCAACTGCCGAACGACGACAAGGCGCAAATGGCCGAATCGCTGACGCAGGACAACGTGCGCATCAAGGCGTTCTACCCCATCACCTTCCCGCTGACCTGCGGGCCAGGCTCGATCTCGGCCGCCATCACCGTGGGCGCCAGCCTGCACAACCGCCAGTGGGGCCTGACCACCGCCAACTTCGCCGGCGGCCTGGCCGCCATGGCCGTCATCGGCGTGCTGGTCGCGCTGACCTTCCGCTACGCCGGCCGCCTGCTGCGCCCGCTGGGCGAAGTCGGGCTGGTGGTGTTTCTGCGGCTGATGGCCTTCATCCTGCTGTGCGTGGGGGTGCAGATCTTCTGGGATGGGGCCAGCGAGCTGATTCGGGGGTTGACCAAAAGCTAAGCCAGCCAAACCCCCGCTTCGTGGAGCGACACTTAAACCGGCATCGCTGCGTATTCTTGGATCCGTTCCTGATAGTTGTCCGTCGTGTGTTCCCAGCGCTTCGGATCGTTGTACTCAAAGTCGGCACCGATTTCACCCGCACGCGAGATACGAATCATGCATTTGAGCCAGCCGCGGCCATTGGGATTCTCGGCTTTCATGGTCTCGTACAAGGCCTCCATTTTGTCGGCGCTCTTGCCGTTGGAGGGCGACGTCAACTGACCCTCTCCAGCCAGGTTGTATGAGTAGCCAAAGATCTTGGTGCTCGCGTCAGTTACTTCACCGATCAAGACCAGTTTCTGCCAACCGTCTTGCGAAACCAATTTGGCGTCTTGCAAAAAAGTCTTGCACAGCTCAATCAGCGCTTCGTCTTTGTTCATGCTGACAGTCCCGAGAATCACCTACACCGGCATCGCCGCGTATTCCTTAATGCGCTCTTTGTAGTTGTCGGGCGTATGGCTCCAGCGATTGACGTCGTTGTACTCAAAGTCGGCGCCGATCTCGCCCGCGCGTGAAATACGAATCATGCACTTGAGCCAGCCGCGCCCATTTGGGTTCTCAGCCGTCATCACCGCGTGCAGCTGTCTCAATTTTTCTAGATTGGACGCTTTGGGGGCTACCAATTTGCAGTTGCCCTGAACATCATAGGAATAGCCACGCATTCCCAACTCTCCTTCTGCGACTTCCCCGACAAGGACGAGCTTCTGCCAGCCATCTTGCTCAGTCACTCGTGGATCTTGCAACAACGTTTTGCACAAGTCGATCAGCGCCTCATCTTTATTCATAATCGCCCATCCTTTTAGTTGAAATATTGTCTATTAAAAGTTTGTCCAGTTTTATTATCAAAAATCTTGGCTATCGTGTCGACCTCGGCGCCGGCACTATCAATCAATTTGTAGTTCACCTCGACTTTGTCCGGTCGCGATGGATTTCCCACGAAATTGACTTCAACCTCCACCGATCCGCCCTTTTTATTAATCCAATCTCCCCACTCGTTTTCCAACTTCCGGTAAGCGCTGTTGTTGAATTGGCCGTTCTGCGGAAACATATTCTTCGCGCCCTGGTTCGGGGCGAAGCGATGGCCAATGATGTGCCCGCCCACGTCGTCTGCCACACCGCGTCCACGTGCAGCGCCCTGCGCTGCTTGTTCCGTGGATGATCGTGCTACTGAAAAGGTTTCATTCAACACTGCTTTTGCACCGATCGTCTCACCCGCCGCGTTCTGCGTCCAGATGATGTGGTTGCGGCCCACCGTGCTGGACACTTGGTTGACGCCCACACGGGCAAAGTCGTCCAGCTTGGTCTTGAGCGGCTCGATGGCGTTGCGCAGGCTGTCGGGCAGTTTGTCCAGCGGCACGGCACCGACGGCGTCGCGCAGCTTTTCCATGGCCGGGCCGATGGCCTTGGCCACTTCGGGGCTGGATTTGGCGGCGTCGACGGCCTTGGCCAGGGTTTCGGCGTAGCGGCCGAGCTTGCCCAACTTGGCTGCGTCGCCGACGTAGGGAACCATGCTCAATGCGCTGATGCCAGCCCCCACGAAGTCGCCGCGGAACAAGGAGATCAGTCCGCTGGCGCCATCCGAAATCGGCGTAGGGTCGAAGATGCCGGCAATGTCCAACCCCATCTGGGTGATGTCCAGCGCCAGATCGGCACCGTCGACCTTGGCGGCAGCGCCTGCATTGTCCGCACCGTGCGCTGCGGAAGAAGGGGTGGGCGCCTGGCGGGCGACGTTGTTGACGACGGCGTTCATGGGGCAATTCCGGTGACTACGGATGGGCCCATTGCACCGGTTTCTGCTGCGTCGCACCATCCGGCGCGTTACCAACTGGGAACACTACGTATAGGTGGTCTTCCCAGGTGCCATACCCAGGCAGCCGCACCGGCACGCGCACAGGCAACGACGCATCACGCTCACCCCAGCGTCATCAAACTCGCATTCCCTCCCGCCGCGGCGGTGTTGACGCTGACGGAGTGTTCGATCAGCAGGCGCTCCAGCGGCACGTCGATGCTGCCGGGGGGCAGCATGGTCAGGCCGACCAGGGGCCCGGGGCGTTGAGCCAGCGTGCGTTGCACGGCGAGCGCGTCGTGCGCATCGCCGTGCAGCAGGACGGCGTCGAAGGCAGCGTCAGGGGCGCGCCAGTCGGGCAGCAAGGTGATGTGCGCTTGCAGCGTTGCGGGCAAGGCGGCGGCATCGGCTTGGGCGTCGGCGGGCCAGACGGCCTGAGCGCCGACGGCGAGGGCGGCCGCCAATTGCGTCAGGCGGTCGGCGCGTTCTGCGGCCAGGCAAAGCACGCGCGGGCGGGGGCGCAGCTGGTAGGTGTTGCGCTCGCCCGTGGGGCCGGTGAGCGTGCGCGGTGCCAGGTCGGGCAGGCGGCCTTGCAACGCGGACAGGCGTGCGTCAGCATCGCTGCAACCAGCGTCTTGCAATGCTTTTGATAGCTGTCTGCGCACGTCCCCGTTGGGCTGAAGGCCTATTTCATTCAAATTTGCACCGGCGGGCTGGCCCTGCGCCGCCACCGCGCGCTGGGCCGCGTCGGCCGGTTTGGCGGCCAGCAAGCGCAGCAGGTACAGCGGGCCACCGGCTTTGGGACCGGTGCCGGACAGGCCTTCACCGCCGAAGGGCTGGACGCCGACGACGGCACCGACCATGTTGCGGTTGACGTACAGGTTGCCGGCGTGCACGCGCGCGGCGACCTGGGCAATGGTCTCGTCGATGCGCGTGTGCACGCCAGCCGTCAGGCCGTAGCCGGTGGCGTTGATCTGGTCGATCAGCGCGTGCAGGTCGTCGCGGCGGTAGCGCAGCACGTGCAGCACGGGGCCGAAGACTTCGCGCTGCAGCTGGTCCAGGCGGTCGATCTCGATCACCGTGGGCGTGACGAAGCTGCCGTAGGCGGTGGCGGCGACGTCGCGCGGCGCGCTGTGCACGCTGTGGCCGCGCTCGCGCAGCGTATTGATGTGGCGCTGGATGCCGGCCTGCGCTTCGGCGTCGATCACGGGGCCGATGTCGACCGCCAGGGCGCGTGGGTCGCCCAGGCGCGCTTCGGCCAAGGCGCCTTTCAGCATGGTCAGGGTGCGGTCGGCCACGTCGTCCTGCAGGCACAGCACACGCAGGGCGGAACAGCGCTGGCCGGCCGAGTCGAAGGCGGACTGCATGACGTCCTGCACGACCTGCTCGGCCAGCGCGGACGAATCGACGACCATCGCGTTTTGGCCGCCGGTTTCGGCGATCAGCGGCACCGGCTGGCCGTCGGGGTTCAAGCGCTCGGCCAATTGCTTTTGCAACAGGCGCGCGACCTCGGTCGAGCCGGTGAACAGCACGCCGCGCACGCGCGCATCGGCCACCAGCGCGGCGCCCACGCTGGCGCCGTCGCCCGGCAGCAGCTGCAGCGCAGCGCGCGGCACGCCGGCGTCGTGCAGGGCGCGCACGGCTTCGTAGGCGATCAGCGGGGTTTGTTCGGCCGGCTTGGCCAGCACCGCGTTGCCAGCGGCCAGCGCGGCGGCGACCTGGCCGGTGAAGATGGCCAGCGGGAAATTCCACGGGCTGATGCAGACCACCGGGCCCAGCGCGCGGTGCGTGGCGTTGTCGAATTGCGTGGCGACCTGCTCGGCGTAGAAGCGCAGAAAGTCGATGGCCTCGCGCACCTCGGCGATGGCGTTGGGCCAGCTCTTGCCGGCTTCACGCACCAGCAAGCCCATCAGGCGCGGCAAGTCGGCCTGCAGGGCGTCGGCGGCGCGTTGCAGGCAGGCGGCGCGCTCGGCCGGCGGCGTGGCGGCCCAGGCATCGGCGTGCGCGGCGGCGTCGGCCAGCGCCTGCGCCACATCACCTGCGCTGGCGTGGTGCACCTGGCCGACCACGTCGCGGTGGTCTGCGGGGTTGAGCACCGGCAGCGGCGGCAGGGGATGCGGGTGGGTAGCAGTCAAAGGGGCCGCCAGTCCTACAGCCAATTGCGCAGGCAGCAATGCTTTTGATAGCACATCGAGTTGCGACTCATCCGCCAGGTCCATGCCCGCTGAGTTGAGTCGCGTGGTCTGCGCGCCCGCTTGCCCCGCGTACAGCGCGCGCGGCAGCGGGATGCGCGGGTGCGGCGCGCCGATGGGCGTGCCTTCGGTCTGCGCGGTGCGCTCCACGGTCTGCACCGGGTCTTCGATCAGCGTGTCGATGGCGATGTCGGCGTCGGCAATGCGGTTGACGAAGGAGGTGTTGGCGCCGTTTTCCAGCAGGCGGCGCACCAGGTAGGCGAGCAGGGTTTCGTGCGTGCCGACCGGCGCGTAAATGCGGCACGGGCGCTTCAGCGCGCCGCCGACCACCGCTTCGTACAGCGGCTCGCCCATGCCGTGCAGACACTGGAATTCGTACTGCCCGGCGTAGTAGTTGGCGCCGGCCAGTTGCACGATGGCGGCGACCGAATGCGCGTTGTGCGTAGCGAACTGCGGGTACACCGCGTCGGGCGCGGCCAGCAGCGCGCGCGCGCAGGCCAGGTAGCTGACGTCGGTGTGCGGCTTGCGCGTGTAGACCGGGTAGTCGGCCTGGCCGTCCACCTGCGCGCGCTTGATCTCGCTGTCCCAATACGCGCCTTTGACCAGGCGCACCATCAGCCGGTGGCCGCTGCGCCGGCCCAAGTCGATCAGCCAGTCGATCACGCGCGGGCAGCGCTTTTGGTACGCCTGAATGACGAAGCCGATGCCGTTCCAGCCGGCCAGCTCGGGCGCGTGGCACAGCTGTTCGAGCAGGTCGAGCGACAGCTCCAGCCGGTCGGCCTCTTCGGCGTCGATGTTCAGGCCGATGTCGTGGGCGCGCGCGCGCACGGCCAGCGCCAGCAGGCGCGGGTACAGCTCGTCCAGCACGCGCTGGCGCTGCGCGCGGCTGTAGCGCGGGTGCAGCGCCGACAGCTTGATGGAGATGCCCGGGCCTTCGTAAATGCCGCGCCCGGCGCTGGCCGCGCCGATGGCGTCGATGGCGGCTTCGTAGCTGGCGAGGTAGCGCGCGGCATCGTCGGCCGTCAGCGCGGCTTCGCCCAGCATGTCGTAGGAATAGCGAAAGCCCTGGGCTTCGCGCGGGCGGGCGTTCTTCAGCGCCTGGCCAATGGTTTCGCCGGTGACGAACTGCTCGCCCATCATGCGCATGGCCATGTTCACGCCTTTGCGGATCAGCGGCTCGCCGCCCTTGCCGACCAGCCGCGTCACCGCGCTGCCCAGCGACTGTTCGCTGTGCGTGGCGACCAGCTTGCCGGTCAGCAGCAAGCCCCAGGCGGCCGCGTTGACGAACAGCGACGGGCTTTGGCCCAGGTGCTGCGCCCACTGGCCACGGCTGATCTTGTCGCGGATCAGCGCGTCGCGCGTGGCCGCGTCGGGGATGCGCAGCAACGCCTCGGCCAGGCACATCAGCGCCACGCCTTCCTGCGACGACAGCGCGAATTCCTGCAGCAGCCCCTGCACGATGCCGGCGCGCCCGCTGGCGCGCTTGCGTTGGCGCAGCGTGCTGGCCAGCTGCTGGGCCAGCGTGTGGGCGGCGTCGGCCTGCGCGGGCGCCAGGCGCGCGCGCGGCAGCAGCGCGCCGACCGCCTCGGCTTCGGGCAAGCGCGTGTCGGCGGTGATGGCGGCGCGCAGCGGGGTCTGCGCTTGCGCCTCGGCGTGCAGCGCGTCGAAGGGCGAGGGCGCGGCGGCCTGGGCGATGGCGTTCTGCGCGATCGGGGCGGCGCTGGCGGCGGGGTCGGTGGGGTCGTGCGGCGAAGCGGGCGTGGGGTCGGTCAGCAGGCTCATGGCGCGGTCGGGGTCGGCAGGTCGAAAGGGCAGGCCGGGGCGACTTAACCAATGGCCTGTTGAGCGGCGACACACCGCACATGACGCCATTGTTCAGCGCACCTGGCTGAGTTATTCGCTGTATTTCACCCGTTACACCGACTAATATTCGACGATGAGCCTTACCGACGCCCCGCTCGACCGGATCGACCTGCGCATCCTCGATGCCCTGCAGCGCGACGGCCGGCTGTCCAACCTGAAGCTGGCCGAGCAGGTCGCGCTGTCCCCCACCGCCGTGCTGGCGCGCGTGCAACGGCTGACGCGGGAGGGCTTCATCGAGGGCTACGCCGCGCGGCTGAACCCGGGCAAGCTGGGGCGCGGGCTGGTGGTGTTCGTTGAAGTGCTGCTGGACCGCACCACGCCGCACGTGTTCGACGCCTTCAAGGCCGCCGTGCAGGTGCACGAGGACATCCTGGAATGCCACATGGTGGCCGGCGGCTTCGACTATCTGCTCAAGACGCGCGTGGCCGACATGGCCGCGTACCGCCACTTTGCCGGTCAGGTGCTGTGGCAGCTGCCCGGCGTGCGCGAAACGCGCACGTATGCGGTGATGGAAGAGGTGAAGTCGACCGCGGTGCTGCCGCTGACTTCGGCCGGCTGAGCCCCGGTGGCGCAAGGGCGCCGCCGGCACGGTGCCAAGAGTATTGAGAGAAATCGCGGCCTGGCGCTACAGCCACCTGCGCAAGCAGCTATGCTATTGGGAGCATATGAGAGCGATCGTCATCGGCACCAGCGGCACCGGCAAGACCACCTTCGCCCGTCAGCTGGCGGGCACCATCGGCGCGCCACACACCGAGCTGGACGCGCTGTACTGGGGCCCCGGCTGGACACCCCGGCCCACCGAGCAGTTCCTCGCCGCGGTCGACGCCGCCAGCGCGGGCGAGCGCTGGGTGATCGACGGCAACTACGCCGCGGCGCGCGACCTGCTGTGGCCACGCGCCACCCACATCGTCTGGCTCGACTACAGCCGCGGGCGCGTGTTCGCCCAGGTGCTGCGCCGCACGCTGTGGCGCGGCCTCACCCGCGCGCCGCTGTGGTCCGGCAACCGCGAATCGCTGCGCACCGCGTTTTTCTCGCGCGAGAGCATCCTGTGGTGGTCGCTGACCACCTTCGACAAGAATCGACGGAAGTACGCGGCGCTGCGCGCCGATGGTGCGTTTTCGCAAGCCCGGTGGCGGGTGTTTGCTCAACCACTGCAGGCGAGGGCTTGGCTGCATGAACTGCCCGGACGGCCCTGACTCGCTTGGGCCGCCCAGCGCAAGAGGAACACGCCCTGAGCCGCCCGCTTTCGTTACACAGTGGCTCACCGAACGGAACGTAAGGCCCCCTCGCGCCGCTACGTGCAACTCAGGCCGCCTTGCGCCCCTTGCGCAGACGCCGTGCGCCCAGACCCGCCAGCAGCAAGCCACTGATGGCCAGGCCCCATTCGCCGACCGTCGGCACGGCGGCAGGTGGAGGTGGGGGCAGTTCGAAGTTCGCCGAGAGGCTTGCTCCGGCGTGCGAGCTTTCGAAGATCACGTTGTCGGCCGCGCCCCGGAACGTGCCGGCCCAACCGTTGCCAACAGAGGTTCGCACGCCGATGATGACGCTGTCACCGTTGATAGTCGACTGCCCACCACACGAGCCACCCGCCATAAAAACTGATAGCGCGCAGTAGCCCGGCGCTGGAAGATTGTTGCCCCAGAAAATCGAACGGCTGGTCACCGCCTCGTGCTGCCACGCATCGGTGGGCAGTGCGGGGCTACCGCTGTGGGTGGGCTGGTAGATCGGCTCGTAGAGCAGCCAAGTGCGATCACCGGTTGAGGTCGGGCTTCCGTCGTGGTCGATCCAAAGACCAAAGGCCGGGGCTTGAACCGCAGAGTTGGTGCTCGTGCTGTCGCGGTACCACTCGTACGAGCCGCCCGTGAATTCGGACAGCTTTCCAAGCGCGCCGAAGCTGGTGGCAGACCGAGCTTCATAGCGCCACTGGGCGTACCCGGCGGCGTCCGGCGTCGTGAACAGCGCCGAACCGCTGTCGGTGCGTGGATAGTCCGCTGTGATTCCTGTTTGTCCACCTGACTCTGCCCAGCGAAACCATTGTTGGTCCACGTCTGTATCGCTGCTTGTCGCCATTCCTGCGGGCGTCGTCACTGTCGCGGCCGATGCACCGAAACTCACACCAGCAGCAAGTCCCAGTGCAAGCAACCATGTCTTTTGTCCTCGCGTCATCTGTCTTCCTCCAGTCATAAATACACACTAAAGGATTACATTATTACGTGAATTATGCCTTTGTGCCTAATTTGTTGTTATTTTTCACATCGACATGACCCAAATACCGTGTGGACTACGGTCTACTGCGGTCAACCGAGGGGTTGGAACCTGCTTGACCATGCGGTGAGCAGGACGACAGCACAGCACGCTGGAGATCGAAAGCCCTCAACGCGCATTGCGATGACCTCTAGAAGTCCGCAAGGAAGGCGTTTCCCTAACGGCATCGTTCCGCGGCCGCTTGCTATGACAGGGTGTCGCAGGTCTCTGAAGTCGGCAAGAAACCTCAGGCAGAAAACGTTTTGCCAGCCCTCAACGCGCCGTCACCCGCGCACGCAGATCGGGATCGTCCGACCGGATCGACTCCACCACGCCGCGCCGGTTGAAGATGACGTGGAATTCCTCGCCGCTGCTGCGCCAGTACTTCCACACGCGGTTGTCCAGGCTGGGCGTCTCGTTGGCGATGGGGTAACCCAGGGACATGGCGACCTGTTCGCGCGTCATGCCCAGGCGCACGCGGCTGGCGCGCACGGCCTGCTGCACAGCCGGGGGCGCGGCGCGCAGGCGGCGCTGCGGGTTGTAGGGCACGACGTAGCGGTGGGCAAAGGCACCCATATCGATTTCGCGGCTGTAATCGTTGCCCAGGTCCTGCTGCTCGCCATTCATCAGCGTGTGCACGCGGTAGCGGCCATAGCCGGTGATCTGCACCGGCGTGCCGGCCGGGATGACGCGGCGCGCGCTGTCGTAATTGATCTCACTGATCCAGCCGCCGTCGGTGCGCATGTTGCAGCACAGCCAGCCGTTGAAGGTGGATTGGGCGTGGGCGGCACTGGCGGCCAGCAGCGCGGTCGCGGCGAGCAACAGGCCGCGGTGCACGGGGAAGCGTTGACGGGTGGACATATCGGCTCCTGACAATGTGAACCGGCACATTGTGGGGGCGGCGTGTTGCGCGTACCGCCGGCGTTTTAGGCGTTCCGTAACTCAAAGTATTCGTCCGCCGGCGCGCAGGACAGAAATTTTCTGCCTGCCAAGCCGCACGCGATCTGGTTGGGTGGGCGTTTGCCCTAGCTGTCGTTTCCCAAGAGGTTGTTCACCCGAGGTGAAGCAAGATGGAGTTCTCAAGCCAAACCAGCT
>NZ_VRUA01000031.1 GCF_008017535.1 Ottowia flava
GTACATGGCAGAGAACCTGGCGTCCATCTGGGCCAGAGCATCGTTGACCCATTGGCGGATCGGCCGCAGCGGGTGGTCGGCCGGCACAAAGCTCTCCAGCCTGACCGTGGTGAACAGCGACTCGTTGTACCCGTCTGCTCCTCGCATGCTGTGATCAATCCCTGTTTGACGACGCATCGATGATCGGTGACGACCAAGCCAAGGTCGATAGGTATTTCAACGGCCTGCTAGCTTGAACAACGGCGGTGGCAGTGGCTTTGCGGGTTTGAACCAAGCCGACCGCTTTTCAGCGAGCACGGGTGCGGTGGGGACCGTATGTTACGGCGGCAACGCGGGCACCACAGGCACTGCCGGCGGCTGCGGCAGTGGCGGCGGCGGGGGCGGTACACCCACCGGCGGCGGGGCTGGGGACGCGAACAGCAGCGGAGCCAATGGCGGCGGCGGCGGCGGCTATGGCGGTGGTGGCGGTGGCGGCGGTTTTTTTGAGCAACTGGGTGGCAACGGCGGTGGTAGCCCCTCTACCGCGAACGGTGCGTCAGGCACTTCGGCCGCGCAACACACCAGCGGCGGCGGGGGTGGCTGGGCCGGCAGCACCGCTTTCGCGCACAGCGGCGGCGGGGGCGCTGCCTACGACGTTGCCGGTTGGCCCGGTGGCGATGCCAACGGCGGTATCTACAACAAAAGCGGCGCCACGCTGGTGATGACCGGCAACACGCGCGTGACCAATAACGTGGCCGCAGGCGGCGGTGGCAGCGGCCGCAACCCAGTGACGGGCGGTAACAACAACGGTGGCCGGGGCGTGGGTGGGCTGTGGAACGACGGCGCGCTGTACCGGGGCGCGACCGTGGTCATCAGCGGCAACCTGGCTGCCAGCGGCGGGGCAGGTGGCGGCGGCACTGTTCCCAACCCGATACCTGATCTCTATTGGGGTTCCCCGCAGACCGGCTGGGTCCTGGAAGTGGCCGTCACCGGCAGTGGCAGCGTGTCGGCGGACACCGTGGCCACGCCCAGCATGGGCGGCATCAGCGGTTGCGCCAGCACCGGCGGCGCGGCCTGCGTGGCCGGTTACGAGGCGGCTCAAGTGGCGGCTCAGGTCACCCTGACGGCCACCGCGCCGGCGGGCGGGACCTTCACCGGCTGGGGCGGCGCGTGCAGCGGCACGGCCCTCACCTGCACTGTCGCCATGGACCGGGCGCGCAGCGTGACCGCCACGTTTGCCGGCGGACCCGCAGTTGCGGTGCCGACGCTGGGCGCATGGAGTCTGGCGCTGCTGGGCCTGATGGCCGCGGGCCTGGCCGGGCGTGGGCTGCGCGGGCGACGCAGCCTGTAACAGGCGCGCTGCGTGCCGCCGCACAGGGTGGCAGCGCAGGGCACTTCACTCCTGATTCAGGAGCTGTTAGCGCTTATCCACTAAGCGCTGGTGCCGGATTTGGCTGGACGCCCATTGCTGCGGTGCTCGCCGGGCGGGTGTGCCCGGCGCCGGCCTGCCTGGTTGCGAGCAGGCGCTGCAAAAGCGGTAGCTGCCTGCGCTTGCCAGACGCGGCTTACAAGCTCATTTAACTAAGAATCGCCGGGTGCCGACGGCGCGCGCCAGCCGTTCAGGTGGCGGCTGGCGCCGTCGTTGGGGCAGCCTCAAGCGCCTGGCGGCGTGCCCAGGCTTTTTCGTGGAAGAAGAAGGCGACGGCCTGCACCGTCGGTTCGAGCAGGCTGAGCGTCAGCGCCATCCACGCGTCGCCCGTCACCGCGTAGGCGACGGCTGCGGCCACGGTGATGTGCATCACGTAGTAGCTGGCAGTCTTTTTCAGCGTGAACAGGTTGCGGCGGGCGAAGTCGGTCATGGTGGAATCCCTCACAGTTCAATAGCAAATGATAATCATTCTCATTTGAAAGCGCCAATGCAATCTTTCAATGACGCCAATCGTCTCGCTGCATGCAGTGCCAGCCGGCGCCCGCGGCCATGGCGCCGCGCACCGCCATGGCCCGCGCTTATCATCCCGCTACCGGGCTCGCGGGGCCCGCTCAAGAGGAGAGTCGCGATGGCGCTGATGGATTTCATCAAGAAGCAGTTTCTGGACGTCCTGCAGTGGACGGAAGACGGCGACGGCACGCTGGCCTGGCGCTACCCCATGGCCGACATGGAAATCCAGAACGGCGCGACGTTGGTAGTGCGCGAATCGCAGATGGCGATGTTCGTCAACGAAGGCCAGGTGGCCGACGTGTTTGGCCCCGGCACCTACAAGCTGACCACGCAGACGCTGCCGGTGCTGACCAACCTGAAAAACTGGGACAAGCTGTTCGAATCGCCGTTCAAAAGCGATGTGTATTTCTTCAGCACGCGCCAGCAGATCGACCAGAAATGGGGCACGCCGCAGCCGATCAGCATCCGCGACAAGGAATTTGGTGCGGTGCGCCTGCGTGCGTTCGGCAACTACGCCTACCGCATCGTTGACCCGAAGAAGTTCTACACCGAGATCTCGGGCACGCGCGAACGCTACAGCGCCGAGGAGCTGGACGGCCAGCTGCGCGGGCTGGTCATGCAGCAGATCAGCGTCGCCATCGCGCAGAGCAACATTCCCTTCCTGGATTTGGCGGCCAACCAGCTGCTGTTTGCGCAGGCGCTGTCGCAGGCGCTGGCCCCGGCGATGGAAGGCTACGGCCTGAAGCTGGAGGCGATGACGGTGCAAAGCATCTCGCTGCCCGACGAGCTGCAGAAGGTGCTGGACCAAAAGATCGGCATGGGCATGGTCGGCGGCGACATGGGCAAGCTGATGCAGTACCAAACCGCGCAGGCCATCCCCAAGATGGCCGAAGGCGTGGGTGCGGGCGGTGACGCCGGTGGCCTGGCCGGAGCGGGCCTGGGCATGGGCGCGGGCGTGGCGATGGGGCAGATCCTGGCGCAGAACATGCAGTCGGCGCTGCAGGGCGGCGGAGGTGCCCCGGCGGCGGGCGCTGCGGCCGCGCCTGCGCCGGTCGGCGTGAAGCCCGAGGACGTGATGGCCACGCTGGAAAAGCTGGGCGAACTGAAGACCAAGGGCATCCTGACGCAGGAAGAGTTCGACGCCAAGAAGGCCGAGCTGCTCAAGAAACTGGTCTGACGCTATTTATTTGGTAGCTGCCTGCGCAGATGTGCGTAGGGCTGGCGGCCAAAATCGCTTAAAAAACCTCTCTGCATGGCCGAGACCGGCACCCAGCGCCTGTACCGCGCGCCCTGCCCCGCCTGCGGCGCGCCGGTGGTGTTCCAGAGCGCGCAGGCCACGCACGCCGTCTGCGGCTATTGCCGCAGCGTGGTGGTGCGCAGCGGCGATGCGCTGCAGCGCGTGGGCCAGGTGGCCGAGGTGTTCGACGACCACAGCCCGCTGCAGATCGGCGCCAGCGGGCGCGTGCCCGTCGACGGGCGTGAACAAGCCTTCACCCTGATCGGCCGTGTGCAGCTGGAAGGCGATGCCGGGCGCTGGACCGAGTGGACGGCAATGCTGCCGGATGGCCGTACTGGCACGTTGAGCGAAGACAACGGCGCCTACGTCTTCACGCAGGACGCGCAGATCCGGCAGCCGATTCCGCACGCAGGCAGCTTTACGGTCGGCGACGAGACGGTGCTCGACGGCGCGCCCTGGAGCGTGGCCGCCAGCGTGCGGGCGCGCGTGGTGTCGGCCGAAGGCGAGCTGCCGGGCGGCGCGCCGCCAGGCCGGCCGTTCCAGGTGGTCGAGCTGCGCAACGCCAGCGGCGAAGTGCTGGCCATCGACTACGCCAACGACCCGCGCACGGCCCAGCGCGGCCGCAGCGTGCGCCTGGACGCGCTGGCCATGCAAGGCCTGAAGGCCGAGTCCGCGCGCGAAGACACCGATGCGCGCCAGTTCAGCTGCCCCAACTGTGGCTCGCCCGTGGCGGTGCGGCTCGAAAGCACCAAGGCTGTGACCTGCCCGCAATGCCGCCACGTGATCGACGTGACGCGGGGCATCGGCGGTGAGCTGAAGCACGCTGCCCAGCACCAGCGCGTGCAGCCGACGCTGGCGCTGGGCAGCATCGGCCGCTTTGCCGGCAAGCCGTGGCAGCTGGTGGGTTTCCAGCGACGCAGTGGCAGCGAAGACGGCGAAGGCTTTGAGTGGGACGAGTACCTGCTCTACAACGCCGAGCAGGGTTTCCAATTTCTGGTGGACTCGTCGGACGGCTGGAGTCTGGTGCGGCCGACCACCGGCGCGCCCGCGTACAAGCCGCGCAGCAGCACGGCGACTTACGAAGGGCGCAGCTACCAGCGCGAATCCACTTACACCGCCAGCACCGACTATGTCGAGGGCGAGTTCTACTGGCCCGTGAAGGCAGGCGACCGCAGCCGCAACACCGACTTTCTCTCGCCGTCCACCCAAGGCACGGGCGTGCTCTCGCGCGAGCAGACCGGCAGCGAGGTGACCTGGTCGGCCGGCACCCGCATCCCCGCGAGCGAAGTGCGCCAGGCGTTCGGGCTGGCGGCCCTGCGCTCGGCGGGTGACGCGACGCCATGGACGCCCGAGATGACGCGCGCGCTGATCATCCTGATCGTCTTCATCCTGGTCTTCGGCCTGGTGGTGACGGCCATCATCGCCGCGAGCGACGGCCCAGGCGGTGGCGGCGGACGCAGCGTGGGGGGCTCGTACGGCGGCTACACCAGCGGAGGCAGCCACAAATGAGGCTGACCGCATCGATCCATCGGCCCGGCGAACGCCTGGCCAGCAACCACGGAAGGAACCCTTGTCATGTGGGGAATTGAATGGCTTCGGCCCGCGGCGTTCGCGGGCTCCATCCTGTACGCGCTGATTGGCGTGGCGATCTTCTGGCTGTGCTTCATCATCGTCGACAAGCTCACGCCCTACGACCTGTGGGCCGAGATCGTCGAGAAGCAGAACCGCGCGCTGGCTATGGTGGTGGCCGCCATGTGTCTGGGCATCTCGATCATCGTCGCGGCCGCCATCCACGGCGGATGAGGGCCGCGGCGTCGGCGTCGCCCTGCGCCAGGCGGGGCGTGCGGTGAAAGGCGGCACCCCGGCTGCCCTGCTGGCCTACGGTCTGTGGGGGCTCGCGCCGCTGTACTTCCGCCTCATGGCGCCCGCCAGCGCGCTGGAGGTGGTCGCGCACCGCGTGGTGTGGTCGCTGATCCTGCTGGCGGCGTTGCTGTGCGCGCGCCGCCAGGTCGGGGCGCTGTGGCGTCGGCTGGATGCGCCCACGTTGGTGCGCTTTGCGCTGGCCGCGCTGCTGGTCAGCATCAACTGGGTCACCTACGTCTGGGCCGTGACGCACGGCCACGCGCTGGACGCCAGCCTGGGCTACTTTCTGCTGCCGCTGGTCAACGTGGCGCTGGGCGTGCTGGTGCTGGGCGAGCGGCTGGCGCGCGCCGAATGGATTGGCGTGGCGCTGGCGGCGGCGGGCGTGGCCTGGCTGGGCTGGGCGTCGCCGCGCTTTCCGTGGGTGGCGCTGGTGCTGGCCTTCAGTTTCGGCATCTATGGGCTGATCAAGAAGCGCACCACGCTGCCACCGGCTGAAGGGCTGGCGCTGGAAACCGCCTTGATCGCCCTGCCCGCGCTAGCGGTGCTGCTGTGGCTGGGCACGCATGGCGAACTGGCCTTCGGCCACCTCTCGCGCGGGCTGGACGCGCTGCTGATCAGCACCGGCTTCATGACCACGGTGCCGCTGGTCGCCTTTGCCTACGCAGCGCAGCGCCTGTCGATGGCGGCCATGGGCATGCTGCAGTACATCTCGCCCTCGCTGCAGTTCGTGCTGGGCGTGTTCATCCTGCACGAGCCGATGGACGCGCGGCGGCTCGTCGGCTTCGTTGCCGTCTGGGCCGGGCTGGCGGTGTTCACGCTGGCGGCGCTGCTGCGCAAGCGCCGCAGTGCACCGCCGGGGCCGATACAGCCCGGTTGAACGTCGGCGCCGTGCAGGGCGCACGCCAGGCGTGTCGGACAACGCCGCGAGCTGCGCCCGCGGCCTTCTTGGCGACACGGTGCGGCGCTAGGATGATCGGCTGACCGATACACCCGACTGGAGGTTTTTGACATGGCATTGCTCGATACCCTGCAACAAATCCTGGCCAACGCCACCAACCCCGATCCCAAGCACGTGGATCAGATTTCGCGCGAGGCGCCCAAGGACCAACTGGGCGCCGGCGTGGCCGACGCACTGCGTTCGGACCAGACGCCCGACCTGGGCGACACGCTGGCCGGCCTGTTCGAAAAGGCTTCGCCGCAAGACCGCGCCGACATCCTGAACATGCTGACCGAGAAGTTCGGCGCTGGCGCCCTGGCCGGTGTGGCCGGTGGCGCGCTGGCCGGGCACGAAGGCCCGAGCACGCCGATGGTTGACGCCACCAAGGCCGGCCAGCTCACGCCCGCCCAGGTGCGCGACGTGGCCGTGGCCGCCGAGCAGGGCGAGCCGGGCATCATGGACCGCATCGGCAATTTCTATGCCGAGCACCCCGATCTGGTGAAGACCTTGGGCGCAGGCGCGCTGATGGTGGCGCTGGCCCGCTTCAAGAACAACATGGGGCGTTGAAGGTAGGCGGCCACTGTGCCGCGCGCCCATGCTGAACCCGCCCTGGTGGCGGGTTTTTTTTTGTTGTGGCGGGGGGTGCTGTTTGGATTTTTGGATGAAATCGGCTGTAGCACTCACGGGTCGGGCGCAGATAGCTATTGAATTTGCAGTTATTCGTTCGTTGCGCGCTCGTTGGGCGTTGTCGCTTGACCGAAGTTGGGAGGCCGGGACATGCGCCCGGCGGCGCACCTTCTTTTCTTGACTCGCCAAGAAAAGAAGGCAAAAGAAGGCGACCCCACTGGACGCGTCCCCTCCGCTTCGCTGCGGGGCAACCTGCGATGCTCGATCGAGCGGTGGCGCTGCAGAACTCGCTTCGCGCCATTGGCGCTTCGCTCAGACAACTGCAGCGAGTCAGAGCGCGCAGCGCGGGCATCCTTCGGTGCCCGCGCCCACCGCCCGCTCTGCGCTTCTCGGCACGTCCAGAGGGGTGGCAAGCCCATCCGGGCCATCGCTGCGCTCGGCCCTGGATTCGCGGCCGAGCGCAGCGATGGCCCGAGTGGCTGTT
The DNA here is from genome assembly GCF_008017535.1 of Ottowia flava. Classification (GTDB taxonomy): domain Bacteria; phylum Pseudomonadota; class Gammaproteobacteria; order Burkholderiales; family Burkholderiaceae_C; genus Ottowia; species Ottowia flava. The sequence goes on from NZ_VRUA01000031.1 coordinate 7,067, forward strand.
CATCACCCCTTGAGGCTGCGCCTGCGGCGCGGTTCTGGCGGGGTGGCGGTTGCACCGAAGGATGCAGCCGCTTCGTGAACTGACTGGCCGCGGTTGTTTGAACGGAGCTGCAAAGCAGCGAAGTGAGTTCTGCGGCCCACCCCGCCAGAAGTGCGACGCAGGTTTGCCCCGCTGCGCAGCAGCGGGGTCGCAGACGTGGGGTCGCCTTTCTTTTGGGGACTTTTCTTTGGCGAAGCAAAGAAAAGTGCCTCGGCCGCCGGGCCGAAACCCGGCCTCCCAAACCCAATCCACCACGCGCACTCCAATCCGCACACCCGCCCTGGTGCCAGCGCTCCTCCCAAGATCTCAAGAAAAGCGCTTCCCGCCCAAGCCCAACCTGCGCAACCAGCTCCTCCATCCATAGCAACCCCCACCAGCCGAGCAGCCGGGTACAGTGGCGCCTTCACCCGCCGCCCCGAACCCATGTCCGTGCCAGCCACCGCAGCGTCCGTCGCCGAGCCTGAAGACGCGCCGCCGACCCGCCGCGGCCCGCACCCGACCGAGCTGGCGCTGCTGGCCAGCGTGTTCGTCGTGGCCGCCTGCGGCCTGCTGTACGAACTGGCGGCGGGCGCCATCGCCAGCTATGTGCTGGGCGACTCGGTGCTGCAGTTCTCCACCATCATCGGCACCTACCTGTTTGCGATGGGCATCGGCAGCTACCTGTCGCGCTTTTTCGAGCGCCAGCTGCCCGCGCACTTCCTGCGCATCGAACTGCTGGTGGCGCTGGCCGGCGGGCTGCTGCCGGTGGCGCTGTTTCTGGCCAATGCCTACGCGCCGGGCGCGTTTCGGGTGCTGCTGTATGGGCTGGTGCTGCTGGTGGGGATGCTGGTCGGGCTGGAAATCCCGCTGGTGATGCGCATCCTGCGGCGCAACGTGCAGCTGAAAGAGCTGGTGTCGCAGGTGCTCACCTTCGACTACCTGGGCGCATTGGCCGTGTCGCTGGCCTTCCCGCTGGTGCTGGTGCCGCAACTGGGGCTGATCCGCACCGGGCTGGTGTTCGGCCTGCTGAACGCCGCCGTGGCGGTGTGGGCGCTGTGGCTGTTCCGCGGCGAGCTACGCCAGTGGAAGATGCACGCGGCCGCCTGCGCGCTGACCTTGGCGCTGCTGCTGGCCGCGCTGGCCGGCGCCGGACAGATCACCACACTGACCGAAGACCGCCTGTACGCCGACCGCGTGGTGTTTGCGCAGACCACGCCGTACCAGCGCATCGTCGTCACGCACAACGCGGGCGCGGGCAAGACCGGCCACCGCCTGTTCCTGAACGGCAACCTGCAGTTTGCCGAACGCGACGAATACCGCTACCACGAAGCCCTGGTTCACCCCGCCATGGCCGCGCACGGTGCGCCCAAGAAGGTGGCGGTGCTGGGCGGCGGCGACGGTATGGCCGTGCGTGAAATCCTGAAGTACCCGAGCGTCGAGCAGATCACCCTGGTCGAGCTGGACCCGGCCATGACGACGCTGTTTCGCGACCAGCCGGAGTTGGCGACGCTGAACGGCGGCGCGCTGAAGTCGCCCAAGCTGCGCACCGTGAACACCGATGCGTTTCAGTGGTTGGGCAGCACGGACGAGGTTTTTGACGTCGTGGTGGTCGATTTCCCCGACCCGACCAACTTCAACATCGGCAAGCTCTACACCGCCAGCTTCTACGCCCTGCTGGACCAGCGCCTGTCAGCCAGCGGCTACGCGGTGGTGCAGACCACCTCACCGCTGATCGCGCGCCAGACTTTCTGGACGGTGGTGCAAACCATCGAAGCCGCCGGCCTGCGCACCGCGCCGTACCACGCGCACGTGCCCAGCTTCGGCGAGTGGGGCTTCGTCATCGCGAGCCGCAGGCCCTGGCGCCTGCCCACAGAGCTGCCACCCGGCCTGCGCTTCTTGACGCCGCAGACGCTGCCGCTGCTGTTCGACTTTCCGACCGATATGGCGCGCGTGCCGGCAGAGGTGAACCGGCTGTCGAACCAGGTGTTGGTGCACAGTTACGAGGCCGAATGGGGGCGCGTGCACGAGTAGTGCGGCGCCCCTTGCGCAGAACTCAGGTCTTCGCCGTGACACGCTCGCGTCGCTGGCGGCGCGCCGCTGTGGCAGCCAGCACGCAACCCATTGCGATGAGCATCCATTCGCCGAGCGCGGGCACCGCCACTGGCGGCGCCGCACGGGGCGCAGCGTTGTGGGTCAGGGTGTAATCGCCAAGGGCTAACTCAAGGGGAAATTGTTGGGTGTCGATATCGGTCGGGGCGACGGTGGTTGCCACGATCACGTAGTTGCCTGCGGCGTGCGTGCCGCTCAGCACGTCGCTCCAGTCAGTCCCGCTCACGTCTGAGCCTTCGGCGATGAAGCTGGTGCAGGGGCTGGAGGGCACGAACGGTTCACGGTGGAGCTGGACCACCGGATCCAGCAGGCCGGTCGGCGAGAGCACCGGATTCATGCTGATGTCCAGCGTGCCGCCCGCATGCGTGATGGGGTAGGTGTCGTAGGCGTAGGTGCCGGTCGGGGTGGTGCAGGGCGAAGCAGTTTGCGTCCGGTCGAAGACCGGGTCGGTGGCGCTCAGGCTGCCGCTGACCGTGGTCTGGGCGTAGAGCGTGGTGCTGGCCAAAAGACAGCTTGCGGCAATGCCGGCGAGGCGGGTGCGGCGCAAAGACATGGGATTTCCTTCCTTCCTGGGCGGCCCTTGCCGGACCTTGGTGTGTTGTTCGCTGCGGTGCGAGGTGCTGTACCAAGCATTGCAAAGCGGCCCTACTGCCGGCTGAATGTAAATCAAAGGTATTGATCAATGTGAAAATTGACTACTTTTGATGTATCGTTTGCGCGACACACGGTGCAGGGCGCCAGCGACAATCGATGGGGTGTCCCGCCGCCGCTTCGCTACCTCGTCCGCCAGTCAAGGTGGCACACTCTCAGCCCCGCTCACACGCCGGACAGCGATGATCGGTCTGGCATCACCCTTGCCGGTATTGACCGGCTGCGATTTTTTGAAGGGCGCTGACGCGATCTCGGGCACCTACACCGGCGTCGCCCAAGACCGCGGCCACCTGCTGCGCGAACCTTCGGCCGAGCGCCCGCCCGATATCACCCACCGCGTGCACACGGTGATCGCCGGTGGCGGCATCGCAGGCTTGGCGGCGGCGCGGGCTCTGCGGCTGCGCGGGCACGACGACTTCGCGCTGCTGGAGCTGGAAGACGCGCCCGGCGGCAACAGCCGCGGCACGCAGGTCATGGGCATCGCCTGTCCGCAGGGCGCGCACTACCTGCCACTGCCGGGCGACGACGCGCGCGAAGTGCAGGATTTGCTGGAAGAGCTGGGTCTGCGCCGCCGTGTGGCCGGGCGCTGGCAATACGACGAACGGCATTTGTGCCACAGCCCGCAGGAGCGGCTGTTTTTCAACGGCCAATGGCAGGACGGGCTGCTGCCGGTGCAGGGCGTGGGTGCCGACACGCTGGCGCAGTACCGGCGCTTTGCCGCGCTGGTGGCCGATGCGCAGCGCCGGGCACACTACGCCATTCCGGTGCTGCGCAGCCAGTTCGCGCCCGACCAGCTTGCGCAGGACGCTATCACTTTCAAAGCGTGGCTGGACCAGAAAGGCTTCACCGACGCGCGCCTGCGCTGGTATTTGGACTACGCGTGTCGCGATGATTTCGGTGCCGGCCTCGGCGCGGTGTCGGCCTGGGCCGGGCTGCACTACTTCGCCAGCCGACACGGCTTTCAGGCGCCGGGGGACGGTGACGACGGCCCGCACGACGCCGTGCTGACCTGGGCCGAAGGCAACGGCTGGCTCAGTGCGCGCCTGGCCGCGCCGCTGGGCGAGCGCCTGCATACCGGGCGCGTGGTGCGGCGCATCGCGCCCGAGCGCGAGGGCGTTGCCGTCGACGCGATCGACGTCGCCAGCGGCCGCACCGAACGCTGGCTGGCGCGCCAGTCCATCGTCGCGCTGCCGCTGCACGTGGCCGCGCGGGTGGTGCAACCCGCGCCCGAAGCGCTGCGCCAGCTGGCGGTCGGCGTGCGCAGCGCGCCATGGGTGGTGGCCAACCTGCGCCTGCGCGCGCCGCTGCAGGACCGCCCCGGCGCCGCGCCGAGCTGGGACAACGTCATCTACGGCGGCGCCGGTCTGGGCTACGTCGACGCCATGCACCAGAGCCTGCGCCCCGTGCCCGGCCCGACGGTGCTGACCTGGTACCGCGCGCTGGGCGATGCGCCAGACGCACGCGCCGCGCTGCTGAACGCGCCCTGGTCGGCCTGGCGCGACGCCGCGCTGGCCGAGCTGGCCGCCGCGCACCCCGACCTGGTACGCAAGACGCTGCGCATCGACGTCACCCGCTACGGCCACGCCATGGCCGTGCCGGCGCCAGGGGTTTTGAGCCAAATCGACCGCTGGCGCAAGCTGGTTGCGCGCAATCAGCTATTGAAATCAGAGCATCTGGTGGCCGCGCAGTTCGCCGATGCCCCGCGCCTGGCGTTCGCCCACAGCGACTGGGCGGGCTATTCGGTGTTCGAAGAAGCCTTCACCTTGGGCCACGCGGCCGGGCTGGCGCTGGCCTGAGAGCGTCCCCGGTGGCGGGCGGACAAGCGCTTGTCTGACAGCCACGCGCTCGCCACGCGGCCTACAGTTTGTGTTGAACACATCAGCCAGCCGCGCACACTGCGATGCCGGCGGCGCAACCAGGAAATCCCACCATGGCCTCCAAGAAAGCTTCCCCCTCCAAGACCGACAAGTCGCCCAAAGTCGCCCCTACCCGACTGATGTTGAACGAAGCCGGGCTGAAGGCCGCGCGCTCCAGCCTGGACGATGGCGCCGTTACGCCGCACAACAATGGCCCCTGGGTCAAGGACATCATCCAGCTGCTCAACGATTCGCTGGCGACCGAGCTGGTCTGCGTGCTGCGCTACAAGCGCCACCACTACATGGCCAACGGCATGACTTCGCCCGCCATCGCGCAGGAATTTCTGGTACATGCGCAAGAAGAGCAGGGCCACGCCGACCGCATTGCCGAGCGCATCGTGCAACTGGGTGGCGAGCCCGACTTCAACCCCGCCACGCTGCTCTCGCGCAGCCACGCCGACTACGACGCTTCGGGCGATCTGAAGGCCATGATCCGCGCCAACCTGATCGCCGAGCGCGTGGCCATCGAGGCGTACAGCCAGATGGTCGACCTGATCGGCGACAAGGATCCGACCACCAAGCGCTTGGTCGAGCAGATCCTGAACGACGAGCAGGAACACGCTGAAGAACTGGCCACCTGGCTGGCGATCTGAGGCGCGCGGTCGCGCCACGCGCGGCGCTCGCACTCGGTCACGGCCTGTACACAGTTCTTTACCAAGTGAGGGTGCACGCCGGCGGAACTTCCCTCAGGCCCGCCACTCAGATACCGCATAGCCAGCCAACGCCGGCCCTTGAATTTCAGCCCTGTCACCCTAACTGCTTATTCGAACTCACGCTGCCGAGCCATCCGACCGCCTAGGTCGATTGACCCACCTGTAACGCACTTCCTCCTCCCTCCCTCCTCCTCCTTCGTTTCAGGTCGCTCCGGCAGCTTTTTTATGCCGCAAGACGCCGCCCAGCCACCGCGCTGAGGCGGCGTTTTCCGTTGGGCGGTGGCGTTGCGCGTAACGCCACGCGTCTGGCGCGAGTTGCGCGCGGATCAGCGAAGGAAGGAACGCGCGGCGGGTGCCGGCGTCAGGCGGTCGGCACGGTCTCGGCGAAGCTGGGCCGCTGCATCAAGCGCTCGTCCAGCAGGCGCGCCAGGTTCTCGTGGCGGCTGCGCCAGTCCAATTCGGGAAAGCGGAAGTCCAGGTAGCCCAGCGCGCAGCCCACGGCGATATCGGCCAGCGTGGGGTGTACGCCGCTGGAGCACCATGGCTTGTCGCCCAGGCCGGCGCTCATCGCGGCCAGGGCGTCGTCCACCTTGCGCATCTGCCGGTCGACCCAGGCCTGGCTGCGTTCACCATCGGTGCGGCCGGGCCAGGTCTTTTCCAGGCGGGCCAGGATGGCGGCGTCGCACAGGCCGTCGGCCAGCGCTTCCCAGGTCTTGACCTCCACGCGCTGGCGGCCGGAAGGCGGGATCAGCTTGCCGACCGGCGACAAGGTGTCCACGTATTCGACAATCACACGCGAATCGAACACGGCGTCCTGCCCGTCCATCACCAGGCAGGGCACCTTGCCCAGCGGATTGGCTTCCTGGATCTGGGTGTCGGCCGCCCAGACGTTTTCGGGCACGAAGCGGTAGTCCAGCTTCTTTTCGGCCATGACCACGCGCACCTTGCGCACGTAGGGGCTGGAGAGGGCGCCGATCAAACGCATGTGAGGTCTTACCGTGGTGGATATGTGACAGAACGCTACGGACCATTCTAGGCCAACCCCGCCGCGCAGGCTGTCACGATCGGCAAGGCGCGGCGGGCGGGGCCACGCACCCCGGCTTTTACAATCCGGGCCATGGAACTCACCCCGCTGACCGCTGTTTCGCCGCTCGACGGCCGCTACGCCGCCAAACTTAGCGCCTTGCGCCCCATCATGAGCGAGCTGGGCTACATGCAGCGCCGCGTGCAGGTGGAGTTGGCCTGGTTCATCGCCTTGTCCGACGCGGGTTTCAGCGAATTCAAGCCGCTGTCCAAAGCCGCGCGCGCCTACCTCGCCGGCCTGCTGCGCGACTTCTCGCCGGCCGACGGCCAGGCCATCAAGGACATCGAGAAGACCACCAACCACGACGTGAAAGCCGTGGAGTACTGGATCAAGTCCAAGTTCGACGGCCAGCCCGAGCTGCAGGCCGCCGCCGAGTTCGTGCACTTCGCGTGCACCAGCGAGGACATCAACAACACCAGCCATGCGCTGCAGCTGAAAGCCGGACGCGACGCCGTGCTGCTGCCGCAGCTGGACGCCGTCATCGCCCGCCTGCGCGAGCTGGCGCACGCCTTCGCCGCCGTGCCCATGCTCAGCCGCACGCACGGCCAGACCGCCAGCCCGACCACCGTCGGCAAAGAATTGGCCAACGTCGTCGTGCGCCTGCAAGGCGCGCGCGCCAAGATCGCCGCCGTACCGCTGATGGCCAAGATGAACGGCGCCGTCGGCAACTACAACGCCCACCTGTCCGCCTGGCCCGACTTCGACTGGGAAGCCTTCAGCCGCCGCGTGGTCGAATCGCCCGCCGCCGGCGAGCCGGGCGCGGTCGACGGCCGCCCAGGCCTCGGCCTCACCTTCCAGCCCTACAGCATCCAGATCGAGCCGCACGACTACATGGCCGAGCTGTTCGATGCTGTGGCGCGCACCAACACCATCCTGATCGACCTGGCGCGCGACATCTGGGGTTACATCAGCGTCGGCTACTTCAAGCAAAAGACCAAGGCGGGCGAAATCGGCTCGTCCACCATGCCGCACAAGGTCAACCCGATCGACTTCGAGAACGCCGAGGGCAACCTGGGCCTGGCCAACGCGCTGCTGCGCCACCTGTCTGAAAAGCTGCCCATCAGCCGCTGGCAGCGCGATCTGACCGACTCCACCGTCCTGCGCAACATGGGCGTGGCGCTGGGCTACGCCGTGCTGGCCTACCAGTCGCTGATGACCGGCTTGAACAAGCTGGAGCTGAACGAAGCCGCCCTCGCCGCCGACCTGGACAGCAGCTGGGAAGTGCTGGCCGAGCCGATCCAGACCGTGATGCGCCGCTTTGGCGTGCCCGGTGCCTACGAAAAACTGAAGGAAGTCACGCGCGGCCAAGCCGTCACGCGCGAGGCGCTGCACGGGTTGATTCGCGGCCTGGACATCCCGCAGGCCGAGAAAGACCGCCTGCTGGCGATGACGCCGGGCAGCTATGTGGGCAGTGCCGAGGCGCTGGCGCGCCGCGTGTGACGCGCGCCGTGGCCTGTCCACGGTTTATTGGTCAAATAAGGCTGCAGCGCTACAACCACATGCGCAAGCAGCTACTTTATCTATAGCAAATTGCCTTGCCATGGCCCTGAAATCCACCGTCTTCAAGGCCGAACTGTCGATCGCCGACATCGACCACGCCTACTACGCCGACCACAGCCTGACCCTGGCGCGCCACCCCAGCGAGACCGACGAACGCATGATGGTGCGCCTGGCCGCGCTGGCGTTGAACGCGCACCAGGTCGAGTCCCTGTGCCACGGCGACGCGCGCATCGGCTTTGGCGCCGGCCTGTCCAGCCCGGACGAGCCCGACGTGCAGTTGACCGACTTCACCGGCCGCACGCGCCTGTGGATCGAAGTCGGCCAACCCGACGATAAGCCCATTGCCAAAGCCTGCAGCCGCGCCGACGCCGTGCAACTGTTCGCCTACGGCAGCGCCGCCGACGTGTGGTGGCGCGGCATCGAGGCCAAGCTGACGCGCCTGGACAAGCTGAGCGTCTGGCGCTTTCCTGCCGCCGACGCGCAGGCCCTGGGCCAACTGGCCGAACGCAGCATGGCGCTGCAGGCCACGCTGCTGGATGGCGTGCTAACGGTGTCGGGGGACAAGGGGAGCGTGAGTTTGGAGGCGGTAAGGTGGAAGTGACAGCGCTCCCTATGCTGAGCGAGCCCATGAAGGTGATGTGATGCCGCGCATTTCCGCCCGCCAGCGTTTGTGCCTGCGCCCACTGTCAGCAGAGCTGATTCATTCGGTGGCGCGCCGCGTTTTTCCGAAGCGCAACGACTATGGCGTTGACCCGGGCCTTTTCGAAGAGTTGGTACCCGATCTTGATCAGTTGGGCGTTCGGACCGCTGGTCACCTCAAGCGCATTTTGACCAAGCATCGCCGTGCACTGCTGCGAGATGACCGCAGCCGATTGGCCCCTTGGGAAGAGCGCATGTTCAGCGAGATGTTTGGCGCTGAATTTGTTCGCGATGCGGTAAGGCGTCAATATTGGTTCGCGCTGCCAGCGATGATTTGGAATGCCATGGACAGCGAATTTGGGTCAGAGGTGGTGGAACGCATCAGGCCAGTGGTCACAAAGGACGAATCCGTTTCTACAGCAGATTCGTAGCAAAGGGAGGACGGGTTAGCAGCAGCGGGGACGGGCGCACTGCCACGCCGCTCCCGCCGAAGTCTTTAGCACGGCATCGCTGCCCCGCACGCCCAGCACTGCTCAAACCCACCCTCAATTCGCTCACCGCAGGCCGCGCAAGTCCACTGACGCTGCGGCACGCGCTCCAGCTCGTCCAGCAGGGCGCGCGCGGCGGCGTGGTGTTCGCCGTGGCGCAGCCAGATCTCGGGCAGGCATTGGTCGGGCGGCAATTCCCCGGCGACGCTGCCGAGGTAGCGGCGCTCCACGGTGGCAGGGTAACCGGCTTCGCACAGCAGATCGGCCCAGATCTGGGCGATGGCGGCGTTGGGGGCGGAACGCAGGCGGCGCATGAAGACACTGTGCCCGAGGGCGCGCGCCGTGGTCAAGGCGGGGGTTTTATCGGTGAAAAAGGCCCTCAGCCTTACAGCTATCTACGCAAGCAGCTATTCAGTTAATAGCAAAAATCGGCCGGTCAGCGGGCAGCGCGGCCCCTGCTGCCAGCCGCCAGGTTCAGCGTTTGACTTTGCCGACGCCCGCGTCGACCGTACCGTAGACCGTTACGCCCGAAGTGGCGCCAGCGGTGTCGGGGTTGTGCACGTGGGTGCCGGCGCAGCCGGCCAGGCTGAGGCCCAGCAGGGCGGCGCATGCGGCGGCCACGCAAAAGCGCAGGCGGCTTGAGAAGCGGTGGCTTGGGGACATGGTGAACTCCTTGTGGGGCTCCCAGTATGCCCGCTGGGCGTGTCGGGCCGGTATCCGGGCGGACCAGGGGCGTGACAAAGCGTGTCGGCACGCGGGCTTCGCGGCGTGCGCCGCCGGGCCCGCGCCCTCACTCCGGCAGGCGCGCCCGCGGCAGCTTCCAGAAGGCGATGGCGCCGGCCGCGACCATGGCCGCCATGGTCAGCAGCGCGGCGGTGAAGGGCTCGACCCCGGCCGATTTGGCCAGCGACGCGGCCAGGCCGGTCACCCACTGCATCAGCGCGATGCCCAGGAACATGGCCATGGTGAACAGCGACAGCGCGCGCCCACGCATGTGCTCGGGGTAGGCATCGCGCACGTAGCCGTACTGCAGCACGCCGTAGCCCGACAGCATGCCGTAGGCAATGGCCAGGGCCACGTCCAGCGCCGCGTGGTGCAGGAGCGCCATGGCCGCCAGCACAGTCGCCGCGACCAGCGCAAAGCCCAGCAGCCAGCGGATGCGCCGCGCGCCGCCCGGGTCCAGCCGGCCAAAGATCGCCGGGCTGACCATGCTGCCCAGCGTCATCGCCAGGGCGACGTTGCCGCTTTGCACCAGGCTGAAGCCGTGGCGTTCGATCAGCAGCGGCCCCAGCCACAGCCCGCGCAAGGTGATGAAGCCGGCGTAGGCCACGGCGGCGTAGGCCACCAGGCCCAGCGTCCATGGCTCCTTGAACAGGCTGAGCAGCTGCAGCATGGCCTTGAGGGGCGATGGGGGCGGCGGCGCGTCGGCCGGCGGCGCGGGGCGCGCCGGTTCACGCACCAGCCACCACATGCCGGCCCAGGCCAGCGCCGACGCCACCGCCAGCACGCCATAGCCCCAGCGCCAGTTGCTGACCTCGATCAGCCAGGCCAGCGGCGTCGCCGTGGCCAGCACGCCCAGGCCGCTGATGCTCATGATCAACCCGGACGTGGCCGTGAAGCGGTCGGCCGGGAAGTAACGGCCGATGAACACCGTGCACACCAGAAAGGCCGGGGCGCAGCCGGTGCCGATCAGCACCTGCCCCAGCATCAACCAGCCAAAGCTGGGCGCGTTGGCCGAGACCATGGCGCCGATCACCGCCATCGGGAACGCCCACAGGATGGTGCGCCGCACGCCCAGCAGGTCGATCGACACGCCCATGACCAGTTGCATCACCCCGAACGAAAAGTGAAAGCTGGCCGCCCACAGCCCCAGCTGCTGCGGCGACAGCTGCAACTGGGCCACCAACGGCGGCCCCATGATGGCCGCGACGGTGCGAAACGCCTGGCTGAGCGTGAAGCCCATGGCCAACGCCAGCAGCATGGCCCAGGCCAGACGCGGGGCGATCGACTGCGGCCCTGCCACCTCGGGCGAAGGGGGCGGGTTCAGTTGCGGCATCTCACCCAAGATTCCGTGACAAAAGACATACACTGCACCGTAAGCTCACACGATCTTACGATTGAGCTTGCCGGTGGTGCACGGTGCGCCATCAGACACCCGGAGGAAAGACAATGACATTCAAACGTGCGAGTTGGGCGGCCCTGGCCGCAGCGGTGGTTCTGGCGGCCTGCGGCGGCGGTGACGATAACGGCTCGGGTTTCGACTTCAAGCGCGTGGTCGCCTTCGGGGATTCGCTCAGCGACGTGGGCACCTACAACGTCGGCACCGTCGCCATGGTGGGCGCGCAAACCGGCGGCGCCGGCCGTTGGACGGTCAACGATACCCGAGGCGGCCAAATCTGGGTGGAGCAATTGAGCGACCGGCTGGACGTGCCTGCCGCCTGCGCAGCCGAAACCGGCCTGCGGCCCAACAACCCGGCGATCACCGGCGCACCCGTGACGGCCCATGCGGGCTGCACCAACTACGCCCAAGGCAGCTCGCGCGTGGTGAGCGATCTGGGGCCGAACTCGGTCGGCATGCAGAAGTTCAAGGAAGTGAACATTGGTCTGCTGGCCAAGCCCGTCAAGGACCAGATGGCTGCGCACCTGGCCGCGGCCGGTGGCGGCTTCCGCAGCGATGACCTCGTGGTCGTCATGGCTGGCGCCAACGACATCTTCATGGAATTGGCCTTGATGGCGCCCATCAATCCGACCCAGGCGGTGCAGAACGTCGGCGTGGCCGGTGCCGAGCTGGGCAAGCTGATCCGCTCGGAAGTCGTGGACAAGGGCGCGCGCCACGTGCTGGTGCTGAACGTGCCCAACCTGTCGAAGACGCCGGGCATCCAGGCCAAAGGCGCCAACGCGGCCGCGCTGGCCGACACCATGACCCGCACCTTCAACGACCAGTTGGCCCAGTCGCTGCAAGGCGTGTCGCAAGTGCGCCTGGCCGATGCCTACGGTCTGGTCACCGACATGGTCACCAACCCGCGCAAGTACGAGCTGTCCAACGTGACCGACGTGGCCTGCGGACCCAACGCCCTCAGCACCGCGCCGAACGTGAACGGCACCTCGCTCGTGTGCAACAAGTCCAACCTGCTGGCCGGTGACCGTTCGCGTTACCTGTTCGCCGACGACGTGCACCCCACGCCCTACGCCCACCGCCTGTTCAGCGACTTTGCCGTCGAACAGATGCGCGACGCGGGCTGGGACGACTGATCGACGACCCACCGGCACGCCTCAGCCTGGCGCCGTCACGCCCTCCGGGGGCGGGCGGCGTTTTCTTTTTTTACGAACAAAATTGGGCTGTAGCCGTACAATCATCTGCGCGAGCAGCTACTGAATTCGTAGCGATCGCCGCGTGAGCACATCGCTCAGTGGTGGTGCCCATGCCCGCCGTGCACATGGCGGTGGGCAATCTCTTCCGCCGTGGCGGGGCGTACTTCCTTCACCGTCGCGGCAAAGCGGATCGCGTGGCCGGCCAAGGCGTGGTTGCCGTCCAGATGCACTTCCGGCCCCTTGATCTTCACCACGTTGTAGACCACCTGCTGGCCGTTCGGGCCCGCGCCCTGCAACTGGCCGCCCACCTTCACGCCGGGCGGGAACTGCGTCTTGGGGATGGTGGTCACCAGCGCTTCGTCGCGCTCGCCAAAGGCGTCGGCCGGGCTCAGTTCCATGTCCACCGCATGGCCCACGCCCTGGCCGTCCAGCGCCGCCTCCACCTTCGGAAACAGGTTGTCGTACCCACCGTGCAGGTAGGCCGTGGTTCCGCTGTCCAGCGGTTTTCCGGTCTGAGCGTCGGTGATCTTGTAGGCGATGGTGACGGCGGAGTCTTTGGTGATGGTCATGGTCTTCCACTAGGGATGGTGTTCAAAACACGATTGAAGCCAGCCGATAGCGGGCGGCTTGCCACGACATGAAGCAGCGCGGC
>NZ_VRUA01000032.1 GCF_008017535.1 Ottowia flava
GAGAACTTGTTCGACTTGCTCATGGCTCAATCCTCTCAGAGTTTTGAGCCTCCTCGAAACCCGGGGCGATTCAGTTCGAGAAAGCTCAAAAAGCTTAGGCCGGTGTCCACGAAACCGGCAGCAGCCCAAGCATCGCTGCCGCAAAAACCAGTGCTGCGCTAGGGGTGGTCTTAGTCATTTGGCGCCCATCGAGGGGTGGAGCGCGCATCAAAATTCAAATGCTACGAGGGGTAACTTTCGGATTCCAAGCTATTCAGCCCAGGCCCGCGTCAATCGCGGCAAGCTTTGAGGTCTTCACCGATCATCAGCGCACCTTGTGCTCCGTGGTGGGTGGTGCCGACACCTCCGGAAAATTGACCGGGATCGGCGGCTGCCAGCGCAAATCGAAGCGGCGCTTGGCCTGCGGCACGTCCTGGCCACCGATCCAGGCCCGAGCGTGAGACATGGGGACAAATGAACTCGCGCGTGACAGCCAACAAGTCATCCAGGGGCAGCAGCAGGGTGCGCCGCAGATGAACCACCACGGCCTCTTGCGCGGGCGTCAGCACCGTCTGCAGACGATGGGCCGTGTGCGAGCGGTCGCCGAAGACCTTGCGCTTCTTCCACTTGTAGACCGTCTGCTCGGTGATGCCAAAGCGCTGGGCCAGCACACAGGCTGGCTCGTCACTGGCAGCGATCTCGGCACGCACGGCGGGCGTGGTGCGGGCGTTCTTGTGCAGGGCTATCAGCATGGCGTCGCTCCCCGGTTGGATTGCAAGGACTCTATCAACCCCTGCAAGACCGCTTTGGCCATGAAGAGGGGATAGCGCTTTGGGTCAATGCAATCGTCGGGGATGCGACAGGTAGCCCATCGGTGCCGCCGGCTCCAAGACTTACCTGTACAGGGTAGTCAACCCCCGGCAAGCACACCATCACGTCCAAGGCCGAAAACGCGGACACCCTCACGCTGACGACCCAAGCTGGGCGCGCCTATTTCGTCTGGCAGGAGGTCAAATTCGGCGTCATCGCCGGGCGAACCCAACTGCACCTGGTGGACGACCGACGGGCAAGAAGGACGTAGCAGAGACGAGCCAAGGGGTCGGCAAATAGGGAAGGCGCGGCTTGGCGCCCGCCAGAGGTAGCAAGACCATGGCGCCAGAGCCAGGGTTTCACGCCCGCCGATCCCGCGTGGGCCGCGTGATTGGCAATGGGTGCAGGTGGTTGTTCCGGCAGCGCCCGAAAGCTGCCTTCAAGCCCTTTCAGCCTGTAGCCCTAATTAAATCTGCGCGATCAGCTACCAAAACAAGAGCGATACTGTGCTTTTGCCCAGCTGGGAACGCTACGACTGTTGCGCTGCGCCGTTGGTGGGCACACTTGAGGCATCGCCGGGCGGCGTGGGGCGGTTGGAACTGGCCCGCGGCGGCTCGGCCGGTGGGTGGCGACGGTCGGGGCGTTGGCCTAGGACTGGGCAAGTGGCGTGCAACGCAGCAAGCGCTGGGTTGAATGCTTCGGCGCTGCAGCGGCAGAGCCGTGCCCGTGATCTGGCGCCAACGGGTAAGCGGACTTTTTCCAGGCCGCTGCTCTGGGCGCCCAGGCCTTTGGCAGCGGCTGTTGGAGCCACCCACACGCGGTCAGGGAGCCAGAACAAAATGAAAGCGGCGGGGGACGTCGGCTACAAAGTGGCCGCGGCTCAGCACCGCCCGTTGGACGTGGTGCTGCCAAGTTTGGCCCGGCGGCGCTGAATCTAGTGGCGTGACGCAGCATGGGTGTCGGAACAAAAGAGGCCAGAACTTGTCGTTATTTCACCAACTTTGTCACGCTCGGGTTGGTGATGTGGGCAGAGTTTGGTTCAATCGTCGGGTCGGTTTCCCCAAGGCATTTGGCGGACAACTTTCACTTACATATCAATCACTTAAGAAACATTTCTGAGGAATTTCCGCCATGAAAAAGACCCTGATTTCCCTCGCCGTGCTGGCTGCCAGCACCGGCGCCTTCGCGCAATCTTCGGTGACGCTGTATGGGACGGCGGATGCGGGCGTGGGCAAGCTGGCAGGCGGTAAGGTGCGCATGCAGGCCAACACCTTTGTCAACACCAGCGACAGTTTTTTGGGCTTTCGCGGCACGGAAGACTTGGGCGGGGGGCTGAAGGCTGGCTTCCAATTTGAGCAGGGCATTAACCTGCGCGATGGCAGCACAGACGATAAATCGACCAACTTGACCAATTCCTCATGGCAGCGTCAGGCCAACCTGTGGCTGGGTGGCAATTGGGGTACGTTCCGTTTGGGCCGCGCTTATACCCCCAGCTACAACGCTCTGGCAGCTTGGGAACTAACGGGCGGGGCAAACAACTCCATCGCGATCAATACTTTTGGTCCCGTTGGAGGCGAGGCCGAGCGACGCAACCGCAGCCAGATCAGTTACAAGACGCCGAACTTCGGCGGGTTTGCCGCCGAATTGGGTTATGTCTTCAAGTCTGACAACGGCGGCAACGCCAAGGTCGATCTGGGCTTGAGTTACATCAATGGTCCGCTGCGCGCTGGCGTGTCGTACAACAAGACCAAGAGCCTCAAGGCCAACTATGCTTTGGGCGCGCAGTACCAGTTCGGCATGTTCGCGTTGGCCGCTGGCTACCACAACTCCGCCAACGGCATCTATTTTGACGACACCACGGGTGCGCAAATTCCGGGTGCAGTGTCGCGTGGACGTGGGTTCTCTCTGGGTGGTAAGGTCAACTTTGGCGCCGCGAGCATTTTGGTTGACGTGGCGCGTGAAACCAAAGTCGATTACGCGGTCAATGGCGTGAAGTACAAAGGCGAGAAGCGCACCAACGGTCTGGTTGAAGGGCGCTACGCGTTTTCCAAGCGCACTTTTGTCTACGCCAACTACGTGCGCTTTGACAAGGGCAACAACTACGGCATCGGCATGCGCCACAACTTCTGACGTAACGTGGGTTTGAGGTTCTTGCGGCTGGGTGACGAGGCATGAGTCGAGGCGTAACGGGCGCAACGTCGACAACGGCTCTCGACGCTGGGGGCATTCAGCAACCATCGCCGGGACCGAAGCCTGAGCCGTCAGTTGAAGATCAGACCGCAGGCAATGGGAAAGATCCCATCTTGGAGGCGGACCGGGGCGAGGGGCAGGTTGCCCCCGATGCGGCCATTGGCGCCGGAAAGGATCCCGCCGAAACCATCGACCATACTGAGGGTAAGGTGCGACCCAACCGGGATCGTGAAGACGGAGGCGAACGAGTTGAGGACGGCGTTCAGGGCCAAAGCGGAAATGCCCAACAGGTTGTGCCGGGCGACAAAGGGAACATGGGCGGCGGCATGGGCGTCGGCCGCAACAATGGCCTGGGCGGAATGGGTCAGGGCGCTGGTTCCGGGGGGCCTGGCGCCGGCCGAACCAGTGGCGTCGGTCTGGGAAGGGACTTAACGGGCGCGGTCTTTGGTAATTCAGTCATCACTGGCGGTGGCCCTTTCAATTACCTAGATGCCGTCCGAGGAGGCCCTCCCTACGGGCAGGCGTCGCAGCAAGCCGGCACGCCACGGGTTCCGGCCACGGGCACGCCACAGACCACGGCGCAGCAGGTCAATCAGTTTGTCCCTACAGGAGGGCAAAACGGGTCGCCACAAAGCCCACCCGTCCACCATGTAGGGCCGCAAACCACCACCCTGACCGGGTCGCCGTTGGTCAACGCCGTCAATGGCTTGACGTCGGCCGTGCAGGCGGGCGTGGGGCAATTGTTGGCGCCGGCCACCACGCTGGCGGGCCAGGCGACGACGATCACCGCCCAGGGCAGCGTGACGCAGCCTTTCGGTGGTGCGACGGCGGCTCAGGCGGCAACGACGACCAACGCGGCCACGGCACCGCAATCGCCTGGCGCCACGGTGCGCGCGGCCGTGCTACCGCAGGCGCCCACGCCGCAGCAGATCGCGGCGGCGGTGGCCGACCCGCGTGCCCAGGCGGCTGCTGCGGCGGCGCAATCGCAGTCGGCTTTGACCCAGTCCCAAGCGCAGGCGGTGAACGCCGCCCAGCGCGCCACGGCGGCGCAGGCTCAGGGGCAGTTGACGGCCAACCAGATGGCGCTGGCCAACGCGGCGGCCCGAGCCACTTCGGGCAACGCCCAGGCGGTGGCCATGGCGCAGTCGGCGCTGGCGCTGACGCTGGGCCGTGCGATGGCCGGGCAGATGACGGCGGGCGGCGCGGCCATGGCCTTGGCGGAAGGGCAATTGGCGTTGCGCGCCAGCCGTCTGGCGCAGGCGCAGGCCTTGCAACAGACACCCAACGCGGCGCAGGGTCAACGCGGCACGGCGGTGGCGGCCGGCGCGCAGGGTCGCGCGGCGGCGCAGGCGCAAGGGGTGGGTGCAGCGGGGGCGCAGATCGCGTCACAAGGTGCGCGCGGTGCATTGCCGGGGCAGGCCGCGCCGACGCTGGGCCAAGTTCCACGCACGGGCCAACTGGCGCAGGGCAGCAAGACGGGCGAAGCCGCGCAATTGGCGCAGGCGGCGGGCGCGGCGGTGATGCCGCGCGAGCTGGCTGCCACGCTGGCAATGGCCCCCAAACTGCGCAAGCGCGGGTCGCACGACCGTGTCGAGAAGGTGGACAAGTTCACCCCGCGCTCGCAGCAGCCCGAGATGGAAGACGAGGACTTCTGGGACGCGCTGGGAGACGAGGAAGACGGTCAGCACCACGCGGCAGACGCTGCTCCGGACGAAGACGGCGCTGCGCTGACGGCGGCCGAGGCCGCAGCGCAGCACTACCGCGCACTGCACGTCTGGTTGCAGGCCAACGACCAGGCGGCGTTGCTGCGCGAGCTGGCCCTGGGCCGCCGTGTGCTGGTGCTGGCGCCGCCAGACAAGACGCATCTTCGGCTGATTGGGCACATGTTGTGGCCGGAGGCGGCGGACGACCCTGGCAAGGTGCACGCAGCAGGTGCGCGCGGCCGCGCGTGGCCACTGGCGGCGCGCTGGTCGGCCACGCTGCCGGCCGATCTGGACTGGCGCCATTGGCGCCTGCGCCAGTGGGTGGACGGCGAAGGTCGCTGGCAGGTGGCGGCGTCGCAACCTGACCGGCATACGCCGCGGCTGGTGCTGGCGGGCGACGCGCACGACGACACGCCGGTGGCGGTGGGCGAGTACATCACCGTGGTTGAGCCGCGGCGCCTGCGCCGCCTGATGGGCCGCCAGTGGACGATGATGGTGCTGCGCGTGCCGGTGCCGCTGGACGGCATGGGCGCGCAAAGCGCCGTGGTCGGGGGGCGGTGAAACCGTCGACTGCCATCCGGTCGCCGCTGAGCGCTGCATTGGCGCTGGGCAGTGCGCCACGCACCCGTGCCGCGCAGGCGTCTGCATGACCAAGGGCCAGCCAATGACGTCTCCTGTGGCCAAAAAATCCCCTGGCGCGGGCGGCACGCGGACCCGTAAGGCCTCGTCGACTCCGCCGGCCGCGCTGTGGGACGCTTTTGACGAGGTGATGGCGCTGTTGCCGCCCGATGCGACGTCTGCGCTCAGTTGGTGCAGCCCGGCGTTTGCAGCGCTGCTAGCGCTGCCCGAAGCGCATGCAGAGCCTGCTCTGACCGCGCTGTGCGCGCGTCTGGTTGGGCTGGCACAAGGGGTGGCGGCGTTGTCGAATGGCGGTGCTCGGCAAGCCGCCTGGGATGGCGCTGTGCAACTGCAGGCAGGCGATGGCGCGCAGGCCACCTTGCTGCTCGCGAGCCTGCGCCGCCTGCCCGACGGCGCGCTGGCGCTGCGCCTGCGTCCGACGGCCGATGGTGCCGCGGCCGATGGACCGGCCCACGACCGCGCCACGCGCCGCCACCTGGAAGACCGCGAGCGCCTGTTGTTCACGTCGCGCAGCGTGGCCGTGGGCGAGATGGCGACGACGCTGGCGCATGAGCTGAACCAGCCGCTGGGCGCCGTGACCAACGTGTTGCGTGGGCTGAAGGCGCGCATCACCGCCACCATCGCCCAGCCGCAGCCCGGCGCGCTGCCGATGCTGGAGCAAGGCGTGCAGCTGGCGCTGGACCAGGTGCAGTACGCCGCGCGCATCATCGGCCGTATCCGCGACTACACGCAGTCGCGCCAGCCGCGGCGCGAGCGGGTGGACCTGCACGCCCTGCTGCACAACAGCCTGACCCTGCTGGACTGGGACCTGGGCCGCCATGGCGTCCAACTAACGCTGGAGCTGGCGCTCAGCCAGGACCAAGACAGCGCCGCCGCGGTGGCGGGCGACGGTGTGATGCTGCAGCAGGTGCTGGTCAACCTCCTGCGCAACGGCATTGATGCCATGAGCGACACACCGGCTGGGCAGCGGCGGTTGCAGATCACCAGCCGCGTCGACCGCGCAGGCGGGCAGATCGAGATCGCCATTGCGGATACTGGCATCGGCATTGACGACGAGGGCGCGGCGCAGCTGTTCATGCCGTTCTATTCGACCAAGCCGACCGGCATGGGCATTGGGCTAAACATCTGCCGCAGCCTGATCGAGTTGCACCAGGGCCGGCTGTGGTACACCCCCAATACCGGGCGCGGCTGCACCTTTCACGTGGCGCTGCCGCTGGTTCAGGGCGAGGAAGCCCGCCAACTGCCGCGCTTTATGGATTCAGACTCCACTGTTGCATGAATACCGCCGCCTCCACCCCCCGCACGTTGTACCTGCTGGACGACAACGACGACTTTCGGGCTACTGCCAAGTGGTGGCTGAGCGGCGCGGGCTACGAGGTGGTGGACTTTGGGGACGCGCAGACGGCCATCGACGCACTGAAGGCGCTGGACGCCCAGGCCCTGAGCCACGCCTGCCTGCTGCTGGACGTGCGCATGCCCACGATGACCGGGCTGCAGGTGCACGACGCACTGATCGAAGCCGGTGTAACGGGCCCGCAGGCTCGCCCGTCCCTGCCCATCGTCTACATGACGGGCCATGGCGACGTGCCCCTGGCCGTGCAGGCCATGGAAAAGGGCGCCGTCACCTTTCTGGAAAAACCGTTTCAGGACAGCGCGCTGGAATCGGCACTGACCCGCGCTTTTGAAAGCGCCGCCCAGCCGCCCGCGTCCGACCCGGTGCTGACGGCCCCTGTGACCGCCGCCGACGTGCCCAGCGGCACCTGCGCCGAGTACCAACGCCGCTACGCCTTGCTCAGCCCGCGTGAGCTGCAGGTGATGCAGGGGGTGGTCGAGGGCAAGATCAGCAAGGTGATCGCGCGCGAGCTGGATATCAGCACCAAGACCGTCGAATTGCACCGCAGCCGCGTCATGGCCAAGATGCAGGCCGAATCGGTGGTCCACCTGACGCGCATGGCGTTGCACCAGAACGTCAGCGTCTGATTTCAGCGTTAAATGTGCTTTCGGCCGGCTCCCAGCTTGCGCTGGAAGCTCCTTTATTGATAGTGATTTGGCTGCCTGCGCAGGCTTGAACCAAGATCCCTATAGGTAACGTTACTAGCTGGTTCGATTACTAGCTGGTAACGCCCTGAATGGGCAAGCGCTCTCGCACCCGATTCAATAGCACCCATCAAGTGATTCCGTCTTCATGAGTTGCTTGGTCGCACGGCGGGGAATGATCCCTGCGATGCGCACAGCCTTGAATCATCAACTCGACCCGACCGGGTCAACGAAGGAGCGAAAAATGGGTGCAGCAGTTGGAGTTGTAGCAAGTGTCGTGACTGGCGGCGGCGCTGGCGGTCTGTTGGGTGGCCTGCTGGGCGGTGGTGGCCTGTTGGGCAACCTGATCAGCAGTATCCTTGGTGGCGGCGGTGCTGGCGGTGCATCAGGTATCGGCAAGGCGATGGAAGGTTTTTCCCCTGCCAACGTCCTGAACGCGACAGCCAATCTGATGTCGAGCATCCTCGGCAATTCGGGCAAGGAAGCGATGAATACGCTTCACAAGGAAGACGGTATGCCCAAGTTCATCCGCGACGCGGTGAACAAGGCGATCGACGAAGCGGTGAACAAGTGCCGTAAAGAAGTGGATCCTGCAGTGCAGGGCAAACTGGACGAGGTGACGAAGGACGATTCCCTCAAGGAAATCAAGAAGCTCACCGACCAATTGCTGGAAAAGGTTCGCGATATCCTGGAAAAGAACACCAGCGACGCGACCAAGGAATCTACCTCTGACGAAAAATGCAAGGGTGGCAAGAAGTCTGCTCAAAGCTGGTTTGCTGCGATCGCCGAAGCCATGGGCAAGGTGTACGGCGCGAAGACGGCGGAAGTTGTCAAGCTGTCGCAAGAGGTCAGCAACGTTGCCGACAAGCAGTCTGAGCTGGCCAAGAAAGCCGAAGGTGTGGATAGCAAGGACGAAGAAGGGAACAAGAAGATCGAGAACGAGAAGCAGAAACTGGCGGCCGAGATGACCAAGGCGCAGACTGAGCTGCAGGGTGCAGCGCAGGAGATGAAGCTGATCAGCGAAACGGTGTCGACGCTGCTGAAGTCGATCGGTGAAGCGCTGTCGGGTGTCGCACGCAAGCAGTAACAAGTTTGCGACAAGAAAGAGGCAGACTGCGGTCTGCCTTTTTTTTGCCTGCTGCAAGATCGTGTTCGCCAATGCAAAGCCCGATCAAGAGCGGGCTGGAGTTAAGTTCATGAAAGTTGTGTCAGCATTTTTCCTCGCGCTCTCGCTTGCCGCCAGCCAGGCCCACGCCTGGACCAGCGAGGGGTTCACCATCGATTTCAATGAGCAATGGCTGCGGCAAGACGCTTACAACCGGGCCATGACTCAGGCCAAAAAAGACATGAAGCCCGGCACATCTACTGCGAAAAGCAGCGGTCGGAGCGTGAAGACGGACATTCTGTGGACGGGCGCCCAGCGGGTCGTCAACGGTCGATTCATCGACGAACAGGCCATTGACGAGATGGCCCAGCGGTTTCCGCCGGAGCAACGCAAGCAGGCCCGGCAAGCGCTGACGCAGATTGTCGGCTCGTTCAACGACAACGTGGAAAAGCTCTACGGCGTGCCTAAAGAGAATGTGGCAACGGGTGTGGTTGCCTTGCTGGCAGGGGGATATGCGGCCTACTACAACAAGCCTTTTCCGGATAAGTACGTCAAGCCCACCGTCGAGCAAGTGGCTGCCTACCTGCGCTCCAAACCGGAGTTGTTTGAAGGCAAGACGACGGAAAAGCGCAATTCCTACCAGAAAGGTGTTGGCGTCGGCATGCTGCTGCAAATGCTTCAGCAAGAGGTCCAGAAATCGGGAAAGGCGAGCGATGCGGCTGAGCTCAAGCAGGTTGGTGCGCGTGTGTATCGTGCGGTGTTGAGCGTGGAGCCCGACAACGTGGAGTTCACATCGACAGGCATCAAGTTCCGGTGATGAGGTTTCGTTGAGCGCAGCATGGCCGTACAGCGTTGAACCATTTCGCCAATTCGCTCGCTGATCAGGGGAACGGAACGATCCCCCGAATGCTGCGTGCGCGCTCGCGGCGTGGCAACGCTTGCCATCCGCGCCAGTGGTCGCGTTCCAGCCTGAACTGTGCGGCAGTGCGTCCGTTGTACGGCGCGCGGCCAGTGGGCTCGAACCCGAGCACTTGCAGGCAGTGCGCGGCGGATCGGTTGGCGGGGTCGCAGTAGCCAAACACTTCGTTGCGTGCCGGGTCGGCGAAGGCGCGTTGCACAAGCCATTCGCCGCCGTCCAGTGCCAGCGAACCGCCCCAGGCGTCCGGTTGCAGCCGGGAGCCGATTTCGATCTGTTCGGGTGCGTCGATCACGTGGACCAGACTGAACCAGCCGCAGAAAGCCCAACTGGGCGCTTCGACCATGGCCAGCAGTTCGTCGCCGATGTCGCCGTCGGCGTACGCAGCGCGCGCTTCAGCGACCGATTCGGCGTCGGGTGGCACGGCGCGCTCTGCGCACCAGATGCCTCGCCCTTCGTGCTGGCGATAGAAGGCGCGCATGCCGGCCAGAAAGCCGGCGGCGGTCGCTGGGTCGTCCAAGGCCAGGTCGTCCACCAGCTGCGCACGCACGCGCGGATCCTGGTGCATGCGGACCACATCGTCCAGATCGTGTGCGGCGAACTCGCGCAGGCGCAAACGCGGGCTGGCTTGCCAGTGCGCGCCGTATGGGGGAGGTATCTGCAAGCTCATGGGTGCGGTGCATTGCGACACAGGCGCATCAGCGACCCCCTGCGATCAGCAGGGCCATGGAGCGGGTGATGGGAATCGAACCCACGTTATTTGCTTGGGAAGCAAGAGTCCTACCATTGAACGACACCCGCATGGTGAGGAGCGCCGATTCTAGCGGACGCGCTGGCGGTTTTTCGCGGGCCGGGGCGCTGGCGATCAGGCCGCGGCGGCGGCGCTGAGCACCGCGCCTTCCAGCGTCGCGGGGTAGGGGCCGTCAACGTAGTCCCCCACAGCGACGAGGCCGGGTGCGATGTGCGCAGGTGGGCGGCGCAGGCTGGGCGTGCAGGCGAAGGTGGCGCGCTTGTCGGTGATGGTCGCCAGCGCTTGCACGCGCAGGCCGAGTTGGCTTTGCGCTTGCGCGGTGACGCCGGCTGCCAGCGCGTCGCGCGGGCCATGGCTGGTGCTAACGACAAAGGCGAGCAGGCGCGTGGGCTCGGCGGCGGGCGTGATGGCGTCGCGGTCGAACACGAACTGGGCGGGCGCGTGGGCGTTGGACGGCAGCGCCAACATGGGCGCACGCAGCAGCGGACCGGGCTTTGGGTGATCGCGTGTCACCTGCGCGTACACCGTGGTGATGGCTTCGTGGGTCAGGCTTTCGGCCACGCCGGCCCAGTCGCGCATCGCGCGCGCTACAACATCAGGAGCTGCCTGCGCAGATTCCCGTAAGGTTTGCGCCGCATTCGGTGCTGAAGTGGCGATCACCACGCGGTCAAAGTGTTCTCCGCCGATCTGCCAGCCGCGCGCGCCATGCTGGAGCCGGGTGACGCGGGCGCCGAGTTGCATCAACGCGCCTCGCTGAGTCAGCCAGCGCGCCGCGCTGTCGGGGAACAGCGTGCCCAAGTCGGTGCGCGGCAGCAGCAGGTTGGAGCCGCCGCGGGCGCCGAACATGGCATCGCGCAGCACGCGCAAAAACACGCGCGCGCTGGCCTGCGCCATGGGGGTGTTCAGCGCGGACACGCACAGCGGCTCGATGAAGCCGTCTTTGAGCCGCGGGGTCAGCGGCGCGCACAGCTGCGCCACGCTGAGCTGATCGTCGCATTCGAAGCCCGCGCGCTGCCAGGCGCTGGCGGTGCGCAGCAGCGCCCACTTGTCGCGCCAGCCCCAGCCGCGCGCGCGCAGGATGCCCGCCGCCGCGTCCCACGGCGCGGGCCAGTCGGGCAGGGCGAGGCCGCTGCCGTCGGGAAAGGTGAGCGCGAGCGGCAAGCGCAACAGCGCCTGGTCCGGGTTCACGCCCACCACGCGCATCAGCCGCAGGCATTCGGTGTACGCGCCGATCAGGATGTGCTGGCCGTTGTCCACCGTGACGGTGCGCCCGTCCGGCAGCATCAGCGGCACCGCGCGCGCACGTCCGCCGAACTGCCGCGCAGCTTCAAAAACCGTGACCGCGTGCCCCGCCTGCACGGCGCGCACCGCCGCCGCCATGCCGGCCCAGCCGCCGCCCACGATGGCGATGCGCTGCGGATCAGATTCTTGAGACAAATCGACCTCTGGCCCTAGAACCGACTGCGCGGGCAGCTATGAAAATGAGAGAAATCCGCCCAGCGAAGGCGCGCGCCGTCCGCATCACACCGCCCCGCCGCTGCGCAGCAGCCGGCACTAGGGAACGCCATGCCCGGACCTGCGCCGGGCATCGGCGTTGTCCCCCTCCCGAAGAGAGAGGGGGAAGGCGCCGTAGGCGACTCAGGGGGAGCCTCAAAACCTTCCTAGTGCCTGCATCTTCCACGCCAGCCACAGCTTGCGCAGCGGCGTCAGCGCGATGCGCTGGTTCAGCACGCAAAAGTCGCTGCGTTCGATCTCGCGCAGCAGGGTGCGGTAGATGCTGGCCATCATCAGGCCGGGCTTCTGGCTGCGCCGGTCGGCGGCGGGCAGGAGGGCCAGCGCCTCGTCGTACATCGCGTGGGCGCGCGCGGCCTGAAACTTCATCAGCTGCACGAAGCGGTCGGAATACTCGCACTTCAAGATCTCGTGCGCCTTCACGTCAAAGCGCTGCAGCTCGTCGATCGGCAGGTAGATGCGGCCGCGCCGCGCGTCTTCGCCCACATCGCGGATGATGTTGGTGAGCTGAAACGCCAGGCCCAGCGTGCAGGCGTACTGCGTGGTTTCAGGCTGCGTCTGGCCGAAGATGCGCGCCGACACCTCGCCCACCTCGCCGGCTACCAGATGGCAGTAGCGCTTGAGCGCGGGGTAGTCCAGGTAACGCGTCTGCGTCAGGTCCATCTGGCAGCCTTCGATCACGGCATGCAGCTGGCGCGCCTCGATGTTGAATTCCTTGGTGTACGGCATCAACGCCTGCATCACCGGGTGCGAGGGCTTGCCGGCGTAAGCGTCGGTGACTTCCTTGGCCCACCAGGCCAGCTTGGTCGCCGCGACGCCTTGGTCGCTGACCTCGTCGACCACGTCATCCACCTCGCGGCAGAACGCATAGAAGGCCGTGATCGCGGCCCGGCGCGCGGGCGGCAGGAACAGGAAGGCGTAGTAAAAGCTGCTGCCCGAGGCGGCGGCTTTCTCTTGCACGTAGTCTTGGGGCGTGGTCACGAAGGGGATTAGAACACCCCCTGGGCTGCTGACGCGGCATCCCCAGGGGCAGGCAGACGCGTGGTGCAAGCCCTCGCGTGGCGTTTACAAGGTTGGGGCGAACGCATGGCGAGTTGTGGTGGGGCGCAGATCTGTGACATTGCGCACGTTCCTGGCACAGCGGTCGAGTTACATTGAGTGACAAAGGAGGCGCTATGCGATCGCTGTTGGCATTCATGACTGGGGTGTTGGTCTGTGCTGGACCTGTGTATGCACAGGTCTACAAATGCCCGGACGGCGCGGGAAAGACGGTGATTCAGCAAACCCCCTGTACGGGAGGAATCGCAATGAACGTCAAGCCCGCGAGCGGACATGCAGCGCCAACAACGGCGAGCGACGGGCAGGCACGGCTAGCGAAACTCAAACGTGATAACGAGATGGCCGAAGCCATACGCACCGGAAACCCGCTGGTAGGAATGACGACAGCCCAGCTGCAGCAAGCCATGGGCGCGCCAAGTCAGGTCAACGCAAGCAACTATTCAGGGACGCAAAAAAATCAGGTGGTGTACTACCGCCAGGATGCGACTTGGTATGTCTACACCACGAATGGTGTTGTCGATTCCATCCAACGTCGAGAGCCCACGCCAAGTGCCGGCCCGTCTGCACGCAAGGCTGAGCGCTGTCCTACGCCGCAAGAAATACGCGACGCTGAAACTTCTGCCAGCAGCATCACCATCAGCGAGGAACAAAAGCGCGCGCTGTGGCGGAAGGTTGAGGACATGCGGAACTGCGGCAAGCGCTAACGCAGCCCGACCCGCGCTACATCCACAGTGCCCGCCACAACAACCGCGCCGCGTCGGCCTTGCCGACCGTCGGCCGGCGGCTGAAGGTGTCGAAACCCTGAGCGGCGATTTTGTCCAGGATAGCCAGGCCGCCCTGCACGACCAGGCGCAGCTCCCAGCCGGCGCGGCCGGGCAGGGTGTGCACCAGCGGCGCGCCAGACTGCATCAACTCGCGTGCCCAGCGCACTTCATCTGCTACCAACTCAATAGCTGGTAGCGCAGGTGGTTGTATGGCCAGGGGCTTGCATTGCTTGAAATCTTCGCGCGACAGTCCGTGCGCGGCGCAGTCGGCCAAGGGCAGGTAGAAGCGCCCGCGCGGTAGGTCGACCGACAGGTCCTGCCAGAAGTTGATCAGCTGCAACGCGCTGCAGATGGCGTCGCTCTGGGCCAGCGCCGTGGCGCCGGTGACGCCGTACAAGTGCAGCAGCAGGCGACCGACCGGGTTGGCCGAGCGGCGGCAGTAGTCCAGCAGCTCGGCGCGGTCGGCGTAGGCGCGGGCGTCGCGCGTCCAGGCGATGTCCTGCATGAACGCGCTGAGCAGGTCGGCGAGCAGGTCTTCGGGCAGCTTGAACTGGGCGATGGCGTGCGACAGCGGGCCGAACACCTGCGGCCAGCGCGCTGATGTGCCGTTGCCGCGAGCCGCGGCGGTCAGGTCGGCGCGGTAGGCGGCGAGCTCGGCCAGGCGCACGTCGGGCGTGGCCGTGCCCTCGTCGGCGATGTCGTCCGCCGTGCGCGCGAAGTGGTAGATGGCGGCGATGGGCGCGCGCAGGTGCGGCGGGCACAGCCAGGATGCGACCGGAAAGTTCTCGTAATGCGTGACGGCGGCAGGCACGACCGTGGCGCTCGGCGCGGATCCAGGAGAGGTGGGCGAAGACACGAACCGATTGTCGCCGTTGGTGGGATAGGTGTCTGGGCAGCGCAAGCTTGTGCGCCGGGCGCGGCTGAGCTTGAAGATGCGCTCGTTCGTGGTCGCCAAGGCTGGCAGCGCGTGGGTGCGAATCAAGCCCGCCGCGACCTTTCGACGAGCGCCGCCGGGTTAGAATCCGCGGTTCTTCGCTTGGGCGCCACCCTGCTGTGGCACGCAAGCGACGGAAGACAGGATGCGCGGGTGGCGAAATTGGTAGACGCACCAGGTTTAGGTCCTGACGCCCGCAAGGGTGTGGGGGTTCGAGTCCCCCCCCGCGCACCACGTCCGATTGGGGCGCCAGCTTGACAACGCGGCGTCTCGGCATCGGACTGGCAAGCTCTTCCGACACCCGTTTGTGCATAAAAAAAGCGGCCTACAGCCGCTTTTTGGGTCATGTTGGTGGAGAGGAGGAGGATCGAACTCCCGACCTCCGCATTGCGAACGCGGCGCTCTCCCAGCTGAGCTACCCCCCCACAAGGTTGAGCGCATTCTAGCGCGGCTTGGCCGGTGGCTGGCCCGCGTTGCGGCGACTTTTTCTCGCGGATTGGCTGCATGTGGTGTGCGCCATTTCCTGATACCGCCGTCAGCACGTTTTGCGACAATAGCGTGATTCATGGCCCGCACCCCTGTACCTACCCGCCGCGAACCGCCCGATATCCAGTGGCTGGAGCGCAGTTACAACAACCGCATGCGGGTGCCCGAGCACGGCGACTACTTTGCGCGCTGGGCGGCTGAGTCGGCGCTGGTTCGCCGCAGCATCGCATGCGAACTGGATGTCGCCTACGGTGAAGGCGCGCGCGGCCGACTCGACGCGTTTCCTGCGCACCGCGCCGGCTCGCCGCTGGTGGTGTTTGTGCATGGCGGGTACTGGAAGGCGCTGGACAAATCGATGCACAGCTTCGTCGCTGGCGCGTTGCACGGTGCGGGCGCGGCGGTTGTGGTGCCCAACTATCCGCTGGCCCCGCAGGCGAGCCTGCCGCAGATCACCTTGCAAGTGGCGCGGTCCGTGGCTTGGGCTTGGCGGCACGCCCGTGCCCTGCGTGCCGACCGGCGCCGCTTGGTGGTCATCGGGCACTCGGCAGGCGGCAACCTCGCGGCGATGATGATGGCCTGCGCCTGGCCGCTGATCGACCCTGACATGCCCGCGGGCGCGGTGCGCCGCGGCATGGGCGTGTCGGGGCTGTACGACGTCGAGCCGCTCATGCACACGCCCAGCCTGCAAGAGGTGTTGCGGCTCACGCCTGCGCAGGTGCAGCAGGTGAGCCCGGCGCGTGTGCCTTACACCGGTCGCGGCCGGTTCGTGGCCGTGGTCGGTGCGGAGGAGAGTGGCGAGTATCTGCGCCAGAACCGCCTGATCCAGCACACCTGGGGGCGCGAGCGTGTGCCGCTCGCGGCCGCCATCAAGGGGTTAAACCATTTCAGCATCGTTGACGCATTGGCCCAGCCCGGGCATCGCGTGAACGCCCTGGCGCGCGAGCTGTGCCGCTGATTGATTCGGTGAATGCTTTAAAAAACATAGCTGTCTGCGCAGGTGGTTGTAGGGCGAACGGCCAGTTTTGCTCGAAAATTGATGCGAGAAGCGGGGCGCGACCAGCGCGCCGACTCGGCTGGCAAGCGTCCGCCTCGCAAGCGCCGCGCAGCGACGCGGTGCTCCCAGCATGAGCGCACTGATTCCCTGGTTGATGGATTGGGCTTACCCCGCCGCGGTGATCGCGCTGGGCTACGTGGTGCTGGGCCTCACAGGCTTCGGCTCAGCGCTGGTCGCGGTGCCGCTGCTGGCTTGGCGCTGGCCGCTGGTCGACGTGGTGCCCATGGTGCTGCTGATCGACGTGCTGGCGTCGCTGCTGATGGGCGGGCTGAACTTGCGCGAGGTGCGTTGGGACGAGGCGCGGCGCCTGCTGCCCGGCATGGTGCTGGGTGCCTTGCTGGGGCTGTGGCTGGCGCAGCGCGCCACGTCGGCCGCGCCGCTGATCGTGCTGGGTGCCTACGTGGTGTGGGTGGGCGCACAGGCACTCCGGGCGCGGCCACTGGTCGCTGGCGCTGCCGCGGCATCACCCGGCTGGCTCGGCGCCCTCTATGGCGCAGGTGTGGGTCTGGTGGAGATCCTGTTTGGCACGGCCGGACCGCTGGTGCTGGCCTGGCTGGCGCGCCAGCGTGTGGACGCGCGCGGCATGCGCGCATCTACGCCCGCCATCATCATGGTGGCGGCGCTGGGCGCGATTGCGCTGATGGCGGTGGACGGGCGTCTGGCCAGCGGCGCGATCTGGCAGCGCCTGCTGGTGCTGCTGCCGGTGGCCGTGGTGTCGGTGCTGGCTGGCCATGCGCTGGCGCACCGCGTGCCGACGGAGGCGCTGCGCCGTTGCATCTGCGGGCTGCTCATTCTGAGCGGGGCCATGCTGATCCTGAACGCACTGCGCCGCCTGGGCTGACGGGCGTTGGCGCGCTTGGGGCACGCACTCCCAGCGTGATGTTCAAGCCCTATTGCTGCAAATTTGATAGCTTATAGCGCAATCTGCTATAGGGCGGATTCAATTCCAAGTGCAACGTTGATTCAATGCGCGGAGTCATCACGCTGGGTCAATTGGTGCAGGTGC
>NZ_VRUA01000033.1 GCF_008017535.1 Ottowia flava
CGCACTGGCATGTCCGCTCATGACCGAGGCTGCCAGGTGCACCAGACTATCCCAATGCTTTTCGATCAAAGCGACGTCGACATTGGCTTCGCACACCGCAGCGATTTCTGCGGGCACTTTGGTGCCGCGTGGCACAAAGAGGTGGCGCTGTTTGAGTTCCTTCAACCGCGGGCAAAGATCAAAACCAAGCAAACGGGCATGTGACATGGCAAAGTCGGTGTAGCCATGGGTATCCACAGCAAGCTGGCTGGTCTCCAGCTTTTCTTGGCGGATGACACCTTCAATGGCCACGCCCGCCTGGCGCTCATTGAGCACAAAGGGCTGCGCATGGAAGATGCCCCACCGGTCTTTTACATGGGAGTAGATTCCAATGGAAGGTGTGTTGCGCCGAGGATCAAGCCGGGCTTGCCACACCCGTTTGGTGGTCTCCATGCTCATCATGTCAGAAGATGCCAAATCGGACCGCCCCCAGGTGGCGGCAATCGGGTGTCGCTGCATGAATTCCAGCACAGCCTGGCAGGCCTGGCTCAGACGCCGTTCGTCCCGCGCCCAGCGCATGGCCTGGCGAATGCTGGTGGCAGACAATTGCGGAATCATGCGCGCGCATTCGACCGCAGTCAGCTTTGCAATGGCGACGAGCAACGACCGCACGGGGCGAATTCCATCAATCAATCCCTCGCGGACCAGGGAGGCCCTGCTCGGTGGTTTGCGTTTCTGGGTTTCGGTGATCAAGGCTTCAAGACGGGCACGCAACTCAGCATCTGGCACCGCACCTTGCGCGCTCAAGGCAACAAGTTCGCCGAGCAGCGTTTTGTACATTGCGGCCCAATTGACGGTAGCGGGGACATCGGCGGCAGCCTGACGCCACAGATCGGCGATCCGGCGCTGCACCATAAGGATCAACTGGTCTGTGGTGGTGAACAGGCAATAGCTGATCGCGGTCGGCGCAGCGCGCCACTTCGTCGCGCAGTTCACGTACCAGTGAGCGGCGCTGGTGCTCGCTCATCCACTGGAATCCAAGGACCGTGCAGGCTACTTGTTGGTGATCGAATAGCGTGCGCCCGCGTTCATACATGGCTCTCAGCGAGGCGACTTCTGGTGCTGCAATGCCAAGCTCGTTGCCAAGGTGGCGCCACAAGGCTACTGGAATTACCCGAAAGGCACCGAGCAAACGCCCACTCATGCGCAGGAAACCAATATGGAGCGCCAGACCAAGCTTGTGGGAATCACCTCGGCGTGCATTGATTGCGTCGCGCTCGGCACCATCGAAGGTGAAAAATGCCTTCATCTCGAAGTCGCTGATATCGCGGGGGAGCCCACGCATCCCCAAAAACGTTGTGTGCCAACCCTGCATCGTGAACCTCAAAAGTGGGAGGCCACCATACCCGTTTACAAAGCGAACAGGAAAGTCAATGAAATCAACGGTCTACCCAGACCACCCCCGCGCCAGTGCTAGCTTTGCGTACCGTCACTTATTGCACTGAAAACGAGGAGACCCCAGTATGCAAGGCGGGGTAGGAGAGGTCGGTCATGGGCCGCCGGCCGCATCAAGCGAGTGCAGGAGTCGGAAAGCTGGCGGGAATTTGGACCCCCGCGAAGAGGCTTTGGAGCTCCCGCGCGGAGAGACGCTTGTGCAGCTCGATCTCGTTGGCAAGATCAGCCAAGACACTGCGGTTGACGCTCAAGAAGGCCCGCACCTGCAGGCGCTGCAGGGTCAACGCGCGCGTGAGCAGGCGCTGGTTGAGCATGGCTTGGTACTCATTGGCCGGCTTGGCAAAAAAGACCTCGCCACGGCACAGCGTGAGGTAGTCCTGAGCATGCTCGGTCCACTGAGCCAGGTCTTGTCCAGGGCCGACGGTTTCTTCGCTGAGTAGGGCTTGCTCGGCGGCCTGGCCAGCCAAGAGCATGAGCATTTGCCAACGCAGGAACGTGAGATCTTCCAGCTGGTGTGGGTAGATGATTCTGGTCACCTCGCCAAGCACGTCGTCGCGGCCTGGCCGTTCGAACAGGTTGACCGTCACGTAATCGGGGAGCGGGCGCAGGGCGGCATAGAGCAGGGCGTGGCCTGCCTCGTGGACGGCGATCGCACGGACATCGCGGGCCGAGAGTTGGTCCCGGCGCTTGAGTGCCGCGTAGAAGGCCGGTGTCGGGTTGCGCGGCGATGGCGCGCTGAACCTGCCGGACCTCAGGCGGCCCAGCAGGTTCGACAACATTGCCTTAGGCATTTTGGGTGCCCACGATCAAGGAGGTTGTGACATCGAAAAGCAGATTCTTGCGAGCGAAAGCCACGTCTTCGTCAGCGGGAGGGGTCCTGGCTTCGCGATCGGCTTGCTCCAGCAGAAGGTCTACCGCCGCCCTGACGGCGTCGAAGAAGGGCATCGTGAAGGTCTGCATCGTGGGGTCTGTCATCACATTGTTTTGCAGCTCCGCGGCCGCGGCAACGGATGGGGACGCTTCGATCACGATACGCACATCCGAACCCACGGCGGTGATGGGTATGTAGATGGGCACATTGGCATTCGGCGAGCGAGCGCGGATGCTCGCCACGATTTCTTGTGCGAGGGCGAGGGCTGCTCGCGCCGGGTCAGCGGCATCACGCGCGGCGATCGGGACGGGGCACATGCTGGTTCCTTCAGACAGGCACTGGGTTGAATCGTTCGAAGCGGACGATGCGGACCAAGGGATTCGCGTGCCAGCTCTGCTCACCGTATGTGCGTCGCCAGTGGTTGGCGAACAGCTCCAACGGGCAGCGATGCAGGCGCGGTTCAATACCTTCTTCGATCGCGGCCATGCGCGTGATGTCGTGCAGGCGCTCGGTCGGCGCGGCGATGTAAGTCAGGATGGTTCGAACCGCCCAAGCTGGGAGGCGGTAGGCGGGCCACCAGGGACGCGACTTGGCCAGCTGGGAACACCAGGCCTTGGCATCGGCAGGGGCGGCAAGAAACGCGCCGTCCGCTGCGTACTTGATGCCAGGGCCAAGATCCGGGTCAACATACGGCCGCCACGGCTCTCGGCAAAGGATGCGATCACCGGGCTCTGCGTTGGGGCAGGCATTGGCGCTTTCAAGGTCGGGGTGATAGGGCCGACGCGAGCTGACCTGATGGCCCGCGCGCAGCGCGAGGATGTTGGTCGTCGAGAAAACCAGGCTGTGTTCACGCATGGTGGCACCTCAAGTGGTTAGTGGAAGCGGCGCAGCGCTCAGATCGACCAGGTAGCCGGCATCGGTCAGCGTGCCTGCCGTTGCCTGCGCCTGGTCGTGCGAAGAGAATTGGCGCGGGTCCAAGCGGAACTGGCCCAGAGCCTTGGGATGGCCGTCGTCATCCCATGGTTGGTCATCAGGGAAGACGGCGAGGCCTTCGTCATTGACCATCAAAAGGAGGCCGCGGGGGACCATGTATTTCGCGTCGACCAGCTCGCGCGCAAACAGGTTAGGGCGCGTGGTGGCCACGACGTGCATGCCGGTCAAGGGGTAGTCCATTGCTGTCAAACGCACGGCATCGAAGCCGGTGAGCCGGAACGCGTCCCATGGCACGTCAAGCCACTCCACTTCGGCGCCGCCGGCGCTTGCGAGCGGCGTCCAGCCCTCCTCCTCAAGTGCAGCGAGGATCGCGGGCAGGCGCTTGGCAACCGGCACGATGCGACGCAGGGCGGCCAGCAAGGCGTGCGGCGCGTCGTCGTCGGCAAGGTTCGGGTGCTCCACCATGAACGGCTGGTGGTCGAAGTAGCTGGGGCAGGCGAGGATCACAGGTGGAGCTCCTGTTCAAGCTGGGTGATGAAGCCGATCTCGTCGTCGGTTACTGCGGCGAGCGAGTCGGCCAATGCGAGGTGAACCGTCAGGGCTCGAATGCGTGTGCGCATCGTGGCCAGCTGGGCATCGGTGAAGCGAAGGGCCGCCGCGGTGCCGTGGACGGAATACTGGAGCGATGA
Source organism: Ottowia flava (assembly GCF_008017535.1). GTDB lineage: Bacteria > Pseudomonadota > Gammaproteobacteria > Burkholderiales > Burkholderiaceae_C > Ottowia > Ottowia flava. The sequence continues at coordinate 3,928 of NZ_VRUA01000033.1, forward strand.
CACGAGACGGCGCACGTCGGCGAGGGTCCGCTGGGTGCGAAAGCTCTCCGTCGACGCAGCGTGGACCCACACGGGGTAGTCCGGGACGCGCGAGTGCCCGATCGCGGCTGTGTCCAGCTGCGGGCGGTGGTAGGCGGGTGGAAAGTGCCTCATGCTCGGTTGTCCACAGATTCTGTGGATAAATGGGCCTCGGGAGCCTGCGAAGGCACGGCTGGCGTGGCGGCGTCGGGGCGCGACATATTTAAGCGATCGGCACTCTGGGGGCCGAAGGCACGTTGCGCGATTTGGCGCGCAGCGTTCTCGTCGGGGTCGTATGCCAGGCCACAACCTTTGCAGTGAACGACCGCGCCGGTGGCGGGTGGGTTGATGTGTCCGCACGCGATGTGCTGGCGGGTGGTGAGGTGAGGTGACACCTGAACGACGGCGATGCCATGACTTTCGGCAGCTTCGCGCACGCACCGAAGCAGCTCGGACACCGCGGCCATGCTTTGCTGAGAACGGTGGATCGGCAGCTGGGCATCTTCGAACATGAGCGCGCGCAGGTTCAGCCGCTCCACTGCAATGCGGCTGACGGTCGAGCACAACGTGTTGGCGTATTTCCGGTACAGGGCCAGCCGTTCGCGCGAGAGCCGGGCCCACAGGTTCTGCGACTCGTGACGAAGGCTGCGGGTATGCAGCGCCCATCGGCGAATGGATGTCAGCTGTGCGGGGTTGAGGCCGGCCCCAGTGCGTGAAGCGCGCAGCAGCGCGCGCCAGGATTGCGATGGCACCTCACCTGAAGGCGAGGCGACGGCTGCGCGCGAGGTGCGGGTCAGTTCCGCGTCGACGTTCTCCAGGTAGGCAAAGTCGGCGACGATACTCAGCGGCAACACGAAGCGCGTGATCTGGTCACCAATCAAGGTGGTCGTAACAAGCAGGCCATCGTGTGTCATGCGCCAGCCGACATCGAGGGCAGCGTGAGGGCGGCCTTGCGCGGGGGTCAGTGCCGGGGTAGGCACGGAAACAAGAAACGAGACCTCTTGGCGCCAGAGGGCGCCATGCTGCGTGCCGCTGACATTCACTTCATGGACCTGGCAGTCGTCGGGCAACTGGCGATGCATCACAAACGGCCACTCGCCGTAGATGTAGTTGCCGCGTGCGTCGTCGAGCTTGTCGATCGGCATGCGCAGGAGCGCATGCTTGGAGCCGGGATCCGTCACCACCGAAAGCGGGGAGACGGTTTGCTCTCCTAGCGCAGCGCCGGCGGTCATGAATTCCGAAGGGGAAAGAGGGCGCTTCGGGCGATAGGTGAAATTGCCCTTGATCTTCGGAGTGACGGCGGGCGCCTTTGGCTGCAAACGCTTCAGATCTCGGGTGGCCGTCAGATGCAGCCGAAAGAACCGATCCCAGATCGCTCGGCGGTTCTGCCAATAGACATCGGCGCCAAGACATGCTGCGCCCTCGCGCAGCGCTGCTCGGTTGTCTTTGGTGGTTTGAGACGCCGCCGCGGCGCGCGCTGCGGCGTGCCAGGTAGCGCGCTCCAGCGTGCTCGGCCGATCGGTTGGGATGACAATGTCCAGAGCCTCAGCAGTGCGCTCAAGGTACTTGTTGTGCAAGTCGACGTATGCATTGAAGAGGCGCCGGTGCTTGTCGAGAACACGCATCGCAGCCGGGTCGAATCCGGCTCGATTGGGTGTTCCGAAAGTGAAGCGACGGTGCATGTTCAGGAGCAAGAAAAGTAGGCGTGACGCGTTGCTTTTCTATGATGCACAAGCGCGCCAATAATTGCAAAGATTATATGACTATGCGCGCACCTTCAGGCGCTGCAGTCAACTGCGGCCAGTTGCAAAAATGAGGTTGTGGCTGCAACGACCGCGATGAATCTGGCCACGCTGTAACGACCGAGAAGAATCCCGGACGCGCTGCAACGGTTGGAAGCTCGCCCGCCAGCTTCATTCTGTTGACTGGGACTGTCGGGCGTTTGTAAAGCGCGGGCTGTGACAGGGCGTGCCTGGGCGAGATGAATCCTTCCACCAGGTCATGCGCATCCCTTTGCCGGCACACCCTGATGAATGCTTACTGCGCTTCTTGTAATGCGTTCCGCTGGGATCCTGGCCAGGATGATTTCTGCTGCTCAGGATGGCCAGGCGCAACCTGACACGCATTGTTTGTAATGCGCCTGCGGCGCCGTTGTAACGCGCCTTCGGCGCTTGGTGTAATGCGCTTCGCGCACGGTAAGGCGCTGCGCGCGGCGGTGAGAAGAATCCCGTATGTCGACGAATTCCGGGCGGCGATCAGAGGTGGCGCCTTTGCCGGATTGACCTTTGGACTTCAGGGGCACCCTATGGGGGCGGTGTCACCTTTGGCATAGAGGCGAGCTGCTGAGCGTCATTGGGGCCCGCCGGCGGATCTGTGGCGCCGGCAGAGGAATTGCCTTTGAGGCAAAGGATGCCCTTTTGGCTGGGTTCGCTCGCGCCTTCAGCTGGTGAATGCTGACCAGTCAGGCTTACAGCCACGACTCAGGCTGGCCATCATGTAGTCGTACTCAGCTTTCGGCAGCTCGAAGTGCAGCACGGCCCGACCTTGGGAGCGGCTGCTCCTGGGCATCAGGCGCACATGGTTTTTGGTGAGCCTGCCTGGTGTCTTCGAGAGGGCTCGCAGCACCCTGCGCGTGGTAGCTGGACCTTCGTGCTCCCATCCCAAGCGTGCGGCGATCTGATGGCACAGCCACTCGTCGCCGTACATCACAGCTGGGTTGTCGGATTCCAGCAGTACCTGGATGGCAGCATCACACGCGCGCATGGTCTTCCCGTTTGATCGCTTGCGCAGCCTGGCGAATGCGGCGCGCCGCGGCCGCGGCAGTGTCGCCCGCACTTGACCAGTCGTGGTGCCACCACTCGATCACTGCAGCGGCGGACTTGAGGGACGGTGCCGCGCACACCTCGCGGACTTCGGTGACCACGTCGCGCCACCAGGCGGCATCGCCGATCACGGTGGCATCAATGGCCGCGCAGTAGACGTTCACGGCCTGGTCGTGAGTCAACGCGTGCATGTCGTTCTCAACCGCGGCACGGCGCCAGCACAGGATCGTCCGGTGCAACGCCGTTGGCTATGGCCATGGCTCGATAGCTGTCGTGCAGAGGATGGCCACCGTCCCGCATGTCCAGGCACTCGCCCCGCATGCGCTTCAAGCGGACAACCAAATTGTGATCAGCGCCGCGCAGCAAAAAGCCTGCGCACGCAGCTGGCCGGCTGGATCCGGACTGGTGGCAGGCGAACGCGTGCTCCGACATGTCGTATGCGGTGTGCGCCGACTGCTTGAAGGCCTCGGCCGGGAATTCGCCAACTGCATCGAGCCGCCAAGGGCAGTTGCTGCACGGCTGTCGACGGTAGGCCGATCCAGAGACCAGCACGGTGACAACCTGGTGCTCACCGTGCTCGTTCGAGCCACCTGGTCGGATGTTCGAGATCGACCCCATCGGGCAGAGGGTTTGCCTCAGGCAACCTGGTGCTCGCCGGCGGAGGCATCGGCGGCAGAAGCGCTGGCCGCATCCTGGCGCGTGATCAAAAACTCGCGCCGATCCTTGTGTGCCAGCCACGCCGGGGCCCGGCCTCTGCCTGACCAGGTCGTTCCGGTCACCGGATCCCTGTACTTGGCATCCTTGGATTTTCTGGTGAGGACCGTGAGCAGCTGCGCGCGCTTGATCCCGTACTGCTCCACGATGCGGGCGATTTCGCCAAGCGCGGTGGACAACTCGGCTTGCCTGGCAACTTCAATCTGGGCTTGCAGTTCTTTCCTGCGTGCTAGCAATTCGCTGAGTGATGCGCTCATTTGGATGAAAGGGCCTGTTCAATGCGCCTAAATGGTAAGCCCTGAAAAAAGTCAGCGCAAGCCTTAGCGATCAATTGGGATGAGGCGAATCAAGCCGCTTGGCTTAATCAAACATCTAGTTACCGATTTGCGTTCCCAATCATAATCTCTCGGCGATTCGGCTAGGGGCGTTTTTCTGGCCGGTGGTGCAATGATGTCCAAATCGACCAGCTGGCGTAAGGTGGCCGCAGCTTTTTCGGAGGTCAAGCCGGTCACATAGCAAAGTTCCGAGAAAAGGACATTTGACCAGCCATCCCGAGCTGAGTCGACAAGAAAACGGATTACCAGCTTTTGAATTGTCGGGAGTTTTGCGCTCCAGACCATGATGTTCATGATCGGATAATGACCCGGTAGCCTCGGCAGACTATTAGGATCGTCCTTGGCAAAGGCTTCCCCTTGTTGCCCTTTGGGTTTTTTGCCTTGTTGGGAGATCAGTTTGACTTTTCTGATGTCAATCGAATAGCGGCGTTGCCGTGCCGGCCCTTCAATACTGACAATTCCACTGGCTTCGAGTGATTTAAGCGTGGCGTCCGAATCGCTGCGTGCACAAAACGCGTGCTGCGCGATTAAAGCGGAATCAGCGTAACAATACCAGTCGTTTGCGGTGTGCCAGGCGATGGAGAGCAGCACGCTTTTGGCGAGCATGTTATCGGTTGGAATCTCATAGACTACGTCCAGCAATTCACCTGAGACTTGTTTGATGAATTGATCGACTTCCAGCTCGTCAATAGGCTCGCTCTTTTTGGGAGCCGTTCTCCGCTTCACTTTGGTAGCGGGAACCGATCGCACCGCTTTCTTGGCTGGCGTTTTTGCGGGGACTTTCTTGGTGGTGGACGCGTTCATTGATCGCCTCTCTTCGGATGGTTCAGTTTCCAATCAATGCCGAGGACAGTTCGTCGGCCCGCAAAACCTGTCGGACTATAGCGGATGAGCCCTTAGTGCGTCATTGATGTGACACGAATGATGTGTAAGCGCACATGACATTCCAGTGCCTGGCAAGAGGGCGGATTGTAGTGGATGGGCAGGCGCATGTAAGTATTAGGTGTGTCTCGTGCGCGGGACCCCCTTGAGCGGCCGCGGCCGGAGAGGGCGCATGTAAGTACTAGATGGTGATGAGCGGTGCGAGCTCTGGCGCCCGGCGGGCGAGCGTGAGGCGCATGTAAGTATTAGATGGCGTTGAGCGCGCGCTTGCCCTGCACGAAGATGGGCGCGGTGCTGACCCGTGCCGTCCGCCTGCGCAGCTGGCGAAGGATCTCCTCGGTCTTCGCGCGCTCGGCCAGGCATTCCTCGATCATCCGCAGGACGAGCTTGACCCGCTGGCCCTCCGGGTAGTCGCGCTTGCCCTTCATCGGCCGCATGGCTTCCAGCTTTTTGCCCTCTTCGAGGACCAGGCGCTGCTGGTACCAGCCGTACCTGGACCGCTTCACGCGGATGAGGGTGGGCTCCATGTCAAACCCCAGAACCTTGTCCATTTTGATGCGGCTTCGCTTTTGAAATACCACTTCGATTCGGTCTTCCACGTCCGGCCACAGGATTTGGATTTTCCTATTCGCCTCAAAGATCAGCATGTCGTAGTCGAGTATTCGGTTAATCGCAAGGCCCACGGTCTTGATGCATGCGTCCGCGAACAGGTCCATCCTTTCGGGTGGCGTTTGTTTGGGATTGGGTGGTTTAGGCATGGCTGAATTCTCCAGACAAAAAGCAAAGGCAGAGAACAAGCCTTTTATAGCAAAGGCATAGGAAACTTATTTTTGGCAAAGGCATAGGAAAACCATTTTCGAGACAAAGGCAGAGGTTTACCTTTTCTCGGCGGAAGGCATAGGAGCTTGCATTCCTTTCGGCGCGCGTTAGTCCCAGGCAGAGGAGAGCCTTTTTGCAGAAAGCGTGGGGGGTGAGGGAACCTATGTGGTTCAGGGCAAGAAGGCGGGGGGGTAAGGTACTGGGTTGGGGGTGGCCACCTGGCCTGGCGGCAAACTCCGCCGGTGGCAGTCTGGGTCGTGCGGGGCCAAATGGCGAGCCGAGCGCTTCATTAGGGCGGGGAGGCCAGTCGCGGGGTATGACCGGCGAGAGGCCAACTTTGGGGTGACCGGGATCCGCGGGCAATTTTTGTGCGGCTTTGCTGCGCGATGGTGGTTGCCGGCAGAGGGAGTAAGTGAGGGGCGGCGTTGAATTACATTTGCAGCATACGACGGGGGCGGTTATTCCTTTGGGGCCGTTCGAGCTGGATGGGCTGAGGCGTTGCCCTAGCCTCGGCCGGGGCCGCCTGAACACAGCGCTGTCGTTGGTTCTGGTGCTCCCTTTGATATTGCCGATGCCGAAGGCCGAAGAAACAGAATGAGCCGCTGGTTTTATTTGCCGGTGCTGATTCAGAGCGGACTTCGTTTGGCGGCACCGTGCTGCGCCAGCTGCAACGCAAGGCGGATCTTGCTGCGTGACGAACTTAGTTTTGCGGATGTCGAACCGAGCGCGAGTTGGCCAAGGGGAGGCCTCTGATCGGCCCAGGAGCGGTTTTTTTGACCAGCCGTACCGTTGAGCACTGCCCACCTGTTCACGCGTTTCTGGCGCGTTTGTGCGCTTCGCGGCCGCAGCCAGGCAGACGGCTGGACCTTTGGCGACTGGATGTTCCATGTTAGACATAGTTCGGCAAAAGTATGTAGAGACTTCGGCGGAAGTAGATGCAGGAACCAAGACTAGCGTAATGCAGTTGTCAAAGTTACTGGTTTTGGCATAATTAGACGTCGGCCTAGTGGTACTTCGGCAAAACTAAGTCTCAACATCTTTAGGAAGAAGTGACATGGCAACTGGTGACAAGTCGGTGATGGGGCGGCCTCGCAGCGCGCCGGTCTGGGATTCAAAAATGAATTACCGATTGACTGTTGCTGTTCAGAATGACAGGGACGTTCACACGGCGCTTTTTGAGGCTGGTGAAAAATCGAGCGAATTCCTCATCGCCTGTGTGCGGCATTACCTGAAGGCGATCAATAGTCCTTGCCTGGAAACGGACTACCAGAATCAGGTCATTGCGAAGGCGCTGTCTATCCCGGCGCCCGATGCCGATTCAGCGTCCGCCCAATGAGGTTCTGCGGTAAGATGTGGTGGCAGGTTGCTCCCTGATACCTGCGTAGACTGACTTCATAAGCCCGGCAGTGATGCTGGGCTTTTTTTTGCTCGACCTTTAGGTTTTGCCTGCCAGCTTGTTCGCTTCTTCAAGCATTAGGGATGCCCTGCGAACGATATTCACCGCGCCGTTTACATTCTGTCTGCTACAGCCATGCTGAGTGGCAATGGTGCTTTGCGGGAGCCCGTCCACTAAATGGAGCTTGGCCAATTTAAGGCGATCGCTTGTAACGCGCCTTAGCAGCAGGGCAACGGCAGCGAACTCGGCTTCGGTAAATCGCTGACCGGCCAGTGGCCGGCCGCGCTTGCCGGCCTGCGCTTTTGGAGTGCTTTCAGCTGGCATGTGCTTCAGAGCATTTTCTCGATCTCGTCGGCGGAGAATTCCTCTTCGCCGGCGGCATCTGCGCCACTGAGAAAAGCTGCGAGTCTCCTTGCAGCTCTGCCTTCCATTCCGAACGTGCCCTCGCGCAATCCTTTCATCACGGCCGGTGCGGTCCGGCTCGTTCTGTGCCCTTTATCGAACCACTCGCGCGCATCAGCCGCGTCTTGACCAGGTGCTGCCTGCGATTCGATTTTGGCTTGCCGGCTGGCTGCGGCCGTCGGTGCCGGCGAAGTCGGTGGGGGCGAGGTTGTGAACGGCGATTCATCGCCGCCAGCCGCGCCCATGCCGGCCAGGATGTCGCCACCCCCGCCACCATGTACGGGCCTGGCCGTCGTGACGCTGGGCGCCTGGCCCGCGAATATGTCCCCCGTTCGATCATCGCGATCGGGGTCAGTGGCTTTTGCTTTGGCCTTGGGCGGTTTCTCCGGCTTGCCGCGGTCTTTGACTTCCTTCACGATTTTTCGAGCGGAAGTCGACTTGTCGCTTTCTTTCAATCTCTCGACGATCTCCTCGGCCTTGGCTGGGTCTTCGCGCTCGATGGTTGCCACGGCGTAGAGCAGTTCCTTGTCGCTGCTGATTTTCTCGGACACCAGTCGCTTGGTGGTCTCCGGCAGGTCCAGGATGGCCATGGCCTTCACGTACCAAGCGCGCGAGATGCTGTTTCGGGACAGCAGCTCTTCGACTGATCCGAGATGGTCCAGCTGGGCCTTGAGGGCGTTTGCCTCCTCTTCCTGTTCCAGGTTTTTCCGGTGGACGTTTTCCTCGTACTGCAACTGCCTGATCTTTTGCTCTGCGCCTTCTTCGGGGAAGTGATAGACCTTTGCGGGGATCTGGGTGAGGCCAGCCAGCCGGCTGGCGCGGCATCGACGCTCACCCCAAATGAGGATGTAGTTGCCTTTCGTAGGGTGAACCCATACGCCGATCGCCTGCATGACGCCACTTTTTTTGATGCTCTCGGATAGACCGGCCACCGTGTGATCCCCGTCGAACTTCTTTCGAATCTGCGGGCGAACCTCGATGTCATCGAGGTTGATGTTGATGGTGAGCGGTGCGTCCAGGATCTCGTTGATCGTGCTGCCCTTGGACTTGAGCTTTGTGAACGGATTGCTCATCAGTGGATCCTCCTGAGGATTTCGGAGCAGGCTGCTTTCCATTCGCGGGCGGCGGCCAGGTGGCCGCTACCCTTGGTGCGGTACCACACGGGTTTGCCAGAAGCGATCGCTGCCCGGACTGAGACGCGCTCGCGAAGTTCGACTGGCAGCACGGCGTCGCCGTACTCGCTTCTGAGGCTGGCCAGCGCTTCGACGACGGCTGGCGAGCGGGAGGTGGTTTTCATCGGGACGATGCCGATGTGCTTGAGCTGAGGGTTCAGCCCGTTGCTGCGGACGGCGCGGAAGGTGGAGTTCAGCTTCTCGACGCCGGCGAGTTCGTAGAGCCCAACCGCGACCGGGGTCACCACGAAATTGGCTGCGGTCAGCGCGCCCATGAGCACGTTGCCCAGGGTAGGTGGTGTGTCGATGATGCAGAGGTCATACAGGCCGCTGAGCTGCTGCAGCGCCTGCGCGGGATTGGTCAACACCCCGTTGTCTTCTTTCTCGACGTTGATCAGCTCGTTGTCGGCTGGTATGAGGGCCATAGGACCTGGTCGCAATTCGCTGTGCATTCCCCTGAGAACATCCGGCGTGTCCTCGCCGAAGAGAACTGACGCTGTCAGCCCTTCGGCCACGAGTGGGACGTGGTCGAAGGTAAGGCTGAGATTGCCCTGCAAGTCGAAGTCGACCAGCAGAACCTTCGAGCCTTGCTCTACGGCGGCGTAGGCCAGGTGAACGGCCAATGTGGTTTTGCCGACGCCGCCTTTCTGATTGGCGACGGTTAGGATTTTCATGAGGTTGTTCCTCCAGATGATTGAGTTGCGTTGACTGATGTGAATAGCCCATGTGCTTTGCAATGGGCCTTATTTGTTTAGACTAGTGCTATCAAAAACGCAGCTGTTAGAACGGCAAATCGTCGTCCATATCTGCGAATCCGCGTGTGTCCGGTGACACCTCTGGTGGAGCCTCTTCCTGAGGTGGAGGCGTTGTCGGTGCAGCCTTGTCGGCAGGCTTGCGTTCCAGGCTTTGCACGTCGCTGCTGCGGATCTCGGTCGTGTAGCGATCGACGCCGTTCCTGTCCGTCCACTTGCGCGTCCGCAGTTTGCCAATCACCTGCACGGAGTCGCCCTTCTTGAGATAGGTCGCTGCGAATTCCGCGGTCCCCTTCTGCGTGACGATGTTGTGCCACTCGGTATGCGACTTCGGTTCGCCCGTGTTCTTGTCTTTCCATCGTTCGGTTGTGCCCATGCGGAAAGTCGTCTGCGGTGTGCCGTCGGGGAAATAGCGCTTTTCCGGGTCCGTGCCCAGGTACCCGGTCAGTACTGCCATGTTTGTTGATGCCATGTCGTTCCTCTTGGTTGGGGGGGAGGCCGGCCGAGGCCGCCTTTGGGGTGGTGATTTAGATCACGCTTCGCATTCTTGCGAAATTGCAGGCGCTGTCAATGCTTAAAGCTTGCATTAATCGGAGCATAGGGTAACAAAGGGCGGGCAGCTACGAAAACAAGAGCAGTAATTGCAGGACGTAGACGATACGAGCGTTTCGCGCGCGCGAACATTTGCAGTGTTTCATGGGAGCGACAGACGAAAAAAAGCCGCCCTGAAGAGGCGGCTTTGGGGATCAGTGTGATGTCTCACCGACATCGAATTCGGCGTCATGCTCTCCCATGGCTTTGGCGACCATGGTGAAGAGCTCGGCGGTTGCCTGGCCATAGATTTCTGGGCGATCCCAAAAACCCGTGCCGTGCCCGTTTCGTGTCAGCCAGAGGTCATGGCCGAGCCGTGTCGCGTCCAGGGCTTCGAGTTTGAGTGGCCACGGAGCTTCGCGCAGGGAGTCCGTGAACCGTTGGCAGGCGTTGTGGACCTGGCAACGGCACAGCGCCGTCAGTTGTGCTGTCGCTGGGGGTTGGTCGAGATCCCCGGTTTCGGTGAAGTAGATCGCCTCGATGTAGGCGTCGGACATGCGTTGAACATCCAGCATGGGTCCTCCGTTTGATGGAAGGGTTGAACATGCGTGGAGATGGCCGTCTTGATAAAACCCGCCTGGCCGGCAGGCCCGATCCATGAAACAATGACGGCGGATCGGATCGAACCCAGTGCACGGGCATGTGCAACATATATCCCCAACCCGATCCCCTTTTCGGGCAAAGAAAAAGGAACCCGCAGGTTCCTTTGTGTAGATCAAAAATGCTTGTCAGAATTTGGCAAGTATCGATTCGATTTTGGTGGATTTCCAGTTGCCTGGTTCCTGGCCATCACCGAATTTCTCGTCCAGAAACTGGACAATTTCAGTCGTTGATTTGCTTTGAAGCGTTTCGAGCTCTTGGCCAGAAAGGCGTTTGAGAGCGAGACCGAGTGCGGCACCTAAAGCTACTGGAGGCAAGTCCTTTGGGGAGTCGACCTCGCGGCTTTGTGGCTTGCTCCTGTTGAGGAGCTGCTTCAGGCGGTTTGACGCGGTGCTGATCCGAATCAGCGTATCGACGAGGCTTGCGTACAGACGCGCCGTGAGGCGCAGCAGGTACACGGCAGTGACGAACATGGCGACAACGGCCAGCATCTTCGACACCGGAATGGCGAAGGACAGCGGGATGCCGATGGCGCTAAGGATCGAGGCGGCGAACGCCTGAAAAAACTCAAAAAGAGACTGGATCACGTCGACTCCTGGGAGGCTGGCGCCTGGTTGAACATCCCTGGAGATGGCGAGTCGGTGAAATGTGTGGTCGCCGGCGCATTCGGCCTGGCCAGGCCTGCGCGGGCTTTCGAGCTGGTGCTATTTCCTTGGATGTTCAACCAGTCCCGATGGGACTATCCAAGGAGTGAAGCATGTCCAATGTTTCTCATGTTGCTGTGCGCGAGCCGAAGCAGTACAGCGTAAATGTTTGGGGTGACGATCAAGTCGCCATCGTCAAGTTCGAGATCAGTGAAGAAGCGGCAATGCAGATTGTCGAGCTGTCGAAGTTGGCGGCTGCGCTCGATCTCACAGGCGTGAGCCGCACCAGCTGGCTGTGCACGTACTACGAAGACGACGAAGAGACCGAGGTGCGAACGGAGGCCCCCGAGTTGGTGGTCGGCAAAGAAGGGTTCTACTTCCAGGCGATGCTGCGTCACGACGATGTGATGATTCAGTCGGAGGAGCAGCCGATCGCTGATCTCGTCGCGCACTTGGAAGTGGCAGAGGCGCCCTCGCCGATGTCGAAGATCCAGGCGGCATTCGCTGACATCACCGTCGGCTACGAAAAGGGTCTCAGAGATGCCATGGAGTCAGTCGTTCTTGCCCTGGGCGAGGGCGTGCTGCGCTCGAAGTTGAACGCGGCGATTGACACGGTCTTGGATGCCTGCGCGAACAACGACCAGTTGGCCGAGGTCAATGAATCGGATGACCCTCTGGGCCGGGTTCAAGCGCTGCGCGATCTTGGTTTCGCCGTCGCCATCTGGACGCCCGATGAGCTACACGAGGGGGTGGACATCAGTGTCTTACAGGATTTGATGGTGGAGCGCGGTTCGAGCTACATCGACAGCACACGACTGCTGTCACCGTTCGTCGTGGTCCTTCGGGAAGACGATCTGCACAGCATCAAGTTTGCGTGTCAAGCTGAGGACCCTGAGCACGCTCAGGAACAGGCGGAGAACGCCTACCCGGCGGCAACTGTGCTTTCTGTCGTGGAGGCGGATCTGGAGGCCGCCGGCGCTACCGGCACAAATTGATCGCATCAGCCCAGCTCACTCTTTTTTGGAGTGGCTGGGCTTTTTTGTGAGCAGGCAAAAAAAAGGGGAAATATGTACTTAACAAACCATAGCCTGCAATGGGCTACGGTAGGACGCTGACCTAGCGGCTACTTCTTG
>NZ_VRUA01000034.1 GCF_008017535.1 Ottowia flava
CGCACTGGCATGTCCGCTCATGACCGAGGCTGCCAGGTGCACCAGACTATCCCAATGCTTTTCGATCAAAGCGCGGCATCTATCAACGCCACGAACGCCAGCACCAGGTGGGCAACCCGAACCCGCGCTTCGTCACAGAGGACTACCACGATGCGGCGATGCAAGGGTTCAGTGCTACGGTGAGCCAGCTGGCCCATCAGCTGGATCGGCTGCGCATCATCAACCGCGGCGGCCAGCTGCTCTACGACAGTCAGCGTCAACCCCGCGACGATGCGACCATGGCCCTGCAGGCCGCCCGGGAGATACCCGCCGAGCGACGGACCATGCTGGCCGATGGCTGGGCGGCTGTGGCAGCTGCTGCCCGCGAACGCGGCGCAAATCCCCAGTACCTTGATGCGATAGGCGGACACGCGAGGCGGGTCGCTGCGAGTGCGCAGTTGCAAGGGGACAGGGGCGCCAGGATCACGCCCTACACACGCGGAAAAGAGCAGGCCCTTTCCCGAGGTGCCAGCCCTGCCGGGCCATTCACCAGCCTAGCGGCCACGCCGCAGGCGAGCAAGCCTCCTGCGCGCAGCCGCTGAAAACATCACGCGGCCAAGCGGTGTTCGTAGTACGGCCGCGCCTTGTCATCGAGCAGCGCATCCAAGGCGTCCAGCGTGCGCCCCTGCGGCGTCAGCCAGGCTTCAACGTTCTCGGGCCGCAGCTGCACGATGCAGCGGTCATGCCCGGCCGCGGCCACTTCGGGCGGCGGATCATCCGTCACGGCCGCGAACGACCACAGGTCGGGCTCGTCGGAGCCCGCCGGCGGCGTCCAGTGCGAAAACAGGCAGGCGATGTACATCTCCTGCGGTGGACTGGGCTCGAACCGGAGCACGATGTTTTCTGGCGCCTCGCCAGCGCGCAGCGCCCGGCCTTCGGCCGCGTGCCGGGCCACGTTCTCGAAGAACGTGGTCACGAGCATGAGTGCGTGCGTCTGCCCGAACTGCTGCTTCCAGAACCCGCGCAGGTTGTCCCGGCGCGCGTTGTATGTCCCGGGGTACTTCCTGTCGTAGAGGGTCGGCTTGCCGGCCGGCCGGCACCCGTAGCGCATGGGCCAGATCACCGGCTCGCCGCCCTCGATCACCAGCACCGGCGCCCACCAGCCGGGGAAAATCCGCGTATCGCTTTCGCTCAGTTCGGGTCGCTTCAGCCTCGTCAGGCGCGCGAGCGCCTGGTCGATCTTGGCGGTGGCGATGCGCTGGTCTTCCTGGGCCTTCTTCGTCACCTTGGTCTGCAGGGCGCGCTCGGCGTCGGCTAGGCGCTTGCGCTGCGCGAACAGATCCTGCTCCAGCGCGGACACCTGGCTCGCGTCGAATTCCGCAATCAGCGCATGGATCTCGCGCTCCTCGGGCGAGTGGGGATGCGTGAACTGCGCATCCATCACCCTGGGCGTACGCATGGGCGGCTTGGGCTGCTGCCTGCGCCGCCAGTACAGATCGAAGAACGCCTTGAGCGCCAGGCGGGACCTCGGGAACAGGCGACGGAACGCGGCGTAGTCCGCGCGCACGGCGGCCGAGTAGCACATGGAGCGATCCTTTCCCTGAAAATCTTGACAGCAGTCTAGGGGAGGCTGGTGCATAGCGCCCGAAGCGTCGGATTTATACTGTACGTATGCACAGTGCAATCCAATGTTTTAACGTCCCAGTGCCGCTGGCCAGCAGCGGCCTGGTGCTGCCATTGGCCAATGCCAGCGTGCATGCCGGCTTCCCCTCGCCGGCGGACGATTACTTGGTCAAGCGGATCGACCTCAACGAAATCCTCGTCACCCATCCCCAGGCTACCTTTCTTTTCCGTGTTGCCGGGGACTCCATGCAGGACCTGGGCATCTTCGACGGCGATCTGTTGCTGGTGAACCGAGCCCTCAAACCCTGCCACGGCAACATCGTGGTGGCCGTGGTGGACGGTGAATACGCCGTCAAGCAACTGTACCTTCGCGCCGGCCGGCTCAAGCTCAAGGCAGGCAACCCGACGTACCCGGAAATCGTGCCTACGGAAGGGCAGACGATCGAGGTTTGGGGCGTGGCCACCAGCTGCATCAAGCGGTTCCAGTGATGCACCATGCTGGCACTCCTCGATGGCAACAATTTCTACGTGAGCTGCGAGCGCGTTTTCCGGCCGAGCCTGCAGGGCCGGCCGGTGGTCGTGCTCAGCAACAATGACGGTTGCGCGATCAGCCGCAGCAACGAAGCCAAGGCGCTGGGCATCAAGATGGCCCAGCCGCACCATGAATTCCGCCATCTCGAAGACCGCGCCGGCCTGGTCAGCCTGAGCGCCAATTTCACCCTGTACGGCGATATGTCGGACAGGATGATGAGCTTGGCCGCAGGCCTCGGGCCCGGCCAGGAGATCTACAGCATCGATGAGTGCTTCGTGGATCTTCACGGCGTGCGTGGCAACCTGGCCGAGCGCGCGCATGCCATCCGCGCTCGCATCCACCGTTGGATCGGTATTCCGACGTGCATCGGCATAGCGCCCACGAAAACCTTGGCCAAGTTGGCCAACCACATCGCCAAGTGCGCAGAAAGGAAAGCCGGCAGCTACCCTGCGCAGCACGCGCAGGTATGCCACCTGGGTGCGCTGCCGCAGGCCGACGTGGACCTGCTGCTCGCCATCACTGACGTGGGCGACGTGTGGGGAGTTGGGCCGCGTATCGGCGCACAACTGCGCGACGCCGGCGTGGCCACCGCGCAGGATTTGGCGCGGCTCGACCCGGCTTCGGTGCGCCGCCGCTGGTCGGTGGTGCTCGAACGCACCGTTCGCGAGTTGCAAGGCATGCCCTGCATCGATCTGGAAGAGGCTCCCACGCCCAAGCGCGAGATCGCCGTGACGAGATCCTTCGGCCGGCCGGTGCGCGAGTTGCCGCAGTTGCTGCAGGCCGTGAGCGACTTCGCGACACGCGCGGCCGAGAAGCTGCGGCGACAGGGGAGCCTGGCCGGGCGCGTGCTGGTCTTCGCGCACACCTCGCCGTTCCGGCCAGGCCCGCGCTGGGCCAAGTCGCTCGTGGTGCCGTTGCGCCGGCCCACGGCCGACACGGCGAAGATCATCCAGGCGGCCACGATGGGTCTAGAACTGATTTTCGAGCCCGGCTACAACTTGGCGAAAGCCGGCGTGATGCTGCTGGACCTCTGCGACAGCAGCATCCTGCAAGGCGAACTCGATCTTGAAGATGAATCTGGCCGCAACCGCGGCCAGCTGATGAGCGTGGTGGACAAGCTCAATGCCCGATGGGGAAAAGCCACGGTGAAGCAGGGCAGCGTCGGCACCGCGGCCGCGCGGCGTGACTGGGCAATGCGCCAGGCCCGACGAACACCCCAGTACACCACCGACTGGCGACAGGTTCCCGTCGCGCGCGCCTAAAGCCAGCGGACGGCGTTGCCCTCAATCACCTTACCCAACTCCATAAAGGGGAAGTGCAACTGTTCTTGCGGCTGACGATGTCAGCGGGCATGGAGCGCCTGCGCCTCGAAATTCTGGATCGCTATGAAAGTGGCATCCTCGGCATGCTTATGCTGTTGCTTAATATCAGTATCATTTTTCTTAAGCATTTAGCGAAAACGGGACGTATACATGGGTGCAGGACATTCACACGGAGCGACGACGCCTTCCGGCACGGCCGCAGGACGGCACAAGACGCGGTTGATGGGAGCTTTGGCGCTCACGACCATATTCATGGCCGTGGAAGTCGTCGGTGGCCTGTGGACCGGTAGTCTCGCTCTACTCGCCGATGCAGCGCATATGCTGACCGATGCCGGTGGCTTGGCCCTGGCGCTGCTTGCGATCCGTTTTTCCGAGCGCCCTGCAACTCCTCAGAAGACCTACGGCTATGTCCGATCTGAAGTGTTGGCAGCACTGGCGAACGCCGTCGTCCTTCTTGTGCTGACCCTCTACATCCTCTACGAGGCTTACCAGCGATTCCTGAACCCTCCTGAGATTCTGAGTGGCCCGATGCTGATCGTCGCCGTCGTCGGTCTCGCCGTCAACCTAGTGAGCATGAAACTCCTCTCTGCCGGGTCGTCAGAGAGCCTCAACGTGAAGGGCGCCTACTTCGAGGTGCTCGCCGACATGCTAGGTTCGCTCGGTGTTCTCGTCGCGGCGGCGATCGTCATGTTCACGGGCTGGAAGCTGGCTGATCCCATCGTCGGCGCCGGCATTGGCCTTTTCATCGTTCCACGGACATGGATCTTGTTGAAGCAGGCGATTCATATCCTGATGGAAGGCACGCCCCCTGAAATTGACATCTCCTTGTTGGAAGACAAGCTCAAGGAAATTCCCGGCATCACGGCCGTGCATGACCTCCACGTCTGGACAATCACATCAGGTGTTGATGCGATGAGTTGCCACTTGGTTGTGACCAATATGGCCGATGCCCCTAAGACACTGGTTGCCGCCAAGTCAGCAATGGAAACAACCTTCGATATCACCCACACCACGATCCAGATCGAGGATCAAGATTTGCGCAAGGCTGAGAGAGAACTCAAATATTGATTCTGTTGCCAAACACATTTATGCAAACCGCTGCAATGCTCCTTTCAAAGAACCGGGTCAAGAGCCGTTCCCCATCGGGCAACGGCGGAACTTAAGCCGCACTAATTGGATCATGACGCCTGTGCCCAGGCGAGAAAGCTTGGCTGCCTGTGACTCGGTGTATGTCATCATCGCCGATTGCTCCGCAGGCTTGGTCCGTCGCGAGCGTCAATGAAGACCTGTACGCGCCTGCCTGCCATGCGCACAGAAGCGCCACCTGTTCCTTCGATCCGCGCAGTAGGAGCTACCGCGTTGGAGTGGAGCCTGGCGAGTGGGTGCAGGCCGAAGCGATGTCCAAGCGCGCATCGTAGACCTGGGTCGTGATTGCCATCAGACCGAGGACGGAATGGAACAGGTTGTCATGGGACAGTGCCAGAGCGGTCTTGCCGTTGAGACATGCTGTATCGAGCCCACGGCTTGCCTTGAAAGATTCGGAGAGCCACCACACCATGGGTACACGGGTCTGTTCGTTGGGGGCAATGGCCTGCGGCAACCCGTGCAGGAAGAGTCCTTTTTCACCCAGGGACTCGCCATGATCCGAGACATATATCATCGCGGTATCGAAACGCTCCTGCTGCGTCTTGAGATAGGCGACAGCCTGGCTCAACACATGGTCGGTATAGAGAACGGCATTGTCATAGGCATTGACGATGCTCTGGCGATCACAGCGCCGCAACTCGCCGGTGTCGCAGGTGGGCTGGAAGCGGCGAAAGGCGGTGGGATACCGTTTGTAGTACGCAGGACCGTGATTCCCCAGCATATGAAGGACGACCACGATGTCTCCGGTCGAGCCCTGGGTAAGAGCGCCAACGTTGCGCAGCAGCACTTCGTCGAAGCACCGTCCGTCTTCGCACAAGGCGGCGTCTGCCTTGGGATCGACGATGGTCTCACCCAGGCCGTCGCACACCCCCTTGCATCCTGATTGGTTGTCCTTCCAGCGCACGGACACGCCTGCACGCGACAGCACGTGCAACAGGGATTCGCTGGAACGAATCCGCTTTTCGTCATAGTCTCTCCTGCCGACGGCCGAGAACATACATGGAAGCGATGTCTCGGTATTGGTGCCGCAAGCAGTGACGTTGCTGAAGTTGAGCACGTCCAATGCCTTCATCTGTGGCGAGGTCTGCCGCAGATAGCCGTTGAGACCCCAGCTCGCCGCCCGGAGCGTCTCCCCCACCACGATGAACATCAGCGTTGGCTTGCGGCCCTGCACTGCTGGGGCAATGCGCGCATCCATCCCTACAGGCGTGCGCACGATCGCTATCTCAGCGTCGGTGGACAGCACCCGCGCCGTGGAATAGAGCAGATTGGCAGGTGTGATGAGGTAGCGCAGCTCCTTCTGGTTCCTCATCAACGCCGAAAAGTCCTGGAAGACAAGCAGCAGCGAAATCACCAAGACCAAAGCAGCCCCGACAATGAACAGCAATCGACACAACAGGGCGCGAGCGAAGGGGTGTGCCACCACGCGCACCCGCCATATGCACGCGACGGGTACCAGGGAATAGGCGAGCACATGCAACAGCAAGCTTGCCGACAGCAACTCGCTAGCCTCAGTCGTATCTGTACGCAAAACGTTGCGCAGCATGCTCGGGTCGTAGTAGACACCGTAGCGTTGCATGAAGAAGGTGGCGAATGCTGTGGCCAGAACAAGCGCGGTCAAGAGCGGTCGCACGATCCAACGATTTGCCAGCAGGCCAAAGATGAGGGCATGAAGTGCAATCAACGACAGCACCAGGGCAGCCGCGAACAACCAGGTTCCCGGGTCAGCCCAGTGGCGGCCAGCTGTGCTGGCCGACAGGAACGAGGTGTTGCCCAGCAATGCGAGGTATGCGCATACCCACAGCACCAAGCCATGGGTTCCAATACTCGGTCGCCAATTTGTCCAGTGCAGCAAGTTCTCGCGCACGAACGAAAGGTGGGCAGAGTGGCGCCGCCTTGTTTGGTTCATCTTGCTTTGCGGTGTTGATTTCTGAAAAACACCAGGTCTTTCGATGAGATGTCGAGGCGGTAGACCTTTCCAGCCCTCCAGCCATCCGACCATGGCATCCAGCCTTCATGCACGGGGGGTAGCGAGATCTGTTGCAAGAACTGCGGCGACCAATGCACCCAACATCCGCTTCGAGCACGTGAAGGATGTCATGGCGTTCCTTGCTGAGGTGCCCGGAGAATCTCCGTTTAATCCTGCGAGCCGTCAGTGGCGCGGACGGTTGCGTCCGGCCTTCCCTTGCCGAAAATCCATCTGCATCCGGCGGTCTCTCAAACGCTTGGCCAGACGTGTTGTGTACTTGATGCGCTTGTTCCGCTCAGGGTGGCGTCGTATCCAGAACGACCGCACTCGCCAGAAGGCGAGCGCAGTAATCAGGAAGCTGATCCAGATCCAGACGAGCTTGACCGCTACTGCGTGGACCATAGATGAACAAGGTGATTGCGCGCAGCGCGCACGGGTCTGGATTGATGAAAATCGTCGCCGGGATGTGCGTGAGCGGCAACGGTTTCGATCATCGTGGGGTCACTTCAGCGTGTACCGCACCGAGGCAACGGATTTACCGGCCTTGGAAACGGCTGCCACCACCTTGGTGCCCGATCCCACCTTGAAGCTGCCTGCAGCTTCGAGCGCGGCGCCTGACGGCTTCAATTCGACCTCCTGTTTGTCGGTGCCGGCCAGCAGCGTCACCTTGGCCGTCATGCCGGCCACGTCCACCGGTTTGCCGTGGTCACGCACATGCAGTTGTAGCTTGTCTGCACTGGCCACCAGTTCATAGTCGATGTCTTTCGACTGAGCGACAACGCCGCCGTGCAGAGGCTTGGTGTCATGGTCTTTTTCGGAGGCGAACGCGATTCCCGAGACCGAGATGGCCAGGGCGAGCAGTGCATGGTTGAATTTCATGGAATCTCCTTGTTGGGAAGGGAAAAAGGGCCCCGTGTGAGCGGGGGCCCCTTTGGGGAACTACGCGGAATAGGGGGTGACGGGGTGCGCAGGCTCAGCGGACACGTCCTCGTCTTGTTCGTCAGGCTTGTGCGCCAGGCGGTAGAGGATGGGCAGCACCAGCAGGGTCAGCAGAGTCGAAGAAAGGATCCCTCCGATGACCACAGTGGCCAGCGGGCGCTGCACCTCGGCACCCGTTCCGGTGGCGATCGCCATCGGAATGAAGCCCAGCGAAGCGACCAGCGCGGTCATGAGCACGGGGCGCAGGCGGGTCAACGCACCGTCCCGTATCGCCGCGTCCAGCGCCACGCCTTCTTCCCGCAGCGTGCGGATGTACGAGATCATCACTAACCCGTTGAGCACCGCCACCCCTGAGAGCGCAATGAACCCGACGGCGGCCGATATCGACATCGGTATGTCCCGTAGCCACAAGGCCAGGATGCCGCCCGTCAACGCGAAGGGAATGCCGGTGAACACCAGCAGGCCATCCTTGGCGTTGCCGAACATGGCGAACAGCAGCACGAACACCAGCAGCAGGGAGACGGGCACCACGATCTGCAGGCGCTTGGACGCGGACTGCAGGTTCTCGAAGGTGCCGCCCCAGCTCGTCCAGTAGCCTGTGGGGATCTTGATCTGCGCCAGGCCTTGCTCCGCCTCGGCGACGAAGGAACCCACGTCACGCCCGCGCACGTTGGCGCTGACCACGATGCGGCGCTTGCCGTTTTCGCGGCTGACCTGGTTGGGGCCGGGCGCGAGTTCAAACGATGCCACTTCTCCAAGCGGAATGAAGTTGATTCGAGCCTCTGCCGCCCCGGATGCCCGGGGCAACGGAATGGGCAGGCGCTTCATGCCTTCCAGGTCATTGCGGATCGATTCCGGCAGACGCACCAGGATGTCGAAGCGCCGGTCGCCTTCAAACAGAGTGCCAGCCTCGCGTCCGCCGATGGCCGTTGCCACGGTGTCCTGGATGTCCGCCACATTCAGGCCGTAGCGCGCAGCCTTCTGGCGATCAATGTTCACGGTAAGCATCGGCAGGCCGGTGGTCTGCTCGACCTTGACCTCGGACGAGCCCTGAATCTTCTGCAGCATCGAGGAAACCTCTTCCGCAGTCTTGTTCAGGACTTCCATGTCGTCGCCGAAGATCTTCACCGCCACATCGCTTCGCACTCCGGAAATCAGCTCATTGAAGCGCAGTTGGATGGGTTGCGAGAATTCGTAGTTGTTGCCTGGGATCTTGCCGACCACCTCTTGGATGCCCGCGAGAAGCTCATCCCGCGTCTTGCGAGGTGTAGGCCACTCGTCCATCGGCTTGAGCATGATG
Organism: Ottowia flava; assembly: GCF_008017535.1. Classification (GTDB taxonomy): domain Bacteria; phylum Pseudomonadota; class Gammaproteobacteria; order Burkholderiales; family Burkholderiaceae_C; genus Ottowia; species Ottowia flava. Next base: position 8,811 of record NZ_VRUA01000034.1, read on the forward strand.
TACCCGTCAGAGATGTTCGGAGGCATAGGGTCCGAGGCGATCTCTGCCGTGCCAGTGCGCGCGAAAACTCGTTCAATCTCCGGGAACTTGGCCTTGAGTGTGCTTTCAATCTGCTGCTGCATGGCGACGGATTGCGACAGGCTGGTACCTGGGATGCGCAGCGCCTGGATAGCGAGGTCGCCCTCATTGAGCTGGGGCACGAATTCGCTGCCCATGCGGGTGGCGATCAGCCCACACAGCACCACGGCTACCGCAGCGATGGTGAGCACCAGGGCCTTGGCCGACATCACGCGATCCAGCAGCGGTGCGTAGATGCGCTTGGCGTGGCCGAGCAGGAAGTTTTCCTTCTCGTTCACGCGGTTGCCGATGAACAGGGCCACGGCCGCAGGGATGAACGTCACCGACAGGATCATGGCGCCCACGAGTGCTGCCACCACGGTAAACGCCATGGGATGGAACATCTTCCCCTCGACGCCTGTCAGCGCGAAGATAGGCAGGTACACCACCATGATGATGAGTTGGCCGAACAACAGCGCCCGGCGCGACTCCTTGGAGGCCAGGAAGACTTCGTGGAAGCGCTCGGCGCGCGTCAACGGCCGACCATGATGGGCCTGAGCGTGGGCCAAACGCCGCACGCAGTTTTCGACGATCACCACCGCGCCGTCGATGATGATCCCGAAGTCGAGCGCTCCCAGGCTCATGAGGTTGGCGCTGACTTTGTAGTTGACCATACCCGTGAAGGTGAACAACATGGAAAGCGGAATCACCATCGCCGTGATCACTGCTGCACGGATGTTGCCCAGGAATAGGAACAAGATCACGATCACCAAAATCGCGCCTTCGAGCAGGTTCTTCTTCACCGTGTTGATGGCTTTGTCCACCAGCACGGTGCGGTCGTACACCGTCACCGCATGTACGCCCTCGGGCAAGTTGCGGTTGATCTCCACCATCTTCTTGTCCACGGCCTGGGAGACGGTACGGCTGTTCTCTCCGATCAACATGAACACCGTACCCAGCACCACCTCACGGCCGTTGTCCGTGGCGGCACCGGTGCGCAGTTCGCGACCCAGGGCCACGTCGGCCACGTCGCGCACGCGCACCGGCACGCCGTTGGCGCTGCTCAGGATCACGTTGCCGATATCCTCCAGCGACCGGACCTGCCCAGGGGCACGGATGAGGTACTGCTCCCCACGCTTTTCGATGTAGCCCGCGCCCACGTTGCCGTTGTTGCGGTCCAGCGCGGTCACGATGTCCTGCAGCGTCATCCCCAGCGATGCCAGCCGCTCTGGTATGGGGGCAATCTGGTATTCCTTCGCGAAACCGCCAATCGAGTTGATTTCCGTGACGCCGGGAACGTTACGCAGCTGCGGCTTGATGATCCAGTCCTGGATCTCGCGCAGGTCGGTCGGGGTGTAGGGGTTGCCGTCCGGCTTCTTGGCACCGTCCTTGGTATCCACGGTCCACAGGTAGATTTCACCCAGGCCCGTGGAGATGGGCCCAAGGGCCGGAGTGATGCCTATGGGCAGGCGGTCGCGTGCTTCCTGGATGCGCTCGTTCACCAATTGCCGAGCAAAGTAGATATCGGTGCCGTCTTTGAAGATCACCGTTACCTGAGACAGTCCGTAGCGGGATAAGGACCGTGTCTGCTCCAGGTTGGGCAGGCCGGCCATGACTGTCTCGATGGGGTAAGTCACGCGCTGCTCGGCCTCCAACGGCGAGTAACCGGGCGCCTGCGTGTTGATCTGCACCTGGACGTTGGTGATGTCGGGCACCGCGTCGATCGGTAGCTTCTGGTAGTTGAATACGCCGAGCGCCGCCATGGCGAGGGCCGCGAGCAGCACCAGCCAGCGCTGCTCGATCGAAAATCGAATCAGTTTTTCAAACATGGAGCGACTCCGAGGTCAGTGCGTGTGCTCGGCCGAGGCCTTGCCCAGTTCGGACTTCACAACGAAGCTGCCGGTTGCCGCATAGGGAGCGCCTTGCTTGAGGCCCTGGAGCACTTCCACGCGCTTGCCGTCACTGCGTCCGAGTTGCACGGGTTGTGTGATGAAGCCGCCGTTGACCTTGAGAAAGACCACTGGCTTCTCGCCCACGGTCTGCACGGCGTCTGTAGCGATCGTTACCGGAACGGTCGCCTCATCCGCAACCACTTCGACGTTGACGAAGAGGCCGGGTCGCCATGCGCCATTGGGGTTGTCCAAAACCACACGAGCCTTCGCAGTACGGGTCTGCTCACCAATCAACGAGCCGACGAAAGCCACAGTTCCGGTAGCTGAGGCGTCGAACGCCGTCGCTTTGATTGTGACCTTTTCTCCCACCCGCACTTGGGGCAGATCCTTGGCCGGCACATTGATCTCGGCCCAAACCTTGCTGAGGTCGGAGATGGTGAAGACGGCTGCATCTTCCTTGACAGCTTCGCCCAGGCTGATGTGCTTTTCAATCACGATACCGTCAAAGGGTGCTCGTAGTTCAAGCCGATTCAAGCCGGATGGAGACGACGCGCCGAGTCCCAGTGCACCCAGCTTCTGGTGGGCATTGGCGACCGCCACTTCGGCTTCATTCAGGGCCTGCCTAGCCTGCAAGTAGTCCTGTTCCGCGGAGACTTTCTGCTCCCACAGTTTTTTCTCACGCTCGTAGGTGGTTTTGGCTAATGCCAGGCGCTTTTGTGCTGTCTGTAGCTCGCTGCGTTGCTCCGAAGCCGTAGGGCTGGCAATCGCTGCCAGAACCTGGCCCTTCTTGACGACCTGGCCCAAGTTTGCGCTGACGCTTTCAACGACGCCTGCGAGGCGCGGTACCACGTGCGAGGTGCGGTCTTCGTTCAGGCGGATTTCACCGGGTAGCAGCAAGGAACTCTTGATGCTGGCAGCGGATGCCGTGTCAACGCCGATGGCGGCCGCCTTGATCTGGGCGTCAGTCAACTCCACCTTGCCTTCTTCCTTGCTCAGCACGAACATGAAGGGCTCATTGGCGTGTTGGGCAATGATCTCGACTTCGAAGGCATGGGGTTCTTCCACCGCTTCGCGACTCACCCAACTTCCCTTTTCAGCGCTGAAGGTCAGGGCCTGTTTGTCCCCGGTGGGGCGAGTGATGGTCGCGGTCACGGACGCCGCATTCGCCGGCACCGCCTGGTCCTTGTCGGACATCCAGATGCGCAGGCGTGGCTCCCCACCGCCTTCTGCCAGCAAGGCCTCCAGTGTGAAGTCGCCTTCCTTGAACAAAGTGCCGCCATTGGGGCCCTTGGCTTCACTCGCCTCATGGTGCTCTTCGTCGGCATGGCCCTTGTCATCGTCGTGGCCCTTGCCATCTGCCTTGCCGTGGTGTTCACCGTCACCGTGGCCCTTGGCTTCGGTGTGGGTTCCGTGGCCATGGCCATCGCCCTCCGCGGCCTTGGTATTGCCGCCCTGAAGGAGAAATGCTCCGGCTCCGACGCCTAAGGCGAGTACGACGGCAATGGCAATCAGGTGCCTTTTGCTGATGGTTGGTTTGCTGGTGGTCATGGTCAATCTCAGTTATGCGTGATGGTCTGATCCGCGGGAGACGCCCCCCCAAGCAGACGGTCGATCTCGGCTGCTGCGCGGTGGGCCTCAGCGAGTGCCTTGAGGTACTGCGATTTGGCGGTGAAGTACGTGCGCTGTGCGTCAAGGACTTCGAGGAAGCTGAACTTGCCGTTTTCGAAACCGATGGTCGCTGCGTCGTAGGCCGACTTAGAGCCTGGAAGTACATCCGCCTGGAGAGCCTGCACTTCGTTAGCAATGGTGGACAACCGGTCGTGCGCCTGGGCGACCTCGCTGCGCAGGCGCACCGTAATGGCCTGAAGCTCGTCTTGCGCCTTGTCTTCGAGCTTCAGAGCCTCCAGCAGGTTGCCTTGGTTGCGGTCAAACAGGGGCAAGGGCATTGAGATGCCCAGAAGTAGCACATTGCGCTGGGTCTCGTTGGCCCGTTGCACACCGGCACTGACCGTGACGTCTGGCACGCGCTTGCTCCGTTCCACTTCCGTCAAGGCCCGGCGCCGTTCCACCTCGACCTTGGCCAGCACGACGGCTGGTGAAGAATCCACCAGGGACTGCAGATCCATCAGGGTCGGCAATGTGGGCAGGTCGTCAGCCTTACCCTCCAGCGCACCGGCGACGGCAGTGGTTCTGCCGAGCAGCGCATTCAGGCGCGTCAAGGCATTGCGTTCTTCGCTGGCGGCCTGGCTCAACTCAACGCGGATACCGGACTCCGCCACCCTGGCCTTGGTTTCCTCGACAGGAGAGACCTTGCCTGCCGCAACCCGTTTGGCCACAGCGTCCGTGGACGACTTGGCCAGCGCCGAACTGTCCTTTGCCAAAGCAAGCCGCTCCTGCGCGGTCAGCACATCGAAAAAAGCTGCCACCACGTTGGCGCGAACGGTGGCGCGCACGTCTGCCAACTGTGCCAGGGCTTGCTCACGGGCCTTTTCAGCGGCCTTTGTGCGTGCAGCGCGCTTTCCCCCCAGTTCGATGGGCAGGTTCAGCTGCCAACTCTGCGTGCGCGTCTGCGAACGTGTGTCTTCAAGCGAGTAGGCCAGTTCCGGGTTAGGTCTAACTCGGCCCTGGATCACCTGTCCTTCGGAGGCTTCGACTTGGCGTGTGGCGGCAGCCACCTCGGGGTTGCTTTCCATCGCAAGCTCGATGGCCCTGGCGAGCGACAACGGCGTGGCGGACAACACAGAAGTGGTACCCAGCACCGATTGAGGGCTTTGCATGCTGGGAGCCATCACTTGGGACCAAGCTCCGGTGGTACCCAGCAATATGGTGGCAGCCACCGTTGCGAGCGCGAATTTCTTGTGGCCGCGCGCGGCGCGCTGACCCTTGTTACCGTGATTACCCTTTAACATCCGATTCTCCAATGACCTCGAAATACGAAGACATCGGCGGGAGGGCAGACACAGGTCTGCTTGGTGGCCTGTGGTTCGTTTCGCCTTACCGCGCACGCCCAAGCACGTCACGAAGACGTGCAGGCTGACTGGCTAGTTGGCTGAAAAGAGAAGTAGGCGCCCCGCCGATCAGGCGAGGACGGGCCACTGAGGGCGATCGGGCGGAGAGGGGTTCACGCCAGTGAAAGGCGTGGAGATATGAGCAACCATGGTGTTGCCACGGTCCACGGATTGCTTGGCCACATGGAGCTGAGTTACACCCAAGCCCAAGCCACCGCAAAGGCGGCAGTCGCGATCGGACTTGTCGAGGCTTGGCTCACTCTTCTTGGTCTTGCCGACTGTATCGGTGTCAGCATGCTTATGCTCGTGGTGACCGATGTGCTCCGTCTTCGCTGGCTCACTTTCATGCTGGCAATACGAAGCCACCGCTGCCCAGCTGAACTGGAGCGGTAGTATCAGTATGAAAATGGCGATCCAGCGACGCATCATCACAGTCTAGCATGGCGAGGTGTCGGATCGTCGGTCAGGCTTGCCCGTTTAAACTACCTTGACGCCAAATTAAGTTTGCGTACCTGTACGATTACTGAATAAAGTGCGAGCATGTCCTCGCCGCCCCTTCGTGCCCTGGAACGCGAATTCCGCCGCCAGCTGCTCCCCGGCGTCGGCGGCCTGACCACCTACGCCGATCGGTACGACGCCCAGCTGCAGCGCCTGCGCGAAGCCACCCCCGTGCAGGCGAAGGCGGAATTCGCCCGGCTCGGCGGCGTGGTCAAGTCTTGGCGCCAGTACCTCAAGCAGGGCATCACCCTGGCGGTGCTGGGCTCGATTCGGCCCGGCCGCGAGCATGTGCGCAAGTGGCAGTTGGACCGCTTCGGCCAGTCGCAGACCAGCGCCCACCTTCGCCAGTTCGCCGATGAAGCCCGCGCCGGCGGCGGCCGGGGAGACGAGATCCGGTTGTCACCGGCGTTGAACGACGAGTGCGCGGCGCTCTTTCGCCGCTACAAGGATGCGCTCAAGCGCCCGCCGGCACCTGCTGGGCCATCTTCCGCAATATCCCCTCGGCCGGGATGAGGAAGTTCGTGTAGTCCTGGCCGGCGATCCATCGCGGCGCCTTGCCGCGCCCGGTCCATGTCTTGCCGCTGTTCGGGTCGTAGTACCTGGCCGGCGCCTTCTTCCTGGGCTCGATCTTCCGGGTGCGTGCCGCCGCAGCGGCACCGGGCATCACGTCCGCCTGGCTCAGGTCGTAGGTGGCCATCAGTTCGCGGATCTGCGCGATGGCGGCGTCGCGCGCCTCGGAGCGCACGGCCTGGATCTTCGCGTCCAGCGCCTCGCGTGCCGCAAGAAGCTCTGCCAGGGAAAGCCCGGCCCATTGGTCATCAGTCATGGCCGAGAGTCTAGCGACCGCCGCCCCGGCGGCCGCGCCCGCGCCTCAGCTTCTGCCCAGCGTGCCGAATAGGGCCGCCGCCAGGCCCAGCAGCACGATGACCAGCCAGACCAGCCGGTTCGTCCAGCGGTACACCTCGTTGCGCCGCATCTTCTGCGACGTGCGCGGCACCATCAGCCCAAACGCCCGGCGGACGACTTTTCTCGCGCCGATCATGCCACCCGCCCTCAGTACGCGATCACGAAATCGACTTGGCTGTCCCGGGCGCCGCCGACCACCGCCCGGGTGGTGCGAATCCGCTCGGCTGGCACGCCGTTGTCGATCAGGAACTGGCGCGCCTCGGCGATGCGTGAGTAGGCCCGGGCCTCGGCCAGGTGGCCGCCCCGGGCCGGCAACTCGGCCGCGTCGCCGTAGTTGTCGGGCGCCGGCGGGCGCACCGCAGGCACCGGAGCGCCATACTCCAGCGCACGCGCCGGCACCGGCGCGGCCACGCGCGCCGGCGGCGCCGGCATCCTGGCGTAGACGTGCGCCACGCCATGCGGCGTCGTCACGGTGAGGTTGTCGTAGACCCCTTCCGGGGTCTCCTCGTTTTCAGTGCAATAAGTGACGGTACGAAAAGCTAGCACTGGCGCGGAGGTGGTGTTGGTAG
>NZ_VRUA01000035.1 GCF_008017535.1 Ottowia flava
TCATGTAGAGACTCCGTCTGGGGAATTCTCTACTTCCAACTGGTTCAGGTTTTCGAGGGGACTTCAACCGGCCTGCACTACGGATCCGCCAAGTAGCTGGAAGGTGAGAGAAATGTGCCTTCGATAGACGGCCCGAACCGGTACTTGCCTCATCCATGCAGGTACCTGAAGGCGGACCCGGCCCGCTGAGGTCGGACACCTCGGCCTCCTACCAGCGCGGCACTCAGCTCCATCTTGTCGTCCCTGTACCCCAACGCCCGGTCGAAGACGGGTGCCTGCTGATTGCACTATTAGACCTTGGGGCAGGGAGGGCCTGGGCTGTGTCGTCCGCTCTTTGAGCAATGTAAGACGGACTGCGCTGCGTGGTGGTGCATCGCGCTGCCTCATGATTTGCCGTTGTGCGTTGCTTGTAGCTATCACGAAGGGACATGACTCGTTCGTCAGTACCACTTCTTATTCGCTATGCCCAATGCCCAATGCCCGCTTTAGGCTGATTGCAGTCACTCAGGCCTTAGGACCGAATGACTGCTGCTCATGCGAACCTGCCCGTCGATACGCAGACGGCAAGTCAAGTCTGAAAGCAGGCTATGTCCTCAGCTCAGGAGCCGGCTGCTTGCGATTCTGTAGCGATCAGCCGATTTAGTGAGATAACACAGCGTTGAGCAACGCCGGGTGAGGCTTTAGAGCCGCTCAAACGACTGATACTTGTACATGACCTTGGCCTATGGTGCTTCAAGCTTTTGCTTGTTTCCGATCGACAAGCGTTGGATCTCCGTCAGCGAGTTGGCCCACCACCAGCCACTCGATGTTGTCTAGCTTGAGCCGGGTTACTTGTTTGAAGGCATCCATTAGGTGAGCTTCCACGATGGCTGGTGTCCCTTTTGGGTTGAGTTCTGCGCGCAATGTCATAGTCTCTCTGCGGCCGAGGGTCTCTACGACAAGCTGCGCACGATTGATCTCCGGCACTCGACTCAGCAAGTCTTCGATGTTGCGTGGATAGACAAAAACCTCGCGCACTTTTACACCCTGGCCGACGCGGCCTTGCAGAAGACCAATGCGATCAACGAGGCCGTCTTCTGTCTGGCTCAACGCCTGAGCGACGTCGCCTGTGCCGAATCGAACCAATGGCCACCCGCTTTCCAGTGTCGTGACCACGATTTCACCTGTGCTGCCGACTGGCAAGGGCTCGCCCGATCCCGGGTCACACACCTGGACCAGACGTTCATGGTGAATGCGGTAGCCCTCAAGTCCATCTTGTTCGTACCCGATGAGACCAAAGTCACCGGTCGCATAGGCGGAGAACGTGTTGATGGCATAGCGCTGCTCAAGGTCGCGTCGCTTTTGCATCCAATTGCCCATCTCTCCACCGAGCATGGCGCTTCTGACGCGCCAGTCACGAGGCAACTGACACCCCATGCGTTCCAAGGTCTCGATCAAGGTGATGAAGAAGCTGGTGGACGCACAAATACACGTGATGCCCAACTCCAGAATCAGTTGGGCTTGTTGTTCAGCGCCGCCCGGACCACAAGGGATAGTCGTGGCCCCGGTAGATGCGATGCCTCGGTCAAGCAAAAGACCTGCGGGCACAAGGTGGTAGGACCAAGTATTCAGCACCCGATCGCCAGGACCGATGCCTGCTTGGCTAAAAACCTGTGCGAAACCACGCCCGGTAACATCACTTGAAAGCTCTGGCTCATAGATCGGCCCTGGTGACACAAAGATGCGTCGAATGTCGCGAGCGTCCGCGGCCAGGAAGCCGCCAAAAGGGGGATGTGCTCGTTGGAGGGCGAGTAGTTGGTCTTTGGTCGTGACGGGCAGGCGGGCAAGATCACTGGCGCCGAACAAGTCGGCCGGCGCCATATTCGCCCGCTCATAGATGTCTCGTATGGCTGGGGCTTTCTGGCAAGCGTGGACCTGAATACGCTGAAGTGCTGCGAATCGGTTGGAGCATGGGGGCGTGGTCATGGTTCGGAACTTTGGTTCACTTGCCGGTGAAACGAGGCGCACGTTTTCCCTGGAAGGCCTCCAGCCCCTCTCGAAAGTCGGCGCTGAAAGCATGAGCTTCCGACGCTAGCAGCTCCAAGCGAAGTGCCGTGTCCTCTGATTGATCGAGCCCGTCGTCAACTAGAGACTTCATGCGCTGAAGGCCCAAGGGGCTCTTGGTGGCAATGGTGTCGGCAACCTTCTGGGTCGCTGCCTCTAGCTGCGAGTCGTCCACGACCTGAGTCACCAGCCCGGCTTCTCGCATGTCCTCGGCTGAAACGAATTCCCCGGTGTAGAGGAGGTACTTCGCGCGCGTCGGACCAATCACACGAGGGAGACGGACCGAGCCGCCACCTCCAGGAAGCAGACCGTAATTGGCGTGTGCATCGCCAATCTTTGCGCTTTTGGCAGCGATAACTAGATCGCAGCACAGGACCAACTCCAGCCCCCCCGCGAGGGTAATGCCGTTCAGCGAGGCAATGACCGGCTTGGGGAACCGGTCCAGGCGGTTCATCGTGCGCAAGACACCCGCGAGGAAGGCGCTCGTGCCGTTCTCGCCCAGTTGACCTCGCACGTACTTAAGGTCGGCCCCAGCGCAGAAGGCGCGGCCGGTACCGGTAAGAACAACGGTCATGACGTCGGTGCTTTCCAGCGCCTGGTCCAGCCCCTTGTCGATGGCTTGGAGCACTTTTGGGGTGAGCGAGTTCATTGCATCCGGGCGATTCAGGCGGATCCAAAGAGATCGACTCCGGACTTCGGTAACCACCACTGACTCTGACATGTCTTCTCCATTCTCGGCGTGCTTAGGGATCTCACATTCTGTCAATTGACTATCGAGTAAGTAACTTGGTAATTTCCCTTATGTTACAGACGAAGGGTTTACTGTAAAGTAAAACGAAGGAGTTGCCATGAAATCACAAAGCAGTCAGCTACCGTTGACAGGCGTCAAGGTAGTGGAGTTCGAGGGAATCGGGCCCGGCCCATTGGTGGGCTTTCATCTGGTACAGCTCGGCGCAAGCGTGACCCTGGTCGCACGACCAGGTCGAGGGGCTCTGCCAGCAGAAATGACCCCGCCTACCGATAGCTTGATCAACCGCGGCAAACATCGTGTCACTCTGAACTTGAAGACGCCACAGGATCAAGGTGCCGCAATCGACTTAGTTGCCCAAAGTGATGCCTTGATTGAGGGGAATCGTCCAGGGGTGATGGAGCGGTTAGGTCTGGGGCCTCAAGACTGCGCCAAGGTGAACCCCCGCCTCGTCTACGGTCGAATGACGGGATGGGGACAGGATGGTCCATTGGCCCAAGCCGCAGGCCATGACATGAACTACGTAGCCCTAACCGGACTGATGTCACTGACCGAAACGCCGGGTCATCCTCCTGTTTTGCCTCCCACTGTCTTGGGAGATGCAGCAGGGGCCTTGGGCCTGACGATGGGAATCGTCGCCGGGTTGTTCGACGCGAGAGGGGGCGAAGGAAGGGGCTGCGTAGTCGATGGGGCCATCGTGGACGTGCTGGCCCTTCTGGCGCCCTTGGTTCAGCTCCTCCGCAAGGGTGGTGCTCTAGAGGGGACCGTCGCCAGCGTCTTTCACGACTCACCGTTCTATGACCGGTATCTGTGTGCAGACGGTCGCTATATCACGGTTGGTGCTATTGAGCCGCAGTTCTACGCGCTTCTTCTCGAAAAGATGGGACTGTCGGACGTAGATCCCGCTCAGCAGATGAACAGGGCGTCGTGGCCCGCACTGAAGGTCCGAATAGCAGAGGCATTTGCGTCGAGGTCAAGCAGCCATTGGACTCGAGAACTGGAAGGCACAGATGCCTGTTTCGCACCCGTCCTCACTCTGGAAGAGGCGGCGAAGCATCCCCACAACGTCAGACGCGGTCTGTATCGCCTGACTGACGAGGGCGAGCTTGAGACGGCGCGGGGCTTGCGCTTCCTGCCTCTGGTCGAACAAGACCATTTGAAGTCGCCTCAATGAGGGTTTACCTCTCCCTCTTTTTTTAAGTTTTACTATCCCGTAAACATCCTGAACTACGGGTAACTACGAGCTATTCCGCCAGTATTCAAGAGCCATAAGGAAACAGAGCATGAATGACATCTACGTGATTGGGGTTGGCATGACGCCGTTTGGACGACACCTCGACCTGGACATGAAAGCCCTTACCAGGCAGGCGGTGGAGGCAGCCCTTTCCGATGCCGCTATGCAGAAGGAGCAATTGGAGGCAGCCTTCTTTGGCAACACTTCGCAAGGACACATGGAAGGGCAGCACATGATTCGCGGGCAGATTGTCTTGCGCGCCATGGGCATTGGCCGGGTTCCGGTTGTGAACATCGAGAACGCCTGCGCGAGTGGCTCCTCTGCGTTTGCGCTGGCGTGCAGTCACTTGAAGTCCGGAGCGGGCGATGTCGCCCTCGCGGTGGGAACCGAGAAGATGTTCTCTACCGACAAGGCGCGGATGTTCTCCGTGTTTGACAGCGCCTGGGATATATCCCGTGCACAAGAGATTCGAGATTCCCTGATGAAGCTGGGGAGGGAGGTGCCGGTACCCGAAGGATCGACCTCGCCCAATCCATATAGCGTATTCATGGACGTGTATGCCGCTTTCGCGCGCTCACATATGAGGACGTTCGGAACGACCCAGCGGCAACTCGCGGCTGTGGCTGCCAAGAACCACACCCACTCGGTACATAACCCGCTCTCCCAGTACCGACTGGCATACACCATCGACGAAATTCTGGCCGCGCCGCCCATCACCTATCCGCTGACTCTGCCTATGTGTTCACCAATTTCAGATGGTGCCGCCGCCGCAATCTTGTGCACCGGCAAGGCCTTCAAACGCCTCAATTTGGACGCAAGCCGAGCGATCCGTGTACTGGCATCCGTGGTGCAAAGCGGATCGGACCGCGATGAGTCCGACTACCGCTCCCACTGTACAGCGTTGGCGGCCACCAAGGCCTACGAATTGGCCGGTGTGGGGGCCGCTGACATCTCGGTAGCCGAAGTCCATGACGCCACCGCGATGGGCGAAATCATCCAGTCAGAGAACCTTGGCTTCTGCGAGTTCGGCATGGGCGGTGTTATCGCGGAGAGGGGAGAGACAAGCATCGGAGGGCGGATCCCTATCAACCCATCTGGTGGGCTGGAGTCCAAGGGCCACCCTGTAGGTGCGACCGGGCTTGCACAGATCTATGAGCTGGTCACTCAACTGCGAGGGGAGGCAGGGAAGCGCCAGGTTGAAGGTGCCCGGCTTGCGCTCGCCGAGAACGGCGGGGGCCTGGAAGGCATCGAAGAAGCCGTGGCGTGCATCACGATTCTTGGTCGCTGAATCGCAGACCTAAGTACGAACAAGGAGACAACATGGACATTCAACACGTGGTGGCACTCGTCACTGGAGCAGGATCGGGACTGGGCCTGGCAACCTGCCAGGCATTGGTATCGGCGGGTGCCAAGGTGATGGCAGTGGACGTCGATGAAGAGCGCTTGGTCAACAACGTACTGCCGCTTGGACCAAATGTTCGCATCCAACGAGTCGACGTCTCCAATGATGCTGAGGTGAAAGCTGCAGTCGACTTTGCGGTGCAGGCCTTTGGGTCCCTGCAGGTGGCCGTGAACTGTGCCGGCATTCTTGGGCCGTGCAAGACCTTGAGCAAAGGCGAACTGTTTCCCCTTTCGCTCTGGAACCAGGTTATTTCCGTCAACCTCACGGGCACATTTAACGTCATCCGACATGCGAGCCTGGCGATGTCTCACAACACCGTCAACGAGGACGGCGAGCGAGGTGTGATCGTGAACACCTCTTCCGGAGCGGCATGGCAGGGACAGATGGGGCAGGCAGCCTATAGCGCCACGAAAGCAGGGGTGATGGGAATGACTCTGCCAGTCTCACGTGATCTGGCACAGCACGGAGTGCGTGTCGTCGCAATTGCGCCCGGCCTATTCGAGACTGGCATGTCCGCCGGCATGCCGCCCAAGGTCTCTCAGGGGCTGATCGATAACTCGATCCTTTTCCCCCACCGGATGGGGCGACCGCAGGAGTTTGCCTCACTGGTTCAACACATCGTCGAAAACGCTTACTTCAACGCCACCACCATCAGCCTGGACGCAGGGACTCGCTGACGGTCAGCATCTCAAAAGAAAGAGCTGAACCTATTCTGGGGCTAACTGCAAGGGAGTTTCCATGCAAGTAAGACGACTGATGGATCGCGGAGGAAAGAATGAGTGATCTGCCAAAGGTTACGCACGCTCAGATCGTGCTTTCCGCAAGCCATCTGCTTTTGAAGTTTGGGGGAATCGTGGCCCTGAACGACGTCTCTATTGATGTACGCGACGACGAGTTGTTGGCGGTGATCGGTCCCAACGGAGCAGGAAAGTCGTCGCTGATGAATTGCCTAAGTGGCTTCTATCGTCCCAAGGCAGGCGACATCCGTCTTGGTGAGCACTCCATCAGAGGCATGGGCACGCACGAAGTGGCGGCCCGCGGATTGGCCCGCACGTTTCAAGGTACCCACATCTTCTCGAGCATGACTGTGATAGAGAACCTGATGGTAGGGCGCCACTTGCATATGCGCACCAACCTGATCCAGTCCTTTTGTCATTTGGGACCCTCCGTTCGCGAAGAGGTTGCACACAGGGAAGCAGTGGAGGAAATCATCGAGTTCCTGGAAATCGAGTCAATCCGGCACTCGCCAGTGGGTAGCTTGGGATATGGGCTTCGCAAGCGCGTCGACCTTGGGCGTGCTCTCGCACAGGATCCCAAGATCCTTGTCATGGATGAGCCAATGGCCGGCATGAATACCGAGGAGAAGGAAGATCTGGCCAGGTTCATTCTTGATGTGAGAGAAGCCAAACGCATCCCGATCGTGCTGGTCGAGCACGACATGGGGGTTGTCATGGACCTTGCGGATCGCGTGGCTGTGCTGGACTTTGGCCGAAAGATTGCTGAGGGAACACCCAACGAGATTCAGGCCGATCCTGCCGTATTGAAAGCATATCTGGGTGAGGGGGTGGCATGAACATTCGCATGGCAACACTGCCGCAACTGCTGCGTGACCACGCCAGACGCTCACCGCAGCGACTTTCGCAGCGGCACAAGACGCGTGGTATCTGGCGCGAGTACGACTTCTCACAGGTCCAGCGTAATGTCATGGAGTTGGCCTTGGGTCTCCACCAACTGGGCATTCAACGCGGAGAAACGGTCGCAATCATTGGTGAGAACGAGCCTCAGCATTATTGGGCCGAATACGCGGCGCAGGCAGTCGGGTGCAAGGTGATCTCACTGTATCCGGACCTCACAGCAGATGAAGTGCAGTACCTGCTGGATGACAGTGAGGCCGTCTGCCTCTTTGCGCAGGATCAGGAACAGGTGGACAAAGGGTTGGCGGTGAAGACGGCCGCTCTAAACCTGCGGCACATCGTGTACTGGGACGACACGGGCATGTGGTCGTACCGAGACCCCATCTTGCGCAAGTTTCATCAGTTGCAGAGCGAGGGGCGGTCCCTTGGCGAAAAGGATGAGCTGATGTACGACCGTCTCGTTGATCTGGGACGTCCTGACGACATCGCGGTGCTTTCGTACACCTCAGGCACCACTGGCAAGCCCAAGGGGGTGATCCTTTCGCATCGTAGCTTGGTAGACAACGCTCAACGTCTGATCAATGCCACGAGGGCCAGGCCAGGCACCCAGTACCTGAGCTACATCGCCCCAGCCTGGGCCACAGAGCAGTTCATGGGTCTGGCCTTGGGAATCGGCCTGCCCATGGTGGTCAACTTTCCTGAGGGCCCTGAGCAGGTTCTTGAAAACATTCGCGAACTGGCGGTCGAGGCCATGACATTTGCCCCGCGCCAATGGGAAAGCATGGCATCTTCTGTGCAGGCACACATGCTAGACGCGGGCCGTGTGCGGCGAGGTATTTACGAGTGGGGCTTGAAGGTTGGACATGCTGTGCACGTCGCGCGGATGGACGGCAAGCCCGTGTCGTGTTGGAGTCGGGCCTTGCTGCCCCTCGCCAATGCGCTGGTCCTCAGACCGTTGAGAGATCAACTTGGCCTGACACGCCTGCGTGTGGCCATCTGCGGAGGCGCCACCATGGCCCCAGATGTCTTCCGCATGTTCCATGCGATGGGCGTTCCCTTGAGAAACATCTATGGCTCAACCGAGGTAGGGCTGTTGACGAGCCACCAGGGGGACCGTTTTGACCTGGAAACCGTGGGTCACTGGATGCAGACGCACCCCGAGGCAGGTTCTTCACTGGAGTGGATGCTGACAGCAGACGGAGAGTTGTGCGTAAGGGGGGGGAGCTCGTTCCTTGGTTACTACCGACGCGAAGGCTCTGTCGAGGCCAAGGTCAAAGACGGGTGGTACCAAACGGGAGATGCTGTTACCAAGACGGACCGCGGCGAACTTGTGTTTTTGGAGCGTGTGTCCGACCTGAAGCGTCTCGCCGATGGTCAAACGTTCCCGCCGCAGTTTGTAGAAACCCGCCTTCGCTTCAGCCCGTTCATCAAAGACATCATGACTGTCGGAGATGAAAGGCGCGACTTTGTTGCCGCACTCATCAACATCGACATGGGTGTGCTTTCTCGCTGGGCAGAAGACAAGCGCATTGGTTTCTCGACCTTCACGGATCTCTCGCAGCGCCCAGAGGTGGCCGACCTGCTTAGCCAGGAAATCGCCCGAGTAAACCAGTTCCTGCCGGCTCAGGCGCGGGTGCGGCGTTTCGCCAACTTTCCGAAGGAGCTTGACCCGGATGAGGGCGAGTTGACCCGATCGAGAAAGCTACGTCGAGAGTTTCTGGAAGATCGGTATTCGGCGCTGGTTCAAGGTCTTTACAACGGAGCGCCTGAAGTGACTGTGGTCATCCCGGTGACCTATCAGGATGGACGTCGCAGCCAGTTCACCGCGCAGGTATTCATTCGCGACGTAGCGGCTACCGACCAGACGGCCAAGACCGGTATTTCAAACGGGAGAAAGCGATGATTGATTTCCTGAATTACCTGATCAATGGCGCGTTGACGGGCCTCTTGTATGCACTGATTGCCATGGGTTTTGTGGTGATCTATCGGGCATCAAAGGTGTTCAACTTTGCGCAGGGGGAGTTGGTCGTCTTCGGCGGCTACATGGTCTGGTGGACAGTGATTCAAGTGGGAATGCCGCTGTGGATCGGCCTGCCAGTGGCATTCGTGAGCGCAGCAATCTTTGGCTTGATGATCGAGCGCATCTTCTTTGCGCGACTTGTCGGTGAATCTGTTTTTTCCATGGTGATGGTGACCATCGGTCTTCTGATCCTCATTCGTGGAGTGGTCTTGGTTCTGTTTGGTCCACAGGTCCGCGCCTTTCCGATGGTTTTTCCCATTGATCCGCTGATCTTTGGTGACATCCTGATTTCTCGCTCGATGTTCTATGGTGGGTTGCTCACGATTGCCATTGGCTTTGGACTTTCGTGGTTCTTCAATAAGACGCGTAAGGGCTTGACGATGACCGCAGTGGCCGAAGACCATCAGGTGGCGATGTCAATGGGTATCTCCGTGCAGCGATCCATTGCCTTTGCCTGGATTCTCGGATCTGTGCTTTCCACCTTGGGTGCCATGGTTCACCTGAGTGGCCGATCCATCAACATGCTGAGCTCCGATATCGGCTTGGCAGCGCTTCCTGTTGCATTGCTCGCTGGCTTGGAATCTCTCGCCGGCTTGTTGCTCGCCGGTGTGTTGGTGGGCGTGATTCAAGGTTTGGCATCTGCCTATCTTGATCCTCTGGTTGGCGGAGCAATTGGCTCTGTATTTCCATTCATCATCATGTTGCTGATGCTCTTGATTCGTCCGACCGGCATGTTCGGGTGGAAAACCATCGAAAGGGTTTGATCATGGATCCCGCGGGTATTTTTGCAACCTCCTATCGTCAGGATCAATCGCTTATCCGTACGCGAAATCAAGCAATTGCCCTGTTGATCTTTGTTGTGGTTCTATTTGCCCTGCCGATGGTCGCCGAGGTGCGATCGGTGGCAGTGATGACGTCGATGCTGATCACTGCAGTGGTGGTGCTTGGTCTGCAAATAAATACTGGTCTGGCCGGACAGGTCAATATCGGTCAGGCCGCCTTCATGGGGGTTGGTGCGTACTCGACGGCTGTGCTTGCCAGCAAACTGCACCTCCCATTCTGGCTGACCCTCCCGGCAGGGGGGGTGTTCGCAGCGCTTTTTGGCCTCATTTTTGGTCTTGCTGCTGTTCGGATAAAAGGGTTCTACCTCGCACTCACCACGATTGCTGCACAAATCCTGTTCCACTTCTTCGTGCTCAACCTTCCACAAAAATGGCTGGGTGGTTCAAATGGCATTACCTTGGAACCTGCTGAGTTGCTTGGATTCAAGTTTGAGTCCGATATCGGTGTGTATTACCTGTGTCTCGTGGTCGCGATGGTCATGATCGCGGGGGCATACGGTATTGCACGGAGCCGACATGGACGCATTTTCGCTGCCGTTCGTGATGACGATGTGGCTTCAGGGATGATGGGCATCAACGTAGTGAGGACGAAAGCCCTGGCATTTTTGGTTGGTGCTTTTTATGCCGGTATTGGCGGAGGGCTGTGGGCATACTACGTTCGCTTTGTGTCGATTGACCAGTTCACGCTGATTCATTCAATCTGGTTTATCGCCATGATCATCGTGGGCGGCATGGGCTCGATAACTGGCGCATTGATTGGTGTTTTCGTCATTCGTATGGCTCAGGAGTCCATTACGAGCATGGGGCCTGCACTGATCGAGCGCATTCCGTTGCTAGGCGGAGACTTCGTGTTTGCAGCCATGAATATTTTTCTCGGCGGCATCATCGCTGGCTTTCTTATTTTTGAGCCTCGTGGCCTGATGCATCGTTGGAATATTGCCAAGCGGTCGTATCGAATGTGGCCCTATCCCTATTGAGCATGAACAGTATCTCGACACCCTTTTCACGCTGGTGGGTGGTTGACTTTGGTTAAACAGCGTAATCACCAAGGAGACAAGCTAATGATTGAACAGAAGATAAGTGTTTCGGTCAGAGTACGCCATACTTTGAGCTCGGCGGCTTTATTGACCGTACTGGGCTGCGGCAGCACCGCCTACGCTCAGACGACGTACAACATTGCTGGAATCGCTGATTTCACCGGGCCATTCGCTGACGTGATGAAGGACATCACGGGCTGCCGCAGGGGAGTGCTTGACTGGTGGAATGAGGAGGTGGGCAAATCCCTTGGCGTTACCCTAAAGGTCAAAGAGTATGACGCACGCTACGACGTGGCCCAAGTCGCTTCCCTCTGGCCAGGCATCAAGGCGGAGCTCAACCCGATTGCCGTCTGGGGCCTCGGCGGGCCAGACAGCAATGCGCTGCAGCAGCGATTGCCCAATGACAAGGTGCCCCTGTTGCTAGGAACAGCTGGCTATGGCTTTGCTTGGAAGGATGGCAGCTGGGTGTTCAATGCACGGGCTACTTACCCGCACGAAGCGGCCGGCTTTTACGCTTGGTATCAGAAGAAGATGGGGGGTGGTCCACTGAAGGTCGGCGTGATCTCGTCGGAAGTTTCTCCCGCTTATGTGGACATTCACAAGGGTGTGGAGCGATTTGCCAAGGACAACCCCCAGATCCTAGAGGTGGTGGAGACGATCTACACCGAGGCACAGCCGACGGACCTTACGCAGCAAGTGAATCGACTGCTTCGCAAAGGGGCGACGGTGATTCAGGTCTTCAACAACACGGCATCGGTGGTGGCAACTCGTCGTGCCTTGCAAAGCCTTGGTAAGGGCAACATCCCTATTGTGGTCAGCGCGCACAACGGGTTGCTCTCGTCGGGCAAGGCCTTGGGCGACCTCAACCAGATGGAGGGAAGTTTTGAAGTCTATGGCATGGCCATTGCGACGGAAGACCCGAGCACTGCGCGAGCCTTTTTCGAGAAACTGCGCACCCAGTACAAGACCCAGGCCAATTTCACCTCGCCGTGCATGATGGGGCTGGCAATGTCCCTGCTCACTGTTCGTGCGGTGGAGCAAGTGGTGAAGGTCAAGGGCCCTGCCGGAGTGACGGGCGCGGATGTACGCACGGCTCTGCAAACTAACCCTACCCCAAGCGAGCGGACATTTGGTGTTCTGCCCAACATCAAGTTCAGCAACGAGGCTCCGTTCCCGACTTCTGGGTTGGCGGTGAACATCGGAACGATTGAAAAAGGCAAATACAAGCTGGTCGAAAAAAACGCTCCCGTTCCGAACGTGAACAAGTGGTAATTGACCGCATATCCAGGCCCGCGGCTGCGGGCTTGGAGTGACAAACATTGGAGTTTCCTGTGCTTGAGCTAAATAACGTTGAGGTTCTTTACAGCGAAGTGATTCTGGCTGTAAAGGGCATTACGGCGCGTGTACCAAAGGGCCAGTGCGTTACCCTGCTCGGTGCCAACGGAGCGGGCAAGAGCACGACGCTCAAAGCGATTTCAAACCTCATTCGCACCGAAGATGGTCGAGTCACCGCAGGATTGATCACGTTCGACGGCACCAAAATCACCGGGGCGAACCCGGTAGATGTGGTGAGGCAGGGCCTCGTGCACGTGATGGAGGGGCGCAAGGTTCTGCGCCACATGACGGTCGAGCAGAACCTGGTGGTCGGTGGGCACATGGGTAGCGGGCGAGAGGCCAAGGAAAGGCTAGACGAGGTCTATTCCCGCATCAAGCGCTTGGCCGTCCTGCGCGACCGAACCGCAGGTTATTTGTCGGGAGGAGAGCAGCAACTGCTGGTGATCGGTCGCGCATTGATGTCCCAACCTAAGTTGATGATGATCGATGAGCCGTCGCTCGGATTGGCCCCTTTGATGGTGGAGGAGGTGTACGGCCTTCTTTCCGACTTGAAAGCCAGCGGACTGACTTTGTTGATCGTCGAGCAGAACACCCGCGTCGCGCTTGAACTAGCAGATTACGGCTATGTAATGGAGAGCGGCCGCATCGTGTTGGAGGGTCCTTCTAGCCAACTCAAGAGCAACGAGGATGTTCGTGAGTTCTACCTCGGTCTGACAGTGGAGGGAGAGCGCAAGAGCTTCCGGGACATGAAGCACTACCGTCGCCGCAAGCGCTGGCTCGGTTGAACTGCATTTTTTGACATAAAGAAATTAACCCCAAGGACATCAGATGAGCAGTGTTTCCAACGCTTTCCTCAGCGAACAAGAGGTCATGATTCGGGAGTCGGCCCGCCGCGTAGCGGAGGAGGTCGTGGCCGTCACAGCGGCGCAACGTGACCAAAGCGGTGAGTGGCCCCATGTCGAAATTCAGTCAGTTGCCGAATTGGGGTTCATGGGCATGCTGGCCCCTCAAACACATGGAGGTGGAGGACTCTCTTTCGTGGAGTATTGCCTAGCCATAGAGGAGTTCGCGGTCGCCGATGGCGGCTTTGCCACCATGATGCACGTGCACAACTCATCTGCGCATGTCTTGTGCAATTTCGGCACAGAGGAGCAGAAGGCTCAGCACCTGCCCGGCCTGGCCTCGGCTAAGAACATCGGTGCATTCCTTCTATCGGAACCTCATGCTGGTTCTGACACTGCCTCCATCCGAACCTCCGCTAAGCGCGATGGCGAACACTACGTGATAAATGGTAGCAAGCAATGGATTTCGAATGGCAGCGAAGCGGGTTTCGCCTTTGTCGTGGCGGCCACGGGGGAGCCTGGGTCTCGGAATCGATTCAGCCTATTTATTGTTGACCCCAAGGATCCTGGCTATCAGGTGCTCCGTATCGAGAGCAAGCTCGGACAGCACACCGCGCACACTGCACAGATTCAGTTGGACAACCTGCGCGTTCCAGTCGGCAATCTGGTGGGAGAAGAAGGGCGAGGATATGCAAAGGCGCTGTCGCTCTTGTCAGACGGGCGCATCGCGATTGCCGCCCTGGCGATTGGTGTTGCACGCGCTGCGCTTGAGGCTGCCATTCGTTACGCCAAAGATCGGGAAGCCTACGGTAAGCCGATTTCGGCACTCCAAGCCGTCAGCTTCGATCTGGCCGACATGGTGATGCAGGTTGAGGTGGCTCGCCAGTATATGATCTACGCCGCGCGCCGGCGAGACGCGGGGCTTCCCTCAGACAAAGAAGCTTCGATTGCCAAGCTGTATGCCAGTGAGATGGCAGAGAAGGTCTGCTCTGCAGCGATTCAAGTCCATGGTGGCTACGGCTACGTTTCGGACTTTCCGGTGGAGCGCTATTACCGAGATGTTCGCGTGACCAAAATTTACGAAGGTACCAGCCACATTCAGAAGCTGATTATTGCGCGCCAGATTTTGGCTGAGTGAGTATCTGGACAAGCCGCCGAGAGCGGCTGCCCGAGGTCATTGGATATCATGTTTGACTAACTACTATCTCCACTTAGCAAAGCGCGACCTCTAACCTTATGAGCCAATCCATCGAAGCGGAACCCAAGCCACGGGCGCGTTCAGCGACCAAGCGCGCCACCAAAGGGGCGAGGTGGAACAACGCTGTTAGTGGTGCGGATGAGCAGTACGAGCTCAAGCGGCAGGCAGTGATTGCTGAAGCGTCTAAAGCCTTTGGGCGCCATGGGTCACAAAACGTCTCGCTTGACGAGATTGCCAACGCACTCAACGTTACAAAGCCTGCCCTTTACTACTATTTCAAGAGCAAGCGGGAACTCATTTATGAATGCCATGAGCTGGCGATGAAAATCGGCGATCAGGTCTTGAAAGACGCGATCGCATCAGAGTCCACTGGGTACGGACGGATCACGGCGTTCATGCGGAATTACATCTCGCACCTGACAGATCAGATGGGAGCTCCCGCGATCCTGCACGACTTTTCTGCCATGACGCCAGCGGATCGTAAAAAGATCACCGTACGCCGGAGAAAGTTTGACCTCCAGCTTCGCAACATCATAGAAGAGGGCATTCGGGACGGTTCCATTGCATCTTGTGATGCAAGGCTCGCGGTGTTTTGGTTCATGGGGGCGATCAGTTCGATTTCGCAGTGGTACCGCGCTGACGGCACACTCACTGGCGATCAGGTAGCAGAGGTATTCATCCGCTTCCTATTGGATGGCATACGTCCGCAGGCTGCTTATATCTCTTGAGGCTCACAAGCGAGTGTCCGCTTGCAGACGCGCGCATGTGAGGGCAGCTGGCATTCGCGGTAAGGTGGCCGGTTGAAGTCCCCTCGAAAACCTGAACCAGTTGGAAGTAGAGAATTCCCCAGACGGAGTCTCTACATGA
>NZ_VRUA01000036.1 GCF_008017535.1 Ottowia flava
GCCACCGAACACCTGCCTCCCATCACGCGACTCGCATTCGACGGGAACAACGTGTTGAGAAACTACACCTAGGCGGTGGACAATTCCCGCCCATTGGTTGGCCCGCTTTCCCGTGTCAGGCGGGAACGCTAACCCGCCAGGCCGACTCCATTCGCCCATGCTTCGCGATATGACCCTCATTGCTCCCCCCGTCTTCCGTCGCGCTTCGGTGCCGCTGGCCGCCGCCGTTCTGGTGGCCGCCTTGGCCGGTTGCGCGGCCACGCCCGCGCCGAGCGGCTCGGCGGCAGCGCCGGCGGCGGCGACCGCCCAGCCCGCCGCCACCGCGGCCGGTGTGCAGCAGTTCACCCTGGACAACGGCCTGACGCTGATCGTCAAGCCCGACCGCCGCGCGCCGACAGCCGTGCACATGCTGTGGGTGCGCGTCGGCTCGGTGGACGAGCACAACGGCACCACCGGCGTCGCCCACGTGCTGGAACACATGATGTTCAAGGGCACGGACACGCTGGCGCCGGGCGAGTTCTCGCGCCGCGTGGCCGAGTTGGGTGGGCGCGAAAACGCCTTCACCAACCGCGACTACACCGGTTATTACCAGCAGGTGCCGGCCAACCGCCTGCCCGAGGTGATGGCGCTGGAGGCCAACCGCTTTGCCCACAACCGCTGGAGCGACGACGAATTCGCCAAGGAGATCGAGGTCATCAAGGAAGAGCGGCGCATGCGCACCGACGATAACCCGCGCGCGCTGATGGCCGAGCAACTGATGGCGGGCACCTTCGTCGCCTCGCCCTACCGTCAGCCCGTGGTCGGCTGGATGGGCGATCTGGACGCCATGAAGGCGCAGGACGCGCGCGACTTCTACCAACACTGGTACACGCCCGCCAACGCCGCCGTGGTGGTGGTCGGCGACGTCGACCCGCAAGCCGTGCTGGCCCTGGCGCGCAAGACCTACGGCGCCGTGCCCGCGCGCGCCGTGCCGCCGCGCAAGCCGCAGCCCGAGCCGGCGCAGAAGGGCGTGCGCCGCCTGTGGGTCAAGGCGCCGGCCGAACAGGCCGTGGTGGCGCTGGCCTTCAAAGTGCCGCAGATGGATTCGCTGGAGCCGTCACCCACCAACGACGACGCGCTGGCGCTCACCGTGCTGTCCGCCGTGCTGGACGGCTACAGCGGTGCCCGCCTCGACCGCGCGCTGACGCAAGGCCCCAAGCGCGTGGCCGATTCCGCCAGCGCCAGCAACGGCCTCTTTGGCCGTGGCCCGCAGCTGTTCATGCTGACCGGCGTGCCGTCCGCGGGCAAGAAGCCCGAACAGGTGGAGGCCGCGCTGCGCGCCGAGGTGGCGCGCGTCGCCAAGGACGGCGTGAGCGAGGCCGAACTGGCCCGCGTCAAAACGCAATGGGTCGCGTCCGAGGTCTACAAGCGCGACTCGGTCATGGGCCAGGCGCAGGAACTGGGTGGCTTGTGGGTGCAGGGCCTGCCGCTGGACGCCGACGCGCGCCTGACCCAGCGCCTGCGCAGCGTCACCGCGGCGCAGGTGCAGGCCGTGGCGAAAAAGTACTTTGGCGACGACCAACTCACCGTCGCCACGCTGGTGCCGCAGCCGCGCGACCCGGCCGCGCCAGCGCGACCGCAGCAGGCCATGCCGGCGGGAGACATGCGCTGATGACCGCCCTGACTACCTTCGTCTGCGCCCGCTCCTCACGCCCCAGCCACTCCATGAAAACTCTCAAAACAATAGCTGCCTGCGCAGGACTGACTTGCGCTGGAGCCGTATTTGGCTTGTCCTCGGCCAACGCCGCCATCCCCATCCAGCACTGGACGCAGCCCAGCGGCGCCCAGGTCTACCTGGTTGAAAGCCCGGCGATTCCCATGCTCGATGTCGAACTGGACTTTGACGCCGGCAGCCGGCGCGACCCGGCCAAGCAGGCCGGTCTGGCCGATGTGACGGCGCTGATGGCCGGCATGGGCGTGGCCGCGCGCGGCGGCCAGCCCGCGCTGGACGAAAACCAGTTGGGCGAGGCTTGGGCGGACCTGGGCGCATCCTTTGGCGGCAGCGCCGGCGCCGACCGCATGAGCTTTCGCCTGCGCACGCTGACCGAGCCGGATTTGCTGGCCAAGTCGGTGCGCCTGGCCGCACGCGAGCTGGGCGAGCCGTCCTTCCCCGACGCCATCTGGCAGCGCGAGCGCCAGCGCCTCACCGCCGCCATCCGCGAATCGCGCACGCGCCCCGGCACCATCGCCGGGCGCGCCTTCAGCCAGGCGGTGTACGGCAACCACCCGTACGGCTACGAGACCACGCCCGAATCGCTGCAGCGCATCACGGTGGCCGACATGCGGGCGCGCTACCGCGACTTCATCCTGCCTTGCCGCGCCAAGATCAGCCTGGTCGGCGCCGTCAACCGCGCGCAGGCCGACCAGCTGGTGACCGAACTGCTCAGCCAGCTGCCGCAGGGCGCGGCTTGTGCGCCGCTGCCCGCCGTGCCCGAAGTGGCGCCGCTCACGGCGGCCAAGGAAGAGCGCATCCCCTTCCAGTCGGCCCAGGCGCAGGTGCTGATCGGCCAGCCCGGCTACAAGCGCACCGACCCGGACTTCTTCGCGCTGCTGGTGGGCAACCACATCCTGGGCGGCGGCGGCTTCACCTCGCGCCTGATGGACCAGGTGCGCGAAAAGCGCGGGCTGACCTACGGCGTGTCCAGCGGCTTTTCACCCGGCCTGCACGCCGGTGCCTTCGTGGCCGGCCTGCAGACGCGGCCCGACCAGGCCAATGACGCGCTGGCGCTGACGCGCCAGGTCATCGCCGACTTCGTCGCCCAAGGCCCGACCGAGGCCGAGCTGAAAGCCGCCAAGGACAACCTGATCGGCAGCTTCCCGCTGCGGCTGGACGGCAATGGCAAGCTGCTGGACAACGTCGCCAATATCGCCTGGAACAACCTGCCGCTGGATTACCTGGACCACTGGACCGACAAGGTCGCGGCCGTCACCACCGACGACGTGCGCCGTGCTTTTGCCCGCGTGCTGCAGCCCGATCGCATGGTCACCGTGGTGCTGGGCGGGCGTTGAGCGCGTTTCGGTTGTTTTTGGATAAAAACAGCCTATGGCCCTACAACCATCTGCGCTGATAGCTATTTAATCAATAGCATATTGAGGGTGGTGCGCTGACCGCAGCGCACCGTGGCCGCAGCCCTTTCTGCGTCAGACGTGTGCCAGCGGCGGCGCCTGGTGGCGCATGTGCAGCGACAGACCGAGCGCCGCCATGTGGTTGCCGTCGCGCTGCAGGATGCGCTCGGCCAGCGGCAGGAATTCCTGTTCTTCGACGCGCGCGTGCGTGCGGTAGCGCTGCACCAGCAGGGAGCAGGCGGCGCCGTCCACGTCGGCGGGTTGGCCGTGCGCCAGCCGCTTCAACTGCGGCGCAAGGCGGTTCCACAGCGCCTCGATCTCGCGGTGCTCGTGCGTCAATGCGTCCACCATCTGCTGCACGTGCGCCCGCTCGGGGCCCGGTTCGCTGCTGCGCAGCACGGCGGGGAACAGCTCGCGTTCCTCGTCCTGGTGGTGGTCGAACGCGGCCTCGCGAAAGAAGCCCAGGAAGTCGGCCGCGATTTTCCGCGCCCGCTGCGCGGGCACCAGCAGCGCCGGCAGTTCGTCAAAGCTGTCCAGGTGGCGCACGATGCCGGCGTGGCACTGCGAGAAATTGGTCAGCGGTGCCTGTGTGTCGATGTCGGGGTGTTGGCTCATCACGGCAACCTCGCGGATTGGCAATGCGCCAAGCGTAGCGCCGATGGCCGGCGATGGCACGCGGGGCGGCCATCGCCGTGGGCCGGGCTTGATCCAGATCACGCCCGGCGCGTTGGCCGGGCGCGGAGCCGGCGTTGCACCGGCCCGTGGGACGCCGCTGGCGCCTTACAGCGCCTCGGCCGGCTCTTTCGCCTTGGCCGCCGCGGCCTTGGCGTTCGCCGGGATGGTCAGCGACAAGGCGTTGCTGTTGCGCGGGTCGGAGACGGGCATGGGCGTGTCGCCCACGACCTGGATCGCCTCGATGGCGCCGCCGCCGCCCAGGCCGTCCTGCATCTTCCAGCCGCGCGCCGTCAGGTTGTCGGCCACTTCAGGGGCGAAACGGCTCGCCTCGTAGTAGATGACGTTGTCCGGCAGCAGCTGGTGGTGGAAGCGCCCTTGCGCCTGCGCCTGTGCCAGCGGCAGCTTGTAGTCGAGCACGTCGACCAGCACCTGGTAGACCGCGGTGAAGATGCGCGAGCCACCCGGCGTGCCCAGCACCAGGGCGGGCTTGCCATCCTTCACGGCGATGGTCGGGCTCATCGACGACAGCGGGCGCTTGCCCGGGGCGACGGCATTGACGTCACCACCAACCACGCCGAACTGGTTGGGCACGCCCGGCTTGGCGGCGAAGTCGTCCATCTCGTTGTTGAGCAGGAAGCCCGCGCCCTTGACCACCACTTTGGCGCCGTAGCCGCCGTTCAGCGTGTAGGTGTTGGCGAAGGCGTTGCCCCACTTGTCGACCACCGAGAAGTGCGTCGTCTCCGGCTTTTCACCCGTGGTGTTGGGCGGCAGTGGGTCCAGGCCCAGGCCCGGCTTGACGTCGGCCAGCGGCGTCGGCGTGCCGGGGTTGACCTCGGCCGCGCGGCGCGCGATGTAGGCGTCGGACAGCAGCTCCGTCATCGGGATCTTGAAGTAGTCCGGGTCGCCCAGGTACTGCGCGCGGTCGGCAAAGACACGCTTTTCCATCTCGGCCGTCAGGTGCACGTACTGCGCCGAATTCAGCGGCGCACTGGCGAACTGGCCGCCCAGCACCTGCTTCATCTTCAGCAACTGGCCGATGCCGAAGCCGCCCGAGCTGGGTGGCGGCGCGGTGTAGATGGTGTGGCCGTTCCACGGAATCGCCACCGGGTCGCGCCAGATGGCCTTGTAGTTCTTCAGGTCGGCCTTGGTGATCAGGCCCTTGGTGCGCTCCATCTCGGCGACCAGCATGTCGGCGGTCTGGCCGCTGTAGAACTCGTCAGCGCCCTTGTCGCTGATGCGCTGGAGCGTGTCCGCCAACTCGGGCTGCTTGAACAGCTCGCCCTTGGTCATCTTGCCGCCAAAGTAGTCGTTGAAGTTGGCGTGCACGGGGTTGGTGCTGACGGCCGCGGTGCTGTAGGCCGTGAAGCCGTTGCGCGCGTAGGCGATGGCGGGCGCCATGACCTGCGACCAGCTCAGCTTGCCGAATTTCTTATGCGCTTCCCACATGCCCATGACCGAGCCGGGTACGCCCGTGGCCAGCGTGCCGTTCAGGCTCAGGCCAGGCACGATTTCGCCATTGGCGTCCAGGTACATGGTGGCCGTGGCGGCGCCGGGCGCCATCTCGCGGTAGTCCAGAAAGTAAGGCTTGCCGTCCATCCAGATGGTGGCAAAGCCGCCGCCGCCGATGTTGCCAGCTGGGGGCAGGCTCACAGCCAGGGCGAAGGCCGTGGCCACGCCCGCGTCGACGGCGTTGCCGCCGGCTTGGAGGATCTGCTCTGCCGCGCGCGCGCCGAACTGGTCGGGCGAAGCCACAGCGCCAGCATTCAAAGCCGTGGCGTCGTCGTCATCGTCGCCGCCGCCGCAGGCAGCGAGACCAAAGACCAGGGCAGAGGCCAGCACGGCAGGCCGGCCCAATGCCCAAGTGCGAGGGGTGGGTTTCATCGGTTTGTCTCCTGATGGTTATTGCAGGGCGCTGCGGCCCCGAAACCATTCTAGGCAGACCAGTTACCCGATGGCAGTACGGGGCATTGCAAGCGGTTGGCCCCGGATGTCGGCAGGGCGCTTTCGGCGTGAAGGCCGCGCGACAATAGGGCATGGTTCGTTCCTCTACCGCTGCCCGGCGCAAAGCCCCCGGGTCCTCTTCGGCTGTTCCGACCAAGCCGTCTGCGGGTGGGCGCCACCAGGTGCGCATCGTCGGCGGGCAATGGCGCCGGCGCCTGCTGCCGGTGGCCGACCAACCCGGCCTGCGGCCAACGCCCGACCGCGTGCGTGAGACGCTGTTCAACTGGCTGGGGCAGGACCTGGCCGGCTGGCGCTGCGTGGACGCGTTCGCCGGCAGCGGCGCGCTGGGCTTCGAGGCCGCGTCGCGCGGCGCGGCCGAGGTGCTGATGGTCGAGCGCGCCCCGGCGCTGGTCGCGAGCCTGCACGATGTGCGCAGTCTGCTGGGCGCGACCATGGTGCGCGTGCAGCGCGGTGATGGTGTGGCCGCCTTGAAAGACGCAGCGCCGGGCAGCGTCGACCTGGTGCTGCTGGACCCGCCATTTGACAGCGACGTCTTCGCGCCCGCCCTGCACGCGGCGGCGCGGGCGGTGGCGGCCGATGGTCATGTGTACCTGGAGGCGCCGCGGGTTTGGGTGGATGAGGATTTGGCGGAATTTGGGTTAACGGTGAAGCGGCATTTGAAGGCGGGTGCGGTGCACGCGCATTGGTTGAGGCGGGTCGAGGGGTGAGTAAGTGGTTGGATGGGGAATCGGACTGCGGCCCTAGGGGAGTCTGCGCTAACAGCTATGGATTTTGTAGTGCTTGCGCTGCGTGCGTGTTGAGCTGTGCTGCTGATCGACGTTGGGAGGCCGGGATGTGCGCCCGGCGGCGCACCTTCTTTTCTTGTCTCGGCAAGAAAAGAAGGCAAAAGAAGCCGACCCCACTGGCCGTGTCCCCTGCGCTTCGCTACGGGGCAACCTGCGATGCTCGATCGGGCGGTGGCGCTGCAGAACTCGCTTTGCTGCTGCGCAGCGCCGCTCAAACAACTGCAGCGAGTCAGAGCACGAAGCGCGGGCATGCTGCGCTGCCCGCGCCCACCGCCCGCTCTGCGCTTCTCGGCACGTCCACAGGGGTGGGGAAACCATTCGGGCCATCGCTGCGCTCGGCCCCAGGGACCCAAGGCCGAGCGCAGCGATGGCCCGTGCGGCTGTTCAACGCCCCTTGAGGCTGCGCCTGCGGCGTGGTTCTGGCGGGGTGGCGGCTGCACCGAAGGATGCAGTCGCTTCGTGAACTGACTGGCCGCAGCTGTCTGAACGGAGCGCTCAAAGAGCGCGAAGTGAGTTCTGCGGCCCACCCCGGCAGAAGCGCGACGCAGGTTTGCCCCGGAGCGAAGCGCAGGGGTCGCAGACGTGGGGTCGCCTTTCTTTGGTTTCTTTCTTTGGCGAGACAAAGAAAGAAACTGCGCCGCCGGGCGCACATCCCGGTCTCCGAACGTCGATCATGCGCCAGATCCCAACGAGCGCAGCGAACGAAAAACTACAAACTCCATAGCTGCTCGCCCAATTCCACTCTGGGTCGCCAGCCGGTCCCGCTCTCAAAGCAGACGTCCCCACACGCCACCACCTCTTCCATCGGCATAATCCGCGCCAAAGCGCCGCACCCAGCCGGCGCGCGTCACAGGAGACACCGCCCGATGAGCCGCCATGTGATCGCCGTCTACCCCGGCACCTTCGACCCCATCACCCGGGGCCACGAAGACATCATTCGCCGCGCGCGCGAGCTGTTTGACGAAGTCATCATCGCCGTGGCCATCGCCCACCACAAGAAGACGCTGTTCAGCTTCGACGAGCGTCTGGCCATGGTGCAGGAGTCGGCCAAGCAGTGGCCGGGCGTGCGCGCCGAGCCGTTCGACGGGCTGATCAGCCATTTCGTGCAGGAAAAGGGCGGCAAGGCCATGGTGCGGGGTCTGCGTGCGGTGACCGATTTCGACTACGAATTCCAGCTGGCCGGCATGAACGCCAACCTGGCGCCCGAGGTCGAGTCGGTCTTTCTGACGCCCAGCGGCCGCTACCAGTTCGTCAGCAGCACCTTCGTGCGCGAGATCGCGCTGCTGGGCGGCGACGTGCAGCAGTTCGTGTCGCCGCACGTGTGGCAACGTCTGATGGCCAAGAAGAGCGCCGGCACCAAACCCTGAGCGAGACCGAGATCGAGACGGCCGCGCGTTTGCGCGGTTTTCAAGGGATTTTGGGCTACAGCGCTACAACCACCTGCGCGGACAGCTAGAAAAAACGTAGCAAGTGAGGCTGAAAAAAGCCTGCCCGGCGTATCCGCACGGCAGGCTTTTCTTTCGGTCGGCAAGGCGCGATGGGCCGCGCGGGCGAGAGGTCAGCTGGTCAGCTTCAAGCCGATGATGCCGCACAGGATCAGGCCGACGCAGACCAGGCGCGCGGCGTTGGCCGGGTCGCCCATCAGCACGATGCCCAAGATGACGGTGCCGACGGCGCCGATGCCGGTCCACACCGCGTAGGCCGTGCCGACGGGCAGGTCGCGCATGGCGACGCCGAGCAGCCCGACGCTGATGGCCATGGCCGTCACGGTGCCGACGGTGGGCCACAGGCGCGAAAAGCCTTCGGTGTACTTCAGGCCGATGGCCCAGCCGACTTCGAACAGGCCGGCAATGACGAGAATGATCCAGGACATGGCGGAGACTCCAGAACGTGCAGTGGGGTCGTCCCCGGATCAGATGGCGGCGCACGGGGTCGTCCCCGCGGCGAGGTGGATGCTACTGAAACCATAGCTGTCTGCGCTGATGGTTGTAGCGCTGACGCCGAATTTTATTCAAAACCACGCACGGCGGCGAGTGTGGCGTGGCAACCACCCAGGCCGCCTGGTGTCAGCCGATGTCGCGCCAGCGCTGGTGCAGCCAGATCCAGGCGATCAGGCCCACGGCCATGAAGGCGGTGGAGGTCAGTGCCAGCCCGATGGCGGAATGCATGACCAGCGGCGCGACCACGCCGGCCACAATGCCGTTGGCCGTGCTGCCGACCACCGCCTGCAGCGACGAGGCCATGCCGCGCCGCGCCGGGTGCAGATCCAACACCAGCAGCGTGACCACCGGCACCATCAGCGCCCAGCCGTAGGCGAACACGGCAATCGGCCACAGCGACCACCAGGGGCTGGGGGTGAACAGCAGGTTGGCGACGATGTTCAGCAGCGACACCGCCAGCATGATGCGAAAGCCGCGCATGATCTGGTTCTTGGGTCGCACCTTGCCGGCCATGCGCCCCGACTGCCAGGAGCCGATCATGATGCCGCTGATGGTCATGATGAAGAACCAGAAGAACTGCGTCGGCCGCAGGTGCAGGATGTCGCCCAGGAACGCTGGCGCCGACAGCACGTACAGGAACATGCCGTTGAAAGGCACGCCCGAAGCCAGTGCCAGCAGCAAGAAGCGCGGGTCGGACAGCAACTCGCCGTAGCCGCGCATCAGGTTGCCCACCTGAAACGGCTGGCGCTGCTCGACGTGCAGGGTCTCGGGCAGAAAGCGCAGGTTGATGCCGGTCAGCACGATGCCCACGCCGACCAGAAACCAGAACACAGCGTGCCAGCCCAGGGCTTCCGACAGCACGCCGCCGATCACCGGCGCCAACGCGGGCGCGACGCCGAAGAAGATGGTGATCTGGCTCATCACCCGCTGTGCGTCGGCCGGCGGAAACATGTCGCGCACCACCGCGCGCGACACCACCACGCCCGCGCCGGTGGAGAGGCCCTGCAAGGCGCGAAAGAAGATCAGCTGGCCCACCGTCTGCGACAGCGCGCAGCCGAGCGAGGCCAGCGTGAACAGCACCAGCCCGCCGATGATCACCGGGCGGCGGCCGAAGCTGTCGGACAACGCACCATGAAACAGGTTCATGAAGGCGAAGCCGAACAGGTAGGCCGACAGGGTCTGCTGCATTTCCACGGGCGTGGCCTGCAGCGAACGGGCGATGGCCGAGAACGCCGGGATGTAGGTGTCTATCGAGAACGGCCCCAGCATGCCCAGCACCGCGAGCAGCACCGCCATGGCCCAGCGGGGCGCTTTCCAGAGCTGATCGGCGTTCGGATTCATGGGGTTTTGGCGGGGAGATCGGTGCGGCGGGGGAGGGCGCTGACTATACGGGGTGCGCGCGCACGGTGCAGCGGCTGGTTTTTGGCCGTCGACGCCCTCATGGGGCATACCCCTGACGAGCCTGTCGCTCGCCGCTGCCAGAATCGGTGGGGTGAATACTACCGACACCCTCATCGTCGGCGCCGGCATGGCCGGAGCCTCCCTGGCCTGGCGCCTGGCGCAGCGTGGCCACGCTGTCACCTTGCTGGAGCGCGAATCTCAACAAGGAGCGCACAGCACCGGCCGCTCGGCCGCCATGTTCATGGAAAGCTACGGCCCGCCGCAGGTGCGGGCGCTGACGCGCGCGGGCCGCAGCTTCTACCTGCAGCCGCCGGCGGGGTTTACCGACGACGTGCTGGTGTCACCGCGCGCGGCGCTTATCGTCGGACGTCCGGAACAGTCGACCGAGTTGGAGGCCACCTGGGCAGCGCTTTCCGGGGGGGGCACGCGCGTGCGGCGCCTGAGCGGGGCCGAGGCGGTCGCGCTGCTGCCCGTACTGGCGCCCGAGCAGATCGGCGGCGCCGTGCTGGATGAAGACGGCTACGACATGGACGTCAACGCGCTGCTGCAGGGCTTCCTGCGCGGTGCACGGACCGCGGGGGCCCAACTGCGCGTCGGGGCCGAGGTGGTGTCTGCTCGACACGATGGCGCAGTGTGGACCGTACAGTTGGCTTCTGGCGAAACGCTGCAGGCGCGGACGCTGGTCAACGCGGCAGGCGCCTGGGTGGACGAGCTGGCGCAGCGCGCCGGCGCCCGGCCGATTGGCATCGAGCCGCTGCGTCGCAGTGCCTTTACCTTTCGTGCGCCGGAACACATGGATCCATCCGGTTGGCCGATGGCCATCGATGTCGATGAAAGTTGGTACCTCAAACCCGACGCCGGTCAACTGCTGGGATCGCCTGCCAATGCCGATCCGACCACACCGCACGACGTGCAGCCTGAGGAGTTGGACATTGCCACCGGCATCTACCGCATCGAGGAGATGACCACGCTGCGCATTCATCGGCCCACCGCCACCTGGGCCGGTTTGCGCAGCTTCGTGCACGACGGCGAGATCGTCATCGGCTTCGATGCCCAACTTCCGCGCTTTTTCTGGCTGGCGGCGCAGGGCGGCTACGGTATTCAGAGCGCCGCAGGGGCCAGTCTGCTGGCGGTCAGCCAGATACTGGGGGATGTGATGGCTCCCGATCTGGCGGTGCAGGGCGTAAACGCACAGGCGGTTTCACCCTCTAGGCTGCGTTGACCGCACAATGGGGCCATGAGCGACCTTGACCAGGCACTGAACCAGGCCATCGAACAATACCGCCGTTCGCACCCCGCCAGCGAGCGCATTCACCAGCAGGCGCTGGGCGTCCTGCCAGGTGGCAACACACGCAGCGTGCTGTTTTTCGACCCCTTTCCGCCCTACATGGTGCGGGGCGAGGGGTGCCATCTGTGGGATGCCGATGGTCACCGCTACCTGGATGCACTGGGCGAATTCACGGCCGGGCTGTATGGTCATTCGGACCCGGCGATCCGGGCGGCCGTCAGCGAAGCGCTGCACAGTGGTCTGAGTCTGTCGTCACACACCGAACGCGAAGGGTTGCTGGCGCGTGAGTTGCAGCGGCGCTTTCCGTCGATGGAGTTGCTGCGCTTCACCAATTCGGGAACGGAGGCCAACCTGATGGCCCTGGCCACAGCCACTGCCAGCACCGAGCGGCGCAAGGTGCTGGTCTTCAAGGGCGGCTACCACGGAGGGGTGCTGGCCTTCGGCCAGGGCGGCAGCCCGGTCAACGTGCCGCACGAATGGATCGTGGCGCGTTACAACGATCTGGACGACGTGCACGCACAGGTCTCACCTCATCGCAAGGATCTGGCGGCCATCCTCGTGGAGCCGATGCTCGGATCCGGGGGCTGTATTCCGGGTGATCCGCAGTTTCTGCATGGCCTGCGCGCACTGGCCAGCGAGACGGGGGCGTTGCTGATCTTTGACGAGGTGATGACTTCCCGGTTGTCGTTTGGCGGGCGCCAGCAACTGCTGGGCATTCGGCCGGATCTGACCACCATCGGCAAGTACTTTGGCGGCGGCTTGACCTTTGGCGCCTTCGGTGGGCGCGCCGACGTGATGTCTCGCTACGACCCGCGTCGGCCGCAGGCCTGGCAGCATGCGGGTACTTTCAACAACAACGTGCTCACCATGGCAGCCGGTCTGGCTGGCCTGAAACACGTATTGACCGCGGAGCGCCTGGATGCGCTCAATCGCCGGGGCGATGCCTTGCGCGCCAAGCTGAACGCCATGTTCGAACGCCAGGGCGTGCCGCTGCAGTTCTCCGGATTGGGCTCGCTCATGCAACTGCACCCGTTGGCGGGCACGCTGCGCAGCGCTGACGACCTGGCTGCGGCCGATGACCGGGTGAAGGCGCTGATGTTCTTCGAATTGCTGAGCCGCAGCGTCTACATGGCACGCCGGGGTTTCATGGCCCTGTCTTTGCCATTCGGCGACGCGGAATGCATGCGCCTGGAGCACGCCATGACGGAGGCGGTCAACGCGCGCCGGGCGATCTGGCCCCAGTCGGCCCCCGCGCCAGCACTGGAAAAATCGGCCAACGCCTGAAGACGAGGCGGGTGCGGCAATGGGGCCGCATCATCAAGAAGAGGGCAAGCCTCAGGCGCCGGCCAGCGCCCGCAGGCCGCCGGGGTCCACCAGGTTGAGCACGCGGCCCGAGCCGCTGATCAGGCTGCGCTCGCGCAATTGCCGCAGCACGCGTGAGAAGGTTTCTGGCGCGATGCCGAGCTGGGCGGCAATCATGCGCTTGCGCTCTCGCAGAAACACGGACAGCGCACCAGGGGTGTCGTGGACTGGCTCGGCGTGGCGCAGCAGCCATTCCGCACAGCGCGCTTCGGCGTCCTTGGCCAGGCGGCTGACCGCCAGTTCGGTCTGCTGGCGATGCGCGAGTGCGACGCCCGACAGCACCGATCTTGCGGTGGCTGGAAGGCCTGCCATCTCGGCCGCGAAGGCGCTCAAAGGTACGCGCTGGACACGCAACTCGGTGTCTGCAATGGCATCGACCAACGGAGCCTCGCCCAGCACCGCGCAGGTGGCGTTCAACCAACACGGGCCTTCCACCATACCCACCTGTCGCGTTGTGCCTTCGCCTTCGTTCAGGCGGAGTGACACGCGTCCGCTGTCGACGTGGTAAACGTAGTCCATGGGCATGGCGCGACGCATGAGCGTCGCACCGCGAGGCAGGGAGCAAACGTCGCCCTGCCAGTGGTTTGACTTAAGGGGCAGCATGGGGACACTGTGCCGCGCCATTGCCCTGATGACATTGATGCACGTCAACCGCATGGCACGTGCCGTTCGACCGCATGGTCTCATTCGATCAAAGGATCAGAATGGCGCGAAAGTCGTTGACGTTGGTGTACGTTGGGCCGGTCACGACCAGATCGCCGATCGTCTCAAAATAGCTGTAGGCGTCGTGGCGCGCCAGATGGTCGGACAGCATTCGGCCTGCTTCTGCTGCGCGGGTGACGGAGTCAGGGGTAACCAAGGCGCCGGCGTTGTCCTCAATTCCATCGATGCCGTCCGTGTCCGCGGCCAAGCCCCAGACACCGGGTTGGCCTTGTAAAGCCTGCGCCAGTCCCAAGCAGAACTCACCGGCACGACCGCCGCGACCCGGCGGCTGACTTGGGTCGCTCCGCGTGAGTGTGACGGTGGTCTCGCCGCCGCTTAACAGAACACACGGTCGCTCAAACGCCCCGTGCCCGTGCGCCGCGGCTCGCGCGAGCGCGCCGTGCATACGGCCGATGTCCGAGGATTCGCCTTCGATCGCATCGCTGAGCACGTAGGCCTTCAGCCCCGCCGCGCGTGCAGCCTGAGCGGCAGCTTCTATCGACTGTTGGGGCGTGGCGATGAGGTGAGTTTTCTGGCCACTGAAAATCGGCGCATGGGGCTTCGGTGTTTCCAAAACACCAGCCTCGAGCGCGTTGCGGACCGATGTGGGCAGCGACAGTCCGTAGCGTTTGACGACTGTGAGTGCTTCTGCGCATGTGCTGGTGTCGGGTACCGTCGGGCCGCTGGCAATGACCGAGAGGTCGTCTCCGGGCACGTCGCTGATAACGAGTGTGACTACCCTGGCAGGCGCACAAGCGGCCGCCAGACGGCCTCCCTTGATCTGCGACAAGTGCTTCCGCAGCGTGTTCATTTCATGGATGCTGGCTCCGCTGGCCAACAACTGCCGATTGATGTGTTGTTTGTCTGTCAGCGTCAACCCTGGTGCAGGCAGCGTGAGCAGGGCTGAACCACCTCCGGAAATGAGACAGAGTGCGAGGTCGTCTGCGGTCAGTTCGTTCGCGAGGGCCAGCATCTCGCGCGCTGCGCATTGTCCGGCGTCGTCTGGCACTGGATGGGAGGCTTCGACTACTTGGACGCGCTGGCGGCCCAACTTGTCCCTTTTGGGTGTATGCCCGTATCGCGTGACCACCAAGCCGGACAAGGGTGCGTCAATCGGCCAAGCCGCTTCAACGGCTTGGGCCATCGCGCCGGCTGCCTTGCCAGCGCCGAGCACAACCGTTCTTCCGCGTTCAGGTGGGCTTGGCAGGTACCGCGACAGCACGTTCCCCGGCTGCGCCTGCTCGACCGCGACATGGAACAGGTACTTCAGGAACTGGCGCGGATGAACAGGTGTGAACTTGGCGGCGGCGGACGTCGTACTCATCCGCCTCAATCTAGCGCGAAATTCGCCGAGCGTCTCGCGGACGACGTAAAGACGAGCTATACTTCGCCCCCTTGATGCTTCGGCCCGCCGGTGCATTGGGGGGGCTGAGTGAAGCGGCGCGGCCGCCAAATCCCCCAAGATTTGACAGGTCTTTGAAAGACGTGCCATAATCGAAGGCTTCGCTGATCGATGAGGGATCTCAGGGGTTGGCGACAATCGGAAGACTCTTCTGGTTGTGGGTTGTGGGTTGTGGGTTGTGGGTTGTGGGTTGTGGGTTGGGAGATGCGAGGCGGCCTTGGTTGCAGTGCAAATCGGTAAAAACCCTAAAGCTT
>NZ_VRUA01000037.1 GCF_008017535.1 Ottowia flava
GCCGCATCCCGCCGGTCGAGTACCGTGTCAAACTGTTCCCTAACCTCTACTTCTGACTGGCCCAGAAAATCGAAGGGATTTCAACTTTTTGATAGCTGCTCGCGCCGGTGGTTGTAGGGTTGGAGGCCGAAAACACCTTGAACAGGTGTACCAGGC
Source organism: Ottowia flava (assembly GCF_008017535.1). Classification (GTDB taxonomy): domain Bacteria; phylum Pseudomonadota; class Gammaproteobacteria; order Burkholderiales; family Burkholderiaceae_C; genus Ottowia; species Ottowia flava. Next base: position 157 of record NZ_VRUA01000037.1, read on the forward strand.
TCAACTCATTCCCCACCGATCAAGCGCGTGCTCGGCGTGCGCCGGCCCAGCCGTTCGCAGCGGCCGATGTGCTCGGCGTACTGCGCCGCCTGCTCGTCCGTCGGCCCATCCACCACCTTGCGCTGGCCACCGCCCGACGCCTCGTACGCCTGCAGCACCATGCCGCGCACCAGCACGGCCGCGTAGTGGCACGGGCCCATCTTGAACGCCGTGGCCTTGTCCTGCGCCAGCTCGTTCAGCCGTGCCATCAGCCGGGCGTTCGTCGGCGTTCCCTCGGCGGCGATGGCCTGCTGCGCGGTGCGCAGCGGCGCCAGGTCGCCTTGGCGCAGCGCGGCATCCACCGCGGCTTCGTACGCCAGCGTCTTGTCCACGTCGGACCAGGCGGGCGGCAGGCTGGCGGCGGCCGACTGAGCGTGCGCCGCGGGCGCGAGGCTGACCCACAGAAGGGCAGACGCGGCCAGGCGCGCGAGAGGGGAATGGCAGGTGAGCTTCATGGCCGAATTGTCGCTGTGCGTGCGGCGCTCCCGCCGCGTCGGCCCAGGCGCCGTGCTAAGGGGCTGGCCGCCCTGCCCGTTTGTCGCGCACCGCCACGCGCGACGTGGCCTCGTCGCGGAAGTCGAACGCCTCGGTCATGTCGTTCTTAACCTCGGTATCGGACAGTATTGGGCTGCTTCGACGGAAGCAGCTCAAACTGGGCTGGATAACGTTGAAACAGGGTCGTTGAGCTCCCCGTTTTGGACAGAAGGCCGGCCGCACGTAACTCTTTCGCCGCAACGCTTAGATGCAACGGCTTGCGAGTTGAAAGCTCAGGCAACGCCTTCAGCAGATCCTTGACCGCTGGAATCTTGGGGGTAGCTTTGACCTTTGCACGCACGTCGACAGCGGGAGCGGGTGGCAGCTTCCGCGCTGCATTTTCACGCTTTTCAAGCGCCGGCGTTTGAGGCGATAAGGGCGCAGGTAGGGAGTCGCTTACTACGTCTATAAGAACTACTTCATCGTAGAAGCTTTCGGGATTCGCAAAGATCTTCTGGGGCAGGCTGAAGCACAGGACACGACACCGACGCTCACGCAGCCACATCGCCAGGGGCACGAAATCAGCATCTCCCGAACATATCGCCACCACGTCTATGTCGTTGCGGCACACTGCCTCGACTGCATCAATCACCAAGGCGCTGTCTGTCGTTGTCTTGTCCACAATAAGGTTGGCAACAGGGCGCACGCCGTGCCGCCACAACACCGCCTCGATCGCACGGAGACTTTCCGCTCGCCCGTACGCGCGCCGATACACGATTCGATCCGCGAGGGACCGAACACTCAGGAGCACATGGTCCAGCGCCGTAGGATCATTGAGGTTGTCGGCGTCGATGAACACCGCAAGGCTACGTGCGGAACTGTCCCCACCGGACGCCGGTATCACGCAGTCACCTTCCAGGGAAGTGACTCCCCACCCCGCAACGGCTTCACCACCGCCTCCCCAAACGCCACTTCCTCCGGCAGCGTCCACGCCTCTTTGCTCAGCGTGATCTGCCCCGCGTTGCGCGGCAGACCGTAAAAGTCGGGGCCGTAAAAGGACGCGAAGCCTTCCAGCTTGTCCAGCGCGCCGGCCGCGTCGAAGGCCTCGGCGTACAGCTCCATGGCGCTCAACGCGGTGTAGCAGCCCGCGCAGCCGCTGGCGTGTTCTTTCAGTTGCGCGGGGTGCGGCGCGCTGTCGGTGCCGAGGAAGAACTGGGGCGATCCGCTGGTGGCGGCTTGCACCAGGGCTTGGCGGTGCTCTTCGCGCTTGAGCACGGGCAGGCAGTAGTAGTGCGGGCGGATGCCGCCGATGAACAGCGCGTTGCGGTTGTAGAGCAGGTGGTGCGCGGTGATGGTGGCGGCGGTGTGGGCGTCGGCGCTGGCGACGTACTGCGCGGCTTCTTTGGTCGTGATGTGCTCGAAGACGATCTTCAGCTCAGGGAAGTCCTGGCGCAGCGGGCGCATGACGCGGTCGATGAAGACGGCTTCGCGGTCGAACAGGTCGATGTCGCCGTCGGTCACTTCGCCGTGCACCAGCAGCTTGAGGCCGGCGCGCTGCATGGCTTCGAGCGTCTTGTAGGTCTTGCGCACGTCGGTCACGCCGGCGTCGCTGTTGGTGGTGGCGCCGGCCGGGTAGAGCTTGAGGGCGACCACGCCGGCATCGGCGGCGCGGGCGATTTCATCGGGCGGCGTGTTGTCGGTGAGGTACAGCGTCATCAACGGCTCGAAGGCCACACCGGCAGGCACGGCCTGCAGGATGCGCTCCTTGTATGAGAGCGCCTGCGCCGCCGTGGTCACCGGCGGCTTGAGGTTGGGCATGATGATCGCGCGGCCAAACTGCGCGGCGGTGTGCGGCACAACGGACGAGAGCGCGGCGCCGTCGCGCACGTGCAGGTGCCAGTCGTCGGGGCGGGTCAGGGTGATCTGGGTAGGGGCGGTCATGCGGGAAATTGTCGCATCGCGCCGCGGCAGACGCCGGTGGTGGCACAGGGGTGAATTGACTACTTTGCAGGTCAAACCCCAATGATGAGGGCGCACTAACGTCATATATTTGTCACCTGACCGTCTTAAAGTCGCTGCCCGTGGCATCCATCGAGCTTCACGATATCGGCAAGCAGTGGGGCGAGACGCAGGCACTGCGCGACGTCACCCTGCACATCCCCTCAGGCACCTTCTGCGTGCTGCTGGGCCCGTCGGGCTGCGGCAAATCGACCACGCTGCGCATCCTGGCCGGTCTGGAAACAGCCAGCACCGGGCGCGTGCTGATCGATGGCCGCGACGTCACGCAACTGCCGCCCGCGCAGCGCGGCATCGCGATGGTGTTCCAGAACTACGCGCTGTTTCCGCACCTGTCGGTGGCCGACAACATCAGTTTTGGCCTGCAGGTACGCAAGCTGCCTTCGGCCGAGCGTGAGAAGCGCCTGCGCGAGACCGCGCAGCTCTTGGGCCTGGACTCGCTGCTCGACCGCAAGCCCAGCCAGCTCTCGGGCGGCCAGCAGCAGCGCGTGGCGCTGGGCCGCGCGCTGGTGGCGCAGGCCAAGGTCTGTTTGATGGACGAGCCCCTGTCCAACCTGGACGCGCAGCTGCGCCAGGACATGCGGCGCGAGCTGCGCGATTTGCAGCAAAAGCTGGGCCTGACGGTGGTGTACGTTACGCACGATCAGGCCGAGGCGATGAGCATGGCCGACCAGGTGGTGCTGCTGAACCGCGGCCAGGTGGAACAGGCCGCCAGCGCCCGCACGCTCTATGCGCGCCCGGCCACCACGTTCGCCGCGCGCTTCATCGGCACGCCACCGATGAACCTGCTGGCGCTGGAAGACGGCCGCATCGTCGGCACCGATATCGACACCGGCCTGCCCGCCGCCGCGCGCCAGTTGGGCGTGCGCCCCGAAGCGGTGACGCTGGGCGCGCAAGGCCTGCCCGCCACGGTGGCCAGCATCGAATACCTGGGCGCCGACAGTGTGCTGTCGTGCGCGCTGGGCGACGGCCCCGGCGCGCAGCGGCTGGCGGTGCGTGCGCCCGGCCACCTGGACGTGCCCGTCGGCGCGCCGGTGCAGTTGCTGATCGACCCGCAAGACCTGCATGTGTTCGATGCCGATGGGCGGCGCATCGACACCGACTCGTCCCACCAGGGCGATGCCGCCTCGACCACTTCTCCTACCCCTTGAAGGACCTACCCCCCATGCAACGCCAACAGTTTCTTCGCCGATTTGCTTCCATTACCCTAGCTGCTTGCGCAGGTCTGGCAGGCGTTACCGGCACATCTCATGCCCAAACGCCGGTGGAAGTGCCGTTCTACTTCCCGGTTGCCGTGGGCGGGCCGATCACCAAGATCATCGACGGCTACGCCAACGAATTCATGAAGGCCAACCCCGGCATCAAGGTCGACCCGATCTACGCCGGCACGTACCAGGAAACCATCGTCAAGGCGCTCACGGCGCACAAGTCGGGCACGCCGCCCGTCACCTCGGTGCTGCTGTCGACCGACATGTTCACGCTGATCGACGAAGACGCCATCATCCCGTTTGACAGTTTCGCCAAGACGCCGGCCGACCAGGCCTGGATGAAGAGCTTCTACCCCGCGTTCATGATGAACAGCCAGACCGGCGGTAAGACCTGGGGCATCCCGTTCCAGCGCTCCACCGTGGTGATGTACTGGAACAAGGAAGCCTTCAAGGAAGCCGGGCTGGACCCGAACACGCCGCCCAAGAACTGGGCCGAGCTGAAGGCCATGGCCACCAAGCTGACCAAGAAGGACGCCAGTGGCAAGGTCACGCAGTACGGCATCCAGATCCCATCCAGCGGCTTCCCGTACTGGCTGTTCCAGACGCTGACCACGCCCAACGACGTGATCCTGGCCAACGACGCGGGCACCAAGGTGACGTTCGACAACCCGAAGGTCGTTGAGGCGCTGCAGTACTGGGTCGACCTGGGCAAGGCCGGCATCCACCCCCCTGGCGTGGTCGAATGGGGCACGACGCCCAAGGACTTCTTCGAGAAGAAGGCCGCCATCATCTTCACCACCACCGGCAACCTGACCAGCATCCGCGCCGGCGCCAAGTTCGACTTTGGCGTGGGCATGATCCCGGCCAACAAGCGCGCCGGCTCGCCCACCGGCGGCGGCAACTTCTACCTCTTCAAGACGTCGACGCCCGCGCAGCAGCAGGCCGCGATGAAGTTCATCCAGTGGATGACGCAGCCTGAGCGCGCCGCGCAGTGGAGCATCGACACCGGCTACGTCGCCACCAGCGCCGCCGCCTACGACACGCCGGCGCTGAAGAAGTACACGGCCGACTTTCCGCCCGCGCTGGTCGCCCGCGACCAACTGCCGCATTCGGTGGCGGAGTTTTCGACCCACGACAACCAGCGCGTGACCAAGGCCCTGAACGATGGCCTGCAGGCCGCGCTGACCGGCACCAAGACGCCCGCGCAGGCCATGAAGGACGCGCAGGCGGAAGCCAACCGCCTGCTGCGTGGCTACAAATAAGTGAGCTGGTTGCGCAGGTCGTTGTAGGGCCAGAGCATGATTTCTTTTGAAATCTTGCTTTGCCACACCGCGCACGACTGAGCTACCGCCGCCGACCCGATGCTGTCTGAACGCCGTTTTGCCATCCACGCCTGGCTGCTCCTGCTGCCGGCGATGGTGCTCCTGGTGGCGTTCACGCACTACCCGGCGGTGCAGACGCTGATCGACAGCTTGTATTCGACGCCCAAGGGCGCGCGAGCGAGCGTATGGGTCGGGCTGGAGAACTACCAGGTCATGGTGGACGACCCGGTGTTCTGGATGGCGGTGCGCAACAACCTGTGGTTTGCCGCGGCGACGATCCCGTGCTCGATCGGGCTGGCGCTGCTGATGGCGCTGTGGGTGAACGAGCGCATCGCCGGGCGCGCGTTCCTGCGCACGGCTTTCTTTACGCCGACCATCCTGCCGATGATCGCGGTGGCCAACATCTGGCTGTTCTTCTACACGCCGCAGTACGGCCTGCTGGAGCAGATCACCCGCGCCTTCGGCCTGCCCACGCACAACTGGCTGGGCAGCCCCAGCACGGCGCTGGGCGCCGTCACCGTGGTCGCGATCTGGAAGGAAGCCGGCTTCTTCATGATCTTCTACTTGGCCGCGTTGCAGACGCTGAACCCCAGCCTGCGCGAGGCTGCGGCGATTGAAGGCGCGTCGCGCTGGACCTTTTTTCGGCGCGTGCAATGGCCGCTGTTGATGCCGACCACGCTGTTCGTGCTGGTCAACGCCTTCATCAACGCCTTCCGCATGGTCGACCACCTGTTCATCCTGACGCGCGGCGGGCCCAACAACGCGTCCACGCTGTTGCTCTACCACCTGTACGAGGTGGGCTTCAGCTTCTGGGACACGGCCTACGCCGCAGCCATCACCGTGGTGCTGGTGGTGGTGCTGGCCGGCATTGCGCTGGTGCAGTTCTTCGTGCTGGACCGCAAGGTGCACTACAAATGAGCGCGCCTTCCGAACGCTTGGCGTACAACGAGCCGACCTGGCTCGACACCGTGGCCGCGTGGGTGCTAGCCCTGCTGTGGATCCTGCCTCTGGCCTACGCCTTCTGGACGGCGTTCCACCCCGCCGAATTCGCCACGCGCTTTGACCTGACGGCACCGTTGACGCTGGACAACTTCCGCCGCGCCTGGGCGGCTGCGCCGTTCGCCCGCTACTTCTTGAACACGACGCTGCTGGTGACCATGGTGCTGGCCGCGCAGTTGGTGCTGTCCACGCTGGCGGCGTACGCGTTTGCGCGCTACCGCTTTCCGGGCCGCAACGTGGCCTTCGCGCTGGTGCTGGTGCAGCTGATGATCATGCCGGACATCCTGCTGGTCGAGAACTACCAGACCATGGCAAAACTGGGCCTGGTGGACACCCTGCTGGCCATCGGCCTGCCCTATTTCGCGTCGGCCTTCGCCATCTTCCTGCTGCGCCAGACCTTCATGGGCATTCCCAAGGAGCTGGACGAAGCCGCACGCGTGGAAGGCGCGGGCCCGCTGCAAACGCTGTGGCGCGTGTACGTGCCGCTGGCCAAGCCGGTCTACACAGCGTTTGCGCTGGTGTCGATCAGCTTTCACTGGAACAACTTCCTGTGGCCGCTGATCATCACCAACAGCCCGAGCGCGCGGCCGCTGACGGTGGGGTTGCAGGTGTTTTCATCGGTCGACCAGGGAGTGGATTGGTCGGTCATCACCGCGGCCACGCTGATGAGCTGCGCGCCGCTGCTGGTGGCCTTCTTGCTGTTCCAACGCCAGTTCGTGCAGAGCTTCATGCGCGCCGGCATCAAGTGACGCCGACGAGGAGCCGCCCGCCATGCAACTCGTGACCTGGAACACCCAATGGTGCTGTGGCCTGGACGGCAAGGCCGACCCCAAACGCATCGTCGATGGCGCTCGCGCATTGGCCGGGCCCGGCGGTTTCGATGTGCTCTGCCTGCAGGAAATCGCTCAGGGTTTTGAAGGCCTGCAAGGCGCGCCACGCGACCAGCCCGAGCAACTGGCCATGCTGCTGCCCGGCTACCAGCTGTTCTTCGGCGCCGCGGTGGACGAATACGTGCCCGGTGCAAGTGGCACCCTGCAGCGCCGACGCTTCGGCAACCTCATCGCCACGCGCCTGCCCGTGCGGCAGGTCGAGCACCACCGCCTGCCCTGGCCGGCCGACAGCGCCGTGCCCAGCATGCCGCGCATGGTGACGGCCGTGACGGTGGAGGCGCCTGGGTTGGGCTTGGTGCGCGTGATGACCACGCACCTGGAGTACTACTCGCCGCGCCAGCGCATGGCACAGGCCGAAGCGCTGCGCGCCTTGCACGCCGAAGCCTGCGAGCACGCCACCACCCCGCCCGCACCCAGCGAGCCACAGCTGCCGTTCTTCGCCAAACCGCACACGGCCCAGGCGATCCTGTGCGGGGATTTCAACCTGGCGCCGTCGGAGGCGGAATACGCCACGATCCAGCGCGCGGAAGCTGCTGCGCACCACCGCTGGCACGACGCCTGGCCGCTGGTGCATGGCGATGCGCCGCACGCGCCGACCTTCCGCCTGTTCGACCGGACCTATGGGCCCGAGCCGATCAGCTGCGACTTCTGTTTTGTCGACACGACGCTGGTGCCCCATGTGCGCGACATCCGCGTCGATGGCGCGACGCGCGCGTCAGACCACCAGCCGGTGGGTCTCGTACTTGGCTGATGGCCCAATCCCGCTGGGTAGAACTGAGCGCGGCTTACATCCGCCAGGAACCCGGCACCCAGGCCCAGGCACTGCCACTGAACTGCCAGTAGCCGGGCACGTAGTAGTGCGACGGCGAAGGGGCGGCGCCCATGGTTTCAGGCTGCGGGGCGGGCTTGATCGGGGCAGTGCCCTGTATCCAGCGACCCGGCTGCCAGGCCCAGCGCGCGCCGTCCCAGGCCCAGTAGCCGGTCAGCCAGCTGTAGCCCGCGCCAGGGGCGGCGCCCTGGATCTCGTTGATGGGGCCGGGCATGGTGCGCACCTGGTTGTTGCCGGTGGGTTGTTGCACCACCACCGTGGTGGGCTGCGTGGGCCGCTCGACCACGACTTCGCGTGTGCGCGTCACGCACCCCGACAACGCCGTGAGGGCCAACGCGCCACCGAGCGCGGCCACGGCCGGGGTGGACATCCAGAAACGGGAAGGCTTGACCATGTGTTGTTCTCCTGTGCACGCGGCACCCCCTGGCGCCGCCGGAGTTCCATTCCAACCCGACCGCGCGCCGCCCATTGCGGGCCGCTTTCCTGCGCGCTTGCAGGAATCGTCCGGCACGGCGTGCGAGGCAATGCCTCACGCCGCATGACCACCGGGCAGTCGCCTGGAGGCGCCAGCACCACGAAAAAAGCCGCGTGGAATACCACGCGGCTGCTTCTGGTACCGCCAGTGCCTCAGGCGGTGTAGTCGCCGCTCGCTTCTGGCTGGAACTCGATGGCCCGCACTTCCAGGGCGCCAGACTTGCCGTCCACGCCCAGCCAGCGCGCCGTGTCGCCCACCCGCAGGCCGAGCAGGCTGGTACCGATCGGCGAGAGGACAGAAATCATGCCCTGGGCCGCGTCCGCGTCGGGCGGGTAGACCAACGTCAGGCTGCGTTCGGCGCCGCCGGCCGGGTCAGCCACACGCACCTTGGAATACATGGTCACCACGTCGCCTGCGATTTCCTGCGGGCGCACCTGGTCGGCAAAGTCGATCATTTCGGCCAACTCGTCCGCGTGCGCGCTGGCGGCGCCCGCAGCAGCCTGGCGGCGCAACAGGCTGTGGATGCGCACATGGTCCAGATCGGTGATCGTGCGTTGCAGTTCGGCGGTGGATGACATGGCAGCCTCTCCTAGTGGAATCAGACGGGGCGAAACAGGCGTCGTCCCTGCGCCGGGTGAAACCGGTCCAGCTTGGACCGGTGAGAAAAGAAAGGGTTTCGCGCGGAAGGCGTGGGGCCCGACGATCCGGGTGCGCGGTGCTCGGTGGAGCGGGGCGGGGTTCGTCGGGCTCAGCGAAGTGCGGCAGCTAGGCGCGCACCCTGGGGCATCCAGGCCCCGGCCGTCGTGAAATGCGTCCACGCACGCAAACCCGCGCCGACCTGAGCGGCCGACGTGCCGTGTGCGCGGGCGCGCAGAAACGGATCGCTAAGGGTTTGCATGGAGTTGATGATACCGGTTTGGCCCGTGAAAGGCCAACGAAGGGACTTAACATACCCGCTTTGGGGCAGATTCGCCCCCTTGAAGAGTTTGTCGGCGCCTTCGGGCGCCTGTTTCTTGCCCATGTCCCAGCCGCCCGATTCCGCACCCACGCCGGTGCCGACCCCTCACCCTGCGGCCGATCAGACCGTTCCCTCCCGCGTACCGCTGGCCATCGAAGACTGGCTGACGGTGATCATCATGGCGCTGCTGGCGCTGATCACCTTTGCCAACGTGCTGGTGCGCTACTTCACCAGCGCCTCGTTCGCGTGGACGGAAGAGGTGTCGGTGTTCCTGATGATCGTGCTGGCCATGGTGGCCGGTTCGGCCGCCGTGGCGCGCAACCGGCACATCCGCATCGAGTATTTCGCCGACGCCGGCCCCGAAAAGCGCCAGCGCGCCCTGGCCCGCTTTGGCGCCGCCATGGTCGCGCTGCTGTTCGCGCTGATGGCCGTGCTGTCGGCGCGCGTGCTGTGGGACGACGTGCAGTACGGCGAAACCTCGCCCGGCATCGGTGTGCCGCAGTGGTGGTACACGATGTGGCTGCCCATCCTGAGCATCGCCATCATGCTGCGCGCCATCGGCCTGATGCGCCGCGGCGGCCGCCCCGCCAGCGACAGCAGCGAACTGCCCACCTCTCCCGAAGTGCGCGCCGAGGAGCACGCACCGTGATCGCGACACTCCTCTTCGCCGTCTTCATCATCACCATGCTGATGGGCGTGCCCATTGGCGCGTCGCTCGGCCTGGCCGGCGCCGCGGCGATCGCCATCGCCAACCGCGACACCGCCTGGTTCGGCCTGCTGGCAGTGCCGCAGAACTTCTACGCGGGCCTGGGCAAGTACCCGCTGCTGGCGATCCCGATGTTCGTGCTGGTCGGTTCGATCTTCGACCGCTCCGGCGTGGCCAGCCGCCTGGTCAACTTTGCCATTGCGCTGGTCGGCCGCGGCCCCGGCATGCTGCCCCTGGTGGCGATCTGCGTGGCCATGTTCCTGGGTGGCATTTCCGGCTCGGGCCCGGCCAACGCGGCCGCCGTGGGCGCGGTGATGATCGCCGCGATGAACCGCGCCGGCTACCCCGCCAGCTACTCGGCAAGCGTGGTGGGCGCCGCCGCGGCGACCGACATCCTGATCCCGCCGTCGGTCGCCTTCATCGTGTACTCGGTGCTGGTGCCGGGCGCGTCGGTACCGGCGCTGTTTGCCGCCGGCATGATCCCGGGCATTCTGGCGGGCATCGCGCTGATCGTGCCGGCCGTGTGGATGGCGCGCAAGCACGGCATGGGCGCCGAAGAATCCAAGTTGCCGCGCCCGCCCCTGCTCAAGAGCTTCATCGAGGCCATCTGGGGTCTGGCCGCACCGGTGCTGATCCTGGGCGGCATGCGCATGGGCTGGTTCACGCCGACCGAGGCCGCCGTAGTCGCCGTGTTCTACGGCCTGTTCGTGGGCATGTTCATCCACCGCACGATGACGCTGCGCGACCTGTTTCCCATCCTCAAGGAATCGGGCGAGCTGTCGGCCGTGATCCTGCTGGTGGTTTCGCTGGCGGGCATCTTCGCGTTCTCGCTGTCGACGCTCGGCGTGATCGATCCGATCACCAACGCGATCGTCCATTCAGGCCTGGGCGAATACGGCGTGCTGACACTGCTGATCCTGATGCTGATCACCGTCGGCATGTTCCTGGACGGCGTGTCGATCTTCCTGATCTTCGTGCCCCTGCTGTGGCCGATCGTGCAGCACTACCACTGGGACCCGGTCTGGTTCGGCGTGCTGTTGACGCTGAAGGTGGCGCTGGGCCAGTTCACCCCGCCATTGGCCGTCAACCTGATGGTGTCCTGCCGCATTGCGAATGTGCGCATGGAGCAAACCGTGCGCTGGGTGGGCCCGATGCTGCTGGCCATGGGCTTGGTGATGGTGGCGGTGATCATCTGGCCCCAACTGGCGCTGTGGCTGCCGCGTGTGCTGGGGTACTGAGAATTTTGAACGTTATCGGGCTCCAGCCCTACATGAGTCTGCGCAAGCAGCTGCGTTTTTGATAGCAAACCTGAGGAGAATGAACCCATGAAACTGCGTCGTCAACTGCTCGCTACCGCCGCCGCCGCGGCCGCCGCCCTCTCGCTGGGCACCGCCCTGCCCGCCCATGCGCAGACCAACTACAAGTCCGAGTACCGCATGTCGCTGGTCGTCGGCACCGCCTTTCCCTGGGGCAAGGGCGGCGAGATCTGGGCCAACAAGGTGCGCGAGAAGACCAACGGCCGCATCAACATCAAGCTGTACCCCGGCGTGTCGCTGATCCAGGGCGACCAGACGCGCGAGTTCAGCGCGCTGCGCCAGGGCGTGATCGACATGGCCATCGGCTCCACCATCAACTGGTCGCCCCAGGTCAAGCAGCTGAACCTGTTCTCGCTGCCCTTCCTGATGCCCGACTACGCCGCCATCGACGCGCTGACCACGGGTGAAGTCGGCAAACAGGTGTTCGGCATCCTCGAAAAGGCCGGCGTCGTGCCGCTGGCCTGGGGCCTGAACGGCTACCGCGAACTGACCAACTCCAAGCACCCGATCAAGTCGCCGGCCGACATGAAGGGCCTGAAGATCCGCGTGGTCGGCTCGCCGCTGTTCCTCGAGACCTTCACCGCCCTGGGCGCCAACCCGACGCAAATGAGCTGGGCCGATGCCCAGCCCGCGCTGGCCAGCGGCGCCGTGGACGGGCAGGAAAACCCGATGAGCATCTTCACCGCGGCCAAACTGCATACCGTGGGCCAGAAGTACCTGACCATGTGGGGTTACCTGGCGGATCCGCTGGTGTTCGTGGTCAACAAGGACGTGTGGAATTCGTGGACGCCTGCCGACCGCGAGCTGGTGCGCCAGGCCGCCGTCGAAGCCGGTGTCGAGCAGAACGCCATCGCCCGCAAGGGCCTGGTCGAGCCCGGCCAGCCGCTGCTCAAGGAAATCGAAGGTCTGGGCGTCACGGTCACCCGCCTGAGCCCCGCTGAGCGCGAAGCCTTCGTCAAGGCCACCCGCCCGGTGTACGACAAGTGGAAGCAGCAGGTCGGCACCGACTTGGTGAACATGGCCGAGAAGGCGATTGCAGCGCGGAAAAAGTAGCACTTAATAAGGCAATTTTCTTCGCAGACGTCTTTTCTACGAACCGGAAAGCATGTATTTTTGAGAGTGAGCTACAGCTCACATCTCATACATAAATTCAGGTTAGGAGACACTGTGAAACGCTTGCTGGCCCTTGCTTTTGGCGCAGCCGCCGTCGCCGTCTCGCCGCTACTCAACGCGGCGGTTCTCGACGACATCCGGACACGTGGCGAGGTGCGGCTGGGATACCGCCCCGACGCACCTCCACTGTCTTACGCATCGCCCGACGGGACCCATGGCATGGGCTTCGCCGTCGATCTGTGCAAGGCCGTAATCAACGATCTTGAGCAGCGCAAGCTGATCCCCGCGGGCACCAAGATCACGTACGTTCCCCTGTCCAATGCCGCCCGGTTCAAGGCTGTGGTGGACGGCGCAGTGGATGCCGAATGCGCCGATACCACCAACAACCGCGAAAGGCGCGACAAGATCGGCGTGGCGTTCACCATCCCGCACTACTACGCCGGCGTGCGCATGCTGGTTGCCACCAAGAGCCGCATTCAACGCCCCGAGGACCTGCGCGACAAAACGGTACTGGTGACCAAGGGCACCACCACGGCAAAGATCCTCGAGGAGCGCAACGCCAGCCTGCAGCTCAACGCCCGTAAACGAGATTGCGATTCACCCAGCGCGTGTTTCAAGGATCTGGCAGACAAGCGCGGCGATGCCTACATGATGGACGACATTCAGTTGTTCGCTCTGCGCGCGCAAGCGGCCCAACCGGCCGATTGGGAAGTGGTGGGCCGATTGCTGTCGATCGAGCCCTTGGCCATCATGCTGCCCAAGAACGACCCTGTCTGGAAAGCAGAATTCGATACCGTCCTGCGCCGCCTCATCCGTGATCGCGAGTTCCACACGATGTACTCGCACTGGTTTGAACGGCCGATTCCGCCGCAGAACATCAACTACCAGTTGCCTATGAACTACCTTCTGCGGGACTCGCTCAAATTTCCATCCGATCAGATCGGCGATTGATTTGCGGGCCGCGCGAAGCTGCGGCAAGTCGGTTTCGAGTCGCGTTAGGAAGCGATGCAGCGGTCTGCCAGATCGCCATGAAGTCGAGCACGGCGCGCGCGCTCAACGCGCAGACCATTGAAGCCCTCTCGCCGGCCAAGCCCCGCCCAGCGGGGCTCTTTTCTTGTACGTCAGACGCAGCCCCCGTGCCCATAATGCGTCAGTTCAACCTGACGGGAGACCGCCTTGACACTCGAATCCTTGCACACGCTACTGGCCCCTCTCTTCCCCGGCCTGATGGGCGTGACGCTGCTGGAGGCAACGCCCGAGCGTGTGCGCGCCGAAATGCCGGTGCGCCCTGACCTGTGCACCGCAGGCGGCATCCTGCACGGTGGCGCCTACATGGCGTTCGCCGACACGCTCGGCGCAGTCGGCACAGTGATGAACCTGGCCTCCGGCCAGACCACCACGACCACCGACTCAAGCACCAAGTTCATCGCAGGCGCTCAGGTGGGGACGGTGGTGACCGGCGAGTGTGTCGCCCTTCACCGTGGGCGCCGCACGCACGTCTGGCAAACAGAAGTGCGCTCGGACAAGGGAAAGTTGTGCGCCGTGGTCACCCAGACGCAATTGATTCTGGAGCCGACGGCGCCCTAGATGTAGTTTCTCAACACGTTGTTCCCGTCGAATGCGAGTCGCGTGATGGGAGGCAGGTGTTCGGTGGCT
>NZ_VRUA01000038.1 GCF_008017535.1 Ottowia flava
GCAGCTGGTTTGGCTTGAGAACCTCCATCTTGCTTCACCTCGGGTGAACAACCTCTTGGGAAACGACAGCTAGAGGTCGATTTGTGTTGAAATTCCGGGTCTGGCCGAGTACCGCAACCAGGGCTCCAAAACAGCGTGATCGGACGCAGTAGGGGGCGACCTGCTGGCTGGGGCGCGCCGCTGCATGGCCCAGCGCCCATACTCCGCAAGAATCGGCGGCGCCCTACGGGTCTCGCCGGAGGCGCGGGGCCTGCGCCGCCGCTATATTGAGGCTCCCCGCGCGCGCTGGCTTGCACCGGGCCGGCGGCGCACCATCACCCCACCTTCCCGATCGGAGTCATTGGATGAGCACGCCCACGAAGTACCTGCTGCAGGAAAGCCAGATGCCCAAGTTTTGGTACAACATCCAGGCCGACTTGCCGCAGCCGATGCCCGCCGTGCTGCACCCGGGCACGCTGCAACCCATCGGCCCCGACGACCTGGCGCCGCTGTTCCCGATGAGCATCATCGAGCAGGAAGTCACGACCGAGCGCGAGATCGAGATTCCCGAGCCGGTGCGCGAAGTCTTTCGCCTGTGGCGCCCCTCGCCGCTGTTCCGCGCGCACCGTTTGGAAAAGGCGCTCGGCACGCCCGCCAAGATCTTCTACAAGTACGAAGGCGTCAGCCCGGCCGGCAGCCACAAGCCCAACTCGGCCATCCCGCAGGCCTTCTACAACGCGCAGGCCGGCGTCAAGCGCCTCACCACCGAAACCGGCGCAGGGCAATGGGGCAGTTCGCTCGCGCTGGCCGGCCAGATCTTCGGGCTGGACGTCACCGTCTACCAGGTGCGCGTCAGCTACGACCAGAAGCCGTACCGCCGCGCGCTGATGGAGACCTACGGCGCGCGCTGCGTCGCCTCGCCCAGCAACGAAACCGAATACGGCCGTCGCGTGCTGGCCGAGCACCCCGACCACCCTGGCAGCTTAGGGATAGCCATCAGCGAAGCGGTGGAGATCGCCGCCCAGCGCGAGGACACCAAGTACGCGCTCGGCTCGGTGCTCAGCCACGTGCTGCTGCACCAGACCATCATCGGCCTGGAGGCCATGGAGCAAATGCACATGGCCGACGCCTGGCCCGACGTGGTGGTGGCCTGCACCGGCGGCGGCAGCAACTTCGCCGGTCTGGCCTTCCCCTTCATCGGGCATGGCCTGCGCGGCGGCGCCAAGCCGCGCATCGTGGCGGTGGAGCCCTCGGCCTGCCCGAGCCTCACGCGCGGCAAGTATGCGTACGACTTTGGTGATACCGCGCACCTCACGCCGCTGACCAAGATGCACACGCTGGGCAGCACCTTCACCCCGCCGGGCTTCCACGCGGGCGGCCTGCGTTACCACGGCATGGCACCGCTGGTCAGCCACGTGCGCGAGCTGGGCCTGATGGAGGCGCAGGCCTACAACCAGGTTGACTGCTTCGCCGCCGGCGTCGCCTTTGCGCGCGCCGAAGGCATCGTGCCCGCGCCCGAGGCCAACCACGCCGTCAAGGGCGCCATCGAGGAAGCCCTGCGCTGCAAGCGCGAAGGCAAGTCCGAGACCATCCTCTTCAACCTGAGCGGCCACGGCCACTTCGACATGACGGCCTACCAGAACTACTTCGCGGGCAACCTCAAGGACGAGGGCTACGACGAGAAGGAACTGGCGCAGGCCCTGTCGGGCCTTCCGGCGGTGCCTGCCTGACCGGCTGCCCACGGCGGCTGAGTCAGCCGCTTGGCACCGGGATGGGTGCAGGCGACCCGGCGGGTCGCAGGCCGGATGGCCAGCCTCGATCGCATGTCGATGTGTGTGATTATTGGAACTAATGTTCCCCGCTTGCCGCGGTCGGGCCGATGGTCCGACAATGACTTCGCGCCCCTGCTCAACGGGGCGGCGGTGAGGTCGGCATGTACATCCCGGAAGGCTTCGGTACGGTGACGCCGTACTTCTTCGTGGATGACGCGGACGGGTTCGCGTCGTTCCTGGTCAAGGCTTTTGGCGGTACCGAAGTGCTACGCACCACCCGGCCGGATGGGCGCATCGCCAACGTGCAGGTGCGCATAGGCACCACCACGCTGATGGCCAGCGAGGCCGGCGGCGCCTATCCGCCCATGCCGTGCGCGTGCTACCTGTACGTCGAAGACGCCGATGCGTCGATGCGGCGTGCGCTGGCCGAAGGTGCAACGCTGGAGATGGCGGTTGCCGACATGCCCTACGGCAACCGTCAGGGCGGGGTGCGCGACGCCTGGGGCAACCTGTGGTGGATCTCCCAAAGGCTGGTGCCGGCGCCGTACGGCCCCGCTTGAAGCCGCGCTGCGTCATCCGAGAAACTGGGGCGCAGTATTATTGGGCGACTCACCATCCCATGCTTGGGCGCTCGCCGGGGTGGGCGGGTGAGGACTGCTTTTGCAACCAACGCCATGAAACGCTCTCTTGTTGCCGCTGCCGTCGTTGCAGCGCTTGGCCTGCTCAGCATGGGGCTGCTCGGCGCGCTGGTCTACCTGCTGGCCGCGCCGGTGCTTTGGCCGGTTTACGGCAACTTCGAGCATTGGAGTGGTGACGACGTCTGGCCAGCGATGATCGGGGCAGGCATGCTGTGGGCGCTCGGGTTTCTGGCGGCCGGCTGGCTCAACGGCCGCTTGGCGCATGCGGCGTGGCCGAAGTGGCAACGGCGCGCGGTCTATGGGCTGGTGCTGTGGCTGAGCGCGGTGGCGATCTGGGCCCTGCTGCTCGCGACCATGGACATTCGCCTTTCCTAGCTGGCGCGCCAGCGGCGGCGACCCGCTCGGCCTGAAGGCTGCTGTGCCCGGTGATCCGTGTGCTGAAAGAGCCCGCGAGGCACCTGGTTAACTATTAAAACAATAGCTGCCTGCGCTGCTTGCAGTAAGGCTAGAGCAGGATTACGTCCTGTTTTTCAAAGCCTGCCTGCGCAGGCCTTGGCCAGCAGCGCACGCGATAGCCGGCGCGCGCTTGCCATCAGGCTTCGTCGCTGAACAGTTCCAGCAGCCTGTCCAACCCACCCATGTCGATCGCGACCCTGGCCTGTTCGCGCACCTTCGGCTTGGCGCGGTAGGCCACCGACAGGCCGACCACGGACATCATCTCCAGGTCGTTGGCGCCGTCGCCCATGGCGATCGCCTGAGTGGGTGAGCAGCCGATCAGGCTGCACGTGCGCAGCACGGTTTCGCGCTTCATGGCGCCGTCGCAGATGTCGCCCCAGCTTTGCGGCACGATGCGGCCGGTGAGCACGCCGTGCTGGATTTCCAGCAGGTTGCTGCGCGCAAAGTCCAGCGCCAGACGGTCGCGCAGGCGGTCGGCAAAGTAGGTGAAACCGCCCGACACCAGCAGCACCTTCAGGCCTGCCGCCTTGCAGGCCAGCACCAGTTCGGCGGCGCCGGGGTTCAGGCGCAGGCGGTTGCGGTACACCTGTGCGACCTGTTCTTCGGTCACGCCCTTGAGCAGCGCCACGCGCTGGCGCAGGCTTTCCTTGTAGTCAGTGATTTCGCCGCGCATGGCCGCTTCAGTGATGGCGGCGACCTCGGTCTTGCGTCCCGCCGCATCGGCGATCTCGTCCACGCACTCGATGTTGATCAGCGTGGAATCCATGTCGAACGCGATCAGCTTGAAGTCGCGCAGGCGAAGCGGCGCGTCAAGACCGCGCACCGTGAGGCCAGGGCTGAGTTCACGCGGTGTTTCGCTGGCAGGGGTTGGGCTCATGTGCTTCAAAATAGATAGCTGTTTGCGCAGATCTGGTGGGCGCTTGAGGCCCAAAACACGCATTATCCACGGTGGGCGCACGCAGGCGCACTGTGGCCAACCGCTGCCAGCGGGCAGCGCCGGGCCGGAAGCGGCGGACAGTGCACAAAAAAGCCGAGCGTTTGCTCGGCCTGATCGGAGGAACGGCGCCGGTGCCGTCGGCTCAGCGCGCCGGGGCCAGTGCGCCCGCCAGCGCCGTGCCTTCGGCGTGGGCGAACGGGAACATGCTGGCGACCGGCTTGGTTTCCGGCAGCACGTAGACCACGCCTTTCTGTTTGCCAAACAGCGGGTCGATATAGCGCTCGTAGAAGCTGGGCGGCATGTTGACGCAGCCGAACGAGATGCGGTTGTCGTCCACCGTCGGGGTAGCCAGGCGCTTCGGGCGGCCTTCGTTCTTGACGTTGCGCACGCGATGCATTGAGAGCGCCTGGCCGTAGTCCAGCCATACGATGTCTTCGCCCTTGTGGTTGCGCCCGCTTTCGGTGACGTAGCGGCCAGCGGAAGTCACTTTCTCGTGCAACTTGACCCGCGAGAGCGGGCGCGTGCCAATGTCGGGCGGCGCCACGTCGCCTACGGCCTCGCCCACCAGCACCGGTGTGCGCGCCAGGAACTGACCGTTGGCGTCAAACACCGTCACGGTGGCGGTGGGCTTGTCAAGCACGGCAAACGGCATGCCCGCGGCATCGTTGGCCCGCATCACATCCGCGGCAAAGCTTTGCACTGCAGCGTCGCTGGGGGGCAGCGGCGCGCCCGTGGCATCCGGGGCGGGGCCGGCGGCCATGACCGAACTGCTGGCTGCCATCGCGGCGGCGATCACCAGGGGGCGAAATGACGGGAAGTACTGCATAGTCCATCGGGCTGGTTACATGAGCGCGGGCATTCAAGCTCCCGCGCGACGCGCACTTTATACCCCCTTTGGCAATTTGCGGTGCGCGCGGGAGGCATTGGCCACGCAGAAAAAAAAGCCTCGGATCGAGGCTTTTTCTCGAGCGACCGACATGAAAGTGGGTCGCTCAGGCGCCGGCATCAGCCGCGATCGGGCCGCGGAGGGGGCGGCGGCGGAGGCGGGGGAGGTGGTGGGGGCGGCGGAGGCGGCGGCACCACGACCGGCGGCGGAGGTGGCGGTGCCACCGGCGGCGGGGGTGGAGGAGGTGGCGGCGGCTCGTAACGTGGGCCCGTGGGGTTGAACTGGCCCGCGTCGGGCATGCCCTTGTACTTCCAAGGCGAATTCGGCTGGGAAGTGTCGCTGTTCTGCGCGCTTTGGTTGGGGTCGTCCTGGGCCATCGCGCTGCCGCTGGCAACCACCAGCGCAGCCACGATCAACGCAGCGGTAGAGAGTCTTTTCATTGTGTACTTCTCCTTGGTTGGTAAAACACAAGGCCCTCCGACAACAACAACACTGCGTTTGGCCTCCTCGGTAATTTAGGCGGCTCAACATGGCCCCTATGTGCAGTGATGCCGATGGCCGCTGTAGGACGACGGCGACGTGCGGCACCGTTTGGCAACACCTTGCAACATGAAGCCGTTTTTGCAGCGGCGCGAGCGAACACAGAGGAGGGGACGCGAGAGTGTTCCGCCAGAGGCACACGCCCGCAAGCGCTGCCTCCACCCTATGTCCCGGGTCAGTGCGGCAGCTTCAGGGACTTCCATCCCTTGTGCTCGAAATAGTGGCCGTACGCATTGCTCGCCTTGGCCACCTGCACCACGCCCGCCGCGCGTTGCGCGTCGCCGTGCTTGCCTTGCGCGGCCTCGGCGCCGGCCACCACGTCGGCCAGGATCGTATGCAGTTGCGCGTCGGCCTGAGCCGGCAGCTTGCAGTTCTCGACCATGTACGAGACCTGCGCGATGACGGTATCGCCAAAGGCGTCGTAGTCCGCACGGCTCGCCTTGCCCGTATGGGCCTTGGGAAGAGCCTGCGCGGCGGCGCCGCGAATGGCGTTCATGCCCTGCCTCAGCGGTGCGTCGCTGTGCCACTTCTTGCCGGCGTTGAGTTGCAGCGCGTGGCTGCCGCCTGCGTGATGGGCGTCGTGCGAATCGGCGGCCGTTGCCGACAGGGGGTTGGCCAACACGGTGATGGCGGCAGACAGCATCAATGCGGTGAAACGGGTCATGGAAAGTGCTCCGTTGAAAGTCGACTGAATGAAGAGGTGGCGCGCATCGCCGCCTCGTGAAGTTCAACGGCGATGTCGCGGGCAGGTTCCCTGCAGCGCTTGTTGTCTCGTCCTCATTTGCGGTGGAGCAACTCTTCTTCAGTTGCCTCTTGCGCATAGCGCGTCAACAGCAGGTCCAGCAGGCGCTCGCGCTGAGGTTCGTTGAGGACGGCGCGTTCGGCAAGCAACTGGTCCACCACGCGTTGCTGTTGGGCAGATTGCAGTCGCGCAAGGGCGGTCTGTTCGTCGCTGATGGCGGCGCGGTTGGGCGTTGGCGCCAGCACCTGGCGCACCAAAGCCTCTCGATGGTGCCGGATGGCGCTCCAGTTGGTCGCCAGGTCGTGCAGAAAAGGCGGCTCGAGCGCTTGCCATTGCGTGCGCTGCGCGGCGTCAAGCTGAAGATGGTCCGGCAGATGCACCGCGGTTGAAATTGGTTGGGCTCCAGGCGCCCACAGGGCGGGGCGCAGCACCGCAACGGCTGCGACCACGCCGACATTCAATGCCAGCGATGCGGCCAGGGCCGCACGCATCCAGTCGTGGCGTTTCATGGTCCTGTCCTCCTGGGGCGGCAAAGTTCGGTCGCCGCGCACAGACCGCCTGGTGCAATGGGGTCGAACACTCGGCCGGCGCCGGCGAGCGGGGCGACCGCGCCAGCGCCGAGCAGGCTGCCGAGCCAGATGCCGGTGGCGAGCGCGACGCCAGCGCCCAAGCCTGCCGGCCACCATGCCCAAGGTCTGCGCCAGGCGATTGGCCCAGCGCGAGCAGGCCCGTGGCGGTGCGGCACCGCAACCAGGTCGACACCGGGCTTCAACCCGGGCAGCGCGAGCAAGGACTGTCTGAGTGCCTGCAGCGCTTGCCATTGGTGCTGGCAAAGTGGGCATGAGGCGAGATGCCGCTCCAGTCTTGCGGATGCGGCCGTGCTTTGCTCGCGGTCCAGCAGGGCGGACAAGGCTTGGGTTCTTGGACAGCGCATGACGAGGTCTCCGTGATCAGGGTGTGAGCAGGCGCAAGAGCGCAGCGCGCGCA
This sequence comes from Ottowia flava, assembly GCF_008017535.1. Lineage (GTDB taxonomy): Bacteria > Pseudomonadota > Gammaproteobacteria > Burkholderiales > Burkholderiaceae_C > Ottowia > Ottowia flava. The sequence continues at coordinate 6,938 of NZ_VRUA01000038.1, forward strand.
CGGGCGATGCGGGACTTGACGGTGCCCAGGCGAATGTCCAGCACCTCGGCAATGTCCTCGTAGGACAGGTCCTCGATGTCGCGCAACAGCAGGATCTCCCGCTGTGCCAGCGGCAACTGCGCAAATGCGCGTTCCAGCGCCGCCATCCCCTGGCGTGCCTGCAGCTCGGACTCGGGCGTGGTGGTGTCGGTGGGAAGCAGGTCGACATGCAACTCGTCGATCGGCAGAAATTCGAGTCGCCGGGCGTGCCGAAGAAGGTCCAGGGCCTGGTTGCGGGCAATGCGAAACAGCCACGTCGACAGACGTGCCTGCGGACGCCAGCGGGGCAGGGCCTGCCAGGCGTGCAGAAAGGTTTCCTGCGCGAGTTCCCGCGCATCGTCTGGCGAGCGCGTCATGCGCACAAGAAAGCGGTAGATGCGCTCCTGGTAGCGCCGCATCAGCGCGGCGAACGCGGTGGCGTCGCCGCGCTGAGCGCGGTCGATGCAGGCGGCTTCGTCGAGCAGATTCAACGGACACATGAGGATGCAACGTCCACGGTATCCGGATGTTCCCGCCGCACACCCTCATGCGCCCAGGTTCCGCACGCTCAGTTGTCCTGGATCAAGTTGTGCAGGGCGATCCAGCCGGTGCACGTTCGGGCTGGGGGTCAGGGCCGGCCGCGGCCCTCGCACCGCTTCAGGTCCGTCGCGACCGCCGAAGCAGCATCGGGCGGGCCAGCGCTGAGGCTCAGGTGGCCGCTTCGGCGTTCGGTTGACCCAGGCTGCGCAGCACGTCGCGCACCATCTGGGCGCGGTCCTTGGGCTCGGGCAGGTCTTTCTCGATGCGCAGCTTGTCGTTGCCTGCCAGCTTGATGTGCTTGTTCTTCTGGATCATGCGGATGATGGCCATCGCGTCGATCGGCGGGTTGGGCTTGAAGCTGATGTTGATCACACCCGGCGCCGCGTCCACCTTCTGCACGCCGTAGGGCTGGCTCAGAACCCGCAGGCGGTGCACGTCGATCAGCGTCTGCGCCTGCGGTGGCAGCTTGCCGAAGCGGTCGACCAGCTCTTCCACCAGGCCGTCGATCTGGTCGTTGCTGCGCGCGGTGGCGAACTTCTTGTAGAAGGACAGACGCAGGTGCACGTCACCGCAGTAATCGTTCGGCAGGAGGGCGGGCGCATGCAGGTTGATGTCGGTGGCGGCCTGCATCGGCGCCAGCAGGTCGGGCTCCTTGCCGGCTTTCAGGCTGCGCACGGCTTCCGACAGCATCTCGTTGTAGAGCTGAAAGCCGATCTCCATCATGTTGCCGCTCTGGTTTTCGCCCAGCACCTCGCCGGCACCGCGGATTTCCAGGTCGTGCATTGCCAGGTAAAAGCCGCTGCCCAGCTCTTCCATTTGCTGGATCGCCTCCAGCCGCTGCGTCGCGGCCTTGGTCAGCCCGTCGATCTCAGGCACCATCAGGTAGGCATAGGCTTGGTGGTGGCTGCGGCCGACACGCCCACGCAACTGGTGCAGCTGCGCCAAGCCGAACTTGTCGGCGCGGCTCATGACGATGGTGTTGGCCGTCGGCACGTCAATGCCGGTTTCGATGATGGTGGAACACAGCAGCAGGTTGGTGCGCTGAGCGACGAAATCGCGCATCACGCGTTCCAGCTCACGCTCGGGCATCTGGCCGTGGGCCACGGCGATGCGCGCTTCGGGCAGGATTTCTTCCAGCTTCTGGCGCCGGTTCTCGATGGTCTCCACCTCGTTGTGCAGGAAGTACACCTGACCGCCGCGCTTCAGTTCGCGCAGCACGGCTTCGCGGATCACACCCGTGCCCTCGTTGCGCACAAACGTCTTGATCGCCAGGCGGCGCTGCGGCGCGGTGGCGATCACGCTCAGATCGCGCAGGCCTTCCAGCGCCATCCCCATGGTGCGGGGGATGGGCGTGGCCGTCAGTGTCAGCACGTCGACCTCGGCGCGCAGCGCCTTCATCTGCTCCTTGTGGCGCACGCCAAAGCGGTGCTCCTCGTCGATGATCAAGAGGCCCAGGTTCTTGAACTGCGTCTTCTCCGACAGCAGCTTGTGCGTGCCGACCACGATGTCCACGCTGCCATCGGCCACGCCTTTCAGCGCCGCGTTGATCTCCTTGGTGGAGCGGAAGCGGCTCATCTCGGCGATCTTCACCGGCCACTTGGCAAAGCGGTCGACCAGGGTCTGGTAGTGCTGCTCGGCCAACAGCGTGGTGGGCGCCAGCAGCGCCACCTGCTTGCCACCCGTCACAGCGACGAAGGCGGCGCGCAGTGCCACCTCGGTCTTGCCGAAGCCCACGTCGCCGCAGACCAGGCGGTCCATCGGTTGCGGACTGATCATGTCCTGCACCACGGCGTGGATGGCGGCCTTCTGGTCGGCCGTTTCTTCAAAGCCGAAGTCGGCTGCAAACTGCTCGTAGTCGTGCGCGGCAAAGCGGAAGGCGTGGCCTTCGCGCGCAGCGCGGCGGGCGTAGATGTTCAGCAGCTCGGCCGCCGCGTCGCGCACCTGCTCGGCCGCCTTGCGCTTGGCCTTTTCCCACTGGCCGCTGCCCAGCTTGTGCAAGGGCGCTTCGTCGGCGCTGACGCCGGTGTAGCGACCGATCAGGTGCAGTTGGCTCACGGGCACGTACAGCACGGCGTCGCCCGCGTATTCCAGGTGCAGGAATTCCTGCAGCGCCGGGCTGCCGTCCGGGTTCTTGGCGCCCATGTCCATGTTGACCAGGCCGCGGTAGCGGCCGATGCCGTGCTGCGCGTGCACCACCGGGTCGCCCACGTTCAGCTCGGACAGGTCCTTGATCAGCGCCTCGACGTCGCTGACCTGCTCCTGCTTCTTGCGTCGGCGCGTGGCGGCGCCGGCGGCAAACAGCTCGGTCTCGGTGACAAAGTCGATGCCGCCTTCCAGCCACGAAAAACCCTGCGCCACGGCGGCGGTGGCGATGCCCGTTTTCTCGTCGGACTGGCTATGAAATTCGGCCAGCGAATCGAAGGCCGGTGGGTTCAGCCCGCTGGCGCGCAGAAAGTCCAGCAGGCTTTCGCGCCGGCCATCGCTTTCGGCCAGCACCAGCACGCGCTGCGCGCTGGCGCCGATGTGCGCTTGCAGCTTGGCCAGCGGATCGTCGGCACCGCGCACCACCGTCAGGTCGGGCAAGGTCTGCGCGAAGGCGCTGGCCTGCACGTCGTCCACGCCCGGGCGCATCACCAGCTGGGCGTAGGGCTTGGCGGCCAGGTAGAAGGCTTCGGCATTCAGGAACAGCGCCTCGGGCGGCAGCACCGGGCGCTCGGGGTCGCCCTGCGCCAGGCGGAAGCGCTCGCGCGTGTCCTGCGCAAACTGCTGGAAAGCCTGCTCCAGATCGCCGTGCAGCGCCAGCGTCGTGGCTTCGCCCAAGTAGTCGAAGACGGTGGCGGTTTCGTCAAAGAACAGCGGCAGGTAGTACTCGATGCCCGCCGTCGCCACGCCGTTACCCATGTCCTTGTAGATGCGGCTCTTGGTGGGGTCGCCTTCCAGCAACTCGCGCCAGCGGTGGCGGAACTTGGCGCGCGCCTCCTCGTGCGTGGGAAATTCGCGGCCGGGCAGCAGGCGCACTTCCGGCACCGGGTACAGGCTGCGCTGGGTGTCGGGGTCGAAGGCGCGGATGGAATCGATCTCGTCGTCAAACAGATCGACGCGGTACGGCACCGCGCTGCCCATGGGGAACAGGTCGATCAGGCCGCCGCGCACCGCGTACTCACCGGGGCTCACCACCTGCGTGACGTGGGCGTAGCCGGCCAGGGTCAGCTGGCTTTTCAGCGCGGCCTCGTCCAGCTTCTGGTTCTGCTTGAAGTGGAAGGTGGTGCCGGCCAGAAAGGCCGGCGGCGCCAGCCGGTACAGCGCCGTGGTGGCCGGGACCAGCACCAGGTCCGCCTGCCCCTGGCGGATGGCCCACAGCGTGGCCAGGCGTTCGCTGATCAGGTCCTGGTGCGGGGAAAAGGTGTCGTAGGGCAGCGTCTCCCAGTCGGGGAACAGCACGATGCGCAGCCCGGGCGCGAAGAACGCCAGCTCGTCCTGCAGGCGGCGCGCGTCGGTGGCGTCGGCCGTGACGATGGCCGTCAGGCGTTGGGCTTGCGCTTCGCGCTCGGCCAGTTGCGCGAGCAGCAGCGCGTCGCTGGAGCCCGCGGGGCGAGGCAGGGCGTGGCGTTTTCCGGGGGTGAGCTTGGGCAGGTCCATCGGCAGAGGCGGGCAAAAGCGGGCAGAAGCAACAAGACAACGACAAAACCCCCGGCCGGCTTCGGGCGGGGGTGTGGTCGACACGTATTTTAGGGCGGGTGCCGTCGCCGCAAGGACGTCAGGGGCTTGGCGAATTCGGCGCCGGCTGCCGCAGGTCAGGCTTTGTGGTCGGGCTTGGGGGCTCAGCTAAGGATGGTGTTCAAAACCCCGGTCAAGCCCGAATGGCGTGAGCGGTGTGCGGCAGGAACAATGGCGTCAT
>NZ_VRUA01000039.1 GCF_008017535.1 Ottowia flava
ATGCACTTGTTCAGCAGGCATGCTGGCAACTACCCGAAGATCACGCAAGAACGGTGCTGGGCGGACTATTACGAACCAGAAGTGGGTAGCCGACTTCACCTACATCTGGACAGCCGAGGGCTGGCTGTACGTGGCGGCGGTGCTGGACCTGTACTCGCGGCGCATCGTGGGCTGGTCGATGCAGGAGAGCATGACCTCGCAGCTCGTGGTGGATGCGCTGATGATGGCCGTGTGGCGGCGAGGCAAGCCGGTGGCCTTGTTGCATCACTCGGACCAGGGCAGCCAATACACCAGCGAGCACTTCCAGAAGCTGCTGGATGAACAAGGCATCACTTGCAGCATGAGCCGGGCCGGTGACCTTGCCCCTGTTTCGTGTAGTTCTTAACCCACGATTCACGCGGCCTTTTTACGCTGTGCCTCGTACCAGCGTTGTTCGTACTGCATCGGGCTGAGGTAGCCCAGCGACGAATGCAACCTGCGGTGATTGTAGAAGGCCATCCAGTCCATCACCGCCTGCCTGGCCTGCTCACGGGTAGCGAATTTGCACCCATGTACGCTGGCTGTTTTCAGCCGCCCCCAGAAGCTTTCCGTCGGTGCGTTGTCCCAGCAGTTGCCCTTCCTGCTCATCGATGAACGCATGCCCCAGTCCTTCAGTGCGCCCTGGACCTCGTGGCTGCAATACTGGCTGCCCCGGTCGCTGTGGAATATCAGACCGGGTGGTGGCCGGCGACGCCACCACGCCATGGTCAGCGCGTCCTTGACCAGGCTGGCCTGCATGTGCGACTGCAGGCTCCAGCCCACCACCTGGCGGCTAAACAGGTCGATGACGGCGGCCAGGTACAGCCAGCCTTCGTCGGTTTGGATGTAGGTGATGTCGCCACTCCAGAGCTGGTTGGGAGCTTCAGGGTTGAAGCGCCGCTGCACCAGGTCAGGTGCCACCGGCAGGCTGTGGCGGCTGTCGGTGGTGACCACGAACTTGCGCTTCGTTTTGGCCTTGATGCCATGCTGCTGCATGAGCTTGCGAACCCGGTCTTTGCCCACCCGGATGCCTCGGGCCACAAGCTCCTTGTGCATGCGTGGCCAGCCGTATTCGCCCTTGACGTCGGCGTGGATGGCACGGATGTGCGCCAGCAGGGCTTCATCGCTGTGGAGTCGGCCAGGGCCGCTGCGGCCATGACCATCCTCTCGCCGGCGCAGCCAGTTGAAGTACCCGCTGGCGCTGACCTCCAGCACTCCGCAGGACACGCTCACCGGGTAACGGTACTTCATTTGGTCAATCCAGGCGTACCTCGCAGCGTGTCCTGCGCGAAGTACGCCGCGGCTTTTTTTGCGATGTCGCGCTCCATGCGAAGGCGAGCATTCTCGGCGCGCAGCCGGGCAATCTCCATCTGCTCGGGCGAGACTTTGGTCGCCTTGTCGGCGCTGCCAACGTCGTCCAGCTCTCCCTTGGATGACAGTCGCACCCAGTTGCCCAGACTGGCCTTGGGAATGCCCAGCACCTTGGCCACCACCGCAATCGCCTGGCCAGCTCGCACCTGCCGAACCGCCTCCAGTTTGAACTCCCGCGTGTACTGCGCACGCACTTGCTTGTCACTCATTGCTCAACTCATTGTCGGTATTTTCAACAAGGGTCAAGAACTCCAGTTTTCAGGGGCAACCTCACACCACTTCACGCTGATTTTCGGCTTCATCATGCCAACGCAGCCATACATCCTGCACCAAGTCTTCAGCCTCTTCGACGGAACCAAGCATTCGATAGCCGAGGGCCATCAGCTTGGGGCGCGAGCGCGAAAAGGCTTGTTCAGACGATGGAGACAAGGTCACCTCTACGATATTCCAGCTACCGCCAAGCCGTCACCTCAACGCGGCGACGGACGGAGCGGACGAAACTCAACTGAGCACGAATGAATTGGCTCAATCCTAACGGTAATGGAGTCTTACAAACGTTGCGCGACGGCATGTGCCTCTACTCGGCGGTACGCCGTTGTGAGCGGCTGCTTTTGGGCGCTGAACCACCGTTTCGTCCAGAGTCTGCTTTGGTCGCGCAGCAGTCGTTCAACAACCGCGGGTTTAGCGGCAGCAACCAGCCTAGAGCAGCCCCACCAACGGTCCCATGCGCAGTGGCTTCAGTCATCCTGGCTCCGCTGACGAGCGCGCACCATCGGCTGGAAGCGGACCAATCAAAAACTGGCCAAGAAATTCTGAAGAATTTCCAGCAAGACCACTGCACATGCCCAAGCGGCGTGGCACTGAGCAACTAGCGGCGCTGCGGCCAACCCAGTTGCCCAGATAGGTGTAGTGCAGGCGATCGGGTAATAGAACAACGACACGGGCCCGGGTCTACTTTTCAGCCTGGACGACGGTACTGCTCAAGGGGTGCCCTTCAGCAGCTTGAACGTCATCTGATACCGATAAAAGTCAATCGTTGGCGTCATCGCCAGTGCCCGGCGTATTCGAATGTCATCCTCTAAAGCAATGACCACACCCCGTACAGCCTGAGCAGGCTCGGCCAACTCTTCCTTCACAAAACCCATGTAGCGCAACACCTGGCCCACCACTACATCGCTGGCGCGGCCGCGTTTCAGTTCCACCACCAACAGTTCAGTTTTGTCTTTTTTGATAGCGAGCACATCTATCGGGCCGGTATCCGTGGGGTACTGCTGCCCCACCAGTTCGCCGTCTTCGGCAAAGATGTCGTAGTCCTTACCCAAGTCGGTCTGCGCCCAGTTCTTCACCAGAAAATCTTCGAGGTGCTTCTCCATGGCGAAAGCCACGGGGTCATCGACAGTTGGATCGGCAGATAGGCTGACGGGCGGTACTATCACTCCGATCAACTGCTCAATTTCTGCAGCGTATTTGGTGATGGTGCTCACAGTTCCAATCGAACCAGTGGAGTTGCGCAGCGCATCGCTCATGTCGGCACGCTGAATGGTCTGTGACAACCACCTCACCGGGCGGCGGTGAGGAAATGGCTCTCCGTCCACATAGAAATAGTCGCCACTGACCTCCCCCACAAAGTAGGTGCCTGTGCCGTCGGGCGAGATCACCAGGTCCCCCTTGGCAATGCCTTTGGCTATTGTCCAAAGCGCACCGCACGCCAGGCCTGCCCCAATCTTTGTCTTGCCCGGCTGCCTGGCCATGAAGATGGGAACGAACTTCTTGTTGAACGCACGCCAGTCGTCACCCAGATCTGCATTCAGGTTCTGCGGAATCTCAAAGTTTGCGCCGATATACCCCCCGGCATATGCGGTCGATGCATAAGCACCACCCCGACCCAGCATCACACGGAAATAGTTCTTCATTATTTGCCTCTCCTATGCTTTAACTATGCCAGCGAATCTTGGCTCTCCGCTCTTGATCGCAGGAGACATTCGACGACTGCGGGAAGCGGAAGTAGCCAGACTCAATGAGACGCCGCAGATGTCGATGCTGCATCAACTGCCAGCAGCGCAATCGGCCGATTCAAAGTTCCCGTGCGTAACTGGGGCCTAGCGGGACCGGCTTGAAGCCTCGCTGGCTATCTCAAATTTTTTTCAGTCACATATCACCACTTAGAGTTGAATCTCAGTTTCAGCACGAGTGCAAGTAGCAGCCTCTTCGCCCGGCACGTTCCAGCGCTGCCGGGCGCTATGCCGCCTCGATAGTGCCGGCCCTGTCAGTCTCCTTCTCAAAGCCCCGCGTGCCCAGCACCCGGGGCTTTTCCTTTTGGCTGCTCCTTCCGCTCGAACCTTGTCCTTCCCATCACATATCCAAGGAGATTTCCCCGTGCTCAGTTGCCCCCAATGCCAATCCCCCCGCATCGAAACCCTCGATCGCGCTCGCACCACAGGTGCTGCCATCGGTGCTGTCGCGGGAGCCGCTAGCGGCGCCGCTGCCGCCCTGCGCTCTGCCCCACTCGGCGCCACCTATGGATCGCTCGTCGGCCCCGCTGGAACGGTCCTCGGCGCCGTCGCCGGGGCCGCCATGGGAGGCCTGAGCGGTGGGGCCGTCGGCTGCGAGATCGGCAGCCAGATCGGCAGGGCCGTCGATCAGAACTGCCTCAAGAACTACCACTGCCTGGAGTGCGGGCACCGCTTCCGGGATCCGTACGCCTGAGCGCTCGCTCTTTTTGCCCATTTCGCGCTTCTCAGGTCTTGCACTTTTCGTACTTCCCTCCCTTCACTTTCTTCTCATTCATCTTTCAAGGAGCATTTCAATGGCACATCTCGTTCAAACCATGGCCTATGTCGGCGAGACCCCCTGGCACAACCTGGGCCAGCAACTGCCCGCCAAACAGCCCATCGATGTCTGGGCCCGTGAAGCCGGCATGGACTGGACCATCCGTGAGGCACCCGTGCGCTACATGGCGACGGAACCTGGCACGGGCAGTAGCGCTGCCTCTTCCGTGTCCGCGCTGTATGCCGAACCCATGGAGTTCCCCGACCAGAAGGTGCTGTACCGCAGTGATACCAAGGCCCCTTTGTCAGTGGTCAGTTCCCGCTACCAGGTCGTGCAGCCCCAGCAGGTGCTGGAGTTCTACCGGGATCTGACGGAAGTTTCTGGTTATGAGCTAGAAACCGCCGGTGTGCTCAAGGCCGGGCGTAAGTTCTGGGCCCTGGCCCGCACCGGCAAGTCCTCGGCTCTGAAGGGCAACGACGTAGTCAATGGCTATCTGCTGTTGGCTACCTCCTGCGATGGGACATTGGCAACCACCGCGACCCCCACCACCGTGCGCGTGGTCTGCAACAACACCTTGTCCATTGCACTGTCCGGAACGTCCAGCGCGATCAAGGTGCCGCACAGCACGAGTTTTGATGCGCAGGCGGTCAAGAAGCAGTTGGGCATTGCGGTGTCCCAATGGGATGGGTTCATGTACCGCATGAAGACCCTGTCCGAGCGCAAGGTCAAGAGCCATGAGTCCATGAACTATTTCCTCAAGGTGCTCTGCCAGACGGATGGGCATGCGGATGCGTCGGCAGGTCTCATCAATGAGCGCGCCCTCAAGAAGGTACAGGCCATGTACGAAGGCCAAGGCCGGGGTGCAGAGCTGGCAGCCGCCAAGGGCACGGCCTGGGGCCTGCTGTGCGCTGTTACCGAGTTCGTGGACCACGAGCGACGGGCGCGCAGCCAGGAGTACCGGCTGGACAGTGCCTGGTTTGGCCAGGGAGCCTCGCTCAAGCAGCGGGCGCTGGAACAGGCCTTGCAGTTGGCGTCATGACGGTGTCTGCCGTTCTTTGCGGTTTATCCAGCCACCCTCACCCTTCACGGCATAGACCCCGGCTCCTTCAGTGGACCGGGGTCTTTTTTTGGAGGGCGTTGTGGCGTCGTGGTTGTCGTTGTTGTTGCTTTGGTCGTTTTCACATTCAAGGAGTCAGCATGGTTCGTCCTGTCGTTTCACCAGGGTCTGAGGCGTCAACACGGCCGCGCCCTCCCCTTCGGCTGGTCAAGACCCAGGATCTGGATCGCGATCAGTGGTTACAGGTACGCAAGGGAGGTATCGGGAGTTCAGATGCGGCAGCGGCGGTCGGGCTCAACCCCTATCAGTCGCAGCTGGAACTGTGGATGGAGAAGACCGGTCGTGCGCCCCCCGCCCCACCGAGGGATGAGAGTGAGGATGATCTCAGTCCAATGTACTGGGGCTCTCTTCTGGAACCCATCGTGGCAGCTCATTACTCCCGCCGTACAGGGAATCGGGTACGGCGCATCAATGCGGTGCTGCAGCACCCCGACTATCCCTGGATGCGTGCCAACATCGACCGGGAGGTCATGGGCGCCGCAGATGTGCAGTTGCTGGAGTGCAAGACCGCGGGCATTCAGGGCGCCTGGCTCTGGCGTGATGGAGTGCCGGAGTATGTGCAGTTGCAGGTTCAGCACCAGTTGGCGGTGACGGGTAAGCGGGCGGCCGATGTGGCGGTGCTGCTGGGAGGCCAGGAACTGCAGGTTTTTAGGGTGGAGCGGGATGAAGAGCTGATCGCTCAGCTCATTGTCCTGGAGCGAGAGTTCTGGGGCTTTGTGGAGCACGATCAGCAGCCTCCGGCGGATGGGTCGGAGTCGGCCGATCGGGCTTTGCGAGCGCTGTATCCGCGGGATGCGGGCACCACCCTGGACCTGCGCCAGGACTTGGTGATGGGGGCGGTGTTCTCGGATCTGGTGGCGGTGCGGGAGGTGCTGGCAACCCACACTGCCCTGGAAGCCCAGCTCAAGCAGTCCATCCAGCAGCGCATGGGCGATGCCTCCCGGGCGGTGTTCAATGGCGGCGAGGTGAGTTTCAAGCGCAGCAAGGATGGCAGCACGCTCGATACCACCCGGCTGGCTAAAGAGCAGCCGGAGATCGTGCGGGCCTACACGGTGCCCAAGCCGGGGAGTCGAAGGTTTCTGGTGCAGATCTGAGGTGGTGCTGCGGCCGGGGCTGCGGGCTGTTTCAGGTTCTTTCAACACGTCCCCACAGGCGGGCCTCATCGGTGACGGTGAGGCCCGTTTTGTTTTGGGGCGCATTCACATTCAACAAGGAGAGTTCAATGCTCAAAGGTTTGGCGTTGACGCCACCCGTGATCGGGCGCATTGCGATTGGGCGAGTGGTGGAAAAGAACGGGCGCAGGTTGCCCGAGAAGGATGATGAGTTCACGCTCACCAGCCAGGTACAGAACCAGGAGGGGTGGGTGGTTCACCCGATGGATGCGCAGTTGCGCAAGGATCCACAGGCCAAGCTGCGCAGCATTCCGGTGCGGCTGCTGTTTGACGATCCGGATCTGAGCCTTCGGGCCCACTACACGATGTTTGACCGGGCCACGGGAAGGCCGCTGTGTGTGGGAGATGGGGAGAGCTGCAAGAGAGTGACCCTCTCGGGGATGCAGAGCCTGCCCTGCCCTTCACCGTCGGTGTGTGCGCTGGCCCAGGATGGGCACTGCAAGCCGTATGGGCGGTTGCATGTGCGCATCGACGCAGAAGATGGTGGACACACGGATGCGGGAACCGGCGCAACCGGTGACGAGCTGAGCAGCTTTGTGTTTCGAACCACGGGGTTCAACAGCATTCGCACTTTATCTGCCCGCCTTCGGTATCTGTTTGCGGCCTCCGGCGGGCTGCTGGCCGCCCTGCCCTTGGAGCTTCGGCTACGGGGCAAGTCCACGACGCTGTCGCACCGCACGCCGATCTACTACGTGGATCTGACGCTGCGCTCAGGTCACAGCCTAGCGCAGGTGGTGGCGTTGGCCCGGCAGGAGCGACAGCAGCAGGCTGCACTGGGCCTGGATCAGGCTGCGCTGGATGAGGCGGCGCGGCAGGGCTTGGCTCTGGGGGAGTTCGAGGAGTCCTCCGAGGAAGTTGCCAGTGCTGGAGTGATAGAGGAGTTCTTTGCGGAGCCTGAAAGGCCCGAGTCTTTGGGGCCTTCTTCAGAGTATGCGGAGGTAACCACTCCCCCGACGCTGAAAACCAAGCTGGCGCGCAAGCTGCTGGCGACGGCGGATCAAGGAGGCACTCATGCCGGGGCGTGAAGGGGTCGTTCGGCGCTACGTGCTGGGGTTGGGCATGTTGACCGTGCCCAGTTACCGCAGCGCCGGTGCGTTCTCGCACCCGAAGCCGTTGCCTGGGGTGTTGGTGCGTGCGACGGCGCTGCCGCACAGGACGGGATCGACGGCATTGGCGCAAGCGGTGGCCTTGTTGTCGGGGCAACGTGTGGGTGTGCCGCCGGTGGTGACTGCGGTAGGGATGCTGGGCCAGATAAAGCGGTGGCTGCCAGAGGCGGCGGTGTCCTTGGTCGGGGAGCAGGAGCCCGCAGACTTGCTGGCGCTGTGCACAGGTGTGGTGGATGCAGGGGGCGTGATGCTGTTGCAGTGGCAGCCTTGGCCGCGAACGAAGTACGGCAATGCCCACGCACCGGATCCGCCTTCACACTGGATGCTGGTGGTCGGGGTGGAAGGGTCTTGGCATGCGAAAGGCCTTCAGGTCGACTGCCAGGCTTCGGCTTTGCTGGTGCTGGATGCCACGGTGCCGCCAGTCTGGGGATGTGGGCACAACCTGCATCTTGTGCCGGGGGAGCACAAAGATCATCCGCGCACACGTGAGGCGGCTATGTCTCGCGCCGTTTGGACGGCCCGCACGCTGGAGGGAGGCTTGGAGTACGGAATCGTGTTGGCAGCCGTGTTCGTTGGTTCTGGACAGACTCAAAGTCAGTGATCGCCTGGGCAGTACACCGCACTGCCTGGGTTCACACAGCGCGTTCAGGCAATCACAAACGGCTCTCGGTCCTTGCCTGCAATCCACTGCGGTGGCTTGCCCCGGCCGGTCCAGGTAGCGCCCGTATCTGGATCCCGGTACTTTGCCGCGACTTTCTTCTTGGCGGCCTTCGCATTCCACGGGAACACCTGCTGAGCCGTGAAACCGAACTCCTGAATGAGTTGCCGAACGGTCTGCAGGGCCTGCTCGGATTCCGCTTTTTTAGCGTTGGCGATTTTTTCGTCGAGAAGTTTTTTCTGGGCTAGGAGTTCGGAATAGCTGCTCATGGGGTGGACGGTGAAGCGGGAAAGTGTGAACTATGGATGTCGGCCGAGGGAGATCAGGATTTTGGCTGCTCTGTGGCTACTTTAGGCGACCGCAGGGCTCGCAGTGGATGCCCCATCCTGTCGCCACAGGTCCAGGTTGGCAAACTCCCGGCTGCACCTTGTGCACTGCAGGATCTCGGTGTAGCGCATGGCGCCCGACTCGTCCCGAGCGACCACCCGGCTGTAGTTGGTGGAACCACAGACACCGCATCGGCTCACCGTGGCGGGTGGATTGATCTGCATGGGTTCAAGAATGTGTTGCTGTAAGCCACGCGTCTCATCAGGACCGGGATGCGCAGATGGTCGCAAGACCTTGGATCGGGTGCCCCCTGAGGTCAATCACTGGAATGCGCACAGCAGCACACTCAGTCAACCCAAGTTTCTGCTTGATGTTGATTTGATGAGTTTGCATCACATAATGTCACAACATGAGGAGGAGACTATTGATTAAATTTTGAGCAACCTTGCGCGGCTGGTGTGACCTGGACAACCCACGGTGATCGTGCAGATTGCCGGTGACCCCATCCAGTTTGGGTGGGGACGCTTCCTACCCTCGTCGTTTGGCAGGCGCAGGTGTGGGCGGTGGCTGGAGCAATGACCAGGCGGGAACGTCCAGGACCTGCGCCAAGCGCTCGATGTTGGAGAGCGATACGTTCCAGCGGCAGCGCTCGAGTGCTGAGACGTAGGTGCGGTCCAGACCGCACTCATGGGCCAAGCGTTCTTGGGACCACTCCTTTTGTACGCGCAGCAGCCGAATCCAGTACGCGAGGACCTCGCGCAGGTTCGCGGGATCGGGCAGGCGCGCAGGGGGAGTGGGTTTGGCAGGCACCGCGTGAGGATGCGGTTCTGATTCATTTGCATCTACGGAGTTTGCTTCTCAATTGAGCGGTGTTTCTCGCAGGTGCTTTGTTTTAACAAGGGGCGCCAAACGCCCCGCTTTGAGGGAGTTCTTGTCATGAAGCTTGCTCGTATCTTGATCGTGGGGTACCTGGTGATCGGCCTCTTGTACGCGTTCTATGCGTATTTCTGGGGACCCTACGTCAATGGGAGTGCGGCGTTCACTTGGGGGTATCGCATTGCCGAGGCGTTGTTCTGGCCAGCATCTATGTTTCCCGCACTCAAAACTTGGTTAGCGGGGATCGTGATTTTGATATTCGTCGCCCTCCTGATGCGCCGATAAATTCAGTGTGGCAGTGACCTATCCGATGGCCTTCATCGCCCGGCTGATCCTGATATTTTTTGGGGTCTATTTGTTTTTTCTGATCTTCAGCTCCTGGGAAATGCTCGGTTTCCTGGCGCTGTGGATACTCGCCAATATCGCGATAGGCCGACGATAAACGAACCTGCAGAGCAACCCAGAGAGCCGAACCGTCCACGGCTCCCTCCCTTATCGCACGAAAGAAAGCATTTATGAAATTTAAAACTGCTGCCTTGGCAACCCTGATATTGGGATTACTGTCTGCGTGCAGCTCCAAGAATGAGCGGGCGTTTGTGGGGGGATGCGTGAGCATGGGTGCGAGCCGCGAGAATTGCTCTTGCGCCTATGAGAAGGTAGACGCGATTCACAAGATCGACAGCCTCAACTTTGGGGAGATTTTCGGCACCGAGGAACATAAAAAAATCCAGCTCGCGTTTGCCCAATCAGTCGTTCAGTGCATTAAGGAAAACGGCCTTTGAGCAGCATCCCCTTTATCATGCAGCTATAGTAAATTATATTGCTGCAATTCTAAAAATCCCTTAATTTCAAAAATGCCAAAATATGAAAAAAATGCTTGACAGCCTACTGGCGACATATGCCAACTCTGCCATTTTTGGTATCAACATAGCACTACTTCACATAAAAACAATTTTTGGTCGTAATTGGTTTTTTGGCCGAATCGTCAGGAAAGCGATGAGCGCGAACTACGCGCGGCTGACTCTCGTCTTTGCCCCTGTGTTGTTGGGCGGCTGCTTCGGAGGGGGTGACATCAATATCGTCAAAAATGCGGTATGGGAAGCTATGCCAGATACCACTATTGGAAAAGCATTGGACAGCAGGTTTTCATGCACGACCCCCAAATGGCGGCAATTCGAAGACGAGCGAGGGAGGAGCATCGTGGAATACACCTGTGAACACAAGGGTGTAAGAGAGTACATCTCCCGCCACTCCAAAGAGGCATTTGCGGCACGTAAACAGGCAGTCGACAACCAGTTAGGGAGGTTCTGCAAAACCCGCTGCGGCCGCACGACCGATCTGCCAAGCCGACGAGATGAGTCCATAGCGGATAAGTTTCAGCGTCCCAGGGCCATCAAATAGCGCCATTGGACTGGCCGCAAGCCCTTCTGGGCTGCAGCAGACGCACTTATGCCTGCATGGCCAGCAGCCGCGCTCGCACCATCCACAGATTGCCCAGCGCGAACAGCATGGTTAGGGATTCTCTGCACGAATCCACGCCTGATGTGCTTGCAAGGGCCTGAAGCCCAGACAATACAGACATGAAG
>NZ_VRUA01000004.1 GCF_008017535.1 Ottowia flava
TGGGCAGCAAGACGCCTGTGCAGGCCATGAAACAGTCGTACCAGGAGCACCCCCAGCTATTCCACAAGCGACCCTATGATCGTCCGGGATGCGACATGTAGGCTACGAGGTTCAATGACTCGGTGGATTGCAGTGCTTCAGCCCAAGTCAGTTGGCCCGTGCTGATGGTGACGGGGCAACGCGCGTCACTGAGGCTCTGGCCGAGATAGCACCGATCCCAGGTCAGACCGGTGGCGGCGTCGGTCGCGGTGCCGTCAGCATGGATGGTGAAAGGCGCAGCCCAGGCAACGGGCGCCATCGCCGCTAGAGCGATCGCGCCCGCAAAAAAGCGGGTGACAGGCATGGCGATGGTGAACATGGTTGTCACAGTCCGCTGGGCAGTACAAGCCGCACGTAGGCCGCACTGAGGGTGTTGTAGAGGTTGTTGCCCCAGGTGGCGAAATCGACCACCCACGCAGTATTGGGGCTGGAGGAAGTGGTGGATGTCCAGTAGGCACTGCCCTCTGTCAGCGGAAAGTGGCCCTGATCGATGGCCGGGCTGCTGCCGCCATAGGTGCCCAGCGTCAGAAGTTCGGCCACGGTGGGCAGCCGCCAGCCCGTGGTGCTGCCGCAGCGGTTGATCGCGTTGTGTCCGGTCGCGGCGAAAGCGGGCGTGACGGCCGTAGGCCAAAACTCCAGCCTCGTCTGCAGCGACCACACCAGACCGGTCACGTTGTCACGGGTGCACGCCCATTCCGTGGCGGGAGGGTTGGCGCCGGTGTTGTATGCGGGGCTCGTGGCGCAACTACCCGTTCCCGCCGCTTCGCCGTTCATGCAGATTTTGGTGAAGTCAAAACCTGCACTGCCCGCGCCTTGCTTGACCAACGCGCCGGCCGCGATCGCGGCATCGCGGCCATGGCGGCCATCCTGCCCTGGCCGCCCCGCAACAGCGGCGTTGCAAGCCACGGCAGCGTGGCTGGCGTCGAAGCACTGCGTTTGACCGGTGTCGTTGAGCTGCAGCGCCTGCGCGTCCACATGGCCTGCCGCGGCCGTCAGCGTCAGCGCTGCGAGAAGCGGCCGCACGCGCAGCACGTTCGGGTTGAAATCGCGGTGAGCCCTCATTTCATTCTCTGCATGATTGGCAATGCCGCCAATGTAGGGATCGCGCAGAGGCCATGTAACTCCACCCAGGTGGAGGGTTGCTGGGCAGCCGGTCGTGGCATGCTGCACAGCTGGAACAACCTGAAAGATCACCCTTGCGCTACCAGCTCAGCGGCTTGCCAGCTGTGGAAATCGTTCCAGGTTTCGCGCGCAAGCGCGACTGGTTGGCCCACCTCGATCTGCTGGCGGAACTGCCCTATCCCAGTCTGGCATTGATGCCGAGCATCCTCGCCGCGGTGCGCAGCCGCATCGACTGCACCGTAGGCGGTTTCGGCTGGACCGACGGCAGCTTGAATCCCACAGCGTTCATGACTGAGCACATGAGCCTGCGCGCTTACCAATGGTGGATCGACAACGCCAGCGAGTTTTTTACCCTGTGTCCCATCCAGACACAGTGGAGCAGCGGCGGAGAATCGTTCCGACGGCTCATCGCTGAGCCAGCGTTCGCGCGGACAACGTTCTTCGATGAGGTATTCGGCTCACAGGGCTTGCGCTGGGCGACGCTGGCACCGGTTCGCATCGGCGGAGGTTATGGTTTTCTGAGCGTGTACCGTCCGCTCGAAAGCGGCGCGTTCACTGACGATGAGCACGTCCTCCTGGGGCGCGGTGCACAGGCGCTCGGCGGGCTCGATCGGCGTCAACACCCCTGGCAGACACCAGCACCCGTAGAGACAGCTCTCGCAGGAGAGGCCACGCTGCTGGTGCAAGCCGATGGCGCACTGGCGGCGCGCAGCCAGGAAGCCGCCCGCTTGCTGTACCTGCAGGGTGGCGCCAATATGCACACACTCGAATGGGCACGCATGGACTGGCACGCTCTGCCGACGCTGGTGAAAGAGGCTGTACGCACCCTGTTCGAGCAGCCGGCACCTGAACTAAAGCGACGCATGTCGCTGTACCAGCCCTGGGGCCGGTTCGAATTTGTTCTGGAGAAGATGCCCCATCAGGCCGCGTGCACTGAGCCTCTGGTGGTGGTGGGCATCCGCTATTTCGAGGCGACCGACATCACCGTCGCCCGTCGGCTGGCCGCTCAGCCCCCGCGAAAAGCGGCTGGTGGTGGCCGCCACGCGAAGCACCAGTCTGGCCGAGTTGGCACAGACGCTCGGCATCACCGTGCTGACGCTCAAGACCTACAACCGTGAGCTGATGAGTCGCCTGGGCCTGGGATCGCGCCAGCAACTGATCGAATGGCTGCTTTCCGAAGAAGCCGGACGACGGGATCCGCTGTTCCGGCCACCTTGAAGAGCCGCGCCGACCCTCTTCAGTGCTGCAGGATCTTGCTCAGGAAGTCCTTGGTACGCGGCTGGCGCGCTTCGGGGTTGCCGAAGAACTCGTCCTTCGAGCAGTCTTCCAGGATGCGGCCGCCCACGTCGATGAAGATCACGCGGTTGGCCACCTTGCGCGCAAAGCCCATTTCGTGCGTGACCACCATCATGGTCATGCCTTCCTTGGCCAGCGTGACCATGACGTCCAGCACCTCGCCCACCATCTCGGGGTCGAGCGCGGAGGTGGGCTCGTCGAACAGCATGACGATCGGGTCCATGCTGAGCGCGCGGGCGATCGCCACGCGTTGCTGCTGACCGCCCGACAGCTGACCGGGAAACTTGTCCTTGTGCGCCATCAGGCCCACGCGGTCCAGCATCTTCAGGCCGCGCGCCTTGGCTTCATCCGGCTTGCGGCCCAGCACCTTGACCTGGGCGATGGTCAGGTTCTCGGTCACAGACAAGTGCGGGAACAACTCGAAGTGCTGGAACACCATGCCGACCTTGCTGCGCAACTTGGGCAGATCGGTCTTGGGATCGGTCACCTTGATGCCGTTGACAATGATTTCGCCCTGCTGCACGGGCTCGAGCGCATTCACGGTCTTGATCAATGTGGATTTGCCCGAGCCGGACGGCCCGCACACCACCACGACATCGCCCTTGTTTACCTGAAGCGAGGCGTTGTTGAGCACCTGCACGGGTCCGTACCACTTGGACACGTTGGTCATCTGAATCATGTTGTGTTCAGCCATAAAGGTTCTCCAGGGGATTAGCGAATGATGGCGATCTTCTTGTGCAATCGCTTGACCAGCCAGGACAGCGAGAAGCAGATGATGAAGTAGAGCACGGCCGCAGCCATGTACATCTCGACCGGGCGGCCGTAGTTCTTGCCCGCCGTTTCAAAGCCTTTGAGCAGGTCGTAAGCGCCGATGGCGTAGACCAGCGATGTGTCCTGGAACAGAATGATCGTTTGCGTCAACAGCACCGGCAGCATGTTGCGGAAGGCCTGCGGCAGGATGACCTGCATCATGTTCTGGCTGTAGGTCATGCCCAGCGCCTGACCAGCGAACACTTGGCCGCGCGGAATCGACTGGATGCCGGCGCGCATGATTTCGCTGAAGTAGGCTGCCTCGAACGCGATGAACGTGATGAAAGCCGAATACTCGGCGCCAATGGGACGCCCGATGATGAAGGGCACCAGAAGAAAGAACCACAGGATCACCATCACCAGCGGAATGCTGCGCATACCGTTGACGTAGATGGCAGCCGGGACATCAAGCCACTTCTTGCCCGACAAGCGCATGAGCGCCAGCAGCGTGCCGAAGAAGATGCCTCCGAGGGTGGCAACCGCAGTGAGCGTAATGCTGAACCACAGGCCCTTCAGGATGAAGTTCTGGATCAGCGTCCAGTTGAAGAACGAAAAGTCGAGATTCATGCTCAGTGCCCTCCCGCGCCCGTACCCGAAGTCACAAAGCCCGGCACCCGCGCACGCTTCTCGATGAACGCCATGATGCGGTTGATCACCAGTGCAGAAATCACGTAGAGCACCGTCACCGCGAGGTAAACCTCGATTGGCCGCGCCGTCTCCTCACCGGCCTGCAGGGCAAACTGCGTCAGTTCGGGGATCGACACCGCGAACGCCACCGAGGAGTTCTTGAAAATGTTCATCGACTCGCTGGTGAGCGGGGGAATGATGATCCGGTAGGCCATCGGCAGGATGACGTAGCGGTAGTACTGCACCGTGGTGAAACCCAGCGCCATGCCGGCGTAGCGCTGGCCCTTGGGCAGTGCCTGGATACCTGCCCGCACCTGCTCGGCGATTCGCGCCGAGGTAAAAAAGCCCAGCGCCAGCACCACCAACACAAAAGGCGGCACGCTCTTCATGGCCGGGATCAGCGCCGGCACGGCAAAGTACCAAAGGAAAATCTGCACCAGCAGCGGAACGTTGCGGAAGCCTTCAACCCAGGCGTTGCCAAAGCGCACCATCCAGGGGCTGTCCGGCAGCGTGCGCATCACGCCGATGACCGATCCAACCACCAGAGCGATCACCAGCGCAGACAAGGCCACGGCGACTGTCCAGCCCCAGGCGTTCAGGAGCCAGTTCAGGTAGGTCTGATCCTGTCCGGTGCCCAGGCAACCCTTGACCACCTCGCCCGTCAAGGTGTCCTTGCAGAGCACATCCCATTCCATCGCCATACGCTGATCCTCCTTCCCGCTCTTCAATCATCCCAAAACGCAGTGCGCCCACCCGCATGAGGGGTGGGCGCACTTGCCATCAGGCTAGCCTGTCTCCGAGATTACTTGACGGCGTAGTCTTCCATCGGCTTGTCGTTCGGATGAGCCCAGGCGTCCTTGGTGCTGGCCGAAGCCGGCATGTTCAGGTTCACGTTGTTGGGCGGAATCGGCTGCATGAACCACTTGTCGTACAGCTTGGCCAGCGAGCCGTCCTTGATCTGACGGACGATGCTGTCGTCGATGGCCTTCTTCAGCTTGGCGTCGCCCTTGGGCATCATGCAGGCAATCGGCTCGACCGACAGCACCTCACCCACCACCGCGTAGTCGTTGGGGCTCTTGGACTTGGCAGCGTTGGCCGCCAAAATCGAGCCGTCCATGACGAACGCGTCGGCACGACCGGACTCCAGCAGCAGGAAGCTGTCGGCGTGGTCTTTACCCGTGAGTTCCTTGAAGTCGATGCCTTCGGCGCGCTTGTTCTTGCGCAGGGTCTGCACCGACGTGGTGCCGGTGGTCGTGGCCACGGTCTTGCCCTTCAGGTCGGCAATGCCCTTGATGCCCGAATTCTTCTTGGTCAGGATGCGCACTTCTTCCACATAGGTGGTGACGGCGAAATCCACATCCTTCTTGCGTGCGGTGTTGTTGGTGGTAGAGCCGCACTCGAAGTCGATCGTGCCGTTCTGGACCAGGGGCACGCGGTTCTGCGAGGTGATCACCTGGTAGTTGATCTTCGGCTTGATGCCCAGTTGTTTGCCCAGGTCATCGATGATGCGCTCGGCCATTTCGGTGTGGAAACCCACGTACTTGCCGCCACCAATGGTGAACGCCAGGCCGGACGAATCGCGTACGCCCAGATTGACGGTGCCGCTGGACTTGATCTTGGCCAGCGTGTCGGGCGTCTGTGCCACAGCGCCGCCGGCGACGAGCGCCATCACGGACAGGGCCAGAAGTTGTTTTTTGAACATGCAGATTCCTTTCAAGAATTCCCCGCGCCGAAGTGTGCAGGGCGAGAGTTTCACAACGACATTCTACGAAGCATGGTCTACAGGATAACCCTAGGCCTCACCATGCAATTCGCATGCCATTCGATGCACGGCTGACCGTCGAGTTCAATCGGCAGTGTCGTCGCGTTCGGCACTTTGCTGCAAGGCCCACATCTGGGCATAGCGACCTTGCGCCGCGAGCAGCGCCAGGTGCGTGCCGCGTTCGACGATCCGCCCACCGTCCATGACCAGTATCTCGTGCGCATCGACCACGGTCGACAGCCGGTGGGCGATCACCAGCGTGGTCTTGCCGCGCGCCGCCTGGCGCAACTCGGCCTGGATGGCGCGCTCGTTGGCCGAATCCAGCGCGCTGGTGGCTTCGTCGAAGATCAACACCGGCGGGTCTTTCAGCAGCGTGCGTGCGATGGCGATGCGCTGTTTTTCGCCGCCCGACAGCTTCAGCCCGCGCTCGCCGACCATGGTGGCATAGCCGTTGGGCGTACTCTGGATGAAGTCGTGGATGTGCGCCGCGCGCGCGGCCTGCTCCACCTCGGCGTCCGTCGCCTCAGGCCGGCCGTAGCGGATGTTGTAGGCCACCGTGTCGTTGAACAACACCGTGTCCTGCGGCACGATGCCGATGGCGCAGCGCACGCTGGCCTGCGTCACGCTGCGGATGTCCTGCCCCGCGATCAGGATGCGGCCTGTCGGCTCCTCGGGGTGCCCGGGCCGGCCCACGTCGTAGAAGCGAAACAGCAGGCGCGCCAGCGTGGATTTGCCCGCGCCCGACGCGCCGACCACCGCCACGGTCTTGCCCGCAGGCACGTCGAAACTGATGCCGTGCAGGATCGGCCGCGCCGCTTCGTAGGCGAAATGCACGTCCTCAAAGCGCACGTCCACCGGGCCGTTGGTGCGCAGCGGCTCGGCGCGCGGCGCGTCGGCCACCTCGCGTTCGCGGTCCATCAACGTGAACATCTTGTCGAGATCGGTGAGGTTCTGCTTGATCTCGCGGTAGATCACGCCCAGAAAGTTGAGCGGGATGTACAGCTGGATCATGAAGGCGTTGACCATCACCAGGTCGCCCAGCGTCAGCTTGCCGTCCACCACGCCCTGCGTGGCGCGCCACAGCATCACCACCAACGCCGTCGCGATGATCAGTTGCTGCCCGGTGTTCAGCAGCGACAGCGTGGTCTGGCTCTTTAGCCGCGCGGCGCGCAGGCGCTCCAGACTGTCGTCGTAGCGGCGCGCCTCGAACGCCTCGTTGTTGAAGTACTTGACCGTTTCGTAGTTCAGCAGCGAATCGATGGCCTTGGTGTGGGCCTGCGAATCCGCCTCGTTGGCCTGGCGCCGGAACTGCGTGCGCCATTCGGTCACCACCACGGTAAAGCCGATGTACAGCACCAGCGCGATGCCGGTGATCCAGGCAAAGCTGGCGTCGAACTTCACCGCCAGGATGGTCAGCACCATCACCACTTCGACCAGGGTCGGCACGATCGAATAGAGCGAGAACGACACCAGCGATTCGATGCCGCGCACCCCGCGTTCGATGTCGCGCGTCATGCCGCCGGTCTGGCGCTCCAGGTGAAAGCGCAGGCTCAGCCCGTGTAGGTGCTCGAAGGTCTGCAGCGCGATCTGCCGCGACGCGCCCTGTGTCGCCTTGGCAAACACCAGCTCGCGCAGCTCGGTGAACAGCGAGGTCATCAGCCGCAGGCCACCGTAGGCCAGCAACAGCCCGATCGGCACCACCAGCACCGCGGCCGGGTCGCCGGGTTGGATGCTCATCGCATCGACGAGGTGCTTGAGCAGCACCGGCACGCTGACGTTCGCCACCTTGGCGCCGATGACGAACAGCAGCGCCGCCGCCACACGCCAGCGGTACTGCCACAGGTACGGCAGCAGACGCGCCAGGGTGCGCCAGTCCGAACGCGGGCCGCCCGTTGAAGTAGAAGCCGCTGGAGAGTAGGAACGTTCGCCGCCGCCGCGCATGAAGGACAATTCAGAGCACTGAAGCTGCCGATTGTGCCCATGTCCTCCACCCCTCGCGAAGCCTCCGACCACCTGCGCAAGCCCAACACCACCGCCGTTGACGCGCCCGAGGCCAGCCTGCCCACCGACCACGAACTGGTGCTGAAGGTCATGCCCATGCCGGCCGACGCCAACGGCAACGGCGACATCTTTGGCGGCTGGGTGATGGCTCAGGTCGACCTGGCTGGCTCCGTGCTGCCGGCGCGTTACGCCCAGGGCCGCATGGCCACGGTGGCGGTCAACCAGTTCGTGTTCAAGCAGCCCGTGCGCGTGGGCGACATCCTGAGCTTTCTGGCCAAAGTGGAACGGGTCGGCAAGACCTCGGTCACGGTGAAGGTGAGCGTGTTCGCCGAGCGTTTCGAGCGCCAGGGCCATTTCATCAAGGTCACCGAAGCATCGCTGACCTACGTGGCGATCGACGACACCGGCCGTCCGCGCGCCCTGCCCGGCCGCGAGGACACCGCCGCCCCATCGCCCGCCACGCCAGCATGACGGGCGCGCCGTCGCCCCGCTGGCGGCCGCTGCGCGAGCTGCCACCCGGCGCCTGGCGCGACGTGGTTGGCGTCTTCACCGACATCGACGACACGCTGACGACCGACGGCGCCATCACGCCCGATGCGCTGACCGCGCTGGCGGAGCTGCGTGCCGCCGGTGTGCACGTGATCGCCGTGACCGGCCGCCCGGTCGGCTGGAGCGAGGCCTTCGCCCTCACCTGGCCGCTGGACGCCATCGTGGCCGAGAACGGCGCCGTCGCCCTCGTCCGCACGCCGCCCGCGGAGGGCGCAAGCGGGTCCGCTGGCAGCGCACAGATTTCAAGCCAAATCAGGCCGAAGATGGCGCCAGAGCTGCGCCACCAGCTATCAAAACTGTATATCGATGATGCGCTCACCCGCCAGACCAACTTCGCCCACCTGCGGCGCGTGGCGGCCCGCGTCCTGCGCGAAGTGCCCGGCGCCACACTGGCGCAGGATTCGCCCGGGCGCGAAACCGACATCGCCGTCGATCACAGCGAATTTGCCCATCTGGGCGACGCGCAGATCGCCCAGGTCGTCGCCCTCATGCGCGCCGAAGGCCTGCAGGCCACGGTCAGCAGCATCCACATCAACGGCTGGATCGGCGACCACAACAAGTGGGTCGGCGCCTGCTGGATCGCACGCGAACTCCTCGGCATCGACGACCTGGCGGCGCAGCAGGAGCGCTGGGTCTACATCGGCGACTCCACCAACGACCAGGTGATGTTCGAC
Organism: Ottowia flava; assembly: GCF_008017535.1. Taxonomy (GTDB): domain Bacteria; phylum Pseudomonadota; class Gammaproteobacteria; order Burkholderiales; family Burkholderiaceae_C; genus Ottowia; species Ottowia flava. Next base: position 8,881 of record NZ_VRUA01000004.1, read on the forward strand.
CACTTCACCCACAGCGTGGGCGTGGCCAACATCGCGCGCTTTGCAGACCAGTTGCAGACACCGCCGCGCTATGTCACGGCGGGCGAACGCGGCGCCGGTTTCGCCGAAATGGCGCGCCTGCTGCTGGCGCAGCGCCAAGGCGACTGAAGCTTCGCGCATCCTTGGGCATGATCGGCGCTGCCATCTCGGCACGACCGAACCATGACAGGAGACAACCGATGCGCTTTCAACGCCTTTCCCGCCTCACCTTGGCCGCCGCCGCCCTGGCCGCCCTCTCTGCCTGCGCCAGCCCGCCGCAATACCTCAACTCCGGCAAGGTGCTGCCGACCACGCTGCCGTTTTCGGAAGCGGTCAAGGTCGGCAACACGCTGATCCTGTCCGGCCAGATCGGCAATCTGCCGGGCACGCTGAACCTCGCTCCAGGCGGCATCGCGGGCGAATCGAAGCAGGTCCTGGAGAACATCAAGACCGCGCTGGAGGCGCACGGCTACGCCATGACGGACGTGGTCAAGTGCACCGCCATGCTGGCCGACATGAAGGAATGGGGCGCCTTTAACGAGGTGTACCAGACCTACTTCCAGAAAGGGCGCTTCCCCGCGCGCAGCGCGTTCGGTGCGTCGGGCCTGGCGTTCAACGCGCGGGTCGAGCTGGAGTGTCTGGCGGCCAAGTAAGGCGCGGGGCGGTGCCGGCGCCCAACCGGCCCGCACGTCAGCCCTGACCGCGCGCCAGCACCGGCTTCAGCGCCTGGCCGGTGTGCGTGCCCAGGCGCACCACGTCCTCGGGCGTGCCGGCCGCCACCAAACGGCCGCCGCCATCGCCGCCTTCGGGGCCCAGGTCCAGGATCCAGTCGGCCTCGGCGATCAGGTCGAGGTCGTGTTCGATCACCACCACGCTGTGGCCGCCGTCGACCAGGCGGTGCAGCACGTGGATCAGCTTTTCGACGTCCTGCATGTGCAGGCCCACCGTCGGCTCGTCCAGCACGTACAGCGTGTGCGGCGCCTTGTTGCCGCGGCGGGTGACGTCGTCGCGCACCTTGGCTAATTCGGTCACCAGCTTGATGCGCTGCGCCTCGCCGCCGCTGAGGGTCGGTGAGGGCTGGCCCAGCGTCAGGTAGCCCAGGCCGACGTCCTTCAACAGCTGCAGCGGGTGCGCGATGTTGGGCATGCTGGCGAAGAATTCCACCGCCTCGTCAACCTCCATCTGCAGCACGTCACCGATGTTCTTGCCACGCCACGTGACGGCCAGCGTCTCGGGGTTGAAGCGCGCGCCGTGGCAGACCTCACACGGCACCTTCACGTCCGGCAGAAAGCTCATCTCGATGGTGCGCATGCCCTGACCTTCACAGCTGGGGCAACGGCCTTCGCCGGTGTTGAAGCTGAAGCGCCCCGGCCCGTAGCCGCGCGCCTTGGCCTCCAGCGTGTCGGCGAACAGCTTGCGCACCGTGTCCCAGAAGCCGATGTAGGTCGCGGGGCAGCTGCGTGGGGTCTTGCCGATCGGCGTCTGGTCGACTTCCAGCACGCGGTCGATCTGGCCAAAGCCTTCCAGCGCGGTGCAGCCGATCAGGCCATTGCTATTGATTTCGTAGCTGATCGCGCTGTCTGCTGTAGGGCTAGACGCCTTTTTCCCTTTCATTTCCTGGCGGACAAAGCGCTGCACGCTGGCCAGCAACACATCGCGCGCCAGGGTGGATTTCCCCGAGCCGGACACGCCCGTCACCGCCACCAGGCGCTTCAGCGGCACGGCCACGTCGACGTCCTTCAGGTTGTGCAGGTACGCGCCCTTCAGCGACAGCCAGCCGTCGCCTTCGGTCACCGCGACAGCCGGTGGCGCGGCACCGACGGCACGGCGCGTGTGCAGCGGGTGACGCATCGCCTCGCGCAGGTAACGCCCGGTGGCCGAATCGGCCGCGGCCGCCACGTCGGCCACCGTGCCTTGCGCGACCAAATGGCCGCCGCGCACGCCGGCGCCGGGGCCGATGTCGATCACGTGCTCGGCGCGGCGGATGGTGTCTTCGTCGTGCTCGACCACCACCAGCGTGTTGCCCTTGCTCGACAGGTTGTGCAGCGCGTCCAGCAGGATCTGGTTGTCACGCGCGTGCAGGCCGATGGTCGGCTCATCCAGCACGTAGCACACGCCCTGCAGGTTGCTGCCCAGCTGCGCCGCCAGGCGAATGCGCTGCGCTTCGCCACCACTGAGCGTGGGCGCGCCGCGGTCGAGCGTGAGGTAGCCCAGGCCCACCTGCTCCAGAAACGCCAGGCGGCTCAAGATTTCCGGCAGCAGGTCGCGCGCGATGTCGGCGTCGCGCCCTTGCAGTTGCAGGCCGTCAAACCACTGGTGCAAATCGCGTACCGACAGGCGCGCCAGGTCGGTGATGGCGATGCCGTCCACGCGGCCGCCGTCGCCGCGCGCGGGCGCGCCGTGCACCGGTGCGTGCAGGCGCACGTGGCGCGCGATCGGGTTCAGGCGCGTGCCCTGGCAGGTTGGGCAGGCGGCGTGGCCGACGTCGTCCACATCGGGTTCGTCAAAGGTCTGTTCGCGCCCTTTCTGGTCGTCGGCCAGCACCGAATCGTCCAGCGCACGGCGCTGCTCCTTGGTCAGCTTGACGCCGGTGCCGACGCAGTCGGGGCACCAGCCGTGCTTGCTGTTGTACGAGAACAGGCGCGGGTCCAGCTCCGCATAGCTGGTGGCGCAGACCGGGCAGGCGCGCTTGGTCGAAAACACCTCCACGCGGCCGATGCGCGCGGTCGATTCGCCGTGCTCCATGGCGTGGCGCAGGCCGGCGATGTCGTGCAGCACGTGCACCACGCCCTTGCCGTGCTCCAGCGCGCGCGTCAGCGATTCGCGCAGCTGCGCTTCGTTACCGGGGATGACCGGCAGGCTCATCACCGGCAGCTCGATCGTGTGCTCCTTGAAGCGGTCGATGCGCGGGAAGCCCGTGGTCGGCAAGAACTCGCCGTCGACGCGCAGGTGCGTGAAGCCGCGCGGGCGCGCCCAATCGGCCAGCTCGGTGTACACGCCCTTGCGGCCGACCACCAGCGGCGCCATCAGACCGATGGTCTGGTCGCGAAAGCGCGTCAGGATCTGCGCGGCGATGCGCTCGGGCGTTTGCGGCTGCACCGTGGCGTCGTCGTGCACGCAGTGCTGCACGCCCAGCTTGACGTACAGCAGGCGCAGGAAGTGCCACACCTCGGTCGTCGTGCCCACCGTGCTCTTGCGGCCGCCGCGCGACAGGCGCTGCTCGATCGCCACCGTGGGCGGGATGCCGTAGACCGCGTCCACCTCCGGCCGGCCGGCCGGCTGCACGATGGAGCGCGCGTAGGCGTTCAGCGATTCCAGGTAACGCCGCTGCCCTTCGTTGAACAGGATGTCGAACGCCAGCGTGGACTTGCCCGAGCCGCTGACGCCCGTGATCACGTTGAACTTGCCCCGCGGAATGTCGACGCTGAGGTTCTTCAGGTTGTGCTCGCGCGCATGCACGATCTCAATCGCGTTGGAAGCTTTTTCGGCCTCTGGCCCTACAGCCACTTGCACGGCCAGCTTCGTTTTGTATAGCGGAACAGCTTCGTGCACGGACAGCGGTACGGCCTCGCGCAGCGCCGCCACGTAGGCACGCAGAGCGGCGCCGGTGTGCGACGTGGGGTGCTGCGCCACGTCATCCGGCGTGCCCTGCGCGACCACGGTGCCACCGGCGTCGCCGCCTTCGGGGCCGAGGTCGATCAGCCAGTCGCTGGCGCGCATGACGTCCAGGTTGTGCTCGATCACGACCAGCGAATGCCCCGCCTCCAGCAGCTTGCGGAAGGCCCGCATCAGCTTGGCGATGTCGTCAAAGTGCAGGCCGGTGGTCGGTTCGTCAAACAGGAACAGTTGGCCCTTCTTGGCCGTGGGTTGGCGGCTGGAGGACTGCGCCTTGGCCGCTTCGGCCAGGTGGCCGGCCAGCTTCAGGCGCTGCGCCTCGCCGCCGCTCAGCGTCGGCACGGGCTGGCCCAGCTTGACGTAGTCCAGGCCCACGTCAACGATGGGTTGCAGCGCGCGCAGCACCTCGCGGTCGCGCGCGAACAGCTGCACCGCTTCGGCCACCGTCAGGTCCAGCACGTCGGCCACGTTGAGGTGGCGCGCGCGCAAATCCTGCGGGCCCTGGCGGTCGATGCGCACTTCCAGAATCTCGGGCCGGTAGCGCTGGCCGTCGCAGTCGGGGCAGCGCAGGTAGACGTCGGAGAGGAACTGCATCTCCACATGCTCGAAGCCCGAACCGCCGCAGGTCGGGCAGCGCCCGTCGCCGCTGTTGAAGCTGAACTTGGCCGCGGTGTAGCCGCGCTGCTTGGACAGCGGCGCGTTGGCGAACAGCGCGCGGATCGTGTCCCACGCGCCGACGTAGCTGACCGGGTTGGACCGCGCCGTCTTGCCGATGGGCGACTGGTCGACAAACACCACGCCGCTCAGGTGGTCGGCGCCGAGCAGGCGGTCGTGCGCACCGGGCGTCTCGGTGGCCTGGCCGAAGTGGCGCATCAGCGCCGGCGCCAGCACGTCCTGGATCAGCGTGGACTTACCCGAGCCGGACACGCCCGTCACCGTGACCAGGCGCTGCAGCGGGAAGTCGACCGACACGTGCTTCAGGTTGTGCTCGGTCGCGCCTTCCAGAATCAGGCGCGGCGTGCTGTCGCTGACCGGGCGCGCCAGGCCGGTTTCAATGCTGCGGCGCCCGCCGAGGTATTCGCCAGTCAGCGTGTCGCTGGCGCGCAGGGCCTGCGGCGTGCCGTCGAACACGATGCGCCCGCCCGCCGCGCCGGGGCCGGGGCCGAAGTCCAGCACGCGGTCGGCCGCCAGCATGACGGCCGGGTCGTGCTCCACCACCACCAGCGTGTTGCCCGCGCGCTTGAGGCGCTGCATGGCTTCGGTGATGCGGTCCATGTCGCGCGGGTGCAGGCCGATGCTGGGCTCGTCCAGCACGAACAGCGTGTTGACCAGGCTGGTGCCCAGCGCGGTGGTCAGGTTGATGCGCTGCACCTCGCCGCCACTCAGCGTGCGGCTTTGGCGGTCGAGCGTGAGGTAGCCGATGCCGACGTCGGTCAGGTACTTCAGCCGCGTCTGGATTTCTTCCAGAATCAGCTTGCGCGCCTGCGCATCGGCCGATTCGGCATTCAATGGGGCGTCAGCCCTTGTAGAATCTGCCCGAACAGCTATCGAATGGGTAGCACCCGCCAATCGGTCAAAGAACTGCCGCAGCCGGTCGATGGGCAGCAGCATCAGATCGTGCAGGCACAAACCCGGCAGGCTTTCCAGCTGCGCGCGGCTCCACGCCACGCCTTGCGGCAGAAAGCGCTGCGCGGGCGGCAGCACGGCGTCGGCGTCCGCCTTGCCCCCGACGCGCCACAGCAGCGGCTCGGTCTTCAAGCGCGCGCCGGCGCACACCGGGCACGGCGTGTAGCTGCGGTACTTGGACAAGAGCACCCGGATGTGCATCTTGTACGCCTTGCTTTCCAGGTACTGGAAGAAGCGGCGGATGCCGTACCACTGCTTGTTCCAGTTGCCCGCCTTGAAGTTGGGCGTGCCTTCGATGACCCAGGCCTTCTGCTCGGCCGTGAGCTTGTTCCAGGCCGTGTCGCGCGGAATGCCGGCAGCTTCGGCGTAGCGCATCAGGTCGTCCTGGCACTCCTTCCAGGCCGGAGTCTGGATCGGCTTGACGGCCCCGGCGCGCAGGGTCAGCCGTTCGTCCGGGATGACCAGACCCCAGTCCACGCCGATGACACGGCCGAAGCCGCGGCAGGTCTCGCACGCGCCGACCGGCGAGTTGAACGAGAACATGGACGGGATGGGCTCGGCGTAGCGCAGGTCGCTGTCGGGGCAGTGGAGCCCCGTTGAAAACTTCCACAGATCTGCCGTCCCACCTTCGTCGTCCAGCACGTAGACCGACAGACACCCGGTGCCCCGATGCAGCGCGACCTCGATCGCCTCCAGCACACGCGCTTTCTCGGCGGTGCCCAGGCGGAAGCGGTCGGCCACCACATCCAGCAGCTTCTTGCCGCCGTCTCCACGCTCCGCCTGTACGCGCGTGTAGCCGCTGGCGGACAGCCATTGCTCGACCTGCTCGGGCGGCGTGCCGGCGGGCAGTTCCACGGCGAAGGTCAGCACCACGCGCGGATCGCCGGCGGCGGTGGCGCGTTCGCGCAGCTCGGCATAGATCGTTTCCGGCGTGTCGTGGCGCACCGGTTGGGCGGTTTGCTTGTCGAACAGCTGGCCGGCGCGGGCGAACAGCAGCTTGAGGTGGTCGTTCAGCTCGGTCATCGTGCCAACCGTGGAGCGCGAGCTGCGCACCGGGTTGGTCTGGTCGATGGCGATCGCGGGCGGCACCCCCTCCACCTTGTCGACCGCCGGCTTGTCCATGCGGTCGAGAAACTGGCGCGCGTAGGCGCTGAAGGTTTCGACGTAGCGGCGCTGACCTTCGGCGTACAGCGTGTCGAACACCAGACTGGACTTGCCGGAACCGCTGGGGCCGGTCACCACCGTCATCTCGCCGGTGCGGATGTCCAAGTCCAGGTTCTTGAGGTTGTGCTGGCGGGCGCCGCGGATGCGGATCAGGGGGCGCGACATGGGTGCGGCTGGGGTGTAACGGCTGGGGGACAAAAATTCTATGCCCGTCCCATGTCGGGGCGCTCCGGCCAAAAAAAAGCCCGCACGAGGCGGGCTTCAAGTGATGTGGCCGAGTGCCGCCGGGCTAACCAGCCCGACTGGCACTCCAGCTTTCCGTCAATCCGTGGCGTAAATGTCCACGTCCTTGGTTTCACGCACGAACAGCACGCCGACGATGAAGGTGATCGCCGCGATCACGATCGGGTACCAGAGGCCGTAATACATGTTGCCGTTGGACGCGACCATCGCGAACGAGATCGTGGGCAGCATGCCGCCGAACCAGCCGTTGCCGATGTGGTAGGGCAGGCTCATCGAGGTGTAGCGAATGCGGGTCGGGAACATCTCCACCAATGCTGCGGCGATCGGGCCGTAGACCATGGTCACGTAGATCACCAGCAGCGTCAGAATGGCGATCATCAGCGGCTTGTTCATCTTGGCCGGATCGGCCTTGGCAGGGTAGCCGTCGGCCTTCAGCGTGTCGCCCACTTCCTTCTTGAACGCGGCGATGGCCTTGGCGCTGGTCTCGTCGAACTTGCCACCCGCCACCACGCCGTTCGGTGCAGGGATCTCCTTCGGCCCGATCTTGACGACCGCCGGACCCGTGCCCACGGCATTCTCATAGCTCACCGACTGCTGCGCGAGGAAACGCTTGGCGATATCGCACGAAGTGTGGAAGTCGATGTCGCGCGCCACGGGGTTGCCGCCGAACGAGCACTCCTTCGGATCGGCCGTCACGACCACCTGGTTGGCCTGCTGGGCCGCTGCGAGGTCGGGGTTGGCCGCGGCCGTCAGCGCCTTGAACAGCGGGAAGTAGGTCAGCACCGCCAAAAGCAGACCGGCCATGATGATCGGCTTGCGGCCAATCTTGTCCGACAGCGTGCCGAAGATCACGAAGAACGGCGTGGCGATCAGCAGCGCGATGGCGATCATGATGTTGGCAGTCGACGCGTCCACCTTCAGCACGCTTGTCAGGAAGAACAGCGAGTAGAACTGACCCGTGTACCAGACCACGGCCTGACCAGCCACCAGACCGAAGAGGGCCAGCAGCACGATCTTCAGGTTCTTCCACTGGCCGAAGGACTCGGACAGCGGGGCCTTGGAGGTCTTGCCCTCGGCCTTCATCTTCTGGAAGGCGGGCGATTCGTTCATCGACAGGCGAATCCATACCGAGATGCCGAGCAGCGCGATCGAGAGGATGAACGGAATGCGCCAACCCCAGTCGGCAAACGCCTCCTCGCCCAGCACCGTGCGCACCACCAGAATGATGATCAGCGACAGGAACAGGCCCAGCGTCGCAGTGGTCTGGATCCACGCGGTGTAGGCGCCGCGCTTGCCGTTGGGGGCATGCTCGGCCACGTAGGTGGCAGCACCGCCGTACTCACCGCCCAGCGCCAAGCCTTGCAGCATGCGCAGGATGATCAGGATGACCGGGGCCATCACGCCAATGGAGGCGTAGGTCGGCAGGATACCGACCACGAAGGTCGACATGCCCATGATCAGGATCGTCACCAGGAAGGTGTACTTGCGGCCGATCATGTCGCCCAGGCGGCCGAACACCAGCGCGCCGAATGGGCGCACGATGAAGCCCGCGGCAAATGCCAGCAGCGCGAAGATGAACGCGGACGTCGGGTCCAGACCAGCGAAGAACTGCTTGGCGATGATCGCTGCCAGCGAGCCGTACAGGTAGAAGTCGTACCACTCGAACACGGTGCCGAGTGACGAGGCGAAGATGACTTTCTTCTCCTCTGCGGTCATCGGCCGATTGGCCGCCGCTGCAGTTGCCATGAGATGTCTCCTTGGGTGGTGAACGCGCGAGCTGCGGACACGCAACGAGTTGTGTCCTGCGTCGAAATGTCCAAGCAGCGGCTGACCGATTTCTGACAAGCCCAGGCAGCGTCGCGAACGCAATCTGAACAAAGCCTGACAACTTTCGGGATAACCCTGCCGGTATTTTTTTTGATGCGAAATTTGGTGGACTCAGAGCGGTCTACGGCTTGCTTTTCTTGCTCCCTTGCCCCCGCGAAAACCCTGATAAAAAAAATTAAGCCACATGGGACACCAACGTCGCGTCAAACCCTCACTGCGCGGGCGCGCTCAGGCGGCCACATCGGCATGCGCCGCGCAGGTTGACTTTGTCTGCCTGTACGGGATTGGTGTTCAGGTGCGGGGAAAAGGCGCCCGCGGCTTTGTCGGCGTCAGCGCGTCGCACCGTGCGATCGCCTGCGTTGGTCGCGCGAAAAACAGGCCGTTCAAGCCCAATCCTGACCCCGCCCGGTACCTGCAGGGCCGCCAGCGTCCGTCACCTCGCGCACGAACCACGCCGACAGTCTGAGCGCTCGACGTTCCGCGCGATATTGGCCTCTAACCTATGCCCATTCTGCGCCAGAAGCTTCTCTTTTAATAGCAACCGCGTATCGCCATCGGCGCGCCGGCACGGGGCGCCGTCACACCGTCAGCGCCTGACCGTACCAGCCCCGACGCGGGCAGCGTCTGCCCAGACAGCGTCCACGCGGTCATCGCCTTCGAGCTGCGCGCGCAGCATGGGCAGCGCGTCCAATCCCCAGAACAGGCGGCCGTCGACGGCCAGGGTCGGCACGCCAAACACACCGGCTGACAGGGCGCCTTCGGTGGCGACCTTCAGCATCTGCTTGACCTCGTCGCTGGCCGGGTCGCGTGCCGGGGCGAGCTGGGCCGTCACCTCCGCCAGCCTATCCGGGTCATCGGCCGCCGCACCGCCTGCACGCCAGACATGGTGCAGCAGGGTTTCGCACACATGGCGATTGGGGGTGCCCTGGCGCGCGCAGGCCCACGCCAGACGCAGCAGCGCCAGCGGATTGAACGGGTGCGCGGCGGGCAGTTGCATCGGGATACCCAGCGCCTGCGCCTGCCAGAGCACCTGACGGTACGTCCAGTCGCGCTTTGGCGGGATCTCGGCCGGCCCCAACTGACCGTGCGCCTTCAGCAGCGCGGCAAACAGGATCGGACGGTACACCACCTCATAGCCCAAGCCCTCCAGCGCGCGCGGCAACTGCTCGAACGCAAGGTACGCATAGGGCGAAATGAAGTCGAGGTAGCAGTCGATGCGTTTCATACAGACTTACGCTCCGGATCGTGCCTGCGGGTGAGCGTTGCGGCGCTCGGCCAGGCGGGCCAGCACCTCGCGTCGCGCGGCGGTGTCCATGGCCCCCCAGCGCGCGATTTCGTCGGTGCGGCGCAAGCAGCCTTCACACCAGCCGGTCGCCGGGTGCAACCGGCAGACGCCTGTGCAGGGTGACGCGATCTCGTCTTGGGATTGGGGATTCAGCGAGCCTTCTGGGTCCGCCCCATCTGCGCAGGCAGCTTCTCTATTCATAGCACTCAAGCAACGTCGACGGCCTGCACGACGTCGGCCACCGGCGCGCCGGTCAGGCGCTCCAGATCCGCCGGACGCAACTGGAACACCCCATGCGGGTGTCCCGCGGCAGCCCAGATGACATCAAAGCGGTAAAGCTCGCGGTCGATCAAGGTGACCGGCGCCTCGGTGTGCGCCAGCGGCGCCACGCCGCCAATGGTGAAGCCGGTGCGCGCCTTCACGAAGTCGGCGTCGGCGCGGCCGATCTTGCCCACCAGCGCCGCCACGCGCTTCTCGTCCACGCGGCGGTCACCGCTGGTGATGACCAGCACGGCCACGTCGTCCTCCTTGCGGCGGAAGATGATGCTTTTGGCAATCTGGCCAACGCCGATGCCCAGCGCGTCGGCAGCCTGCTGCGCGGTGCGTGCCGCGTCGTCCAGCATGACAGGCCCGTGCGCGTGGCCGGCTGCGGCCAGCGCGCGCGCCACGCGCTGCACACCCTCGGGCAGGTTCTGGGATGGGGTTGCGCTCACGTCAGAAAAAGCCTTTCCGGTTGCCCGTATCCGTTGCTCAGTAGCGGAGCATGGACTCGGTGTTCATGCGATCGCGCAGGCGGCGCAATTCGCGCTCGGCACGGTGAAGCCGGTCGCCCACGTTCTCGCCTTTGCGCTGACGCTCCCGCAGCCGGTCGATCTCACGGTACTGACGGTCAATGTCATTTTGCAGCTCGCGCATGCGACGCTGGTACTCGAAGCGCTCGAACGCCGGCCGGTAGTAGTACAGGAATTGCGGCTCGAGCTCGGGAGGACAGTAGCCGGTCTCATAGCGGCCGCCGCGCCGAGCGAAATTCTCTGCGCCCCCGGGCGTGCAGAAAACGCGCAGTCCGTCCTGCCAACCGCGCCCATAGGCGCCCATATCGGCGCCAAAGCCCAGCTCCTGACACGCTTCGGCTCGGCGCCGCCCCGTGGCACTGCCGCTCCCGCTCGAAGCGTCGTTGTAGCCGAGAGACTGCCAGTCGGCTTTCTGACAGTCCTCTGCGTTCATCGTGGCGCAGCCACCCAGAACGCCAACCAAGGCCAGGCAGGCCCCGATGCGCAGCGCGATGCTCAGTCTTTGCATGCTTGCTCCTCACTCCACGTTGTTGTGAGCGAAGCATAATGCGGCGCCCGAAACCCTTGCAAGCCGGCCTTCACCATCGTGCCCGCAAGAAGTGGTGTGCCTGCGCCCATCTTTTGGACGCAGGCAGCTACTTTTTTTGATAGCTTTCAGCCTGCACAGCGTTGTCCTAAACCCGCGGCCAACTGAGGGTGCAGGCGGGCACCGCCGACACCGCAATGCGTGGGCTGGCGGGCAGCCACCAGCTGCAGCGCGGTCAGGCGCGCTTGGCGATCAGGGCCGTGGCCACGCGTGAGCCGGTCTTGCGGCCGAGCTGCTCGCTGACGTAGGCGCCGGCGTCGATCAGTTGGTCCAGATCGATGCCGGTCTCGATGCCCATGCCCTGCAGCATGTAGACCACGTCTTCCGTCGCCACGTTGCCGGTCGCGCCCTTGGCGTACGGACAGCCGCCCAGGCCCGCCACCGAGGTGTCGTACTGCCAGACCCCCATTTCGAGCGCCGCCAGGGTGTTGGCCAGCGCCTGGCCATAGGTGTCGTGGAAGTGGCCAGATACGTCGTTCAGGTCGTAATGCTGCAGTGTGGCCTCGATCGCTGCCTGAACTTTGCGCGGCGTGCCGACGCCAATCGTGTCGGCCACCCCCACGTGCTGAACGCCAATGCCCTTCATCAGGCCAGCCAGGTAACCCACGCGCTCGGGCGCGATCTCGCCCTCATAGGGGCAGCCCACCGCGCAACTCATGGCGCCGCGCACATAAATGCCCTTGGCGCGTGCGGCCTCAACCACCGGCGCGAACCGCTCGATGCTTTCAGCGATGGAGCAATTGATGTTCTTCTGGCTGAAAGCCTCGCTGGCCGCGCCGAAGACGACGATCTCGTCCGGGCGGTCGGCCAGCGCAGCTTCAAAGCCCTTCAAGTTCGGCGTCAGCACGCTGTAGCGCACGCCCGGCTGACGCTGGACGCCGCTCATCACCTCGTGGTTGTCGGCCATCTGTGGCACCCACTTGGGGCTGACGTAGCTGGTGACTTCGATGTCCTTCAGGCCTGCTGCCTGCAGGCGGTGCACCAGCTCGATCTTGACCGCCGCGGGCACGGGCTGCTTTTCGTTCTGCAGACCGTCGCGCGGGCCGACATCGGTGATCTTGACTCGGAGGGGCAGTGTCATGGCAATGTATCGGCTGTGTGGCACGGGAATTGGGCAGTGTAGCGCCGGGGCCGTGCGGGTGCTTCGCCGCCTCTGGCTTGCCCGCAACCTTAAGATGGCAGGCCGCGTCCCGGCGAATGGACCGTTCACGATGAAGATTGCCCTGCTGTCAGACATTCATGCCAATCTGCATGCGCTTGACGCATGCCTGGCCCACGCCGAAGCCGCGGGCGTGCAAGGCTATGCCTTGCTGGGCGATTTGGTCGGCTACGGCGCGTTTCCGGCCGAAGTGGTGCGGCGCGCGATGGCGCTGGTCGCCGCGGGCGCCCCTGCCGTCATGGGCAACCACGACCATTACGCCAATGTGCAGGTCACTGACGCCAAGCAGATGGCGCACACCGGCGTGGCTTGGACGCAGGCGCAGCTGGGCGGCCCCGAACTCGGCTTCCTGGCGCAGCTGCCGATGACCGCCCGCCTGGGCAGCGCACTGCTGGTACATGCCAGCGCCGACGCGCCGCCACAGTGGCGCTACGTCACCAACCCGCAGCTGGCCGCCCTCAGCCTGGACGGCGCGACCGAGCCGCCCACGGGCAGCGACGCCGTGCACTACGTCTTCGGCGGTCACGTGCACGCGCAGACGCTCTACTTTCGCGGCGGCGCAGGCAAGCTGATGCCCTTTGCGCCCACGCCCGGTGTGCCGATTCCGGTGCCGCGCCACCGGCGCTGGCTCGCCACGGTCGGCTCGGTCGGCCAGCCACGCGATGGTCGCGTGGACGCCATGTACGCGATCTTCGACGAGGCCGCCGCGCAGCTCACCTTCCACCGCGTGCCCTACGACGTGCAGGCCGCCGCCGCGGCCATCCGCGCCACCCCGTTGCCGCCCTTCTTCGCCGACCGGCTGGAGACCGGCCAGTGAAGGAGCTGGCGCCCGGCACCGTCGTCGACGGCTTTCGCATCGGCGACCTGCTGCACAAGGGCGGCATGGCGCTGATCTACGGCGTGACCTACGCCGACGACCGCCCCGCGCCCTTCCCCATGGTGATGAAGGTGCCACGCATGACCGCTGGCGACGCGGCCGAGACCATTGTCAGCTTCGAGGTGGAGCACCAGATCCTGCGCACGCTCACCGGCCCGCACGTGCCGCAGCTCGTCGCGGCAGGCGACTTGGCCACGCTGCCCTACCTGGCCATGGAATACGTGCCAGGCCACACGCTGGACCACTGGCTGGCGCAGGCCACCAGCGGCCAGCCGCTGCCCGCCGCCACCTTGGCGGCGCTGGGCGCGGCCGTGGCCACCGCCGCGCATGCGCTGCACCAGCAGAACGCGGTGCACCTGGACTTGAAGCCGGCCAACGTGATCGTCCGCGACCCTTCGGATGCCGCCGCCATCGCGCGCGCCGTGGCCGACCCGCTGGCCATGCTGGATGCGGTGCTGCTGGACTTTGGCCTGTCCTGGCACGCGCACCTGCCCGACCTGCTGGCCGAGGAGATGCGCCCGGCGGTCGGCTCGCCCGCCTACATGTCGCCAGAACAGGTGGTCGGCGTGCGCGGCGACCCGCGCAGCGACGTGTTCGCGATCGGCGTGCTGCTGTACGAGTTGGCCACCGGCACGCTGCCTTTTGGCGCGCCGACCAGCCGCGGCGGCTTGCGTCAGCGCCTGTGGATGGACCCGGTGCCCCCGCGCAAGCTCCGGCCCGACCTGCCGCCCTGGTTGCAGGAGGTGATCCTGCGTTGCCTGGAGCCGACCGCCGCCGACCGCTACCCGTCCGCCGCGCACCTGGCGTTTGACCTGTCGCACCCTGCACAGGTGCGCGTCACCGAGCGGGGCGAGCGCCTCACGGGCACGGGCTTTCGCACGCACTTCAAGCGCTGGCTGCGCGCCGCGGGTGAGCAGTACCGGCCCAGCCCGCTGCCCGCGCGGCAGATCGCCGAGGTGCCGATCCTGATGGTCTGCGTGCCGCACCACGATGTGACCGACGCGACGCTGGAATCGCTGCGCGCAGCGGTCACGCGTTCGCTGGGCATCCGCCCTGGCGCGCGGCTGGCGGTGGTCACCGTCGTGTCGCCTGGCGCCAGCAGCGCCACCGACAGGGCGCGCAGCGAAACCGCGCTACAGCGGCAGATGCTGGCCATGCTCAAGCGCTGGGCCCAGCCGCTGAAGCTGGAGGGGCACCAGGTGTCGTTTCACGTGCTGGAAGACAGCGACCGCGCCGACGCCATCGTGCGCTACGCCAGCACCAACAACGTCAGCATGATCGTCCTGGGTGCCGCCACGCACGGCGTGCAACTGCAGCGCTTCATTGCCACGGTGCCCATCAAGGTGGCCATGAACGCGCCCTGTACGGTGATCCTGGTCAAGCAGACGCAGCCGCCGGCACCGCTGGGCGGTTTATCTGGCTGATCACATCGCTTCAGGAATTCAAAGAAAATCGGGCTGCAGCCCTACAACCCCCTGCGCAGTCAGCTCCTATTTCGTGAGCAAAAAACCACCAACCAACGTACGACGCACTCAGTAGCCGCGGTCGCGCTGCACCACGCCACTGGGCATCTCGCCGCGCGCCAGTGCCTGCAGCGCACGCACGACCTGCGCCACCGCTTCCGGGCGCAGTGTCTGCGCGCTGATGTGCGGTGTCAGCGTCACGTGGGGCTGCGTCCAGAGCCAGTGCTCGGGCGGCAGCGGCTCTTCCTGCATCACGTCCAGCGTGGCACCGGCCAGGTGGCCCTCGTCCAGCAGGGCGCGCAGATCGTCTTCCACCAGCAGCCCACCGCGCGCCACGTTGATGACGTAGCCAGCCAGCTGGATCTGCTCCAGCGTTTGCCGGTTGAGGAGGCCGCGCGTCGCCGGTGTGAGCGGCAGCAAGCTGACCAGCACGCGTGTGCCCTGCAGGAAGTCGGGCAGACCGTCGTCGCCATGGAAGCAGCGCACGCCCGGCAGATCGCGCGGCGTGCGGCTCCAACCCAGCACCGGGAAGTCGAACTGCTGCACCGCCTGTGCCACGCGCGCGCCCAGCGCGCCCAGGCCCATCACCCCCACCGGGAACTCGCTGCGCACATGCGGCCGGCGCGGGCGCCAGCGCGCTTCGCGTTGCTGACGCTCATAGGCGTCGAATTCTCGAAAGAAGCGGATCAGCGCATGGCACACGTACTCGGCCATCTGCACCGCCATGCCCGCGTCTTCCAGCCGCACCACCGTCATGCTGGCCGGCAAAGGCAGCGCCATCAGCTTGTCCACACCGGCACCCAGATTCAGCAGCGCGCGCAACTGCGGTTGCTCGTCGATCAGTTGCCGCGGTGGGCTCCAGACCACGGCCGCGTCGTACACCGGCGGCAAGCCAGGCTGCCACTCATCGAACTGCAGACCGGGCATGCCCCCACGCAGATGGGCCAGCCAGGCTGCGTTGTCCTTGGCTGCGGGTTGGCAGAGCAGCACTTTCATGCCAGCCCCTTGCGTATGGGAACGCTTGCGCGGATAAAAAATGCTGCAGCGCCATCACGGCGACGCGCTTCGGTTCGGTGGGCGACGGTCATGGTGACCGATGGTCGCACACCAAAGATGGCCGCGGAGCATGCGCTGCGCCGTCGGCCGCGCGTTCAGCCCGCGGCCGCTACCAGACGCAGCAACTCGTCGCCGTCCATCACCTGGTCGCCGGGCACGAACAGCAGCTCTTCGACCACGCCGTCCTGCGGCGCGGCGATGGTGTGTTCCATCTTCATCGCTTCCATCACCGCCAGCGGCTGGCCCTTGCTGACCTTGTCGCCGGCCTTGACGGCGAAGCTGACGACCTTGCCGGGCATCGGCGCGGTCAGGCGGCCGCCTTCGGCGCCCGATTCGCCGGCGTGCGACAGCACGTCCAGCTCGGTGATGGCCGCGGCGCCGCGCGTGCCGAACACGTGCTCGACCTCGCCCAGCGGATACACCTGAACGACCTGTCGGTCGGCCCCGTAACGCACGTCGATGGCGCCGCCCGGCAGCGCGGTGAAGGCCAGCGGCGCCGCGTCGGCCTCGCCGACCTTCAGCGACAGGCCGTCGTCGAGGTAGCGCAGCTTGGCGATCACCGGCTCGCCGCGGTAATCAAAGTCCATGCGGCGCGACGCGACGCCGTGCGAACGGAAGCCGTCGCGGCGGCTGAAGGGGTCGTGCGTTTCACCGGCGCGCTCGGCCACCAGGGTTTGCGCCACCGCGGCGGCGACGGCCATCGGCTGACCCAATGGGTCCTGCTTGAACAGCCGGTCGGCCTCGCGCTGGATCAGCGCGGTGTCCAGCTTGGCCTCGGCAAACGACGGCGTGGCCAGCACGTGGCGCAGGAACTGCACGTTGGTCTGCAGGCCGGCGATGTGGGTGGCGGCCAGCGCCTCGTCCAGTTTGGCCAGCGCTTCTTCGCGCGTTTCACCCCAGACGATGAGCTTGGCGATCATGCTGTCGTAGAACGGGCTGATCGCGTCGCCTTCGCGCACGCCGTCGTCCACACGCACCACGTCGATCTCGAAGGCGCTGTGCGGCGGCTTGCGGTAGACGTGCAGCGTGCCGGTGGCGGGCAGGAAGTTGTTGTCCGGGTTCTCGGCGCAGATGCGCGCTTCGATCGCGTGGCCTTCGATCATCAGATCGTCCTGCTCCAGCGGCAGTGGCTCGCCACTGGCCACGCGCAGCTGCCATTCAACCAGATCCTGGCCGGTGATGGCCTCAGTCACCGGGTGCTCCACCTGCAGGCGCGTGTTCATCTCCATGAAGTAGAACTTCATTTCTTCGGGCTTGTCGTAGCCGCCCGGCTGCTCGACGATGAATTCCACGGTGCCGGCGCCCACGTAATTCACTGCGCGCGCCGCGGCCACGGCGGCTTCGCCCATCTGCTGGCGAATGCTTTCGGGCATGCCGGGCGCGGGCGCCTCTTCCAGCACCTTCTGGTGGCGGCGCTGCACCGAACAGTCGCGCTCGAACAGGTAGACGCAGTTGCCGTGCGTGTCACCAAACACCTGGATTTCGATATGGCGCGGGCGCTGCACGTACTTCTCGATCAGCACCGCGTCGTCGCCAAAGCTGTTGATGGCTTCACGCTTGCACGACTCCAGCGCGGCCATGAAGTCTGCCGACTTGTCCACCGCGCGCATGCCCTTGCCGCCGCCGCCGGCGCTGGCCTTGATCAGCACGGGGTAGCCAATGCGGTCGGCCTCCTTGTGCAGCAGCTCGGGCGTCTGGTCGGTGCCGTGGTAGCCCGGCACCAGCGGCACTTTGGCCGATTCCATCAGGCGCTTGGACTCGGCCTTCAGGCCCATGTCCTTGATCGCGCTGGCCGGCGGGCCGATAAAGACCAGGCCGTTGTCGGCGCAGGCCTGGGCGAAGTCTTCGTTCTCGCTCAAAAAGCCGTAGCCGGGGTGAATGGCCTGCGCGCCCGTGGCCTTGGCCGCGTCGATGATGCGCTGCCACTGCAGGTAGCTGTCCTTGGGCGCGCTGCCGCCCACGTGCACCGCTTCGTCACACGCCATGACGTGCTTGGCGTGCGCGTCCGCGTCGGAATACACCGCCACGGTCTTCACGCCCAGGCGGCGCGCGGTGGCCGCCACGCGGCAGGCGATTTCGCCACGGTTGGCGATCAGGATCTTGCTGAACATGGGTCTGTCTCCTAGAAACTCAAAATCAAACTGGGTCCGCTGCGTCCGCCGCATTGGCAGGCAACACGTGGCGGCAATAGCGCCAATCGCTGACCGCCTGGTCGTCGATGTAGGCATCGGGTTTGGGCAGAAAGCCCGCAAAGCCGTCTTCGATGCCCAGCTCTACCGCCGACTGGCGCGCATAGTTGGCGCTGCCGGAACTCCACAAGAACAGGGTCATGCCGCCGGACTTCAAACCCTTCACGGTCTGCACCACGCCCGGCATCGGCACGCGCTTGGCGCCGATGGAGCGCACCAAGGTGTCGTCGACATCCACAAATACGGTACGCGGGCCCATCTACGCCCCTTCCGGCACTGACGCGCCACCGCCGAAGAACGCCCGCAGCTTGCGAATCACCAGTTTCAAGAACTTGTACAGCACCACCAGCAGCAGCACCGACACCAGCAGCATCAGCACCAGCACGATGGCGAAAGCAAGGGGGTGCTGGGTGGCCAGCCACATGACGAAGACGACCAGGCCGTCTTCGAAAAACGAGGCCAGCCAGTTGCTGAAAGGCTCAGGCGAGCTGTTGATGGCCGCGCGTGTGGTGGCCTTGGTGGCGAAAGACGTGGCCGCGAGCGAGCCGCCCAGCAGCCCCGCGACCAGGCCCATGGTGCCGCTGTCGGCGCCGAACACGCCGGCTGCCAGCAGCGCGCCGGCGGGAATGCGGATGACCGCGTTGACGCTGTCCCACAGGCTGTCGACCCAGGGAATCTTGTCGGCAAAGAATTCGACCAGCAGCATGAAGCCGCTGGCCGCCAGCACGGCCGGGTGCATCAGCAGCTTGAGCCCTTCAGGCAGCGGGATCCAGCCGACGTAGCCCATGGCACCGGTCAGAAAAACCACGGCGTACAGGCGAAAGCCGCTGGCCCAGCCCAGCGCCGCGGCCAGGGCCAGCAGCGACGGCATGTCCATCTTGGCGACCACGGGCGCCACCGCGCCGCCCACGGCCGCACCGGCCTGGCCCACCGCGTTGCCGACCGCGGCCGCGCCGTCTGTGGTCGGGTGGATGCCGATGCTGTGCAGCCACTGCACCACGCTTTGCAGCCAATCGTTCATCGTGCCCTCCTGGCGCGCACCGGCGCGCGCACGTGCAGCGCCACAACGCCGCGGGCGGCGGTGGGGACGACAGTGGCGCGGCGACGCGGTGTGTGGCGGGGCATGGTTGCTATATCAACAATAGCTGGGTGCGCAAGTGGTTGTACGGCTGGAAGGCGATTTGATGCTCAAACTGATCTTCAATCCGCCAGCCACGCTGGCTTGCGTTTTTGCAGAAAGCTCTGCACGCCTTCCTTGCCTTCATCGCTGGCGCGGATGTCGGCAATGCCTTCCACCGTGCGGTCGATCAGCAGGCGCGAGATGTCGCGTTCGGCCACGTCCTGCACCAGCTTCTTGCATTCGCGCACGGCATTGGGGCTGGCGCTGGTCAGCGCGTTGACCAACTCGCCCACCTTGGCGTCCAACTGGTCGGCGGGCACCACTTCGTGCACGAAGCCGACGCGCAGCGCCTCGGCGGCATTGAAGCGCTCGGCGGTCAGGAAATAGCGGTGCGCCGCACGCGCACCCATGGCGCGGATCACATAAGGGCTGATGGTGGCGGGGATCAGGCCCAGCTTGACTTCGCTCAGGCAGTAGTGGGCCGTGTCGACGCTGACGGCCATGTCGCAGGCCGCCACCAGGCCCATGCCACCGGCGTACACATCGCCCTGCACCCGGGCGATGGTCGGTTTGGGGCATTCGTAGATGGCGCGCAGCATGAAGGCCAGCTTGCCCGCGTCTTCGATGTTCTCGTCGCGCGTGTAGTCCGCCATGCGGCGCATCCAGTTCAGGTCGGCCCCGGCACAGAAGGCCGGCCCTTCGGCCATCAGCACGATGGCGCGCACCTCGGGCGTTTCACCGAGTTGCACGAAGGCTTGCGACAGCTCGGCGATCACCTCGTCGTTGAAGGCGTTGCGCACGTCGGGGCGCGACAGCACGATGGTGGCCACACGGTTCTGGGTGGCGATGCGGATGGCGGAAGTCATGCGGGTTTTTGCTCCTGTTGCAGCATGTAGACCAGATCGAGCTCAGGGCAACGCTGGCCCAGAGCGGTGAGCGCCGCCGTGATCTGTGCGCGGTGGTGCGTACTGTGGTTGAAGACGTGCGCCAGCGTGGGCGCAAACGGCAACGAGGCGAAGGTGCCCCGATTGGTCACGTAGTCCAGCGTGCTGGCCCAGCGCTCGGGCGCGATGGCGGCGATTACCGACGGCCAGCGCGTCGCGCCTTCCAGCAAGCGCTCACCCAGGCGCGCGCGGTCGGCCTCCAGCTCGGTGTCCAACGGGATGCGCTGCGACTGGCCTTCGATGAAGCGCACCTGCCACAGGTGCACCTCACCCACCAGCAAATGGTTCAGCGTGCCGTGGATGCTCTTAAAGAACAGCCCCACGTCGCGCCGGTAGTCGTCGTCCGGCAGCACCGCCACCGCGTCCAGCAGCCGCTGTGTGGCCCAAACGTTGTATCGCGCGAGCGTGGTGAAGTAAGCGACGAGGTCCATGTCAGTCTCCCATCAGCCGTCGACTCGGCCAGCGCACCGCAACGCAGCGCCAAAGCCCAACCACGCCCCCCACACCCCGGGACGAATGGCCGCAAAGCAGGCCAGCTCAGCGAACGCCGTGCTCGGACCTGCGCCGAGCACTGGCGTTGTCCCCCCTCGTGCAACAGAGGGGGGAAGGCGCGTCAGCGACTCAGGGGGGTGTTCCATCACATCCTGAAGATGCCGAACTTCACGTCTTCAATCGGCGCGTTCTGCGCCGCCGACAGGCCCAGCGCCAGCACGCGGCGAGTGTCAGCAGGGTCGATCACGCCGTCGTCCCACAGGCGCGCGGTGGCGTAGTACGGGTGGCCCTGGTGTTCGTACTGGTCGCGCACCGGGGCTTTGAAGGCCTCTTCTTCCTCGGCGCTCCAGGTGCCCCCCTTGGCTTCGATGCCGTCACGGCGGATGGTGGCCAGCACGCTGGCGGCCTGCTCGCCGCCCATGACGCTGATGCGCGCGTTGGGCCACATCCACAAGAAGCGCGGGCTGTACGCGCGGCCGCACATGCCGTAGTTGCCGGCGCCGAAGCTGCCGCCAATGATGATGGTGAACTTGGGCACGTTGGCCGTGGCAACGGCGGTGACCAGCTTGGCGCCGTGGCGCGCGATGCCTTCGTTTTCGTACTTGCGCCCGACCATGAAGCCGGTGATGTTCTGCAAGAAGATCAGCGGGATCTTGCGCTGGCAGCACAGCTCGATGAAGTGCGCGCCTTTTTGCGCCGATTCGCTGAACAGGATGCCGTTGTTGGCGATGATGCCGACGGGCATGCCTTCGATGTGCGCGAAGCCGCACACCAGCGTGGTGCCAAAGCGCGCCTTGAATTCGTGGAACTCGCTGCCGTCGACGATGCGGGCGATGATCTCGCGCACGTCGAACGGCTTGCGCGTGTCGGTGGGGATCACGCCGTACAGTTCTTCGGCCGCAAACTTGGGCGGCACCGGCACGCGCAAATCGCCGTGCGGCTTCTTGACGTGGTTCAGGTCCGACACGATCTGCCGCGCCAACGCCAGGGCGTGCAAATCGTTCTGCGCCAGGTGGTCGGCCACGCCGGACAGGCGCGTGTGCACGTCGCCACCGCCCAGGTCTTCGGCACTCACCACCTCGCCGGTGGCCGCTTTGACCAGCGGCGGACCGCCCAGAAAGATCGTGCCCTGGTTCTTGACGATGATGGATTCATCGCTCATCGCCGGCACGTAGGCGCCGCCGGCCGTGCAGCTGCCCATGACCACGGCGATCTGGGCGATGCCTTGCGCGCTCATGTTGGCCTGGTTGTAGAAGATGCGGCCGAAGTGCTCGCGGTCGGGGAACACGTCGTCCTGGTTGGGCAGGTTGGCGCCACCCGAATCGACCAGGTAGATGCAGGGCAAGCGGTTCTGCGCGGCGATCTCTTGGGCGCGCAGGTGCTTCTTCACCGTCATCGGGTAGTAGGTGCCGCCTTTCACCGTCGCGTCGTTGCAGACGATCATGCAGTCCACGCCCGACACGCGGCCGATGCCGGCCACCATGCCCGCTGAAGGCGCGGCGTCCTTGCCGTCTTTTTCGACGTACATGTGCAGCGCGGCGAGCGGCGCGATTTCCAGGAAGGGCGTGCCCGGGTCCAGCAGCATCTGCACGCGCACGCGCGGCAGCAGTTTGCCGCGGCCAGTGTGCTTGGCGCGCGCGGCTTCACCGCCGCCTTGGGCCACCTGGTCGATCTGCTGGCGCAGGTCGTCGACTAGGGCGCGCATGGCGTCGGCGTTGGCCTGGAAGTCGGCCGAACGGGGATTGAGCTTGCTCTCGAGTGCGGGCATGAAGACTCCGGTTTGTCTATTGTTTTGATAGCTGTCTGCGCAGGCCCCACTAGGGCTCAGGCCGTCTTTTGTTCAGAAATACCCAATTCTTCGACCATCGCGTCGCGGATCTTGAACTTCTGGATCTTGCCGGTCACCGTCATCGGGAATTCCTCCACGAAGCGGATGTAGCGCGGCACCTTGTAGTGCGCGATCTTGCCCTTGCAGAAGTCGCGCACGCCGTCCTCATGAAGCGTCTGGCCGGGTTTGACGACGATCCATGCGCACAGCTCTTCACCGAACTTGGTGTCGGGGATGCCGACGACCTGCACGTCCTGCACCTGCGGGTGGCGGTACAGAAATTCTTCGATCTCGCGCGGGTACACGTTTTCGCCGCCGCGGATCACCATGTCCTTGCTGCGCCCGACGATGTTGACGTAGCCCTCGTCGTCCATGGTGGCCAAATCGCCCGTGTGCATGTAGCCCTCGGCGTCGATCGCCTCGCGCGTGCGCGTGGGGTCTTCCCAATAACCCTGCATCACCGAATAGCCCTTGGTGCACAGCTCGCCTGTGGCGCCGCGCGGCAGGGTGGCGCCGGTCTCGGGGTCGATGATCTTCACCTCCAGGTGGGGCTGCACCAGACCGACGGTGGATACGCGCTTGTCCAGCGGGGTGTCGGTGCTGCTCTGGCAGCTGACGGGGCTGGTTTCGGTCATGCCGTAAGCGATGGTGACTTCGCCCATGTTCATGTCGCGCTGCACGCGCTTCATCACCTCGATCGGGCACGGGCTGCCGGCCATGATGCCGGTGCGCAGCGTGGACAGGTCGAACTCGGCAAAGCGCGGGTGATCCAGCTCGGCAATGAACATGGTGGGCACGCCGTGCAGGCCGGTGCACTTTTCTGCCTGCACGGTCTGCAGCACGCTGAGCGGCTCGAACGCGTCGTTCGGGTAGACGATGCAGGCGCCGTGCGTCAGCACCGCCAGGTTGCCCAGCACCATGCCAAAGCAGTGGTACAGCGGCACGGGGATGCACAGGCGGTCTTCCTGCGTCAGCTTCATGGCTTCGCCGATGAAGAACCCGTTGTTCAGGATGTTGCGGTGCGTCAGCGTCGCGCCCTTGGGGAAGCCCGTGGTGCCGCTGGTGAACTGCAGGTTGATGGGGTCGGTGTTGTGCAGCAGGCGCGCGGTGCTGGCCAGGCGCGGGTCCTGCGGGTCGCCGCTTTTGAGCAGGTCCGAAAAGCGCGCAAAGCTGGAATGCTCGGCGCCCTCGCCCGCCACGTCAATCCAGAACACGTGCTTCAAATAAGGCAGCTTCTCACTGCTGAGTTCGCCCGACGCCTGGCCGGCCCATTCGGGCGCCAGCTCCCGCAGCATGCCGATGTAGTCGCTGGTCTTGAAGGTGGGCATGGTCACCAGCGCGGCGCAGCCGACCTTGTTCAGCGCGTATTCGACCTCGGCCGTGCGGTAGGCCGGGTTGATGTTGACCAGCACCAGACCGACCTTGGCGGTGGCCAGCTGCATCAGCACCCATTCGGTGTTGTTGTGCGACCAGATGCCGACGCGGTCGCCCGGCTTGAGCCCCAGGCCCAGCAGCGCGCTGGCCAGGCGGTTGACTTCGGTCTGCAACTGGCGGTAGGTGTAGCGGCGCTGCTGGTGCACCACGACCAGCGCTTCGCGCTCGGGCACGCGCTCCACCATGGCGTCGAAGAACGCGCCAATGGTTTGCTCGATCAGCGGCGGCTGATCCGCGCCGCGCGCATAGCTGTCGGAACCGGTGGCCATCTCGCCTGTCTCCTTGTGTTCGCCCTACCCTGGCGCTGGGGGCCACTTTAGCCAATCGGCGTGACCTCGCGCGACAGCTTACGCCGATCGCTCTCGTCTTTGGTGCCAGCACGGTTGCAGATTGCGCCAAGCTTTGCCACACTGCCCACCATGCCCTTGCGCACCGATTCCACGGCCCGCCGTACGCCTTGGCCTTTCGTTGAAGCCGTGCTGCATGCGTACGCGGCGCGCGGGTTGGACCCCGCGCCAGCACTGCTGGCAGCACATATTGCGCCAGACGCCAATGGCAACTGGCCCGCCCGTGTGTCGGCCCTGCAGTTCGAGCGCCTGTGCGCCGCCGCCATGCATGCGCTGGACGACGAGGCGCCCGGCTGGTTCAGCCGCCCGCTGGCCTGGGGCAGCTACGGCCTGCTGGCGCGCGCCTCGCACAGCGCGCCCACGCTGGGCGTGGCGCTGGGCCGCTGGTGCCGCCACCACGGCCTGCTGACGCGCGACGTCACCCTGCAGCTGACCGATGCCGGCGGCGTGGCCGAAGTGCGCATCGACGAACACCGGGCGATGGGTGCGGTGCGCGAATTCGCGCTGACATCGCTCCTGCGCAACGTGCACGGCCTGGCTTGCTGGTGGGTCGATTCGGCCATCGCGCTGCAGCGCGCCGACTTCCCCTTTGCCGCGCCCGCGCACGCCGAGGTGTACGACACGCTGTTCCCCGGCCCGGTGCGCTTCGGCGCGCCGCACGCCGCGCTGCGCTTTGACGCGGCCTACCTCGGGCTGCCGCAGCGCCGAGACGCCGCCGCGCTGGACCAGATGCTGCGCCGCGCGCTGCCGCTGATGGTGCTGCCCTACCGGCGCGACCGCCTGCTGGCGCTGCGCGTGCGCCAGCGCCTGCACGAGCGGCCGACCCACACCGCCACCACGCTGGCGGCCGAGCTGGCGCTGTCGCCGCGCAGCCTGCACCGCCAGCTGGCGGCCGAGGGCACGCAGCTGCAAACCCTGAAGGACGAAGCGCGCCGCGCGCACGCAACAGAGCTGCTGCTGCGCACCCAGCAACCCATGAAGCAAGTCGCGCACGCCGCCGGTTTTGGCAACGACAAGAGCTTCATCCGCGCCTTTCGCAGCTGGACCGGCCAGACGCCGGAGGCGTTTCGCGCACGGGGTACGCGGTGATTGGCGGAGGCAGAGAGGCCACGCGTTCACCGCGCCGCGAGCGTGTGCGAATCGGCCGCCGCGCAGGCCTTGCGCGGCCGCTGTCGCCCGCGCGCCAGTGCGGCCTTGGCGAAGGCGGAGTTTCATGATCAAAATGGCCTCTGGCGCTACAACCATCTGCGCAAGCAGCTTCTGTTTTTGTAGCATTTAGTTTTTATCTGGCGACTGAATTCACCCCGCTGACAGGAGCACGCCGTGTCGACATCCGCCCTGCCCACCGAGCTCTGGCGCCTGGGCGCCACCCAAACCGCCGCTCTGGTGCGCAGCCGCGCCGTCAGCGCGACCGAAGTGGCCCAGGCCGCGCTGGCGCGGCTGGGCGCCGTCAACCCGCGCATCAACGCTGTGGTCGAGGTGCATCCCGACGAGGTGCTGGCGCAGGCGCAGGCCATCGACGCGGCGCTGGCGCGCGGCGACGCGCTGGGGCCGCTGGCCGGCGTGCCGGTGACGACCAAGGTCAACGTCGACCAAGCCGGTTACGCCACCACCAACGGCGTGCACGCGCAAAAAGACTGGCTCGCGCACGACGACGCGCCGATGGTGCGCGGCCTGCGCGCGGCGGGCGCCGTGCTGCTGGGGCGCACCAACACGCCGGCCTTCAGCTACCGCTGGTTCACCAACAACCAACTGCACGGCCACACGCACAACCCGCGCGTGCGCGGGTTGACGCCGGGCGGCTCGTCCGGCGGCGCGGCCAGCGCGGTGGCGGCCGGCATTGGCGCCATCGCACACGGCTCGGACATCGCTGGCTCCATCCGCTACCCGGCCTATGCCTGCGGCGTGCACGGGCTGCGGCCCAGCTTTGGCCGCGTCGGCAACTTCAACGGCACGGCGCCGCGGGATCGGCCCATCGGCGCGCAGATCATGGCCGTGTCCGGCCCGCTGGCGCGCCAGGTGGCCGATCTGCGCCTGGGCCTGCACGCCATGGCCGCGGCCGACGCGCGCGACCCCTGGCAAGTGCCCGCGCCGCTGACCGGCCCCGATGTGCCGCGCCGCGCCGCCGTCTGCCTGCGCCCCGACGGCATGGCCACCGCGCAGGAGATCTGCGCCGCGCTGCTGGACGCCGCCGCGCGCCTGCGCGACGCCGGCTGGGTGGTCGACGAAGTAGATGCGCTGCCGCCGCTGCAGCCGGCCGTGGCGCTGCAGGTCACGCTGTGGATGGGCGACGGCTACGCTGCGCAGGTGCGGGCCGCCGAGACCGAAGGCGACCCCGGCGCCATCGCCGCGCTGGCCGGCAAGGCCGAACTGGCGCGCAGCGTCGGCCTGCCGGAGTATTCCAACGCGCTGGTGCAACGCGCCACCCTGGCGCGCGCCTGGCAGCGCTACCTGGCCGAGGACTACAGCGCCGTGCTGCTGCCCAACAGCGCGGAGCTGCCGTTTGCAGACCAGCTGGATCTGAAAGACGCCGCCAGCTACCAGCGCGTGTGGGCGGCGCAATTGCCGCAAATCGCGCTGGCCGTCACCGGCCTGCCCGCGCTGGCGCTGACCACCGGCCTGCTGCCGAACGGCACACCGGTCGGCGTGCAAATCGTGGCCGGCAAGTTCCGCGACGACGTCTGCCTGGCCGTGGCCGAAGCGATTGAAGCGCGCGGCCCGGCCATCCCGGTGGCCGAGCCGGCGGCGGCCTGAAACCCTACTTCCTCGTCACGATCACACCATGACCCCACTGCCCCGCACCCTTTTCAGCCCCGAGCACGACGCCTTCCGCGACCAGGTGCGTCGCTTCGTCGACAAACACATCACGCCGCAGCACGCCGAATGGGAGGCCGCGCACGGCGTGCCGCGCGAAGTCTGGCGCCAAGCGGGCGAGGCCGGCCTGCTGTGCTGCTGGCTGCCTGAAGAAGAAGGCGGTTTGGGCGCGGACCGGCTGTTTGACTTCATCGTCAGCGAAGAGCTGGGCCGCGCCGGCGCCACCGGGCCGGGCTTTCCGCTGCATTCGCTGATCGTCGCGCCCTACCTGTCGCACCACGCCACGCCCCAGCTCAAGGCCCAGGTGCTGCCCGGCATGACCCGTGGCGAGCTGATCGGCGCCATCGCCATGACCGAGCCCGGCACCGGCAGCGACTTGGCGGGCGTGCGCACGCGGGCTGAGCGCGCGGCGGATGGCGGTTACGTCATCAACGGCCAGAAGACCTTCATCACCAACGGCCACAACGCCGACGTGATCATCGTGGTGTGCAAGACCGACGCCGACAAGGGCGCACACGGCGTGTCGCTGCTGGTGGTCACGGCCGACATGCCGGGCTTTTCGCGCGGGCGCAACCTGCACAAGATCGGCCAGCACGCGCAGGACACGGCCGAGCTGTTTTTTGACAACGTGCACGTGCCTGCCCACCACCTGCTGGGCGAAGAGAACAAAGGCTTCAAGTACCTTATGCAGGAGCTGGCGCAGGAGCGCCTGTTGATCAGCGTGCAGTGCCAGGCGCGCGCCGAAGCCGCGCTGGCCTGGACCATCGACTACGTCAAAGAGCGCAAGGCCTTCCGCCAGCGCATCGCCGACTTCCAAAACACGCGCTTCGTGCTGGCCAAGCTGGCGGCCGACGTGCAGGCCGGCCGCGCGTACTGCGACCGGCTGATGGAGCTGCACCAGGCCGGCCAGCTGGACGCGCCCGGCGCTTCGGCCGGCAAGCTGTGGCACAGCGAACTGCTGGCGCGCGTGACGGACGAATGCCTGCAGCTGTTTGGCGGCTATGGCTACATGCAGGAATACCCGATCGCCCGCGCGTTTGCCGATGCGCGCATCGAGCGCATTTATGGGGGCACGTCGGAGATCATGAAAGAAATCGTCGCCCGAAGCTTGCTGGATACACCCCCCTGAGCGGGGTATTCGGTACACCCCCTGAGCGGCTGCGCCGCTTCCCCCCGCTCTCTCCGCGCTGCGCGCTTCGGGCAGGGGGACAACGCCGGTCGCCGCCGCAGGTGCGGCGACGGCGTTGGCTGGGGCGGCCTGCTCCGCGGCCATTGGAGCGGTGGGGGGCGATGCGGGGCTGGGCACCAGCGACCGGGCACTTGGGATACGTTGACAGCGGCGCCTTTGCATCCGCACTTGAAGTCCTGCAAGACTCGTGTGGATGCGGGCTGATCTCTGACTCATTGAGAATCGTGTTCTCGCTTGCAGATCGATAGCCTCTTTGTGACCCCCATGAACTTCGCCAACCCCGACCAGGCCTTGATCCACCGCTTCATCGACGGTGGCAGCCGGCCGATGCCGTTTGACGCGAACCCGATGGCGCGGGCGCTGGGGGCGGAGTTGCGTGGCGCCGACCTGACGGCGGGGACGGTCGAGCTGGCGTTTGCACCTCAGCCCTTGTTCATCCAGGGCACGGGCGTGCTGCAAGGGGGCGCGGTCACCGCCATGCTGGACTTTGCGATGGCCTTTGCCACGTTGGCGCAGCTGCCGGTGGGCGCGTCCTGCGCCACGGTCAACCTGAACACCGCCTTCTTGCGGCCGGCCCCGCAAGGCCGCTACATCGCGGTGGGTGAGGTGGAGCGGCGCGGCAAGCAGATCGCTTTCACGCACGCGCGGCTGCTGCGCGAGGCCGACCGGCAAGTGGTCGCCACGGCCACATCGACGCTGGCGGTGGTGCCCGCGCCCGCGGCCTGACGGCGGTGGTGCGGCACCACCCGGATTCGATTCTATTTGGCCGCCAGCGCTACAGCCAATTGCGCGAGCAGCTACTTATTTGATAGCAAAAAGTGACTCACAGCGCGTGCGTCACCAACCGGAAGTCGGGGTCGTCCGGGTAGGCCTTGACCTCAAACCCCAGGCTGCGCATCAGCTTGAGCATGCCGTTGTTGTGGGTCAGCACCAGGCCAATGATTTCCTGCAGGCCTTTCTCGCGCGCGACGTCCATGATGCTGAGCATCAGACGCGTGCCCAGGCCCTGGCCAGCGTAGGCGTCGTCGACCACGAGCGAGAACTCGCAGCTGGTCTGGTCGGGGTTGGTGATGTAGCGCGACACGCCGATGATGCGGCGCTTCTTCACCTTCTGACCATCTTCGCCCACCTCCTCGGTGTCGGCCACCGCGCACAGCGCCATTTCGCGGTCGTAGTCGATCAGGGTGAAGCGCGACAGCATGGTGGGCGGCAGCTCGGCCATGCTGGAGACAAAGCGGAAGTAGCGGCTTTCGGGCGACAGGCGCTTGGTCATTTCCTGCAGCATCTGCGCGTCGTCCGGGTGGATCGGGCGCAGCACGTATTCACCGCCGCCACGCATCGGCCAGACCTGCTCGAAGCGCGCCGGGTACGGCAGGATGGCCAGGTGGCCGTAGCGCCCCGCGCGGCCGGGCGCGGTCTGCGCCGCCGCACCGATGACGATGCGCGCGTCGACCGACACGGCGCCGTGCTCATCGACGATGATGGGGTTGATGTCCATCTCGCGCAGTTGCGGCAGCTCGCACACCATTTCGGA
The DNA here is from genome assembly GCF_008017535.1 of Ottowia flava. Classification (GTDB taxonomy): domain Bacteria; phylum Pseudomonadota; class Gammaproteobacteria; order Burkholderiales; family Burkholderiaceae_C; genus Ottowia; species Ottowia flava. The sequence continues at coordinate 38,482 of NZ_VRUA01000004.1, forward strand.
CACGCGCAGCAGCACCTGCTCCAGCGCGGCCAAATCCACCGCGGGCGCGCCTCGCCAGGCTTTCAGGGTGTCGTGCACGCGCGAGCGCTCGATCAGCCGCCGCGCCAGGAACTGGTTGAGCGGCGGCAGTTCCATGGCATGGTCGTCCATCAGCTCGATCATGGTGCCGCCGGCGCCGAAGGCGATCACCGGGCCGAACGGGTCGTCCGTGACCACGCCGATGTACAGCTCGCGCCCCTGCTTCTTGCGCGCCATGGCCTGCACGGTCACGCCGTTGATGCGCGCATCCGGCTCCCTGGCGCGCACCGCCTCCATCATGTCCTGGTAGATGTCGCGCACGGCGGTGGCGTTCATCACGTTAAGCGCCACGCCGCCGACATCGCTCTTGTGCGGGATGTCGGGCGAATCGATCTTCAGCGCGACGGGAAAGCCGATTTGCGACGCGATCATCATGGCTTCGGTCGGGTTGCGCGCCAGCAGCGTCTGCGTGACCGGGATATGGAAGGCCGCCAGCAGCGCCTTGGACTCCATCTCTGTCAGCACCTGGCGGCGTTCGGCCAGCGCGCTTTCGATCAGCAGGCGCGCCCCATCCACATCGGGCGCCGCCAGGTTCGACAGCGGCGGCGGCGTCTGCTGCAGCATCTGCTGGTTCTGGTAGAAGCTCGCGATGTTGCCGAAGGCGCCGACCGCGGCTTCGGGCGTGCGAAAGCTCGGAATCTGCGCGTCGCTCAGCGCGCGGCGCGCGGGGCCGACGCTGGCGTCGCCCAGCCAGCAGGCGACCAGCGGCTTGCTCATGCGCGGGCGCATCTGCACCAGCTCCTGCGCCACCGCCATCGCGTCACCGCCGAACTTGGGCGAATACAGCGCCAGCACGCCATCGATGCCGCGGTCCTTGTAGGCGGCTTCGAGGGCGGCGCGGTACTGCGCGGGCGTGGCCTCCTCGGTCAGGTCGATCAGGTCGGACAGCGACGCCCCAGGCGCCAGTTGCGGCAGCAGCGCACCGCGCGTTTCCTCGGACAGCACGCCCAGCTTCAGGTTCAGCTCGCTCACCCAGTCTGCCGCCAGCACGCCGGGGCCGCCGCCATTGGTGATGACCGCCAGGCGCGGGCCCACCGGGCGGTAGCGCGAGGCCAGGCATTTGGCCGCGGAGAACAGCTCGACAAAGGAGCGCACCCGCACCGCGCCCGCGCGGCGCAGCACGGCGTCGAACACGTCGTCGCTGCCCACGATGGCGCCGGAATGGGTCTGCGCCGCCGCGTTGCCGGCCTGCTTGCGACCGGCCTTGAGCACCACCACCGGCTTCGCGTTGGCCGCGGCGCGCAGCGCACTGGTGAAGCGCCGCGCGTTGGTGATGCCTTCCATGTAGACCACGATGCCGTGCGTGTGTCGATCAGAAGCCAGGTAATCCAGCGTGGCCGCCAGGTTGACCTGGGTGTGTGCCCCCAGCGCCACCACGGTGGAAAAGCCCACCCGGTTCTGCTTGGCCCAGTCGAGAATCGCGGCCGTCAGCGCGCCCGATTGCGACACCAGCGCCAGTTGGCCCTGCGCGGCCAGTTCGCCCACCGTGCTGGCGTTGAGCTGCAGTTGCGGCCGCTGAAAACCCGGACTGTTGGGGCCCAGCAGCCAGAAGCCGTGGCGGCGCGCCACGCGGTGCATGTCCTGTGCCTTCTGCGCGGACACGCCTGCGGACAGCACCAGCGCCGCGCCCACCTTGATGCGGCCTGCGAGCTCCAGCGCGGGCAGGATCTCGTCGTCCGGCAGCGCGATGATGGCCAGATCGGCCTTGGCCTGCGCCAGATCGGCCAGCGTACCGCTGGTGTGCACGTCCAGCGGCGTGATATGGCCTTTGAACGGCTGCTCGGCCAGATACCCCAGCAGCGCGCGCGCCTGCGGCGTCTGCTGGTCGGGAGCGTCCTGCGCGCCGGTGAACAGCGCGATCGACTGGGGTTCGAACAAGGGGGTGAGAAAGTGCTGGTCCATGGTCTTTGAGCGAGGGTGTGCGCCGCGACAGCAGAGGGTGGTGACAGGCGTCACGCGCCCGGTTGGCGCAGCGCCAGCATCGGGTTGTAGCACGCGCCCGAGGCCGCGGCATGGCAGTGCGGCCCTGCCAGCGCTCCGCGGCCCGCACGACGCGCATGACCTCACAGGTAATTGCCGCCAGGCGCACCGCTCAAGACACTGCAAGCACCCGGATACGCGGGCATTCAGCTTGAAAGGACAACCTCATGGACAAGGCCCAAACCCTGGCAGAACAGTACATCGCCACCTGGAACGCGACCGACCCGGCGCAGCGCCAGCGCCTGCTGCAGCAGGCTTGGACGGCGGACGCACGCTACACCGACCCGATGGCCCAGGCGGACACGCCCCAGCAAATCGACGCACTGATCGGCGCCGTGCAGACGCGTTTCGACGGCTTCCGCTTCGCCCTGACCGGCCAGCCCGACGGCCATGGAGCGCACCTGCGCTTTTCCTGGACCTTGGGGCCGGCGGCGCAACCCGACCTGATCCAGGGCACCGATTTCGCCGAGATCGAAGACGGCAAGCTCAAGTCCGTCACGGGTTTTCTGGACAAGGTGCCGGTCGGGGCCTGAGCCCACGGCAAGTCGCAGGCCGCGCACACGTGGCCTGGGCAAGGGCTGATCGCTGACAATCTTCGGATGGCCCTTGCTTCCCCCCCATCGACGCCGTCCGCCAGTCTGGTCCAGCCGCTTTTCAACGGCCCGCTCGACATCGTGGGCGATTTGCACGGCGAGCTGGGCGCGCTGCAAGCGCTGCTGACGCAGCTGGGCTACGACGCGGAAGGTCAGCACCCGGAGGGCCGGCGCCTGGTCTTCGTCGGCGACCTGTGCGACCGCGGGCCCGACAGCCCGGCTGTGCTGCGCTGGGTGCAGACACTGATCGCCGCCGGGCGCGCCCAGGCCGTGGCCGGCAACCACGAAATCAACCTGATGCGCAACGACGCCAAGGACGGCGCGGGCTGGTTCTTCGATTCGCGCATCGAGCGCGACACCCCCAAGTACGCCCCATTCGCGCGAGCCACGGCGGCCGAGCGCGAAGCGCTCCAGCGTGTGGCCTTCGACTGGCCGGTCGCGCTGGAACGCCCGGATCTGCGCATCGTGCACGCCGCCTGGGATCCCGCCGCCATCGCCCAGGCCCGTCAACTGCCGTTGGGCAGTCTGGTCAGCGCCTACGACGCCTGGGAAGAGGAAGCGCGCGAGCTGGCGCGCACCGAGCACCTGCGCGAGAGCATGGCCAGCGAGCTGGCCGCCTGGGGCGGCGACCTGGAATCGGACCGCGACGCGCCGCCTTTCCTGCTGGCCCACGCGCTGAACGAGGCCAACAAGCAGATGCGCAACCCGCTGAAGGTGTTGACGTCCGGCGTCGAGCGCCAGGGCACGGTGCCCTTCTTCGCCGGCGGCAAGTGGCGCTTTGTCGAGCGCGTGGCCTGGTGGGACGCCTACGCCGACGCCACGCCCGTGGTCGTTGGCCACTACTGGCGGCGTCTGCACCCGATCGACCGCGGCACGGTGGGCAAGCACGACGAAGACCTGTTCGGGCGCATCCCGCCGCTGGCTTGGCACGGGCAGCGCCACAACGTGTTCTGCGTCGACTATTCGGTGGGTGGGCGCTGGGTGGCGCGCCGCGACGGTCAGCCGCCCACGCGCGACTTCAAGCTGGCCGCGCTGCGCTGGCCCGAGCGCGAACTGGTCTTCGACGACGGCAGCCGGGCGATGACCGAGGGTTTTGGCGCCGACGGCCCCGCAGCCTGAGGCGCTCGCGCCCAACCGCCCCGGTCGCCGGCACCGGCCTGGCCTCAGCGCTGGCCGACAATGCGCCCATGCCCCGCACCCCCGACACCATCAGCACCTTGCGCGACGTGCTCACGCGCTGCCGCACCCTGGCCGTGGTCGGCCTGTCGCCGCAATGGCACCGGCCCAGCCACTTTGCCGCCAAGTACATGCAGGCGCACGGCTACCGCGTCATCCCCATCAACCCGCTGGTCGCGCAGGAAGGCGGCAGCATCCTGGGTGAGCGCGCCTACGCCAGCGTGCGCGAGGCCGACGCCGCGGTGCGCGCCGAAGGCGGCCGCATCGCCCTGGTCGACTGCTTCCGCAAGAGCGAGGACATCCCGCCGCTGGCCGACGACGCCGTCGCCATCGGCGCGCGCTGCCTGTGGCTGCAATTGGGCGTCGAGAACGAAGCCGCCGCCGACGTGGCCGAAGCCGCCGGCTTGCAGGTGGTGCGCAACCGCTGCGTGAAGATCGAACACGCGCGCCTGTTCGGCGGGCTGGGCTGGGCCGGCGTGAACACGCGCGTGATCTCGGCCAAGCGGCCCACCGTGCTGCCTTACTGAGGCCCGCACGCCGCCAACGAATACTCTTTATTTCATAGCTGCCCGCGCAGATGGTTGTGGGGCCAGAGCAAGAAATGACTCAAAAACCCGAGAACACCCCCGGCGCCGACCGCGCCTTCGGCTTCGGCACCCGCGCCATCCACGCCGCCGCCGTGCCCGACCCGGTGACCGGCGCGCGCGCCACGCCCATCCACCAGACCACCAGTTTTGTCTTCGACAACGCCGAGCACGCGGCCAGCCTGTTCAACCTGCAGACCTTTGGCAACGTCTACAGCCGCATCAGCAACCCCACGGTGGCGGTGCTGGAAGAGCGCATCGCCAGCCTGGAAAACGGCCGCGCCGCGCTGGCCTGCGCCAGCGGCATGGCGGCGCAGATGTCGGCGCTGCTGGCCATCTTGAAAAATGGCGATCACATCGTCGTCGCCAGTACGCTGTACGGCGGCACCGTCGGCCAGCTGGGCGTGGGCTTTGGCCGCTTGGGCATTGAAACGACTTTTGTCGACCCGTCCGACCCCGAGCACTTCGCCGCCGCCATCCGCCCCAACACCCGCGCGCTGTACGCCGAAACCATCGGCAACCCGCTGGTCAACGTGGTCGACATCGTCGCCCTGGCCGACGTGGCGCACGCGCACGGGCTGCCGCTGGTGATCGACAATACCGTTGCCAGCCCCTACCTGTGCAACCCGCTCGACCTCGGCGCCGACATCGTCGTGCACAGCGCCACCAAGTACATCGGCGGCCACGGCACGACCATGGGCGGCGTCATTGTCGAAGGCGGTAAATTCCCTTGGGACAACGGCAAATTCCCCGAGATGGTCGAGCCCAGCCGCGCCTACCATGGCGTGAAGTTTTACGAGACGTTTGGCGACTTCGGCTACACCATGAAGGCGCGCATGGAAGTCAACCGCACCTTCGGCGCCGTGCTCTCGCCGCTGAACGCCTGGCTGCTGCTGCAAGGCGCTGAAACCCTGCATCTGCGCATGCGCGAACACTGCCGCAACGCGCTGGCCGTGGCCCAGTTTTTGCAAAAGCACCCGCAAGTCGCCTGGGTCAACTACCCCGGTCTGGCCAACTCGCCTTACTTTGACTTGGCCAAGAAGCAGTTCCGCGCCGTGGACGGCCAACCCGGCGCGTCCGGCATCCTCACCTTCGGCATCCGCGGCGGCGCGGCGGCGGGTGAGCGCTTCATCGACGCCTGCGAATTCTTGAGCCACCTGGCCAACATCGGCGACGCCAAGACCCTGGTCATCCACCCCGCGTCCACCACCCACCGCCAGCTGACCGACGACGAGCTGCAACGCGCCGGCGTCAGCGCCGACATGGTGCGCCTGTCCGTTGGCATCGAAGACCTGGACGACATCCTGTGGGACATCGACCAGGCGCTGGCGCGGGCCGCGGCATGAACGCGCCTGCGGAGCGCGGCCGCAGTGCGAGCCCGGCCGGCCCAAGCCACCTTCCCGCCGCGACACGCCATCGGTCCTCCCCAACAAAAACGCCACCCTAAAGGTGGCGTTTTGCTTGCAGGCCAGCGCTGGCCTGTAGCCGCGCTCGCCTCGCCCGGCGGTGCCGGGACACGTTACTTGACGGCTTTCTCGACCTTGTTGGCGATGTCGCCTGCCTTGGCTTCGGCCTTGCCGGCGTTCTTCTCCAGCATGCCTTTCGCTTCCAGCTCTTTGTTGCCGACGAGCTTGCCCGCGGCTTCCTTGACGGCGCCCTTGGCTTCTTCAACGCGGCCGGTGACTTGATGCTTGTTCATGCAATCGCTCCTTATACAGATGGATCGGCTGTCGATCCGGGAAGGGACGTTGCGCAGTCTGCGCGGGGTGTGCATTTCGCCCCATCAGCGCGCGCCGAAAGCGGCTGTAGGTCCGCGCTGACGCACCAGCGCGCCCAAAAAAAAGCCGCCGGCAGAGCGGCGGCTGTTGCGGGCGTGCCGGACGAGCTGCCCGGCAGCGGCGCCCTACTTCTTGACAACGTTGGCGATCAGCGAGACCACGGCCAGCACCAGGAAGATGATGAACAGGATCTTGGCGATGCCTGCCGCGCCTGCGGCGATGCCACCGAAGCCGAACACGGCCGCGATGATGGCGATGATGAAGAAAACCACGGCGTAGTGAAGCATGTCTGTCTCCTCGTTGCGTTAATGACTCTCTGCACGGCGATGAAAAGACGCTGTGCTGTCGGCGCCATTTCTGGTGCAGCGTTTCACATGGCACCAGGCTGACGGTCAGCCGATAGGGGGCAGTGTGGGGCGCGCCGCCAGATACCCCCAGTAGTCAAGCGCTAAAGCTGCTGTCGGCTGGGCGGCATGTGGGTGCGTAGGACATTCGCTCACTGTCCGAAGCGCCGGCTGCACCCCGCCAGACCGGATACGAGGCGACCTCCCCGAAACGTCGTGGCGCGCCTGCGACAATCCCCCCATGAGCTTCGCCCCCTTGACCAACGACACCTTCTTGCGCGCCTGCCTGGGGCAGGCGACCGATCACACCCCCGTCTGGCTGATGCGCCAGGCCGGCCGCTATCTGCCGGAGTACTGCGCCACGCGCGCGCAGGCCGGCAGCTTCATGGGCCTAGCCACCAACGTGGACTATGCGACCGAGGTCACGCTGCAGCCGCTGGCGCGCTACCCGCTTGACGCGTCGATCCTGTTTTCCGACATCCTCACCGTGCCCGACGCCATGGGCCTGGGCCTGTCCTTTCAGCAGGGCGAAGGCCCGAAGTTTGAAAAAGTGGTGCGCGACGAGGCCGCCGTGGCCCAACTGGCCGTGCCCGACATGGACAAGCTGCGCTACGTATTCGACGCCGTGACCAGCATCCGCAAGGCGCTGAACGGGCGCGTGCCGCTGATCGGCTTTTCGGGCAGCCCCTGGACGCTGGCCTGTTACATGGTCGAAGGCGGCGGCAGCAGCGATTACCGCCACGTCAAGACGCTGATGTACGCGCGGCCCGATCTGATGCACCGCGTGCTGGAAATCAACGCCGACGCGGTCGCGCTGTACCTGAACCACCAGATCGACGCCGGCGCGCAGGCGGTGATGGTGTTCGACAGCTGGGGTGGCGTGCTGGCCGACGGCGCTTTCCAAGCGTTCAGCCTGGCCTACACGCGGCGCGTGCTGGCGCAACTGAAGCGCAACGGGCGCGACGGCGCGGTGGTGCCCCGCATCGTCTTCACCAAAGGCGGCGGCCTGTGGCTGGGCGAGATGACGGGGCTGGACTGCGACGTGCTGGGCCTGGACTGGACCATGAACCTGGGCCAAGCGCGCCAGATCGTGCGCCAGGCAGCGGCAAATGCTACACAAAACATAGCTGCTTGCGCAGATGGTTCTAGGGCTGACGTCACAAAAGACACCCCATCGACTGTGCCCAAGGCGCTGCAGGGCAATATCGACCCGAACGTGCTGTTTGCCCCGCCCGACGCCATCCGCGCCCAGGTGCGGCAGGTGCTGGACAGCTTTGGCACGCCGCACACCGACCGCAGCGCGCCCGGAAGCACGCACATCTTCAACCTGGGCCACGGCATCAGCCAGTTCACGCCGCCGGAGCACGTGTCGCACCTGGTGGACGAGGTGCACGCCTATTCGCGCCGTTTGCGTCAAGGCTGAGCGCTGGACGGCCTACGACGACCGAAGGCCCTCGTCAAGCGCCTTAACCCTTTTTTTGGGCAAATAAATGGGGGCTCAGCGCTTGACTTATGCACAAATCGCGCGATGGCTTAAAAAACGGCCCGTGCCGTGCTGCTCCCAGCTTGATAGCCCCGTAAGTGCTTGATTTGTATGGCGCTGAAGGGCTGCCATTTTGCTGAGCAGGCTAAGGGAAGCCTTGTCAGACAAGGGCTTCGGGCGGCTTGACCCGGGTTCTCAACAAAGTTATCCACAGATTCTGGGCATGAACGAACAAGCGATTGCAAATCAAGGACTTAGCCGCCACAGTGCAAGTCGATCCTGATAGCGCAACCGGGCAGCCCCCCGTTCACTGGCTGGCGGTCGCGGTGCCGACCCCTGCGCACAGCAGTCTGGCCGAGCCGCTGACTTACCGCGCAGACCAGGCGCTGGCACCCGGCACGCTGGTGCGCGTGCCCTTGGGCGCGCGCGAAGTGCTGGGCGTGGTGTGGGCCAACGACCTCCCTGCGCCCGCCGCGGAACTGGCGGTGCAGGTGCGCCCCATCGCTGGCGCGCTGGACGGCCTGCCGCCGCTGGACGACCACTGGCGCGCGCTGATCGGCTTTACCGCGCGCTATTACCAGCGGGCACTCGGCGAAGTCGCGCTGGCCGCGCTGCCGCCGCAGCTGCGCACACTGACCAGCGTGCAGTTGGCGCGGCGCCTGAAGCGCCAGAGCGCGGCGGCCACGGTGCAACCGGGCACGCCAACCCTGGAGGCGTTGTCGGGCGAGCAAGCGGCGGCGCTGCAGGCCATCGAGGCGGAACGCGGGCCGTTTTTGCTGTTCGGCGCGACCGGCAGCGGCAAGACCGAGGTCTACATGCGCGCCGCCGCCGATGCCCTGGCGCGCGACCCGGCGGCGCAGGTGCTGGTGCTGGTGCCCGAGATCAACCTGACGCCGCAGCTGGAGGCGCGCTTTGCCGCGCGTTTTGGCGCGGAAGCGGTCGTGTCGCTGCACAGCGGGTTGACGCCGGCGCAGCGCCTGGGCCATTGGCTGGCGGCGCACCTCGGCCACGCGCGCATCGTACTGGGCACGCGCGTGGCGGTGCTGGCGTCGGTGCCGTGGCTGGCGCTGATCGTGGTCGACGAAGAACACGACCCGAGCTACAAGCAGCAGGAAGGCGCGCGCTATTCGGCGCGCGATCTGGCCGTCTACCGCGGCCACCTGTCGGGCGCCAAGGTGGTGCTGGGCTCGGCCACGCCGTCGCTGGAAAGCTGGCACGCCAGTACCCCGGCGCCAGACGGGCCGGGGCGCTACCAGCGCCTGGCGATGCCGCGGCGCATCGGCACCGCCGCGACCGACGACCCCAACGCCGGGCTGCCGCGCGTGCGCCGCGTCGACATGACGCGCCAGCCCAAGGGCACGCTGCTGGCACCGCCCCTGCTGGCCGCCTTGACCGAGCGCGTAGGCCGCGGCGAACAGGTGCTGCTGCTGCTGAACCGCCGCGGCTGGGCGCCCGTGCTGGCCTGCGGCGACTGCGGCTGGAAGAGCGAATGCCCGCACTGCAGCGCCTACCGCGTATTCCACAAGATCGACCGCACGCTGCGCTGCCACCACTGCGGCTTCACCCAGCGCGTGCCGCGCGCCTGCCCGAGCTGCGGTAACCCCGATATCGGCACCCTGGGGCGCGGCACCGAACAACTGGAAGAACGCCTGGTCGAGCTGCTGGCCGAGGTGCGCCGCCCGGATGGCAGCCCGGTGCAGGTGCTGCGCATCGACGCCGATTCGGCCCGCGGCGCCGGTCGGCTGGAAGCGCAGTTGGCGCAGGTCCACGGCGGCGACGTTGACGTGCTGGTGGGCACACAGATGGTGGCCAAGGGCCACGACTTCCGGCGCGTTTCGCTGGTAGCCGCCATCAACCCGGACGGCGCGCTGTACGCCAGCGACTTCCGCGCGCCCGAGCGCCTGTTTGCGCTGCTGATGCAGGCCGCCGGCCGCGCCGGGCGAGATGCCGCCAGCGGCATGGACAGCGAAATGTGGGTCCAGACCCAGCACCCGAAACACGCCTTGTTTGCCGCGCTGAAGACGCACGACTACCCCGGTTTCGCCGCGGGCCAGTTAAAGGAGCGCGCCGAGGCCGGTCTGCCACCCTTCTGCCATCTGGCCCTGCTGCGCGCAGAAGCACGCACGCAGGAAGCTGCGCAGGGGTTTCTGAACGCCGTGGCCGAAACCGCCGCCGAAGCGCTGGCCCAAGGCGAATTGGCCGAGGCCTTCAGCAACCTGACCTGGTACCCGGCCGTGCCGCTGACGGTGCAGCGCGTGGCCAACATCGAACGCGCGCAGATGCTGATCGAAAGCCCGTCGCGCATGGCCTTGCAGCGCGTGCTGGCCGCTTGCCAGCCGCTGCTGCACGCGTTGCGCGCCTCGGCCGAACACAAGGCCGTGGTGCGCTGGGCGATGGATGTGGATCCGCTGGCCGTCTGACCTGGGCCCACGGGCAGTTCGCGGCCTTGTCCGACATGCCCACCATGCCGCCCGGCCTAGACTGCTGCGTGGAAGGTCGGCGGCGTACCCTGCGGTGCGCCCTGATGCCCGTACAAGCGCCGCGCTGGGACGCGGCCCACCCGATTGGAGAAAGGAAATCCCCATGAACAAGCTGTTTGCTGTGATCGCCCTTGGCAGCGCCCTGAGCCTGCCCGCCCTGGCCCAGATGACTCCGGCCGAGACCAACATGGACAAAAGCGCTGCGCGCATGGAAACGCGCAATGCCCGTGGTGCCCAGTTGACCAGTGTGACGGCTGATCAGGCACGTCAGAATGAGTTGCAGCGCTGCGCCAACCTGCCCGCTTTCTACAAAGTCGACTGCGAGAATCGCGTCAACGGCAAGGGCGAAGCTTCTGGCAGCGTGATCGGCGGCGGCATGATCCGCGAAACCGTGACCACCATGCCCAAAACCGAGCTGGATGCCGAAATGCAGAAGATCCAGCCGATGACGCTGCCAGCCCAACGCAACTAACGCCCTCGCTGAGAGGACGCGCTGTGGGCCTCTCCAAAAAAATGGTCTTGCCAACGCGGCAAGGCCGTTTTTCTATTGGGCTGAGCGTGCTGAACGAGCGTTCAGCGCAGCAAGGCGACGAAGCCCGAGAAAGTAAAGAACGCCAACGCGGTGGACCACAGGATCACGCGCGCCACGCGCCCGTTGTCTGCGCCAAAGCGTTCGGCCAGGAGTGACACGTTGCTGGCCGCCGGCAATGCCGCCGCCAACACCAGCGGCACCAACGCGGATGGCGACAGCCATCCCTGGCGCAGTGCCAACCAACCCAGGCCCCAGACCAGCGCTGGGTGCAGCAGCAGCTTGATGGCCGCCAGCACAGGCTCGTCGCCCAGCCGCGGGCCTTCGCCCAACACGCGCGCCTTCATTTGAGAACGCGCCAGCACCGCGCCGATGGTGAACAGCGCCACGGGCGAGGCCGCGTCCGCCAGCAGCGCCACCGTCTTGCCCAGCGGTGCCCACAGGGTGAGCCCAAGTGCGCCCGCCGCGGCGCCGATCAGGATTGACCATGGCATTGGGTTGCGCAACACGCCTTGGAGCGCACGCAGCACAGCCTTGGCCGGGCCATGCTCGCCCGCCGCTCCCCACTGCGACAGACCGATGCACAGCGACGTGGTGACGACCAGATCCACCAACAGCGTCGCCATGACCGGGCCGGCACCACCATCGCCCAGTAGCGCCAGGATCAGCGGCACGCCCATGAAGCCCGAATTGGGGAACGCCGCCACCAGCGCGCCCATGGCCGCATCGGGCCAGCCCGCGCCGCGCGATCGCGCCCAAGCGGCCGCCAAGGCGATCACCGCTGCACCGCACACCAGCCAGAGCAAGGCCACGGCTGGGTTGAACAACTGCGCCGCCGGCGTCGTGCTGCCGAAGCGGTAGAGCATGCACGGCAGCGCAAAGTACAGCACGAACATGTTCAGCCCGGGCACGGCTTCCAGCGGCAGCAGGCGCGAGCGCGCTGCCACGTAGCCACAGAGCACGAGCGCAAAGAACGGGAAGGTGACGGCAAGGATGGCGAGCAAATCGGGGCCGCGCTGAAGCAAGGTGTCCGCGGCGGGTGCGGCATCCCGTGGGCGCCGCGTGCCGTCTGGCCGATCATGCCACGCCGCGCATCAGCCGGTTTCTGGCCGGCGCGCCTCGATGCCCAGCAAGGCGTCCTTGAGATTGCTGTCCACGGGCTTGGGACCCAACCAGATGCGGGCCACGGCGCCGAAGTAGGTCGGGTCGGTCACCACTTCGCCTTTTTGGACGCCGTCGACGTAGAAGATCGTGCCCTTGCCGGGGACGAAGTCGATCACAACCTCGGACCCTGGCGAGACGCTGGGTTCGGCCTGGAAGATGCGGGTCAGCCGGTCCATGTGCGGAATCAGCTTGAGGCGTTCGCCCGGCGCGGCGTTGTCCTGCATGCCCTGCACCATGGCCACGCCGAGCGAATCGCCCGTCAGCGTCCGCAATGGGACGATCAGCAAGCGCTTGGGGCCGGGGGCGGCCAGCAGTTGCTCCAGGCTCGAGACCTTGGTGCCCACGTACAGCCCAATGTCGTACACCTTGATGATGGCGCGGTAGCGTGTGCCCTTGCCGTTCAACCGCAGGTTCTGTCCTGCGAGCTGGAGCGAAGGAGGGAGCCCACCCCGCGCAGAAGCTTCGCGCGCCGGTGCTGCGGCTTGTTGCGCACAGACGGGCCCACCCAACACCGTGGCCGCGGCCACCAGCCATCCGAAAACGCCTACCGATCTCATGTTTGTCCGCTCCTTTGTCCCTTGAGGAAACGTGCTGCCTACCGCAGCGCGCCCGCCAGCGAATTGCTACCAACCGCAGCGCCCAATTTTTAGGCCAATCGCCCCAGGCCTCCCGCTGTCCTGCACACTTTTTTCTACGATTGGTGAACAAGTTGGCGCCTGTGTCGCACGACCGACGGCCGGACGCCGCACGCTAAGATTCGGCTTTTGCCCCAGCCAGCTGTTTTGTCCGATCACGGTCTCAATCTCGCGCAACAGGATGCCGTCAACCATCTGCGGGGGCCGTGTCTGGTTCTGGCGGGCGCCGGCTCCGGCAAGACACGGGTGATCACCCACAAGATCGCCCGCCTGATCGAATGCGGCGTCGCCCCAAAACGCATCGCTGCGATCACCTTCACCAACAAGGCCGCCGCTGAAATGCGCGAGCGCGCGCGCGGCCTCGTCGGCAAGGCGGCGAGCCAGGTGCTGATCTGCACCTTCCACGCACTGGGGGTGCGCCTGATGCGAGAAGACGGTGCGGCCATGGGCCTCAAGCCGCAGTTCAGCATCCTCGACAGCGACGATGTGCTGTCCCTGCTCAAGGACTGCGGTGCCACCACCGATGCCGCCACCGCGCGCCAATGGCAATGGACGATCAGCCGGTGGAAGAACGCGGGCTGGACGTCCGCCGAAGCGCGCGCGCAAGCCCAGTCGGAAGGCGAGCGCCAGACGGCCGAGTTGATGGCCCGTTACGAAGAGCGCCTGGCCGCCTACCAGAGCGTGGACTTCGACGATCTGATCGGCCTGCCCTTGCGTATGCTACGAAAAGATGAGCTGCTTGCGCAGAAATGGCAAGCGCGACTGGCGCATACGCTGGTAGACGAATACCAGGACACCAACGCCACGCAGTACGAATTGATGAAGCTACTGGTGGGCAGCGCGGGCAACTTCACCGCGGTGGGAGACGATGACCAGAGCATCTACGGCTGGCGCGGCGCCACGCTGGACAACCTCAAGCGGCTGCCGCAGGACTACCCGGCGCTGAAGGTGATCAAGCTGGAGCAGAACTACCGCTCCACCAGCGCCATCCTGCGCGCGGCCAACAACGTGATCGGCCCGAACCCGAAACTGTTCCCGAAGACGTTGTATTCCGAATTGGGGGAAGGCGAGCCCGTGCGCGTGGTCGACAGCGACCACGAGCAGCACGAGGCGGACCGCGCCGTGATGCGCATCCAATCGCTGCGTCAAACCTCACCCCACAAGGAATGGCGCGACTTTGCCATCCTCTACCGCGCCAACCACCAGGCGCGCGTGCTGGAACAGGCCTTGCGCCGCGCCCAGATCCCCTACAAGGTCACCGGGGGCCAGAGCTTTTTTGACCGCGCCGAGATCAAGGACCTGTGCGCCTGGCTGCGGCTGTGGATCAACGAAGACGACGACCCCGCCTTTCTGCGCGCCATCACCACGCCCAAGCGCGGCATCGGCCACCAGACGCTGGCGCAGCTGGGCGACTTTGCCAGCCGTTCGCACCTGTCGCTGTTTAGCGCGCTGTTCGCCCAGTCGCTGGCGGGCACACTGCCTGCGCGTGCCGTCGGCAGTCTGCAGGAATTCGGGCGGGAGGTGAACGATTTGCGCTACCGCGCCGGACAGACCCTGGGGCACGAAGCCGCGCGCACGTTCCTCAGCGACTGGCTCAAGGCGCTGGGTTACGAGCAGTACCTGTACGACAGCGAGGACAGTGAAACCGTGGCGGCCTCGCGCTGGTCGAACGTGCTGGAGTTCTGCGACTGGATGGCCGGGCGCTGCGGCGGGCAGATCGACGACACGGCGGGCACCACCACGTCGCGCGAGCTCAGCTCCTTGCTGGAAGTGGCGCAGACCGTGTCATTGATCTCCACCCTGGGGGAGCGTGAGCAGGACCCGAACATGGTCACCTTGTCCACACTGCACGCCGCCAAGGGCCTGGAGTGGCCGCACGTGATTCTCGCCGGCGTCGTCGAGGGCATGCTGCCCTTCCGCCCTGACGAAGACGCCAGCGCCGCCACGCTGGCCGCACGGATCGAAGAGGAGCGGCGCCTGATGTACGTCGGCATCACCCGTGCCCGCAACACGCTCGCCGTGAGCTGGACGCGCCGCCGCAAGAAGGCGCGCGAGCTGGTGCCCGCCCTGCCGAGTCGCTTCATCGCCGAAATGGCGCTGGACCAGGCCACGGTGCGCGAAGATCCGCGCGAAAAGCTCAAGGCCTTGCGTGCCGAATTCGCCCAGCGCGCCCAACAACAAGCCGCCGCATCGGCGGCGCCGCCCAACTGATGCCATTGTCTATTCGCACCTTTGTCGCACGTGCCGCCTTGCTCGCCGCAGTCGCCGCGCTCACCGCCTGTGCCGGCGCGCCGACCTCTGTGGCCAACGACGTCAATCAGTCCGACTGCGCCGACGTGCGCACGCTGCGCGCGGGCCAGTTGTACGGCACCTGGGAGCTGGAGCTCACCGCCTTGAACCAGCGCGGCCAACTCACGCTGCGCCAGCACCCCGAGTTCAGCGAAAGCCTTCGCGGGGAATTCCGCTACGGTGACCAGCGCTCCATTGCTTCCGGCGACGTGGAAGCAGGCGAGTTCAATCTGGACGAATCGCTCGATGGCAAAAGTCTGCACGCGTTCTGGAGCGGGAAGCTGACCCCAAGTGCCTGTGGTGCAGAGATTCGGGGCACCTGGCAGACTTTGGCCCAACCGGGCAAGCCCGCGCAGGAAAGCCCGTTTGTGTTGCGCCGTGGCGGGCATTGAGCGGCACCGCAGGCAAGCCTGATTTGCCCCGACGCCGTCCGCAGCGATCCCAGCGCACGCCGCAGTCATACACACCCTCGCCTCACGGGATTTTGCCGCCCACTCCACACTGCTGAGCCGCCCAACAAAAAAGCCCACCAGATGGTGGGCTTTTTCTTGCAACTTGGTTGCGCGAGGAGGATTTGAACCTCCGACCTTTGGGTTATGAGCCCAACGAGCTACCAGACTGCTCCATCGCGCGGTAAGCTAATAAGTATAACAGATTATTCGGCTTTGGGTGCATCCGTCGCTTCAGCGCGGTCCACCAATTCGACGAAAGCCATCGGCGCGTTATCGCCGACGCGGTAGCCCATCTTCAGGATGCGCGTGTAGCCGCCCGGACGTGCCTTGAAGCGCGGACCCAGATCGGTGAACAGCTTGGCCACGCTGGCGTCATCGCGCAGGCGGGCAAACGCCAGACGGCGATTGGCCACGCTGTCGACCTTGCTCAGCGTGATCATGGGCTCGATCACTTTACGCAGTTCCTTGGCCTTGGGGACCGTGGTCTTGATCGCTTCGTGGGCGATCAGCGAGTTCATCATGTTGCGCAGCATCGCCAGACGGTGCGAGCTGGTGCGGTTGAGTTTGCGAAGGCCGAGACCGTGACGCATGGTGCTTTTTCCTTTATTTGCTTGTTAAGAGGACCGCCGTATCAGGTACGGCCCTTGCACTTGAAAACTACAGTTTTGATAGCTGCCCGCGCAGATTGCACTAGGGCGGAAATCCCAAAACGCTATTAACGCTTGTCCAGGCCGGTGGGCGGCCAGTTCTCGAGCTTCATGCCCAAGGTCAGACCGCGGGAAGCCAGAACTTCCTTGATCTCGTTGAGCGACTTGCGACCCAGGTTGGGGGTCTTCAGCAGCTCGTTCTCGGTGCGCTGGATCAGGTCACCGATGTAGTAGATGTTTTCGGCCTTCAGGCAGTTGGCCGAACGCACGGTCAGCTCCAGCTCGTCGACCGGACGCAGCAGGATCGGGTCGAAGCTCGAAGCACCGCTGCGCGGCGAACTCTGCTCGAACGCGGCGGCCAGTTCGCTGCCTTCCAGCTGCGCGAAGACAGCCAGCTGCTCGACCAGGATCTTGGCCGAGGCACGCACCGCGTCTTCTGCGGTGACGGCGCCGTTGGTTTCGATCTCCATGACCAGCTTGTCCAGGTCGGTGCGCTGCTCGACGCGGGCGTTTTCGACAGCGTAGCTCACGCGCTTGACGGGCGAGAACGATGCGTCCAGCACGATGCGGCCGATCGACTTGGTCGGCTCGTCGGCGTAGCGGCGCAACGTACCCGGCACGTAGCCACGGCCTTTTTCCACCTTGATCTGCATGTCCAGCTTGCCGCCTTGCGACAGGTTGGCGATGACGTGCTCGGGGTTGATGATCTCGACGTCGTGCGGCGTCTGGATGTCGGCGGCGGTAACCACCCCTTCGCCATCCTTGCGCAGGCTCAGCGTGACTTCATCGCGGTTGTGGAGCTTGAACACCACGCCCTTGAGGTTCAGCAGGATGCTGACGACGTCTTCCTGAACACCGTCGATGCTGGAGTACTCGTGCAGCACGCCGGCGATCGTGACTTCGGTGGGGGCATAACCCAGCATCGAGGACAGCAGCACACGGCGCAGGGCGTTGCCCAGGGTGTGGCCGTAGCCGCGTTCGAACGGCTCGAGCGTGACCTTGGCTTTGTTGTCGCTCAGGGGCTCGACGTTGATGGCTTTGGGTTTCAGCAGTTGGGTTTGCATTCTCTAGACTTCCTCTCAATACCCCCGGCTCGTTACACCGGTAAGGCTGGCGAAGCACCAAACCCGCCAGGACGGCGGGTCGGAACAAAGTGGGCGCTGAAGCGCAAAGATCAGCGCGAATACAGTTCGACGATCAGCGATTCGTTGATGTCGGCGCCGAACTCATCGCGGTCCGGCACTTTCTTGAACGTACCTTCGACCTTATCGGCGTTCACTTCGACCCAGGCCGGGAAGCCCACCTGGCCAGCCAGTTGCAGCGCTTCGACCACGCGGTTCTGCTTCTTGGACTGCTCGCGCACAGCGACCACGTCGCCGGTCTTGACCATGTACGACGGAATGTTCACGGGCTTACCGTTGACCGTGACGGCCTTGTGCGACACCAGCTGGCGCGCCTCGGCCCGGGTAGAGCCAAAGCCCATGCGGTAGACGACGTTGTCCAGGCGCGATTCGAGCAGCGACAGCAGGTTGGCACCGGTATTGCCGCGGCGGCGATCGGCCTCTTCGAAGTAGCGGCGGAACTGCTTTTCCAGCACGCCGTACATGCGCTTGACCTTCTGCTTTTCACGCAGTTGCAGACCGTAGTCGGAGGTGCGCTGACCCGAAGTGCGGCCATGCTGACCGGGCTTGGTGTCGAATTTGGCCTTATCGCTGATCGAGCGGCGGGCGCTCTTCAGGAACAGGTCGGTGCCTTCACGGCGGGAAAGTTTGGCTTTGGGGCCGAGGTAACGTGCCACGTGGATTTCCTAGTAATGTCATCTGCCATGGCCAGACTGCCATGGGAGCCGCAGGCGCTTCGCGCTGCGGCGGTGGGCTTAATGGGTCGGCTGAACCGACAAACGAATCAGATACGACGGCGCTTTTGCGGGCGGCAACCGTTGTGAGGAACCGGCGTCACGTCGGAGATCGAATTGATGCGGATACCCAGGGCAGCCAGTGCACGAACGGAGGATTCGCGGCCAGGACCGGGGCCCTTGATCTCGACGTCCAGGTTCTTGATGCCCTGATCCACGGCCGCGCGGCCCGCCACTTCCGATGCCACCTGGGCAGCGAAAGGCGTCGACTTGCGCGAGCCCTTGAAGCCCTGACCGCCCGAAGAAGCCCAGGACAAAGCGTTGCCTTGGCGATCCGTGATCGTGATGATAGTGTTGTTGAACGACGCGTGCACGTGCGCAATACCGTCGGCAATGTTCTTGCGGACCTTCTTGCGAACGCGCTGAGCGGCGTTGGAGGGTGCTTTAGCCATAGTTCAGCAGTTCCTTGATTATTTCTTGAGCGACTGCGCTGCCTTGCGCGGACCCTTGCGGGTACGGGCGTTGGTGCGCGTGCGCTGACCGCGCATGGGTAGACCACGACGGTGGCGGAAACCACGGTAGCAACCAATGTCCATCAGGCGCTTGATGTTCATCGTGGTTTCGCGACGCAGGTCACCTTCGATGATGAAGCCGGCCAGCTGGTCACGCAGCTTTTCCTGGTCCCCATCCGTCAGGTCCTTGACCTTCTTGTCGTAAGGGATGCCGCAGGCTTCGCAAATCTTGCGAGCGCGCGAGCGACCGATGCCGAAGATCGCCGTCAGGCCGATCTCGGCGTGCTTGTGCGGCGGAATGTTGATACCAGCAATACGTGCCATGTGCTCTTATCCTATTAACGTTCGTGCGGGCAACGCGCGCTCAACCTTGGCGCTGCTTGTGGCGCGGGTCGGTGCAGATCACGCGCACCACGCCTTTGCGGCGGATGATCTTGCAGTTGCGGCAAATCTTCTTGACCGAAGCTGAAACTCTCATTTCACTCTCCTAAAACTTTCCCGGACATTGGGCTTGATCGCCCGTACCCGTCTTTTCCTTGACTGTGTCGGTCGGGTCAACCCGGCAACGACGTTTTGAAATTGGCCTTCTTGAGCAGCGAGTCGTACTGCTGGCTCATCATGTAGTTCTGCACCTGAGCCATGAAGTCCATGGTCACCACCACCAAAATCAGCAACGAGGTCCCACCGAAATAGAACGGTACGTTGTAGCGCAGGATCAGGAACTCTGGCAGCAGGCAAACTGCAGTGATGTAGATCGCACCTGCCAGCGTCAGACGCATCAGGATCTTGTCGATGTACTTGGCCGTCTGGTCACCCGGACGGATACCCGGAATGAACGCACCGCTCTTCTTCAGGTTGTCTGCTGTTTCGCGGCTGTTGAACACAAGCGCGGTGTAGAAGAAGCAGAAGAAGATGATCGCGGTGGCGTACAGCAGCACGTAGATCGGTTGACCCGGGGTCAGGGCCGAAGCCATGTCCTTGAGCCAGCGCATCGAATCACCTGCGCTGAACCAACCCACCACCGTCGCCGGCAACAGAATGATCGACGACGCAAAGATCGGCGGGATCACGCCAGCCATATTCAGCTTCAAGGGCAAGTGCGAGGATTGTCCGCCATACACCTTGTTGCCGACCTGTCGCCGTGCGTAATTGACCAATATCTTGCGTTGACCACGTTCGACGAACACGACGAAGTAGGTCACGGCCACCACCAGAACGACGATGAACAGTGCCACGATGATGCTCATCGCGCCGGTGCGCACCAGTTCCAGCAATCCACCAATCGCATTCGGCAGGCCAGCTGCGATACCCGCGAAGATCAGGATCGAGATACCGTTGCCCAGACCGCGCTCGGTGATCTGCTCACCCAGCCACATCAGGAACATCGTGCCAGCGGTCAGACTGACCACCGCAGTGAGGCGGAAACCCCAACCCGGGCTGATGACCAACCCTTGCTGAGCTTCCAGCGCAACCGCAATGCCGAAAGACTGAAACAGCGCCAACGCCAGCGTACCGTAACGGGTGTACTGGGTGATCTTGCGACGACCGGCCTCACCTTCCTTCTTCAATTGCTCGAAGGTAGGCACGACGTAGGTCATCAACTGCATGATGATCGATGCCGAGATGTACGGCATGATCCCCAGTGCAAACACTGTGAAGCGAGACAGCGCGCCACCCGAGAACATGTTGAACAGGTTCAGAATGCCACCTTGCTGGCCCTGGAACAGCTGGCGAAGCTGATCCGGGTTGATGCCTGGCACGGGGATATGCGCACCGATCCGGTACACCACCAACGCGAGCAGCAGGAACACCAGCCGGCGACGCAGGTCGCCGTACTTCCCGGTCTTCGCGATTTGCGTTGCGCTCGTGGCCACTACTCGATCACCTTAAGTTCAAGACAGCTGAGAAAGCCCAAAGTGCTGGTCGCCGATCAGGCCAGCGAGCCGCCGGCCGCTTCGATCGCCGCCTTGGCACCCGCGGTGGCGCCCACGCCCGTCAGTTTGACAGCGCGCTTGAGCTCACCCGACTTGATGACCTTAACGACTTTGGCGATTTCACGGACCAGGCCGGACTTTTTCAGTGCCAGCACGTCGATCTCGGTGATGTCGAGGCGGTCGAGGTCCGACAGCGTCACTTCGGCGTTGTATTTCAGCAAAGCGGATTTGAAGCCACGCTTGGGCAGACGGCGCTGCAGGGGCATCTGGCCGCCTTCAAAGCCGACCTTATGATAGCCACCGGCACGCGATTTCTGGCCTTTGTGGCCACGACCGGCGGTTTTACCCAGACCGGAGCCGATGCCGCGACCGACGCGACGGCGCGGACGCTTCGAGCCTTCGCCCGGCTTGATGGTATTGAGTTCCATGATCCGATTCCTCAGACGATCTTGACCAGGTAGTCAATCTTGTTGATCATGCCGCGCACTGCCGGGGTGTCCTGCAGCTCGCTCACGCTGTTCAGCTTGCGCAGGCCCAGGCCGCGCACGGTGGCGCGGTGGGACTCTTTGCAGCCGATCGGGCTGCGCACGAGCTGAACCTTGATGGTTTTCTGTTCGGTTGCCATGACGAGACTCCGGATCAGGCGGTGAAGATGTCTTCGACCGACTTGCCGCGCTTGGCCGCCACCTCAGCGGGGGTCGTGCTGTTGCGCAGGGCATCCAGCGTGGCGCGAACCATGTTGTAGGGATTCGACGTGCCGTGGCTCTTGGCCACGATGTCGGTGATGCCCAGCACTTCGAAGACGGCGCGCATCGGGCCGCCGGCAATGATGCCGGTACCGCGAGGGGCAGGGGCCATCATGACGCGAGCGGCACCGTGGTGACCGGTCACGTCGTGGTGGATCGTGCCGTCCTTCAACGACACCTTCAGCATGTTGCGGCGGGCCTCTTCCATGGCCTTCTGCACGGCAGCCGGCACTTCCTTGGATTTACCCTTGCCCATGCCCACGCGGCCATCACCGTCGCCGACCACGGTCAGTGCAGCGAAGCCGAGGATACGGCCGCCCTTCACCACCTTGGTCACGCGGTTCACCGCGATCATCTTCTCGCGCAGGCCGTCCTCGGGACCATCACCCTGCGTCTTAGCGTGAAACTTTGCCATTTTTCTGTCCTGCCGTCTTAGAACTGCAGACCCGCTTCGCGGGCTGCTTCGGCGAGCGCCTTGACGCGGCCGTGGTATGCAAAACCTGCACGGTCGAAGGCCACCTTTTCCACGCCGGCGGCTTTCGCGCGCTCAGCGATGCGCTTGCCGATGGCTTCGGCGGCAGCCACGTTGCCACCCTTGCCTGCGGCGCCGAGCGACTTACGCATCTCGGCTTCGGCGGTGGAGGCACTGGCCAGCACCTTGGTGCCGTCTTCGGACACCACGGTGGCGTAGATGTGCAGGTTAGTGCGGTTCACGGAGAGACGCGCCACGCCTTTGTCGGCGATGCGGATGCGCGTCTGACGTGCACGACGAAGACGCTGCGCTTTCTTGGTCAACATGATGCAGGTCCTTATTTCTTCTTGGTTTCCTTGATGACGACGCGTTCGTCGGCATACCGGATGCCCTTGCCCTTGTAGGGCTCGGGCGGACGCACTTCGCGCACCTTGGCGGCCACCTGGCCCACGCTCTGGCGGTCAGCGCCCTTGATGATGATTTCAGTCGGCGACGGGGTCGCAACGCTGATGCCGGCAGGCATCTCGAAGTTCACCGGGTGCGAAAAACCAATGGCCAGGTTCAGCTTGTTGCCCTGGGCCTGGGCACGGAAGCCCACGCCGACGAGGGTCAGCTTCTTCTCGAAGCCTTTGCTGACGCCGACCACCATGTTGTTCACCATTTGGCGCATGGTGCCGCTCATGGCGTTGGCTTCGCGGGACTCGTCGACCGGCACGAACGACAGCTTGCCGTTGTCCGAGGTTATCTTGACCAGCGGGTTGGGGGTCAGCTTCAGCTCACCACCCGTGCCTTTGACCGTGATCAGATTGTCTTTTAGCTGGACATCGACGCCAGTCGGCACCGACACGCCCATTTTTGCGATACGTGACATCTGTGCTTCTCCTTAGGCCACGTAGCACAGCACTTCGCCACCGACACCGGTAGCGCGGGCCTTGCGGTCGGTCATCACGCCTTTCGGGGTAGTGACGATGGCCACGCCCAGGCCGTTCATGACCTGGGGAATCGAAGTGCTGCCTTTGTAGACACGCAGGCCAGGGCGGCTGACGCGTTCGATACGCTCGATGACCGGACGGCCAGCGTAGTACTTCAGCGCGATTTGGAGTTCGGACTTGCCGCCGTCGGACTTGACTTCAAAGCCGTCGATGTACCCTTCGTCCTTCAGGACCTGGGCAATCGCCACCTTGACTTTGGAGGACGGCACCGACACCGTCTGCTTGGCCACCATCTGCGCGTTGCGGATGCGGGTCAACAGGTCGGCAATGGGATCACTCATGCTCATGTTGTTCTCTCCTGCCGATTACCAGCTGGCTTTGGTCACGCCCGGAATCTGGCCTTCGAAGGCGAGTTCACGGATCTTGGCGCGGCCGAGACCAAATTGGCGGAAGGTGCCACGCGGGCGACCGGTCATTTCGCAACGGTTGCGCTGACGGGTCGGGTTGGCGTTGCGGGGGAGCTTTTGCAATCCCAGACGAGCCTGCGCGCGCTCTTCGTCGCTGCGCTTGACATCATTGGCGATGGCCTTCAGCTCGGCGTGCTTTTGGGCGTACTTGGCGACGAGTTTCTCGCGCTTGAGTTCGCGTTCGATCAAAGCTACTTTTGCCACGTCGTTACCTTAGTTCTTGAACGGGAAACGGAAGGCCGACAGCAGCGCTTTGGCTTCGTCGTCGGTCTTGGCCGTCGTGGTGATGCTGATATTCAGGCCGCGCAGCGCATCCACCTTGTCGTACTCGATCTCAGGGAAGATGATCTGCTCTTTGACGCCCACGTTGTAGTTGCCGCGACCGTCGAACGAACGACCCGAAATACCGCGGAAGTCACGCACACGGGGCAGCGCCACGGTGACGAAACGGTCCAGGAATTCGTACATGCGAACGCCACGCAGCGTCACCATCGTGCCGATGGGCTGCTCTTCGCGGATCTTGAAACCGGCGATGGCTTTCTTGGCCTTGGTAACCACGGGCTTCTGGCCGGCGATCTTGGTCAGGTCGGCGACGGCGTTGTCCATCACCTTCTTGTCCGCCACAGCCTCGCTCACACCCATGTTGAGCGTGATCTTGGTGATGCGCGGCACCTCCATGGGCGACTTGTAGCCGAACTTCTTGATCAGTTCGGGCGCCACTTTTTCACGGTAGAGTTTTTGCAGTCGTGCCATTTTTTTAACCTCACGCCGCCTTGATTTCGTCGCCGCTGGACTTGAACACGCGCACGCGGGTTCCGTCTTGCAGGGTCTTGACGCCGACGCGGTCAGCTTTGCCAGTGGCCTTGTTGTAGATGGCCACGTTGGACTGATGGATCGGCATGGCTTTTTCGATGATGCCGCCGGTCACGCCCTTCATGGGGTTCGGCTTGGCATGCTTCTTGACCATGTTGACGCCGTCCACCAGGACGCGCTCTTCGCACACGCGCATCGACACGGTGCCACGCTTGCCCTTGTCGCGACCGGTCAACACGATGACCTCGTCGCCCTTGCGAATCTTGTTCATGACGCGCTTTCCTTACAGGACTTCAGGGGCCAGCGACACGATCTTCATGAACCGCTCGGAGCGCAGTTCGCGCGTCACCGGGCCAAAGATGCGGGTGCCGATCGGCTCCAACTTGCTGTTGAGAAGAACGGCGGCGTTGCCGTCGAACTTGATGAGCGAGCCATCGCCACGGCGGATGCCTTTGGCGGTACGGACCACCACGGCGCTGTAAATCTCGCCTTTCTTGACGCGACCGCGCGGAGCGGCTTCTTTCACGCTCACCTTGATGATGTCGCCAACGCTCGCATAGCGGCGCTTGGAGCCACCCAGCACCTTGATGCACTGGACGGACTTGGCGCCGGTGTTATCGGCCACCTCGAGTCGAGATTCAGTCTGGATCATTTCAAATGTTTCCCAACTTGCACCCAACAAAACGGCCGCTTGAAAAAACGGCGCAGCGCCTTGCTGGATCAGTCTTGGGCCCGCCGCCGAAAAAGCTTGTGCACCGACTGCTGTCAGCGCGCTCCCGGCGATTGGGGCAGATTTTTCCACCCAGATTGGGTGAAGCCCGCCATTGTGGCAGCTTGAAATGGCGATGTCAAGCGCTGCCGTCGATTGATTGTGCACCCGGCGCCGCGTAGGCGGCCGCCAGCGCCTGGAAGGCGGCCAGTTGCATGCCTTCGTCCGGCCCCGCCATGCCCAATTCTTCCCGCAGCAACGCGGCAACGGCCGGTGCGGCGGCCGCGGCCTGGGCCGCGTCCAAAAACAACTGGCGTGAGCGGCGCGCCAGCACGTCTTCCACCGTGCGCGCGTATTCGTGCCGCACGGCAAAACGCACCATGGCTTCGCTCAGGCCGGGCGCCAGCCAGCGCTCGGCGCCCGGCAGGGCGTTGACCTGCTCGGCCTCACTGCCGTACAGGTGCAGCCCAGGCGCCTGGCTGAGCGACACGCGCTGCGCGCCCGCGGGGCCACCGGCGCCAACCAGGTGCAGCCCCGCCGTGGCGCACGGCCCACGCGGCAGCAGTACGCCGGCCTGCGTACAACGCGCCAGCACGTCGGCCGCCATGGCGCGGTAGGTGGTCCATTTGCCGCCGGTCACGCTGACCATGCCCGAGCGCGCGACGACCACCGTGTGTTCGCGACTGATCCCCGCCGTGCCGCCCTCTTCTCCCCCTGGCTTGACCAGCGGGCGCAGGCCGGCCCAGCAGCTCTTGATGTCGGCGCGAGTGGGTGCTCGCTTTAAATAGTTGCCGGCTTCGCGCAGGATGAAGTCCAGCTCCGGCTCGGTCGCGCCGGGCTCCAGCGGCAGGTCGCTGCGCGGGGTGTCGGTCGTGCCCAGGATCAGTTGGCCCAGCCACGGCACGGCAAAGAGCACCCGCCCGTCGGCCGTGCTGGGCACCAGCAGCGCGTGCTCGCCCGGCAGGAAGGCCTGGTCCACCACGACGTGCACGCCCTGGCTGGGCGCGACCAGGGGCGACGCGGTCTGGCCGCCGGCTTCGGCGTCGCGTTCACGCAACGCATCGACCCACACGCCCGTGGCGTTGACCACGCAACCGGCTTCGATGCGGAATTCGCGCCCGGTTTCCGCGTCGCGCGCGACCAGCCCCACGGCGCGGCCCGCGTCGTGCAGCACGTCCACCGCGGCGCAGTAATTCACCAGCAGCGCACCAAAACGCGCGGCGGTGCGCGCAATCGCCAGTGCCAGCCGCGCGTCGTCGAACTGGCCGTCCCAGTACTTCACCCCGCCTTTCAGGCCTTGCGGCTGCGCGCCGGGCAACAGGCGCCGCGTTTCGCCGGCGCTCAGCCACTGGGTTCGGCCCAGGCCAGCGCTGCCGGCCAGCGCGTCGTACATCTTCAGGCCGACGCCATAAAAAGGCGTTTCCCACAGCTTGTAGGACGGCATGACGAAGGGCAGCGGCTGCGCCAAGTGCGGCGCGCTGCTGAGGATGTGCACGCGCTCGTGCAACGCCTCGCGCACCAGGCCGATGTTGCCCTGCGCCAGGTAGCGCACGCCACCGTGCACCAGTTTGGTGGCGCGCGAAGAGGTGCCCTTGGCAAAGTCCTGCGCCTCGATCAGCACCACGCTGTGTCCCCGCTGGGCCGCGTCCAGCGCCACGCCCAGGCCCGTGGCGCCGCCACCGACGATGGCGATGTCGTATTTCTTGGGCTCGGCCAAGCGCGTCAGCAGCGCGGCGCGGTCCGTGGGCAAGGGCGTGTCGGCGGGCATGGTCAAACGATAACGCAGGCGGCAACGGCCCACACGGGTCCGCACAGGCGCTCGACGTCCCGCACCGCCGCACGAGCAAGAACTTCTGCGTGGCGCCCGATCCTGTTCACTACGCATTCGATAGCTGGTTGCGCAGGTGGTTGTACGGCCGGCGGCCGATTTGACTCAAAAACCAGTCCCATCGATGCTTCACGCCCTCAGGCTTCCTCTCGCGCCCATCCCCGCGAGCGCGCCACCGCCTCGCGCCAGCGGGCGATGCGCGCCAGCCGCGCGTGCTCGGGCAGGCGCGGGGCAAACCGCCGGTCGACCGCCCATTGCGCGGCGATGGCGTCGCCGCCCGACCACACGCCGACCGCCAGGCCAGCCAGGTAGGCGGCGCCCAAGGCGGTGGTTTCGGTCACCTGCGGGCGCACCACGGGCACGCCCAGCAGGTCGGCCTGCAGCTGCATCAGCAGGTCGTTGCGGCTGGCGCCGCCGTCAACGCGCAGCTCGGTCAGCGGCAGGCCGGCGTCGCGGCTCATGGCGCCGAACATGTCGGCCGACTGCAGGGCGATGGCCTCCAGCGCGGCGCGGGCGATGTGGGCGCGCGTGCTCCCGCGCGTCAGGCCGACCAGCGTGCCGCGCGCGCGGCCGTCCCAGTCGGGCGCGCCCAGGCCGGTGAAGGCGGGCACCAGGAACACGTCGCCGGTGTCGGGCACGCTGGCGGCCAGGGCTTCGACCTCGGCCGCGCTCTGGATGATTTGCAGGCCGTCGCGCAGCCACTGCACGGTGGCGCCGGCCATGAAGACCGAACCCTCCAGACAGTACGCGGTGCGCGGTGCATCGGCCTGTTCCGGCCCTTGCCAGCCGACAGTGCTGAGCAGTTGGTTGCGGCTGGCGACGGGACGGGCGCCGGTGTTCATCAGCATGAAGCAGCCGGTGCCGTAGGTGTTCTTGGCCATGCCGGGCGCAAAGCAGGCCTGGCCAAACGTGGCGGCCTGCTGGTCGCCCGCCATGCCGGCGATCGGGATGGCCGCGCCCAGCAGGCTGGCGTCCGTCTCGGCCAGCACGCCGCTGGACGGCACGATGCGCGGCAGCAGCGCGCGCGGGATGTGGAACAGCCGCAGCAGCTCGTCGTCCCAATCCAGCGTGTGGATGTTCATCAGCAGCGTGCGCGCGGCGTTGCTGGGGTCCGTCGCGTGAACCCGCCCGCCGGTCAGTTGCCAGACCAGCCAGCTGTCGACGGTGCCGAAGGCCAGTTCGCCCGCCTCGGCGCGCGCGCGGGCGCCGGGCACGCGGTCCAGCAGCCATTCCAGCTTGGTGGCGGAGAAGTACGCGTCCAGCACCAGCCCGGTCTTGCGCTGGATCAGCGCGGCCTTGCCGGCGCGGCGCAGCGCTTCGCAGCGCGCGGTGGTGCGCCGGTCCTGCCAGACGATGGCCGGGGCCACCGGGCGGCCCGTGGCGCGGTCCCACAACACCGTGGTTTCGCGCTGGTTGGTGATGCCGATTGCTACAATTTGCGTAGCTGCTCGCGCAGATCCTTGTAGGGCGCCAGGCAGTTTTTTTATACATTCCTGCGCCACGGCGAGCTGTGTGCGCCAGATCTCCGTCGCGTCGTGCTCCACCCAGCCCGGTTGCGGAAAGTGCTGGGCAAATTCTTGTTGCGCCAAGGCCGCCACGCGACCCTGTGTGTCGAAAGCGATGGCGCGGCTGCTGGTCGTGCCCTGGTCCAGTGCAAGGAGGTAGCGCATGGCGGCGAGCGTAGCCGAAGGCGCCGCGCGCGCCAATCGGGCCGCGCAGCCCACGCGCGGGTGCCATGCCCGTCGCTTAGACTGCGGCGCCATGCCAGACGCCCTGCCCTTGACCCTGTCGCGCCGCCGCTGGCTGGCGGCCCTGGCTGGCGCCAGCACGCTTGGCGCCACAGGCCTGGCGGCCGCGCGCCCGCGCCAGCCACGCAGTGCCACCGCCGCGTTGCCCAAGTTGCGCCTGCTGGCGCACGGCAGCTTGCCCACCGGCACCGAATTCAAGGGCACGCTGATCGGCGGCCTGTCCGGGTTGAGCTGGGACGCGGCGACCAACCTCTGGTACGCCTTGTCGGACGACCGCAGCCGCCACGCCCCGGCGCGCGTCTACGTCTTCCGCCTCCCCTCACCAGCCGACGGCCAGCCCTTCGTGCCGCAGTGGGTCGACGTGATCACCTTGCGCGGCCCCGACGGCCAGCCCTACCCGCGCCACAGCGTCGACCCTGAAGCGCTGGCGCTGCGCCTCGACGCCGCCACCGGCCAGACCACGCTGCTGTGGACCAGCGAAGGCGACATCCGCGCGCGCATCCCGCCGTCGTTGCAGGAGGTGACGCTGGAAGGGCGCTGGCTACGCAGCTTCCACCTGCCGCGCCAGTTGACAGACATCGGCCGCCTGGGGCGCGGCCCGCGCCACAACGACACGCTGGAAGGCCTGGCGCTGACGCCCGACGGCCGCCACGTGTGGGCCGCCATGGAAGGCGCGCTGAACCAGGATGGCGATCACCTGACGCCCGGTGCGCCCCCTGGCCTGTGCCGGATCACGCGCCTTGATCTCGTCAGCGGTGAGGCGGACCGCCAGATCGCCTACCTGCCGGAGGCGCGCCCCTTTGGGCCGCTGATGCCGCAGGGCAGCGTGGAAAGCGGCATCTCCGAGATCCTGATGCCCGACCCCGACCTCCTGTGGGTGCTGGAGCGCGCCTGGCACATGACGACCGGCGTGTCCGCGCGGCTGTACGAAGTCGACCTGACCCGCGCTGCCAACACCCTGACCATTGACACCCTGCGACCGCGCCGCACGCGCGCCGCACCCAAGAGGTTGATCCTCGACCTGCGGCAAAGCGGCCTGCCGCACATCGACAACTTCGAAGCGATGGCCTGGGGCCCGACGCTGCCGAGCGGCCACCGCTGCCTGGTGCTGTGCACCGACGACAACTTCAACCCGCTGCAGGTCACCCAGTTCGCGGCGTTTGAAGTGGCCTGAGGCCGCGGCGCCGCGTCAGCGGCGCACGTCGAAAGCGCGCGGCGGCAGGCCTTGCAGGCTGCGCTCGTCCATGGCGACGTAGGCCGATTCGAGCTGGCGCGCCAATGCCTTGAGGTTGAACAGGGGCGAGGTCTTGCGGGCCGCCAGCAGGCGCTCGCGCAGCGCCGCCCGGCGCGGTGCGTCCTGCGCCAGGGCGATGGCGCGCGCTTCGTAGTCGGCGGCCGACATGGCCACCCCTTCGGCCAGGCCGGCCGCTGTCAGCAGGCTGGCGCCGGTGCGCCCGGACAAGGCCTGGCCTGCCTGCGTCACCACCGGTAGACCCGCCCACAACGCGTCGCCCACGGCCGTGGCGTTGCTGCAGGGCGCGCTGTCCAGCAGCACATCGGCCAAGGCGTAGCGCATCAGCCGCACGTCCGTCGCGGCGCGCGGCGCGAAGACCAAACGCGACGTGTCCACCCCGCGCGCGCTGGCGGCGTCGCGCAGGTGGCCGCTGGCCACGGAGTGCTCGTCCGGCAACCACAGCACGCTGCCCGGCACGGCCTGCAGGATGCGCATCCAGCCGTCGAACGCCGCGGGAGCGATCAGGTGCATGGGGTGGAAGGCGCAGAACACCACGGCATCGGCCGGCAGGCCTTGCGCTTCGCGCGTCGCATCCACCTCGGCCACGCGGCGCTCGGCCTCGCCCACCGGGGCGGTGTGCGGCAGCGAGACCACCTTCTCGGTGAACTGCGGGTGCAGCCCAGCGGGCAAGGCGACGCGGTCGGCGATGACGTAGTCCATGGCGGACACACCCGTGGTGGCGGGCCAGCCCAGCCAGCCCACCTGCACCGGCGCGCAGCGCTGCACGAAGATGCCGGGCCGCCCGCCGCGGGCGTAGCCGTTCAGGTCCACCGCCACGTCCACGCCCAGTTCTCGCGCCAGTTGGGCGATCTCGCGGTCGCCGCGCTCGCGCACCTCCATGAACTGGTGGAACGGTTTGCGCAGCCGGCTGTGCATGTCGTCCGTGGTCACCGGACCGTAGGAAAAAGCCAGCCATTCGAAGTGCTCGCGGTCGTGCCGCTCGAACAGCGCGGCCAGGCGCTCGGCGCCGGCGTGCTCGTGAAAGTCGGCCGAGAAATAGCCGATGCGCAGCTTGCCGCTACCCGGGCGGCGCACCAGCGGCCCGAGCTGCGCCGCGGGCAGGCGCGCGGCCGCCTGTTGGGCACAGACCAGTTGCAGCTCGGGCGAGGCGATCAGAGCAACGGCCACCGCGGGCTGCACACCGCCACGGCCTTCTCGCACGGCAGCCTGCAGGCGCGCCACACCGTCGGTCAGCTGTGTCCAGTCGCCGGCTTCGGCCAGCGTACCAACCCAGTCGCTCAAAGCGCCCGGGGCCTCGGGCGCGAGTTCCAGCACCTTGTGAAATTCGGCCAGCGCACCGTCCAGGTCACCGGTCTCACGCAGCAGCGCGCCCAGCAAGCGGTGCGATGCCGGCTCAGCCGGGTTGCGTCGCACGGCTTCGCGCAGGTCGTGGATCGCCGCCTCATGGTGGTTGAGCTGCAGGCGCAGACCACCGCGGTTGCTGATGGCTTCGGCGTACCCGGGCTTGAGCGCGACGGCGCGATCAAAGGCCTGGCCGGCTTCGGCCGCGCGCTGCAGCAGCATCAGTGCGCTGCCGCGGTTGTTGTGCGCCTCCGCCACGTTTGGCGCCTGCTGGATGACGGCGTCCATGCAGGCCAGGGCCTGTTCGCCCTCGCCGCGCTTCAGGTGCAGCGTGCCCAGGTTGAAGCGCGCCTGCACCTGCGCCGGGTCCAGTGAGAGCGTGCGTTCGTAGCCTGCCATGGCCTCGTCCTCGCGTCCGTTGGCGGCCAAAAGCGTGGCGCGGTTGTAGTGCGCAATCGCCAGCTCGGGCGACAGCGCAATGGTCCGCTCGAACGCCGCCAGCGCTTCCATTGGACGTTGCCGGCGCAGCAGGACGTTGCCGCGGTTGAAATGCGCTTCGAACATTTCCGGGCTCAGCGCAATGGCACGGTCGTAGGCGCGCAACGCGTCGTCCACACGTCCGTCCTGCAGCCAGGTGTTGCCCTTGGCCAGGCAAGCATGGGCGTCGTCGGGCAGTTCGGTCGTCACCGGCACCGCGGGCGGCGCACCCACGCCCCACACGCCCCAGGCACCCGCGCTGGGCGCGCCGGTCTTGGGCAGGTTGAACTGGTACTTTTTTGAATCGGTCATGCTGGCCTGCGTACGGTGGGTGGACGCGAGTCCGGCGCGCGCAGCTTCGAGAGACCGCGTCCGGCGCGGGCGAGTTCCGTGCGCCTCTGGGCGTCAGCGTTGTCGCCTGCGCCCGCCAGCCCACGCGTCCCTTGTGCGCGGGCAGTCTAGCAGTGCGCTGCGCCTACACTTGGCCTCGTTTTTCCCAACCTTTGCCAGCCACGCCATGACCGATTCCGCCCTGCCTTCCGACCTGCATCTGGCCTTCATCGGCGGCGGCAACATGGCCAGCGCCATCATCGGCGGCCTGCGCCGGCAAGGGGTGGCGGCCGAACGCATCGACGTGGTCGAGCCGTTTGAAGCCTCGCGCGACGCGCTGCGCGCCGCGCACGGCATCGAGGCGCACGCCGCCGCAGGCGACTTTCTGGCGCGCGCCGGGCTGATCGTCTGGGCCGTCAAACCGCAAAGCTTTCGCGAAGCCGCCGCGCCCGTGGCGCCGCATGCAGGCCAGGCGCTGCACCTGTCGGTGATGGCCGGCATCCGCGCGGGCGACTTGGCCGCGCAAGGCGGCAGCGCGCGCGTGGTGCGCTGCATGCCCAACACCCCGGCTCTCGTCGGCAAAGGCATGACCGGGCTGTTTGCCAGCGCCGCCGCCAGTGCGCAAGACCGCGCCCTGGCCGAGAGCGTGATCCGCACCACCGGCGATGCGCTGTGGATCGAGCGTGAAGAGCAGTTGGACGCGGTGACCGCCCTGTCCGGCTCCGGCCCCGCCTACGTGTTCTATTTTCTGGAAGCGATGGAGCGCGCGGGCACGCAGATGGGCCTGACGGCCGAACAGGCGCGCCGCCTGGCCGTCGGCACCTTCGCCGGTGGCAGCGCGCTGGCCGCCGACTCGCCCGAAACGCTGGCCACGCTGCGCGAACGCGTCACCAGCAAAGGCGGCACCACCTACGCCGCGCTGACCCATCTGGACCAGGCCGGCATGCAAGACGCCTTTGTCGGCGCGCTGCACGCCGCCGCGGTGCGCGCCAAGGAACTGGGCGACGAGTTCGGGCGCTGAGGCCCAGCGGCAACGCGCCGGTCAGCGCCCGGCCAGCCCCGCTGCGATGCCACAGAACACCGCAAAGCTGATCCAGTGGCTTTTGCTGAAGGCGATGAAGCAACCCTCGCGCGTGCGCCCGCGGATCAGCGTGTAGTGCCAGACGATCTGCGCGGCGGCGATGCCAAACGCTATGCAAAAAAAAGCTGACTGCGCAGATGGGGCGCTAACCAGCAGCCAGATCAACCAATAAGCCGAGAAAAACCCCATCACCGCCGCAACGTCGAAGCGGCCCAGCGTGATGGCCGAGGTGCGCATGCCGATCTTCAGGTCGTCGTCGCGATCGACCATGGCGTATTCGGTGTCGTAGGCCAGCACCAGCGCGATCTTGCCGAGAAACAGCCACAGCGCCTGCAGCGGCACGTGGCCCAGCACGGCGGCGTAAGCCATCGGAATGCCGAAGCCGAAGGCCACGCCCAGCACCGCCTGCGGCATGGCGAAAAAGCGCTTGGTGAACGGGTAGGCGATGGTGACGAGCACGGCCGGGATGGACCACAGCACGACCGCCAGGTTGGTCGTCAGCGCCAGCGCAAACGCCACCAGCGCCAGCGCCGCGCCCAGCAACAGCGCTTCACGCACGCTGACCTGGCCGCTGGTGATGGGGCGCTGGGCGGTGCGCTTGACGTGGCGGTCGTAATCCCGGTCGGCCACGTCGTTGATGCAGCAACCGGCCGAGCGCATCAGCACCGTGCCGGCCACGAATACCAGCAGCAGATGCCAGCCTGGAAAGCCGCCCGACGCCAGCCACAGCGCGCCCAGCGTGGGCCACAGCAGCACCAGCCAGCCGGCCGGTCGGTTCCAGCGGATCAGGTCGAGGTAGAGCGACAGCTTGCTGCGCTGGGGCGGCGCTGCGACGCTATCGTGGGTCTGCGGCGCGGAATGGGGGGGCGCTCTCATACTATTGAAATCATAGCTGTTCGCGCAATTGGCTGAAGGGCCGAGGTCACATTTCCCTCCCATCAGCGGTACAGGCGCGGCACCCGACCGGCGACCGGCTGCAACGCGAACACCGCACAGGCCAGCCACGCGCCAGCCCAGAGAAAGCCCGCCGCCACATCGCTCAGGTAGTGCACGCCCAGCACCACGCGGCTGGTGCCCACACAGACGATCACGGCCGCCACCACCAGGGCGCCCAAGCCCTGCACCGCCGGCGCCGAGCGACGGCACAGCAGCCAGGCCAGCAGGCCGAACACCATCATCGCGCCCGCCGCATGCCCGCTGGGAAAGCTGAACCCGGTCACCAACGTATCGCCCACCGTGCTGGGCCTGGGGCGGGCGATCGCCTGCTTGAGCACCTGCACCCACTGGCTGTTCAGGCTGGTCGCCAGCAACCAGCCCCAGGCCAGCGTGCCCCTGCGACGAAGGGTCAGCACCAGCGCGACCAGCAGGACGAAGGCGATCATCGGCGGCCCACTGGTCAGCTCGCCCAGCCGCGTCGCCGCCGCACCCCAGCCATCGGCGCGCATCGCCGCGCCCCAGGCCGCACCCTGTTGGTCCCAAGCCAGCACGGCCGGGTGATAGCCCTGGGCCACCATCCACGTCAGCGCAACGGCCAGCAAAGCCAGCGCGCCCGCCAGCCAGAGCCAGCCGCTGCCTGCGGCGCGCACGTGCACGCGGCCCGGCGCCGGCCGTCGCACGCGCCAGGCGAAGCCCAGCGCGAGCAGGAACAACAGCACCAGCGCCCAAGGCGCCAAGGGGCTCAGCCAGTGGTGAAGGGTTTGCGCCAGCGACGTCAGGCCGGACCCGGTCGAATTCATCCTTCGGCCCCGCGCGCCGACACCGCCACGCCCCCCAGGGCCGCGCCCACCGCGCCTTGGGTGGCGCTGCCCCACACGGCGAGTGGCATCACTGGCTGAGGCGCGTCACGCCCGGCAGCTCGCAGGCATACACCGCGTTGCGCAAGGCGGCGATCGCCTCGTAGCGGGTGAAGCTGCGGCGCCAGGCCAACACCACGCGCCGCGTCGGCGGCGCGCTGTGTCCGTCGCCATCCAGAATAGGCAGGTAGCGCACGAACTGCTCGTCGCTGTGCGCCCCCATCGGACGGCCATCGGCCGCTCCATCCAATTGGCCCGGCGGCACCGACAGACGCGGCACCAGGGTCACGCCCATGCCAGCAGCGACCATGTGCTTGATGGTCTCCAGCGACGAGCCTTCAAAACTCTTGCGAATGCCTTCCGCATTGCTGGCGTAGCGGGCGAATTCGGGGCACACCTCCAGCACATGGTCGCGGAAACAATGGCCCGTGCCCAGCAGCAACATGGTCTCGTTCTTGAGCTGCTCGCTCGACACCGCCGGCAGTTTTCCCAGTGCATGGCCCACCGGCACCGCGGCGACAAAGGGCTCGTCGTACAGCGGGGCGATCGCCAGGCCGGTGTCGGGAAAGGGCTCGGCCAGGATCGCGCAATCGATCTCACCCATGCGCAGCATCTCCAGCAGGCGGACGGTGAAGTTCTCCTGCAGCATCAGCGGCATCTGGGGCGTGCGCTCAATGATCTGGCGCACCAGGTCCGGCAGCAGGTAGGGGCCAATGGTGTAGATCACGCCCAACCGCAGCGGGCCACCCAGCGGGTCCTTGCCGCGCTGCGCAATTTCCTTGATCTCGGCAGCCTGCTCCAGCACGCTTTGGGCCTGGCGCACGATCTGCTCGCCCAGTGGCGTCACCGTCACTTCGCCCGCGCTGCGCTCGAACAGCTTGATGTCCAGCTCTTCCTCCAGCTTCTTGACCGCCACCGACAAGGTCGGCTGCGAGACAAAGCAGGCTTCCGCGGCCTTGCCGAAGTGCTTCTCACGGGCGACGGCAACGATGTACTTGAGTTCGGTCAGGGTCATGCAATCTCTGCTCGCGAAGCCGGGCGGCCAGCAGCAGCATGATCGCACAACGCCCGCGCATCGCGGAGGCCAAATCCCACTGTCGGTGGGGCCACTCAGGTCGGCACACAAGGGCGCGCGGCGGCGCTCACGCCTTCAGATAATCCGCCCGTTCGCCCAGCCAGCGATCGACGTGGCGTGCGGCGAGATCAGGAAATTCATCCAGCATTCGCGGCGCCGCCTCGCGCGCCCATTCCAGCAGGGGCGCATCGTCCTGCAAATCGGCAAAGCGCAGCAGCGCGGCGCCGCTTTGGCGCGCGCCCAGGAACTCGCCCGGGCCGCGGATGTCCAGGTCGCGCCGGGCGATCTCGAAGCCGTCGGTCGTCTCGGCCATCGCCCGCAGGCGGGCACGCGCCGTCTCGCCCAGACGGCCGCCTTCGGGTGCCGAATACATCAGGACGCAGGCCGATGCCGCAGCGCCGCGGCCCACGCGCCCGCGCAGCTGGTGCAGCTGGCTGAGGCCAAAGCGCTCGCCGTGTTCGATCACCATCAGGCTGGCGTTGGGCACGTCCACGCCCACTTCGATCACCGTGGTGCTGACCAGCACCGCCATCTGACCGGCGCTGAACAGCGACATCACCGCCTTCTTCTCGGCCGGTGGCATGCGCGAATGCAGCAGCCCCACCATCGCCTCAGGCAGCGCTGCAGACAGCTCGGCGTGTGTTTCGGTGGCGTTGCTCAGGTCCAGCGCCTCGCTCTCTTCGATCAGCGGGCAGACCCAGTACACCTGCCGGCCCTGCGCCACTTGCGCGCGGATGCGCTCGATCACCTCAGCGCGGCGCTGTTCGCTGACCAGCTTGGTGACCACCGGCGTGCGCCCGGGCGGCAGTTCGTCCAGCGTCGACACGTCCAGGTCGGCGTAATAGCTCATGGCCAGCGTGCGCGGGATCGGCGTGGCACTCATCATCAGCATGTGTGGCTCTTGCGCGACCTGCTTATCATCCCCTGCCCGCTCCGTTTCCGATAGCTTGTTGCGCAGAGCCAGCCTTTGTTCCACGCCGAAACGGTGCTGCTCGTCGATGATGGCCAACCCCAGGCGGCGGAACTTGACCTGCGCCTGGATGACCGCGTGCGTGCCGATCACCAGCGCCGCCTCACCGCTGTCGATCAGCGCCAGCATCTCGCCGCGCGCCTTCTTTTTCTGGCTACCGGTCAGCCAGGCGACGCGCTGGCCGCGCGCTTCCAGCAGCGGCGCCAGCCAGTCCACCAGTTTCGCGAAATGCTGCTCGGCCAGGATCTCGGTCGGCGCCATCAGCGCGCACTGCCAGCCCGCGTCGATGGCGACGCACGCCGCCAGCGCGGCCACCACCGTCTTGCCACTGCCGACGTCACCTTGCAGCAGGCGGTGCATGGGCTGGGTGCGCGCCAGATCCTGCGCGATCTCCTCGCCCACGCGGCGCTGCGCGCCCGTCAAACCAAAGGGCAACGCGGCCAGCAGCTGCTCATGCAATCCGCCAGCCTGTGATGGCAACACCGGCGCGCGCAGCCGGTGGCGCGCGCGCCGCGCCTGCAACTGCGACAACTGCTGCGCCAGCAGCTCTTCGGCCTTCAGGCGCTGCCACGCTGGGTGGGTGTGGTCTTCCAGCTGCACCAGCGCCACGTCGGGCGCTGGGTGATGCAAAAAAGCTAGCGCCTTGCGCAGTTCCCACAAGGGTTTTCCTCTGATTTCACCCAGAATCTCGGGTGGCACGGTGGCCGACAAGTCGGCCTGCGCCAGCCCGGCGCCCACGGCCTTGCGCAGGTAGGCTTGGGGCAACCCGGCCACCGTCGGGTACACCGGCGTCAGCGCCTCGGGCAATGCGCCGCCGGCCGCGCGCACCGTGGGGTGCATCATGGTCAGGCCGCCAAAGCCGCCGCGCAGTTCGCCCCGCACGCGGATTCGCGTGCCCACCGCCATCTGCTTTTGCTGCGAAGGGTAGAAATTGAAGAAGCGCAGCACGCAGCTGTCGCTGCCGTCGTTAACGCTGACCAGCAACTGCCGGCGCGGGCGAAAGCTGACTTCCTGCTGCGTCACTTCGCCCTCGATCTGCACCGTGTCGCCGTCCAGCGCGTCGGCCAGGCGCACCACGCGCGTCTCGTCTTCGTAGCGCAGCGGTAGGTGCAGCGCCAGGTCGATCGGGCGCACCAGACCCAGCTTGCGCAGCGCTTTTTGCGGAACGCTGAGCTTGTCGGGGGCGGGCTTGGCCGAAGCGGGCATGGGACAATTCTGCCTTCGCCGACACACCTTCTTGGCACGGGCCCGTCCGGCCCTCAAGCCCATGCGCACCTTCACCACGAGCGACTTCGACTTCGCTCTGCCGCCCGAGCTCATCGCCCAGCACCCCGCCGCCGAACGCAGCGCCTCGCGCCTGCTTGATGGCAGCGGCCCCACACCCGTCGACCGCGTGTTCCGCGAACTGCCCACGCTGATGCGCGCGGGTGATCTGCTGGTCTTCAACGACACCCAGGTGGTGAAAGCCCGTCTCTTTGGAGAAAAGGCCACCGGCGGCAAGCTCGAACTGCTGATCGAGCGCGTGCTGCCCGACGGCACCGTGGCCGCGCACATGAAGGTCAGCAAAAAACCGCCGGTGGGCGCACTGCTGCACATGGACGGTGGCGCCACCGCCGAACTGCTCGGCCGCTGGCCCGACGCGCAGGGCCCGCTGTTCCACCTGCGCCTGTCGCAGGACGCCTACCAGCTCATGGCGGCGCACGGCCACATGCCGCTGCCGCCCTACATCGAACGCAACCAGGCGCACGCCGACCCCGACGCGGCCGAGGATGCCGAGCGCTACCAGACGGTTTTCGCCAAAAACCCCGGCGCCGTCGCCGCCCCCACCGCGGCCCTGCATTTCGACGAAGCGGTGCTGGCCGCGCTCGACGCGCGCGGCGTGCAGCGCGCCGCCGTCACCCTGCACGTCGGCGCAGGCACCTTCCAGCCCGTGAAGAGCGACCACATCGCCGACCACGTGATGCACCGCGAGCGCTACCACGTGCCGCCCGCCACGCAGCAGGCCATCGCCGACTGCCGCGCGCGCGGCGGCCGCGTGGTGGCCGTAGGCACGACCAGCGTGCGCACGCTGGAAAGCTGGGCCCAGCGTGGCGAGCCCAGCGGCGACACCGGCATCTTCATCACGCCCGGCTACGACTGGCAGGTGGTGGATGCGCTGATCACCAACTTCCACCTGCCGCGCAGCACGCTGATGATGCTGGTCAGCGCTTTCTCGGGCTACGACCACATCATGGCGCTGTACCGCCACGCCATCGCCGAGCGCTACCGCTTCTTCAGCTACGGCGACGCGATGTGGCTGGTGCGCCAGAGCGCGCCGTCGCCTACCGCCTGAGTTACAAGCCATTTAGGCCTGTAAGCCGCGCGCAGCAAGCGCGGGCAGCTATTCTTTTAGAGACCGCAACGCGGTGTACTGGTGCGCCAAGGCGACCCGTCGCACAGCCCCTGAATTTCAAGCCTTCTAGGCCTCCAAGCCGCGTGCAGCAAGCGCGACGAGCTATTCTTTCAGGAGGAATGGCAGCCTGCGATCTTCAATCGTCCACCCGCCGCCGCAGCGCCTTCACTTGCGAGCGCTGGGCCTTGCCTTCCAGTCGCCGCTGCTTTGAGCCGTAGGTCGGCTTGGTCGGGCGGCGGATTTCGGGCACCTGCGCCGCCTCATCCACGATGGCCTGCAGGCGCTCCAGCGCCAGGGCGCGGTTCTGCTCCTGCGTGCGGGCGGACTGCGCCTTGATCAACAGCACGCCTTCCTTGGTCACGCGGCGCCCAGGCAGCGCCAGCAGGCGCTCCTTCACCGCCGCGGGCAGCGACGAGGCCTGGATGTCGAAGCGCAGGTGCACCGCCGTCGACACCTTGTTGACGTTCTGCCCGCCCGGCCCCTGCGCCCGCACGGCCGTCCATTCGACCTCGCCTTCCTTCACCTGGCACGCCACGCGCCACCCCTAGAAGCGCTCGCCCATCGGCAGGTAACGCCACTGCCCCACCGGCAGCCCCGCCATCGGCACGCGGCCCAGGCGGATGCGCCGCAGCGCCTGCAGTTGCAGCCCCACCTGCGCGCACATCCACTCCACACGCTCGGGCGCGATGCCCTTCATGGCCAAGCGCAGCCGCGTTTCGCTCTGCCAGCTCACGCGCGCAGGCGGCAGCGGCCGACCGGCCCAGACCAGGCCGTGACCCAGGCGCGCCAAGCCGCCAGGAGCCATGCCGTCCCTACCCTGCACTTCGGCGATCAGTTCCTGTTCGACAAACGCCGCGTCTTCCGTCAGCTTGCGCACCACCCCCGGCGCCTGGCTGAACACGCACAGACCGCTGGCCGGTGTGGGCAGCGGCATCAGCGCCTGCAACCCGCGCAGGTGCGCCGTGCTCAAGCGAATGCCCGACGTGTCACCCGACCAGTGCGCCGCTTCGGTCAGCTGATCCAGCGCGGCTTGGGTCGACACCCCCGCGGGTTTGTGCAGCAGCAGCGTGGCAGGCAGCACCGGCTGCAAACGCGTCGGCAGAGGCGCCTGCCCATCCACCTCGACACTCTGACCGGGCGCCACGCGCTCCTGCGGCGTGCGCACGCACACCCCATCCACCCGCACCCAGCCTTCGGCGATGTACTGCTCGGCCTGGCGCCGCGAGCAGGTCAGCAGCGCGGCGACGGCCTTGGCCAGACGCTGGCCTTCGGGTTCGCTGGGTGATGTGCCTGCGGCGGCGGTCACAGCGAGCGCGCCTTGACGGCGGCCGCGGCCTGCGCAATCAAATCGCGCCCGACTAGCGCTGGCGCACGAGCGGCGATCTGGTTGGGAGGAATTTTCAGGAGGTTGAGGCGCTGGCGCTTGTCTTGGGTGGCGGGAGCCGATGGAGATGTCAT
Source organism: Ottowia flava (assembly GCF_008017535.1). GTDB lineage: Bacteria > Pseudomonadota > Gammaproteobacteria > Burkholderiales > Burkholderiaceae_C > Ottowia > Ottowia flava. Next base: position 78,882 of record NZ_VRUA01000004.1, read on the forward strand.
GGGGTAGATGTTACGCAGCGAAGCCAATCAAGTCTTGCTGATCGTGTGGTGCACACATCCGTGGTCGAAAAACGCAAAGAAGCGGTCACTTAGATCTGAAATCTCAAGATCAGCAGCCAGCCCAATGACGACATTGCGATAGCAAAGACGGTTCTGCAGCGGTTGGGCGTCCGCCTTCGGATGTTTCAACGCAGTTGAAGTCTGTGCAGAAGGAAAACTCCGGCGGGCAGGGCGAGGTGGATGGCCAGCGCCAGTCCACGCGCATGATTGCCACCGTGGGCTCGGTCGCTGAAATCAGCGCCATCCGGTGCCGCTGTCGGATGGCCGCTGGGTGCGGCTGGACCAGATCGCTCGGGTCGAGTCCGGTCACGTGCTGCTGATCGACAGCAATCAGGATGGTCGTGCCGTTTCCATCGGCAACCTGCTGATCACACGCATGGTGATGCGCGGTGTCCATCTGCTTTGTCGTGAGTTCCGAGGATATACAAAAGCTGTAAGCAGTGGCAACATGGAGCGCCCTCGCGCACGCAGGGATTAAAAAAACTATCAAAACCATAGCTGCTTGCGCCTGCCGGATGGGCGCTGGAGGCCAAAAAGATGCCAAGTACCCCGCACCCCGCCCACTTCACCCCCCGCTGGCTTCTACGTTTGGCCTGGTGCCTGTGGGCAATGGCCCTGCTGTTTGCGGGCGCCGCACACGCGCAGGCCGGCCTCTGGACCGCCAGCGGCGACCTGGCGACGGCGCGCACCCGCCACACGGCCACGCTGCTGCCCAATGGCAAGGTGCTGGTCGCAGGGGGGGCCAACGCCAGCGGAGACCTCGTCCAGGCCGAACTGTACGACCCCGCCACCGGCACCTGGGCCCCAGCAGCCGGCATGCTGGCTGCGCGCAGCCAGCACACGGCCACGCTGCTGCCCAATGGCAAGGTACTCATGGCAGGGGGCTTTGGCGCCGGCACCCATGCCGAGTTGTACGATCCGGATGCCGACACCTGGACCGCCACCGGTAGCCTGACTCAAGTGCGCGTGGCCCATACCGCCACGCTGCTAGCCAATGGCAGCGTGCTGGTCGCAGGGGGCATCTCTAGCGCCAGCAGCAGCGCAGAAATCTACAACCCCGCCACCGGTACCTGGACGGCTACTGGCAGCCTGGGCCAGGGGCGCTTCTTTCACGCAGCCACGCTGCTGCCGGGCGGCAAGGTGCTGGTTGCCGGGGGTACGCCCAATGGCGACCTCGGCCTCATCAGCGCCGAGCTATACGACCCCGTCAACGGCACATGGGCTACCACCGGCGCACTGGCCACGGGGCGTTACGGTCCCACGGCCACGCTGCTGCTCAATGGCAAGGTGCTCCTTCTCGCAGGCAACGGGGCGGGGGCAACCTTCCTCAATGCCGCTGAACTGTACGACCCCGCCACCGGCACCTGGGAAGGCACCAGCGCGTTGCCCACCCCACGCTCATTCCACACCGCGAGCCTGCTACCTGGCGGCAAAGTACTGGTCGCATCGGGGCAGGTCGACCTTGTCCCGCCCACCAGCAGTGCGGTGGTGTACGACCCTGCCATCGGCACCTGGGCTGCCACCGGCGCGCTGGCCGAGGCGCGCAGCGAACATACGGCCACCGTGCTGCAAAGCGGCATGGTGCTTGCCGTCGGGGGGAACAACGGCGCCCCATACCTTGCCAGCACCGAGTTGTACCACCCCACCGCTCAGCCCACCCTGGCGCTGGCCGCCAGCGCCAACCCCAGCGTCCTGGGCGCCAGCGTCACCCTGACCGCCACGATGGGCAGCGCCAGCAGCCCCACGGGCACGGTGGCTTTCAGCGCGGACGGCGTGCCGTTGGCCTGCGCCGCCCCGCCCGCCATCAGTGGCAGCACGGCCACCTGCACCGTCAGCGGCCTGCTGGTGGGCGCGCACACCCTCACCGCCAGCTACGCGGGCGACGCCAGCAACTCTTCCGCCACGAGCTTCCCGCTGGCACACACCGTGGACAAGGCCAGTCTGGGCACAGGGCCCACGGGGGTCACCGTCAGCGGCCCGCCCGGCTGCGTGGTTGGCAGCCTAGCACTGGCCGACGCCACCCCTGCCGACAACTTGCCCGCTAACGCCACCGCCCCGCTGGGCGTGCTGCGCTTCACCGCCACGGGCTGCGCGGGCGCCACGCTCACGATCACGGTGGACTACCCTGCAGGCAGCCTGACGGGCCTCACGCCCTACAAATTCGGCCCGGCCAGCGCAGGCGCCACGCCGAATTGGTTTGCCCACGGCGGCAAGACCGGCGACAGCGTGACCTACACCGTGACCGATAACGGCACGGGCGACAACCAGAGCGCGACCAGTGGCCCCAACGTGGGTGTGATCGAAGACCCCCACGCGATGCTGCTGTTGGCGCCGGCACCCGGCGGCGCGCAGGCGATTCCCACGCTCTCCGAGTGGGGGCTGGCGCTGCTGGCGGCAGTGCTGGGGATGCTGGGCGCGCGGGGCTGGCGCAGGCCGCTATCCCTTTGAAGGTATGGCCAGCGTGGCGCAAACTCGCGCTCAATGAACTGCATGACCGCTCCACGCGTCCACAGCGCGAACTCCATCTTCAGCTGTTCGTGCCTGAATCGTCCTGAATCGCCTTGGTTTACCTGCACACCTTTGAGTCAGTGTCTGGAATCAGTCATCGCGGACATTGGCCGAGGAGCTCTGAATGTCCCAAGTCAGCCTTCAGCAGTAGTTAGAGGAAACTGTACAGATACCACTTGGTGACCCAAAGCGGTTTCGCAGATGGCAATGGTGTGCCCTCCGTCAAAACACCGACAACTCCGCCCTCGCCTACTGTTTCTCGCACGCTGGCGACCCAACAGCCAGGCGAGCCGGTAGGGCGACTCAGCAACGGCTCGCCACTAACGCAGCTTTCGCACCGCAGATAGGTGCGGAGTTCGATATCACCCGCAGCACAAGACAAGCCGAGGCATGCGCGGAATGATGGATGCTGTGCTGCGGGCGCAAGAGCGCCAACGCCTCGCGGAAGCTTTTCGATTAAAAACAGCCTTAGCGCTCGCCCGAAAAGCGCGAGAAGCTATGCTTTTTGAAGACTCAAGTCTGAATCTGCAGCCACACCCGCCCGCCCTCAACCTTCACCGGATAGCTCTTTATCGCATCCACGCAGGGCTCCAGCGTGGGTTCGCCGGTGCGGATGTCGAAGCGGCCCTGGTGAAACGGGCACTCGATCTCGTGGCCTTCCAGGAAGCCGTCGCACAGTCGCGCGTAGCCGTGCGAGCAGATGTTGTCGGTGGCGAAGACTTCGCCCGCCTCGGTCTTGTACAGCGCGATATCGCGCCCCTCGGCGCCCACGCCGATGGCGGCGCCTTCGAACAGGTCGCCTTCGGCGGCGACATCGGTCCAGTCTGTGCTCATGGGGTTCCGTGCGTCAGCTCAATCGGGTTTCAGGCCAGCGCGCTCAATAACGGGGCGCCAGCGCGTGCGCTCTTCCTGCATGAACTTGCCCAGCTCGGCAGGCGAGCTGCCGATGGCGTCGAAGTAGGTCGCACGCAGCTTCTCGGCGGTGGCTGGCTCCTTGAGGATCGCCGCCAGCGACTGGCTCATTCGCTGCACGATGGCGACGGGCGTGCCCGCGGGCGCCATGTAGGCGAACCAGGGCGCAGCCTGAATATCGGGCAGGCCAGACTCCTTCAGCGTGGGCACGTCGGGCAGCAGCAGCGAGCGCTTGTTCGAAGTGATGGCGAGCGCCTTGAGCTTTCCCGCCTTGACCTGCGGCATGATCGCCACCGCCGGTAAACAGGCGAAGTGCACGTCGCCCTGCAGCATGGCCGTGACGGCCTGGCCGGACGAAGCGAACGGAATGTGCACGGCGAAGGACCGGGTCTTCAGCTTGATCAGCTCAACGCCCAGATGAGAGATGGAGCCGTTGCCAGTGGAAGCGAAGTTGAACTTGCCCGGCTGCTTGCGCAGAGCTTCCAACCAGCCCTTGACCGAATCCACGCCCATCGAAGGGGCGACCGCGCACACGTTCGGGTTGCTGGCGGCCAGCGACACCGGCGTGAGGTCCTTGAACGGGTCGTAGGGCAGGCTCTTGTAAAGGATTGTGTTGTAGACCAATGGAGCGTTGACCGACAACAGAAAGATATGGCCATCGCCCGCGGCTTTCGCCACGTAGTCGGTGCCGCTGTTGCCGCCCGCACCAGGGCGGTTTTCGACAATGAAGCTCTGTCCCAGCGTGGCGCTCAGCCGGTCACCCAGCAGGCGTGCCAGGAGGTCGGGCGACGAGCCCGCGGCGAAGGGCACCACCACGCGCACCGGCCGCTGCGGCCATTCCTGCGCCTGAGCGGTGAGGTTGGCCATGGCGGCGGCGCCCAGCGCTACTGCCCACAGTTTCAAAGCATTCATTTTGATTCCTCCGGCGGCACATCTTCCATGGCCGCAAAGTCCTGCTGTTCGCGCGCGATGAACCCGGCCACCAGCGCGCGGTATGCGGCTTCCACTACTTCAGGATAGGCACCGCTGGCTTCCGCCAGCGCGCGCACCTTGTCAAACACCTCCTGCTGGCGTGCGGGGGCGGATACCTGGAACGAATCCCGCTTGAAGCGGGCGGCGTCCTTCACGTAACGCCCGCGTTCGGCCAGCAGCGCGACGATCTGGCAGTCCAGCGCGTCGATGCGTTCGCGCACCTCTTGCAGGCTGGCCGCGAGCGGCACATAGGCCGGATCGGTAAAGCGGCGCAACGGCCCGCCGTACGCATCGGGTTCCTGGTTCATATCGGGTAAATGATGGAGTTGGGGATCATCTCGCTGTCGTAGACGACCAGGCGCTGGGCAAACTTCAGGCCGCTGGGCGTGGACACGACGCGGTCGAGGTAGCGGCCGACGTTGAAGACTTCGCTCAGCCCGTTCAGCTTGGTGCGGAACACGGCGTAGTTGCTTTCGCAGCGGATGCCGTCGTCGCCCACGCTGCGAACCACCGGCGCGCCGACGACGTGGCGCTGGTAGTACGGGTCGTGGAACAGGGTTTCCTGGATGCCGTAGACGCGGTCGCGCAGGCTGGGTTTACCGTCAAACGCCAGGGTGCAGAGCGGAAAGCCGCGCTCATGGTTTTCGCGCGGTTGCAGCTTGTAGACGCCGTCTTCGGTGAAGAAGTCGGGCCACAGCGACCAGTCTCCTGAATCGACCGCCGCCGCGTAGTCGGCCTGCAACTGGACGAGCGCCTGCCAGGTGTCGAAGTCGAGCTTCATGCGCTGGCCTCCGCGACCGATCCTGGTGCTGCTGAGGGTTCGGGCGCCTCCATGATTTTTCGCCAGTACTCGTACATGCCGCGGATAAGGGTCTCGGTCACCATGTGATCGGTCTCTTCCACCCCGCGGCCGCCCAGCTCGGCCAGTGCGCGGTGCTGGGGCTTCTGCTGAAAGCCGCATTGCGACAGCTCGATCGCCTCGCCGTCGTCGGCGCTGACGAAGCCCGCCGGGCCGAACAGGTTGGCTTGGCGCAGGCGGCGCGCGGTCATCTCAGGCGTGTCGTCGCCGTAGCCGAAGTGCGTCCAGACGAAGTCGAAGTTGCCGTGGCCATCCGGCTGGATGTGGCGCGTGGACACGCTGTTGACCTGCTGCTGGAAGATCACGCTGGGGAAGATGGTGGTCATGACCGCCGTGGGTTCGCCCCACCAGGGCTCGTGCACGATGTCGAGGAAGCGCTTGTCCTCCAGCTCCATGGTCGACTTGAAGCTGGACACCTTCGACACGTCCGACTGCGTGCCCGCGTTGCCGCGCGTGGAGATCATGGCGGCGTGGCGGTGGTGCGCGTCCATCTTCAGCGCCGATTTGTTGTCGGCGCGCCAAAGGCCAAAGGTGACGAACCAAGTGTGCAGCAGGCCCGGGTGGTACGGGTCCTTGATGTTCTCCTGCATCAGCTTCCAGTTGCCGGGGATGCGCTGGCGGTTGTAGCCCAGGATCTTCAGCTCGCGGCCGTCGAACATGCGGTCGAAGTACGCGAGGATGGTCGGGCCGAGGTAGTCCTCCAGCGACTCGACGCCGTGGTCAAAGCTGGCAAACACGACTCCGCCGCGGCTGGCCACCTTGAGCTTGGTCAGTCCGTGGTCCTTGGGGTTGAAGTCGCTGGGCATGCCGCCCTTCACCTGGCCATCCTGGCGCACGCCGCGGCGCAGCGGCACGCCTTGCAGGTCGCCGCTCAGCGTGTAGCTCCACTGGTGGTACGGGCAGACGAATTCCTTTCGGTTGCCGTGGCGCGCGCGGCAGAACTGCATGCCGCGGTGCGCGCACACGTTCTCGAAGCAGTGCAGCGTGCCGTCGGCAGCGCGGCTCAGGATGACGGAGCGTTCGCCAACCACGGTGCGCTTGAAGTCGCCCGGGTTGGGCACCTCGGCCTCCAGGCCGACGTAGCACCAATGGCCGTTGTAGAACAGGCGCTCCATCTCTTTTTGATGCAGCTGCGCGTCGGTGTAGACGGCAAACGGGATGCGGCTGGTGTCGCCCGCTTCCCAGTGCACGGGGTGTTCGGCCCGCTCGGGCGCGTTTGTGGGGGTCATGCAGTCTCCTCGGCCTCTGGGGGCCATGTGTCCGAACATGATGCAGATCAAGCCATCATTCAGCAAGGCAAGCACCGTGATAATCGGCATTCACTTGGTGAATACCCATGACGGATCTGGCGCGCATCGACCTGAACCTGCTGCTGGTGCTGCACCGGCTGCTGCAACTGCGCCACGTGTCGCGCGCAGCCGAGGCGCTGGGGCTGACGCAGCCGGCTGTCAGCAACGCGCTGCGGCGCCTGCGCCGCCTGCTGGGCGACGAACTGCTGGTGCGCACGCCCGCGGGCATGCAGCCTACGCCCTACGCGCTGTCGTTGGCCGAACCCCTGGCGCACGCGCTGGCCACGCTGGAAGACGCGCTCAGCCAGCGCGCCGCCTTCTCGCCCGCCAGCAGCACGCGCGTGTTCACGCTAGCGATGTCGGACGTGGGCGAGATCTATTTCCTGCCGGTGCTGGTGCCCGCGCTGGCGCAGGACGCGCCCGGGGTCACGCTGCGCACCGTCACCCTGCGCGAGCCCGAGTTGCCCGAGGCGCTGGCCAGCGGCGCCATCGACCTGGCGCTGGGTTCGCTGCCGCAGCTGCGCGCGGGCTTCTACCAGCAGGCGCTGTTTCGCCAGGCCTATGTGTGCCTGATGCGCGCCGGGCACCCTGCGGCACAACAGCCGCTCGGCCGTGCGGCGTTCCAGGCCTTTGACCATGTGCGGGTCGAGGCGCCGGGCACCGGCCATGCGCAGGTCGAGGAGCACCTGGCGCGGCTGGACCTGCGGCGGCGCGTGCGCCTGACGGTGCCGGACTTCGTCGCCCTGGGCCATGTGCTGGCCAGCACCGACCTGGTCGCCACCGTGCCCGAGCGCTTTGCCGAACGCGTGTGTGCGCCGCTCGGCCTGCTGGCGCGGCCGCTGCCGGTGCGGGCGCTGGTGTCGGCCATCCACCAGTTCTGGCACGCGGGCATGCACGGCGACGCCGGGCACCAGTGGCTGCGTGCGCGCATCGCCGCGCTGTTCGGCGACGGCCACGCCAGCGCGCCCGCGCCCCATCCCTGACAATCTCGCCCATGCTGAACTTCGAGATCCTGGGAACCGACGCCGGCTCCCACGCCCGCCGCGGCCGCCTGACCCTGAACCACGGCGTGGTGCAGACGCCGATCTTCATGCCCGTGGGCACGTACGGTACGGTGAAGGGGGTGATGCCGCGCAGCCTGCACGAGATGGGCGCGCAGATCATCCTGGGCAACACCTTCCACCTGTGGATGCGCCCGGGCCTGGACATCATGAAAAGCTTTGGCGGCCTGCACGGCTTTGAGAAGTGGGACAAGCCCATCCTGACCGACTCAGGCGGCTTTCAGGTCTGGTCGCTGGGCGCCATGCGCAAGATCACCGAAGAAGGTGTGCACTTCCAAAGCCCGGTGAACGGCGACAAGCTGTTCATGTCGCCCGAAATCAGCATGCAGATCCAGACGATTCTGAATTCGGACATCGTCATGCAGCTGGACGAGTGCACACCCTACGAGACCAACGGCAAGAAGACCACCGAAGCCGAAGCGCGCAAGTCCATGGAAATGAGCCGCCGCTGGGCCCAGCGCTCCAAGGACGAGTTCGAGCGCCTGGGCAACCCCAACGCGCTGTTCGGCATTGTGCAAGGCGGCATGTTCACCAACCTGCGCGAAGAGTCGCTGCAGGCGCTGGTCGAGATGGACTTTCCCGGCTATGCCGTCGGCGGCGTGTCGGTAGGCGAGCCCAAGGACGAGATGCTGGAGATCATGGCCCACACGCCGCATCTTCTGCCCGCCAACAAGCCCCGCTACCTGATGGGTGTGGGCACGCCCGAAGACTTGGTGCAAGGCGTGGCCGACGGTGTGGACATGTTCGACTGCGTGATGCCGACGCGCAATGCGCGCAATGGCACTCTCTTCACCCGCTATGGCGATTTGAAGATCCGCAACGCGCGCCACAAGACCGACCACCAGCCCATCGACACCACCTGCACCTGCTATGCCTGCGCCGGAAGTCCGGGCGGCCCCTCCGGTAGCGGCGGCGTGAGCTGGGACGACGGCGGGCGCAACGGCTTCAGCCGCGCCTACCTGCACCACCTGGACCGCTGCGGCGAAATGCTCGGCCCCATGCTGACCACCATCCACAACCTGCACTACTACCTCAACCTGATGCAGGAAGTGCGGGATGCGCTGGACGCCGGCCAGTTCAGCCACTTTCGGGCCCGTTTTGCGGCGGACCGCGCGCGGGGTGTCTAAGGCCGCGTTGATCCGCACACCCCTTGCGTGTCCTCGGTCATAACCGAACGGGTGCTGCAGTACGCCAACCACCTTAAGCCCAACCCGCTGCCGCCCTCGGCGCCCCTTGCCGGCAGTCGCGCACGAAGCGGCTGGGCGGGGGCGCCGGCGTTGCCCGCATGCAGGGTGAACGCCGCGCCGTTGTTCGGCCAGCCGTTACCGGGGCCAGCGTGCTGAAGTTCATCGCGTACTTGCACGCCAAGTAGCTGCCGCGGTTGCCCGACGGCGTCAAAGGCGGCTTGCCGTGATACTTCCCCGAGCTTTGCGCGCGGCGGTTGCTCGCCCAGGCACCGACGCGCACGCCAGTTGTCCGCGTGACAGCGGTGGCGTGCACGGCACGCCTGGCCCTTGGCCGACGACGGGGGCGCTCTCCGCCGAACGGTGTCGGCGGCCACAAGGTCCTGCGCGTTGCAGAAAATTAAGCCTAATCCAGCGCTGGCCCTACAGCAATCTGCGCAGACAGCTACCAATAAATGAGTAAAAAAAGGCTTTCCACGTTGCAGCCGCTGCGCCCGCGCCACCGCAGCGCACGCGCAGCCGCCGCACTGGCTGGCGCGCTGGTCTGCGCAGCGCAAGCCCAACCCGCGCCGGCCACCGGTGAGCACCCGGTCAGCGCCAGCCCAGCAGCCGCCGCCGCGTCGGCGCCAGCCAACGCGAGCACGCCGGTGGGCGGTGCATCCGCGCCCCCGGCGGCCGTCGCCAGGCCGCCAGACCTGCGCGAGCTGTGGGCCGCCTTCCAGAAGGTGGGCGTCAAGGAATCCGAAGTCGCGCTGCTGGCCCAGCCGCTGGCCGCGGGCAGCCCGTTGCTGGCGTCGCACAACGAAAAGCTGGCGCTCACGCTGGCGTCGACCACCAAGGTGATCACCACGCTGGCCAGCCTGCAGACGCTGCCCGGCAGCTTCCGCTGGCGCACGCGCGCGTGGCTGACCGGCACGCCGCAAGATGGGCACTTGGCGGGCGACCTGATCCTGGTGGGCGGCGGTGACGCCACCTTGAACAGCCAGCGTCTGGTCGCCTGGTTCAAGAGCCTGCACGCGCAGGGCCTGCGCGACGTGCGCGGCCACATCGTGCTGGACCAGCGCCTGTTCCGCCTGAGCGAGAAAGACCACGCGCGAACCCCATCGCCGACGGACGCCAACCCGCACCACGCCTGGCCGGACGCGTTGGTGGTGGACGACAGCCGCTTCAAGGTGACGCTGCGCGCAGGCGAAAGCGGGGCGCTGACGGCGCAGTTTGACCCGCCGCTGGGGCAGGTGGACGTGGTCAACCGCCTGAGTGGCGGCGCGCGCTGCGCGGCGCAGCTGGCGTTGGAACCGGCGGCCACGCCTGCGCCGAAACCATCCGCGCCTCCAGCAAAGGCCCCAGCGCCCGAGGTGACGCCGAGCCCCGTCGTGCCGGTGGTGTTGCCCGCGCCCGCTGGCAGCCAGCCTGCCGCGGCCACTGCGATTGCGGCGGCAGCGACGGCGTCGGCCACCACACCCGCAGCGCCCCCCACCGCCTCCGCGTCGGCACCCCAAGCCGTGGCCGCCGCCGCGCCGCAACCGATTCCACCCGTGGCCCGGCTGGTCGTCAGCGGCCAGTGGTCACCGCGCTGCGCCACCCCTTTGGCGCTGGAAGCCGTGCCCAGCCGCGCGCTCAGTGCTGCGCTGGTCGCGGGCGCATGGCAGGCCTCCGGCGGCACGCTGGGCGCGCAGGTGGTCCACCGCGACGGCGCAGCGCCCGCGCCGGCCGCGCGGCGTGCGCGCCAGCCGGCCACGCCCTACCCCGGCAAGCCCTGGGCCACGCTGGAATCGGCACCGCTGCCCGAGTTGGTGCGCGCCATCAACAAGGACAGCAACAACCTGATGGCGCGCAACCTGCTGCTGTCCATCGCGCCCGGCTTTTCGCCGACCACGTCGACCCTGCAACTGGCCAAACAGCGCCTGGGCCAATGGTTCAAGAAAGTCGGTCTGGCGCAAGGCGCGCCGACGGTGGACAACGGGTCTGGCCTGGCGCACAGCGAACAGGGCAGCGTGTTCAGCATGGTGCAGCTGCTGCAAACCGCGTGGGGCGACCCCAAGGTGCAGAAGGTGTTTTTGGCGTCGTTGCCCGTCGCCGGGGCCGACGGCACGCTGGCCGGGCGCTTCAAGGGCTCGCCCGCGCAGCGCAACGCCTTTTTGAAGACCGGCACGCTGAACGGCGTGCGCTCGCTGGCCGGTTATGTGCGGACCCAGTCGGGGCGCATGGTGGCTGTCAGCATCGTGGTCAACAGCGACAACGCCAGCGCGGCCGTGCCGGTGATGGACCGCTTCATCGAATGGGTGGTGCGCAACGGGTGATGCTTTTGGGCTCGCGCAAAACAAAAAACGGCCGCAAAAGCGGCCGTTTTTTGTGGCTAAGCGGGTGTCACTCCGGCTGGCGCTTGCACGCCAACCGGCTCTGACCTTACTCGCCAGCAGCGTGCGTCGGGGCCACGCGGTGTTGCTGGGCAACCGTGGAGCCGTCGAACACGCCCGAAGCAGGCGGGTTGGCAATGGCTTGGGCACGCACTTCAGCGCGGGTCAGGCTGGCGTTGTTTTGAGCAACCGTCTGGCCGTCGAAAACACCCGAAGCGGGGCGCTGGGCCACAGCTTCGTTGCGCACGCTGTCGCGGGCAACGGTCGACACGGCCTTGGCTTCGTTCAGGAACAGCGGGCCTTCGCCGCTGGCGGGCACTTGGGCCATGGCGTTGCCGGCGAACAGAGCGGACAGGGCAGCAGCGGCGGCGATGGAAGCGAACTTGGTCATGATGAATATCCTCAATTAACTGGTCTTCAAAGTGCCAGCAGACTTTGCTGGCGGTGCTTGTGGCCGGGGCGCTGAGAGAAGCCTTTTTGAGGGGCTTGGCCTTGCGCTGCTGCCATGACCTGTACTTTGCGCCTAAGGATCGGTTTGAAAAATGACCTGCGAGGCAAGGCACTGTTTCGGGGCTGGAAACAATGGAGGTGGTGCGCCGCCGCGCGCGCGTCACGACGCCCTGAAGCCTGCGCACTCAAGATTTCATGAGAAATCGGCCTCTGACGATACAGCCGCCTGCGCGAGCAGCTATCTTTTTCGAAGTAATAAAGCTACGCTACTTCGTCATGCCAGCCCCACCAGACGCCGGTGGCATCATCGCGCCATGCTTCGCCTGACGGACTTTTTCCTCGCCCGATCCCTCGCCCCCTGGTCGCGCCTGCGCGCGCTGGCCTTGCTGGTGGCGACCTGCGCGCTGACACTGCCGGCAGCGGCGCAGGACGTGGTACAGGCGATCACCGCGCTGACGCAAAGCAGCCGCCCATCGGCCGCCGCGTCCGAAGCGCCGCCGCCGCAGGCCGACCCGAAGCTGGTGCAGCAGGCCGCGCGCGCCACGCAAAAGGACGACGAACGTATCCTCGCGCAGGTCACGGCGCGGCTGGCCCGAAGCGCGTCGTTTCGCCTCGTCAGCGCGTCGGTGCAGGCGGGCGTGGCCGTCTTGTCCGGCAGCGTGCCGGACAACGAATCGCGCCAGTTGGCGGCCAAGGTGGTGGGCGCAGTCGACGGCGTGGTGGCGGTAGAAAACCAGCTCACGCTGGCTGCCGACTTCAACGCGCGCCTGCGCGAGACCTGGGAGATCTTCAAGGACCGCGTCACCCGCTTCGTCGCCGCCATTCCGCTGATGGGGGTGGCGGTGCTGATCGTCTTCATCGCCAACGGCCTGGGCGGCTGGCTGTCGCGCCACCTGGGCGTGGTGCGGCTGGACAGCCACAACCCTTTCCTGGGCACGGTGGTGCGCCGCGGTGTGCGCGCCGGCTTTCTGATCGTCGGGCTGCTGCTGGCGCTCGACCTGCTGGGCGCCACCTCGCTGGTCACGGCGCTGCTGGGCTCGGCCGGCGTGGTCGGCATCGTGCTGGGCTTTGCCTTCCGCGACATGGCGGAAAACTACCTGTCGGGCATTCTGCTCAGCCTGCGGCGCCCGTTCGAGCCGCGCGACCACGTGCGCATCGACGCGCACGAAGGCCGCGTGGTGTCGCTGTCCACGCGCAACACCGTGCTGATGACGCTGGATGGCAACGAATTGCTGCTGCCCAACGCCACCGTGTTCAAGGCGGTGATCCTCAACTTCACGCACAACCCCAAGCGGCGCCTGAGTTTTCAGCTCAGCATCGGCAGCGACAAGGACTTGCAGGCCGCACAGGACCTGGGCGTCGCCACCCTCGCCGCGATGACCGGCGTGCTGAACGACCCGGGCCCCAGCGCCGCGGTCGACGCGGTCACCAGCGCATCCGTGGCGATCAACTACTACGCCTGGGTCGACCAGCGCGAGACCGACTTCGGCAAGGCCCGCAGCGAGGCGATCCGCCTGGTCAAGCTGGCGCTGGAACAGGCCGGCATGGGCATCGCCACCACCGTCTACCAGGTGAAGATGCTGCCGCCCGACGCCGCTTCGCCCGCGCCTGACCCGATACCGGCGCCCGTGCAAGCTGCCGAAGTGGCCAGCGCCCAGGGCGATGTGTCTCCCAGCACCGAGCTGGAAGACCAGCTGACCCAGGAGCGCGCCCGAAAAGCGGGGCAGGACATGCTCAACACGCCTTCACCTCGCAAGGCAGACTGAGGACGGAGCACGGCGCTCGGCGCCGACCTGTTGCGCGCGTGAACCCCACATGCGCAGCTCGCTTCTCGTCGCTGTCACACATGAAACTGGCGGTTTGCGTTCGCCTCCTGTCAGATACCTCCACCACTTTGTCCTTTGCGCACCCCGCTGGTTTCCCGAATGGCATCTTTCGGGGCGGGTGCTACCGTAGGCGGCAAAAGACGACGAGGGGCGCAGGTGGAATTCGAACTGTTGCGGCGGTTCAGTGCGACGGTGGAATCCATCCACGCTGCGGCACTGCGACCTGAACTCTGGACGCAGGCAATGGCGTCCATCGCCCACCTGCAGCACGCGCAACGCGCCCTCCTGTTCACGCCTGCCACCGCGCCCCAAGCCGGTGGCTTCGTCATGGCACACGACATCCCTGAAGCGATGATCGCCGAGTGGGGCACGCGCTATCTGGCGCACGACCTGTGGACCACGGAAGCCCAGCGCATAGGTGCCATCCATGATGGCAACGTCATGCTCGGCACCCAGCTGGTGCCCGACGAGCAGCTCGTGCGCTCGGTCTTCTACCGAGAGTTTCTTTCCAGGTTGAACATCCGGCGGATGTGCACCAGCGTCGTCTTCGCCGGCACCGTCGCCAGGCTGCCGATGACGGCCTGCGCCATCTACCGTGGCAGCGAATACGACGATTTCGACGCGTCGCATTGCCACCTGCTGCAACTGACCGCGCGCCACCTGTCGCAGGCGTTGGGCGCCATGCTCCAGTTGCGCGACACCGAGTTTCGCCTCGCCACCAGCCTGCAGGGGCTTGACCGCCTTACGGTCGGCGTGCTCCTGCTCGGCCAACGCGGGGAAGCCCTGTTCGCCAACCGCAGCGCGCTGGCCCTGCTGTCGCGCGGTCGCGGGCTCTCGCTGCGCGCCGGCCACCCGCTGCAGGACGGCATTGGCTGGCTCCAGGCGGCCGACGACCGTTCACACACGGCGCTCCACGCGGGCATCCGGGCTGCATTGGCCAACGATCCGCTGCAGCCAACGCACTTCTCGCACGGCCTGCGCATCGCACGCGGCAGCGCCACGGGCGAGCTGGTGGTGCAGATCGTGCCGGTCATCGAGCAGGACCCGGTGTGGGGCATGCTGCAGCCGGGCGCACTGGTCTTCGTTACCGACGCCGAGCAGACGCCCCGGCTGGACGCGTCCATGCTGCAGCGCCTGTATGGCGTGTCCGCGGCCGAATGCCGCGTAGCGCAGGAGTTGCTGCACGGCGACACCCTGCAGGACGTGGCGCAGCGCCTGAATCTGGGCGAGAACACGGTGAAATCGCACCTGCGCCAACTGTTTGCCAAGACAGGCACCCACCGCCAGCCCCAGTTGGTGCGACTGCTGCTCGCCCTGATCCACCAGCCCTGACGCCGGCCATCTGCGCGCGGCGGGCGCCCACGCATTCACCCGAACGGGTGATGCGCGGTGAGCATGGCATCGCGATCATCGTGTCATCTTCCATCCAAGACCCCGGAGAACACGATGTCTGCCTGCACCCTGCCCCTGCGATTCGCCCTGACCAGCGTGTTCATCGCCACTCTGGCCGCCTGCGGCGGGGGCGATGACAGCGACGGGGGCGGCGATACGCCCGGCTCGGTCGCGCTGAAAGGAACGGTGGTCATCGATCAGCCAGTGGCCAAGGCGGCCGTCTGCCTGGACTTGAACGCCAACGCCGCCTGTGACGCAGGCGAACCCACGACCCAGACCGCCGCCGGTGGCACCTACGAGCTCACCGCCACTAGCGAGCAGGTCGGCGCTGGGCCGCTGATCGCCCTGATGACCCCGGACGTCGGCGCGGCCGCGCCCTACGCGCTGCGTCAGGTGCGTGGCAAAGCGGGCCAGATCAACCCATTGACCACGCTGGTCGCCGCCGGTGTTCAGGCCGGCATGACCGAATCCTCGGCGCGCGCCAATGCGGCGCTTCAGCTCGGCATAGCCGAAGCCAAGATCGACAACTATCAGGACGACGCGGCGCTGTCTGCCGCACGCGTGCAGGACAGCGCCCGCACCATGGCCAGTGTGGTGGCCGCGGCGCTGGCGGCGGGCGCCACGCTGGAAGTGGGCGACCAGACCGCGGCGTCGGACGCCCGCCCTGGCGACCTGCTCCAGCTGCGCTTTGGCAGCCCTGCGGACTACTTCCTGCGCACCGCTCAAAACAACGCCAAGGCCGCCGGCCCGGTCAACCCGACCTACCGCGACGTTCGCACCGGTGCCGACCGCAGCGTGCCGATCACCGAACTTCCCCAACTGTATCCGACGCTTTACCTCACCTCGTCCGGGTGGAAGCGCTGCACCAGCGAGGATGCGCACATCTCCACACGCGGCAACCCGAACCGCGGTGTCTACTGCAGCGTCAATGCCGCCGTCGCCTACGTGGTGGCCGCGGACGTGGCGGGCCAGCGCATGGCGGACGTGATCACCACCATGCACGCCGACGCCGCCACCAACACCTTGAACAACGGCCTGAGCACAAAGCCCCTGCTCGACGCGGTGGCCGATGCCACCTTCCCCGCCGGTGCCACTTCGCGCCTGCGCACGGGCACCAACCTGAACACCTACTACTTCATCAACGACAGCCGCAACGACTTCCGTCCCGCCGCTGAAGCTGCCACACTGGAAGCGCTGATCGACGCCAAGCCCGCCGCCAAGGTGAACTTGGCCACCGCCGCGGGCTCGCTGACACTGGGCCTGAGCACCGGCGCACAGCGCAATCTGCGCGTCGCCTTCACCGGCACCAACAGCGCCACCAGCGGCACGGTTCAGTTCTACGACTGCGCGCTCAACGCCGACGCAACCGTCGCCTCCGACTGCAGCGCCACTCAGACCGGCACCTACACCATCGAGACCGTGAACGGCGCGCGCATCATGAGCTTCGCGGGGCACGCACCGACCACCGCGTCGGGCCAGATCAACTACTACGGCCAGGTCACCACGGCGAGCGGAGAACGCGTCGCCCGCGTGCGCCAGACCAAGCCGGACCGCGCCTACGCCGGGTCTGTCTCCAGGCGTCTGAATCCGGAGGCCTGGGCCGCGATGAAGGCACGCCTGGGGGTGTAAGCGACGGTCTGAAGGCGCGCCGCTGCACGGGACTGAGAGGACAGTCCCCATGGCCCCGACAGCGGGGCCATGCCCGTTTCAGCGCGCCGCTTTTTCGGCGCCCGGCGCCAATGCCGTGGCGACATCGGTCGCCGTCGGCCACGCAGGCTGGGCGTCGGCGGCCAGTGCGCCACAGGCGTGGCAGAAGCGCGAGAACGCGTTCTTGCGTGCATGGCACACGCCGCACTGGTCGAACAGGCCGATGCCGCAGTGCGGGCAGAAGTCGATCAGCGGGTTCTTCAGGTCGACCGTGCGTTCGCAGCCCGGGCACACCCCCTTGGCCATGCGCGCGACGGCGGTGTCGTAGCTCAGCTCGGCGCGGCGCAGCTGGTCGGGCTGTGCCTCGGCGGCGCGCTGGCGTTCCAGGTAGCGCTGCAGCGCCACGATGGCCCAGCGCCCGACCACCACGGTGAGCACGATGCCGACGATGTAGCGCACGTAGCCGCCGTAGCTGGGCAGGTAGGGCACCAGTTCGAAGAAGAAGGCGAACACCGCAAAGATGATGAAGCCCCACACGAACGGCCACCAGCGGCTTTGGCGGTGGCGCTTGAACAGCCAGCCGGCCACGCCCAACAGCGGCAGCGTCAGCGCCAGGCGGTAGCCGAAGACGCGCAGCTCCTGCGCGCGCAGCGCCTTTTCGTAGCTGGCGCGGGCGCCCTCTTCCAGTGCGCTCAGCTGGCGCTGCGCCTGCTCACCGGCTTGCTGGCTGTCCAGGCGGCGCTGCTCCTGCCGCTCGACCTCGGCGCGGGCGGCGCGTTCGCGCGCCTGCAGCGCGTCCAGCGCCTGCGTGCGCGAGATGACTTCCGGGTCCTGCTCGGCGCGCGCGGTGGCGGTGCGCGTGGCCAGCCAGTTGTTGAAGCCCTGGCGCGTGGTGCTGACGTCCGACTGCGCCACCTTCAGCTTCATGCGCGCCTGCTCCAGCGCGTCCACCGCCGTGCGTTCGTCGACCTCGGCCTTGGCGATCGCGGCGCGCGCCGCCTGGCTGGCAGCCGGGTCCATGTAGTCTTCCAGCGCGCGCGCGCTTTCCACGCGCGGCAGGTCGCTGACGATGTTGCTGCCCAGGCCGATCAGAAAGCCCGCGAAGATGAAGGCCACCAGCCACAGGCCGCGCTGAAACCATTTCTCCGACAGACGCAGTGCTTTGCTCATACCCAGTCCTTGTTCCTTGGAGCTATGTTTTCAATAGCTGCCAGCGCAGATCCATCTAGCGCCAGATGGCATTTTCGTTCAGATCGTCATACCCCCGCCCTTGGGCGCAGCGGCTGCGCTCAGCCGGTCCAGCCAGGCCAGCACCGAATCGGCGGTGACGGTTTCGATGCGGTCGGCAAAGCGCTGCGCGCTGGGGTGGTCGTCAAACGCGATGTTGCCCGCCGTGATGCGCCCGCCCAGCCGCGTCAGCGCGCCGACGCGCAGCGTGGCCGGCCGGTAGTCCTTCAGCCGCAGCCAGGCCTGCGCCTGCACGCGCTGGTGCACCTGCGGGTCGGCCGCCAGCGCCAGCGTCTCGATCGCCCACTGGTTGGACTGCTGGTAGCGCGTGCCCCAGGCGTAGCTGACCATGTTGTAGCGCCGCTCGTGCAGCGCCACGGCGCGCCGGTTGTCCTGCAACAGCTGCCACAGCGCGTCCTGCCAGGCGCGCGGCGCGGCACGCCAGCTGGCCTGGTAGCGCCACAGGTCGTCCAGAAAGAATTCGCCCAGCCCCTGGCGCATGACCACCGACTGGTCGCTGCCACAGCTGTTGAGCTTGTGCACCACGCGCCACGCGCCCTGCGGCGTGCGGTACGCCCAGCCCACGTGCGACCACTGCTGGCCGTAGCGCGTCAAATCCTGCCCGGCGCGCGCCAGCAGCACGACGCGCGTGCCGTCCCGGGCGTAGGCTTGGTCCAGCTCGGCCGCGGTGCGCTGGGCCAGGCCCAGGCCGCGTTCGATCACCGGCGCAGTGGGCTTGGCCACGTCGCAGCGGCGCCCCGCCTGGGCGGCACCTGCGGTCAGCGCCAGCGCGGCGGCGACGGTCAAAAGGGTCTGCTTTTGCATGGCGCGCTCCTCAGATCAGGCGCTCGTCGTGCAGCAGCGCACGCCCGATCGCGTTGGGAACGAAGGCAATGGCCTGGCCAGCGGCCGAGAGGATCACGCCGCTGGCGATCACGGTGGTGACCACCGTGGCGCCCACGCTCAGCACCACGCCACCGGCCGCCGCGCTGGCGACTTCGACGCTGACGGTGGCCGCATCGCTGGCGCGCTCCAGCACGATCACCGTGCCGCGCGCCGAGGCCTCGACCGCCTTGACGGTCAGCACTGCGCCGCCGACAGACAGCGCCAGCGGCACCGCCGCCACCGCGCTGGCCGCCGCACCGGCGACCGAGGCCGTGCCGACCACCGAGGCGATCGGCAGCATCGACAGGCCGACCGACACCTCGCTCTGCGCCACCGCGGGCGCCGTGGCCGCCATCAGCACCGCACTGGCACAGAGCACGGCAGCGGTGGCGCGGCGCAAGGCCTGCAGGGGAGACGGGTAAACGTCTGTTGGGTTCATGGTTTGCTCCTGAAAGCGCAGCTGTCTGCGCAGGTGGTTGTAGGGCTTACGGCCAATTTGGCTTCATTCCGCGGCCACGCCGGCGTGGCCGCGGGCATCGCGCCGGCCGCGCCATTCCGCTTCGGCCAGATCGGCTTCCTGGCGGTCGCGCAGCATCTTGGCCAGCGTCAGCGCGGTGGTGATCAGGTACAGCCAGCTCACCCCCAGGAAGACCTTGTAGGTGCTGTTGACGTCCATGCGCAGCAGGCCCCAGGCCGTCAACGCCATGGCCAGACCGAAGCCGCCCCACACCACCAGGCGGAACAGCGGCGTGTCCGGCACGCGACGCGCGCTGCCGCCTTGCTGCGCGGCTTCGCCATCCCGCACAAACTTCGACAGCACGAAGGCCGTCGACAGGCAGAACAGATAGCCCATGAACATGAACGCGCGGTCCAGGTCCTGCCCTGGCAGGTAGGCCAGACCGATGGCGCACAGCACCAGCGCGATGCCGAACGACACCCACACCTGCAATTGCCAGGGCTTGGAGTCACGACGAATGAGGTTTTGCATGGCGAATCCCTTAACGGGGTTGAACATGCGGCGGAGTGTGAGCGGCGCGGGCTGGATTCGTGCCTCATTGACTGCGAAGCAGCGCACGAACACCCAGTCGGTATCTCATGGCGGTACTTTTAAGCCAACGCGGCATGCGGCCACAGCGCTGCTCACTGCGCGGTCGGCTCCGCCCATCGTCGTGCGTTGCGCTGCGCAACCAGCGCGACGAAGTCGCGACGGTCCACGCCGCCCAGCGCATGCCGGCGAGCCAGAACCGCAATTCGGCCGGGGATGGGGCCGAGCGCAGCGGATGCGCTCGAAAGTCCGGTCGGTCGTGTCTGACGTTCAGCGCCGAAGTTCGACGCCGCCCAAGCCCCAGTGGTGCAGCATCTCGCGCAGCGCGATCAAGCGCGGCGCTGCCTGGGTCGACCGGCAACGCGTCTTGCGTCGCGGGCCGGCCTTCGGCGCGGGCGACGAGGCGGTTGAAGAGGTGCTCGACGGCGTCGATGTTGAGCCAGACCGATTCCGCGTCAGGCAACTCGGCACCGTCCTCGGCCATCGCGCGCAGCAGCGCGTCGTCGATTTGCAGGGTGAAGGCTTCGGGCAGCTGGGCGCGCGCCGGCATGACGGCATCTTCGACCTGCTCAATGGCGCGCTCGATCTCGAGCGGACGCGGCGGTGCGTGGCGCAGCACCTCGCGCGCCAGCGCATCGACGCTGAGCGGCACACTCAGATTCACAGCCAAATCGGCCTTTGGCCCGCTCTGTATCTTCGCTGTCAGCTCCTGAAAACGTAGCATCAGCGCGTCGCCATCCGCGCTCATGCCGCGCTGCGCTGCCAGTCCCAGGTGTAGGTTTCATCGCGCGCCATGCGCTGGGCGTGGTCGGCGACAACCTGTTCCAGCCGGGCGACGTCGGCGTCCGGCTGGGCTTCCACGCGAAAGCTGAGTTGGCCGTCTCCGGCGCGCATCAGCAGCAGGGCAGAAGGCAGTTCGACACGGCCCTGGGTGTCGTCGTAGCTGACGGAGAACTTGTGGCCCCAGTGCTTGCACAGGCGCAGGATGATGCGCGCAGGCTCGACGGTGGTGATGGTGGCCTCGGTGGTGCGGGGTTCTGTCATGGCGAAGATCCTTCAAGAAGTGGCCTGCGGCGCGTTCGCAGCGTCCAGCGCCGCGATGTCGGCCGGCGTCAGCGTCAGTTGCATGGCGCGCACCAGGCTGTCGAGTTGGGCGAGGCTGGTGGCGCTGGCAATCGGCGCGGTGACGCCAGGATGGGCCATCAACCAGGCCAGCGCGACTTCGCCCGGCTGCGCGCGGTGCTGGTCGGCCACCGCGTCCAACGCGGCCAGGATGGCCAGGCCGCTCGGGGTCAGGTAACGCCTGACCCAGGCGCTGCGTGCGCTGTCGGCCAAATCGGCCTCGGTGCGGTACTTGCCGGTCAAGAAGCCGCTGGCCAGGCTGAAGTAGGGCACGACGGCCAGGCCTTCGGTCATGGCGACGTCGCGCAGTGGGCCGTCGTAGCCGTCGCGGTCAACCAGGTTGTAGTGCGGTTGCAGCACGCTGTAGCGCGGCAGGTGGTGTGCGGCGGCGACATCCAGCGCGTCGCGCAGCTGCGGCGCGCTGAAGTTGCTGGCACCGATGGCGCGCACCTGGCCGGCGCGCAGCAGGCGGTCGAACGCGGCCAGCGTGTCGGCCTGGGGAACGCTGTCGTCGAACGCGTGCGAGAAGTAGACGTCGATGTAGTCGGTGCCCAAGCGGCGCAGGCTGGCCTGGATGGCGCGTTCGATGTACGCGGGCGACAGGCCCTGGCCGGGCGCCGGGTTGACGGGCGCGGGCTTGCCGACCTTGGTCATGATTTCGACCTGCGCGCGCACGCGCGGGCCGCGCGCACGCAGCCAGTCGCCGATGACGCTCTCCGACTCGCCGCCCTGGTGGCCTGGCGCCCAGGCCGAATACATGTCGGCGGTGTCGATGGTGGTGATGCCTGCGTCCACCAGCCGGTCCAGCAGCGCGAAGCTGGTGGCGCGGTCGACCGTCCAGCCCAACACGTTGCCGCCAAAAACCAGGCGCGACAGGCGCGGGGCGGCAGCGGGAACGGCAGGTTCGGTCAAGATGTTTGCTCCTCATTCAATAGCTGTTTGCGCAGGTGGCCGTAGGGCCAGAGGCACAAAATACCATGCAAACTGCAACGCGCTGCCGGCAGGGCCATCGGCCCTTTCCGGCAGCGCGGTCGCCGTCAGTCGAAACGGAAAGCCGAAAGGGTCGTGGCCAGCACCTGGTCGCTGAAGACCTTGCGCCCCACGCTGTCGCCCGCGGCACCGGCCACCACGTGCAGCGGCAGCAAATGCTCTTCGGCGCGCGGCGGGTGCGACAGGCGCCCAGCCGGGCCGCTGGCGGTGTCCCACTGCGCCAGGCGCGTGTTGCGTTCGGCCGCGGGCAAGGCCACGGTGTCGGTCAACCAGCGGTCGAATTCGGCACTGACGGGGGTCGAGCGTGGGTCGCCATAGCCGCGCATGTTGTGGTAGCTCATTCCGCTGCCGATGATCAGCACGCCTTCGTCCCGCAACGGCGCCAGCGCACGGCCATAGTCGATGTGCGCCTGTGCGTCGAGGCTGCCCAGCAGCGAGACCTGCAGCACCGGCACGTCGGCGTGCGGAAAGGCGACCTTCAGCGGGATGAAGGTGCCGTGGTCGTAGCCGCGCTGCGTGTCGACAGTGGCGGCAATGCCGGCGTCGGCCAGCAGGCCGCGCACGCGCTCGGCCAGTGCCGGAGCGCCAGGCGCGGGGTAGCTCAGCTCGTAGGTGTGCGGCGGAAAACCGTAGTAGTCGAACAGCATGCCGGGGCGCGCGGCGCCCGTCAGCGTGGGCTGTGGCGCCAGCCAATGCGCGGTGACGAGCACGATGGCCTTGGGCGTGGCCGGCAGGCTGCCTGGAATGCTGCGCAGGAACGCGGCGGTCTTGTCCCAGGCGTCGGCCGGGTTCCAGTCCATGAAAAAGCACGGCCCCGCCCCATGCGGGATGAACAGCGCGGGCATGCGCGTGGCCGTGGCGGTGGGGGTTGTGGTGATGGTGCTCATGGTGAATAAGTTTGGGCTTTGAGCGGGTTTTTACAAAGCCCCAGAATCCTCATTCAGTTTCAACCCCCAGTGTGAAGTGGAGCCCCTCCCGTGGACCGTTTGACCAGCATGCGCGTGTTTGCGCTGGCCGCCCAGGCCGGCACCTTGTCGGGCGCGGCGCGCATTCTCGACATCTCCCCCGCCATGGCGACCAAGCACGTGGACGCGCTGGAGGCGCGCCTGGGCGTGAAGCTGCTGCACCGCACCACGCGCAAGCTGACGCTGACCGAAACCGGCGAGACCTACCTGGACACGGTGCAGCGCGTGCTGGCCGAGCTGGACGAGGCCGACGCCAGCGCCACGTCGCAGCGCACGCTGGCCACCGGGCTGCTGCGCTTCAACACGCCGCTGGCCTTTGGCGTGCGCCACATTGCGCCGCTGATGCCGGCCTTCAACCGGGCGCACCCGGCCGTCACGGTGGAGCTGGGCATGACCGACGCCGCCGTCAATTTGGTGGACGAACGCTGGGATCTGGCCGTGCGCATCGGCCCGCTGCACGACGACAGCCTGCAGGCGCGCCGCCTGGGCGACTGCCAGATGATGCTGTGCGCCGCGCCCGCCTACCTGGACGCACACGGCGAGCCGCGCAGCGTGGCCGATCTGGCCCAGCACAACTGCTTGGGCTACACCTTGTCGGCCACCAACTCCGCCAGCCTGTGGCGTTTTGGCCGTGACGGCAGCGTGCGCCAGCCGATCCAGGGCAACCTGCGCGCCAACAGCGGTGACGCGCTGCGCGCCGCGGCCATCGGCGGCCAAGGCCTGGTGTACGAGCCCAGCTTCATCGTCGGCCACGACGTGGCGCAAGGCGCGCTGCAGGTGCTGACGCTGGACCACCCACCGCACGACCTGGGCGGCATCCACGCCGTGTGGCCCGCCAACCGCCACCCGCCGGCCAAGGTGCGCGCGATGGTCGACTTTCTGGTGCAAGCCCTGGGCGATGTGTCGAACCCCATCTGCTCGGCCGTCGCCACCGCCCAACCCGCCAAGCCGAAGCGCAGCCGCGCCACGCAGTCTGGCTGACTGGACGAAGTGCACGACGACGCACCGCCCTCGGCCGAAGAGAAGGCCTTCTTGGCGTTGGCCTTGAACGCTTGGCGGGCGAGCTCGGCGGCGCAGCGGCGGGCGTGAGCGAAACAACTGAAGGCAGCGATCAGTCGGACTACATGACAGCAAGCCGTCCGCGCCTGAAGCAGCGGCGCTCGCAACTGCAGTTCTGGATTGATCAACACCAACGGCGAGGGCTAGGACTCACATCTACCGTCTCCGTCTCCGTCTCCGTCTCCGCCGAGCAAATCACTGAACTCTTGGAATGCAGTGGGCCAAATGTAAAGATGATTGATAAGCGCAGCAACGAACGTCTCGATCATTCGAACGTGGTTTTCAGTGAAAGATACCTCAACGCTATGCGCTGCAGCGTTTCCAAGAAGACGGATATAGGTTGCCGCTTTTGCCAACAACGGCGGAATCGCTTCCTGGTCGGCAAGGATTGCTAAGCCTTGCGCGAGGTTGCGCTGCTCGACGCCCCGGTCCCTAACAATTGTTTCGAGTACTGCGCGTGCTTTAACAGCATAGGCCTCGTTTGACACAGACCTCACTCGCTCGGCTTGATGGAATGCTTTCCGAACCAATGCTGGGGCCTCAGATAGCTCTGGCACCTTGCCCGGATATTCGCGCTCGCCGAACTGAGAATGCGGGCTGTGTAGCGCGGACCAGACGTAGACTGAGACTCTGGAGCAACCATCGCATTGAAGTAGCCGATAGGTAGCCGGCTCGTGCCCCTTGTAGCCGTCGGCGTCACAGAACTCAACATCAGACTCCACCGTATGGAGTAGCGTGTGAACAGTCGCGGTACGGCAACGGTCGCATTCAAGAAAAGTCTTGGCTGGTTTGGAGTCCATGTCAGCAGATGAACACTTTCTGGTTATCTAGCGTCAGAACATCTATTCTTGCTCGCTTCGTGCGCGCACACCGCCGTTCAACACCTACGGTTAGTCTGCTAGGAGTCGTGCCACCTTGCCCTGCAACACCTCCGGCGTCACCTGCGCCGCCGACACCGGCTCGCCCACATTCAGGCCCACGCGGTTGAACAGGCCGCGGCGGAAGGGGCGGGTCATGGCGCCGTCTTTTTCGATGCGGCTGAAATACGAGCCCCACAGATTGGTCAGCGCCATGGGCACCACGGGCACGTCCAGGCCGTCGGCCTTGGCTTGCTCCAGGATCTTCATTACGCCGCCCTTGAAGGGCTGCAGTTGGCCATCGCGGGTCAGGCCGCCTTCGGGGAAGATACCCAGCAGATCGCCTTCGCGCAGCACCTTGGCGGCCTCGTCAAACGCGTGCTGGTAGACGGTGGGGTCTTCCTTCTGCGGGGCCACCGGGATGCACTTGGCCAGGCGGAAGATCCAGCCCAGCACCGGCACCTGGAAGATGCGCGAATCCATGATGAAGCGGATCGGCCGCGGGCTGGCCGCCATCAGCAGCACGGCGTCGACAAAGCTCACGTGGTTGGCCACCAGGATGGCCGCGCCTTCGCTGGGGATGTGCTGGTCGCCCCGCACCTTGAAGCGGTAGACGATGCGCGTCATCACCCACGCGATGAAGCGCAGCAGGTATTCGGGCACCAGCAGGAAGATGTAGCCCGCCACCACCGCGTTGGCCAGGCCAACGATGAGGAAGATCTGCGGAATGCTGAACCCGCTTTTCAGCAGCGCACCGGCGATCACGCTGCTGGCGATCATGAACAGCGCGTTCAGGATGTTGTTGGCGGCGATGATGCGGGCCCGGTGCGTGGGCGCGCTGCGCAGCTGGATCAGCGCGTACATCGGCACGCTGTACAGGCCGGCAAACAGACTGAGCAGCAGCAGATCGGCCATCACGCGCCAGTGCGCCGGCTGTGCAAGAAAGCTCCGGAGGGTGTGCCCCGCGTGCGGCGGCAGCCCGCGGGAAGCAAAGTACAGGTCCACCGCGAACACCGTCATGCCGATGGCGCCCAGTGGCACCAGGCCGATCTCCACGTGGCGATGCGAGAACTTTTCGCACAGCAGCGAGCCCACGCCGATGCCGACCGAGAACACCACCAGCAGCAGCGAAGCCACCTGCTCATTGCCGTGGAGCACCTCCTTGGCGAAAGCCGGGAAGTTGCTGAGGAACACGGCGCCAAAGAACCACATCCACGAGATGCCCAGCAGTGAGCGGAACACGACGACGTTGCCGTGGGCCAGCTTCAGGTTGCGCCAGGTTTCGGTGACCGGGTTCCAGTTGATCTTCAGGCCCGGGTCGGTCGCCGGGGCGTTGGGAATGAACTGAGCCACCACGCGGCCAGCGATCGCCAACGCTACACAAGCGATAGCTACCGACGCATGCCCCACCTGCGGCAGAGCCACCAAAAGACCGCCAACCACGTTGCCCAGCAGGATGGCGACAAAGGTGCCCATCTCGACCATGCCGTTGCCGCCCGTCAGCTCGCGCTCATTCAGCACCTGCGGCAGGTAGGCAAACTTCACGGGCCCAAACAGGGTGGAATGCAGACCCATCAGGAACACGCAGCCCAGCAGCACCGGCACATTGGCCACCATGAAACCCCAGGCCGCCAGCAGCATGATGGCGATCTCCAGGTTCTTGACGAAGCGGATCATCCGCGTCTTCTCGAACTTGTCGGTCAGCTGCCCGCTGGTCGCGGAAAACAGCAGAAAGGGCAGGATGAACAGCGCGCCGATCACCAGGCCCGCCATCGCCGGCTCCAGCCAGCTGACGCTCAGTTGGTACGTCACCATCACGGTGAAGGCGAACTTGAACAGGTTGTCGTTGGCCGCGCCGGCGAACTGCGTCCAGAAGAACGGCGCAAAGCGGCGCTGGCGCAGCAGGGCGAACTGGTTCGGTGCGGCGCGCGCGGCGACAGGTTGGTGCGCGGCGCGGGCGAAGTCGGTCGAAGTCATGCGGGCGGATCCTTCAAAGGACACGACGTTGCGACGACGTGCCGTTGGGCGTGCATTGTGCGGTGTCGCCGTGTCTGGCCGACGCCACCCGCTTGCGCGCCAGAGCACACACCACCGGCCAGACCGCCAAGGCCGCGACGACGTGCTTCAGGCTGTGGCCCGAGACGGCGCCCGCCGTCCATGCAAACACCGGCGCGTCGGCCAGTTCCAGCCCCTTGGCTGCCGCGTACGTGAGCACCACCGCCAGCAGCGAAAAGCCCAGCGCCTGCGGGCGCGGCCGCTGCGTCGCCAGCGCCAGCAGCAGCACCAGGCCGCTGGTCTGCAGCACCGTCCACGGCGTCATGTTGCCGGTCAGCGCGTCGAGCAAAGCCGAAGTCGGCGCCGCCACCGCAATCACCAGCGCCAGCACCACGCCCGCGCGGGCGCTGATCCGGTCGGCTGCCGCCAGGCCCAGCAGCGCGGCAAATGGCAGCGCCATGCCCAGGCGGTCCAGCGTCAACCCGGCGTTGTCCGGCGCCAGGTGGTAGAGGCTGGAGCCGACGGCCGTCCCCAGCAGCCCGATGAAGAGCAGCACCGCCAGCACGCGCTGCACCACCGGCAAAGCGCCGCGCGGCACCCGGCACGCCACCCACAAGCCCCACGTCGCCACGCCCCCGAAGGCCAGGTTGGTCAGCACATCCAGCGCGTGCGGCACACCCGCCAACATGCGCTGGTCGGCAAACCGGTGGTAATCGGCCGGCAGCGCCATCGGCGGTAGCCACAAGGCCAGCGCCATCAGCAAGGGCACGGCCGCCAGCAGAAGGCATTCGGCGACGGACGCGCCGCCGGTCGTGGGCGCCGCTTCGGCAGCAGCGAGGGGGAAATCGGCAGGTGTCGGCATGGTGAACAAGGGCCGCGGCGCGGCAGGGAGTGAGAGCTGCGCGACTGTGCATGTCGGATCGCCGAACGGGCGCATCGATCAGTGCCAGACACCTGTGATGACGCGGGGCGTATCTCCCAGCGATACCGTGAAGCCGCTCTGCGGCGCGCGGCCCGCGTCCGAAAACGCTGCTCATGCTGCCTGTCGCTGGCGCCAGGATAGCGTGCTTTTGCTACTCTTTATATAGCTTCTCGCGCAGTGCATGATTGCGCTACAGGCTGATCTGTTTATCGATTGCTGACCCTGGCAAATCGGTCGACGGGCGGCGGTTCGGCACACGCAGAAGCCGCGCTGCCAAGGCGATGCTCTAATCCCACCGCATGAGCACCACCGCCGACCTGATCACGGTCCTGAAGAAGGAGCTGAAGGCCGCCCACATGACCTACGCCGATCTGGCGCAGGCTTTGGACATGGCCGAATCCAGCATCAAGCGCATGCTGGCCAAGGGCGACATGCCGCTGTCGCGCATCGACGCGATCTGCCGTGCGCTGAAGCTGGACTTTGCCGAGCTGGCGCAGCGCGTGGCCGACACGCAGCCGCTGCTGACCGAGTTGACGGCCGAGCAGGAGCGCGCGGTGGTGGCGGACGAAAAGCTGCTGCTGGTGGCCATCAACGTGCTGAGCCAGTGGACGCTGGATCAGATGACCACGTCGTACCGCCTGAGCGAGGCCGAGGTGGTGAAGTACCTGGCGCAGCTGGACCGCGTGGGCATCATCGAGCTGAAGCCGCTGAACCGCTACCGCCTGAAGGTGGCCAAGACCTTTCGCTGGCGCCCCCACGGGCCGGTGATGCAGTACTTTCGCGAACACATCGTGCTGGACTATTTTGGCGGCGGCTTTGACGGGCCGGCCGAAGGGCTGGTGCTGGTGCACGGCAACGTGAGCCGCGCGCTGGCGCCGAGCTTCATGGAGCGGCTGCAGCGCGTGGCGCAGGACTTTGCGCAGCAGCACCAGATGGACCAGAAGCTCAAAGCCAGCGAGCGCGAAGGCTACACGCTGGTGATGGCGATGCGCGGGTGGGAGCCGGAAGCCTTCCTGCGTCTGCGCCGCTGATACTCTTTTTTTGATAGCTGGTCGCGCAGTATGCTGTAGGGCTAGATGGCGATTTCATTCAGATCCGCCATCCCAAGGTGACAGGCCCCTGCGCTGCGCGCCGCTAGCATGGCGGCATGAACACCTCCGCCCCCGACGAGGGCCGCATCGACACCGAGGTGCGCGGCCACCTGCTGCTGATCACCATCAACCGCCCGGCCAAGCGCAACGGCTTCACACCCGCCATGTACCGCCAGCTGGCCGCCGCGTACACGCGCCTGGACGACGAACCCGCGCTGCGCGTGGGCGTGCTGATGGCGGCGGGCGATCACTTCACCGCCGGCCTGGACTTGCCCACGTTTGCGCCGCTGATGCAGCGCGGCGAACAGGCCGCACCCGCCGGCGGCGTGGAGCCGACCGAGCCGGGCATGGCGGGGTACCGACGCCGGCAAAAGCCGGTGGTGGTCGCCGTCAAGGGCATCACCTACACGCTGGGGATCGAGCTGATGCTGGCCGCCGACGTGGTGGTCGCAGCCGACAACTGCCGCTTCTCGCAACTGGAGGTCAAGCGCGGCATCATGGCCACCGGCGGCGCCACGCTGCGCATGGCCGAGCGCGCTGGCGCCGGCAACGCGCTGTTGCATCTGCTGACCGGCGACGAGTTCGGCGCGGCCGAGGCGCTGCGTTTGAACTTCGTGCAGAAAGTCGTCCCGCCGGCGCAGGTAGAGCAGGAAACGCTACAGATTGCAGAGCAGATCGCGCAGCAAGCGCCGCTGGCCGTGGTCGCCACGCGGCTGAACGTGCTGAAGGCGATCGAGCACGGCCCGCTGGCGGCGATGGAAGAATTTGAAGCCACCCAGCAGCGCCTGTCGCGCAGCGAAGACGCGGCCGAGGGCGTGCGCTCCTTCGTCGAAAGGCGGCCGGCGAAGTTCACCGGGCGCTGACGCCTGGGTTCGGCCACGCGCTGGCGTGGGCCGGCGGATCAGCGCATCACGCCGCCTTTTCCATGTGCACCAGCGACACCGCGGGCGACACGACTTCGGTGCCCACGATGCGGTAGCCATGGCGCTGGTACAGGCGGATGTTGCCCTCGCTACGCGCGCCGGTGAACAGGGTGAAGCGGCGTACGCCCGCAGCCTGCGCCTCAATCGCTTGCAGCAGCGCCGCCCCCAGGCCCTGGCCCTGGTTCTGCGGATGCACGATCAGCCGCGCGATGGCGCATTCACCTGCCAGCACCCGCGCCCGCACCGAGCCGACGATGCGGCCGCCCGCATCCACCGCCTTCAGCACGGTGTGCGTGTCCCAGTCGGCCAGCGACACGGCCAGCGTTTCCGTCAGCGGCGGGATGGACCAGTCGTTGTAGAGGCGCGCTTCGGACTGAAAAGCCAGGTGCTGCAAGGCCAGGATGGCGGCGGCGTCTTCGCGCAGGGCGAGTTGGATGTCGGGCATGGGCGCGTCAGTTTGCGGCAGCGTCGTCGGGCTCGACCGGTGACAGGTACTGCGCGTCGCTGACCTGTTCCAGCCAGTTCACGGCCACGCCGTCCTGGGCTTCCTGAATGGCGATGTGGCTCATGGCGGTGGTGTCGGTAGCGCCGTGCCAGTGTTTCTGGCCGCAGTCGCAGTGCACCACGTCACCCGCGTGAATCGCCTTCTTGGGGCCGCCCCAGCACTGCGTCCAGCCGCTGCCGGCGGTCACGATCAGGTGCTGGCCGAGCGGGTGCGTGTGCCAGGCGGTGCGCGCGCCGGGCTCGAAGGTGACCAGCGTGGCAGAGGTGCGTCCGGGCTCGGTCGCGCCAAACAGCGGGTCCATGCGCACGGCGCCGGTGAAGCGGTCGGCCGGCCCTTTGGCGGAAGGGCGCGAACCGACGCGGTAGATCTGCATGGGCATGGGTGGGCTCCGTCTCAAGGTCCGGCAGACGTGGGCGTGGCGATCTCGTCGTAGCCACGGCCCAGGAACTGCAGCAGGCAAAAGCCGTGGCCGAAGGGATCGGCCAGCAGCGCGATGCGGCCCCAGTCGTGGCTGCGCGCCGCCTGCTCCAACACCGCGCCCGCCGCCACAGCGCGCGCAACGGCGGCGTCGACGTCGGGCACCACCAGATCCAGGTGCACCGGGGTCCAGTGACGGGCGTAGTCGCGCGGCGTTGGCGCGCTGGCCGTCGCGGGCGTGCCGGCGGCCTTGCGCAGCAGGTAGATGGGCGCACCGGCGCCCAGCAATTCAAGACCGTCGTCGCCGAAGCGGCGGCCCGTCGTCAGCCCCAGTGCGGAGGTGTAGAAGGCCTCGGCGCGCGCCAAGTCATCGACGTCGATGTTGACGAGCAACTGCACGCCATCAATCCTCTGGCGCGTCACCGTCCACGGCCGCCGGGGCGACGAACACGGTCAGCACGCCGGTGTAGCCGTACAGGTGATGGCGCGCGATTTCGCCGCCGGCAAAAAAGCCGACCAGTGGCACATCGCCCAGCGCGTGGCGCACGATCTGCAATTCCGCCCCCGGCGCGCCAAAGTGCGCGCCACCACGGCCCGCGCAGCTGATGTAGACCGCGCCGGCGATGCGCCGCGCCGGGTGCGGCGCCGACAGCGCGTGCGGCGCGGCCAGGGCGGCGGCGGTGAGCTCGGGCACCTCTTCGGGCTCCAGCTCCTCGCGGATTTCGGCGCAGATGCGCGTCAGGTCGGCGCGGGCCGCCTGCACGTTGCGCTGACAGAAGGCGATGCGCTGGCCGACGCGCGGGCGCTCGGCGATGGCAACGCCGCGCCGGCCAGGGTCGACGCCGATGATGTGGCGCACCACCACGTCGGGCCCGAAGTGGCCGCTGCGGCCCACGCCTTCTTCGCCGGGGCTGGACAGCCCAACCAGGGTCTGACGCACCACGTCCAGCGCTTCACGCGGGGCCTCCAGGCTGATGCGCAGATCGGCCAGCATCACGTCCAGTGCCGGTTGGCCATCCAGGGACAGCAGCACGTTGCCGTCGGCCCCGGTCACTTCGTGTTCCGGCGATACGGGAAGGCAGCCTTGCGTGACGCGCGCCACCAAGTCCACCCCTGCGCCGAATGCGACGCCGGACAACCCGCCCGAGATCACACCGCCCACGCCGCCTTGCCCGGCCACATGGCCCTGGCTGCCCACGGCAAATTGCAGCACCCGGCTGCGGCTGGACGACAACCCGCCGAACAGGTAGCCGGTGTCGGTGCGCTGGGCCAGCTCGGCCACCAGATCGGGCACGTCGGGCGTTTGCGCATCGGCGTGCACGAGTGCGGTGTGGGGCCGAAAGCGCGCGCCCGCTGTCAGCGGCATGACGCCCGAGAACACCCGGATCTGGTCTGCCGGCAAGTCGCACAGCATCACGCTGAGCGCCGGCTCGTCGATGTATTCGGCGTTGCTCGCACACACCCCCACCCCGACGGTCCCGGCCCAGTCGGTGACCTCGGGCAGTTCGGCGCCGAGAAGGTCCAGGATGTCCTGCGCAGCGCCGGCGTAATGATCGGTGATGTAGAGCAGGCCGAGCGCGGGTGCGTCGGCGTAATCGGCGCTGGCCATCTGCGCGCGCAACTGCGCCAGCACCAGGCCACAGGCCATCTGCCACTGGGGATGCGTGGCGTGGCCATAAGGAAACAGGTTCATGCGACTGGCGGGCGCTCTCGCCCGAATGGGTTGGACGCCTCAGCGCGGCTTGGCCGGTGGCGGCAGCGGCCAACCGGCGTTGCGCGCGGGTGCGGGCTCTCGCGCAGCGGCTTGCTTGCGCGGGGTCGCTGCCTTCTTGCGCGCCGCGCCGGTCTGCTTGGCGCCACGCTTGGCCGCTGGCTTCTTCTTGGCGGCGGTCTTGCCCGCGGGTTTGGCAGGGGTGGCTGCGGCGGTGGGGCCGGCGCCCTTGGCGGGGGCGGCTTCGCGCAGGGCGTTGGCAGCGATCTGCTGGAACTGCTGGGTCAGGGCACCCCACCACTGCATGCCATCGGCCAGACTCTTGGCCGCGGCGGTATGGGCCTCTTGCCCGGCATCCGCCTCCGGCGAAGCGGTCGACCCCTTGGGCTTGCGAGGACGCGCAGGCGGCGGCTCGACCACAGGCGCCGGGGCAGGTTCCGGCGCTGCCTCGGGCGGCGTCGGCTCGGGTGAGGCGACTGGCGCGGGCGCTGCCGCAGTCTGGTCAAAAGGCCATTGCGGTGCGGCCGCATCTGCCTTCGCTGCCGGCGCCTGCGCGGCAGGCGATGGCACCGGGACGGTAAACGCCTTCGCGACTTCCGCCATGCTGACGTTCATTCCCTGGAGCGTCGCCAGCGTCATCTTCTGCACCTCGAGCGCCTGCACCGTGGCCTTCAGTGCGGTGGCGTTCTGGTCCAGCCAGAACTGCACCGCCTTCAGCTCGGTGATGCGTCGGTCGAGCTCCTCGACGCTGACGGTGGGTGCCACCCATTGACCGAGCCCGGGCACGGTGCCGCCACCGGCTTTCTGCGCACTCGACAACTGCTGAAGGAAGTCGAATCCGGGGATGAACTTGCCGAAGGCTAAGGCGTTGGCGTCGCTCATGGATGCACCTCAGAACGGTGGGAGCCAGGTGGTCGCCGCGAGCCCGTCGAAGGCAGCGCAGCGGGTGTGGCCACAGCTTAACCGATCACCCTTTGGCATCGCCACCTTCTGCCACCTTCTGCTCTCCACGCTTGCGCGCGGGTGCGGACTTCAGTGCTTGTGCCCGCCGCCGTGGCCAGGGCTTGCGGGGGCGGTCGCCGCGGCGCGAACGGGCACCTTGAGGTCGGTACGCGACTCTTGGCCCTGCGCGTCGCGCCAGGTCAGCGTGAGTGGCACCGTCTCGCCCGCCTTGAGCGGGTGCTTCAGGTCCATCAGCATCAGGTGGTAGCCACCCGGCTTGAGTTCGACGGGCTTACCGGCGGGCAGCGCCAGCGAACCGATGGCGCGCATGCGCATGACCTCGCCTTGCATCGCCATTTCGTGCACCTCGGCCACGCCCGCGACATCGGTCGCCACACCCACCAGTTGCATCGGTGTGGCGGCCGTCAGCGTCATGAAGGCGCCCGTCGCCTTCTGGCCCGGAACGCTGGCCCGCGCCCAGGCGTCCGTGACGCGAACGGCCTCGGCCTGAGCCACAGCAGAGGTTGCTGGCGCCGCAGTGGCGGGAGACTGGGCCCAAGCCGTCAGGCTGCCTGCAAAAAGGCCAACACTGGCCAGCACGCGGAGGGGAATGCGGAGAAAAGTCATATCGGTTCCTAGGAAATTCGGGAAAAGGGCCGTGCGCAAGGTCGGCCCGGAAAGGGCGTGCAACGGGATAGCCGCGCAGGCGGCCCGGCATATGTCAGTTAAGGCGCGCGCAAGCGCCTCTGGCGCAATTCGATCTTCGGGCCGCCGCATGCCGCCAAGTCGCCGCGTGTCTGCCCGAACGTACCGTCGTCAGGAAACCACGCGATTTGGCAGACCGATCAAGCCCGCCCGACCGGCGGCCCCCGGGCGAGCAGCGGCGCCCAGGTCTCTGCCAACGGCGGCGCATCCACGTGCGTCCACCTCGGCACCTGCGCCACGGCGACGCGCTGCGCCACATGGGCCTGCAAGTCCAACGGCGGTGTGCCGGTCACCAGGCACAGCGCGCACTCCAGGGTGTGGCCGGACGGCGCACCGGCCGCGCCATCGTCGTCGTCCAGCGCGACCAGCTTGACCGCACCGTCCGTGCACACCAGCTGCATCGCGCGCGGCGCCACCCAGGGCGATGCGGCCGCAGCGCCCAGCGCCAGCGCGAACGCCACCAGCATGCAGCGGGCGATCCAAAGGCGCAGGACACGGGTCGACATGCACCCATTATCGGCCGGCGTCCGTTCGGCGACTGACGTGGGGGCGGCGGCGCGCTAGGCTGGCGGATTCATCCACACCGGAAAGACCCCACCACCATGTTCCAACTCTGCGGATTTGCCGCCAGCAACTACTACAACAAGGTCAAGCTCGCCCTGCTCGAAAAGGGCTTGCCGTTCGAGGAAAAACTGGCCTGGATCGGCGAAACCGACGCCGCCGCCAGCCCGCTCGGCAAGGTGCCCTACGCCATCACCGACGATGGTCCCTTGAGCGAATCGACCATCCTGCTGGAGTACCTGGAAGCCAAATACCCCACCCCCGCGCTGCTGCCCGCCGACGCCTACCAGGCCGCCAAGGTGCGCGAGCTGGTGCGCTACATCGAGCTGCACCTGGAGCTGGTCGCGCGCAACCTGTACCCGCAAGCCTTCTTCGGCGGCCAGATCAGCGAAGGCGCCAAGACCAAGACGCTGCCGCAGCTGCAGAAGAACGTCGCCGCGTTTGCCAAGCTGGCCAGGTTTTCGCCGTACGTCGCGGGCGAGCATTTCACGCTGGCCGATTGCGCCGCCATCGTGCACCTGCCGCTGGTGTCCAGCGCCAGCAAGATCGTCTACGGTGAAGACGTGCTGGCCGGGCTGCCGCTCAAGGACTACCTGAAGCAGATGGGCGAGCGCCCCGCTGTGCAAAAGGTGCAGGCCGACCGCAAGTCCAACACCGAACTGATGATGGCGCGGATGAAGGCGAAAGCCTGAGGCCCTTCCCCAACGCGCACCGCAGGCGCAACGCGCCGGGTGCGCTGCGCGGATGGCAGGTCCGCGCCTGAGCGGTCACGCAGCTCGCGAAGTGCAGGCGAGAAATTTGAACCAAATCACCCGCCAGCTCTACAACCACCTGCGCAACCAGCTATTTAATCAATAGCAATCAGTACTTCGGCGCGCGGCGCTCGCGCAGGCTGGCCACGCCCTCGTGCACGTCGGGGCCGCCAAAGCCCATGAATTCGAGCGCCAGCGAGGTGTCGAACGTCGGCCCTGCCTGGCGGTACCAGTTGTTGAGCGAATACTTGGTCCAGCGGATCGCCGTGGTGCTGCCGGCGGCCAGCTTGTCGGCCACTTCGTAGGCTTTGTCCAGCAGCTGGTCGTCGTCCACCGCCAGCGACACCAGGCCGATGCGCTCGGCCTCTTCGCCGGTCACGGCCTCACACAGCATCAGGTAGTACTTGGCCTTGGCCATGCCGCACAGCAGCGGCCAGCAGATGGCCGCGTGGTCGCCCGCCGCCACGCCCAGGCGCGTGTGGCCGTCAACGATCTTGGCGGACTTGGCGGCGATGGACACATCGGCCAGCAGGCCCGCCACCAGGCCCGCGCCCACGGCCGGCCCGTGCATCGCGCTGACGATGGGCTTTTCGCAATTGATCACGTTGTAGACCAGGTCGCGCGCTTCCTTCCACACGCGGGTGCGCACAGCAAAATCGGTCGCCATGTCCTGCACCAGCGCCAGGTCGCCGCCGCCGGAAAAGCCCATGCCTTCGCCGCGCAGCACAGCGCAGCGCACGGTCTCGTCCTTGTCGATGTCGCGCCAGATCTCGGAGAGCTCCCAGTGGCCTTCGTGGCCGGCGGTGGGCAGCTTGCCGTTCTTGGCCTTCATCTGCAGATCGATCACCGAGCCGTCGGGGCCGCGGCGGGTGATGGTCATGGTCTGGTAGCGGCTGTAATCGATCGCGGGCGTCGTCGTGCTCATGCGGTGGTCTCCTCGGGACGTAAAACCTTGGATCGTAGCGGCCCTGGCCATAATGCCCCGCATGCCGCCCGACGCTGCCCCCGCCACCGACACCTTGGGCGCGGCGTTGCGCCACGCCGCGCGCACCGCGCCCGGCCGGCCGCTGCTGCGCATGGCCGAGGGCGAATGGACCACCGCCGCGCTGGACGCGCAGTCCGACCGCGTGGCGCGCGGCCTGCGCGACCTGGGCGTGGCGCCGGGCGACCGCGTCAGCGTGATGCTGCCCAACCTGCCCGACTTCGTCGTCATCTGGTTCGCCCTGGCCAAGCTGGGCGCGGTGATGGCGCCGGTCAACACCGCCTTCACCGGCCAAGGCCTGGTGGACGCCATCCACCTGGTGCAAAGCCGCGTGCTGATCGCGCACGACAGCCTTGCCGCGCAATGGCGCGCCGCACGGCCTGCGCTGACGCAGCTAACGCATGTGCTGGTGCTGGGCGAAGCCGGCGCGGGTGAACAAGCCTTTGCCGCCGTGCCGCGCGACGCCCGCGCGGACGACCCGCCCTGGCCCGACGTGCAAGCGGCCGACCTGTGCCTGCTGCTGTACACGTCGGGCACCACCGGGCGGTCCAAGGCCGTCATGCTGGCGCACCGCTTTGTGCTGAGCCAGGCCGCCGCCTTCGGCCAGCAGCTGGGCTTGCGCGCGGACGACGTGCTGTACTGCCCGTACCCGCTGTTCCATCTGGACGCGTCGGTGCTCACCGTGGCGCCGGCCCTCGTGCTGGGCGCGGTGGCGGCCATTGGCGCGCGCTTTTCGGTGTCGCGTTACTGGGACGAGATGCGCGCCTTTGGCGCCACTGTGTTCGACTTCATGGGCGCCACGCTGACGCTGCTGTACAAGCAGCCGCCCTCGCCGAGCGACCGCGACCACCGCGCGCGCCTGGGCTGGGGCGTGCCCATGCCCGGCTGGGCCGACGACTTTGAACAGCGCTTTGGCTGCCGGCTGGTGGAGATCTACGGCTCGACCGAAGTCGGCCTGATCATGGCGCCCACGCCGGGCGAGGCGCGCCGCACCGGATCGTGCGGGCGCATCGGCCCCCTGTGGCGGGCCGAGCTGCACGACGCGGATGGCTTTGCCGTGCCCGTGGGCGCCAGCGGGGAATTGGTCGTGCGCCCGCGCGCGCCTGACGCGCTGATGCGCGGCTACTGGGCCATGCCCGACGCCACGCTGGCCGCGCTGCGCGACCAGTGGTTTCACACCGGCGACGTCATGCGCCAGGACGCCGACGGGCATTTCTACTTCGTCGGCCGCACCAAGGACATGGTGCGCCGGCGTGGCGAGAACATCTCCGCCGCCGAAGTCGAACAAGGCCTGGAGACACACCCCGCCGTGCAGGAAGCCGCCGTGTTCGGCGTGCCCAGCGAGCTGACCGAAGAAGAGGTGATGGCCTGCGTCGTGCTTCAACCCGGCGCCGCGCTGGCCGCTGCCGACCTGGCCACGCACGCCCGCGGCGCCATGGCGCGCTTCATGGTGCCGCGCTACATCCGCTTCATGGACGCGCTGCCGCGCACGCCCACCGACAAGGTGGAAAAATTCCGCCTGGCCGCCGAAGGCGTGACGGCCGACACCGTCGACACCGACTCCTTTCAACCGCCCACCACCCGCCCATGACCGCCACCGTCACCCTGCACCAAGACGGCGCCATCAGCGTCGTCACCCTGAACCGCCCCGAGCGCCTGAACGCGATGAACGCCGACCTGCTGCGCGACCTGCACGCGCAGCTGGAAACCGCGCAGGCCGACCCGGCCACCCAAGTCATCGTGCTGACCGGCGCGGGTCGTGCCTTCTGCGCGGGCGACGACCTGAAGGACTTTGGTGACCAGTCCGACTCGCCCGCCACCGTCGCGCAGACCTGCGAAGACATCCAGCGCGTCACCCGCGCCATCATGGGCGGCCCCAAGCTCGTCATCGGCGCAGTGCACGGCTATGCCGTCGGCGGCGGCTTTGAATGGGTGCTGAACTGCGACATGGTCGTCGCGGCCGACGACCTGATCGCCTTCTTCCCCGAGATGCAGCTGGGCCACTTCGTTACCGGCGGCGTCACCTACCTGCTGCCGCTGGCCCTGGGCCACCAGCGCGCTATGGAATTGATGGTGCTGGGCGAACGCCAGACGGCGCAACGCCTGCTGGACCTGGGCCTGGTCAACCGCGTCGTCCCCGCCGGTGACGCACTGCCGCAGGCGCTGGCCCTGGCGCGCACCGTTGCCGAACGCTCGCCGGTCGCCACGCGCCTGCTCAAGAAAGCCCTGGTCGGCCAGTCTGCTGCGCTGGCCGCCGCCATGGAGACCGAGCGCCAGAACGCCATGACCTGCTTTGCCAACCCCGACACCGCCGCGCGCATCGCTGCGTCGCTGCCCGGCAAAGGCTGACCCACGTCCACGGATGCACGCCATGCCCCAAGCCCTGTTCCACCTCGCCTACCACGTCACCGACCTGGACGAAGCCCGCCGCTTTTACGGCGGCGTGCTCGGCTGCCGCGAAGGCCGGAGCACCGACACCTGGGTCGACTTCGACTTCTTCGGCCACCAACTCTCGCTGCACCTGGGCGAGCCGTTTCACACCGCCGACACCGGCAAAGTCGGCGACCACTGGGTGCCCATGCCGCACCTGGGCCTGATCCTGCAACGCCAGGACTGGCAAGCCATGGCCGACCGCCTGCAAGCCGCCGGCACGGAATTCGTCATCGCGCCGCACCTGCGCTTTGAAGGTCAGCCGGGCGAGCAGTGGACGATGTTCTTCCGCGACCCGTTCGGCATTCCGATTGAGATCAAGGGGTTTGAGGATTTGGGGGCGGTGTACGCAAGGTGAGCTCTCGATGATTCGATTGGGGCCGTTCTTGGACCAGATTCACGTGAGCTTTGCTGCGAATAGGTTCATCAATTGTGGCGCCGTTACCGGCCAGAAGCAGACGTAGGCGTCATTCAGCTGGAGTAAAAAAAGTGGTGAAGTCGATTGGTGAGCATGTTGATCTTTATCTAAGTCACATCACGCCCAGACCCAATGACCCGACTTATTCGGTACTCAAAGCACATCTATTATTCGAGGAAATGCTGAGGGGCTATCTAAGAAGAAAACTACCGAATGCCGCTGCCCTGGATGGGGCGCGACTTAGTTTCAGTCAAAGGTTGGCCCTATGTCGCTCGTTAACACCTGTCGAGCAGGTTCAAGGCTGGTTGTGGACCGGAGTAGAGAAGCTCAATACTTTACGAAATTACCTTGCACATGGTGCCGGCAGCAAAGATCTAGAAAAAGAAATCGACAAATATGTCAAATTTGTTGTCGATGCGGCTGGCACACCGCTCCCCGAACCTACAGCTCATGCTAATAGCTCGACTCCCGACATGCAGGCTAATTCGCTGAATTATCTCGCTGTAGATATGGTAACAATTCGGCTGTATTACCTTTTGGCAGGGGAATTAGGCTTTAAGGTTGATTAAATTCGAAAACTAACCACCGAAATGCCCGCTTTGACTCGAAAGCTGACTGCGTGAATTTTCATCCTGAACGAGCGAAGAGCAACCATTCCACAATGGCAAAACTTGGCCGCCCTTGAAGAAAAAAAGAGCCGTTTTTACGGCTCTTTTTATTCAACGTCGGTTTCTCACACCAACAACGCATTCACCCGTCGCACATACGCCGCCGGGTCCTCCGGCAGCCCGCCTTCAGCCAGCAGCGCCTGATCAAACACCACGTGCGCCAGGTCGTTGAACTGCGGCGTGTTCGCGTCCATGCCTTCGAGCTTTTTGACCAGCGGGTGCTCGGCGTTGATTTCCAGCACGGGCTTGGTCTCGGGCACGGGTTGGCCGGCTTGTTTGAGCATGCGGGCCAGCTGCATGCTCATGCCTGCATCCTTGACGACCAGGCAGGCGGGTGAGTCGACCAGGCGGGTGGTGACGCGCACGTCTTCGGCCTCGTTCTTCAGCACGTCCTTGAGCTTTTCCAGCAGCGGCTTGACGGTTTCGGCGGCGGCTTCGGCAGCTTTCTTTTCGGCCTCGTCTTGCAGGTCGCCCAGGTCGACCGCGCCTTTGGCGACGGACTGCAGCGGCGTGCCGTCGAATTCGCGCAGGAAGGACAGCGCCCATTCGTCCACGCGGTCGGTCATCAGCAGGACTTCAATGCCCTTTTTCTTGAACAGCTCCAGCTGTGGGCTGTTGCGCGCGGCGGCGGCGGTGTCGGCGGTGATGTAGTAGATGGCCTTCTGGCCTTCCTTCATGCGCGCCTTGTAGTCGGCGAAGGACACGGTTTCGGTGTCCACGGTGCTGGAGGCGTAGCGCAGCAGCTTGGCGATGCGCTCGCGGTTGGCGGTGTCTTCGCCGAGGCCTTCCTTCAGCACCGCGCCGAATTCGCGCCAGAAGGTGGCGTACTTGCCGGATTCGTTGTCTTCGGCAAACTTGGCCGCCGCGTCGGCCGCGGTGGGCGCGTCGTTCTTGTCGACCACGTCGGTCACGGCGTCGCCTTGCAGCTCGGTCGGCTCGGGTGCGGGGGTGGAATCACCACTGCCGACGTCGATCTTGCCTTCTGAGGCGGGCGCTTCGGTGGCCGCAGCGGTGCCGGCGGTATCCTGCGCCTTGGCCATGTCTTCCAGCATGCTGAGCACGCGGCGCGTGTTGCCGTCGCGGATGGCGCGCACGTCGCGGCTTTCTTGCAGCAGCTCGCGGCTGACGTTCAGCGGCAGGTCGGCCGAATCGACCACGCCCTTGATGAAGCGCAGGTAGCGCGGGATGAGCTGCTCAGCGTCGTCCATGATGAACACGCGCTTGACGTACAGCTTGATGCCGGCCTTCTTGTCGCGGTCCCACAGGTCCATGGGCGCGTGGCTGGGCACGTACAGCAGCTGCGTGTACTCGGTGCTGCCTTCAACGCGGTTCAGGCTCCAGGCCAGCGGCGGCTCCCAGTCGTGGGCGATCTGCTGGTAGAAGTCCTTGAACTGCTGGTCGGTGATGTCTTTCTTGGGGCGCGTCCACAGCGCGTTGGCCTGGTTGACGGTTTCCCATTCGCCGGTCTTGACCATCTGGCCCGGCTGGCCTTCTTCCTTGCCCTCCTCCCACTTCTCGCCTTCCATCTTGATGGGCAGGGAGATGTGGTCGGAATATTTGTTGATCAGCTCCTTCAGGCGCCAGCCGTCCGCAAAGTCCAGCGCGTCTTCACGCAGGTGCAGGATCACGCTGGTGCCGCGCGCTTCGCGGGTGATGGTTTCGACCTCGAAGTCGCCATCGCCCTTGCTGGTCCAGCGCACGCCTTCGCTGGCGGGCAGGCCGGCGCGGCGCGATTCGACGGTGATCTTGTCGGCAACGATGAAGCCCGAGTAGAAGCCCACGCCAAACTGGCCGATCAGCTGCGAATCGGCCTTCTGGTCGCCCGACAGCTTGCTCATGAACTCCTTGGTGCCGCTCTTGGCGATGGTGCCCAGGTGGGCAATCGCCTCGGCTTCGCTCATGCCGATGCCGGTGTCGGTCACCGTGAGCGTCTTGGCGGCCTTGTCGAAGCTGATGCGCACTTCCAGCTCGGGCTGGTCGCCGTACAGCGACGGGTTGGCCAGCGCCTCAAAGCGCAGCTTGTCGCAGGCGTCGGACGCGTTGGAGATCAGCTCGCGCAGGAAGATCTCTGGGTTGGAATACAGCGAATGGGTGACCAGGTGCAGCAGCTGGGCCACTTCGGCCTGGAAGGCGTGTTTTTGGGTACTCATGGTGGATGGATCAGGTCAAAGACAAACAAAAAAAGGATCGC
Organism: Ottowia flava; assembly: GCF_008017535.1. Taxonomy (GTDB): domain Bacteria; phylum Pseudomonadota; class Gammaproteobacteria; order Burkholderiales; family Burkholderiaceae_C; genus Ottowia; species Ottowia flava. The sequence goes on from NZ_VRUA01000004.1 coordinate 120,762, forward strand.
CATGGGGCGAAAGGGGCAGCGGCCAGAAAAAAGCGCGCCCGCTGGGGCGCTAGGTTAGGGCGGGAAGCGATTTTTCAAGCCTGCCGGCCCAGGAAGCAGCCTGGGCCACCACGCACAGTCCCGCGCGAATGGGGGCAGCCCCGCTTAAAACCGCTCGCCCGGCCCCAGGTAGCGCCACTGCCCCACTGGCAGGTGGCCCAACACCACGCCGCCGATGCGCACGCGTTTCAGGCCGGTCACCTTCAGGCCCACGGCTTCGCACATGCGGCGGATCTGGCGCTTCTTGCCTTCTTTCAGGATGAAGCGCAGCTGCTCGGGGTTTTGCCAGTCGACGCGCGCGGGCAGCAGCGGCTTGCCGTCCAGGCTCAGGCCGTGGCGCAGACGCGCCAGCTGCGCGGGCGGGAAGGCGCGCTGCACGTCCACGGCGACGTCGCCAAAGGCCACGCGCACCAGGTATTCCTTTTCGACGTCGGAGTCTTCGCCGATCAAATGGCGCGCCACGCGGCCGTCCTGCGTCAGCACCAGGAGGCCGGTCGAATCGATGTCCAGCCGGCCGGCCGGTGCCAGCCCACGCAGTTGCGACGGCGCAAAGCGCGTGCGCGATGCGTCGTCACGCCAATGGTTGCGGCCCTGCACCAGCACGACGGCGGGCTCGTAGCCGTCTTCGGCCTGGCCGCTGACGTAGCCGACGGGCTTGTGCAGCAGGATGGTCACGCGCTGCGCTTGCGATTCGTCGGCGCGGCGGTCCACCGTCACGCGGTCTTGCGGGCCGACCTTGGTGCCCATGGGCGCGACCTCGCCATTGACCTTGACCCAGCCGCGCTCGATCCATTCGTCCGCCTCGCGGCGCGAGCACAGGCCCATGTCGGCCAGGCGCTTGTTCAGGCGGACAGTGCCCGCGTCGCCGCCGGACGGTCGGGCGTCGGGCGGCGCGGCGCGGCGAAAACGGGGAGCATCGGACATGGGCGAATTATCGGCGGCGGGCGTGCCGCACCGCCTGGACGCGGCGAACGTTCACCGCCATCAGGCGCGGCGGGGGTGTTCACATGCGCGTGCGCAGCAGGTGCGTTTTGCTTTATTGTTGATAGCTGCTCGCGCAGATGGTTGTAGGGCTATCGCCACAAAACACCCTCAAATCGCCACCGCGTAGGCCACCAGGATCAGGGCCACCACCAACGCCAACGTGCCCATCAGCAGGCGGCGCCACAGCGGTGGCGCATGGCCCAGCTCCATGAACGCCAGCACCACGCCGAGCCCCTTGAACCAGGCCAGCCCGAACACCAGCGCCATCAGCGGCAGGCTGGACTGGCGCAGCGCGCCGCTGGAGCCCAGCCACGCGGTGAAGCCAGTGGCCGCCAGCAAGAGCAGCCAGACGAGGTTGAGCCAGTGCGTGGGTTTCATCGGTGCTTCAACGCATCACGTAGACCAAGGGGAACAGCACCAGCCACAGCAGGTCCACCAAGTGCCAGAACGCGGCGGCTGTCTCCAGCCCGTGCACCTGCGCGTCGGCCTGCGGTCGGCGCGCGATGGCCACGCCCACCACCGCCAGCGCGATCAGGCCGACCAGCACGTGGGCCAGATGAAAGCCGGTCAGGATGAAGTAGAAGTCGAAGAACAGGTTGGTCGACAGGCCAATGCCCTGCGCCGCCTTGTCGGCGTATTCGCCGATCTTGACCACCACAAAGCCCGCGCCCAGCAGCCAGCCAGCGCCCAGCCAGCCCAGCGCCGCGCGGCGCGATGCTGCATCGCGCAAGGCGTGCACGGCGCGCGCCACGCACCAGCTGGCCGTGAGCAGCAGCGCGGTGTTGAGCGCACCGGTCGACAGGTCAAGGTGCTGCTGAGCGGCGTTGAACAGCTCGACGTGCCGCGCCCGGGTGAAGGCAAAGGCCACGAACATGACGCTGAACGTGGCCAGCTCCAGCGCAATGACGTACCAGATGAACAGGTCGCCGGGCAGGCGTGGGGCGCGTTGCGCGGTGGCGGTCGCCATGGTCTTCAGACGCGCGGGGACGTGTGCAGCCGAACCTGGGGGGGTTCCCTATGTTCGCCGCTTATGCTATTTTTAAGATAGCTGTCAGCGCAGGTGGTTCTAAGGCCAAGTCGCAAAATCACTTCAAAAACCTCGGTTCACTGCGGCCCCGGCGGTGTCTGTGCGCCTGGCATGGCCACGATGGCGACCGGCTCGGGTTGCAGCAGCGAACCTTCGCGCCAGCCCTTCCACGTGGCGATGGCGAGCAGCACGATGACGACCGACGCGACCGCCAGTGTCAGCATGGCCAGCATTTGCATGCCAGGGTGCTGCACGGCCAACCGCAACGTCAGCGTGGCGAAGGCCGCCAGGGGGAAGCCCATCGACCAGAACGCGATCGAGAACGGCTGCGCCAGCATGCGCCGCACCAGGTGGCCGCTCCACAGCACGAAAAACAGCGCCATGCCCCAGCACATCCACGCCAGCACCACCGGTCCGCCCAGCACCAGCACGCTGCTGCCGATCACCGCCGGCGGCGCCACGGTGATGAAGGTCAGCGGCAGCAAACGCTCGGCCCACAGCCCCTGCGTGGCGATGCGCACCACCAGCAGCGCCAGCACCAGCGGCCACAGCAGCACGCCGATGCCGAACTGCGCCGCTGACCACGCCGGCGCGCCCAGCGCCACGCCGGCGAGCGGCGCCAGCACATTGCCCACCACCGGCAGGATCAGCCCCGGCGTCACCGCGGGCCAGCCCAGCGCCTGCGCCTTGTCGGCGCTGAGCCAACGCCCCAGCACCCACAGCGTGACGGCGAACTGCGCCAGCGACCCGAGCCACCACAGCACCGCGACCCAGGGCTCGACCCCGACCAGCGACACCGCTGCCGTGGCCAACAGGATCAGGGAGATCGGCAGCGTTGCGACAAAGGTGTGGCGCACCGGGTGCTTCAGGTCGGCCGCCAGCGCCGGCGCGTGGTGCTGCCAGCGCAGCACCGAAAACAAAAGCAGCACCGCGAACATCACCGCCGCCAGCACCGCCAGCACCATCGCGCCCGCCCCCGCCATGTCGCCCAGGATCGGCGCAGCGCGGCCCCAGGCCAGCGACAGGCCCGTCAGCCCCATCACGATCGCGAACCAGTTGGGCGCGAGGTACTTCAAGGCATCGGGAGCGTGTGGCATGCGGGGATGATGCCACGCGTTCCGCTGCCGTTTTTGCGGCGGATCAGCGAAGTGCTCGGGGGACTATCGGCGCTGAAAGTCGGGTTGGCGCCGTTCCGCCATCGCCGCCACGCCCTCCTTGAAGTCCTCGGTGGCGTACTGGACCTGCTGGATGACCAGTTCGCGCTCGTTGGCCTTGCGCACGCGCTCCGCGAGGCCCAGGCGCAAGGTTTCGCGCGTGCTCTCGACCGCCAGCGGCGCGGAAACGGCGATGTCCGCCGCCAGATCCAAAGCCCGTTCACGCACCTGATCGAGCGGTGCGAGCACGTCCGCCAGGCCGATGCGCACGGCCTCCTCGCCATCCACGCGCCGCCCCGTGTAGAACAGTTGCGCCGCCTGTTGCTCGCCGATCAGGCGAGGCAGCGTGACGCTCAAGCCAAAACCCGGATGGAAACCGAGGCGGTTGAAGTTGGCACTGAAGCGCCCCTCAGGGCAAGACACGCGAAAGTCCGCCGCCACCGCGAGGCCCAGGCCTGCGCCGACCGCAGCCCCCTGTACCGCTGCCACGATCGGCTTGCGGGTAGCGAACAGGCGCATCGCCTGCGTGTAGAAGCGCGCGGTGTCGCGCGCGGCGCCGTCGCCGGCACCGCTGAAATCGGCCCCGGCGCTGAAGACCTTGCCGCTGGCCGCCAGCACGATGGCGCGGCAGCGGTCATCGCCGTCCAGGCGCTCCAGCGCTTCGGCCAATTCGGTCAGCCCATCGACGTTCAGGTGGTTGTGCGGCGGCCGGTTCAGCTCCAGAAGGGCGACGAAGGGGCGAAGACCGTGCGCCTCGGCAACCTGGCTCACTGGACCTCCAGCTTGGCAATGGCGACGTACTTCGGCCACTTGGCCCTTTCGGTGCGCTCGAAGTTCGCGAGCTCTGCCAGGCTGACCTTGTGCGGCGTGAAGCCAAACCCTTCCAGCCGCGACTTGATCGGGTCGGTGGTCACCGCCTCGTTGATGAGATCGTTCAACTGCTGTTGAATGGCGACCGGCGTGCCTGCGGGCACCGCGACGCCGAGAAAGCCCGCGCTGACGTCGAAATCGGGGTACGTTTCCCGCACCAGCGGCACCTGCGGAAACCGCTTGAGCCGTTCGCCGCTGTGCACGGCCAGCGCGCGCAACTGCCCCGACGCGACGAACGCATCGCCCTGAACGGTGTCGGTGAACACCACCTGGAGCTGACCGGCCATCAGCTCCGTCATGGCCTGACCCACCTGCTTGTAGGGAACGCCGGTCATGGTGATGCCGGCGGTGGCCGCAAACATCGCGGACGAGACGCTCGAGGTGGCGTTGAAGTACCCGTAGTTCAGCTTGCCAGGCTCCGCCTTGGCCGCCTGAACGAACTCCGCCACCGTCTTGTAGAGCGAGCTGGGGTTGACGAGCAGGTAGAACGAACCCTGTCCAAAGCTGCCGACCAGGCGGAAGTCCTTGCCCGGGTCGTAGGGCAGCTTCTTGAACAAGCTGGGGTTGGCCAGGTGGGTGGACGTGGTGGCCAGCAGCAGCACCGTGCCATCCGCAGGCCCCTTGCGAGCGGCTTCCACGCCGATGATGCCGTTGGCACCAGGGCGGTTGTCCACCGTCACCGGGCGGCCTGTTTTCTTCGTGAGCCATTCCCCCAGCATGCGCGCGGAGATGTCGCCCGAGCCCCCGGGGCCAAACGGCACGATGATCTGGATGGGTTTTCCTTCCGCCCAGGCTGGCGTTCCTGCGGCCAGCGTGGCCCCGAATGCAGCGCCGCAGCGCAGCAGTTGACGACGATTCATAGGCATCTTGATGTCTCCTTAGGATGAGGTTTCACGGTTCCAGAGTTCGGCGTTGTGCTCGCCCAGCCCGGGCGCCCGACCTTTCACGGGCGGACGCACGCCATCGAACGACACGGGCAGCCCGACCACCTTGAGGTCCACTTCCGGCAGCGTGTGAAGGATGTCGATGGCGGCGGTCTGCGGATCGGCAAGCACCTGCTCGAAGTCCTGGATCGGCGCGCAGGGAATACCCACCGCTTCGAGCGCCTCGATCCAGTGCTGCGAGGGCTGCGTCAAGAAGATCGCCTCAAGTTCGGGCAGCAGAGCGGCCTTGTGCTTCACACGCGAAGCATTGCTCGCATACCGCTCGTCCGCCACCCAGTCCGGGCGCCCCACGACGCGCGCCAGCTTGGCGAACAGGCGGTCGTTGGCGGCGGCCACCACCACTTCGCCGTCCTGCGTCGACAGCGCCTGAAACACCACCACGTTCGGGTTGCCGCTGCGGTGCCGCTCGGGCTGGCGACCGGTCGCGTGGTAGCCCGCCATCATGACCTGGAGCCAACCCAGCGCGGTCTCGAACAGCGAGGTATCCACGGTGCCGCCCAGCCCCGTCTCCTTGCGCCGGTACAGCGCCGCGAGGCAGCCCAAGGCGGCCCAGATACCCGTGCCCAGATCAAGCACCTGCATGCCAACACGCGTGGAGGGACCATCCTGCGTTCCGTTCACACTGAACATGCCGGAGAACGCCTGCACCATGGGTTCGTACCCGGGACTCAGGTGGCGCGGCCCTGTGTGACCGAAGGCCCAAAGTGAGCAGTAGATCAGTTTCGGGTGCTGCGCACAGACCTCTTTCGCGCCCAACCCCAACTCTTCCAGCGAGCCCGGCCGCATGTTCTGGATCAGGACGTCGCATTCGCCGAGATAGGCCTTCAGCCTGGCGAGATGCTCCGGGTTCTTCAGGTCGGCGGTGACGCTGCGCTTGCCGTGGTTCATGGCCTGGAACGTCGTCGCCGTTCCGCGCCAGAAAGGCGGCCCCCAGCCGCGCGCGTCGTCGCCGGTTTCGGGGCGCTCGATCTTCACAACATCGGCGCCCAGCGAAGACAGGATCTCGCTGGCGTACGGCCCGGCGATGTTCTGCCCGATCTCCAGCACCTTGATGCCCGCCAGCGGAAGGGATGAAAGGTTCACGCTCATCTTTTTCAACGTCCTGTGAATCGGGGGGCGCGCTTTTCGAGGAAATGCGCCACCCCTTCCTTGAAATCCTCGGTGCCGCGGCATGCCGCCACCGCGGCGTCCGCGGCGCGCGTGGCCTGTCCCAAGGTCTGGTAGCGCGCCTCCAGCAGCTGCCGTTTCATCACCCGCACCGAACGCGGAGAGGAAAGCTGCGCAATGTCACGCGCCTGGGCCTGCACATGCTCCAGAAAGCCATCCGCCGGCAATGCCCGCGCAAGGCCGAGCTGGTCGGCCTCGGCGCCCAGGAAGGTTCGCCCCGTGAAGAGCAGATCGGCACAGGCCATCGGTCCGACGAGCCGGGGCAGCAGCCACGCGATGCCGTGCTCCGCGGCGAGCCCGCGTCTGGCGTAGGGGAAGCTCAGCTTGGCGTCCGCGACGACGTAGCGGAGATCGCAAAACAAGGCCAGGCAAAGGCCAACGCCCGACGCGGGGCCGTTGATGGCGGCGATCAAGGGCTTGTCGATGTCCCAGAAATAGCCGTACCGCTGCTGGCTGTCGTCGTCGCTGGCTTCTTGCGTCGCTGCTGGGCTGGCCGGCGCACGCTGGAGCACCTCCATGTCCATGCCGGCACAGAAAGCCCGCCCCGCGCCGGTCAGGACGATGCAGCGCACCGACTCGTCGGCCTGCGCCGCCCTCAGCGCATCGCGAAGTTCCCGCTCCAGGGTGGGGGTCCACGCATTGAGGCGCTCCGGCCTGTTGAAGACCAGGGTGGCGACGCCCTGGTCCGACATGTACCTCAGTTCCTCGTAGGCATTCATGCTTGTCTCCGTTGGGAGAAAGTGTTCCGTGAAGGCCAAATCGAGGCAATATGGCAATTTCGATGTGCGAAATTACGTAGATGACCAAACCACGCCACGCTTCGACGCGCACCACCACGAGAACCACTGGCCAGTTCGTGCGGACAACGAGCGGAAGCCGGTCGCTTGAGCGCGGGCTTTCTCTGCTTCGGGCTTTTCGCCTGGGCACGGGCGTGCTGACGAACGCGGAGCTCGCGGCCCGAACGGCGCTGCCGCGGCCGACGGTCAGCCGGCTGACGCGGTCCCTGGTGGATGCGGGCTTTCTGGTGTACGACCTGGACGAACAGGGTTACCGGCTCGGCGTCGTCGTGCAGAGCCTCGCGCTGGCCCACCGCTCGTCCCAGAGCGCGCTCGATCTGGCGCTGCCGCTCATGCGTGGCCTCGCCGAAGGTCGGCGCATCAACGTCGGCCTGGCCATTGCCGACCAGACGGACATGGTCTACCTGGACTCGGTCCGTTGGAGCCGAATGGGCTTGTTCCGTCGGCTCGTTCCGGGTTCACGCATTCCCATCGCGATCACCTCGCTGGGCCGCGCGCACCTGGCCGGATTGACGGCCACGGAACGCACTGCGTTGTTGGCCCGGCTGGCGCCGGAGTACGGCGCCGATTGGCGCAGGGTGGCAGCGTCAATCCGCCAGTCTTCGGCCCAGATCAAGCGCATGGGGTACTGCTGGGCCGAATGGCAAGCGGGCTCGGTGGCGATCGCAACGCCGATGCGCGATCCAGGTGGCCAGCGGTATGCGCTCAACATCAGCCTGCCCACCTACGAAGCCGCCGCGGAACCCCTGGCGACGGAGCACGGTGCGCTGCTGATGGCACTGGCCGGCGACATCCATGCCCGCTGGCGAGAGGCCTGGTCGTAGCGAGCGCACACAAGTGCCGTCCGGTCGTGTAGAGCGCGACGCTGCGACGGCACCAGATGGACGATGCATAAGCAAACAAAAAATGAATCGTTCGCTTTTGCGGCGCGAGGGCCCAGGATTGCAGGCCTGATTCCTCTCGTTTTCAAAGGCTCGAACATGACTTTCCACCGCCGCAACGCATTGCACGCGCTGGCCGCCACCGCCCTGCTCGCCAGTGGCGCACCCGCCTTCACGCAGCCGGCGCCGGTCACGCTGCTCAACGTCAGCTACGACCCGACGCGCGAGTTCTATGTGGACTTCAACAAGGCATTTGCTGCCCATTGGAAGGCCAAGACCGGGCAGGTGGTGACCGTCAAGCAGTCGCACGGCGGCTCGGGCAAACAGGCACGCTCGATCATCGACGGGCTGGACGCCGACGTCGCCACGCTGGCGCTGGCCGGCGACACGGACGCGCTGCACACGCACGGCCAGTGGGTGCCCAAGGACTGGCAAAAGCGCCTGCCGCACAACAGCTCGCCCTACACGTCGACCATCGTGCTGGTGGTGCGCGCGGGCAACCCCAAAGGCATCAAGGACTGGGACGATCTGGTCAAGCCCGGCATCAAGGTGATCACGCCCAACCCCAAGACCAGCGGCGGCGCACGCTGGAATTACCTGGCCGCGTGGGAATACGCCAAGCGCAAGTACGGCGGCGACGCCAAGGCCAAGGCCTTTGTGGCGCAGCTGTACCAGAACGTGCCGGTGTTGGACACGGGCGCGCGCGGCTCCACCATCACCTTCGGCCAGCGCAACCAGGGCGACGTGTTGATCGCGTGGGAGAACGAGGCCTACTTGCTGGAAAAGGAATTCGGCACCAAGTTCGACGTGGTCTACCCCAGCCTGTCGATCCTGGCCGAACCCGCCGTCACCGTGGTCGACAAGGCGGTGGACAAGAAGGGCACGCGCGCCGTGGCCCAGGCCTACCTGGAGTACCTGTACAGCGACGAAGGCCAGGACCTGGCGGGCAAGCATTTCTACCGCCCGATCTCGGACAAGGCGATCGCCAAGTACGCCAAGCAATTTCCGAAGCTGAACCTGTTCACCATCGACCAGGCGTTCGGCGGCTGGTCAACCGCCAGCCAGCAACACTTTGCCGACGGCGCCCAGTTCGACCAGATCTACACCCAGAAGTAAACCCGGGCGCACCCAGCGCCCACCTCAGGAGCCCCGCATGAGCAGCCGCAAGCCCTTTCCCGACCTCCGCACCACCGCGCGCACCCTAATCGGTGTGACCGCGCAAGCCTGGCAGGTGGAGATGGGCATGGGCTGCGGCCAGCCAACGCTCGTCCCCGGGCCACGGCGCCTGCGCAGCACCCGCGCGCGCCCTGCGGCGCGAGCGACAGCGCCGGTGGACGTCAGCGCCGGCCAGTGGCCTTACTGGCCAGCCTACCCCGGCCTGGCTGCGCACTGGCGCTGAGCGCACGTTGACACACGGGTCACCCATGCCCTTCACCCCACCGTTGACCCACTGGCACGCCGGCGAGCGCCGGCCCGGCGCCTGCGGCCAACGCGACGTCAACCCAGGCGTTGCCCGAGCAGCCGCTGTCGCCGGTCGACCCCATTCGCCCTCGCCTGCGGGGTGCGCTGCCACTTTGCACGCCATCGGTCGCAGCGAACGGATCGCCACCCTGGCCGCAGCCCGCATCGCCGTGCTGTTGGCCGGGTGGTGGCGTTGACATCGACAGGTGGACGCGGCCGTTCGTCGGTCGCTGCCTGACGGCACGCCGCGGCGAAGCCGCGAGCGGCACGCCCGCCTGGAGCCCCTTCATACCCCAATCGATATAACAAAACAAAAACAAAGTCGTTTGTTTTTGAAGGCCCGACTTCGACAATTTCGTTTTGCTCTATCGCAAGCTGCATTTCCATGAACAAAACCCTTCGAATCGGCCTCGGTGCCGTGGCCCTGGCCACAGCCTCCTTGGCGTCCGCGCAGACCAGCCTGCTGAACGTGTCCTACGACGTCGCGCGTGAGTTCTACAAGGACATCAACCCCGCCTTCATCGCGCACCACAAGAAGGCCACCGGCAAGGACATCAAGATCGACCAGTCGCACGCTGGCTCTAGCGCGCAGGCGCGCGCCGTCGCCGACGGGCTGGCCGCCGACGTGGTGACGATGAACACCACCACCGACATCGACTTCCTGGCCGACAAGGGCGTGGTGGCCAAGGACTGGCGCAAGCAATTCCCCAACGGTGCGGCGCCAACCACGTCGACCATGCTGTTCCTGGTGCGCAACGGCAACCCGAAGAACATCAAGGACTGGGACGATTTGATTCGCCCCGACGTGAAGGTCGTCGTCGTCAACCCCAAGACCGGGGGCAACGGCCGGCTGGCCTACCTGGCCGCCTGGGGTCAGGTGCGCGCCGAGGGCGGCAGCGACGCGCAGGCGCTGGACTACGTGACCAAGCTGTACAAAAACGTGCCGGTGCTGGCGCGCGGCGGGCGGGACGCAACCGGCGTGTTCCTGCAGCGCAACATCGGCGACGTGCTGATCACGTTTGAATCGGAAGTGGTGTCGGTCGACAACGAGTTCGGCAAGGGCAAGGTCGACGCGATTCACCCCAGCGCCAGCATCGTGGCCGAAAACCCGGTGGCCGTCGTCGAACGCACCGTGGCCAAGAAGGGCACGGCCGCCGACGCCAAGGCCTACCTCGACTTCCTGTACACGCCCGAAGCGCAGGAGATCGCGGCCAAGCACAACATCCGCCCGCGCAACGAAGCGATCTTGAAGAAGTACCCGCAGTTCAAGCCGCTGAAGCTGTTCACGGTGGACCAGTATTTCGGCTCGCTGGCCGAGGCGCAGAAGGTGCACTTCAACGACGGCGGGCAGTTCGACAAGTTGTATAGCGGGAAGTGATTCCCCCCCTGAGGCGCTGACGCGCCTTCCCCCCGCTCTCTTCGCGCTGCGCGCTGCGGGCGGGGGGACGCCGCCAGCGCCGCGGGAGCGGCCCTTGCGCAGCGGCTGCTGGGGTGGGTTGCGCTGGCTCGACATGCAGTGGGCTTTGGCCGCTGTTGTCGGGCTCACATGAACGGCCCACCTTTAACCGAATTCAAAGCCAAATCGGCCTCCAGCCCTACGCCCACTTGCGCAGCCAGCTATCAAATTGATATGAGCACCGCGATTCTTTCTTCACCCGGCATTGCGCCGCCGCCGCGTCGGCGCGCGGCGCGGCGCGTGTTGCCGGGCTTCAACCTGACGCTGGGCTACACGCTGCTGTACCTGGGCCTGATCGTGCTGATCCCGCTGTCGGCGCTGGTGTTCAAGACGCTGTCGATGAGCTGGGCGGACTTCTGGGCCGCCATCAGCGCGCCGCGCGTGCTGGCCTCGTTCCGGCTGACGTTCGGCGCCTCGCTGATCGCGGCGCTGGTCAACGTGGTGTTCGGCCTGCTGATCGCCTGGGTGCTGGTGCGCTACCAATTTCCAGGCAAGAAAATCGCCGACGCACTGGTCGATTTGCCCTTTGCGCTGCCCACCGCCGTGGCGGGCATTGCGCTGACCGCCATCCTGGCCGGCAACGGCTGGATCGGCCAGTATCTGGAGCCGCTGGGGATCGAACTGGCCTTCAAGCCCGCGGGCATCGTCGTCGCGCTGATCTTCATCGGTCTGCCCTTCGTCGTGCGCACGGTGCAACCGGTGCTGGAAGACACCGAGAAAGAACTGGAAGAGGCCGCCGCCTGCCTGGGCGCCACGCGCTGGCAGACCTTTTGGCGCGTGATCTTTCCGGCCATCGCGCCGGCGCTGCTGACGGGCTTTGCCATGGCGTTTGCGCGGGCGGTGGGCGAATACGGCTCGGTCATCTTCATCGCCGGCAACATGCCGATGGTCAGCGAGATCACGCCGTTGATCATCATCGGCAAGCTGGAGCAGTACGACTACGCCGGCGCCACCGCGGTCGCGTCGGTGATGCTGCTGATTTCCTTCATCCTGCTGCTGATCATCAACGGCCTGCAGGCTTGGGGCCGACGCCGCTACGGAGGTGCCGCATGAGCGCGGCTGTAGGCATCCCCAAGCGCGTGCGCACCACCGAATCGCGCGCGGTGCGCGCGCTGCTGATCGCGCTGGCGCTCGGCTTCATGGCGCTGTTTCTGGTGCTGCCGCTGGCGGCCGTGTTTGTCGAAGCGCTGCGCGGCGGCTGGGCGGCGTATTGGGACGCGCTGAAGGAGCCCGACGCGCTGGCCTCCATCCGCCTGACGCTGCTGACGGCCGCCATCGCCGTGCCGCTGAACCTGGTGTTCGGCGTGGCCGCGGCCTGGTGCATCGCCAAGTTCGACTTCCGCGGCAAGGCGTTTTTGACCACGCTGATCGACTTGCCGTTTTCCGTGTCGCCCGTGGTCGCCGGCCTGATCTACGTGCTGGTGTTCGGCGCGCAGGGCTGGCTGGGCCCGTGGCTGGCCGAGCACGATATCAAGATCGTGTTCGCCGTGCCGGGCATTGTGCTGGCCACGGTGTTCGTGACCTTCCCTTTCATCGCGCGCGAGCTGATCCCGCTGATGCAGGCGCAAGGCAGCGACGAAGAGCAGGCCGCGCAGGTGCTGGGCGCCAGCGGCTGGCAGACCTTCTGGCACGTCACCCTGCCGAACATCAAATGGGGCCTGATCTACGGCGTGATCCTGTGCAACGCGCGCGCCATGGGCGAGTTTGGCGCCGTGTCGGTGGTCAGCGGCCACATCCGCGGGCAGACCAACACCATGCCGCTGCACGTGGAGATTCTCTACAACGAATACCAGGGCGCGGCTGCGTTCGCGGTGGCGTCGCTGCTGGCGCTGCTGGCCATCGTCACGCTGGTGATCAAGACACTGGTCGAGTGGCGCCACGCGCGCGAGTTGAAGGCCAGCACCGAGCTGCCGCCCGAGCCGATCGTCGCGCCACCGCTCGCCACTTGAACATTTGAGTCAAATCCTGCTTCAGCGCTACAGCCACCAGCGCAAGCAGCTACAAAATCAAGAGTAATGACATGAGCATCGAGATCCGCCACGTCAACAAGAACTTCGGCAACTTTCGCGCGCTGAACGACGTCAGCCTGGACATCGGCTCGGGCGAACTGGTCGCGCTGCTCGGCCCCTCGGGCTGCGGCAAGACCACGCTGCTGCGCATCATCGCAGGGCTGGAATCGGCCGACGCGGGCAGCATCCTGTTCAGCGGCGCCGACACCACCAACGTGCACGTGCGCGAGCGCCAGGTCGGCTTTGTGTTCCAGCATTACGCGCTGTTCCGCCACATGACGGTGGCCGAAAACGTCGCCTTCGGCCTGCGCGTGAAGCCGCGCAGCCAGCGCCCGAGCGACGCGCAGATCCGGGCCAAGGTGACCGAGCTGCTGAAGCTGGTGCAACTCGACTGGCTGGCCGACCGCTACCCGTCGCAGCTGTCCGGCGGCCAGCGCCAGCGCATCGCCCTGGCGCGCGCGCTGGCCGTCGAGCCCAAGGTGCTGCTGCTGGACGAGCCCTTCGGCGCGCTGGACGCCAAGGTGCGCAAGGAACTGCGCCGCTGGCTGCGCCGCCTGCACGATGAGCTGCACGTCACCAGCATCTTCGTCACGCACGACCAGGAAGAAGCGCTGGAAGTGGCCGACCGCGTGGTCGTCATGAACAAGGGCCAGATCGAGCAGGTCGGCACGCCGCAGCAGGTGTGGGAACAGCCGGCCAGCCCCTTTGTGTACGGCTTTCTGGGCGATGTGAACCTGTTCCGCGGCCGCGCCAGCGGTGGCCAGATGCAGGTGGGCGACTGGCAAATCGCCGCGCCGGAGGTGGCGGGCGCGCTGGACGCCGACGCCATGGCCTTCGTGCGCCCGAGCGATCTGGCCGTCGTGCCCGACCTGCCCGGCGCCGAAGGCCTGCCGGTGCGCCTGGACCGCGCCCTGGTGGTCGGCCCGATGGCGCGATTGGAGCTGCTGGCCAATGCCGGCGACGCGCACGAACAGATCCTGGAAGCGCACCTGCCCGCCGACGAATACCGCCGCCTGGGCGTGGGCGAAGGCGACACCGTGCGCGTGGCCCCGCGCAAGGCGCGCGTGTTCCTGGAAGTGGCAGACGACCCGGCGACGATGATCTGACGCGCGGCGCTATCGCTGCAGTATCGATAGCTGCTTGCGCAGGTGGTTGTAGCGCCAACGCCGTTTTTGGCATGAATTGCCGGCACTGGGCGCCACGGGCACCGGCCACCACGCCGGGCCTTGTCGCTTTCCCTCATCGCCAAGTGCGCGGGGCCGCGCTATGCTGCCGGGCGACGCGCGCGCCGCGCGCGCATTCCATGCACTGACCGCATCTCACACAAGGAAGCCGCCATGACCATCCTCGTCGCCTACGTCGCGCGCCCCGAAGGCAAAGCCGCCCTGGACAAAGGCATCGAAATCGCCACCCGCCGCAATGAACCGCTGGTCGTCGTCAACGCCGGCCCCGGCGGGCGCGACGACGCGAGCGTGGTCGATGGTTACGAAGGTGAACGCGTGGCCGAACGCCTGGCCACGCTGTCGGTGCCGGCCGAGTTCAAGCACTTTGTGCGCGGCAAAAGCGCGGTGGAAGAAATCGACGAGCTGGTGCACCAGCTGCAGGTGTCGGTGTTGGTGATCGGCCTGCGCCGCCGCTCGGCCGTGGGCAAGCTGCTGCTGGGCAGCACGGCGCAGGAGATCCTGATGACCGTGTCCTGCCCCGTGCTGGCCGTGAAGGCCGACTGATCCTGTCTATCACCGTCGGCAATTCATTTTGGGCCAGAGGCACCTGTGACTGCAGATGCTTCCGGCCAACCAGTTCCCTGACTGATAAAACCATGAGCACTTACGAAGTTGTCAGAAAAGCCATTTCGAATAGGCAGATCGTTGTAGCCACGTACAAGGGACACCTTCGAGAAATGTGCCCCCACGTGATTGGGAAAAAGAACGGCCGCACTCAAGCGCTGTTCTATCAATTCGGCGGTACTAGTAGTAGTGGCGCAATCATCCCCGGCTCTCCCGAAAACTGGCGATGCATTCCGATCGACGACCTTATCAACGTATCCGTGAAAGACGGTCATTGGAGGACGGCCGACAATCATTCTCGCGCTCAAACATGCGTAGACGAGATTGATCTCGAGGTCGCCCTCTAACACTAGACGTTTGAGTCAAAGCCTCTTTGCGACGCAAGGAGGTTTGCCAATAAGCGCTTACTTTTTGATCAACGGGCAGCGCGACTGCGCCAGCGGCTGGAAGGCCTGATCGCCCGGAATGGTCTGCTGGATCTTGTAAAGATCCCATTCGCCCTTGGATTCGGTCGGCGTCTTGACCTGCACCAGCATCATGTCGTGCACCAAGCGGCCGTCGTCGCGGATCCTGCCCTTGCGCACCACGGCGTCGTTGACCTCGGTCGCCTTCATCCTGGCCATCACGGCCTGCGCCTCATCGGTGCCGGCGGCCTGCACGGCCCTCAGGTAGTGCAGCACGGCCGAGTACACGGCCGCCTGCATCATGGTCGGCATCTTCTTCATGCGGTCGAAGTAGCGCTTGGAAAATGCCCGCGTCTGCGCGTCCTGGTCCCAATAGAAGCCGGTGGTGATGTACATGCCCTGCGCGTTGGGCAGGCCCATGCCGTGCACCTCCGTCAACAGCGCCAACAGCGGCGTGAAGACCTGCTTGTTGGCGCCCGTGCCCAGGCCGAATTCGCGTGCCTGCTTGACGGTGTTCAGCGTGTCCGCGCCCGAGTTGGCCAGCCCGATCACCTGCGCCTTGGAGTTCTGCGCCTGCAGCAGGTAGGACGACATGTCGCTGGTGCCCACCGGGTGCTTGACGCTGCCCAGCACCTGGCCGCCGTTGGCCTGAACGATGGCGCGCGCGTCCTTTTCCAGCGCGGCGCCAAAGGCGTAGTCGGCGCTGATGAAGTACCAGCTCTTGAGCCCCTGCGCACTGAGCGCGCGTGCCGTACCCGTGGCCAGCGCGTAGGTATCGTACATCCAGTGCACGGTGCTCTTGTTGCACTGTTCGTTGGTGATGGCGGCCGAGCCGGCGCCGGTGACCAGGGCCAGCTTGCCCTTGTCGTCGGCGATTTTCTGCACCGCCAACGCCACGTTGGAAAAGGTCAGGTCGGTGATCATGTCGACCTGCTTGGTGTCGAACCACTCGCGCGCCAGGTTGGCGCCGATGTCGGTCTTGCCCTGGTGGTCGGCGCTGATCAGCTCGATCGGCTGACCCAGCACCTTCTTGTCCTTGGCGAAGTCCGCGATCGCCAGTTCGGCCGCGACCACCGAGCCGCGCCCCGAGTTGTCGGCCGACACGCCGGACATGTCGGTCAGCACGCCGATCTTGACCACGTTGTCGCTCGCACCCGCCGCGTGGGCCGCGGTCGCGGCCATCAACACCGCAGCCGCGCACCACGCCCCCACTTTGACCGTCTGCCGTTCGCCCTTGCCCATACCTGCTCCTCTCCAGTTGGTGAATTAGGTGCCTACGCTAGTCACGCACGACGGTCCCGTCAACCCGGAAAGAACCTGTCGCACTGGCGGAACGGGGCTGGGCAGCTTCATGCCGGCCGAAAAACGAGCACAAAAAAGCCCACCGGCGGGTAGGCTGCTTGGCTCGGCTCCGCGCCGATCAGAAGGGGATGTCGTCGTCCATGTCGTCGAAACCCGACGAGGACGATGGCGCAGGCGCGGGGGCTGCGCGGGGCGCGGGCGGGCGCGAAGCGGGTGCGGGCGCGGCGCGGCGCGGCGCGTCGTAGCCGCCACCTCCACCGCCGCCGCCGTAACCGCCCTCGTCTCCGGCACCTCCCATGCCCTGGCGGCTGCCCAGCATCTGCATGGTGTCGCCGCGGATTTCGGTGGAATAGCGGTCGGCGCCCGACTGATCCTGCCACTTGCGCGTGCGCAGGCTGCCTTCGACGTAGACCTGCGACCCTTTGCGCAGGTACTGCGCGGCGATTTCGGCCAGGCGGCCGTTGAACACGACCGAATGCCATTCGGTGTGCTCACGCATTTCGCCGCTCTGCTTGTCCTTCCACTTGTCGGTGGTGGCGATGCGCACGTTGCAGATCTGATCGCCACTCGGGAAGGTGCGCGTTTCAGGGTCGCGGCCCAGGTTGCCGACGATGATGACTTTGTTGACGGAGGCCATGGGATGGGTTCGCAGGTGCGGATCTCGGAAACGGCCAATTCTGACATGTCCGGCGAAACCCGCGTGTCAGAATGACCCGGCATGTCCGACGGCCAGAACCAAGACCCCGACTTCTACAGCCACCTGCGCAGCGAGCTCTCGGACGGCTGGCGCTGGGTGGACCGGGCGGTGGTACTGGCCTACGGCGCGGTCGCGGGCCTGGTGGTGGTGGCGTTCACCCTGCTCAGCTACATGGCCTACGGTTTCTATGAATCGCTGGCCGACACCGCACCCAAGTGGTTCCTGCTGCTGTGGACGCCGGCCGTGACCGCCGGCATCGTCTGGGTCACGCGGCGCTATTTCCCGCTGGCGGCGGGCTCGGGCATTCCGCAGGTGGTGGCGGCGCTGGACCCCGGGCTGGACGACGCCGGGCGTTCGCGCTTTGTCTCCCTCAAGTTGTCGGCGGCCAAGGTCGCACTGGCCTCCGCCGGACTGCTGGGCGGCCTGTCGGTCGGCCGTGAAGGGCCGTCGGTGCAGGTGGCCGCCGGCGTCATGCTGCACTGCCAGCGCTGGATGCGGCACCGCCAGGCGCTGATCAACCCCTACATGCTGCTGGTGGCGGGCGGCGCGGCGGGGATCGCCGCCGCCTTCAACGCGCCGCTGGCGGGGGTGGTGTTCGCCATCGAAGAGCTGTCGCGCAAGTTCGAGGCGCGCTACAGCGGCGTGATCATCGCGGCCATCGTGCTGGCCGGCCTGATGGGTGTGTCGGCCTTCGGCAACTCGGCGTACTTCGGCTCGATCGAGGTCGCCCCGCTGGGGTTGCGGCACATCGTGCCGTCACTGCTGGTCGCCATGGTGTGTGGCCTGGCGGGCGGGCTGTTTTCCAAGCTGCTGATCATTTCGCTCAGCGGCCAGTCGACCGACCGGCTCAGTGCGTTGCGGCGTGCGCGGCCGGTGGCCTTTGCGGCGCTGGTCGGACTGCTCATCGCCATCATCGGCTTGTCCACGGGCGGCATGACCACGGGCAGCGGCACCGAAGCAGCGCGCCACCTGCTGCACGCCGAGTCGCCCGTCCCCGGCGCCGAGGTGTTCGGCGTGATGAAGTTCATCACCACCTGGCTGACGGCCTGGACCGGCGTGCCGGGCGGCCTGTTCGCGCCGTCGCTGTCGGTCGGTGCCGGGCTGGGTTACGACGTCTCGCTGCTGACGCAGGGCGACGTCAACGTCGCCCTGGTGGCCATGGGCATGGCTGGCTTTCTGGCCGCGGTGACGCAGGCGCCGCTCACGGCCTTCATCATCGTGATGGAGATGATCGACGGGCGCCCGGTGGTGCTGTCCCTGATGGCGGTGGCGATGATCTCGGCCGCCATCTCGCGCATGATCAGCCGTCCGCTCTATGAAACGCTGGCCTCACGCATGCTGGCGGGCGCGATCGCCGCGCAGGCCAGCGAAGCTGCGGCTAAGGCGCGGGCGGCGGGGGCGTTGACGGATCCCCCTGCTGCGCCTGAGCCGGCACCGGCTGACCCCAGCCCAGCAGCAGCCACACCAGCGCCAGCGCCGACGTCGCCGCAAACACCCCCGTCGGCCCCCACGCCTTGAGCGCCAGACCGCCCAAGGCGCCGCCGGCAAACAGGCCCAGGGACTGCAGCGTGTTGTAGACGCCCAGCGCCGCACCGCGCGCGTGGGCCGGCGCCATGCGCGAGATCAGGCTCGGCTGGCTGGCCTCCAGGATGTTGAAGGCCACAAAGAATCCGAACAGCGCGATGCCCAGCGCCCACACGCCCGGCTGGCGCGGCGCCAGCACCAGCAGCGCCACCTGCACCACGAACAGCAGCGCCACCGCACCCCGCAGCACCAGACGCAGCTGGCCGCGCCGCTCCAGCGCGAAAAGGCCGCCCAGCAACAGGAAGGACACGCCCACGGCGGGCAGGTAGACGTGCCAGTGCTCGGCCTTGGGCACGCCGGCCTGTACCAGCAGTGCCGGCACCACGCCCCACATCGCCATCTGCACGGTGTGCAGCACGAACACGCCCAAATCCAGCCGCCACAACTTGGGGTGCAGCCACACGTCGGACAGCTTGCCGCGCGGCATGTCGGCGTGGCGCGCGGGCTCGGCCGGGGTCCACAGCAGGACCACGGCGATGCCGGCCAGTGCCAGCAGCGCGGTCAGCCAGAACAGGCCCGACAGCCCGATGGCGCCGGCCAGCGGCGGCGCGGCCATCAGCGAAATCGCAAACGTCAGCCCGATGCTGGCACCCACCAGCGCCATGCCCTTGGTGCGCACCTCGTCGCGCGTCAGGTCGGCCAGCAGCGCCGTCACCGCGGCCGACACCGCGCCGGCGCCCTGCACGGCGCGGCCGACCGCCAGCCATTGCACGGTGGGGGCCAGCGCGGCCAGCGCGCTGCCCACGGCGAACACCACCAGGCCCAGCACGATGATCTTCTTGCGCCCGAAGCGGTCGGACGCCAGACCCAGCGGCACCTGCATCACCGCCTGCGTCAGGCCGTACACGCCCATGGCCAGGCCGATCAGCGCCGGGTCGTTGCCGCCGGGCAGCTTGGCCGCCTCCAGCGCGAACACGGGCAGCACCAGGAACAGACCCAGCATGCGCAGCGCGAAGATCGCCGCCATCGAGAAGCTGGCGCGCCGTTCGGCGGGGGTCATGCGGTGGGCAGGGGCGGCGTCGGCCGCGGAGCGGGAAGCGTGGGGAGCGGACATGCAGGCAAAGGCGTGTGGGCGCCAAGGGGCGCCAGCCGGGGGCTATTGTCCCGCATCGATGTGCGGGGGCGCCCGGCGCGCCTGCGGTCGGTGGCGGCTCAGGCGGCGAACAGGTGGGTGCGAGCCCCGAGCGTCTGCCGAGCCATCTTCATTTTGCTATGTTTTCAATAGCTGCTTGCGCAGATGACTGTAGGACTGGAGGCATATTTCCCTAAAAACCTTGCGGTTGATGCCGCGCCAGGTATCGGCGGGCAGCAGCGGCCGCTCAGCCGGCCAGCGGCGCGCCGTCGACGAACACGCGCAGCTCGCCCGGCGCGAACGTCGTCCAGGTCTCGTTGCGCGTCAGCGGCGTGGTGGCGACCACGGCCACGCGGTCCTGCGGCGTGGTGTGCTGGGCGAAATCGATGGCCAGGTCTTCGTCGGCCAGTTGGGCGCTGGCAAAGGGGTGCTGGCGCACGATGTAGCACAGCTTGGTCGACGCGTGCGCCCACAGCGCCTCGCCGTTGGACAGCAGAAAGTTGAAGGTGCCGTGGCGCGCCACCCGCGGCACCAGTTCGCGCAGCGTGCGCGTCAGCTCATCCACCGGGGGCAGGCTGGCGTGCGACTTGGCCAGCTCCTGCATCAGCCAGCAGAAGGCCTGTTCGCTGTCGGTGCTGCCGACAGGATGAAAGTGGCCGTGCAGGTGCGGCGCGTAGTCCTTGAGGTCGCCGTTGTGGGCGAACACCCAGTAGCGGCCCCACAGCTCGCGCACGAAAGGGTGGCAGTTTTCCAGCCGCACCTCGCCCACGGTGGCCTTGCGGATGTGCGAGATGACGTTGCGGCTCTGGATCGGGTAGCCGCGCACGAACTTTGCCAGGCCGGAGTCGCAGGCCGGCTCGACGTCGACGAACTGGCGCACGCCGGCGCCTTCAAAAAAAGCGATGCCCCAGCCGTCGGCGTGGTGGTCGGTGCGGCCGCCGCGCTGGGCGAAACCGGCGAAGCTGAAGGTCACGTCGGTCGGCGTGTTGCAGTTCATTCCGAGCAGCTGGCACATGGCGACGAGTCTAGTCCCTTGGCGTCAGGCGGCTGTGCCCGCCGAGGTGCCGCGCCGCCAGCATGGCCAGCGCGCACAGCGCGGCCAGCATCAGGAACACCTCGTCGAACGCCGCCAGACGGGCGGCGGCGTGGGCGTTATCTGTCAGCGTGGTGCCGTGCGCCGACAGGCGCCATTCGAGCGCGATGCCGCACAGGCTGACGCCGGCGGCACCGCCCAGCATGCGGATGAAGTTGATGGCGCTCGGGCCCTGCGTCAGCAGGTCCTTGTCGAGCCCCCGCATGGCGCCCAGGTTGAGCGACGGCAGGATGAAGCCCAGGCCGATGCGGCCAACGATGCTGAAGGTGATCAACATCCACAGCCCGCTGCGCAGATCGATCAGCACCATCAGCGCGAACGACAGCGCCAGCAGCGCCAGCCCCATGTTGACCAGCCAGCTGGCGGGCGTGGTGTCGGCCCAGCGCCCGACGATGGCGATGGCCGCGGCCAGCACCAGCCCGGACGGCAGCAGCACCGAGCCGACGCTGGACGCCGACAGGCCCAGCGCCATCTGCATGTAGACCGGCAGCAGGTAGGTCGAGCCAAACAGCGCCGTGCCGTAGATCAGCGCCACCAGCGAGCCCATGGCGAACGGCCGCCAAGCAAACAGGCGCAGGTCCATCAAGGGCGCCTGCCCCAGGCGCGCGCGCCGCCGCTGCCACCCGATGAACGCGGCGAAACACACCAGCGCCAGCGTCAGCAGGCCCCACGCGCGCATCGGCGGCCCCTCGCGCAGCGACACCAGGCCGTCCAGCAGGCTGAGCGTGCCCACCGTGCCCAGGGCCAGCCCGCCCCAGTCCAGCCGCTCGCTGGCGCTGGCCATCACGCCGCCGGGCCCGGTGATCGGCACGTACCGCCGCGCCAGCCACATCGACGCCAGGCAAAACGGCACCACCATGAAGAAGATCGAGCGCCAACCGAACCAGTCGACCAGCAGGCCACCGATCGACGGCCCCACGGCAGGCGCCAGGATCACGCCCACGGTGAATAGCGAAATCGCCCGGCCCTGCTCGTGCGGCTGGAAGGCCCGCATGATGATGATGGCCGGGATCGGCTGCAGCACGCCGGCCGCCAGCCCCTCGGCCACACGCGCCACCAGCACCAGCGGAAAGTTCTGCGCCAGGCCGCCCAGGATGCCGCCGGCCATCAGCAGCCACATGCAGCCCACGTACGTCCTGCGGTAGCCAAAGCGGCCCAGCAGCCAGGGCGTGGTGAGCATCGTCACCGTGCTGGCCACCATGAAGCCGCTGGACACCCATTGCGCCATCGATTGCGGCAGGTGGAACTGGTGCGCCAGCGCCGGAATGGCGACGTTGACCACCGTGGACGACATGATGGAAGCGATGGTGCCGACCATCACCGCCATCAGCATCAGCCAGCGCAGGCGCTCGCCGTGGCGCGCCCGCAGTGCCTCCAGCGTGCCGGGCGCGCCAGCGAGGGTGGAGGGGGGAGTTTCGGGAGAAGCGGGCGGGCCGGACATGAAGGACAAAAGCATAGCGCTTTGGCGTTTTGGCGCTTTCGTTGGGCCAAGCGCAGGTCTATCATGGCTCGCATGTCCACCGCACCCATGAACCTCTTGCGAGCCCCGATCGGGCGTCGCGTGGCGTCGGGCCTGCTGATGGCCCTGACACTGGCCGCGCCCGTCGCCCGGGCAGACGCCAACCTGGCCGCCAACATGGGTTGCCTCAACTGCCACGGCAGCGTGCCGCGCGGCGAGGCGCCTTCCTTCGAGCGCATGAAGCAGCGTGCGGCCAGGGGCAACAAGGAGCCCAAGGCCATCGCCGACCACTGGCTTGAAGAAATGCGCGCCACGGCCAGCGGCCCCCGCGCCATTGTCGGTCACCGCGAAGTGACCGACCGGACCGCGCAGGACATCGTCGGCTGGCTGCTGGCGCCGACCAGCCAGCCGGTCAAGTAAGGCCGCCCGGCTTCAGCGATCCACGGCGGCGGCGGCCACGCAGGCCGCGCAGATGCACGCGCGCCGCCGCGCCTCGGGCGGCACCCGCGCCAGCAGCTCGGGCGCAAAGTCGGCGTCCCGGCACCAGCAGGCGACCGGTGCCGCGCCCGCGACGACCTGCGCCATGGCGCAGCCGTTCGGGCCACCGCACAGCGGGCAGCGCGCCGTATCGACGGGATCAATATCCGCTTTCATGGGGATGGTATTCTGATCCATGACCTCGCCGCGCCCGGTGCGCGGCTTTTTGACGACTGAACGGAGAACCGCGATGAGCGATGGACTGAGTGCCGCCCAATTGAAGGAATTGAAGGATCTGCTGCTCGCCAAGCGCAAGGCCCTGACGGCCGAGATGGACCAGAACATCGAGAACCTGGCGCCGCCCGAAGTGAACGCCGGCAGCGTCTCGCAGGACGACAACGCGCGCCTGCGCAACCAGACCCGCGAAGTGGACGCTGCCCTGACCAACCTGGACGCCGCCGACATCGCCCGCATCGACCGCGCGCTGGAAGCCATGGACGACGGCAGCTACGGCTTTTGCGCCCGCTGCGGCTGCGCCATCCCCTTCGAGCGCCTGAAGATCGAACCGATGACGCAGCACTGCGTCAAGTGCAAGTCCGAGTTGGAAAAGGAACAGGCCGCCGCGCGCGGCTGACCGGCACCGGCTGACACCCGCAACGCCGCGCGCGTCGACACGCTTTTTCCATGAGCCGTTCCACCTGGCTGACAGGCGCCGTGGTGCTGCTGCTGGGCGCGGCGGCCGCCGCCTGGTGGACAACCTGGCTGGACCCGTACGTGCCGCCGCTGGCCGACTGGCGCCAGCAACTGCGCCAGACCGCTGCCGGGCAGGCGCTGTCGCCGCCACCACCGCCCCGCTGGGTGACGGTGCCACCGGGCGACAAGGCCACGTGCCTGAAGCGCGCGGGCGGCGAGTTGAACGCCGACTTCGTGCAATGCCGCGCGGGCCGGCGCGAGCTGGTGCGCACGAACTACGACGGCACGCGCACCGTGCTGGAAGTCAAGCCGCTGGAGTGAGGCGATCACCGCGCCGCGCTGACGGGCCCACACGGTCGTTCGCGCAAAAAGAAGAACCGCGCCGAAGCGCGGTTTCAAGTCAAATAGGCCTCCAGCCCTACAACCATCTGCGCAAGCAGCTACGATTTTGATACCGTAGCTGCCGTGCGCTGACCGGCCTCAGGCGCCGGCCTTGACCTTCTGACGCCAGGCGTGCAGCAGCGGCTCGGTGTAGCCGTTGGGCTGCTCAATGCCCTTGAAGACCAGGTCGCACGCGGCCTGGAAGGCGGCCGATTTGGCGAAGCTGCCCTTCATCTTGCGGTAGGCCTTGTCGCCACCGTTCTGCTGGTCGACCAGCGCGGCCATGCGCTCCATCGTGGCCTGCACCTGGCCCTTGCTGACGACGCCGTGCAGCAGCCAGTTGGCCATGTGCTGGCTGCTGATGCGCAGCGTGGCGCGGTCTTCCATCAGGCCGATGTTGTGGATGTCGGGCACCTTGGAGCAGCCCACGCCCTGGTCGACCCAGCGCACCACATAGCCCAGGATGCCCTGCGCGTTGTTGTCCAGCTCCTGCTGCTTTTCCTGCGCCGTCCACTTGGGCGAGGGCACGACGGGGATGGTGAGCAGGCCGGTCAGCAGCTCGTCGCGCAGCGCTTGAATGTCGGCGTGGGCCAACTCCTGCTCCAGGCCTTTTTGCACGTCGCTCACCAGCACCTGGTGATAGTGCATGGCGTGCAGCGTGGCGCCGGTCGGGTTAGGCACCCAGGCGGTGTTGGCGCCGGCCTTGGGGTGGCCGATCTTGACTTTCATCATCTCGCCCATCAAATCGGGCGCGGCCCACATGCCCTTGCCGATCTGCGCCTTGCCGCGCAGGCCGCAGGCCAGGCCGACCAGCACGTTGTTGCGCTCGTACGCCTGGATCCAGGCGCTGGTCTTCATGTCGCCCTTGCGGTAGACGGGACCGGCCATCATGCAGCTGTGCATCTCGTCGCCCGTGCGGTCGAGGAAGCCGGTGTTGATGAAGGCCACGCGCGCCTTGGCCGCGTCGATGCAGGCCTTGAGGTTGACGCTGGTGCGGCGCTCTTCGTCCATGATGCCCAGCTTGACGGTGTTGTAGGGCAGGTGCAGCAGCTTCTCGACGCGGCCGAACAGCTCGCTGGCAAAGCCGACTTCGGCCGGGCCGTGCATCTTGGGCTTGACGATGTAGACGCTGCCTTTGCGTGAGTTGCGCAGGCCGTCCTGGCCCTTGCCCTGCAGGTCGACCAGCGCGATGGCGGTGGTGACCACGGCGTCCATGATGCCTTCGGGGATTTCCTTGCTGCTGCCGTCGGCGGCCTTGTACAGGATGGCCGGGTTGGTCATCAGGTGGCCCACGTTGCGCAGGAACATGAGCGAGCGGCCGTGCAGCGTCACCTCGCCCTTGCCGTTCGGCGCGGTGTAGACGCGGTCGGGGTTCAGGCCACGCGTCAGCGTCTTGCCATCTTTCTGGAAGCTCTCGGTCAGCGTGCCGCGCAGGATGCCCAGCCAGTTGCGGTAGCCCAGCACCTTGTCGGCGGCGTCGACCGCGGCCACAGAGTCTTCCAGGTCCAGGATGGTCGACACGGCGGCTTCGACCACCAGGTCGGCCACGCCAGCCGGGTCGTTCTTGCCGATCGGCGACTTGGGGTTGATCTGGATGTCGAGATGCAGTCCGTTGTGCGCCAGCAGCACCGACGTGGGCGCCTGCGGCTTGCCCTGGTAGCCGACCAGTTGACTCGGGTCGGCCAGCTTGCTGCTCTTGCCACCCTTGAGCTTGACCACCAGCTCGCCATCCTTGATGACGTAGCCGGTCGAATCGATGTGCGAGCCCTTCTTGAGCGGCGCGGTGCGGTCGAGTACGTAGCGCGCCCATTCGATCACCTTGGCGCCGCGCTTGGCGTTGTACTTGCCGCCTTTTTCCAGGCCCTTGGTTTCGGGGATGACGTCGGTGCCGTACAGCGCGTCGTACAGGCTGCCCCAGCGCGCGTTGGCGGCGTTCAGCGCGTAGCGCGCGTTCAGGATCGGCACCACCAACTGGGGGCCGGCCTGCACGGCCAGTTCGTCGTCGACGTGTTCGGTCGTCACCTGCACCTTTTCGGGCACGGGCACCAGGTAGCCAATGCCTTCCAGGAACTGGCGGTAGGCGCGCATGTCGGTGATCGGGCCGGGGTTGGCGCGGTGCCAGGTGTCCAACTCCGCCTGCAGGCGATCGCGCTCGGCCAGCAGCGCCAGGTTCTTGGGCGCCAGCTCGGTCACGATGTCCGAGAAGCCGCGCCAGAAGGCGTCAGGCGCCACGCCAACTTCGGGCAGCACTTCCTGGTTGACGAATTCGTACAGCTCGTTGGCGACTTGCAAGTCGTGGGCTTGGGTGCGTTCGGTCATGGCAAACCTCGTGAAAGCGAATCTGAAAAAGCCGTCGCGCCCGCCAGGGCGAGCGCTTCATTCGACTGTATTCGATTTGTTTTGGTTAAAAAACAAAGCAAAGATCGCAAAACCTGTGACCAAAACGCAAAGATAGGCCAAAAATGCTGGGGTAGGCGACGCAAGGCCACGGGCGGGAAAGCCACGTCAGACACCTGCGCCTGACCGCAACGGCGCAAAAATACTATGCTTTTGGTAGCTGCCTGCGCAATCAGTTCTAGCGCCGGAGTTCGATTTCTTATAAAACTGAGGTGATCTGCAGGGACAACGTTGCGCCCCCAGTGTCAATCCAGGCCTTCTCTCACCGGCCGGATCGCCATCCACAGTGCTGCGATCCACACCGGCGCAGCCTGGACCAGCGCCAGCCCGACGCTGGCGTCCGAACTTCGCCAGGCCCAGCCCAGCGCGATCAGCAGCAGCACGCCGTGCACCACCATCGCCCAGCGGCTGCAGCGCATCAGCAACCAGCCGATCGCGGCCGAGCCCAGGCCGCAGAACAGGTAGTAAACGCCGCCCCCGTGGGTGAGCGAAATCAGCCCGCCCACCAGCAACAGCGCACCCCAGGCGATCATCACCATGCCCAGCAGGCGGGGTGGCCCCGAGGCACGCGAGGCGGAACCTTCCTGCTGAGCGATCAGCTCCAGTTGCTTCTGCAGCGCCTCGTTCAACTGCGCAGGGCCGGGCGCACCAGCCGCCGGTGGGGCCATGTGGGCAGTCAAAGGCGCTGAGCCCGACGGGTGCGCGCGCTCGGTCAGGGTCGGCAGATCGGCCGGCGGCCCTGCCGGAGTGCGCAACACGGCGGACCCCGCGGCGACGGACCGCTCAGCGGGAACGAACCCGTCGTTCATGGCGCGCCGCTCGTTCCGCCCTGGGCCACCATGGCCCATTGGCGCTGGCGCAGGACTGGCCGCGCGCATGCGCCCTTCCAACTCGGCGCGCGCACGGCGGCTGCCCCGCTCGGCCAGTAGCTGGAGCTGGGCGAGACTCAGCGTGCGCACGTCAATGCGCGAGGCAGAAGGAGGGTTGGGGGCTGGCGGCATGTCCGTTCGTCACCTTGCCGGGGCAGGTGCAACCTGATGATCGCACAGCCCCTGCCCCACTGACGACCCCCACACCAAGGGGAGGACTCAAGAACGTGGCGACTGCGCATAATGCCCGCTCCATGGACAAGCTCAAGGCTTTCGAGACCTTCGCCTCGGTGGCCACGCGCGGCTCGCTGAGCGCCGCGGCGCGCGCCGAAGGGGTGGCGCCGGCGGTGATCGGGCGGCGGTTGGACGCGCTGGAAGAACACCTGGGCGTGAAGCTGCTGGTGCGCACCACACGGCGCATCGCCCTCACGCACGAGGGCACGGCCTTTCTGGACGACTGCCAGCGCATCCTGGCCGAGGTGGCCGGCGCCGAAGCCAGCGTGTCGGCCGGCGGCGTGCAGGCCAGCGGCCACCTGCGCCTCACGGCGCCAGCGGGCTTTGGGCGACGGCACGTCGCGCCGCTGCTGCCGGCCTTTCACGCGGCGCACCCGCGGCTGCGCATCTCGCTGAACCTGTCGGACCGGGTGATCGACCTGGCGGCCGAAGCCTACGACTGCGCCGTGCGCGTTGGCGACTTGCCCGACTCGTCCCTGGTCAGCATCCGCCTGGCGGACAACCGGCGGCTGGCGGTGGCCGCGCCCGCCTACCTGGCGCGCCGCGGCACACCGGAGCACCCGCGCGATCTGACCGGGCACGACTGCCTGGCGCTGTCCAGCGACGCCTCGCAGACGCGCGGCTGGGCGTTTCGCGTGCCGCACACCGACCTGGCCAAGCGCGCCGAGGGCAGCCCGACCGAACCGTTGGCCGACAGCGACGCCAGCAGCGAAGTCATCTACCTGCGCCCCAGCGGCCCGCTGGATTGCTCGGACGGTCAGGTGCTGCACGACTGGTGCCTGGCCGGCCACGGCATCGCCTGGCGTTCGACCTGGGAGGTGGAGCACGAAATCGCCACCGGCCAACTGGTGCCGGTGCTGGAGGCCTTTGCCGCGCCGCCCAACGGCATCTATGCCATCCTGCCGCACCCCACCAAGCACCTGCCGCTGCGCGTGCGCTTGTGGGTAGACCACTTGCGCGAGCGCTATGCCGATCCCGGCTACTGGCATGGCAGCGCCAATGGCACCCGGCGCTAGGTAAGCCCCTGTAACAATCCTCGCGTACGATGCACGTCATGCAGGAAGCGTGGCTCGCCTTCTTTCACATCAGCGCGGTACTGGGATGGATTGTTTTCGCCTCCAGTGAGGCCGCCCTGTGCCGGCGCGAATGGCTCAACGGGGCGATCGTGCAGCGCCTGGTACGGCTTGACCGGATCTTGTGGATCGCCACCGCTGCGGTGCTGGTCACCGGTCTGTTGCGCGTCTACCTGGGCGCCAAGGGCGCCGCCTGGTATTGGGGCAACTGGCTGCTGCACCTCAAGCTGACACTGTTCGTGGTGACCGCCGTGCTCATGCTCGGCCCCACGCGACGCTTCCTGCGCTGGCAAGCGCGATGGCTGAGCGATGGCGCACTGCCGCCCGAGCAGGACATCGCCGGCGCTCGCAGGCTCGTCATGCTGGAAACCCACCTCGTCGCGGTGATCCCCCTGGCGGCGGTGTTTCTCGCTCGCGGCTTCGGCCACTGAAGGACTCCCGTGATCCGTTCCGACGCTGCAACGCGGCGCTTGGTGGCATGGTTGCTGGCCTTTGTTGGCGCATGGACGGCGCTATCGGTTTGGCTGTACCCCACGCCGCCCATTGACAACGTTGAGCAACTGGTCTGGCGCGAAGCCCTTGCGTGGGGTTACTACAAGCACCCGCCTCTGCCCACCTGGCTGCTGGCCGCTGCCAGCCCTGCCTGGCCCGCAACACCGCTGCTGACGTACGCCCTGAGCGCTGGCTCTATGGTGCTCACGCTGTTGCTGTTCCACGCCACAGTGAGGCGTCTGCTGGGGCGTGGCGACGCCTTGCTGGCAGTGCTGGGGGCGCTGTGCCTGACGTACGCGACCGACCGCTTGCCGATCTACAACCACAACGTGGTGATGCTGCCCCTCATCGCCGGAACACTGTCCCTGTTGTGGCGCGTCACCGAACGCCCGAGAGTGCGCACCTGGGCCGCCATCGGCGTGCTGTTGGGCCTGGGCATGCTGGCCAAGTACCAGATGGCGCTGGTCGCCCTCTGCATGCTCGCGTGGTGGGTGCGCATTGGCGGCTGGCGCTCACCGGCGCATCGAAGAGGGTTGGCACTGGCGGTCTTCTTGGCCACCCTGGTCTTCGCACCGCACCTGCTGTGGCTGGCGCATGCAGACTGGGCGCCGCTCAGCTACGCCAGCGACAGCTCGCTCGGCGCGCATCTGCCCCTGGCTGACCGGCCTGCTCACGTGCTGCTCTGGGTGGCCGACTGGATGGGCAACCGCCTGGCGCCTGCGTGGGTACTGGTGTTCTCGGTCGCCGGTATGCTGGGTTGCTCGCGGGCCCGCGCGGTGCACCCGCCTGGCTCGGCGCCGGGGCGCTTGAAACGCGATTTCCTGCTGCTGGCTGGCTTTGGGCCCATGGCGATCATGGCGTCGCTCTGCCTGGCGGGCGGCATCTTCCTTCAGATGAAATGGAGCACCGCCTTCGCGCTGTGGACATTGCCCGCCGTGCTGGTCCTTTTGCCACGGCGGTGGCGCCTGGGGGACGCGGCGCCGCCACCTGCGACCTGGTGGCTTTGGGTCGCCCTGCAGGCGGCACTGTTCTTTTACACGCTGAGGATGTCGGAGGTCAGTGCGCGCGGCCCCATGGACACTGGCGGCTGGAAGCAGCGCGACTTCGCGGTGCTGGCCCGCACGATCACGGGCGAGACGGACAGAGTCGACCTCATCAACGGACCTTATGGCATGGCCGGCATGCTCGCGCGCCACCTGCCGGGCCGGCCACGTGTGCTGATCGACGGCCAACTGGCGCGCAGTCCCTGGCTCAGCGCGATCGATCTGGAGAAGGGGCGCATCATCAGCGTCTGGCCGACCTGCCATCCCCCGGCCGAAGCGAGCGCCTTGGCACCGGGCTGGGCTTGGTGGCCCCATCCGGCGCCGCCCCCATTGGACCCGCGCTACCGCGCGGCTGAAGACCGGTTGCGCCGCGCCGCGCAGCACAGCGGCGGGACTGCGGTGGTGGCATGTCCATGACCGCCTGCACGCTCAAACCACTGGTGCTGTGCGCTGACGACTACGCGCAAAGCGCCGGCATCAGCGCGGCCATTCGCCGCCTGGCTGGCATGGGGCGGTTGACGGCGACCAGCGCCATGGTGCTGTCTCCGCGCTGGCCGCAGGACGCGGCCGCGCTGGCCCCGCTGCGTGGCCACATCGACGTCGGCCTGCACCTCGACTGGACCAGCCCGTTTGCGCAGGCCCGCGGCCACGGCATGGGTTTGCAGCAGGCCATGCGGCGCGCATTGATCGGCGGCTTTGACCGCACCGCCGCGCGCGCCGAAATCGAGCGCCAGCTCGACGCCTTCGAAGCCGCCTGGGGCGCGCCACCCGACCACGTGGACGGTCACCAGCATGTGCAGCAATTCGCCGGCATCCGCCAAGCGCTGGTCGACAGCCTGCGTCAACGCTACGGCGGCCAGGCACGGCCGCCATGGCTGCGCCTGTCGTGCGCGCCCGCGGGCCAGCGCGACCTGAAAGCGCGCATCATCGGCGCGCTCGGCGGCAACTCTCTCAAAAAGCTAGCTGCTCGCGTAGATCTGCCTACCGCTACAGCCCTGTCCGGCATCTACAACTTCGAAGGCAGTACCGATGCATACGCCGCGCACATGGCGCGCTGGCTGGCCGGCAGCGCCGCCGGCACCGTGCTGATGTGCCACCCGGGCGATGCGCAGGCGTCGGGCACTGCCGAACCCGATGACCCGATCGCCCTCGCCCGCAAGCGCGAAGCGCAATTTCTGGCCAGCGAGCGCTTTGCCGCGCAGCTCGCCCAGCACCGCATCCAATTGGTCAGGGGCAGCACGCTCTTCTCGGGCACGACCTGAAGCGCCGCATGAACGGCCGTGCGGCCTGGATCGCCGCGCCCTGGTTCCTGCCGGCGGCTCGCGACCACGCCGGCCTGTGGAGCTACCTGTTTGGCCGCTGACCGGGCCGCGCTGCGCACCGGAAACGCTCGCTGGCACCTATAGCCGCAGGGACTGGCGCCCCGAGTACGACCGGCGCTGGACGATCCGGCGGTCAGCGCCGGAAAGCCCAGAAGCGGCTGAGCAGGAACGTCTGCCCGGCTGCCACCAGCAGCCCCGCGACGAGCGCCGGCCATGACGAACAGCCGAGGCCGCGCAGCAGCAGCACAAACACCAGCTCGTTGGTCGCAAACCCCA
Source organism: Ottowia flava (assembly GCF_008017535.1). GTDB lineage: Bacteria > Pseudomonadota > Gammaproteobacteria > Burkholderiales > Burkholderiaceae_C > Ottowia > Ottowia flava. Next base: position 152,206 of record NZ_VRUA01000004.1, read on the forward strand.
GCAACGCGGTCGCGGCAAAGCGCCCCAGGCTTTGCCGCACGCCAGTGCCGGCATCGCGAAAGCTGAGCCAGCGGTGCCCGACGAAGCTGACCACGAACGCGACGCCAAAGCCCGCGGCGTTGGCCAGTTCAGGCCAGGCACCCGGCTGTACCAACCCGAACACCAACGCATGCGTCAGCGCTGCCGTTGCGCCCACCACACCAAACCAGAAGCCCGTGCGCAGCGCGCTCACCGCCGGGCGCCTTCGCTCGCGGCGTCTGGGACGTCGGGCAGGCCATGCCCGGTCTGCCGCGCCACCAGGTACAGCGGGCGCCGTTTGACCTCGTCGTAGATACGCGCGACGTACTCGGACAGCAGGCCAATGGACATCAGTTGCACGCCGGCCAGGAACATCATGCCAGCCACGATGGTGGCGTAGCCAGGCACGTCGATGCCCAGAAAGTGGTATTCAAAAACGACCCAGCTACCGTAAAACAAGGCCGCCAGCGACAACAGGATGCCCCCCACGCCCATCAGACGCAGCGGCGTGGCCGAAAACGCCAGCAGGCCGGTCGCACCCAGGCCAAACGCGCCCCGCAGGCCAAAGCGCGTTTCACCGGCCAGGCGCGGCAGCGGCTCGTAGTCCAACGCCAGGCTGCGAAAGCCGACCCAGGCGTATAGGCCCTTCATGAAACGGTGGCGCTCGGGCATCAGGCGCAGCGCCTGCACCACCCGCGCATCCAGCAGCCGGAAGTCGCCCGCGTTGGGCGGCACCTTCACGCGCGCCTGCCAGTTCACCAGGCCATAGAACAGGCGCGTCAGCCGGCGTTGCAGGACAGACTGGTCGGTGCGGGTGCGGCGCACGGTGTAGACCACGTCAAAGCCCCGCGTCCACGCCGCCAGCATGTCGGCCAGCAGGGCCGTAGGGTGCTGGCCATCCGCATCCATGATGAAGACCGCGTCGCCGCGCGCATGGTCCAGGCCGGCCGACAGCGCCGCCTCCTTGCCGAAGTTGCGTGACAGGTCGATCAACACCAGTTGCGGGTGCTGCAGGCACAGCTGGGCCGCAACCGCCCACGTGTCGTCGCGGCTGCCGTCGTTGACCAGGATCAGCTCCACGTGCGGCGACAGCCGCGCCAGAGCGGCCAGCACCTCGGGTACGACACGCGGCAGATTGGTCGCCTCGTTGTAGGCCGGCAGGATGCAGGACAGACGGGGAGCAGCGGTGGCGCGGTCGATCATGGCGCGCATCATGCCGCCGAACCGTGGCGCGCGTACGGCACGACCCCGCCAGAATGCGGGCTGAGCGCATGGATAATTCACGCCATGCCCTCCGTTAAGCAAGATTTGCTGGCCGCGTTGACCGGCGAGCTGGAAAAACTATCGCCCGGCGCTGGCGACAAAGCCGCGTTCGAATCGCCCAAGCAGGCCGCGCATGGCGACCTGGCCTGCACGGCCGCCATGCAGCTGGCCAAGCCGCTGAAGGCCAACCCGCGCGCGCTGGGTGAACAGCTCAAGACCGCGCTGGAAGCCGCGCCCGCGTTCCAGCACTGGGTCGACGCGATCGAGCTGGCCGGCCCCGGGTTTCTGAACATCCGCCTCAAGCCCGCCGCCAAGCAGCAGGTAGTGCGCGAAGTGCTACAACAAAAGGAGCTGTTCGCGCAGATTCCTGTAGGGCCAGACCGCGTTTTGGTTGAATTTGTCAGCGCCAACCCGACCGGGCCGCTGCACGTCGGCCACGGCCGCCAGGCGGCGCTGGGCGACGCGATCTGCAACCTGCTGGCCACGCAAGGCTGGCAGGTGCACCGCGAGTTCTATTACAACGACGCCGGCGTGCAGATCGAGACGCTGACCCAAAGCACGCAGCTGCGCGCCAAGGGCCTGAAACCGGGTGACGCCGGCTGGCCCGAAGCGGCCTACAACGGCGACTACATCCAGGACATCGCCAACGACTTTCTGGCCAAGAAAACGGTGAAGGCCGACGACCGCGAGTTCACGGCCAACGGCGACGTCGAGGACACCGACAACATCCGCCAGTTCGCCGTCGCCTACCTGCGCAACGAGCAGGACAAGGACCTGCAGGCCTTCCGCCTGAAGTTCGACGAGTACTACCTGGAATCCAGCCTGTACACCAGCGGCCGCGTCGAGAACACCGTGCAGCGCCTGATCGCCAACGGCCACACCTACGAGCAGGACGGCGCGCTGTGGCTGAAGTCGACCGACTACGGCGACGACAAGGACCGCGTGATGCGCAAGCAGGGCGGCGGCTACACCTACTTCGTGCCGGATGTGGCCTACCACATCAGCAAGTGGGAACGCGGTTACCCGAAGGTCATCAACATCCAGGGCACCGACCACCACGGCACCATCGCCCGCGTGCGCGCCGGCCTGCAGGCGGCCGATGTCGGCATCCCGCAGGGCTACCCCGACTACGTGCTGCACACCATGGTGCGCGTGGTGCGTGGCGGTGAAGAGGTCAAGATCAGCAAGCGCGCTGGCAGCTACGTGACCCTGCGCGACCTGATCGAATGGACCAGCGCCGACGCCGTGCGCTTCTTCCTGCTGAGCCGCAAGCCCGACACCGAATACACCTTCGACGTGGACCTGGCGGTTCAGAAAAACAACGACAACCCTGTGTACTACGTGCAGTACGCGCACGCGCGCATCTGCTCGGTGCTGGAAGCTTGGGGCGGGGAGGTGGCCTCGCTGGTGGACGTTGACCTCAGCCCACTGGACAGCCCGGCCGCGCAGGCGCTGATGCTCCAGCTGGCCAAGTACCCCGACATGCTGGCCGCCGCGGCGCAGGATTTTGCGCCACACGATGTCACCTTCTACCTGCGCGATCTGGCCGCGAGCTACCACAGCTACTACGACGCCGAGCGCATCCTGGTGGACGACGAGCCGGTCAAACTGGCCCGCCTGGCGCTGGTCGCCGCCACCGCGCAGGTATTGCACAATGGCCTGTTGGTGCTCGGCGTGTCCGCGCCGACCAAGATGTAAGCGTTATGTCCACCATGATGAATTCGAAGCAACGCGGCGGCACCTTTCTGGGCGTGATCCTGGGCATGATGGTCGGCTTGGCGGCCGCGCTGGCCGTGGCCATCTACGTGGCCAAGGTGCCTATCCCGTTCGTCAACAAGAACACCTCACGCACCAGTGGCCAGGACGCCGCCGAAGCCGAGAAGAACCGCGACTGGGACCCCAACAGCCCGCTGCGCAACCGCAACGGCGCGCGCCCGGCCAGCCCCAGCGCTGCCGGCACGGTAGCCCCGGCGCCCGAACCCGCCCCGGTCCCCACGCCGGCTGAGGTGGCGCGTCCGTCGACCCGCCCGATCCCGCCGCCTGCCGAAGTAACGCCGCCCAGCCGCACCGCCGCCGCTTCGGCCGCGCGCGCCGCCAGCAAGCCCGACACTGCGACTGCAGCCACCAAGCCCCCCGCGGAAACCACGGCACGCACGCCGCCGCCCAAGCCGTCTTCCTCGTCCGATCCGCTGGGCGACTTGGCGGCTGCACGCGCCGGCTCGTCGACCACGGCTGCGCCCAGTGCCGCGGCCGATCCGTTCACCTATTTCGTGCAAGCCGGGGCGTTCCGCACTTCGGACGACGCCGACGCCCAGCGCGCGCGGCTGTCGCTGATGGGCGTGGAAGCGCGTGTGACCGAGCGCGAACAGGCCGGCCGCACCGTGTATCGCGTGCGCGTCGGCCCCTTCCAGAACAAGGACGCCGCCGACCGCGTGAAAGGCCGGCTGGACGGCAACGGCTTTGATTCCGCCCTGGTGCGGGTGCAGCGTTAATCCGTCACATGGGTTGATGGAAACCTGAGCGCAGCGGAACTTCGCGGGCGTGGGTTCACTCCATAGCTCGCTACCCCTGAATTGGAGAACAAGATGAAACGTCGCGAATTCGCCCTTGGCGCCACCGTCGCTGCCCTGCCGGGCCTGCTGGCACTGCCCGCCCACGCCCAGTCCAAGTCGGACAAGGGTTACCTGGACGTCAAGCCGCGCGCGCCCGTGGCAGCGCCGGCCGGTCAGATCGAAGTGGTGGAGTTCTTCTCGTACGGCTGCGTGCACTGCATGAACTTCGACCCGATGTTCCAGGCCTGGAAGAAGGGCGCGGCCAAGGACGTCGTGGTGCGCCTGGAGCACGTGGGCTTCAGCCCCAGCTTTGAGCCGCTGCAGCGCATCTTTTATGGCCTGGAAGCGGTTGGCAAGGTCGACGCCCTGCACGCCAAGGTGTTCGAGGCGCTGCAAAAGCAGCGCGTGCGCCTGGACAAGCCCGACGTGCTGTTCCCGTGGGTAGCCGAGCAGGGCGTGGACCGCGCCAAGTTCGAAGCCGCCTACAAGTCGTTTGGCGTGGCCACCAAGATTCGCCAGGCGGGCCAGCTGCAGGAGGCCTACAAGGTCGAAGGCACGCCCGCACTCGGCATTGCCGGCCGCTACTACACCGATGGTTCGCTGGGTGGTGGCTTCGAGCGCATGATGCAGGTGACCAACAACCTGATCGCGCAGGAACGCAAGGGCGCCTGATCGCCTGACGCACATCCCGAGAGCCCGCGCCAGCGGGCTTTTTTCATGGGGCGTCGCCCGGCGTGCACGCCCTCAGCGCGTACAATGAATCGACTGAGCAAAGCAAAAACCGTGCCCCAAATTTCCCATCTCCTGCGCCGAATGGTCGGTGGCGTCGCAGCAGGTCTGCTGGCGCTGGCGCTCACCCCCCTCGCCCATGCGGAACGCGCCGACCGCGACAAACCCATGAACATCGAGGCGGACACCGGCCGCTACGAAGACCAGTCCCAGGTCACCACGTTCACGGGACGCGTGGTGGTGACCAAGGGCACCATCGTCATGCGTGGTGCCCGCCTTGAAGTGCGGCAGGACGCCGCCGGCAACCAGTCCGGCACGATGTTTGCCGAACCCGGCAAGCGCGCGTTCTTTCGCCAGAAGCGCGAAGGCGTGGACGAATACATCGAAGGCGAAGGCGAAACCATCGAATACGACGGCAAGAGCGACATCGTGCGCTTCGTGCGCCGCGCCGAAATGCGGCGCCTGGCCGGCGCCACGGTGCAGGACGAGGTCATGGGCAGCCTGATCGTCTACAACAACGTGACCGAGGTCTACACCGTCGATGCCGGTGCGCGCGCTTCTGGCGCCCCCTCGGCCGCGCCGGGCGGCCGCGTGCGGGCGATCCTGGCGCCGCGCAACAGTGGGGCCGGGGCCGCCCCCGCTGCCACGGCGCCGGCCGCTGGCGCCAGTGCGCCGCTGCGTTCTTCCACCACCTTGCCGCCCGCTTCGGGAACGCCGCGGTGAACGAAGCCAGCGCGGAAGAACTCGCCTCCCGTTTCGGTGCCACCGCGCCGGTGCCGCTGCTGTCGGAGCAACCGCTGAGCCGGCTGGAGGTGCGCGGCCTGCGCAAAAACTACGGCGCGCGCCGCGTGGTGCACGACGTCTCGCTCGACGTGGCCAGCGGCGAAGTGGTCGGGCTGCTTGGCCCCAACGGCGCCGGCAAGACCACCTCGTTCTACATGATCGTGGGCCTTGTACGGGCCGACGCCGGCACCATTAGCATTGATGACCAGCCGATCGAGCACATGCCGATCCACAGCCGCTCGCGCCTCGGTTTGTCCTACCTGCCGCAGGAAGCCTCGATCTTCCGCAAACTGACGGTTGCCGAGAACGTGCGTGCGGTGCTGGAGCTGCAGCAGGACGCAGATGGCCGCACGCTGAGCCGCACCGAGATCGAACGCCGCTTGACCGAGCTGCTGGAGCAGCTGCACGTCAACGACTTGCGCGATTCGCCCGCACCCGCGCTGTCGGGCGGTGAACGCCGGCGCGTCGAAATCGCGCGGGCGCTGGCCACCCAGCCGCGCTTCATCTTGCTGGACGAGCCGTTCGCAGGCATCGATCCGATCGCGGTGATCGAGATCCAGCGCATCATCGCCTTCCTCAAGAGCCGCGGCATTGGCGTGCTGATCACCGATCACAACGTGCGCGAAACCCTGGGCATCTGCGACCACGCGGTCATCATCAGCGAAGGGCGAGTGCTGGCCACCGGCACGCCCGAGCACATCGTCGAAGACCCGCAAGTGCGGCGCGTGTACCTGGGAGAGCACTTCCGCCTGTGAAGCCCGGTCTGTCGCTGCGGGTTTCGCAGCACCTCGCGCTCACACCCCAGTTGCAGCAGTCGATCCGGCTGCTTCAGCTTTCCACACTCGAGCTGTCGAGCGAAATCGAGCAGATGCTCGACGACAACCCGTTCCTGGAGCGCGAAGACGACGCCGCGCCGCGCGAGGAATTTGGGCTGCAGCACGCCGACAGCCGCACCAGCGAAGGCGACCGGGCCAGCGAAAATGCTATCGAAACAGAAGCTGCTCACGCAGATGGTTCTAGCGCAGAGGCCGAATTTGACTCAGATTCCCTCGCAACTGAAGGTTGGGATGGCGACGGCAGCGTGGAAGTCAGCGCCGACGACGGCGAATGGGGCGGCGATGCGCCGGCGCGCGGCGCACAGGCTCCGGATGAAGACGAACTGGACGCGGGCGATCGCGCGGAAGCGCCTGAAAGCCTGACCGCTCACCTGCACCAACAGGCACTGGCGCTGCGCCTGTCACCCGAGGACGCGGCGGCCTTGCGCTTTCTGATCGAGTCGCTCAACGACGACGGCTACCTAGAGGATTCGCTGGCCCAGTTGGCGGCCACGCTGATGGACGACGACGACGATGTCGATCAGATGGAAGAAGCAGTGCACCGCTTCACCCTCGCGCTCAAGCTGCTGCAGTCGCTCGACCCGCCGGGCGTGGGCGCGCGCCATCTCGCCGAATGCCTTGGCCTGCAGCTGCGCGAGCGTCGGCGCGCCCTGGGCAGCAGCGCAGACGAATCCGACTGCCTTGCTGCGGCACTGAAAGTCTGCGCGCAACATGGCGTCATCGATCTGCTGGCCAAGCGCGACGCGAAGCGCCTGGCCGTGCTGACCGAGCTGCCGGAACCGGATGTGCGCGCCGCCATGCAGCTGATCGCTACGCTGGAGCCCAAACCCGGCCGCCGCTTTGCCGACGTGGAACGCAACATCGTCGTGCCCGACGTCATCGTCAGCGTGAGCGGCAGTGGCGCGCAACAGCGCTTTCGGGTGCAGTTGAACCCGGACGTGATGCCGCGCCTGCGCGTGCACGACGTCTACGCCAGCGCCCTGCGCGGCGGCAAGGGCGGCGAGCACCACCAGGCGCTGGCCCAGCGCCTGCAAGAGGCGCGCTGGTTCATCAAGAACATCCAGCAACGCTTTGACACCATCCTGCGCGTGTCGCAGGCCATCGTCGAACGGCAGAAGAGCTTCTTCATCCATGGCGACCTCGCCATGCGACCGATGGTGCAGCGCGAACTGGCCGATGAGCTCGGCGTGCACGAGTCGACGATTTCTCGCGTGACCACCGCCAAGTACATGGCGACCCCACGCGGCACCTATGAACTGAAGTACTTCTTCGGCTCGGCGCTGGGCACCGAATCCGGTGGCAACGCCTCCAGCACGGCGGTACGCGCACTGATCAAGCAACTGATCGGGGCGGAGAATCCGGCCAAGCCCCTGTCGGACAACCAGTTGGCCGAAATGCTCAAGGAACAGGGCATCGATTGCGCCAGACGTACCGTGGCGAAATACCGAGAGAGCCTTCGCATCCCGGTCGCCAGCCTGCGCCGCGCTGCACAGTAAAAACGGAACTGCGCGGCTCATTCATCAGCCACGGGCCTATGCCGATCTTCAGAGCGTCGCGCATCTGGCGCCTATACACTGAAAGCCAATCTCTACCCTGCCTGCGCGCCCACCTACCGAACCTTCGCCCGATGACCCCTGACGTCCCGCCTTTTCTTCATTTCGGGACTGCCTGATGCGCGCTCTCCCCACCGTCATGGCAGGCGCGCCCAAATCGCTGGGAGAGGGCACCGCCGCCAGCATCCAGGCTCACGGCGTCCTGGCTGGGCTAGATTCGGAGGGCCTCGTCACCCATTTGAGCGCCAACGCCTGCGAATTGCTGGGTCGTTTGGCGCCGGTGTTGGGCGAGCGTCTGCGACTGGAGCATGTGGCCGGCGATGCGCAACTGCTCGCCAGCCTCAGCGGCCCTCAGAGCACCAATTTTTTCGAAGCAGATGCCCTGCGCCACCGTCAGGTGGCACTGAACGGCAGGAGCTTCGACCTCCTCGTGCACCGGCATCCAGGTCCCACGCTGGTGGAGTGGGAGTGGTGCCAGCAGGAACCAATGCGTCAGGAACTCGGCCCCGCCCTGCACCGCATCGTTCAAAACCTGCGGCGCCAGGACACGGCACAGGCGCTGCTGGAAGAAGCCGTTCGCTCGGTGCGCGCCGTGACCGGTCTCGATCGCACCATGGTCTACCGCTTCCGACGCGAGGATGTCGGCGGCGGAGGCGATGTGGTGGCCGAAGCCTGCATCCCGGAGTTGCCTTCATTTCTCGGTTACAGCTTTCCCGACGAAGCCATCCCGCAAGCCACGCGGCGTCTTTGTCAGCTCAATGCGGTGCGCCTCATCGCCGACGCCCACAGTCAACCCGTGCCGGTGTTCAACCTCGATCCCAGTGCACGGCCGCTGGACCTGACTTACGCAGTGTTGCGCAGCCCGGAGCCATTGCCGGTCGACTACCTGCGCCAGTCCGACATGGGCGCCGCGATGACGCTGCCACTGATGATCGAAGACCAACTGTGGGGAGTCATCATCAGCCACCACCGGACGCGCTTGCAGGTGCCCTATCCAACCCGCTCGATCTGCGCGGTGCTGGCCGAGTTGGTGTCCGCGCAACTGCAGTCGCAACTGGCGCAGGACCGGATCGCCCGCGAGCGCCAGCTCGAGCACTTGCGCAGCACCTTGCTGGATCAGATGCAATCGGCGGTCGAGACGGCCCAGGTGCTGTCGGCCCGCTCCCAGGAAATCGCCGAGGCCTTTGGCGCCGAAGCGATGCTGGTCAGCCACCAGTCCAGCCTGCACGCCCACGGACCGGTAACGCCGCAGCTGTGGTCGACCTTGCGTCGGTGGCTCAGCGAAAGTGGCGTCGATGACGGGCACGCATACGCCACCGATTCGCTCGCCCTTGCCGCACCGGCGCTGGCCGACGAGCTCGGCGGCTGGGCTGGCCTGCTCTCCATAAGCTACGACGCTTCCAGCCAGGGGCGCATTCTGTTGCTGCGGCGCGAACGCCTGGACACGGTCACCTGGGGCGCTTGGCCAGTGCTGTCCGAGCGTGCCCGCACACTGCACCTAGTCCAATCGAGCGAGGAAACGCTGCGCGGATTCTCCAAGCCATGGGCACATGAAGACGTGGCTGCGCTCGACGCCTTGGGCGCCGACTTGCGCCGGTTGGTGGCAGCACGGGTCGCGGAAATGCACCGCTACCGGGATGCCGTCAGTGCGATGCTCCATGCACGGCCCGACACGGCGGCCTCGCCGGGAACAGACGAACCGGAAGGCCGGTTCGAGCGTGTGCTTCACCAGGCCATGGAATTGAGCCTGCTGCGCCAGGGTGTGCGCCCGCTCATCCGGACCCCGGTCGACTTGGGCGAACTGCTGGCGGAGAGGATCGGGGCGGCACAGCAACGTCACCACGGCACCTCGATCTATTTCGAGACTCCGGCGGTCCACGAAGGGGAGGCAGCCATTGCGGTGCAAGGCGAACCGGATCGTCTGGCGCGACTGTTCGACGGCTTGCTGGAAAACGCCGTCCGGCACGGCCATGCCGGAGAGTCGGTGGTGGTCCGCGTCGGTCGCGAAGGGTCCGAGGCGCTGGTCGAAATCAGCAACATCAGTCCACCGATTGCGGAGTCGGTGGTGGCAGCCCTCTTCAGCCCGACCGTGCCCGCCGCGATCGACGATTCACGCTCGGGCCTGGGCTTCGGTCTCTATGTGGGTCAGACCATCGCCCTAGCCCATGGCGGCACGCTGACCTACACCTACGACGATCCCTTCGTCACGATGGCGGTCCGGCTGCCGCTGGAGCCCGCGCCCTAACCGGGTAGGTCACAATGCGCGGCCATGGCGACATCTTCTCCCGCGGCCGTCCAGATGCGTGCCGCGCTGCACCTCTTTTTGCCCTGTGCCGGCGGCGTTGAAGGCTACCTGGCCGACGAGGTCCACGGACTTACTGGTCTGGTGGGCCAGGACCTGTTGACCGACCGCGGTGGTGTGCGCGTGCGCGCTGACTGGGCCACCGCCCTGCGCCTGAACCTGCACAGCAGGCTCGCCCAGCGCGTGTTGATCGAGCTGGCGGACGGTGCCTATCGGGACGAGCAGGACCTGTACGCGTTGGCCTCGGGCGTGGATTGGGAGCAATGGTTCAGCGCCCAGCAGACCCTGCGTGTCGACCTGACGGCGCACGGCAGCCCGCTTAAAAGCCTGAACTTTGCCACGCTGCGGGTCAAGGACGCGGTGGTCGATCACTTTCGCGCGCGCACGGGTGCGCGTCCCAGCATCGACACGCAGATGCCGCAGGTGCGCATCCACACGCACCTGAGTGCGACCCATGCAAGCCTGTACATCGACACCAGCGGCGAACCTCTCTTCAAGCGCGGCTGGCGCCAGGACAAGGGGGACGCGCCGCTGAAGGAAACGCTCGCTGCCGCCATGCTGGCCGCCAGTGGCTGGTGGCAACCGGCGGAGCGGCGGGTCAGCAAGGAGCCGCTGTATGACCCCTGCTGCGGCAGCGGCACGATCGTGATCGAAGCCGCACAGTTGCTGCTGAACCTGCCCGCAGGCGGCGAACGTCGCTTCGCGTTTGAGCGGCTTCGGCCCTTCGATGCCCGCGCCTGGGCAGCGATGAAAGCCGAAGCGCGCGCCGCCGCCCAGCCCCCTGAAGGGGCACCGCGTGTATTCGGCAGCGATGTCGCGCACCGCATGGTCGATTTCGCGCAGCGTAATGCCGAACGGGCTGGCGTTGCACACGCCGTGCAACTGCGTGGCGGCGATGCGCTGCAGCGGTTGCCGCCAACGCCGCAGCCCGGGACGATGTTGATGAACCCGCCGTATGGCGAGCGGATCGCCGCCGCCGGCGTGGCGGGACAGAAGGCGCGTGGCCGGGAGGCCTTCCAGAGCGCCCCCCTGGGACGCGCGCCCTCCCACCAGCCCAGTGCTGGCGAACGCGACGCCGGCGATGCCTTTTTCACGCGCCTGGCGGCGCACTGGAAAAGTCACTACGCAGGCTGGACAGCCTGGTTGCTGACGCCGGATTTGAAGTTGCCCGGCCGCCTGCGCCTTAAGGAAAGCCGTCGCGTGCCCATGTGGAACGGCCCCATCGAGTGCCGGCTGTTTCGTTTTGATCTCACGGGCCGGCGCGAAGATCCCAGGTCGAATCAGACCTCAGCCTAGGTCAGCATTGCGCTGACAGCTCTTATTTTAATAGCAATCAAATTGTCCGAACCGTTGTTCACACCCGGTCGCCCAGTGGTGATCGACACCAACTGCGTGCTGGACCTTTGGGTGTTTCAAGACCCCGGTGCCACCGGGCTGCTGAACGCCGTGACCGCGGGACGATTGCACTGGTGCGCCACACTCGTGATGCGCGAAGAGCTCGCACGCGTACTCGGTTACCCACAGGTTGAGCGCCGGCTGGGAGGCACTTCGCTGTCGGCGCAGGACGTGCTGGCGAAGTTCGACGCCCATGCGCATATCGCGCCCCCGCCGCCAACCAGCACCGTGCGCTGCCGCGATGCGGATGACCAAGTCTTCATTGATTTGGCCGTGCAGCACCGCGCGATTCTGGTGAGCAAGGACGCGCGGGTGATCGAGTTGGCGCGGCGCCTGGCGCCCTGGGGTGTCGCACAGGTGCGCCCTTGGCCGCTCATTTGAGCGCTGGACGCACCTAGACGGCCTACACTGCGCCGGGGCATGCGCCCCTATGGCTCAAATAACAACAGGAGATGTGAAAGATGCCGGACGGCAACGCGTTCAAGCTGACCTATTCAACGATGTTCAACCCGCCAGCGGAGTTGCATGCGCGCTTCGACGCGGCCCTGCAGCACTTCAAGCAGCATGGCATGGGCAAGGACCACGCGCAGTGGGTGAACGACCAGGCTCTTATGGAAGGCGAGCGCTTTGAAGTCCGCTCGCCGATCAATCAGGATTGGTTAATCGGCCGTTTCGTGCAAGGCTCGACCGCACAGGTCGATCAGGCCGTACAAGCGGCCCGCGCTGCTTTCCCGGCCTGGGCTGCCACGCCGTGGCCCGATCGCGTTGCCCTGCTGCGGCGAGCGGCCCGCCTGATCGAGGAGCGCGTGTACACCATCAGTGCCGCGGTCGCCGTGGAAGTCGGCAAGAACCGCATGGAATCGATCGGCGAGGTGCAGGAGACCGCCGACCTCATCGACTGGTACTGCGACCAGATGGAACAGCACGACGGCTTCGACCGGTTGCTGGCCGACGACCCGCTACCCAACTTCCGCAGCCACAACCGTACCGTGCTCAAGCCCTACGGTGTCTGGGCGTTGGTCGCGCCGTTCAACTTCCCGTTCGCCCTGTCGGGCGGTCCGGTCGGCCCCGCCCTCATCGCGGGCAACACGGTGGTCTACAAAGTGTCGCCTGAAACATCGCTGTCGGGCTGGCTGCTGCTGGAATGCCTGCGTGACGCAGGCATTCCGCCCGGCGTGGTCAATTTCGTCACCGGCGGTGACGCCACCGGACGCGCGCTGGTCCAGCACCCGCAGGTCGCGGGCGTTACCTTCACCGGCTCGCATGCTGTAGGCATGGAAGTGCTGCGCGCCAGCGTCATGGGCCGCTACCCTCGCCCCTGCATCACCGAGATGGGAGGCAAGAACGCCACCATCGTGACGCGCCACGCCGACATCGAACGGGCGGCGCTGGGCATCGTGCGCTCGTCCTTCGGCTTGTCAGGGCAGAAGTGTTCGGCCTGTTCGCGCGTCTACGTCGAGCAGGAAGTGGCCACGCCGCTGAGAGAGCGGCTGGTGGCCTTGACCACCGCGCTCGCAGTCGGCGATCCCACGGTCGCCGAAAACTGGATGGGCCCGGTGATCAGCCGCAGCGCCTACGAGCGGTACGACCGCCTGGTTGAGCATTTGAAGGCGGTGGGCACGATCGACGCTGGCGGCGCCACATTGACCGCCGGCGCGCTGGCGCGCGGCTTCTTCGTGGCGCCAACGGTGGCGCGCGCGCCCCTGGACGACGTCGCCTGGGTAGACGAGCACTTTCTGCCGATCGTTCTGGTGGGAGAGGTGGCCTCGCTGGACGAAGCGCTGCGGCGCGCCAACGCCACCGATTACGGCCTGACGGCGGGCTTCTATGGCAGCACCGAGGAGACCGCGCGCTTTCACCGCGAGATCGAAGCCGGCGTGACCTACGCCAACCGCCCGCAAGGCGCCACCACCGGTGCCTGGCCGGGCTACCAGCCCTTTGGGGGCTGGAAGGGCAGCGGCAGCACCGGCAAGGCCATCGGTTCTTTCTACTATCTGCAGCAGTACATGCGGGAGCAGTCGCAGACCGTGGTCGAATGACCGAAGAGGCGGCAGGCGCCTTGCCGAGCTGCCGCCTTCATAGGTTGGCGTGCACCAAAACAAAAGCCAGCCCGGTTGCCCGCGCTGGCTTTTTGCTTTTCGGGCGCGCGCCGGATACGGGCAGCCGGTTCAGAGCGACTTCTTCAGCAGCGCACCTAGCTCGCCCATGATGCCGCGCCGGAACAGCAGCACGCAAATGACAAAGATCGCACCTTGAATCACCGTCACCCAGGCGCCCAGCTCGGCCAGGTAGTTCTGCATGGTCACGATCACGGCGGCGCCAACCACGGGGCCAAAGATGGTGCCCATGCCGCCCAGAATGGTCATCAGGACGACCTCACCGGACATGCTCCAGTGCACATCGGTGAGCGAAGCCAACTGAAACACAATGGCCTTGGTCGACCCGGCGAGGCCGGCCAGTGCCGCTGAGATCACAAACGCGCGGTGCTTGAACTTGTCGGCGTCGTAGCCCAGGGAGATGGCGCGCGGCTCGTTCTCGCGAATGGCTTGCAGCACCTGACCAAACGGCGAGTACACCACGCGGTGGATGATCAAAAAGCCAATCAGGAAGATCGCCGTTACGAAGAGGTACATCGCGGTGGTGTTCGTCAACTCGATCAGGCCGAACAAGCGACCCCGCGGCACCGCTTGGATACCGTCTTCACCCCCGGTGAACGGCGCCTGCAGGCTGAAGAAGAAGATCATCTGGGCCAGTGCCAGCGTGATCATGGCGAAATAGATCCCCTGGCGACGGATTGCGAGCAGCCCCACCACCCAGCCGAGTACGGCAGCGCACGCCGTGCCCAACAGGATGGCCAGCTCGGGCGTCAGGCCCCAGATCTTGGCCGCGTGAGCGGTCACGTAGGCTGCGCCACCGAGAAACATGGCGTGGCCGAAGGACAGCAGGCCGACGTAGCCCAGCATGAGGTTGAAGGCGCACGCGAACAGCGCGAAGCACATCACCTTCATCATGAAGACTGGGTACACCCCCATCACGGGTGCCAGGATCAGGATGGCGACCATGATGAGAAAGGCGATACGGTGTGTCCGGGCGACACTCCGGCTGGTGGCCACCTGGGCCGATGCGCCATCGGCGCTGATGGAGGAATTCGAGGTCACGGCGTTCATGTTCGGTCGTTCACTTCTGAGTGCCGAACAAGCCGGCCGGACGGATCAAGAGCACGATAGTCATGATCACGAAGATCACCGTCGTCGAAGCTTCAGGATAGAACACCTTGGTCAGACCTTCGATCAAGCCCAAGCCAAAACCCGTGACGATGGCGCCCATGATGGAGCCCATGCCCCCAATGACCACGACCGCGAACACCACGATGATGAGGTCGGCACCCATCTGTGGGCTGACCTGGTAGATGGGTGCAGCCATCACGCCAGCCAATGCAGCCAGGGCCACGCCGAAGCCGTAGGTCAGCGTGATCATGCGCGGCACGTTGATGCCGAAAGCCTGCACCAACTGTGGGTTCTCGGTCGCAGCGCGCAGGTAGCCACCCAGACGGGTGCGCTCGATCACGAACCAGGTCCCGACGCACACCACCAGCGACGCCAAGATCACCCAACCCCGGTATTTGGGCAGGAACATGAACCCGAGGTTGTAGCCTCCGGAGAGTTGCTCGGGGATCGCATAAGGCAAGCCCGTCGAGCCGTATTCGTTGCGGAAGAATCCCTGGATCATCAGCCCCAGGCCGAAGGTCAGCAGCAGGCCATAGAGGTGGTCCAGCTTGTACAGCCGCGCCAGCATGGTGCGCTCGATGATCACGCCGGTGATACCAACCAGCAGGGGCACCAGCAGCAGTGACCACCAGTAGCCCAGGCCCAGCTTGTTCAACAGCAGGTATGCTCCGAAGGCGCCCAGCATGTACTGGGCTCCGTGGGTAAAGTTGATGATGTTGAGCAGGCCGAAGATCACGGCCAAGCCCAGCGAAAGCAAGGCGTAGAACGAACCGTTGATGAGGCCGATGAGCAATTGCCCCATCATCGCCTGAATAGGAATGCCAAAGATATCCATGCGTGTCCTACGCCTTGCTTGTACCTGTCGCTGACGCGTCCGAGTGCTTTACTTCTTGGCGACCAAGGGGCAACTGCCCTGGTCCACCGGACGGAATGCCTTGTCAGCCGGAATCTCCGCGACCTTCTTGTAGTAGTCGTACGGGCCCTTGGACTCGCTGGGCTTCTTCACCTCGAACAGGTAAGCAGGATGCAGCTTGCGACCGTCAGCGCGGATCGTACCCTTGCCGAACAGGATGTCGTCGGTGGGCATCTCCTTCATCTTGGCGATGGCCTTGGTGCCGTCATCGGTCTTGCCTGCGTCCACGGCCTTCAGATAGTGGATCAAACCCGCGTAGACACCAGCGTGGTCAGAAGACGGGTACTTGCCGCCGTTGGCAGCCGCAAAACGCTTGCTCCAGGCGCGCGTCTGGTCATTCAGGTCCCAGTAGAAGGTTTCGGTCAGGTTCAGGCCCTGCGCCTTGTCCAGACCCAGACCATGGACGTCCGGCAGGAACACCAGAAGACCAGCCAGTTTCTGGCCACCCTTGGTGATGCCGAATTCAGACGCCTGCTTGATCGAGTTGATGGTGTCACCACCCGCATTGGCCAGGCCGATGACCTTGGCCTTGGACGATTGCGCCTGCAGCAGGAAGGACGAGAAGTCTTGCGTGTTCAGCGGCACCTTGACGCTGCCCAGCACCTTGCCCCCGGACGCCTTGACGACCTCGGACGTATCGCGCTCCAGCGCGTGGCCGAATGCGTAGTCGGCGGTCAGGAAGAACCAGCTGTCGCCACCGTTCTTCACCACCGCACTGCCGGTGCCATGCGCCAGCATCCAGGTGTCGTACACCCAGTGCACCGTATTGGGCGAGCAGTCCTTGCCGGTCAGGTCGGACGTGCCTGCACCGGTGTTGACGTAGGCCTTGCCTTTTTCCTTGGTGACCTGGTTGATCGCCAGACCGACCGAAGAAGTCGGCACGTCGATGATCATGTCCACGCCATCGGAGTCGTACCACTTGCGGGCAATGCTGGAGCCCACGTCCGGCTTGTTCTGGTGGTCGGCCGATACGATTTCCACCTTCAGGCCAGATTTGGTGGCCTTGAGGTAATCCTCCACGGCCATCTTGGCCGCGACGACCGAGCCCGGGCCGCCGATGTCGGCGTACAAGCCCGACATGTCGTTCATCACGCCGATCTTGACCACGTTGCCGGATATCTGAGCCTGAGCCACGCCAGCGGCCCCCACACCCATACCCGCGATCAGGGCGCACAGCAATTTGCGTTTCATACAGACTTCTCCTTCAGGTAGTGGACTGTCAACAAAAAAACGGTTTGGGGTCCTCACACGCCCAGGTATTCATGCAGCATGTGCATGTTGGCCTGCAGCTCTTCAGCACTGAACTCGCGCACGATCAGCCCGCGCTCCATGATGTAGAAGCGATCGGCCAGCGGCGCCGCAAAGCGGAAGTTCTGCTCCACCATCAACACCGTGAAGCCGCGCGCCCGCAACTCGCGGATCATGCGGGCAAGGGCTTGCACGATCACCGGTGCCAGGCCTTCCGATATCTCGTCGAGCAGGAGGATCTTGGCGCCGGTGCGCAGGATGCGCCCGACTGCCAGCATCTGCTGCTCGCCGCCCGATAGGCGCCCCCCTGGGCTGTTGCGGCGGGCCTTCAGGTTGGGGAACATGTCGTAGATTTCTTCCACGCTCATGCCGCCTTCGGCCACCTTGGGCGGCAGCATCAGATTTTCCTGGCAAGTGAGCGAGGTCATGATGCCGCGCTCTTCCGGGCAGTAGCCCACCCCCAGCCGAGCAATGTGGTGCGGCGCCATCTTCACGGTTTCGACACCGTTGATCTGGATCGAGCCGGTGCGTTTGCCCACCAGGCTCATGATGGCGCGCAGCGTGGTCGTGCGGCCAGCGCCATTGCGGCCCAGCAGGCTGACCACCTCGCCTTGGCGCACGTCGACGTTGACACCGTGCAGGATGTGCGACTCGCCGTACCAGGCGTGCACGTCCTTGATCTGGATGGCGAATGGGTTGGAGGATGTACTCATGATTTCTGACTTCAACCGTGCGCGCCCACCAGCGCTTCCTCAGCGCTGCCCATATAGGCCTCCAGCACCTGCGGATTGCGCGAAACCTCGGCGTACGGTCCTTCGGCGATCACCTGGCCAAACTGCAGCACGGTGATCATGTCGGCGATGCTGCCGACCACGCTCATGTTGTGCTCCACCATCAGCACGGTGCGGTTGGCCGCCACCTTCTTGATCAACTGCGTGACCATGTCCACGTCCTCGTGGCCCATGCCCTGCGTCGGCTCATCAAGCAGCATCAGCTTCGGGTCCATCGCCAGCGTGGTGGCGATCTCCAGCGCGCGCTTGCGGCCGTAGGGCAATTCCACGGCAGCCAGGTGGGCGTACTGCGTTAAACCCACTTCGTCGAGCAACTCCATGCACCGCGCATTGAGCTGATTCAACGAACTTTCAGGTTTCCAGAAATGAAAAGCGGTGCCGAGCGTTTGCTGCAGTGCGACACGAACGTTCTCCAGCACGCTCATGTGTGGGAATGTCGATGAGATCTGGAACGAGCGCACCACGCCGCGGCGAGCGATCTGCGCGGGCTTTTCCTTGGTGATGTCGGCACCGTCAAACAGGATCTGACCGCGCGTTGGCTCGAGGAACTTGGTCAGCAGGTTGAAGCACGTCGTCTTACCTGCACCATTGGGACCGATCAGCGCATGAATGCTGCCGCGGCGAACCTTGAGGTTCACGTCGTTCACGGCCACAAATCCCTTGAACTCCTTGACGAGCCCGCGTGTTTCCAGAATGTTGTCCGAACTCATGTGGCTCGACGCACCCAATAGATTGAAAAACGGGCGGATTATGCGTTGCGCACTGCAGCATGCCGATAGGGGTTTTCACTCGTCAAATCAACCGCTTGCAACGGGAACTTCCCACACCGCCGACGTGGGGATGCGAAAGCTGACGCCGGTCTTGCAACAGACGCAGCCATCGATTTTCTTCTGTGCTCCATGCCCCCGACCGTGTCACCAAGCGCCCCAGCGTGAAGTCGTCGACGACAGACCAACACACTGCCTGGGCGCACACAGCAAATGCTTCATTTTTCATAGCATTCAGCGCTTTCTACAGGCCGCACAGACGCTAAAAATGCTTCAAAATGTTGGTTACCGATCACGCATCGGATCGTCCGCTGACTGGCCGTCTGCAAGGGCTGGCGCAGTCGCTGCGGTGTGCGCATCTGACGCGTTCCATGTGGAAGGCACCTCGGTCGGCGAGGGCGGCGCGGCGATCGGCGCTGGGGCCTGCTTCGGCGTCACCGGCGTGGCGCTGCGCGCTGGCGATCCACCCTGCCGCTGCAACTGGCGCGCCACTTCGGCCGCCGATGCCGGCGCGTTGCTCTTGCGGTGCGCCGATCCGTCGCGCAGGTCGCGCGGCGCCTCGCTCTCTGATGGCTGCTGGGGAGCAAAGCTGTGTGCGCTGGCCAGCGGCCAGTACAGCCGGAACACGTTGGGCAGGTGCGCAAGATCGGCCAGGATGGCGCCGGGCGCTACCTGCGGCATGAGCGATGACAGCAGCCGCACCTCGGCGTCGTCGATGCGGCGCACGATGTGGTGGGTGGTCACTTCGTCGGTGTGCTTGAGCCCAGCCGCCTGCAGCAGTTCCTTGAGCGCGTGCATCGTGTTGGCGTGGTACTGCGCTACGCGCGGCGCCTTGTCCGCGACCACCAACGCGCGCTGGCGCATCGGGTCCTGCGTGGTCACGCCGGTAGGACAGCGTCCGGTGTGGCAGGTCTGCGCCTGCAGGCAACCCACGGCCATCATGAAGGCGCGGCCCGAATTGCACCAATCGGCTCCCAGCGCCAGCATGCGCGCGATGTCAAAGGAGTTGGTGACCTTGCCCGCGCAGCCCACCCTGATGCGCTCGCGCAAGCCCACGCCGACCAGCGTGTTGTGCACCAGACGCAGCCCTTCCTGAAGCGGCGTACCCACGTGGTCGGTGAATTCCACCGGCGCCGCTCCGGTGCCGCCTTCTGCGCCATCGACAACGATGAAGTCGGGCGTGATGTCGGTTTCGAGCATGGCCTTGACGATGGCAAACCATTCCCAGGGGTGGCCAATGCAGAGCTTGAAACCGGTGGGCTTGCCGCCTGAGAGGTCACGCAGTCGGGCCACAAATTGCATCAACTCGACAGGCGTCGTGAACGCGCTGTGCGCCGAGGGCGAGATGCAGTCCACCCCCACCGGCACACCGCGCGCCGCCGCGATCTCGGGCGTGACCTTGGCCCCCGGTAACACGCCGCCATGGCCCGGCTTGGCGCCCTGGCTGAGCTTGATTTCGACCATCTTCACCTGCGCGTCGCGCGCCTGTTCGGCAAAGCGCTCGGGGCTGAACGTGCCATCCGGGTTGCGGCAGCCGAAGTAGCCCGACCCAATCTCCCAGATCAGATCCCCGCCGTGCACGCGGTGGTACTGCGAAATGCTGCCCTCGCCCGTATCGTGCGCAAAGCCGCCGATCTTGGCGCCCTGATTCAAGGCCAGGATGGCATTGGCCGACAGCGCGCCGAAGCTCATGGCAGAGATGTTGAACACGCTGGTGCTGTAAGGCTGCGTGCACGGGGCAACCCCCTCGCGCGCACCGCCCGGCTGGCCGCCGATCCAGATGCGGAAATCGTGCGATTCGATGCGTGTCGGGTGCAGCGAATGGTTGACCCATTCGTAGCCCTCGGCGCCCACATCCAGTTGCGTGCCGAAGGGCCGGTTGTCCGGGTCGCCCTTGGCGCGCTGGTAGACGATGGAGCGCTGCGCGCGCGAGAACGGTTGCGCCTCGGTGTCGCTTTCGATGAAGTACTGGCGGATTTCGGGCCGAATGAACTCGAGCGCGAAGCGCAGATGCCCCAGGATCGGGTAGTTGCGCAGGATGGCGTGGCGCGTCTGCTGAAGGTCGTAAATGCCGACACCGATCAACGCCAGCGCCAGCAGGAACCACAGCAGCCCGGTGCCGAACGCGATCATGGAAAACAGGCTCAGCACGGCCACCAGCGCGCACAAGGCCAGCGTGCTGTAGCGCACGGTGTTGGTGAAGGTGATGTTGGGCGTCACAGGCGCTCCAAGGTTGGCTGGATAGCAGGACAGGTGGGAACCGCTTTTCAGGGCCCGGTGATGACGCGCCAGAAGAACCGATGCCGACCCGGGCGCCGACGCATCTTACCTACCGCGTGTGACGCTGCCGCCAAGCATCCCGCGCACTGGATGAATCGACATACCGCATTTGTGGGATAGGCGCCGTTGCGTAGGCGTGGCCGAATACCCCAGAGAGACATTGTGTCGCTCTCAGGAACTTTTACTTGCAACTCGCCGGGAGATATTTCATACCCAAGCCCGCCCTCCACCATCTGCTGTCACTCACTGCCGCCGCCGCACTTGGCCTGAGCGCCTGCGGTGGCGGCGACGACAACGACGACCCGTCGCCGCCCCCCGCCCCGGAAGCCAACACGCTGACCGGTCAAGTCGCCCGCTCCGGCGCGCTCAAGAACGTCGTGGTCTGTCTTGATTTGAACGCCAACAAGGCGTGCGACGCCGACGAACCAGCTTCTGGCCCGACCGGCGCGGACGGCAAGTACACGGTCAAGTACGACCCGACCAAGGTCACGCCAACCGCCCTGACTGCCGCCGCTTTGATTGCCCAGGTCAAGGCCGGTGACGCAGCGGCTGCTACCACGGCCATCGACGCTGACTTTCCTACCGCAGCGGCCACCACCGCGGACTACGTTTTGACGCGTCCCGCCGGCACCGGCGGCGCGATCAACCCGCTGACCACGCTGGTGACTGTGGGCATGGCCGGCGGCATGACCGAAGCCGTGGCGCGCGAGAACGTGGCCATTCAGCTGGGCATTGCCGTCGCCAAGATCGACAACTATCAGGACGATCCGCCTCAGGATCCCAACAAGGTGCAGGACACCGCGAGGTTGGCCGCGGCCTTCACCTCGTCAGCCATCCGCGTCAAAGCACCCTTGCGAGTCGCGGATCAAAAAGCCGCCGCGTCGGAGTCGCTCGGCGATTTGACGTCGCTGGTTTACACGGACGCAGCCAATTACGCCTACAGCCAAAATCTCGATCTGCAAAAGACTGTCAACACGACCGAAACCCGGTCTCGCACCTTGTACAAGTGGGTCAAAGCGGGTGCGCTCAATTCGGACCCGTTTGACACGGCCTACCTCACAGCCACCGGGTGGACCATTTGCCGTACCAACGTTCCGTTTGTGGGAACGGCGGGGAACCCCAACAGAGGCACCAACTGTGGCGCAGACACATCCATGACCTTTCGGATGAATCCGACCGACTTGGGGGGCAAGGTCATGAAGAATGTGGTCACTGAGATGGCCAGCGGTCTGGGCAACACCATCAACGTTGGCGCCGGCTCCGCTTCAGCCTTGGCCAGCGCGGTTGGAGAGGCCCAGTTTCCTGCCGCAAGCACTTCAACCCTGCGCATCAGGATGAAGCTCAATACCCCCGTCTACACCGTTTTCGGCAATGGCTTCGACCGCAAGACCGCAACGCAGCTGGAACAGCTCATCCCCATCCGGCAAGCCAGCACGGTCAATCTTTCCACCGGTAGCGGCATGCTCAGCCTCGGCGCCTTGGAAAACGACAAACGCAACCTGCGCGTCTCGTTTACGAGCACCGCCACAGCAGCGACCGGGCCGGTGCAGTACTACGGTTGCGATTTGACCGACGGAGTGAATCCGTCCAACTGCACGGTACTCAATACGGGCACCTACACGATTTCGACTGAAAACGGTGTGCGGCTCATGCGCTTCGAAGGTCACCCCGTGACGTTCATGAACCACATCCGCGGCTACACCGAATTCGACTGGGGCAATGGCGACAAGCAGATTTTCGGGTTCCGCCAACTCAAGCCGTCACAAAACGCGCGAACGTCTTACGCGAACCGCATCAACGCCACGGGGTGGGCAGCCATGGCAGCGCAGCTGGGTATCTGACAAATCACCTGAGACCGACGTTGTCCCCGTGGGGCGCGCCCGTCCACCCCAATCGCCCGGCAAACCACGCTTTCCAACTGGAATGGAGACTCACATGACGTACCGTTTTTCTTACCCATTGGCCGCCCTCGCCGTGGTGCTCGTTTCGGCTTGCGCATCGACGCCGCCCGCGTCTGATTTCCCTGCCGGCGTACGCACGCCGACGAAGGCCGAAGTCGCCAACGCGGTCAAAGGCAAGTCGTTCAACTTCGCCACCGGCAACATCCGCACCGACTACGGCGCTGCAAGCAACGACGTCACGGCCTACTTTTCAGGCCGGTCAGAAAAAGGCACCTGGCGTGCCGAGGACGGCCGCATCTGCTTCGAGTTCAAGACCATCGCGTCGACCTGCAACGAAGTGCGACTGCTCGGCAGCGACATTTACCTGAAGCGCGACAACGGCCAGGTCACGCAGCTGGTGCCACGGACGTAGCCTGAGTCAGGCCGTGGGCTGCCCGGCGCAGCGGAGCAGCCCGGCCAGCGCATGGCACACGGTCTGCGCGCGCACGGCGGCGCGGTCGCCGTCGAAGCGGACGCATTCACTCTCGGTCCGATCGGCGACACACCAGCCGAACCACACGGTGCCCACCGGCTTGTCGGCGCTGCCGCCGCCCGGGCCGGCCACGCCGGTCACGGCAACCGCCGTCTGGGCGCGCGAATGGCGCACGGCGCCCTCAGCCATGGCCCGCACGACCGCCTCACTCACCGCGCCGTGGCGCGCAATCAGCTCGGCGGGCACCCCCAGCAACTCGGTCTTGGCGGCGTTGCTGTAGCTGACGAAGCCGCGCTCAAACCAGTCGCTGCTGCCCGCCAGGTCGGTGCAGGCGCCCGCGATCAGGCCACCGGTGCAGCTCTCGGCCGTGGCGAGCATCCAGCCGGCGGCGCGCAGGCGTTCGGCCAGCTTCAGGACCAAATCGGCCTGCAATGACCGCCCACCGGGCGCAGCCAGCTCTTGTTTTGAGAGCGATGGTTTCACCATGCGCGCCACACTGCGATCACGAACAGCGTGCAGAACGCCGCCACCAGGTCGTCCAAAACAATGCCCCAGCCCCCCTTCCAGCCGCGCGCGCCGTGCAGCAGGCGATCGGCCCAGCCCACGGGGCCGGGCTTGGCCGCGTCGAAGTAGCGAAAAAGCGCGAACGCGGCGCATTGCGCGCCGAACGAGGCCGGCGAAATCAGCCACAGCACGATCCAGAAAGCCACCACTTCGTCCACGACGATCGCCCCCGGATCGGCGGTGCGCAGGTGTCGCGCAGTCACCGTGGCCGCCCACCATGCCAAGGGCACGCCGAGCGCAACAACCACCGCCTGCGCCGTGGGACTGAGGCCGCTCAGGAGCAGCGCCCACACCAGCCAAGCCCAGAGCGTGCCCACCGTGCCCGCCGCGAAGGGCGACAGCCCCGCGCCGAACGCGAGCGCGATCCAATGCGCCGGGTGCGCACGCATGAAGCGCGCCGACGGCCGCACGCTGGCTGCGGGCGATGGCCCACCAGGGTCGCCCATCGGTTCCAGCACGGCGGGTTGCGTGGGTGACGGGGCGCTCGCAGGCTCAGGCGGCAGGGGGCGTGAGGTCACGTCCTGCACGTCATCGCGCGGGGTGTTGGCCAGGCTCATGCTGCCCCCCCCGCGGCAACGCACAGGAGAGCAAGGCCAGGGCAGGAAATCAACATGCGGCGCATTCCAGACGGTGAGCCCCGCATTGTGCCGAACGCTCATGGCGTGCTGGCAAGACGGAACGCGCGCCTCAGAAACAAATGTTTTTGGTCATTCGCCTTACAGCCACCTGCGCTAACAGCTATTCAATCAATAGCAATCATCGCGCATCACCTACCCGCCACGGCGCCAGACCGGCGTCGATCAACCCCGCTTTTCCAGGATCGGCCCGTCCAGCTCGTTCGCGCGCTGGGCCGCGGGGCGGTTGCGGTGCAGTTCGACAAAGCGGATGAAGGCCGGGCGCGGCTCCAGCAGCTTGAACTGCAGATACCAGCCGATGCAGGACGACACCAGCAGGTCGGCGGCGGTGAAGGTGTCGCCGGCCAGGTGGTCGCGGTCTTTCACGGCGCCTTCCAGTGCATTGACCAGATCCGCTTCGGTGCCGAAGCCAGCCAGCCATGCCCGGCTCGGGCAGCGCGCCGCCGGTGGTCTTGGCGACCATCAGTTGCTCCAGCGGGCCCATGAAGCTGATCCAGCGGTAGTACGGCCCGCGCGCGTGGCTGCCGACGGGGGGCGCCAGCTTCTTCTCGGGCACCAGGTCGGCCAGGTACATGCAGATCGCCGCGTTTTCGGTGACCACAGTGTCGCCGTGCTTGAGCGCCGGCACCTTGCCCATGGGGTTGATCGCCAGGAATCCCGGCGCTTTCATCGTGGTGCCGTACTCCAGCACCTGGGTCTCGTAAGGCAGGCCGGTTTCCTCCAGCATCCAGCGCGCGACGCGGGCGCGGGACATGGGGTTGGTGTAGAAGGTCAGGGTGTCGCTCATGGTCGTCCTTGGTGGTGAAGTCAAACAAGACAGCGCCAGTGTGCGGGCGCTCCGTGTCAACTTCTGTCAGCAGCGGTTTCCAGCTGCGGGTGCTCGGCGTGCATGTGCGCGCGCCAACGGCGGATCAGCGCATGGCGGCGCTCGGGGTAGCGCGCCCCGGTGTCGGCCAGGTCGACCACGCGGTCGGCGCGGAAATGGCGAAAACCCTGGCGCAACTCGCACCACGCTGCGATGAGGCGCGCGTGGTCGAAAAAGGCCATGGCGAAAGGCCAGACGCGTCGGCGCGTGGCGGCGCCCGATTCGTCGCGGTAGTCCAGCCACAGCGCGTGCTCGGCGCGGATCGCCTGGCGCAGCGCCGGCAGCCAGGGCGCCGCGGGCACCGCGTGAGCCCGTCGCGGCACGAACAGGCCGCTGGTTTCCACCCCCAGGCGCAGCGCCGTCGGCAGCGTGGCGCCGATGCGGTTCATCACGCCTTGCGCGGCGCGCGCCAGTTCGGGGTCGGCCGCCTGGCTGGCGACCCAGCGCGCGCCCAGCACCAGGGCCTCCAGCTCGTCTTCGCTGAACATCAGCGGCGGCAGCGTGAAGCCCGGCCGCAGCACGTAGCCGACGCCCGGATCGCCCTCGATCAGCGCACCCTGTTCGCGCAGCGTGGCGATGTCGCGGTACAGCGTGCGCAGGCTGATACCGGCCTGCTCCGCCAGCACGGCTCCCGGCACCGGCTGACGGCGCGCGCGCAGGTGTTCGAGCAGTTGCAGCAGGCGGGCGGCGCGAGACATGGGCCGCAGTGTAGGCGCGTGGCGGCGAACGGCGCGACCTTGTCTGGCGCCGTTGCGCGGCGTGCCAGCGTGCAGCGTTCACGGCGATGCTGGCACCATCCATTGCTTCGACATTGATAGCTGTTCGCGCAGATGTAGCCAGGGCTGACGGGCGTTTTGACCTGAAGCCCAGGTCATCAACCGCTACCGGCGCCGCGCCTGGCAGTGCATGCCTGCCCCATCGCGGCTCAGGTGCCGCCGCCGGCTGCCATCAGCTGCCGCTGCAGGCGCGACTGCAGCGCCGGATCCAGTTGCAGGCGCTTGGCCAGCTCGTCGAGGTAGGCGCGTTCCATGAAGCCCTGCTCGTCGGCCACCAGCAGGCTGGCCAGGTACATCTCGGCCGCCAGTTCGGGCGTGGTGGCCGCGCGGGCGACTTCGGCGGGGTCGAGCGGCTTTTCCAGCTCGGCGCGCAGCCACTGTTGCACGTCGGTCGGCAAGCCTTGGCGGGCGACTTCGCCTTCGATCAGTTCGCGCTCACGCGCGTCAATGTGGCCGTCGGCCTTGGCGGCGGCGACGATGGCCTGCAGGATGGCGGCGCTGTGCGCGTCGGCTTGCGGCGCGGGCAGGCGGTCCACGGTCTGCGGCGTCGCCGGCACCGGCTGGGCTGAGGGCGCCTGGCCGGCCGTGCCTTGCTGCTGGCGCTGGTACTCGCCGTAGGTGTTGTAGACCATCATGCCCAGCGCGGCCAAGCCGCCATAGCCGGCCAGTTTGCGCGCTTTCTTGTTCTTGCCCAGCAGCAGGCCGAGTGCGCCGCCCGTGAGCGTGCCGCGCCCGAAGTCGCTGTTGATTGCGCCGCCGATCCCGCTGCCGCGGTTGGTCTGGTTGGCGCCGCTGACGGTGGCGCCGGCGGATTTGAGCAGGTGGTCGAGAAAGCCGGTGAGCTGGTTCATGGGCAGGTGCAGATCGGGAGTGGAAACCTTGCACATGGCGCCCGCCGTGCCGATCTCAACCGGCGGTTCGCAGCGCGGCGATCACCTTATCGCTTCTTTTTTTATAGCTTTTCGTGCACGTGTCTGTAGGGCTACAGGCCGATTTTCTTTCAATTCAGCGCTCGGAAAAAATGCAAGCGAATGCGTCGCCAGCGCGTGCTTCTCTCACTGGCCGACGATCCAGCGCGCGGCCTTCTCGGCCATTGCTGCCGCAGCACCGACGCTTTCAAGGCCGCGAACTGGTTGGAGATCGCCGTGGTGAATTGCGCCCGGCAATCCTGCTGCTGCTCGTGCCCGCCTACGGCGTGCTGATGGCCATCGCCATCACTTACGCCGGTTCACGCCGTGGCGGGCGTTAACGGGTAGGACTTGACCAGCGCGGCGGACTGAGGCGGCCAGCGAAGACACGCGTTAGGCCAAATTTCCTCAATGAAGAAATTATTCCGCACAATTAGAAATGAGACTTATTCTCGTTTATAGTGGCGCCGCAGTTTTGACCGCCTTGTTAGGAATCACCCATGTCCGTGCCGTTGCGTACCGCCGCCCCGTATTCCTTGTTCTTTCTCGCGCTGACAAGCGCCCATGCCCAGAGCGTCAGCGACACCGTCCCCACGCTGGACGAAGTGGTTGTCACCGGCGAAAAGGTCGAGCGCAAGCTGCGCCACACGGCGGCAGCGGTGACGGTGAAATCGGCCACCGAGCTGGAGAACGAAGTTCATCGCGCCTCGGTAACTGAATCGTTGGCCGACGTGCCCAATGTGGTGTTCCCCGACACAGTGAGTGCGCCGGTGATTCGCGGGCAGGATACGCAGGGGCCGAACTTCGGTGCTTCAGCCTTCCTGGGCGGCACGCTGCCGCGCGCCAGCATCAACGTCGATGGTCACTACCTGGGCCACAACGAGATGGTGTTCGGCTCGTATTCGTTCTGGGATCTGGACAGCATCGAGGTGTTCCGCGGGCCACAAACCACCTCACAGGGCGCCAACAGCATCGCGGGTGCGATGATCGTCAAGACCAAGGACCCGACTTTCCACCGCGAGGGCGCGGCGCAACTGGAGGCGGGCAGCCTGAACATGCGGCGCGCATCGGCCATGTTCTCCACGCCGTTGATCGAGGACGAACTGGCGCTGCGGCTGGCGGCTGATCGCTTCTCGCGGGACACTTTCATCGACTACGTGAGCCCCCGGTTCGTCAAGGGCGCTAGCGACCAGGACTTCATGAGCATGAACCTGCGCGGCAAGCTGCTGTGGCAGCCCAAGTCGCTGCCAGGCCTCAAGGCCAAGTTGACCTTCTCGCACAGCAAATCCAACCGACCCACGTCGGAGACGGCCTCACCGCCCTATGAAGACAACAACAACGCCACCGCGTCGATGCCCAGCTTCGACCAGAAGGCGAATACCGTCGTGGGCGACGTGACCTACCAGATCAACGGCGGCGTACAGTTCATCAACCGCATGGAGTTCACCAAGCTGGACGTGCACCGCGTAAGCGAGCCAGCCGCCAACGGCAATGCCGACATTTATCAGAAGAACTTCTCGAACGATGCGCGCTTCGTTTTCAGAAACGGCGATTCGCCGTGGAGTGGCGTGGCCGGGATGTTCGTGAGCCGCGTCGCCGGCGACGACACGCTGAACAACCGGGGCATTTCGTCTTTCGACGACGTGAAGAAAAGCCAGGGCGTCTATGGCGAGCTCACACGCCGCCTAGGCGAGCGCTGGCACCTCACGGGCGGGCTGCGCTACCAGCGCGACGAGGTGCAGCGCAGCGGGACGACGCCATATGCGCGCACGGCGCTGGACTATGGCCAAACTTTCCATTCATGGCTGCCCAAGCTGTCGCTGGCCTATGACGTGAACCGTGAATGGACGGTGGGCGGCCTCGTCAGCAAGGGCTACAACCCCGGCGGCACGGGCCTGAGCTTCGCCAACGCAGCTTATATGCCGTTCAAGCCCGAAACAGTGATGAACTACGAGCTGTTCACGCGCGGTACGTTGATGGACGGGCGCATGAGCCTGGAAGCCAATGTGTTCTACGCAGACATCAAGAACTCGCAGCGCCTGCAGCCGGACTACTTGAACGGGTTGCTGTACGGCATGGTGGTGGTCAACGCCGACAAGGCGCGCGCCATGGGCGCGGAGATCAGCACCAGTTGGCGTGCGACCCGCGCCTTGCGCCTGCGCGGTAGCCTGGGCCTGCTCGATACCGAGATCAAGAGCGGCGTACACGCGGGCAACCAGTTCGCCAAGTCGCCCAAGCACACGCTTTCAGTGGGCGTGGACTGGCTGGCCGGCCCGGGCCTCAAGGTCAGCGCCGACCTGCGCCACGTCGGCAGCACGAAGTCGGACGACGCCAACGCACCGGCCTACCGCGTCGGCTCCTATACGCTGGTCAACGCCCGCCTCAGCTACGCACCGGCATCCTGGCGCACCGTGGAGCTGTTCGCGTTCGTCAACAACCTGTTCGACGCGCGCCGCCCGACCTGGAAATACGACGACCGCAGCGTGGGCGGCATCGTCGCCTCCATGGTGGCGCCGCGCCACTTCGGCGTCGGCGTGAGGGCGAGCTTCTGAGCATGGCGGATCAGGCAGGCCTGCTGACCTGCCAGGGGTTGTCGGTGCACTACGGCACTCGCCTGGTGCTGGATGGTGTATCCGTCGCCTTCGCGTCGGGGCGGCTGACGGCACTGATGGGACCCAATGGCTGCGGCAAATCAACACTGCTCAAGGCCGTGATGGGTATCGTGCGAAGCCAGGGCATTGTGACGCTGGGTGGCGCGCCGGTGCGCAGCATACCGCGCCGTGCGCTGGCCACGCGCATAGCCTGGCTGCCCCAGGATAACCACTGCCCCGACTACCTGACGCTGGCCGAGTTGGTGGCGCTGGGCGGCTACGCGCGCGAGCGCTTTCTGCGCGGCACGAGCGATGCGGACCAGCGGCGCTTTGCGCAGGCACTGCGCACCGTAGGCCTGTTCGATCAGGCGCGCCAGCAGGTGAACACCTTGTCCGGCGGCCAGCGCCAGCGTGCCTGGATCGCCATGATCCTGGCGCAAGACACGGGCGTGGTGCTGCTGGATGAGCCGGTCAACCACCTCGACCTGCGATACCAATACGCGGTGCTGGAGCTGATCCACGCCCTGGCCGCGCAGCACGGCAAAACAGTGGTCTGCGTGCTGCACGATTTGAACCTAGCCGCCGCCTTTGCCGACGACGTGGTGCTGATGCAAAGCGGTGTGGTGTTCGCCCAGGGCGCAACCCGGTCCGTGCTGACGCAGGCAAACGTGCAGGCGGTGTTCGACCAGCCGGTGGACATGCTGGAATGGAACGGGCGGCAAGTCTGCGTGCCCCGGCGCTGCGCATGAGGGCAAGGCTGCTTTTTGCCTGCGCCCTGGCAGGCGCGCTAGCGCTGGCGGGCGCAATGCTGCTGAGCCTGATGCTGGGCGCCACGCACTACGGCTGGCGCCAGGTGGCAGCGGCGCTGCTGGCTTTTGACGATGCTGACTACGACCAGTCCGTGATCGTGCTGCAACGCCTGCCGCGCGCGCTGATGGCGATGTTCGCGGGCGCGGCCACCGCCTGCGCGGGCGCGGTGCTGCAAGCCATGCTGCGCAACCCGCTGGCCTCGCCGTCGCTGCTGGGCGTGAGCTCGGGCGCAGCCATGTGCGTGCTTCTCGTGGCCGCCGCGCTGCCCGGAGCCATCGACTGGCAGGGGCTGGCCGCCATGGCGGGTGGCTGTCTGGGCTTGTTGGCCAGCATGGCCGTGGCGCGTTGGGTGGGCAGCGTGGATGGAAACGGGCGTGGCCTGTCGCTGGTGCTGGCCGGGGCGCTGGTGTCCATGTTCTGCACCGCCATCGCCAATGCGCTGATGCTGACCGACCCGCAACGGCGC
Source organism: Ottowia flava (assembly GCF_008017535.1). Taxonomy (GTDB): domain Bacteria; phylum Pseudomonadota; class Gammaproteobacteria; order Burkholderiales; family Burkholderiaceae_C; genus Ottowia; species Ottowia flava. The sequence goes on from NZ_VRUA01000004.1 coordinate 182,851, forward strand.
GACGCCTTTATGCACTGGCTGCTGGGCAACATCAATCATGTCTATGCCGATCGGCTGGCACAGTTCTGGCCGTTGGGCTGCGCGGGCATGATGCTGCTGCTGGTGCTGGCGCGGCCGCTGACACTGTTGTCTCTAGGTGAAGATAAGGCCGCCGCCGCAGGTGTGAACGTGCCGCTGCTCTCACGCTTGGCGCTACTGGGCGTGGCGCTGGCGTGCAGCGCAGCGGTGGCAGTGTGCGGACCGCTGGGTTTTGTCGGGCTGGCCGTGCCGCACATGGTGAGGCCCGTGATGGGCGCGGCGCTTACCCGGCTGCTGCCGGGCTGCATGCTGTCCGGGGCGCTGGTGTGCCTGCTGGCCGACATGGCGGCGCGCACCGTATTTGCACCCCATGCGCTGCATACCGGGGTGCTGCTCGAGCTGTGCGGCGGGCTCGCCTTCATCGCCATCGTGAGGCGCATTTATGTGGCGCGACCCGCTTAGTCTGGATGGCCGTCGCGCGCTGCGCCTACCCGGCGACCTGCGGCTAGCGATGCACAACTTAGCGGCGGCGGGCGCGCTGCTGCTGGCGCTGACTGCGGCGGTGGGTGTGTCGCTGGCAACGGGCGTGACCGAGATCGAATGGGCCAGCGTCTGGCGCGCCGGGCCGGATGGCTCTGATGCACAGGCGTTCGCGCTGTGGCAGGTAAGGCTGCCGCGCGTGCTACTGGCGGTCATGGCGGGCTGGTGCCTGGCCGTGACAGGGGCGGCGCTGCAATCGACAGCGCGCAACCCGTTGGCCGACCCCGGCCTGCTGGGCATCAGCCAGGGGGCGGCCGTGGCGATTTTACTGACCATGGTGACCGCGCCGGCGTGGGCCGCAGGAATGGGTCTTTCAGCGGCGGCCATGGGCGGCGCACTGGCGGCGGCGCTGGCGCTAGCGGCGCTCACGCGTGGCAGTTCGGCAGGCGGGCTGGTACTGGTGCTGATGGGCATTGCGCTGGAGAGTGCGCTGTCGGCCGTCACCGGCATCCTGCTGCTGTATGCGCCGGCGGAGGCATCGCTGTCGCTGTCGCGCTGGATGGCGGGCTCGCTCGACCAAGCCAACAGCCGCACCGCGCTGGCACTGCTGCCCTGGGTGCTGGCCAGCCTGCTGGCCTTGCCCGCGCTGGGCCGCCGGCTGCGCAGCCACGAGCTCGGCGACGCGCTGGCGCAGGCGCTGGGCGAGGACGTGCGCCGCTCGCGCACAGCGGTGCTGCTGGCGGCCGTGCTGCTCACCGCCGTGACGCTGCCCGCCGTGGGGCCGCTGATGTTCCTGGGCATCATGGCACCGCACGTGGCCGGGGCGCTGTCGCCCGCCACCGGCGGCATGCGGCTGCTGTTATCGGGGCTGATGGGGGCGCTGCTGCTGGTGGGCGCGGATTGCCTGACCCGCGCCGCCGTGTCCGCTGGCACGCTGCCCGTGGGCCTGAGCCTGGCGCTGATCGGCGTGCCCTTGTTTTTATTGGTGCTGCGCCTGCGCAAACTGCGCAGCGCACGCATGTCTTGATGGAGATGAAATGCGATTTCTGTGGTTGATGGCGGGCCTGCTGTTTTCGGCGCTGGCCTGGGCGCAGCCGGTGCGCGAGGTCAAGGACGACACCGGGCGCACGCTGCAAATCCCCGCGCAGCCGCAGCGCGTGCTGGTGCTGCACGAGGCGCTGCTGGGCGTGCCGCTGCTGGAGCTGGGCGTGAACGTGGTCGGCGCCTATGGCCGCGACGACGCGGGCCGCAGTCTGATGGGGGTGGACGCCATCCGCAACGTGCTGGGCGAGCGCCCTGGCGCGACCCAGGTGCGCGGCATTGGCGCGGTGGGTAGCATCGACCTGGAGCGGGTGCGCGCCCTGAAGCCCGACCTGATCATCGGCACCGAGCTGGACGCGGGCCACGTCGCCACCATGTCGGCCATCGCGCCCGTCTACTTGCAGCGCAGCGCGGCCGGCGCTGCCCAAGGCTTTGCCGCGCAGAAGGCGCTGGCTGCGCTGCTCGGGCGCGAGGCCGCCTACGCAGCGCTGCTGCGTGACTATCAAAGGCAGCTTGCCAGTGTGAAGGCGCAACTGCCGCCACCCGCGCAGCCTCCGGGCCGCTACCTGGCGATCTTTCTGCACGACCGTATCAACGTCGTCGGCACCATGTCGGGCATGGTGCAGGCCATCGAAGACCTGGGCCTGCGCCGCCAGCCGCTGTCCGATGGCAGCGTGCAGGCCACGGGCCAATCCACGCTGATGGAGCCGATCAGCACCGAGACCTTCGGCCGACTGAACCCAGACTTGCTGTTCGTCATGCGCACCTTCACCGCGCAGCCGCAGGGCGAGGCGGGCGTGGCCGCCGATCTGGACAAGCTCACGCCCGGCTGGCGGCGCTTTCTGCGCCCTGCGCGCCAGAGGCGCGTGGTGTATCTGGATTCCGTCAAGGTGACGACGCCGACCGTTGCCAGCGCGCGCCATACGCTCACCGCTATCGAGCAATGGTTGGACAAACGCCATGCGAAATGAACGCCTGCACATCGGCTTTTGCCTGTCGGCCACCTGGCTGCGCGGCCAGGCTGCAAGCCCTAGCGATGCAGGCCGCGACCTACCCTCCTGGTATGGTGAGCTCGCGTGCCGCGCGGAGACCGCGTGCCTCGACTTCGTCTTCAAGCCCGACGCTCTGTTCTTCCACCCAGCGATGTGCCGCGGTGCGCTGGCGCTCGATGGTGTCGATCCCACACTGCTGATGGCGGCGATCGCAGCGCAGACGCAGCGCATCGGCCTGGTCACCACGCTCTCGACCACCTTTGTGCCACCCTACGTCGCGGCGCGGCAGTTGATGTCGCTGCACTGGCTGAGCCAGGGACGGGCGGGCTGGAACATCGTCACCGCACTCGACGGCGCGGCGAATTTTGGCGCGCAGCCCATGCCCGATGCCGACAAGCGCTACCGCAAGGCCGCCGAGATGACGGCGCTGGTGCGCGCGCTGTGGCGCAGCTACCCGCACGAGGCCATCGCCAGTGGTGAAGGCATCCGCGCTGTCGATCACCAAGGTGCATTCTTCCAGTGCCAGGGGCCGCTCAATCTACCCGCGTACCCATTGAGCGAGCCGGTGCTGATGCAGGCAGGCGCATCGGACACGGGCCGCACCTTTGCCGCCAGCGTGGCCCAGGCCACTTTTGCCGCCACGCCCGACATGGAGGCTGGCATCGAGTTGTGCGCCGACCTGAAGCACCGCGCACGGCTGCAGGGCCGCGCGCCGGGTGACATCCGCGTGCTGCCGGGCCTGCATTTTTTTCTCGGCCGCACACGCGAGGAGGCACACGATCGGCACCGCAATGCCTTTGCCGGCATCGGCGTGGAGCAACGCCTGCAATCGCTGTACACCGCGGTGGGGCTGGACGCTCGCGCGCTGGCGCCGGATGCGCGTGTCGATGCCGCTTTGCTGCCGCCCGCCGGCACCCCGGTGCGCAGCCGCACCCACGCCCAACTGCTGCGCGCATTCATTGCGCGCGAGCGCCCCACGCTGCGCGAATTGCTGGAGCGGCCCGAGTTGGTCGGCTCGGCACACTGGGTGGCCGTGGGTACGGCGGAGGACGTGGCCGATGACGTTGCCGCCTGGTTCAATGCGCGGGCGATGGACGGTTTCGTCGCGCTCCCCGGCGGCGGCGCGCAATCGGTCGACCTGTTCTTTGCCGAGCTTGTGCCCGAGCTGGCGCGACGCGGCCTGCTGCGCCAGCGCTACAGCGGGCGCACACTGCGCGAGCACCTCATGGAGGACTGAAACGCCAGCCAGTTTGCGCGCAGATCTGCGCCGCCGCCTGCCGCAGCGCGTCGGCGTGGTTCTCGGTCTGCGCGGCTTCCACGGTCGATACCGTGGTAACCACGCAAACCAGCTCGCCCTGCGCATCAAAGATGGGGGCAGCCTTGCCGATCAGCGAGGTGAACAAGTGCTCCACACGCTCGGCAAAGCATGTGCTGCGCACCTGCTCCAGCGATTGTCCATCGCCGCGTGGGCGGCGAAAGGCTTCGGGCTGGCGCTGCCGAGCAGCTTCCACACGCTGCGCGGGCAGGAATGCCTGGAACACCTGCCCGCTGGCAGTGTTGTCGAGCGGTAGCACGTCGCCCAGCGTGACGGTGCTGATGACGAAGCGCGCACTGCGGTACCAGCGCACGATGACCGGACCAACGTCCGTCCAGATCACCACTCCGCAGCTCGCGGCAATGCGACCAGCCAGCGCCTTCATCAGGCTGGCGGCCACTTCCACCGGCTCGATCTGTCGCAGCGCCGACAGGCCGATGCTCAGGGCCGCGTGGCCCAGGCTATATCGGCCGCTTGCGCCGTCTTGCTGCACCAGCCCTTCCTTGTTCAGGCTTTGCAGATAGCGATGCGCCGTAGGCGCGCCGATGCGGCAGGCGCGTGCCAGCTCGGTCAGCGCCATCGGCCCGTCGGCGGCGGACAGCGCCTGCAAGACGCGCGCGGCGATTGAGACGGACTGGATCAGACCCGAGCGCTTGGGGTCGCCAGTGGCGCTGCGGGTTTTGGCGGAGGACGGAGGGAGCGCCATGCGATGGGAGGGTATTCTGCTAACGTTTTGATAGCTAATTACGATTTCCTGAAGCGCACCACAGGCCGATTTTCTCTATTGCTCAGCGTTCTGGAAAGGTGCCAGCGAATGCGTCGCCAGCGCGTGCTGCACTCAGCGGCCGACGATCCAGCGCGCCGCCTTCTCGGCCATCATCAGCGTCGGGCTGTTGGTGTTGCCGCTGGTGATGGTGGGCATGGCGCCAGCGTCGACGACGCGCAGCCCGGCAATGACGCCACCAGCGCCGTCGCGCGCCTGCAGGCGGGGGGTCAGCACCGCCATCGGGTCGTCGTCCCGGCCCATTTTGGTGGTGCCGACCGGGTGGAAGATGGTGCTGGCGATGTCGCCGGCCAGGCGCGCCAGTTCTTCGTCGGTCTGGTACTGCACGCCGGGTTTGAATTCTTCCGGCGCAAAGCGCGCCATGGCGGGCTGCGCCATGATGCGCCGCGTGACGCGCAGGCTGTCGGCGGCCACGCGTCGGTCTTCGTCCGTGGCCAGGTAGTTGGGGGCGATGGCGGGCGCGTCCTGGTAGCGCGCGCTCTTGATCTGCACGGTGCCGCGGCTGGTCGGGTTGAGGTTGCAGACGCTGGCCGTGATCGCCGGAAAGCTGTGCAGCGGCGAGCCGAAGGCGTCCAGGCTGAGCGGCTGCACGTGGTACTGGATATTGGGCCACTGCCGCTCGTCGGATGAACGCGTGAAGGCGCCGAGCTGGCTGGGCGCCATGCTCATGGGGCCGGTGCGGCGCAGCAGGTATTCCAGCCCGATGCTGGCTTTGCCCCAGGGCGTGGCGGCCAGGCGGTTGAGGGTGCGTGCGCCCTGCACCTTGTAGACGCTGCGAATCTGCAGGTGGTCCTGCAGGTTGGCGCCCACGCCGGGCACATCGGCCAGCACCTCGATACCGTGCTGCCGCAGCAGCGCAGCCGGGCCAATGCCCGACAGTTGCAGCAATTGCGGGCTGCCGATGCTGCCGCTGCTGAGCACGACTTCGCCGCCCGGCGCCAGGCGCGCCTGCAGGCGCTCCAGCCCGTCCCACACTTCGATGCCAGCGCAGCGCAGGGCGCCGCCATCGTGCGGATCGCGCTCGATCAGCAGGCGCGTGGCCTGGGCCATCGTCCAAAGCTCGAAGTTGGGGCGGCCGTAGCAGGTGGGGCGCAGAAAGGCCTTGGCGGTGTTCCAGCGCCAGCCGTTCTTCTGGTTGACCTCGAAATAGCCCACGCCTTCGTTGCTCCCGCGGTTGAAGTCGTCGGTGGCGGGGATGCCGGCTTCCACCGCCGCTTCAGCGAACGCGTCCAGCACTTCCCAGCGCAGACGCTGCTTGTCGACGCGCCATTCGCCGCCATGCCCGTGCAGGGCACTGAATTCAGGTGAAATCGGGCTCTGGCCCTTACCAGAACTGCGCGACGAGCTATCACCTTTGTAGTGATCTTCGTGCGCCTTGAAGTCGGGCAGGCAATTGTCCCAGCGCCAGGCGTCTTCGCCGGTGAGCGCCGCCCACTGGTCGTAGTCGCGCGACTGGCCGCGCATGTAGATCATGCCGTTGATGCTGCTGCAACCGCCCAGCGTCTTGCCACGGGGGTAGAGCAGGCTGCGCCCGTTCAGGCCGGCAGCGGGCTCGGTCTTGTAGCGCCAGTCGGCGCGTGGGTTGTCGATGCAGTAGAGGTAGCCCACCGGCACGTGGATCCAGTGGTAGTCGTCCTTGCGGCCGGCTTCGAGCAGCAGCACGCGCTTGGCCTTGTCGCGCGACAGGCGGTTGGCCAGCAGGCAGCCGGCGGTGCCGGCGCCCACCACGATGTAGTCGAACTCTTGCTCACTCATGAACGTTCCTGCGTTGGCGCGGCGGAGGGGCGGGAATGCGCCGCGCTGCGCCGTGTGTGCCTGGCCGCTGCCGCGGTAGCGACGGATTCCTGTTGCCATTGTGTCAGTTGCGCGGTCGGGGCTGCCGCGCCACGCGCCAACCCACGCCATGCAACGGGGTGCCTCAACGCGCGGCGCGGAGGCACACCTCATAATGATTTGGTTTTAACTTCAACACGCCACCATGTCACTTCGGACCTTTTCTCTGCTCGCTTTGTCGGCCGCTGCCGTGTGGACGACCGCTCAGGCGGCGCAACCCGCGCCCGCCTCGGCGGTGTTCCTGGATGAAGCGCAAGCCGTTCCGCTGCGCAACGGCACCGCGGCCATCTACCAGGACGAGCAGGGCCGAGCCCGCGCCGCCGACGCCGTCTGTGTGCAGGCGCGCAGCGGCCGCGCAGTGGCCGGATCGCCCAAGGCCTGCCCGCGCGGCGCGGCGCTGGGCTATGTGGACCGGGCCACGGGCCGCGTGGCTTCGCGCGACCATGGCCTGAGCGAGTTCATGACCTACCGCCTGGCCGGCTCGGTGCCCGCGCCATCGCTCGAGTTCCGGGGCGCGGACGGGCAAGCCCGCACGGCCGTGATCGTGGTGCAGGACGGCGCGGGCAGCGGCACGTTCTACGCGCTCGGCGTCGTGTCGGGGGCGGATGGCGGCACGCAGGGGTCGCAGTTGGTGCCGCTGGGCGACCGCGTCATTCCGTACTGGATGGAGTTCGATCAGCGGCACGGGGTGCTGAGCGTGTCTTACCTGGACCGCGCCGACAACACCCCCATGACGGCCGAGCCGACAGTGCGCAAGCACCGGCGTTTCCGCGTGGAAGGGCGCCGACTGGTTGAAGTGCGCTGACACGGGCGGGGTGCGCGTCAGCGCGCGGGCCCTGTCGCCGCCCGCGTGGCCAGCGGGCGAAAGGCGTCCATCGGCCGCCATGTGCCCACGGGTGCGCCCGACACCGCCTCAAATGCGCCGACAATAGGCGGTTTACCAACGCCATTCGTCCGCTGTGCGCGGGCGCATCCGCTCGCGAACCTGCCCATGTCCCACACCATCCTGCAATCGCTTCCCGCCGGCCAGAAGGTCGGCATCGCCTTTTCCGGCGGCCTGGACACCAGCGCCGCGCTGCTGTGGATGCGCCAGAAAGGCGCCGTGCCCTACGCGTACACCGCCAACCTGGGCCAGCCGGACGAAGCCGATTACGACGCCATCCCGCGCAAGGCGATGGAGTACGGCGCCGAGAAGGCGCGTTTGGTGGACTGCCGCACCCAACTCGCCAACGAAGGTATCGCGGCGCTGCAGTGCGGCGCGTTTCACATCCAGACGGCGGGCGTCACCTACTTCAACACCACGCCGCTGGGCCGCGCCGTGACGGGCACCATGCTTGTCAACGCGATGAAGGAAGATGACGTCAATATCTGGGGCGATGGCAGCACGTTCAAGGGCAATGACATCGAGCGGTTCTACCGCTACGGCCTGCTGACCAACCCCTCGCTGAAGATCTACAAGCCCTGGCTCGACCAGCGCTTCATCGACGAGCTGGGCGGCCGCAAGGAGATGTCGGAATTCATGCAGAAGGCCGGTTTTGACTACAAAATGTCGACCGAAAAGGCCTATTCGACCGATTCCAACATGCTCGGCGCCACGCACGAGGCGAAAGACCTGGAAGAGCTGAACAGCGGCATCCGCATCGTCAACCCGATCATGGGCGTGGCTTTCTGGAAGCCCGAGGTCGAAGTCAAGCCCGAAGAAGTGCGCGTGCGCTTTGAAGAAGGTCGCCCCGTCGCGCTGAACGGCAAGGAGATCGCCGACCCGGTCGAGCTGTTCCTTGAGGCCAACCGCATCGGTGGGCGCCACGGCCTGGGCATGAGCGACCAGATCGAGAACCGCATCATCGAAGCCAAGAGCCGCGGCATCTATGAAGCCCCGGGCATGGCGCTGCTGTTCATCGCCTACGAGCGCCTGCTGTCCGGTATTCACAACGAGGACACGATCGAGCAGTACCGCATCAACGGCCTGCGCCTGGGCCGCCTGCTCTACCAGGGCCGCTGGTTCGATCCGCAGGCCATCATGCTGCGCGAGACGGCCCAGCGCTGGGTGGCCGGCGCGATCACCGGCGAAGTGACGCTGGAGCTGCGCCGCGGCAACGACTACAGCCTGCTGAACACCGAATCGCCCAACCTGACCTACGCGCCCGAGCGCCTGTCGATGGAAAAGGTGGAAAACGCACCGTTCACGCCGCTCGACCGCATTGGCCAGCTGACCATGCGCAACCTCGACATCACCGACACGCGCGGCAAACTCGGCGTTTACGCGCGCACCGGCCTGCTGGAGCTGGGCGAAGGCTCGATGCTGCCGCAGCTGGGTCTGGAGCGGGACGGCGCCAAAGGGGAGTGAAACCTCTTGGCGCTTGGTCGCGCGCCACAGGGAGTGTCGCGCAGCGATCTGACTGAGTTCTGAGCACTGCAACGACCCACGCGGCCGTTGTTCGCACCAATCCAGTGCATTCCTAGGGAACAACCCCAATTTTCGCCGCCCGGCTTCGGTGCTACATTGAAACAACTTGGGCGGCGCAGGCAGTGGGTGCGACGACCAAGGGGCCGAGGAGACGACACAAGCGAGACCACCGCGACAGCAAGAACTCCAATCCAATCCGTCACAATTTTGGTTTTTGAAAGGGCACCTCCGGCCGGTGCCCTTTTTCTTTGGTGCGAGACGAAAACGTGCCGGCAGGCGCGGCGCCACTCCGCTCAATTTCAGCGCACTGGCCACACATCCGACATTGGCGCTCCATTCGCGCCCTGCCCTCCAGGGGACTGCGTTTCACGGCGAGTCAGGCCGATCCCCTGCAAGCCTCTGCCTCCAACTACCCGACTGTCCACCATGATTGATGCCGCTCCCAAGGGGCCGCCTGCCGTCGGCGCATAATACGAGCCAAACACCTCTCTGCGCCTACCAGTCCTGCGCAGGCAGCTATTGATTTCATAGTCACCATGGAACTGCTTCTCGCGTCGCTGGCGTCGTTGCTGGCTGGCGGCATCGACTCGATCGTGGGCGGTGGCGGCCTGATCCTGGTGCCGGCACTGTTCGCCATCTACCCGTCCGCGCCCCCTGCCACGCTGCTGGGCACCAACAAGAGCGCCTCGGTGTGGGGCACGACCATCGCCACCTGGCAATACAGCCGCCGCGTGCAGATGCGCTGGGGCGTGATCCTGCCGGCGGCGCTGGCGGCGCTGGTCGGCTCGTTCATCGGCGCGTGGGTGGTGACGGTGATCAACCCCGACTTCCTGCGCCGGCTGCTGCCGTTCGTGCTGCTGGTGGTGCTGCTCTACACCCTGGCCAAGAAGGACATGGGGCGCGTTCACGCGCCGCGCCACACGCCCGGCCGCGAAACCGCGCTGGCCTGCCTGATCGGCGCCACCATTGGCTGGTACGACGGCTTCTTCGGGCCCGGCACAGGCAGCTTCTTCATCTTCTTGCTGGTGCGCGTGCTGGGGTATGACTTCCTCAACGCCTCGGCCTCGGCCAAGCTGCTGAACGTCGCGACCAACCTGGCGGCGATCGCGCTGTTCGCCATGAAGGGGCACGTCTGGTGGCACATCGGTTTGACCATGGCCGTGGCCAACGTGGCCGGCAGCCTCATCGGTACGCGCCTGGCGCTGAAGCACGGCGCAGGCTTTGTGCGCGGCGTGTTCATCTTCGTAGTGTCTGCGCTGATCTTGAAGACGGGCTACGACGCGTTTGTGCGCGGCGGCGTGTAGCCACGCTCGGCGACGACCCGGTGCTCGGGCCGGTCAAGCCCGTGCCCAGAGGCGATGGATATACCAACGCATCGGCAGGCGCGCGAGTGAACTATTGATTTCGCAGCAATCTCCGTAAGTGGAGCCAACCCGGAAGAAGTATTTAGCTTGAAATCACTCAACCACCACTGGCACCCGGCGGGCCAGCGCTGTCATCAGCTCATAACCCACCGTGCCGGCCGAGCGCGCCACCTCGTCGATCGATAGCGAGGCGCCGTTGCTGGCCACGCCCCACAGCGTCACCTCGCTGCCCCTCTGCGCCTGGGGCACCGGGTTGAGGTCGACCGCCAGCATGTCCATGCTGACACGTCCCAGCGTGCGGGTGCGCACGCCGTCCACCAGCACCGGCGTGCCGGTGGGCGCAACGCGCGGGTAGCCGTCGGCGTACCCGCAGGCCACGATGCCGACGCGCATGGGCCGCTCGGCAGTGAACAGGCCGCCGTAGCCGATGCGCTCGCCGGCCGCGAGGGTGTTGACCGCCAGCAGTTGCGCGCTCAGCGTCATGGTCGGCCGCAAGCCCCAGTGCGCCGCGTCGTGCGCGGGGTAGTCCGGCGAAGAGCCGTAGGTCGCGATGCCGGGGCGTACCCAATCACCGCGCAGCGCGGCGTCCTGGCCAAACCGGAGAGCGGCGGCGCTGTTGCACACGCTGCGCTCGCCCGCCAGGCCGTCGGTGGTGCGCGTGAAGACGTCCCACGCGGCGGCCACCCCGCGCTCGCCATCGGCGTCGGCAAAGTGGGTTATCAGCGAGATCTCATCCACCTGCGGCAGCGCGGCCAGCCGCGCGTAGGCAGCGCGGTAGCGCTCGGGCGCAAAGCCCAGACGGTTCATGCCGGAGTTCATCTTCAGGAAGACGCGGTGCGGCTGGTGCGTCTTGTGCGTGGCCAGCCAGTCGATCTGCGCGTCGCAGTGCACGGCATGCCAGAGGTTCAGGCGCGAACACAGCTCCAGGTCGCGCGGCTCGAACACGCCTTCCAGCAACAGAATGGGGCCACGCCAGCCGAGTTGGCGCACCCGTTCTGCCTCTTGCAGATCCAGCAGCGCAAAGCCGTCGGCGCTGCGCAGACCGTCAAAGGCGCGCTCGATGCCATGGCCATAGGCGTCGGCCTTGACCACTGCCCACAGACGCGCACCCGGCGCCGCCTCCCGCAGGCGCGCCAAGTTGTGGCGCAGGGCGCCGGCATGAACAGTGGCTTGTATGGGGCGAGGCATGGCAGAGCGGGCGCGCGGCGGTCGGCGCGCAAGTGACGGATATCACGGATTCTGGCACCTTCGCCCCCCTGAAAAACCCGTCACCAAATGCTGGAGGGCGCATGCTATAACCCCCGGTCAGCATCGAATTGCAACGACTTTTGTTTCTGCATCGCACCGGTCCGGCACGCCGGACCACGCACCCATGAAGCGCGGCTTCTACACCATCATGGCCGCGCAGTTTTTCAGCTCGCTGGCCGATAACGCGCTTTTTGTCGCCGCGGTGGAGTTGCTGCGTGCCGATGGCGCCGCCGAATGGCAGCGCGCCGCGCTGGTGCCGATGTTTGCGCTGTTCTACGTCGTGCTCGCGCCCTGGGTCGGCGCGTTCGCCGATTCGCGGCCCAAGGGCGGCGTCATGCTGATCAGCAACGCCATCAAGATCGTGGGCTGCGCGCTGATGCTCTTTGGCGGTCACCCGCTGCTCGCCTACGCTGTGGTCGGCCTGGGCGCTGCGGCGTACTCGCCCGCCAAGTACGGCATCCTGACCGAGTTGCTGCCACCGTCGCAGTTGGTCAAGGCCAATGGCTGGATCGAGGGGTTGACCATCGCCTCGATCATCCTTGGCGTGCTGCTCGGTGGTCAGCTGGTGGGGCCTCGGCTGTCGTCCGCGCTGCTGGGCATCGATCTGCCAGGCATCGACACGCCCATCGACACGCCGCCGGAAGCCGCCATCGCCGCATTGATCGCTGTCTATGTGATCGCCGCCATCTTCAATTTCCGCATCCCGCACAGTGGCGTCGAGATGCGCGCCATGCCGTCCAACCCGATGGCGCTGCTGCCCGACTTCTGGCGCTGCAATTCGCGCCTTTGGCGCGACAAGCTTGGCCAGATCTCGCTGGCCACCACCACGCTGTTCTGGGGTGTGTCGGGCAACATGCGCTACATCGTTCTGGCGTGGGCGGCCGCCGCGCTGCACTACAGCACCACGCAGGCAGCCAGCCTGGTTGGCGTGGTGGCGCTGGGCACCGCGGTGGGGGCCATCGCGGCCTCGATGCGGGTACGGTTGGAACGTGCGACCACGGTGATGCCGCTGGGCATGATCATGGGCGCGCTGGTGATCGCCATGGTGTTCGTGCGCGACCTGTGGGTCGCCGTGCCCCTGCTGATCGTGATGGGCGGCCTGGGTGGCTACATCGTGGTGCCGATGAATGCGCTGCTGCAGCACAGGGGACACAACCTGATGGGCTCGGGCCGCTCGATCGCGGTGCAGAACTTCAACGAACAGGCCTGCATCCTGGGCCTGGGGGCGCTCTACAGCTTCTCGACCGGGGCGGGCCTCTCGGCCTTCGGCGCCATCGCGCTGTTTGGCGCCGTGGTGGTCGCCGCGATGCTGCTGATCCAGCTCTGGTACCGCTACAACCTGCGCCACCACACAGCCGAAGTCAAGCAGCTGATGCGCATCGCGCGCGGCCAGCGCCACGACGGATGACACGCCCGCTCACCGCGGGCACCACGCTGCCAGCTCTGGCGCTGCTCTTCAACGCCATGGTCTGGGGCCTCACCTGGATCGCGTTCAAGGCCCTGCACGACCACGGCCTGCACCCGCTGTGGTCGACCGCGATCGTCTACGGCGGCGCGTTGACCGTGCTGTTGGTCACGAGACCCAGTGGCCTGCGCGGCGTAGGGCAACACCCGCACTTGCTGATGCTCGCGTTGGCGGCCGGGCTGACCAATGTGAGCTTCAACTGGGCAGTGACCATCGGCGATGTGGTGCGCGTGGTGCTGCTGTTCTACATGATGCCGGTGTGGTCAACCGGGCTGGCGTGGTGGCTGCTGGACGAGCGCCCAACGGCCGCAGCCGTGGTGCGCATGGGGCTGGCGCTGATGGGCGTGGTGCTCGTGCTGTACAAGCCCGGCGCCCTAGGCGCTGCACCCACCGGCCTGGCCGACGCGCTGGCGCTGCTGGGCGGCTTCAGCTTTGCGCTGACCAATACGCTGCTGCGCCGTTGGCGCGGCACACCCAAATCCGCCCGCGCTACCGCCATGTTCATTGGCGGCGTCGGGCTGTCGGCCGTGCTGGCCTGGGCGCTGGCCGTTGAGCCGGTGCCCTGGGCCCACTGGACGGCCTGGCTGCCCTGGGCTGCTGCGCTGGTGGCCGCCTTCCTGTGCGTGAACCTGGCGCTGCAGTACGGTGCGGCACGCCTGCCCGCGCAAACCACGTCACTGATCATGCTGTCGGAAGTGGTGTTCGCGACCGTTTCGGCGGTGATGCTGGGCGCCACCCACCCCAGTGCGAGCACCTGGTTGGGCGGTGCACTGATCATGGCTGCGGCGCTGCTGGCTGTGGTGCGCCAGCGCGTCGGCTAATGCATCTTGCCCCGGGCACCCGGCGAAGGGTTGTCAGTCGGCCTGGGCAGACCGCGGCGCTCCAGGTACTCGGCCAGCCGATCCCGATTGATCGGGACTGGCATCCAGGCGCAACCCGCGAGGCGCACGCGCAGGCGGTCCAGAGGACTGCCGCGACGCGCTACGACGGCCAGGTGAGGCGGCTGGGTCGGCGCCGTGCGCAGGGCGTTGAGCGCACGCGCCAGCGGCAACAGTTGCGCACCCAGCGAAGCCTGATCAAGGAACACGAACAAGGCGGGCTGGTGTGCCATTTCCGTCAACGCCTGGTCGGGCGAATTCACTGCCTTGACCGCGTAACCCATGCGGCGCAGGCCACGCGCCAGCGAAGGGCTCTGCCCGCCCCTTCGCGCATGCACCACCAGCACGTCGGCGGGGCGCACCGGGGGCCTCGGCGGCTCCTCGGCGGGGCTCGGCCGGGCGCGCAGCGCTGGCGCAGCGTCCGGTGGCTCCAGCTCGGACATCGCCCAGGCCAGTCGGGCCGACAAGGGCTGGGTGGGTGGCGGAGCGCTTCCTGACAGCAGAGGCGCCGACGCGGTCGTCGGCGCAAAGGCCGAGGACATCGCCTCGGAAGGAAACGCCGTCGACGGCGGGCGCGTCACCGGCGCGGCGTGCACGCTGTCTTGCCCCATGTCGTCCTGGGTCGGCGCGGGCAGTGGCGCGCCGGACTCGGGTTCGGGCCAGTCCAGCGCGCTCAGCACCGCCACCGCTCCCTGCAAGTCAAGCGGGCGGCGCATCACTGGCCAGCGCACCGCCTGCGCGCCGCGCGGCTCACCGACCAGCACCAGCAGCGCGCGCGGGTAGGCCTCGCTGAGCCGCTGCGCCACCGCCAGGTCGTCGCCGTTGACGATCAGCAGATCAGGCGCACTGGCGGCCTCGTCCAGACCCACGGGCACCAAGGCATCGCCCGGGCCTTCATCGGCATCGAGCGCAAAGATCGATGCCAGCAGCGAGCGTTCGCTGGGCGTCAGTCCGATGAAGACGTAGGTGTGGGTCACAGGCAGAAAGGGCTGGGGATCGCAGGCCGACGGGGTACTGGGGCTGGCGGTCGCGCATTCTGCTTGCGCATGGCGGCTTTGACTTTGATCCAGCGCTGCAAACGCGTTCGCCGCTGCCGTTGGCGCAGATTCGTACACTGGCGCGTGGCTGACTCACCGCAACCCTGTGAAGAATTCACGCTCGCCATGACCCTCACCGCGCTCCCCGATTTGTCCCTCACCACCCTGAGCGGCAAGACCGTTCCCCTGCACTACTGGGCGGGGCAGGTCCTTCTGGTCGTCAACACCGCCAGCGCCTGCGGCTTCACGCCACAACTGGCCGGGCTGCAGGCGCTGCAGCAGCGCTACGCCTCGCGCGGTTTCACGGTGATCGGCTTTCCATGCAACCAGTTCGGCCACCAGGAGCCTGGCAGCGCCGAAGACATTGGCGCCTTCTGCACGTCGCGGTTCAGCGTCGACTTTCCCCTGATGACCAAGACCGACGTCAACGGCGCAAGCGCGCACCCGCTGTACGTCTGGCTCAAGCGCGCCGCGCCCGGCGTGCTCGGCACCGAGGCCATCAAGTGGAACTTCACCAAATTCCTGGTCGGCCGCGACGGCCAGGTGCTGCGCCGCTACGCCCCGCGCGACCGGCCTGAGACGCTGGCGCCCGACATCGAGGCCGCACTGGCGGCCTGAGGGCACGGAAAATCTGAAGATTTCGGCCTCTAGCCCTACAACCACCTACGCAAACAGCTACTGTTTTTGCAGCGCTTCGTCCAGCAGCTCGATCCAGTGGCGCACCGGCACGTCGGTGCCGGACTGCAGGTGGGTGATGCAGCCGATGTTGGCCGACAGCACGGCGCTGGGGCGGTCGGCCTGGCGTTCGCCCAGCAGGTGGCCGAGCTTGCGGTCGCGCAGGCGGGTCGACAGCTCGGGTTGCAGCACGGAATAGGTACCGGCCGATCCGCAGCACAGGTGCGGCTCCGTGGCCGCGGGGCGCAGGTCGAATCCGAGCGCCCGCAGCTGCTGCTCCAGTGTGGGGCCCAGGCGCTGGCCGTGCTGCAGTGTGCAGGGCGCGTGCCAGGCCAGCGCGCCGGCGGGCGCCTTCACGCGCGGGGCGAGCGTGGGGACGATGTCGGGCAGCAGCTCGCACACGTCGCGCGCCAGGGCCGACACCTGGGCCGCCTTGTCGGCGTAGCGCGCGTCGTCCTTCAGCAAATGGCCGTAGTCCTTGACCATGACCCCACAGCCCGAGGCGTTGACGACGATGGCCTCGACGCTGCCGGCGCTGACGTGCGGCCACCAGGCGTCGATGTTGGCGCGCATCTGGGCGCGGCCGCCTTCGGCATCGGCCAGGTGGAACTTGACCGCGCCGCAGCAGCCCTGCCCGCGCGCCAGCACGCACTGGATGCCGGCGGCGTCCAGCACGCGCGCGGTCGCGCTGTTGATGTTGGGCGCCATCGACGGCTGCACGCAGCCTTCCAGCAGCAGCACCTTGCGCGCGTGCTGGCGCTTGGGCCAGGCGCCGGGGTCGCGCCGCGGCGGCACCTTGGCCTGCAGCCTGGCCGGCAGGAAGCCGCGCACCGACTGGCCCAGGCGCATGGCCGGGCCGAACAGCGGAGAGCTCAGGCCCTGGCGCAGCCAGCGGCGCTCGCGCGCTTCGTCCGCCGGGCGCGGCACCCTGCGCTCGACCACCTCGCGGCCGATGTCGACCAGGCGGCCGTACTGCACACCGCTGGGGCAAGTGGTTTCGCAGTTGCGGCAGGTCAGGCAGCGGTCCAGGTGCAGTTGCGTGTCGCGCGTGGGCATTTCGCCTTCCAGCACCTGCTTGATCAGGTAGATGCGCCCGCGCGGGCCGTCCAGCTCGTCGCCCAGCAGCTGGTACGTCGGGCAGGTCGCAGTGCAAAAGCCGCAGTGCACACACTTGCGCAGAATAGCCTCGGCCTCGCGCCCTTCGGGCGTGCCGAAAAATTCGGGGGCCAGCTTGGTTTGCATCAGAAATCCGTGGACAGGCGGCCGGGGCTCAGCACGCCCGCCGGGTCAAACGCCGCCTTGAGCTGCGCCTGGATGCGCGCCATGGCGGGGGCCAGCGGCGTGAACACCGGCACGCGCCCGTTGCCGCCGCGCACCAGGGTGGCGTGGCCACCGGCGCGGGCGCAGGCTTCGCGCACGGCGGGCGCGGCTTCCGGCGGCAGGCGCAGCCAGCGCTGCGCGCCGTGCCATTCGACCAGCGTTGGCCCCAGGTTGAGCGGGCTGGCGGTGTCGGGCACGCTGGCGCGCCACAGCGCCTCGCCCTGCGCCAGGCGGAAGAAGGGCAGCGTCTGGTCGCGCAGCGCCTGCCATTGGCGCGTGGCGCGGTCGGCCTCCAGCTCTTGCCCGCCCATGGTCTTGCGCGCCGACGCGATGGCAGCCTGCGCACCACGCAGACGCACGGCCAGGTGGCCATCGGCCCAGCAGCTGGCGTTCAGCGGCAGCGGCTGGCCGCCCCAGCGGTTGAGCTGCTGGCGCGCGCTGGTCTCCGACAGTTCAAACAGCAGCGTGCATTCGGCCGGCGCCACCGGCAGCACCTTCAGGCTCACTTCGGTGATCACGCCCAGCGTGCCCATGGAGCCCGCCATCAGCCGGCTGACGTCGTAGCCGGCCACGTTCTTCATGACCTGGCCGCCGAAGGTCAGCACCTCGCCCTTGCCGTTGACCAGTTGCACGCCCAACACGTAGTCGCGCAGCGCACCCACGCTGGCGCGCGCCGGGCCGGACAGGCCCGCGGCCACCGCGCCGCCGATGGTGCTCCCCGCGCCATAGCGCGGCGGCTCGAAGGCCAGGTGCTGGTTCGCCTCGGCCAGCAGCGCTTCCAGCTCGCGCAGTCGTGTGCCCGCGCGCACGGTGACGACCAGCTCGCTCGGCTCGTAACTGACCACGCCCGCCAGAGGCCGCACGTCCAGCAATTCGCCGTGCAGCGTTTGGCCGTAAAAGTCCTTGGTGCCGCCACCGCGCACGCGCAGGGGGCGCGCGCGTTCGACGGCCTTGCGCACCTTTTCGACAATGGCTTCAAGTGCCGGATCCATGGGGCGCAATGGTACCTGCTGGACCGCAACTGGCCGTCTCAGACAGACTTGACGCTCACCATCTGATTCACTTTTTGATAGCTCGCTGCGCAGATGGTTGTAGGGCCAATGGACGAATTTTCATCCAACCCTGAATCGTTGGCACTGTGCGAAACGCCCACGACCGCAACGCCCGACGTCGCCGTTTTGCCAGCTGGCGTTCAGCCCTTGAGCGCCCGCGGCCTCCCCGCACGGCGACGCGCCAGCACCCAACCCAGGCCCACGATGCCGCCTGTTGTCATCAGCCGGCCAACCGGGCCCCACGTTGACACTGAGACAGGTGGTGGTGCGATACAGCTGTGTGTGAGGCTGATGTCGTCCAGCGCCAGATCGTTGCCGGCACCGCCGGTGAAGGCGCGCCGCTCCAGCACCTGAAGCGCCTGCGTGGGCGCCGTGGCGGTGAAGGTCAACCTGGCTTCTTGCCAGGCCAGCGCGTCCGGCCCGGTCAGCGGCGTTGCTGTGTCCACGTCCAGGGCCTGGCCCGTGCCCGGCAGTTCGACCGTGACCTGCGGCAAGAGCCTGGGGTCCGCGCTGGCAAGCCACAGGCTGACTGTGTAGCTTTGGCCCACCTCCAAACCTGTCAAGGTATTGGTGTACACCGCATGACCCTGCCGGTTCGTTCTAATATCCATCAGCACGAAGTAACCGGTGCCCGGGTTGGTATGGTCACCCCCGGTGTTTGTCCACCAACCCGCGCGAGCCTGCCGAGGCGACTGGGCCAGCCAACGCTCGTTCACCGCGGCGGTGACCGTGCCCATGGCAGGCGACAGCGACGTGCTTCCGGAGCCGCTGCCGAAGTCCTGCAGCGCCGTGCCGCAACGCACGGCCTGGATATCTGCCTGGGCCTGGCCTGCACCCACTGTCATAGCAAGCGCCAAGGCCGTCGCCCCCCAGAAGCGCGCTGCAGTTGTGTCCTGTTTTTCTGAAACCCTCATGGGCTGTTTCCCCCCTTTTTTTGCGCCCGGCACAGAGCGGCCTGGCAAGCTTGAGACGCACCGCGCGGCCGGTCGGCCATCGGCATGAAGCGATGCAGGGAGACTCTCACGGCCGGTCATCGCCCTCCCGGGACGGCCGGTGCTCTCTGCATACCCCCAGCCCCAGATCTTGCCGCCCTTTACCAACAGCGCGGCGCCACCATGGAAAAAGCCCGCCGCGCGGCGGGCCCATGGATGCATTTCGCCCTTTTTAGATGTGCGCAAAGCGGGCCAACCACCTTGCGCACCTGCCGCTCACCGGTTGTACGCCGTCTCGCCGTGGCTGGAGATGTCCAGGCCCTGGCGTTCCTGCTCTTCGGTGACGCGCAGGCCGATGGCCATGTCCACCAGCTTGTAGAGCACGACCGAGACGACGCCGGACCATACGATGGCGAACAGCACGCTCTTGGTCTGGATCCAGACCTGTGCACCCATGCTGAAGGTGTCGGGCGTCAGGCCGCCCGTGCCGCCCAGGGCGGGGGCGGCGAACACGCCGGTGAGGATGGCGCCGATGATGCCGCCCACGCCGTGCACGCCGAACACGTCGAACGCGTCGTCGGCTTTCAGCAGGCGCTTCAGGCCGCCCACGCCCCAGATGCACACGAAGCCCGCGATGGCGCCGATGACGATCGCGCCCATCGGCCCGACGAACCCGGCCGCTGGCGTCACCGCCACCAGACCCGCCACCGCGCCCGAGGCGCCGCCCAGCATCGAGGCCTTGCCCTTGTGCAGCGCCTCGCCCGCCGACCAGGCCAGGGTGGCCGCGGCCGTGGCCAGCACGGTGTTGATGAAGGCCAGGCCTGCGGCGCCGTTGGCGGCCCCGGCCGAGCCGGCGTTGAAGCCGAACCAGCCCACCCACAGCAGCGACGCGCCCACCATGGTCAGCGTCAGGCTGTGCGGGGTGAAGGCCTCACGGCCCCAGCCCAGGCGCTTGCCGACCATGTAGGCGCCCACCAGCCCGGCGATGCCGGCGTTGATGTGCACCACGGTGCCGCCGGCAAAGTCCAGCGCGCCGTCCTTGGCCAAGAGGCCGCCGCCCCACACGATGTGAGCCATGGGCACGTAGCTGAAGGTGAACCACAGCGCAGCAAACGCCAGCACGGCGGCGAACTTGATGCGTTCGGCAAAGCTGCCGACGATCAGCGCCACGGTGATGGCGGCGAACGTGCCCTGGAAGGCGACGAAGACGTATTCCGGAATGGTGGTCAGCGCGCCGAAGGTCTCGGTGTTCACGCCCTTGAGGAACAGCTTGTCGAAGCCGCCGAAGAAGTTGCCTTCGCCGCTGAACGCCAGGCTGTAGCCGTACGCCGCCCACAGGATGCTGATCAGCGAGAACACGACGAACACCTGCATCAGCACGCTCAGCATGTTCTTGCTGCGCGCAAGCCCCCCGTAGAACAGCGCCAGACCGGGCACGATCATCAGGATGACGAGCAGGGTGGACGTCAGCATCCACGCGGTGTCGCCCGAATCGACCTTGGGTGCGGGCGCGGCGGCCGAGGCACCGGCCGCGGGGGCCGCCGCGGTGGCAGCGCTCGCCAGCGTGATGGCGACGGCGCGCGCCTCGTCCGGGTTGCCGGTCTGCGCCGACGCCTCGGGCTTGACCAGCAGCACCGCGTCCGGCGCCACACCGGCGGCGGCCAACGCGTCGCGCACGGCGAACGCGCGCTGCTTGGCCAGCTCGGCGTTGGCGGCCGCGTCGCCCGTGGTGTCGGTGAAGCCCGACAGTTGCACCGTGGCGCCGGCGTGGGCCTTCACGTAAGCGGCCACGGCCTGGATGGCGGCCTGGCCCTCGGCGCCCACCTCGGCCTTGCCGGTGTCGAACAGCACCTTGGCGGCCGGGAAGTCGGTCGCAGCGTCCGCCGCGAACGCGGGCGCAGCCAGGAAGCTCAGCGCCAGCAGAAGAAGGGTGATCAGTCGTTTCATGGTGATGGGCTTTCTGCGAGGCTTCAGATCGCGGCGGGGCCGGTTTCGCCGGTGCGGATGCGGATGACCTGTTCCAGATCGGCGACAAAAATCTTGCCGTCGCCGATCTTTCCGGTGCGCGCCGCGCCTTCGATGGCTTCGATCACGCGCTCGACCAGTGCGTCGTCCACGGCGATGTCGAGCTTGACCTTGGGCAGGAAGTCGACGACGTACTCGGCGCCGCGGTACAGCTCGGTGTGGCCCTTCTGGCGGCCGAAGCCTTTCACTTCGGACACGGTGATGCCCTGCACGCCCAGCGTGGACAGCGCTTCGCGCACTTCGTCCAGCTTGAAGGGCTTGATGACGGCGGTGATGAGTTTCATGATGCTTCTCTTTTCATAGCTGCTCGCGCTGTTGGCTGTAGCGCCAGCGCCCGATTCGGCTTAAAAGTTGTACTTGAGCCCCACCACCAGGCCGGTGCGCCCGGTGAAGCGCCCGCTGGGCGTGGTGTAGAGCGCCTTGTCGGCGTTGGTGCCCTGCACGCCTGCGCTGGCGACCAGGCCGTTGCCGAAGTCCTTGTTCACCGTCACGGCGTAGTCCGTGTACGACGACGCGCTGTTGTGCCGCACCCACTGGCGGCCGACGTGCGGCACCACCGACCAGCCGTCGCCCAAGTCGAACGTGGCCGACAGGTCGAGGTAGCCGCTGTGCCTGCTGTCGGCAAAGCCGAACAGGTTGGTCAGCGCGTGCGAGTACTTCAGCGTCAGCACGTTCCAGGTCAGCGCGCCGTAGACCTCGGTGGTGTTGGGGCTGACGCCCAGGCGGTGGCGCGGGTAGTTGTAGTGCAGCAGGCCCACGTCGTAGCCCAGCGGTCCGGCCGTGCCCTTGTAGCCGCCGTACAGGTCCCATTCCAGCGGCGCATCGCCGCCCGCGTCCTTGATCCAGCGGATCGAGGTCAGCCAGGTGCCGACGTAAAAGCCGCTGGCGTGACTGTAGTCGGCGCCGGCGCTGATGGCGGGCTTGAGCCGGCTTTGCGAGATGCCGCGGTAGCGGTAGTCGCTGGTCAAGGCGACGTTGAAGCTGAGCGCATGGGCGGACGCTGGCGCCGCGGCGGTATCGGGCGCGGCTTGCGCGGCTGCGCCGGTGGCCCAGGCGGTCAATGCGGCGGTCAGTGCCACGCGGCGTGCGCAGCAAGAAATGGGGTTCATGGCTTCCTCCAGCAACTGTATGTGAAGGACAAAGCAAAGGCCGTGCCACCATGTCCACCGCCGCGGCCCCATCGCTCAAGCCAGGGCGGCCGCACCACTCGCCCGTGCACTCAGGTGCGCGCGCCGCACCGTTTTCGGTCGCTGCCGCCGCGGCCGCACTGTGTTGGGGCGCGCACCACACTAGCGCCCGAAACCACCACGAAATACGCGCCGATGGCCCGGCGACGGGGCACCTGGCGCCACACGCCGGAAAACTCGCGTAACAATGTGTGGCAATCGGACACCGGGCGCCGCGCGCCCATTCCAGTTCAAACCCCATGAGCACTGCCGCCGCCATCTCGACAGTCGACACCTTCCTGCACGTCCGGGTGCTGCTGGGCATGGTCATCAGCCTGGCGCTGGCGCGCCTGTTGAACGGCATCGTGCGCATCGTCCAGCACCCGCACGACGTCAAGCTCTACCCCGTGCATCTGGCCTGGGTGCTGGTGCAACTGCTGCAGCTGCCGCTGTGGTGGTGGTGGGAAATCCGGCTGATGGACGTGCAGCAGTGGACGTTCTGGATCTTCGCCTTCGTCGTGGCCTACGCCATGACGCAGTTCCTGATTACCGCCATGCTCTTCCCCGACTCGATGCGCGGCTACGAGACCTACGCCGACTACTACTTTGACCGGCGGCGCTGGCTCCTGGGCTTCATCACCCTCAGCTTTCTGCTGGACCTGGGCGACACCTGGCTCAAACTGCCGGCCGGCGTCGGCCTGTTCACCGACCGGCAGTCGATCGGCGTGGCGCTGATCGCGCTGCTGTGCATGGTGGGCGGCATGACGCGCTCGCGCCTGTACCACGCATTGTTGGTGGCGGTGGTGCTGCTGCACCAGATCTCGCTGTTTGCCTACTACACACGCCTGGTCGACGTACCGGGCGTGCACTGAGCCGCCACCATGGGTCTCGCCCAAGTCCAAAGCCGCGCCCTGCTCGGCCTCGCCGCGCCCGCCGTCACTGTGGAGGTGCACCTGGCCAACGGTCTGCCCAGCTTCACCTTGGTGGGCCTGGCCGATGTGGAGGTGAAGGAAGCGCGCGAACGCGTGCGCTCGGCCATCGTCAACAGCGGCCTCAACTTCCCGCACAACCAGCGCATCACCGTCAACCTGGCACCGGCCGACTTGCCTAAGGACTCGGGCCGCTTCGATTTGCCGATCGCCCTGGGCATCCTGGCCGCCAGCGGGCAGATCGACGGCGCGCGGCTGGCCGGCTGGGAATTCGCCGGCGAGCTGTCGCTGTCCGGCCAGCTGCGCCCGGTGCGCGGCGCGCTGGCCATGAGCGCCGCGCTGCACCAACGCGGCGCCGACGTGCAGCTGGTGCTGCCGCCCGGCAGCGCCGAAGAAGCCGCGCTGGTGCCCGGCATGCCCGTGTACCGCGCCGCGCATTTGCTGGACGTGGTGGCGCAGTTTCTGCCGACCATCGCCGAGGACGCTGCCCCGGCGGACGGTTGGGCGCGCGTGCCGCCCACGCAGCGCCGGCCCGACCCGCCCTACGCAGATCTGGCCGACGTCAAAGGCCAGGCCGCCGCGCGGCGCGCTCTTGAAATCGCAGCGGCTGGTGCCCATTCCGCCTTGCTCATCGGCCCGCCGGGCACCGGCAAGTCGATGCTGGCCCAGCGCTTTGCCGGTCTGCTGCCGCCGATGAGCGAGGCCGAAGCCCTGGCCAGCGCCGCCATCGCCAGCCTGGAAGGCAGCTTTTCGCTCGACCACTGGGGCCAGCGCCCCACGCGCGCGCCGCACCATTCGGCCAGCGCCGTCGCGCTGGTGGGCGGCGGCTCACCGCCGCGGCCGGGCGAAATCTCGCTGGCGCACCAGGGCGTGCTGTTCCTGGACGAGTTGCCCGAGTTCCCGCGGCCCGCGCTCGAAGCCCTGCGCGAGCCGCTGGAGTCTGGCCGCATCACCATCAGCCGCGCCGCCCAGCGCGCCGACTTCCCGGCGCAGTTCCAGCTCATCGCCGCCATGAACCCCTGCCCCTGCGGCTACCTCGGCTCGCGCGTGCGCGCCTGCCGCTGCACGCCCGATCAGGTCGCGCGCTACCAGGGCAAGTTGAGCGGCCCACTGCTCGACCGGATCGATTTGCACGTCGAAGTGGCCGCCCTGCCCGCCGACGAGCTGCTGGCCGCCCCGCCCGGCGAGCCCAGCGCCGAAGTCCGCGCCCGCTGCGCCGCGGCGCGCGCCCGCGCCGTGCAACGCCAGGGCATACCCAACAACGCCCTGCACGGCCAGGCCATCGACACCTATGCGAACCTGGACGACGCCGCGCGCCAGTTCCTCACCACCGCCGCCACCCGCCTCGGCTGGAGCGCCCGCGCCACGCACCGCGCGCTCAAGGTCGCCCGCACCATCGCCGATCTGGCCGGCAGCGACGCTGTTGGCACCGCCCACATCGCCGAGGCGGTGCAGTACCGGCGGGGGTTGGTGGGTGGGGCTGGCTGAAGCGCCAGCTGCTGCCCTGCGACGAGGAGCGTGGCGAGGTGCATCAACCGCTACGACATAGATAGCTGGCTGCGTAGGTGGTTGTACGGCTGGAGGTCGATTTAACGGCTTTTTCCGTCCTAACAAATACTCCTCAAAATACCTGAACTCAGGGATAGGCATGCCTGCATTCCACGGGCAGACTCGCGCGCAACACCACACCTGCAACAAATCGTTGCGCCGTGTACAGCTTTTTGATCAGAACCGTCCCTCATGTCTATTCCCCCGCTTGCATCACTTTGGCGCCTCTCACGCGTTCCCGGCCCTGGCCTGGTCCGCCGACGCCTGCTCTTTGGGCGCGCCACGCTGGCACTCAGCTTGGCCGCGCTGGCCTGGCCCGCAGCGCAGGCTCAGATTGCGGCCAACGTGTCAGATCGCTGGGGGGCTGATTCCTTCTCCGTTTACGGCGGCAACCTTCCTCCCATTGGACAGAGCTTTACGGCCCAGCGATCCGGCAACTGGACCGGCCTGCGCGTTGCGCCGCTTGTCAACAGCGATGCTACGGGGATAAAAGTCAGAGTCGACATCTACAGCGGGGACGGCCTTTCGTCGGGCACGCCCCTGGCGACCGTCGCCGACATCCCTGCGCACGCACTCAGCGGGCGAGGGGCCCCAGTGGGCTGGGAAACGGCCATGTTCGACAGCCCGGTCCCCGTCGTTCAAGGCAACCAGTACAACTTCAAGCTGACATTTACCGGCGACAACATCTCTGGCATAGGCCTGAGGCAACGAGACAACCCGACAGTGGGGGGCAATTTGTTGATGGGCTTTTCTACCTCCGGCTTCCCCAATGCCACCGCCCTGTTCGTCGCCCTGGACGATCAGCCTTGGCTCACCGGTAGCCCCGGCGCGGCCACGGTCGGCACGCCGTTCAGCTTCACGCCCACCGTGACAGACAACGCCGTGCCGGCGATCAGCTTTGCGCGTGCCGCAGGCACCACATTGCCCAGCTGGCTCCAGCTGAACACCGTCACTGGTGAGCTGTCAGGCACCCCGCCCGCGCCGGGCAGCACCCTGGTCACGCTGGTCGGCACCGACGCGGTGGGCCGCCAGTCGACCTTGCCGGTCACCATCGTCGCGGCACCAGCGCCGGTGCAAGCGGTGCTCAGCGGCACGGCAGGACCGGCCACAGCCGGCGTGCTGTTCAGCTTCACCCCCACCGTGAACGCCGACGCCACGCAGCCGCTCGGCTTTGTCGAAGCGCCCGGCACGACGCTGCCCAGCTGGCTGCAGCTGAATGCGGCCACGGGCGAACTGACGGGCACGCCGCCCGCGGCGGGCACGACCACGGTGCAGATCATCGCGTCCAACGCGCTGGCAGGCGATTCGGCGCCATTGACGGTGACGATCGTGGCCAACGCCGCCGCCCCGGTCGCCGTGCCGACACTGAGCGAGTGGGGCTTCGCGCTGCTGGGCCTGCTGGCCGCGGCCTTGGGCGGGCGGCGGCTGCGCCAGCGCAGGGCATAAGGGGCGGGTCGCGCCGGCTGGCTGCACCTGCGGCCAGCGGGCCGATGGACCGACTGCCGCGCCCGCGTTTTGCTACAACTTCAGAAGCTGCCTGCGCAATTGGCTGTAGGGCGGCAGCCGCTTTTCTTCATCCATCAGCGCTTTCTTCGCACACCCGTGCGATTTGTACCCAGGGACTGTGGGCGGACCTGTGGACAAGCACGGGGACAAGCCGCGCAGGCCGCGCCGGGCCTGGGCTGGCGGGGGGTGCTGAAAGAATGGGCAGCTTGCCGCGGGCGGTGACGGCAAAAATTATGAAATTGCTAGCTGCCCGCGCAATCTGCTGTGGGGCCAGCGGGCGATTTGGCTCAAAAATCGCCGATCAGCGGCGGCGCCGGGCGGCGCGGCGCAGTTCGCGCAAGTCCGCATCCAGCGCGCGGCGGGCTTGCGCCAAGGCGTGGCGTTCGCGCCAGGCGTTGGCCTGGGCCAGCAGTTGCGAGGCGCCGCCGAGCGCGCCCTTGCGCCGCAGGCCCAGCCGGGCCACGGCTTCGCTGCGGGCGGTGCGCGTGCCCTGCCACAGCCAGCGCGCACCCTGGCGGGCCGCGCCGCTGCCCAGCAGCGCCAGGCCGAGGCCGCGCACGCTGCGGCCTGGGGCATCGGGCAGCGTGTCGGCAGCCTGGCGACGGGCGGTCTGCAGGTCGTCGGCCGCGCGCTGCTGGCGCTGCGTGGCCAAGCCGCGCAGGCCGGTGCGCACGTCGGCCATGGCCTCGGCCCGCGCCTCGCCGCCGCGCGGGCGCAGCACGAAGTAGCTGGCGACGCCGACCAAGGCGGCCATGGCGAGGTCCTTGCCGCGCACGTTGAGGATGGCGTCGCCCAGCGCCTCGCCGACCAGCGCCGTGGGCCGCAGGGCGCGCGCCGCGCGGGCCGCCTGGGCAGCGCGCGCAACGGCGCCGGACGCAGCGGCGGCAGAGCCCGGCGCTGGCGGTGCGCCTGAACCGCTGGGCGCGCCGGTCATGTCCGACAGCACGGCAGCGGCTGCCGCGGTGCCGACGGTGCCCTCGTCCGCCCCGATGGCGCGCCGCACTTCGCCCTGCACCGCGGTGACGGCGGCGGCCGGGGGCGGCGTGGCGGCGGCGGCAAAGTCGCCCTGGCGTTCGGCGAGCACGCGCGCGCAGCTGGCGCCGTACAGCAGCACGGCCGAGGCAAAGTAGATCCACATCAGCAGCACCACCAGCGAACCGGCCGCGCCGTAGGCCGAGACCACTGCGGCGGTGGACAGGTACCAGGCCAGCGCGTATTTGCCGACGCCGAACAGCAGCGCGCCGACGGCGCCGCCGGCGATGAGGTAGCGCAGGCGCGGCTGTGGCCCGGCGCTCATGCGCATCAGGGCGACGAACAGCGCGGTGGTGATGGCCAGCGACAGCAGCTGGTTGAGCACGATCAGCGCGGTCTCCATCTCGTAGCGGCTGCCGGCCCAGGTCTGCAGCAGGTTGACGGCGCTGGCGATGACCAGCGACACCAGCATCAGAAAGCCGAAGGCCAGCACGTAGGCGATGCCGCGCAGGCGCAGCGTGGCGCTGTGCCACCAGGCGTCGACCGCGGCGGTGCCGGTGCCCTGCGTCCACAGGCGCTCCAGCGCGGATTGCAGCTCGGCAAACACGCCGGTGGCACCGACGACCAGCAGCACGAAGGCCAGCACCGAGGCGAACAGCCCCTCGCCCGGCTGCTGCGCACTGGCGATGGCGGCCTGGACCACCTCGGCGCCCTTGGCACCGACCAGGCTTTCGACCTGGTGGATCAGGCTGGTCTGCAGCACCTCGCGGTCGACCACGTAGCCCAGCACGGCGACCAGCACCAGCAGCAGCGGGGCGATGCTGAACATGCCGTAGAAGGCCATGGCGGCGCTCATGCGCAGGCCGTCGGCGTCGGACCACAGCTCGAACGAGCGGTACAGCGGGTACAGCGGACGCAGGCGGCCCTTGAACAGCTTGGGCACCACGGTTTCGTTGACGGCGCGGTTGGCGGCCTGCTCGCCCGGCGTGGGTACGTGCTCGGCCGCATCGGCCAACGCAGCGGCCGCGGCGCGGCTGGAAGGGGAGGAATAGGCGGTGTCGGCGTCGGGCATTGCCCGCAGTCTAGGCGCTGGCGCCGCCAGCCCGGGACAGCGCGCGGCCCCAGCGCGTGTCAGCGCGCGCCGACGCGCGCACCCCGCTGCCTGGCGCCTACCAGCCCAGCCCCAGGCGCAGCGGCAAATACACCGCCATGCCCACGGCAATGGTCAGCGGCAGGGCAAAGCCCTTGTGGCGCCGCCAGAAGTAGAACGCCGCCGCGACGACCGCCGCCCACACCCGCGCGTCGCGCCAGGGCGCGGTGAAGGCGCCGCCGGTCATCACGATGTCGGGCGCGATCACGGCGGTCAGCGCGGCAATCGGCGCGTACTGCAGGCCGCGCTGGGCCCAGTCGGGCAGGTTCCACTCGCGCTCGCTGATGAAGAAGAAGCAGCGCGTGACGACGGTGATCACCGTCATGCCCACGATGACGAGCAGCGTCCAGCCGTCGGTCTCAGCCATGGCCGATCTCCTTGGGCGGCGGGCGCGGCGTTACCTTGTGCTCCAGCAACAGGCACAGCGCCACCGCCACGGCGATGGCCGAGACGATGTTCAGCCGGTACGGCAGCCCAAAGGCCGCCACGGCCGCCGCCGCCGCGATGAGCGCCGACAGCGCGCGCAGCCGCGTGGTGGCCAGCGAACAGGCCACCGCCAGCAGCGCCAGCGTGCCGGCGAATTCCAGCCCCCAGCTGGCCGGCAGCGCGTTGCCCAAAAAGATGCCCAGCATGCTCAGCGTCTGCCAGAACAGCCAGTTGCAGACGTTGCCGCCCCACAGGTAGGCCATCTGCGCGCGGCGCTGGGTCTCGGTCTCGGCGGGCTTGGGAAAGCGCCGCGTGTAGAGCACGTAGGTCACGTCGCCGGTGAAGTAGCCGAGGTACAGCCGCTTGAGGCGCGGCAGGAACATGAAGTAGTCGCGCAGGTGCAGGCTGAACACGACAAAGCGCAGGTTCACGCAGAACGCCGTGGCCAGGATGACCCACAGTGGCGCGCCCGCGGCGATCAGCGGAATGGCGGCCAGCTGCGCGCTGCCAGCGAACACCAGCAGCGACATCAACACCGCCTCGGTGATGCTCATGCCGCTCTTGATCATGGCCACGCCGGTCATGAACGACCAGGCCGTGAGGCCGACCGAAATGCCCGCCATCTCGCGCGCGCCGACCCAGAACATCGGGTGGCGTGCCGTGCGCGCATAGCTGTCCACGCGGTGCGCCAGCCAGGCGCCGATGCGTCCGCGCGGCGACAGATCGCGCGGCGGATCGGGCAAAGGCATGTTCATGGCTGGGCGCCTTGTGCGGTGGCAGGCGCCGCGTCGTCCGCGCCGAAGCGCTGGCCCGGCGCCAGCGGAAAACCGCGCAGGAAGTCGCGCGCCGGCAAGCGCTTGCCGCCGGGGCGCTGCAGCTCGGTCAGCCGCAGGCAGCCTTCGCCGCAGGCGACGCCGATGCCATCGTCGTTGATGAACACAATCT
This sequence comes from Ottowia flava, assembly GCF_008017535.1. GTDB lineage: Bacteria > Pseudomonadota > Gammaproteobacteria > Burkholderiales > Burkholderiaceae_C > Ottowia > Ottowia flava. The sequence goes on from NZ_VRUA01000004.1 coordinate 212,359, forward strand.
GCCCGTCGCGCACGTCGGGCTTGCGCGGGCAGCTATCGATTTCAGAGCGCCACACCTTCACCGTGTCGCCGCCCAGCGTGGTGCTGGCGCCGGGAAAGGGGTCGAAGGCGCGCACCCGGCGCTCGATCTGCGTGGCGGGCAGGTGCCAATCGATGGCGGCTTCGTGCTTTTCGATCTTGTGCGCGTAGGTGACGCCCTCGCCCGGCTGCGGCTCGGGGCGCAGACCGCCACAGGCAGCCAGTTCCAGCGCTTCGACGATCATGCGGCCGCCCAGCGCGGCCAGCGCGTCGTGCAGGCTGGCGGTGGTGGCGCGCGCGCCAATGGGCAGGCGCTCGGTCAGCAGCATGTCGCCCGTGTCCAGGCCGGCGTCCATCTGCATGATGGTCACGCCGGTGTCGGTGTCGCCCGCCTCGATGGCGCGGTGGATGGGGGCGGCGCCGCGCCAGCGGGGCAATAAGGAAGCATGAATGTTCAAGCACCCCAAGCGCGGCACATCCAGCACCCACTGCGGCAGGATCAACCCGTAAGCGGCGACGACCATGACGTCGGCCTGCGCGGCCAGCAGCGCGTCGCGCGCGGCGGCGGCGTCCTCGGGGTACTTGCCGTCCAGGCGCAGGCTGCGCGGCTGGGCGACGGCGATGCCGTGGTCGAGCGCGAACTGCTTGACGGGCGAGGCCTGCAGCTTCATGCCGCGGCCTGCGGGGCGGTCGGGCTGGGTCAGGACCAGGGGCACCTCGAAACCGGCGCGGTGCAGGGCCTCGAGCGCGACACGCGCGAATTCCGGCGTGCCGGCAAAGACAACTTTCATGCTACTTATTGCATAGCTGCCTGCGCTGATGGTTGTAGCGCTGGCGGCCTTTTTCTTATCAATTTCTGGACGATCCGCTCAGCGCGGATCGGGTGGGTCGGGCAGGGATTCGTCGCCCACGGAATAGTGCCGCACCACGCCACCCGGGTCGATGTCGATGTACAGCAGGCGCCACACCGGGCCGTCGGCGTAGCGCCAGACCCAGATCACGCCCTTGAAGTTGTGCACGCCCATGGTTTGCGCGGGCGGGCCGTATTCGCGCAGCACGTCTTCGCGCGACCAGCGGTCGGGCTGGATGCGCTGGGCGAACAGGCCCTCGTTCAGCGCCTGCTCAACCCGCGCGACGCGGCCCTGGGCGTCGAGATCGACGTTGAACACCTGCTGACCGGCGGGCTGACGCGAATACTGCAAGCGTTCCCCGCCGCCGGGCAGCGGGTAGCGACCGGTGGGCGCGCCAAGCGTGTGCACCACGTCGGCCATGGGCGTGCCAGGGGTAATCTGGTCGGGATTGGCACAGCCGGTCAGCAGCGCCACGCCCGCCGCGAGCGAGGCGCGCAGCAGCCAGCCAGCGACGGCGCCGCGCGCGGCCATGTCAGACGCGCTCCTGCTCGCGCGCCTTGTCTTTCTGGTCCTGGCGCTCTTCCTTGAGCAGCTTGGTCTTGATGCGGTTGCGCTTGAGCGGTGACAGGTATTCGACGAACACCTTGCCCATCAGGTGGTCCATCTCGTGCTGGATGCACACGGCCAGCAGGCCATCGGCCTCGATGTCGCGCGCCTTCCCCTCACCATCGAGGGCGCGCACCTTGACCTGCGCGGCGCGCTCGACGCCGTCGTAGATGCCGGGCACGGACAGGCAGCCTTCGTCGCCGCGGATGCGCTCGTCGCTGGCCCACAACACTTCAGGGTTGATCAGCACCATGGGGTCGTCGCGGTCTTCCGACACGTCGATGACGATCAGGCGCTCGTGCACGTCGACCTGGGTGGCGGCCAGGCCGATGCCCTTGGCGTCGTACATGGTTTCGAACATCTGGGCAATCAGGGCTTTCAGACGGTCGTCCACCGCAGCAACGGGCTTGGCCACCTTGTGCAGGCGGGCGTCGGGATAACGAAGAATCGGGAGCAAGGCCATGGGAGGAAGTTCCAAGATGTGGCTATTTTCGCGACTTTTCCCGTTTCACGCTGACCGCTTGGGGCAATTTCGTTGCCGTAACAAGGGCTTGAATGCAGAATGTCCAGTGCTTTGTCAAGTCAATAGACGCGCCTCGCAAAACAATGAAACACACTTTTCCTGGTGCCACGCGCGCCTTGACCGTGCCCCTCGGCCTGCTGGTGGCCGCCATGTTCGCCGCCCTGCCTGCGCAGGCGCAGCCGGCGTCGCAACGCCCTGTCAGCCCTCAGCAACGCGCCACGGCGCAGCAAGTGGCGAGCGCGGGCGTGCCGCTGTCCGCGCTGGCGCGCAACGCGCCCGAGGAATACACGGTGCGCCGCGGCGACACGCTGTGGGGCATTTCCGGCAAATTCCTCAAGTCCGCCTGGCGCTGGCCTGAGCTGTGGGGCATGAACCTGCAGGACATCCGCAACCCGCACCTGATTTACCCCGGCCAGCAGCTCTATCTGGAGCGCGTGGGCGACCGCGCCTTCCTGCGCGCGCGCCGCGGCGGCGATGGTCAGGAAGGCAACACCGTGCGCGTGTCACCGCGCAACCGCGTCGAAATGCTGGGCAACGGGCCGCTGCCCACCCTGCAGCCGCACCTGATCGAGCCGTTCCTGACCGAGCCGCTGGTGGTGGATGACGACACATTCAAACGCGCGCCACGCATTGTTGCGCTGGCCGACCGCGACCGCGTGCTGGTCGGCAAGGGCGACCGCGCCTACGTGCGCGGCCCCGCCGACGCACCGCTGCTGATGGCGCCCGGGCTGCCCACCGACTTTCGCGTGTTCCGCACGGCCAAGCCGCTCAAGGACCCGGTCTCGGGTGAGATTTTGGGCTACGAAGGCCAGTACGTCGGGCAGGCGCAACTGGCGCGCGGCGAGAGCGAGTCCGAGGAAGTGCTGGCGCCAAGCTACGACCAGCCGCGCACACCGGCCGCTGGCGAGCGCTTCTCCGAGCCACCTACCGCCGCAGATGCCCGCCGCAACCTGCTGCCGGTGCCCGCCACCGTCGACGTGGTCAGCAGCAAGGAGGAGATGCGCGCAGGCGACCGCCTGCTGCCCGAGCCACCGCGCGAATACCGCAACTACGTGCCGCACGCGCCCGACATGCCGGTGGACGCGCGCGTCGTCGCCATCTACGGCAACTCGGTGCGCTTTGCCGGCCAGAACCAGATTGTTGTGATCAACAAGGGCCTGCGCGACGGTGTCGAGAATGGCCACGTGCTGTCGATGCTGTCGACCGGCCCTCACCTGGCCGACAAGACCGAGCGCGGGCGCACGCTGATGAAGCTGCCGGACGAACGCAACGGCGTGGCCATGGTGTTCCGCCCGTTCGACCGCGTGTCCTACGTGCTGGTGATGGAAGCCGCTACCCCGGTGCAGGTCGGCGACAAGCTGACCAACCCGCGCTGACGAGCCTGCGCGCGCGGGCGCGCCTGCCTACCACTTTCGCCCGCGCACCGTCCTGCGAGCCTTTGCGCGCATGAGCCCTGGAGAACTGTCCGCCTGGCTGCGCCTGACGCTGACACCGGGCGTCGGCAATGACGCGGCGCGCCGGCTGCTGGCCGCGTTCGGTCTGCCCGAAGCCGTGTTCGAGCAAAGCGACGCGGCACTCCGGCAAGTCGTCACCGCCGCGCAGGCACAGGCCCTGCACACCGAGCCCGACGGACTGGATCGCCTGCACGGCGCCACGCTGGCATGGCTGACGGGCGGCGACGGTGAGCACGGCCGCCGCCAGGTCGTGACTCTGGGCGACTGCGCCTACCCCGTGAGCCTGCTGGCGATGGAGGATCCGCCCTTGCTGCTGTATCTGCAGGGGCAGACGCAGGCATTGGCAGGCGTGGCAAACCCTGCTGCAGGGCCACACAACATCCTGGGTTGGCCGGAACGCGCACTCGCCATTGTCGGCAGCCGCAATCCCACCCCGCAGGGCGCTGAAAACGCGCGTCAGTTTGCGCGCAACTTCAGCGCGGCGGGTATGACCGTGGTTTCCGGCCTTGCCCTGGGCGTGGATGGCGCCGCTCACGAGGGCGCCCTGTCTGCCTGGCCTGAGGAGGGTCAGCCTTCTGGCCGGATCTGCACCGTGGCCGTGGTTGGCACCGGCATCGACCGCGTCTATCCGGCACGGCACCACGCTCTGGCCCAACGCGTTGCCCGCCAAGGCCTGATCGTCAGCGAGTACCCGGTGGGAACGCCACCGTTGCCACCGAACTTTCCCAAGCGCAACCGGCTGATCGCCGGCCTGTCTCAAGGCACGCTGGTGGTCGAAGCGGCGCTGCAGTCCGGTTCGCTGATCACCGCTCGGCTCGCATCCGAGCAGGGCAAGGAGGTGTTTGCCATTCCCGGCTCCATCCACAACCCGCAGTCGCGCGGCTGCCACGCGTTGATACGCCAAGGCGCCAAGCTGGTCGAAAACGCTCAGGATGTGCTGGAAGAGCTGCGTTGGCCAGCGCCTGCAGTTGCTATCAATAGAGAAGCTGATCACGCAGACTCATCGGGGGCTGCAACCTCATTGCGCGCAGAAGATGAAATCTTGCGGGCGATGGGCAGCGACCCGGTTGGCCTGGACGCGCTGCAAGCGCGCACAGGCCTGCCTACACCCCAACTGCAAGCCCGCTTGCTCGAACTGGAACTGGCTGGCCATGTCGCCCGTCTCCCGGGCGGCTTGCTGCAGCGCATGGCGCTGGGCTGACGTCGAGCCGTGCCTCGGCCACCCTGTGGTGGCGTGGCAACGCTTCCATTTCGCGAGCGAGCTGCCACACGCATGGGCTATATTGGGCCCATGTATGAAGTCCTCGCCTACGTCTACGAAACCTTCTGGGGCGGAGAGGACTGCCCGGGACGGGAACAACTCGGACGGCGCCTGAGCAACGCTGGTTTCGAACGTGAGGAAGTCCAATCCGCACTGGCTTGGCTTGACGGGCTAAACGTGGCGGCCCAGTCGCTGGCGGAAAGCCCGATCACAGGGGCCGACCTCTCTCTCGCGGACGCACGCCCAACCGATAGCCTGCGCATCTACACACCGCGCGAGTTGGCCCACCTGGGGCCCGACGGCATCGCCTGCCTGCACTTTCTCGAACGTGCAGGCGCACTGCCGTTGGAATTGCGAGAGCTCGTGATTGACCGCGCAATGGCTGTGTCGGAGTCCCCGCTAGAGCTGGACGAGCTGAAAGTCATCATCATGATGGTGTATTGGCGCACCGGCGTCGAGCCGGATGTGCTCATCCTAGATGAGCTGTGCGACAACCCAAACAGGCGCCTGGCCCACTGACACTCGTGCGGGCCTGAAGACGGTCAGGTGTTTGGATGGGCTCCTGCCGCGTGGCGCACTGGGCGCCAGACAGCTTGCATCAGTGCAGCAGACGTTCCGGGTCGGCGTTGAGCTTGGCCAACGCCTCACGGGTGGCACGCACCGTGAGCGCTTCGTCCTCGATCGGCACGAGCAGGCCGGCCTGCAGGTAGGCGGCCATGCGTCGCGTCTGCACCAAATAGCTCTTGCCCACACCCGCGGAAAACAGGTGCAGCTGACCGCGCGCACTGCGCCACACGTACTGCACCTGCACCACGGCACCGTTCAACTCGAGCGAGAACCAGGCGCCCAACTCGAGCGCCCGCGCCCATTCCAGCATGCCGTCGCTGGGCAGCGAACCCCCGGCTGCAATGACCTCCAGCGCCGATTCGTCGACACCGAACATCAACTCGATCATGCCGGGGTCGAGCAGCAGATCGCCCTCGGGGTCATCGGTGACAACGTCTTCGAGGCCCGCCAGCCCACGCGCCAGATCGTCCAGCTTTTCCTGCGGCAAGCCTTCGTCGCGTGACACAAAAGCCGCCATGACGGCGTCGTTGACCAGCTTAATGTGGCCGTCCTGCTCTTCCTCTGGCATGGCCAGCATGGTCATGCCGCCTCGCAAGGCCTGCAGCAGGCTGGACAGCTGTTGGACGACGCGCCGGCGCTCTTCCCGATCGGGCTTGGGGCTGACCGCCCACAGCAGGTCGGCTGCCGCCTGCTTCAAGCTCAAGGTCTGCGCATGCTGCGCGCCATGCCGCACGGCGGCGAGCGCCAACACCTCCGACCAGACGCGGAACAGGAATTCGCGCACCTCGTCGGCCACAGGCACCGGGTCCAGCATGCGGCGCAATTCAATGGTGTACTGGATTGAAAGGGCCTCCTTCTGCTCGACCTGCTGAGCCAATGTGGCCGCTTGCTGGACAGCACCCGTGTCGGACAGCGAGCGTCCCAGGAATTTCTTGAACTCATCGAGCACCAGCTGGTAAACGCGTCGACCGGTTTCAGGGTATTGCTCAATGACCTGCACCACCCGCTTGACCTCACGCTCCAGCCGATTGCCGAGCACTTGCGAGCCATCGAAGCCCAGCACGCATGCACCCATGCGGTCGATCAGCTGACGCGCCGGGTGCTGAATGGAAGCAAAGAAATCAGGCTCGGCCAGCGCCAGGCGCAGCACCGGAATCTGCAAGCGCGCAAACCAGACCCGGATCGACGCGGGTATGCGTTCTTCCGCCAGGATCGCCTGGAACATCAGAGCGACGATTTCAATGATGGCCTTCTCGCTGGGCTTCTCGGCCTTTTCCTTGAGATCCGATGCCCGCCGACGCAGTTGCGTCGCAACGCGCTCGACCTCCATCAGCGGTTGCGTGACACTGCCGCCAGGCGCGCCAGGTCGGCTGACCCACTCCGTCGTGGCAAAAGGCGTCACCTGCTCGCCGAGGGCACGCGCTAAACGCGGGGAGGGTGCCCCAACCGCCGCAGTCTCGTCAAAATCGGCGACGCGGTCCGAAATCAGGCGGCGCAACTGACCGAGCACACCCTGGGCCCGCTGCCGGACCCGCGCCATCGGCGTGACGCCGGTCATCATGCGGGTTTCCTGCGACGCGCGCGCCAAAGCTGAAGCCTGCACGGTAGGGGTCTGAGTCGCTGGACCTGCCGCGCCGGACGACCGCGCCTGACCTGGCGAATGATTTGCAGCGATGGGCGCGCCGTACCAACTCGCCGTCGGCACTCCAGCGCTGCGCGCCGTTGCCTGATGGCCAAAATCGGAAGGGACAGGCGCTCGGCCAGCGACCGGTCCATCACCGGCGTACCCTTGCATAGCGCCGGAATAGCCACGGCCACTCTGCGCCACTGGCGCGCCACCAGCGCCCGCTGGCCCACCCTCGCCGCCGTCATCTTCTGACCTTCGCACGCGCGACTTCATGTCGATCTCGGCCATCACGCCCTGGTCGACCAAAAATTCGTTGGCTTGTCGATAAGCCTGCGCCATGCTGGCGCAGAGCAACTCGTTGACCGGCGCCTGAATCAGGCCCCACATGGGCCGCGTCAACCCGCAGCCGGTCCAGGCCTGCACCAGAATCTGGGCCAGCGTCTCCGGCGGAAAGACTTCATGCCGACCCCACTCGCTGACGCGTTCGAGCCGTTGCACCCGTATCCGCAGGTCGTTGAGGTCACTGCCGGCAGCCTCGATGACTGCAGAAGCCAGTCGGGACGCGATGATCTTGCGCTCGACAACCTCATCGTCCACCAGGCCCAGAGCACCTACACCGCTGTGACTCCCCGCGTCCCGCACACGCCCCAGCGTGGCCTGCCATTGCTGGCGAGATTGGGCGACCCAGTGATCGTGTTCGCGGCGGAAAGCTGCAACCGTATCCAGCGCGAGCCGAGACTCAGCGACGCTGCCGAAACGCCCCGCAGTCGTCAGCGACGACAAGTGGAGTTGGACCTTGCTCCCCAAGGCCAGCAGCGCCCGATCCATGTCGAGCACAAAACGCTCGCGCGCTTGCTGCGCAAGTCGGTGCGGCGTGGCGGAGGATTGGCGCGGTGTGACCATGCACTGTCGGGGCGAATGCGGCTCAGTATCGCATGGCCACCGCGGGTGGCCTCAGGGCGCAACGCAGCTATACCACAGCGCCTGCGTTCGGATCGTTGGGGTCGCCTTCCTTGCGGCCAGGCTTGATCAGGTCTTCGCGCTTGACACCCAGCCACATGGCAATGGCAGCCGCCACGAACACCGAAGAATAGATGCCGAAAAGAATGCCGATCGTCAGCGCCATCGCGAAGTAGTGCAGCGTATCGCCACCGAACCACAGCATCGACAGCACCATGGCCTGGGTAGACGCGTGCGTGATGATGGTTCGGCTGATCGTCGACGTGATGGCGTGGTCGATCACCTGCACCGGCGTCATCTTACGGTAACGCCTGAACGATTCGCGAATCCGGTCAAAGATAACCACCGACTCGTTCACCGAGTAACCGAGCACGGCCAAGACCGCCGCCAACACGGCCAGTGAGAACTCCCACTGAAAAAAGGCAAAAAAGCCCAGAATGATCACAACGTCGTGCAGGTTGGCAATGGCTCCCGCCACGGCGTACTTCCACTCGAACCGGATCGACAAATAGATCAGGATACCCACGACCACAAAGGCGAGCGCCTTAAGTCCGTCGGCGGCCAGTTCCTGCCCCACCTGCGGCCCCACGAACTCGGTTCGCCGCATCTGCACCGTGGGCTCGTCCGCCCGCAATGCCTTCATCACCTGCTCACTGACCTGCGCCGAAGACTCACCCTGCCGAACCGGCAGGCGAATCATGACGTCGCGCGAGGTCCCGAAGTTCTGCACCTGGACATCGGCGTAGCCCAGTCCGCCCAGCGCGTTGCGCACCTTGGTCAGGTCGGCGGTTTGCTGGTAGCTGACTTCCATCACCGTTCCACCGGTGAATTCCACCGACAGATGCAGGCCGCGCGTGACCAGAAAGAACACGGCAAGGACAAATGTGATGATCGAGATCGCGTTGAGGATCAACGCGTGCTTCATGAACGGGATGTCGCGCCGGATGCGGAAAAATTCCATGGCTCAGCTTCTCCTAGGCAGTCTGGGGGCGCAGATCAAAGGGCTTCGTCGGCAGGACCGCCGCGTTGGTAGCCCTCTTCAGGCCGCCACACCGTACCGACCGACAGATTCTTGAGCTTCTTCTTGCGCCCGTACCAGAAGTTGACCAAGCCACGAGAGAAGAACACGGACGAGAACATCGAGGTCAATAGTCCCAGACAGTGCACCACCGCAAAGCCGCGTACCGGGCCTGAACCAAAGGCCAGCAGTGCAATACCGACGATAAGTGAGGTAACGTTTGAGTCCAGGATCGTCGCCCATGCACGGTCGTAACCGGCATGGATCGCCGCCTGCGGCGAGGCGCCCGCGCGCAATTCTTCCCGCACACGTTCGTTGATCAGCACGTTGGCGTCGATCGCCATGCCGATGGCCAGCGCCATGGCCGCCATACCAGGCAGCGTCAGCGTCGCCTGCATCATCGACAGGATGGCAACCAGCAGCAGCAGGTTGAAGGCCAGCGCGACGCTGGAGAACACCCCGAACAGCCCGTAGTACACGCACATGAACAGGCAGATCACGATGAAGCCGCCCACCACACTGTGAAAGCCCTTGGTGATGTTCTCGGCGCCCAGGCTGGGGCCGATGGTGCGCTCTTCAATGATCTCCATGGGGGCGGCCAGCGAACCGGCGCGCAGCAACAGTGCCAGGTCGTTCGCTTCGACCACGCTCATCGAACCCGAAATCTGGAAGCGGTTGCCCAGTTCGGCCTGAATGACGGGTGCCGTCAGCGCCTCGCCCTTGCCCTTTTCGAACAAGATGATGGCCATGCGCTTCTTCAGGTTCTCGCGGCTGACGTCGCGCATGATGCGGCCGCCCTGCGCGTTGACCGTCAGGTCGACCTTGGGCTGCTGCGTCTGCGAATCGAAGCCGGGCTGCGCGTCCGTCAGGCTCTCGCCGGTCAGAATGACCTGGCGCTTGACGATCACAGGCTGGCCGTCGCGCAGCAGGAATTTCTCCGAGCCGAACGGCACCGTCCCGTTGCTCATCTCTGCGGCACGGCCTTCGGCGCTTTCGTCCACCAGACGCATCTCCAGCGTGGCGGTTCGGCCCAGAATGTCCTTGGCCTTGGCTGTGTCCTGAACGCCCGGCAACTGCACCACGACACGGTCGGCACCCTGCTGCTGGATGACCGGCTCGGCCACACCCAGTTCATTCACCCGGTTGTGCAGCGTGGTGATGTTCTGCTTGACGGCGTCGCTCTGCACCTTCTGCAGCGCCTGGGGCTTGAAGCTGGCAACCAGCTTCGGCTCCGTGCCTTGCACTTCTTCGACCTGCAGGTCAGGCACCTGATCAGTGACCACCCTGCGTGCGGCTTCCAGCGTTGCCGCATCGCGCGCGCGGATCTCGATGTTGTTGCCCTCACGGCTGATGCCTCCATGCCGCACATCCTTCTCGCGCAAAGCCAGACGAATGTCGTTCGACAAGGTGTCCAGCCGCTTGGTGATGGCCGCGCGCATGTCCACCTGCAGCATGAAGTGCACGCCACCGCGCAGGTCCAGCCCCAGGTACATCGGCTTGGCGTTGATGGCGGCCAGCCAGGCCGGCGAACGAGACACCAGGTTCAGCGCCACCACGTAGGCAGGGTCGGTCGCGTCAGGATTGACGGCATGTTCGATCGCATCCTTGGCCTTGAGCTGGTCGTCCGTCGTGTCGAATCGGGCCAGCACCGAAGTGCCTTCCAGCGCCAATTGGTTCGGCGCCAGGTTGACCGCCTTCAGCGCCTCTTCCACGCGTGCAAGCGTGCCGCTGTCCACCTTGGCCGTCACTTTGCCGGCCGACACCTGCACCGCTGGCGCCTCGCCAAAGAAGTTGGGCAAGGTGTAGAGCACCGCCACCACAAAGGTGATGGCGATGATCACGTACTTCCAGATGGGGTAGCGGTTCATGGTGCAAAAAATTGGGGGATTGCGCCGACCGGCGCGACGGGCTGGGCGCGAGGCCGCTCAGGCCCTGCCCGCATTGCGATTCGTTTGCTTACTTGATGGTTCCCTTGGGCAGCACCTGCACGACGGCACTGCGCTGCATCTGGATCTCGACGCCGCTGGCCACCTGCAGGCCGATGTGGCTATCGGAAATCGATGCCACTTTCCCCAGCATGCCCCCGGCGGTGACCACCTCGTCACCCTTGGCCAGCGCGTCGATCATCGCGCGGTGTTCCTTCTGTTTCTTCATTTGCGGGCGAATCATGATGAAGTACAGCACCACGAACATCAGCACCAGCGGCGCCATGCTCATGAGCGAGGAAGTCATGTCGCCACCTGCAGCGGCTGCGGGGGCGGTCTGGGCAAAAGCGTTGGAGATGAACATCGGCGGACTCCTGAAGGTCGATGATGCGCAAGCGCGGCGCGAAGGCCGGATGCCGGGCGGCGCAAAGCCCAGCCCGTGCGCGAGATAACCGCATATTGTATGCGGCTGTGCAGGTGGTCCAGTGACCCGCGTGGACAGGCAGTTCGCCCATGAACGTCGACCACTGTAGCCGGCGTTTTGCTTCGTTATTGATAGCTGTACGCGCTCACCCCATAAGCGCCAAGGCCGGATTTCTCTCGAAATCCGGCCTTGGCCTTTTGCAAATGCCCGCCGTCAGGCGACTTGCTGCGCCGATGTACTGGCCGGTTGCCGATACGCCTCCATCAGCTCGGCCCAGCGCGCGCGCGCCGCCTTCAGGTACCGTTCCTTGACGTGGCCGTAGCCCTTGATCTGCTCGGGAATCCGCGCGATCTCGACCGCCGTGGCGTGGTTGCCGGCGTTCAGCGACTTCAGCACTTCCTCGATGCTGGCGCGGTACTGCTGGATCAGCGCGCGCTCGGTCTGGCGCTCCTCGGTCTTGCCGAAAAGGTCGAATGCCGTGCCGCGCAGGCCCTTCAACTTGGCCAGCATGCGAAAGTTGCGCAGCATGCTGGGGCCGTACTTCTTCTTGATCAGCTCGCCCTTGTCGTTGCGGTCGGCCGTCATCGGCGGCGCCAGGTGGTAGTTCAGCGTGTAGTCGCCCTCGAACATACCTTCAATGCGCTTGAGGAAAGCCGGGTCGCTGTGCAGGCGCGCGACCTCGTACTCGTCCTTGTAGGCCATCAGCTTGAACAGGTAGCGCGCCACCGCTTCGCTCAGCGTGGTCTTGCCCAGCGCGCTTTCAGCCTGCTGGACTTTCTGCACAAAGGCCTTGTAGGTATCCGCGTAGGCGGCGTTCTGGTAGCCAGTCAGGAATTCGACGCGGCGACCAATCAGGCTGTCCAGCGTCTCGCGCTTCTTGAACTCGATCACCTGCGCACCGGCAGAAGCACCGGCCAGCAGTTTTTCAACACGCGCCCAGTCGTGCGCCGCCTGGCGGCCCCACTCGAAGGCGATCTTGTTGTTCTCGACCTGCACGTTGTTCAGCTCGATCGCACGCATCAGCGAATCGCGCGTCAGTGGCACCCAGCCCTTTTGCCAAGCGTAGCCCAGGATCATCGGGTTGACGTAGATGGTGTCGCCCATCAGCTTGCCGGCCACACCGTCCGCGTCGAACGCCGCCAGGCCCTCGGCGCCCACGGCACGGGCGATGTCCTCGGCGCAGCGCGCTTCGGGGTTCTGCCAGGCGCTGTTCTTGACGAAGGCAGCCGTTGGCGTGGCGTGCGAGTTCAGCGCCACGTGCGTGCGCCCTTCGCGCATGCGGGTCACGGTTTCCTTGTTGGCGGCAACGATCGGGTCGCAGCCGATGATCAGGTCGGCCGCGGCCATGCTCACGCGCGTGGTGCGAATGTCGTCCTGCGAACGCCCGATGAGCACGTGGCTCCAGGTCGCGCCGCCCTTTTGCGCCAGGCCTGCCGCGTCCTGCGTGACGATGCCCTTGCCTTCCATGTGCGCAGCCATGCCCAGCAGCTGACCGATGGTGATCACGCCGGTGCCACCGACGCCCGCGACGATGATGCCCCAGGCGCCACCCGTCTCCGGCTCGGGCAGGCGCGGTTCGGGCACAGCGCCCAGCTCGAACGGCGACACCGCCTGCTTCTTGTCCTTTTTCTTGAGCTGACCGCCTTCCACGGTGACGAAGCTCGGGCAGAAGCCCTTGAGACAGGACGTGTCCTTGTTGCAAGTGCTCTGGTTGATGGTGCGCTTGCGGCCGAATTCAGTCTCCAGCGGCTCCACGCTCAGGCAGTTGCTCTGCTCGCTGCAGTCACCGCAGCCTTCGCAGACCAGATCGTTGATGACCACGCGCAACGCCGGGTCAACCATCTTGCCGCGCTTGCGGCGGCGGCGCTTTTCGGTCGCGCAGGTCTGGTCGTAGATGATGACGGTGGTGCCCTTGATCTCTCGGAATTCACGCTGCACCGCGTCCAGCTTGTCGCGGTGGTGGATTTCGATGCCGTCCGGCAGGCCTTTGGCCTGGGCGCCGTCGTACTTCTCGGGCTCGTCGGTGACGATGGTGATCTTGGCGGCGCCTTCCGCGCGCATGTTCTGCGCGATCTGGATCACCGACAGGCCTTCGGGGCGCTCACCGATCTGCTGACCGCCGGTCATGGCGACGGCGTCGTTATAGAGAATCTTGTAGGTGATGTTGACGCCTGCGGTGATGCTCTGGCGGACCGCCAGCGTGCCGCTGTGGTAGTAGGTGCCGTCACCCAGGTTGGCGAACATGTGCTGGTCTTTGCTGAACGGCTGCTGGCCGACCCAGGGCACGCCCTCACCACCCATCTGGGTGAAGCCGACGGTGTCGCGGTCCATCCAGATCGTCATGAAGTGGCAGCCAATGCCCGCCATGGCACGCGAACCTTCGGGCACGCGGGTCGACGTGTTGTGCGGGCAACCCGAACAGAACCAGGGCTGACGGTCGGCGCCGCTGCCGCCCAGTTCCAGCGCCTTCATGTTGCGCTCCGACGCATCCAGGATGGCCAACTGGTGGTCCAGGCGCGCCGCCATGTCGCTGTCCACACCCAGCTTCTTCAGGCGCGCGGCGATGGCACGGGCGATGAGCGCGGGCGACAGATCGGCTGTGGCGCGCAGCAGCACGTTGGACGTCGGGTTGTCCAGCGACCATTCACCGCCGGTGAAGTCGCCCTCAGCGCCTTCGTGGTACTTGCCGACCACGTTCGGGCGCACGTCGGCGCGCCAGTTGTACAACTCTTCCTTGATCTGGTATTCGATGACCTGGCGCTTTTCTTCGACGACCAGGATTTCCTTCAGGCCGGTGGCGAAGTCGCGCGTGATCTGCGCCTCCAGCGGCCACACCACATTCACCTTATGCAGGCGGATGCCCAAGTGCCGGCAGGTGATGTCGTCCAAGCCCAGGTCCAGCAGCGCCTGGCGCGTGTCGTTGTAGGCCTTGCCGCTGGCGATGATGCCGAAGCGGTCGTTGGGCCCTTCGATGACGTTGTGGTTCAAGCGGTTGGCGCGGATATAGGCCAGCGCGGCGTACCACTTGTAGTTGAACAGGCGCTCTTCCTGCGGCAGCGCGGCGTCGGGCCAGCGGATGTGCACGCCGCCCGGAGGCATTTCGAAGTCAGTGGGGATGTGAATCTGCACGCGCTCCGGATCGATCATCGCGGTGGCGCTGGATTCGACGATCTCCTGGATCGTCTTCATGCCGCTCCAGACGCCGGCGTAGCGGCTCATGGCGAAGGCGTGGATGCCCTGGTCGAGGATGTCCTGTACGCTGGCTGGGAAGAACACCGGCAGGCCGCAGGCCTTGAAGATGTGGTCGCTCTGGTGCGCGGCGGTGGAGCTCTTGGCCACGTGGTCGTCACCGGCCACCGCAATCACCCCGCCCCAAGGCGTCGTGCCGGCCATGTTGGCGTGCTTGAACACGTCGGAGCAGCGGTCCACCCCCGGGCCCTTGCCGTACCAGATGCCGAACACGCCGTCGAATTTGTTGGTGCCCGGAGGCGCAAAACCCAACTGCTGCGTGCCCCAGATCGCCGTGGCGGCCAACTCTTCGTTCACGCCGGGCTGGAAGACGATGTTCTGACCCTCCAGGAACTTGCGCGCGCCCCACAGCGCCTGGTCGTAGCCCCCCAGCGGTGAGCCGCGGTAGCCACTGACAAAGCCGGCGGTGTTCTTGCCCACCAGCGCATCGCGCTGGCGCTGCAGCATGGGCAGCTTGACCAGTGCCTGGATGCCGCTCATGAAGGCGCGACCGTAGTCCAGGGTGTATTTGTCGTCGAGCGTGACGGTTTCGAGTGCCTTGCGGATGTGCTCAGGCAAAGGGGCGTTCATCGTGCTTGTCTCCTGTGGGCGACCTGGTGGCCGTTCCCGATCAAAGGCACCACCTCAGTTGGCGGCGAAACTGCCGGGATTCAATAGCAAAGTGTATGCCGCATTTCGCGATAAGTGTTTTCCTTGCGTGCTCAGTCAGAGGTTAAATACGAAAGATTTTTTCTAAAATAACACCATTATGGAAACACTTGATTCCTACGACCTGGCCATTCTGGAACATTTGCAGGCCGATGGCCGCCTGACGAACGCCGAACTTGCGCAACGCGTGGGGCTGTCGGCCGCGCCCTGCTGGCGGCGCGTGCGGGCGCTGGAGACGGCAGGCTTCATCCGCGGCTACCGCGCAGAGATCGACCGCCACAAACTCGGCCTGGGCGTGCTGGCCTTCGTCCGCCTGGACGCCGCGCAGATCAGCAGCGGTGCGGTGCGCCAACTGGAAGAGACCATTCGCACCCGGCCCGAGATCGTCAGTTGCCACTACATCAGCGGCTCGGGCACGTTCGAATTGCAGGTGGTGAGCCCCGACCTTGAGACGTTCAGCCGCTTCGCGCGCGACGTGCTAATGCACCTGCCGAATGTCAAGGACATGCACACCAGCTTTTCGCTCGGTGAGGTCAAGGCCAGTGGTGCGCTGCCACTGGCGCACCTGAAGCCGCGCCGGCGCGAAGCCGGCTGATTCGCGCGAAGCCCGATGCGTGCGTGCGCGCCGGCGCGTCATCACGCTGTCACGTCACTGCCACATTTGGCCGGCACGATCCGGGGGTTTCCCGTATGCCCAATCCCACGGAGTCCCACGAGCCATGAGCCATACCCCTGTATCCGAGTACGACGACAACGAGGTCGTCAACACCAGCGCCAACGCGCACATGGACAGCATTCTGGCGGCGCGCCTGTCGCGTCGCAGCACGCTCAAAGGCGGCATCGGCGCCACCACAGCAGCCCTGCTGGGCGGCGTTGGCCTGAGCGCCTGCGGTGGCGACGATGACGATGGCGGCACCCCCAATCCGGCGCCCAAGTCGCTCAACTTCAGCGCGGTCGTGAAAACCCACGCCGACAAGGTCAGCGTGCCCGCCGGCTACCAGATCAGCATCCTGCACGCCCTGGGCGACCCGATGCAGTTTGGCGACGAAAGCTGGAAGGACAATGGCTCCGAAACCGCCGAATCCTACGAGCGCCGCATCGGCGACGGCCATGACGGCATGTACTTCTTCGGCATGAAGGGCGGTCGATTCGACGCCTCGGTGTCGGACAGCGGTCTGCTGTGCGTGAACCACGAGTACGTCGTCGCCCCCTACGGCCTGCACGCCAATGGCCGCACTGTCACCGATGGCAAACGCCCTGCCGCCGAGGTGGACAAGGAAATCTTCGCCCACGGCGCCAGCGTGGTGGAAGTCAAGCGCAAGAGCGGCAGCACCGACATGGAAATGGTGCGTGGCTCGCGCTACAACCGCCGCGTTCACTCGGCCACGCCGATGGACATGACCGGCCCCGCCGCCGGCAACAGCCACCTGGTCACCAAGCTGTCCGCCGATGGTCGCCAGGCGTTCGGCATGAACAACAACTGCGCCTGCGGCTACACGCCCTGGGGCACGTACCTGACCTGCGAGGAAAACTACCTCAACGTCCTGGGCCGCGCGGCCGGCGACGACGCCACGCGCAGCGCCACCGACATCGTCGCGCTCAAGCGCTACGGCCTGCCGGAAAACCGCAAGAACCCCTATGGCTGGGACACCCCCGAAGGCGAGAAGTACCGCCGCTGGAACAGCCGCGTGAGCGGCGCCTCGGCCGACCAGGACTACCGCAACGTGTTCAACAGCTTCGGCTGGGTGGTCGAGATCGACCCGTTCCGCCCCGACGCCAAGCCGGCCAAGCGCTCTGGTCTGGGCCGCTTCAACCACGAAGGCGCCTGGCCCGCACCGGCCAAGGCCGGCGAGCCTATCGTCATCTATTCCGGTGATGACGCGCGCGGCGAGTACATCTACAAATTCGTGTCGGAAGCCAAGTGGAACCCGGCCGACATCAATGGCGGCATGACGGCTGGCGCCAAGTATCTGGACAAGGGCACGCTGTACGTGGCCAAGTTCAACGCCGACGGCAGCGGCCAGTGGCTGGAACTGAGCTTCGGCAAGAACGGCCTGGACGCCAGCAACAAGGCCTACCCCTTCGCCAACCAGGGTGACGTGGTCATGTTCGCGCGCCTGGCCGCCGACTTCATGGGCGCCACCAAGATGGACCGCCCGGAATGGGGCGGCGTGAACCCGCTGAACAACGAGGTCTACATGACCTTGACCAACAACAGCAACCGCAAGGCCGAAGACCTGAACGCGCCCAACCCGCGCGTCAACAACCAGAACGGTCAGATCGTGCGCTGGCGCGAGAACGGCGCTCAGTCCGCCACCACGTTCCAGTGGGACATCTACCTGTTCGGCGCGCGCGTCGACGGCAAGCAAAACGAGAACCTGTCGGGCCTGACCGACGGCAACGACTTCTCCAGCCCGGACGGCCTGTACTTCGACCAGCGCAGTGCCGGCGGCGGCCTGCTGTGGATTCAGACCGACGATGGCGCCTACACCGACGTCACCAACTGCATGATGCTTGCCGCCATCCCCGGCAAGGTGGGCGACGGCGGCAAGGTGACTTCGAAGGACGGCCAGGCCACCTTCGTGGGCGCCAAGGCCACCGACGCGACCGTGCGCCGTTTCCTGATCGGCCCGTTCGACTGCGAGATCACAGGCGTGGTCGTCACGCCCGACGGCAAGACGCTGTTCTTCAACGTGCAGCACCCGGGCGAGGCCGATGCCGACTTCGCCACCAACAAGTTCACCAGCTACTGGCCCGGCAATCAGGCGGTCGCCAGCGACACCGCCCACGCCGGTCACAAGCGCCCGCGCTCGGCCACAGTGGTGGTGACGCGCACCGACGGCGGCACGATCGCCATCTGAACGGCGGACGGGCGGACGCCGCGCCACCGCGCGGCGGGTCCGTGCGCTACCCCTCCAGGCCCGCTCCGTGCGGGCCTTTTTCATGGCGCGGCTGCGCTGTCGCGCGGTGCAGGGGCTTCATGCCAAATCGGCTTCCAGCGCTTGATGGATCTGCGCTGGAAGCTATGCTTTCAGGAGTTCGGCGCCCATCAACGCGACATGGCGCAGGCCGTCACATTTGTCGTGCGCCGCTTTCATGGCGCGGCCCCGATTTCAAACCTTATCGCGCGTACGCCCTACAACTGTCTGCGCAAACAGCTCTCTTTTCAGGGGCAAACTGCGTCTTCACTGTTTCGGCCACAGCGCCCACAGCCGCAGCGGCTGCTTCATGCGGCCGGCGAATTCGCCCGCCTCGCTGCCCCAGCCGGCAAAGTAGTCGGCGCGCACCGCGCCGACGATGGCGCTGCCGGTGTCCTGCGCCATCACCAGGCGCTGCAGGTTGGCCACCGGCCCCTGCGACGACATCCACACCGGCGTGCCATACGGAATGCTTTGCGGGTCCACCGCAATCGAGCGGCCAGGCGTCAGCGGCACGCCCTGCGCGCCGCGCGGGCCAAATTGCGCGTCCAGCGCCGACAGCGGCTCTTCCTTGAAGAACACCATGCGCGGGTTGCTCCACAGGAAGTCGTTGACGCGGCCCGGGTTGGCGGCCAGCGTGTTGCGGATGCCGGGCCAGGTCACGTCGCCGCGCAGCAGGCCCTGGTCCATCAGCCACTTGCCGGGGCTGCGGTAGGGCTGGTCATTGGTGGCGGCGAAGGCCAGACGCACCAGGCGCTGGCTGCCGTCGGCCTCGGTCATGCGCACGCGCCCGGACCCCTGTATCTGCAGGATCAGCGCGTCCACCGGATCGGCCAGGTAACCGATTTCCTGCCCGGCCAGCTGCGCGCGCGCCTCGGGCAGCACATCCATCTCCTGGCGCGTGTACCAGGGCTTGCGCTGACCCAACGAGGGCGGCGGGCGGTACAGCGGCGCACCAAAGCCGGCGCGCGGCACGCGCGAGGCTTCGTAGTACGGCTCGAAATAACTGGTCAACAGGCCGTCGCTGGGGGCACCCAGCGGCTCCACGCGGTAGGGCTGCAGGCGTGCGCGCATCCAGTTGCGCTGCTCGACCGGTGTGGCGAGCGACAGGCGCCGCACCTCGCTGCACAGGCGGGCAAAGGTGGCGCCCGGGCGTTCGCAGTTCTTGACCCAGGCGTTCCAGGCTTCGTGCATCTGATCCTGCTCGAAGCCCGGCAGTTCGGACCAGCGCACCGGCACCCAGCGGCTGCGCGCGCGCTGCAGTGCCGGGCCCAATGGCGCGCTGTCGGCGACGTCGCCGGTGGGCGGCGCGGGCTCGGCCGGCAACGTGGCGGGGGGCGGTGTGGCGGGCGGCTTGACGGCGCAGCTCGCCAGCATTCCTACAATGGCCGCTGCGCAAAGAACCCGGAAAACTCGTGTCATGACTGTGATTCTGCTGGAGGCGCTTGGCGCCCTGGTACTGCTGGTGCTGATCGTGTGGTGGACGATGTTCTCGGGCCGCAAGAAGGGCGAGTTGCCGGGCCAGCACGATGCCGCGCCGCCCGAAACGCCGGCGTCGCCGCACAAGGACGAACAGGGCCCGGAACGTTGATTATCAATGAAATAGGGCTCCAGCGCTTATCCAATCTGCGCAAGCAGCTAGATTTTTTGTAGCAAATTGGCCAGCTCGACGGCCGATTTCACGTCCATCTTCTCGAACACGCGGGCGCGGTGCACCTCCACCGTGCGCACGCTGATGCCCAACTCGTCGGCGATCAGCTTGTTGAGCCGACCATCGGCGACCAGCCGCATCACATCGCGTTCGCGCTCGGTCAGTTCGTCAACGCGCGCGCGCAGCGCCCGCTGCACCACACGCAGTGCGAGGCGTTCGCGCGACACCGCCAGCGCCTGTTCGACCCGATCGACCAGCGCGTTGTCGGAAAACGGTTTCTCACAGAAATCGAACGCACCACGCTTGACGGCGTCGACCGCCGTGGGCACATCGGCATGCCCGGTCAAAAAGATCACCGGCCACACATGCGCAATGCCGTGCTCCGACAAGCGCTCAAACAGCGCCAGCCCGCTCTGCCCCGGCATGCGCACGTCCAGCAGGATGCAGCCAGGTGTCTGCGGCTCCGAAGCGCCATGCGCGGCGTGGAAGGCCTCGGCGCTGTCGTAGGCCTCCGACAGCAGGCGGCGCGACCGCAGAAGCCACGCCATCGCCTCGCGCACGCTGGCATCGTCATCGATGATGTAGACGGTGGCAGGATCGTTGGGCATGGGCGCAGGGCGGAAAGGGTAGGCGGTGCACCGGATTCGCACAGGCGGCCAGTGTGGCGCTGCGGCGTCCGTGCGGTGGCTGGATCGAAGGCCGATTATGCGATCTGGTGTCACGCGAGCACGGCCGCGGGCGCCAGCGCCCGCGAAGCTTGGATCGGCCCCTGGTTGCGGCAGTCCGCGATCCGCGCGGCCGGCGCCCGGCACGTCGCCCTGCAGCATTCGCGTCTGTCTGACACGCTGCGACGCCGCGCCATGCCATGCTTACCCGATGGCGGCGCCTGTGCGGCCACCGACCTTTCGTGTGTCATTGCCTTCTTTTCTATTGCCTATGTCTACCTACCTGCCCTTGCCCCAACCCTCATGGAAATCGGCGCGCCACCTGTCCGTGGTGCTGGCCACCTCGTTTGCGCTGGTACTCACGGCCTGCGGCGGCGGAGACGACGATGAGGGCAGCGGCGGTGGCCAGCCGGGCAGTGGCGCACCCGGCGCACTGGTCAGCGCCGAGCGTGTGAACGAAATCCCCGCTGCC
Source organism: Ottowia flava (assembly GCF_008017535.1). GTDB lineage: Bacteria > Pseudomonadota > Gammaproteobacteria > Burkholderiales > Burkholderiaceae_C > Ottowia > Ottowia flava. Next base: position 233,195 of record NZ_VRUA01000004.1, read on the forward strand.
GACATCACCGCGGCACTCAGCGACCCGGAGAGCAAGGTCCAAGGCGGGGTCACCCCGCTGTACGCCGTCACGTCGTACCGACTGACCTACCGCACCACGGACAAGGACGGCGTGCCGACCACGGCGTCCGGCCTGGTCAGCGTGCCGGTCAAGGCGGCTGGCGCACGCAGTCCGGTTGTGAGCTACCAGCACGCCACCACCTTCCACGAGAACCAGGCGCCCAGCAACAAGGTCGAGGCGGTTGAGCCGCCGCTGGTGCTGGCCTCCCTCGGCTACATCGTGGTCTCGCCCGACTACGTGGGCTTTGGCGCAGCAAAGGGCCAGATTCACCCTTACCTCACGTCTGCACCCACGGCCAACGCCGTGGTCGACATGCTGACCGCCAGCGACAGTTGGCGCGGCCAGGCGGGTGTGGCCGACAACGGCCAGTTGTATCTGGCCGGCTACTCCGAAGGCGGCTACGCCACCATGGCGGCGCACCGCGCGATCCACCTGGCCAACGGCGGGCTGAAACAGCGCCTGCAGTCCGCCGTGCCGGGCGCAGGACCGTACGACGTGCTTGAGACACTGGACGAACAACTGGACCGCGTCGGTGACTTGTTTCCACCGCTCGGCGCCATTCTGGATCCCGGCAACCTGTCCAAGTTGCCCGACAGCGTGCGCAGGGAAGTGCGCGACCTGCTGCTCAAGCAAATGGTGCCGGAGGACGGCGACGTTGCCTATGAATCGCTGTTCCTGGACCGTTACATGGCGGACGAACGAGAACTGGTAGCCCGCGACCACAGCGTTCACCTGGGCTGGGCACCCAGCGTGCCGGTCTACCTGTTCCATGGCCGACTGGACCTGACGGTGCCCTACTCGGTCTCGGAATCTGCCCAGCGTGCCCTGCGCGATGCGGGCGCCACCGACGTCAGCCTGACCGACTGCACGACACCCAAGCTGGGCCACCTGGATTGCGTGCCCGAATACTTCCGCTTTGCCGTGGAGCGCTTGGGCCGCACTGCGAAAGATCTCTGATCAGCCACGCGCAATGAAAAAAGCCCCTGACCAATGGTCAGGGGCTTTTTATTTGGTGGCCTGGGGCGGAATCGAACCACCGACACGCGGATTTTCAATCCGCTGCTCTACCAACTGAGCTACCGGGCCGTGAAGCTCTCTATTCTAGCACTGAATTTCAAGCACTAGGCTGCTGCACTGCCGCGACGCCCCCGCGACAGATCGACGCCGAGCTGTTTCAACTTGCGATAGAGGTGGGTACGCTCCAGACCGGTCTTCTCTGCGACCCGCGTCATGGAGCCTCCCTCCTTCGCCAAATGGAACTCGAAATAGGCTTTCTCGAAGGCGTCGCGCGCGTCACGCAACGGCTTGTCCAGCTCAAACGTGCGCTGGCCCTGTGGGCCCAGATCAATCACCGCTGGAAGCGATTGGCCGCCCGTCATCGCGGCCTCGACCGTCAGTTCTCCGCCTGCGCCTTGCGCGATGCCAACTGGAGATTCAGACGGCTCGGCACTGACCGCGCTGCGCGCTGCCGCCACTTCGCGGCTGAGGGCCAGATCGACCGCCTTCAGCAGTTTCTGCAGCGTGATCGGCTTTTCCAGAAATGACATCGCGCCAATGCGCGTGGCTTCGACAGCCGTGTCGATGGTTGCGTGACCGCTCATCATGATCACCGGCATGGACAACATGCCCGTCCCGCGCCATTCCTTGAGCAGCGTGACACCGTCGGTGTCCGGCATCCAGATATCGAGGAGCACCAGATCCGGCTGGCCGCGCTGACGAGCAGCTCGGGCCTGGGCCGCGTTCTCGGCCAACTCGACCGTGTGCCCCTCGTCGTTGAGGATGTCAGACAGCAAATCTCGGATACCGAGTTCGTCGTCAACGACGAGGATATTGGCCATGTTGGAGACAGCTTCCCTTCAAAGCAATACAGATTGCCCGATATTCATACGGGCGCCGGCTCGAATGATAACGACACTTGCGCACCGATCACGCGACCGTCTTGGAGACGATTTGAAACATCAATTCGGGCGCCATGCTCTTCCGCTATCTTTTTGACAACCGCCAGTCCCAAGCCTGTCCCCTTGGATTTGGTGGTGACGTAGGGCTCGAATACGCGTTTGAGAATGGCATCAGAAAATCCATGACCCGCATCAACCACGCTCATGCGAACTCTGCGTGAAGTCTCGCTCCATTGCGTGCGGATCAGAACCCCATGGTCCCTTGCTCCGTCGCGGTCTATGCCCTCAGTCGCATCGAGTGCGTTCTGCACCAGGTTGTGAATGACCTGCCGCAATTGTTGGGCATCACCAAGAATGCGAGGGCAAGCCTCCGGTTCGAACCTCAACACGCCTGTGCTGGCCGGATTTCCATCGGCGTTGATCTCGTAGAGATGCAGCACTTCCTGAATCAGTTCATTCAGGTCTATCGGCTTCAGATCGGCCGAGGGCAGGCGGGCGTAATCTCGGAACTCATTGACCAGGCGCTGCATGGCATCCACCTGATCGACAATCGTCCGCACCGCCTTGGTCAACACTGCCCTGTCGGCGGCATCGTCGAGTTTGTCAGCCAAACGCCTTTCAAGGCGTTCTGCCGACAATTGGATTGGGGTCAGCGGGTTCTTGATTTCGTGCGCCAGGCGTCGCGCAACCTCTCCCCATGCTTGAGAACGCTGGGCGGAGACGATTTCGGTGATGTCGTCAAACACCAGCAGACGCAACCCATCGGGCAATCCTGCACCTCGCGCAACCAACGAGATCGCCTCGGTGGCCACACCACCACCTCCGTGCCCGTACAGCTCGAACGACTGCTGCCAATGGTCAAGACCATGCTCCTGTCGTTCGCCTTCGAATGAGGCGAACTGGGATTGGACCTCTGCGGCAAATCCCTCCAATCCGGGCAGTGCTCCCAGCTCACGCCCAGTGTATGCAGCCAGGGGCATGCGCAGCACACGGGTCGCGCCAGGGTTGGAGGATTGAATGGTGCCCGCCGCATCCAGCACGATCACACCGGCTGTCAGGTTGTCCAGAATGGTTTGCAGATTGGATCGTGCGGCCACCGCTTCGCGCATGCTCGTGTCTGCGGTGGCGCGCGCGTCCGCCAGCTGCTGCGTCATATCGGCAAAAGACCGAGTGAGACCGACCAACTCATCTCGTCCTTTCAACACCACCTTGGGAGTCAGGTCACCAGCAGCGACCTGGCGCACGCCATCAGCGAGCATCAGCAGCGGTGTTGCCAACTGCTTGCCCAACATCACAGCCAGCAACACTGCCCCGAATACGGCGAGAAAAAGTGTAAGTGTCAGTGTTCCGATGTACATGCGCCGCAAGCCATCTCGGCCGAGCGCTCGTTCCTGGTACTCACGGTTGGCCTCCTGTACGGCAAGCGCATCGGCAACCAATGCCGACGGCAAAGGCTGCACCGCCTGCAGCAGGCGCTGTTCGCCCACCAAGCCAACCGAACGCGAATTCACAAGCACCACGGCCCGGATCCGCGCCTGCCCTGAAGTGAGCGACTGGACGTTGCCAGCATCATCCAGGCCCTCAATCAAGGTTGAAACACCGTGTGTGCGCAAGTTGCGCAACAACTGGGCTGAGGGTCGCTCGGGCGTCAGCTCGAAGCGGGACTGGCCGGCGCTGGCGATCAGGCGGCCTGAACCACTCCAGAGATTGGCGTCTGTGGCGCCCAACTGCGTTCGTATCTGATCAAGCGGCAATGCAGCCAGCGCTTCGGGAGTGTCCACCAGCGCTGAGGACGCCGCTTTCAATTGGTTGCCAAAATCACGCGCCTGTGTATCCAGTGACGTCCTGGCCAGTGTCAGCCCGGAGTCCAACGCGCCTTCTACCTTCACGTCGAACCATGATTCGATCGAGCGTGAGACAAACTGGTACGACACCATGTAAATCAGCAAGCCGGGCAGCACGCCCACGAGCCCGAATATCGCCGCCAGCTTGATCAGCAAACGGCTACCGAACTTACCTTTGCGAAGGCGCGCGGCAAGCCGGTAGATGCCCCAGAGAATGACCAGTGCCAAGCCCACGGCCACCACAACGTTGACGCCGAAAAGTCGCGAGTAGTACTGCTCATACAGCACCCGGTTGTTGGTCGCCTGCGCCAGGAGAAATACCAGAACCAAGCCAAGGCCAACCAGCACGGCGATCGCGACCCAGAGAGCCCAACGCGAACCCTTTTTTCTGACGGTCGCGGTATCGTCCGACAGCACTGGCACTGTCACCTCTGGGATTCCTGTGTAAGGTCAACCTGACGTTCCACCGCGACCGTCCATGACGCGTGGTTGCCGGAACCAATCTGCAAGGCTCTGGGCAATTGGGACGCATCCAGCCGAAACTGGAATCGCAGGCTCTGTCGCCCGCCCGCGTCGACCTCTTCCGCCGAGGCGATCTTCCATCTCGAAATTCGGCCAACGGACGACATGACCTCGCTGAGCGAGTCGTAGTGCTGCGTCAGACTCACGCCCAGTCCAGCGTTGGTCAGCGGTTCGCTCGACGTATTCAGACGCCAGCGCCGGGTCAGCGGCATATAGGCGACGCGCATGTACCGCTGCGCCTGTCCAACGCGCTGGTCCGCCCAGTACCAGCGCTCGCGCAGCACAGTTGCGTCAGCGACAAAATGGATGGGGATACCCTTGTCCAGAGCTTCCTCAACCGCGCCAGGCAGCCTGATATTGACTTTTGCACTCAGCAGCAGGCCTTCTTCCGTACGCTCTACCCGCAGTGTCTCCAAATCGGCGTTCTGGGCGCGCAGACCTTGCGACCATAGTAGACCGGCGCAGACGAGCACCTGCGCCAGCCACTCAAGCCGCGCGCTTTTCCAGAAGTGCATAGAAAAAACCATCGTCACAGGCTGCATTCTCGCCTGACGAAAGTCCGGCTCCAGCACCAGACGGGATCAAGTGTCCTGGGGAAGGCAACCAGCCCGCATCCATGTGGCGCGAGAGAAACGCTTGAATCCGGTCGATACCCTCTTCGTGAAATACCGAACACGTGGCATAGAGCAGTCGACCGCCTACCGCCAGTACCGGCCACATCGCTGCCAGCAAGCGATCCTGCTGGTTTGCCAACTGGTGGATATCCGTGGCCCTGCGCAACCACCGAATGTCGGGGTGACGACGGACGATCCCGGAGGCGCTGCACGGAGCATCCAGCATGATCCGGTCGAACGGAATGCCGTCCCACCAGTCGGATACCAGTCCCGCATCTGCAACCCTGATATCGGCCTGCAGGCCCAGGCGGCTCAGCGTCGACCCGATCCGTTCAGCGCGACGAGCGTCCACTTCCAGCGCGGTTACCTGTGCAGAAGGGCTCAATTCAAGGATATGGGCGGTTTTCCCGCCCGGCGCGGCACATGCGTCCAGTACGCGAGGCGAATCGACGCTGAGCCCTGACATCAGCAAGGGCGCCGCCATCTGCGCGGCCGCCGACTGTACGGACAACATGCCCTCTGCAAAACCGGGAATGGCAGCGACCGGCATCGGTCGTGCAAGCGCTATCCCATTGCCATCGAGGCGCACTGCCTCAATGCCATGCTGGTCCAGGGTGGTCAACACTGCATCTGTCGAACTGCGCAATGTGTTCACGCGCAACACCATGGGCGCCGGCTGCTGCGCCTGTTCAAGGATGGCCTGCCAAGCAGCGGGATGGTCTGCCTGGACCCGCTCGATCCACCATTTTGGGTGGTTCCAACGCGCACCGAGGTCGTCGCGGACCGCCAGAAAGAGCCGCTCGCGCTCACGCCCCAGGCGGCGCAGGACGGCATTAAGAAGCCCGGCTTGGTGGCGCGTCGCTTTGTCTTTCTTGGCCGCTTCCACAGCTTGATCCACAAGCGTGTGCGGAGGGTGGCGCACCCCCGGCGCCGGCAACATGAGGGCCAGCGCTGTCAGCAGAAGCGCATCAACGGCAGCAGAAGGTCGCCGCGCCACAAGCTGATCCCGCAACGCCGCAGCCGCGCCCAGATGCCGCAGTGTGTGAAACGTCAGCGCCTGGACGCCTGAGCGCAGTTCACCCGGGACTTGGTCGATGGTGGTGGCAAGCGACCGCCCCGCCTGCACGTCCTGCACGTCCTGCACAAGCTTGGCGGTCCACTGCAGTTGACGCCACAGCGCTGGAGAATGTGGTGAAGCTTGGGGCACGTCGGGAGTCTTTTCCATCAGCGTGCCTCGGTCAGGCGGGACACGGGCCCGGCCGGCAAAAATCGGAATGCCTTGGCGATCAGCCAAGCGGGGAAGGTGTGGATCGCCTCGTTGTACTGGGCGACCGCGTCATTGAACGCCGCACGCAGCGGCATGGCTTGATGCAACACGCGTAGCCAGCGTTCCTGCAGCCGTTCGGCCGACGGCACGGCCTCTGGTGGGACAGCCTCGGCCAGTGCAGCAGTCCACGCCGCCCGCAAGGCTTCATGCGCCATGACGAGACTGGCCATGCTGGCGACATCCATGTTCATGCGGCGCGCTTGGGCCAGCGCAGCACCAAACTGATCGCTTGCAGCCTGCAAGCGCGTCCAGGCAGCGGTCACGATGTCCTGGAGTTCTCCCGGCAATGTCTTTGCGCCACCGCGGAATGCTTCGGGCATGGACGCCTGGACCAGCACAAGTTGGCGCATCAGTTGCTCATCCAGCGCAGCAAAACTCGCTCGCACCGATGTACGCAGACGCACGAGGCGGTTGTATGCCCCTACAGCCCAGAAAAACACGACCGCGACAACAACCGCTACCCATACGCTGGAACTTGACATGACAAATCAATAAAAAAGCGCCCGTGCCGTCGAGAGTACAACGGCAGGGCGCTCATGAGGACGCTGAAAGGCGCTTACTCGGCGGCGTGACCTTCGTCCACGCTTGGGACTTCTTCAGCTTCACCGGCGGTGGCTTCCGCAAGCTCAGCCGCTTCGGCCTCGGCGATGGCGCGGCGCTCGGCTTCGTCCATCTGGTCCTTCACCTTGCGCGCCTGGTGGTATGCCAGGCCCGTGCCTGCAGGGATCAGGCGGCCAACGATGACGTTTTCCTTCAGGCCGCGCAGCTCGTCGCGCTTGCCCATGATGGCAGCCTCGGTCAGCACGCGCGTGGTTTCCTGGAAGGAAGCTGCGGAGATGAACGAGTCGGTCGACAGCGAGGCCTTGGTGATGCCCAACAGCAAGTTGGTGTAGGTGGCCGGAATCTTGTTCTCGGCACGCAGCGCGTCGTTGGTGTCCAGCATCTCGCTGCGCTCGACCTGTTCACCCGCGATGTAGCCCGATTCCCCAGGGTTCTCGACCACGACGCGGCGCAGCATCTGGCGAACGATCACCTCGATGTGCTTGTCGTTGATCTTCACACCCTGCAGTCGGTACACGTCCTGCACTTCGTCGACGATGTAGCGGGCCAGCTCTTCCATACCCAGCAGGCGAAGAATGTCCTGCGGGTCGGCCGGGCCGTCCACGATGCTCTCGCCCTTGTTGACCACCTGGCCTTCGTGCACCAGGATGTTCTTCTCCTTGGGGATCAGCTCTTCCCACACCTTGCCGTCCGGGTCGGTGATCTGCAGGCGGATCTTGCCCTTGGTTTCCTTGCCGAACGACACCGTACCGGTCAACTCAGCCAACACGCCCTTGTCTTTCGGCGAGCGAGCTTCGAACAGTTCGGCCACGCGCGGCAGACCGCCCGTGATGTCTCGCGTCTTCTGGCCTTCCACCGGAATACGCGCCAGCACCTCGCCAGGGCCCACGTCCTGACCGTCGCGAACCTGGATCAGCGCGCCCACCTGGAAGCCGATCGTCACTGAGTGGTCGGTGCCAGGAATCTTGACTTCCTTGCCGTCGGCATCCACCAGCTTGACCTGCGGACGCACGATCTTGGCCGAGCCGCGGCGCTTCGGGTCGATCACCACCAGCGTGGACAGGCCGGTGACCTCGTCCACCTGCTTGGCAACCGTGAGGCCCTCTTCCACGTTCTCGAACTTCACCTGACCGGCGAATTCCGTAATGATGGGTCGCGTCAGCGGGTCCCAGTTGGCCAGCACCATGCCCGCCTTGATGGCCTGGTCGGCCTTGATCGTCAGTGTGGCGCCGTACGGCACCTTGTGGCGCTCACGCTCACGGCCATGTTCGTCGTGTACGACGATCTCGCCCGAACGCGAAATCACGACCAACTCGCCCTTGCTGTTGGTCACGTAGCGCATGGTCGGGTTGAAGCCGATCAAGCCGTTGGACTTGGCTTCCACGCTCGAAGCCACGGCGGCGCGCGATGCGGCGCCACCGATGTGGAACGTCCGCATCGTCAGCTGCGTTCCGGGCTCACCGATGGACTGCGCGGCGATGACACCCACCGCTTCGCCCTGGTTGACCAAGCCGCCACGGCCGAGGTCGCGGCCATAGCACTTCGCACAGATGCCGAAGCGCGTGGCGCAGGTCAGCGCCGTGCGCACGCGCACTTCGTCGATACCGGCGTTCTCGAGCTCGTCGATGGCGTCTTCGTCGAGCATCTGGCCCGCCTTGATCACCACTTCCTGCGTCTCGGGGTTGACGAGGTCCTCGGCAGCGCTGCGGCCCAGAATTCGGTCGCGCAGCGATTCGATGACTTCACCGCCTTCAACGATGGCGCGCATCAGCGAACCGTCGCTGGTACCGCAGTCGATCTCGGTCACGACCAGATCCTGCGTCACGTCCACCAGACGGCGTGTGAGGTAACCCGAGTTGGCCGTCTTCAGCGCCGTGTCGGCCAGACCCTTACGGGCGCCGTGCGTCGAGATGAAGTACTGCAACACGTTCAGGCCTTCACGGAAGTTGGCCGTGATGGGCGTCTCGATGATCGAGCCGTCCGGCTTGGCCATCAGGCCCCGCATACCGGCCAGCTGACGAATCTGGGCTGCCGAGCCGCGGGCGCCAGAGTCGGCCATCATGTAAATGGAGTTGAACGACTCCTGATCCACTTCCTTGCCGTTGCGGTCGGTGGTCTTCTGCTTGGCGAGCTGCGCCATCATGACCTTCGACACTTCGTCGCCGGCCTTGCCCCAGATGTCCACCACCTTGTTGTAGCGCTCGCCCGCGGTCACCAGTCCCGAGACGTACTGCTGCTCGATCTCTTTGACTTCGCTTTCGGCGCGTTCGATGATGCCGGCCTTTTGCGGCGGCACCAGCATGTCGTCGATGGCGATCGAGATGCCTGCGCGCGTGGCCAAGCGGAAGCCATTTTGCAGCAGCTTGTCGGCAAAGACCACGGTTTCCTTCAGACCGCACATGCGGAACGAAGCGTTGATCAGGCGCGAGATTTCCTTCTTCTTCAGCGCCTTGTTCATCTGCGCGAACGGCAGGCCCTTGGGCAGGATCTCCGACAGCAGCGCGCGGCCCGCCGTGGTTTCCACCAAGCCAGTCGTCGGCACGAATTCGCCCGTTGTCTTGTCCTTGGTCCACTCCGTCAGGCGCACGGTGATCTTGGCGGTGAGCTCCAGCACGCCTGCTTCCAGCGCGCGCTGGATTTCACCGACGTCGGAGAACACCATGCCTTCGCCCTTGCCGTTGATGCGCTCGCGGGTCGTGTAGTACAGACCCAGCACCACGTCCTGCGACGGCACGATCGACGGTTCGCCGGAGGCCGGGAACAGCACGTTGTTGGACGCCAGCATCAGCGTACGGGCTTCCATCTGTGCCTCGACCGACAGCGGCACGTGCACGGCCATCTGGTCACCGTCGAAGTCGGCGTTGAAGGCGGCGCAGACCAGCGGGTGCAGCTGAATGGCCTTGCCTTCGATCAGGATCGGCTCAAACGCCTGAATGCCCAGGCGGTGCAGCGTCGGCGCGCGGTTCAGCAGCACCGGATGCTCGGTGATGACCTCTTCCAGGATGTCCCACACCACTGGCGTGCCGGCTTCGACTTCCTTCTTGGCGGCCTTGATGGTCGTGGCGATGCCCATCGCTTCGAGACGGGCGAAGATGAAGGGCTTGAACAGCTCCAGCGCCATCAGCTTGGGCAGGCCACACTGGTGCAGCTTGAGCGTCGGGCCCACGGTAATGACCGAACGGCCCGAGTAGTCGACGCGCTTGCCCAGCAGGTTCTGGCGGAAGCGGCCGCTCTTGCCCTTGATCATGTCGGCCAGCGATTTGAGGGCGCGCTTGTTGGCGCCCGTCATGGCCTTGCCGCGGCGGCCGTTGTCTAGCAGGCTGTCCACGGCTTCTTGCAGCATGCGCTTCTCGTTGCGCGCAATGATCTCGGGCGCCTTCAGCTCCAGCAGGCGGCGCAGGCGCGAGTTGCGGTTGATGACGCGGCGGTACAGGTCGTTCAGGTCGGAGGTGGCGAAGCGGCCACCGTCCAGCGGCACCAGCGGACGCAAGTCCGGCGGCAGCACGGGCAGCACGTCCAGCACCATCCACTCGGGCTTGATGCCCGACTTCTTAAACGCTTCCAGCACTTTCAGGCGCTTGGCGTTCTTCTTGACCTTGACTTCGGAGCCGGTCAGGTCGCCGCGCAGGCGCTCGATCTCGATGTCGAGGTCGATGGCTTCCAGCAGCTCCTTGACGCCTTCGGCGCCCATGCGGGCCACAAACTCGTCACCGTATTCCTTCTGCTTCGCATCGTAGTCGTCCTCGCTCATGATGCTGCCCTTCTTCAGGGGCGTCATGCCGGGGTCGGTGACCACGTAGGCTTCGAAGTAGAGCACGCGCTCGATGTCGCGCAGCGTCATGTCGAGCACCAGGCCCAGACGCGACGGCAGCGACTTCAGGAACCAGATGTGGGCGCAGGGCGCGGCCAGATCGATGTGACCCATGCGCTCGCGGCGCACCTTGGTCTGCGTCACTTCCACGCCGCACTTCTCGCAGATCACGCCGCGGTGCTTGAGGCGCTTGTACTTGCCGCACAGGCATTCGTAGTCCTTGATCGGGCCAAAGATCTTGGCGCAGAACAGGCCATCGCGCTCGGGCTTGAACGTGCGGTAGTTGATGGTCTCGGGCTTCTTCACTTCACCGAACGACCACGAGCGGATCTTTTCGGGCGACGCCAGGCCGATGCGGATGGCGTCGAAGTGCTCATCCGGGGTGAATTGCTTGAACAGGTCGAGTAGCGATTTCATATGACTCTTTCCTTGCTTCAAAAATCATTGCTAGCCGCGCTTGATTGGCGCGGGTTTGAAGATGAAATAACCCTCAAACCCTTACCAGTCCTGCGCAGGCAGCTCACTTTTTTGTTTGACGTGCCCCGACTCAGGAGCGTTCCAGTTCGATGTCCAGACCCAGGGAACGGATTTCCTTGACCAGAACGTTGAAGGACTCGGGCATGCCCGCGTCGATCGAGTGCTCACCTTTGACGATGCTTTCGTACACCTTGGTACGGCCTTGCACGTCGTCGGACTTCACCGTCAGCATTTCCTGCAGCGTGTAGGAAGCGCCATAGGCCTCGAGTGCCCACACTTCCATCTCACCGAAGCGCTGACCGCCGAACTGCGCCTTGCCGCCCAGCGGCTGCTGCGTGACCAGCGAGTACGGGCCGGTCGAACGCGCGTGCATCTTGTCGTCGACCAGGTGGTGCAACTTCAGGAAGTGCATGTAGCCGATGGTTGTCGGGCGCTCGAACGCGTCACCGGTGCGGCCGTCGTACAGGTAGGCCTGCGTGCGGGTATCGGTCAGGCCCTTGGCCTTGGCGACATCGTCCGGATAGGCCTGCTTGAGCATGGCGCGGATTTCGCCTTCGTCGGCGCCGTCAAACACCGGGGTGGCAAACGGCAGACCGTTGGTGAGGTTGCCCGCCATCTCGAGCAACTGCTCGTCGCTGAAATCGTTCAGCGCTTCCTTGCGGCCCGTGGTGTTGTAGAGCTCTTCCATGAACTTGCGCAGCTTGGCCACGCGCTGTTCTCCCTTGAGCATCTCGTCGATGCGCTGGCCGATGCCCTTGCCGGCCCAGCCCAGGTGGACTTCCAGCACCTGACCCACGTTCATGCGCGAAGGCACGCCCAATGGGTTCAGCACGATGTCGGCAGGCGTACCGTCGGCCATGTAGGGCATGTCCTCGACCGGAACGATTTTGGACACCACACCCTTGTTGCCGTGGCGGCCGGCCATCTTGTCGCCGGGCTGCAGGCGGCGCTTGACGGCCAGGTAGACCTTGACCATCTTGAGCACGCCGGCGGGCAGCTCGTCGCCTTGCGTGAGCTTCTTGCGCTTTTCCTCAAACGCGAGGTCGAAGCTGTGGCGCTGCTGCTCGATCGATGCCTTGATGCTCTCGAGCTGCGACGCCACGTCGTCCTCGGCCGGACGGATGTCGAACCAGTGGTACTTGTCGACCGAAGCCAGGTAGGCCTTGTCGATCTTCGCGCCCTTGGCGATGCGGTTCGGGCCGCCGTTGGCGGCCTTGCCGTTCAGCAGCTTCTCGATCCGGTCGAAGGCGTCGGCCTCAACAATGCGCAGCTGGTCGTTCAGGTCCAGGCGGTAGCGCTTGAGTTCATCGTCGATGATCTGCTGGGCGCGCTTGTCGCGCGGAATGCCTTCGCGGGTGAACACCTGCACGTCGATCACGGTGCCGGAGCTGCCCTGGTCCACGCGCAGCGAGGTGTCCTTCACGTCGGAGGCTTTCTCGCCGAAGATGGCGCGCAGCAGCTTCTCTTCCGGCGTCAGCGTGGTCTCACCCTTGGGCGTGACCTTGCCGACCAGCGTGTCGCCAGGCTGCACTTCGGCGCCGACGTAGATGATGCCGGACTCGTCCAGGCGGTTCAGCTGCTGCTCGGACAGGTTCGGGATATCGCGCGTGATCTCCTCAGGCCCCAGCTTGGTGTCGCGCGCCATCACCACCAGTTCCTCGATGTGGATCGAGGTGTAGCGGTCGTCGGCCACGACCTTCTCGGAGATCAGGATCGAGTCTTCGAAGTTGTAGCCGTTCCAGGGCATGAAGGCGATCAGCATGTTCTGACCGATGGCGATTTCGCCCAGGTCGGTCGAAGCGCCGTCGGCGATCACGTCACCTTTGGCCAGCACGTCACCGCGCTGCACGATGGGGCGCTGGTGGATGTTGGTGTTCTGGTTGGAGCGCTGATACTTGATCAGGTTGTAGATGTCCACACCCACTTCACCGGCGACCGCCTCGGAGTCGTTCACGCGGATGACGATGCGGGTCGCGTCGACGTAGTCCACCACACCGCCACGGCGCGCCGTGACCACGGTGCCGGAGTCGACCGCGGCCACGCGCTCGATCCCGGTGCCGACCAGCGGCTTTTCAGGGCGCAGCACAGGCACAGCCTGGCGCGACATGTTGGCGCCCATCAACGCGCGGTTCGCGTCGTCGTGCTCCAGGAAGGGCACGAGCGAAGCGGCCACCGACACGATCTGTGCGGGCGACACGTCCATGTACTGAATGCGCTCGGCGCTGACCAGCACGGATTCGCCCATTTCGCGGGCCGACACCAGGTCGCCCGTCAGGCGGCCTTCAGCGTCCAGCGCGGCGTTGGCCTGCGCGATCACGTACTTGCCTTCTTCGATAGCCGACAGGTAGTCGATTTCCATCGTCACCTTGCCATCGATCACGCGGCGGTACGGCGTTTCGATGAAGCCGTATTCGTTCAGGCGGGCGTACAGAGCCAGCGAGTTGATCAGACCGATGTTCGGGCCTTCCGGCGTTTCGATCGGGCACACGCGGCCGTAGTGCGTGACGTGCACGTCGCGCACCTCGAAGCCGGCGCGCTCGCGCGTCAGACCGCCCGGGCCCAGGGCCGAGACGCGGCGCTTGTGCGTGATCTCGGCCAGCGGGTTGGTCTGGTCCATGAACTGCGACAACTGCGAAGCGCCGAAGAATTCCTTCAAGGCCGCAGAAATCGGCTTGGAGTTGATCAAGTCGTGCGGCATCAGCGGCTCTTGCTCGGCCTGACCCAGACGCTCCTTGACGGCCTTTTCGATACGCGCCAGACCGGTGCGGTACTGGTTCTCGGCGAGCTCGCCCACGCAGCGCACGCGGCGGTTGCCCAGGTGGTCGATGTCGTCCACTTCACCGCGACCGTTGCGCAGCTCCACCAGGATCTTGACCACGGCCAGGATGTCCTCGTTGGAGAGCACCATCGGACCGGTCGATTCGTCGCGACCCACCTTGGCGTTGAACTTCATGCGGCCCACGCGCGACAGGTCGTACGTGTCCGGGTTGTAGAACAGGCGCTGGAACAGGGCCTGCACGGCGTCTTCCGTCGGTGGCTCGCCGGGGCGCATCATGCGGTAGATGGCCACACGTGCAGCAAACTCGTCGGCCGTCTCATCGGCACGCAGCGTTTGCGAGATGTAGGCGCCTTGATCGAGTTCGTTCGTGAAGATGCACTGCAGCTCTTTCACGCCGGACTCGCGCAGCTTCTTCAGCAGCGCTTCGGTCAACTCGTCGTTGGCCTTGGCGATGATCTCGCCCGTGTCCGGGTCGACGATGTTGCGCGCCACGACGCGGCCGATCAGGAAGTCTTCCGGCACGCTGACGTGCGTGGTGCCCGACTGCTCAAGCTCACGCGTGTGGCGGGCGGTGATGCGCTTGTCCTTGGCGACGACGACCTTGCCCGATTTGTCAGTGATGTCGAAACGCGCGACCTCGCCCTTGAGGCGGTCGGCCACAAATTCCATCTGCGCGCCGCTGTCCATCAGGCGGAAGTTGTCGTTGACGAAGAAGTTCGCCAGGATCTGCTCGGGGTTCAGGCCGATGGCCTTGAGCAGGATCGTGACCGGCATCTTGCGGCGACGGTCAACACGGAAGAACAGGATGTCCTTCGGGTCGAATTCGAAATCCAGCCACGAGCCGCGGTAAGGAATGATGCGGGCCGAGAACAGCAACTTGCCCGAGCTGTGGGTCTTGCCCTTGTCGTGCTCGAAGAACACGCCCGGCGAACGGTGCAGCTGCGACACGATCACGCGCTCGGTGCCGTTGATGATGAACGAGCCCTTGTCGGTCATCAGGGGCACTTCGCCCATGTAGACCTCCTGCTCTTTCACTTCCTTGACCACCTTCGACTGCGAAGTGGAAGACTCACGGTCGTAGATGATCAGTTGTACGCGCGCGCGCACTGCCGACGAAAACGTCAGGCCGCGGGTCTGGCATTCGCGCACGTCGAAGGCGGGCTTGGCCAAGTTGTATTCAACGAACTTCATCTCGACGAAGCCGTTGTGGGAGACGATGGGGAACGCGGACTCAAACGCCGCCTGCAAACCCTCGTGAGAGCGTTTCTTGGGCGCGGTTTCGGCTTGCAGAAACGCTGTATACGCGTCCTTCTGCATCTGGAGGAGGTAAGGAACCTCAAGCACGGCTTCGCGGGTGCCGAAGTTCTTGCGGATTCGCTTGCGTTCTGTGAAGGTATAGGCCATGAAATCTCCGGGCGGTGAACTGGGTGTCCTGGACATCTGGCGACTAGGCATCAGGGGGCGCACGCAGGCCTGATGAATGCTTGGTGGCTGGCCACTACCAGCCGATGGCGGACGACCGCGCGTTGCACGCGGTCCGAACCAAGTGGTCCTCTGCAGTCGGGATCAGAAGACACTTGAAAACCACTGTCACACAGGGGTTTTCAGGTGCGCTCTGAAAGCGCAAAAGGCTGGTTCGTGAGAACCAGCCCGCAAACCGGGAGAGCTATGGCGGTGAAGTTGTGATTTGCGAGAGAAAAGCGCGCCCCAGCGTAACTGAGGGCGCTTTGACGCAAATCAAGCCACTTTGTCCGTCCAGCCCTCGCCGACTTACTTGAGCTCGACCTTGGCGCCGGCTTCTTCCAGCTTCTTCTTGGCGGCTTCGGCGTCGGCCTTGGCGATGCCTTCCTTGACGGGCTTCGGTGCGCCGTCCACCAGGTCCTTGGCTTCTTTCAGGCCCAGGCCAGTGATTTCGCGCACGGCCTTGATGACCGATACCTTGTTGGCGCCGGCTTCGGTCAGCACCACGTTGAATTCGGTCTTCTCTTCAGCAGCAGCAGCGCCGCCGCCAGCGCCACCGCCAGCAGCCGGTGCAGCCATGGCTGCAGCGCTCACGCCAAACTTCTCTTCGATGGCTTTCACCAGATCGTTGAGTTCCATGACCGTCATGCTGTCCAGCGCGGTCAAAAATGCGTCTTTATCGAATGCCATTTTGATTTCCTAAAACAGTTTGGTAACGAACGGATGCGTGCCTTATCAGGCAGCCGCCGGTTCGCCTTCGCCCTTCTTGGCCGCCAGTGCACCCAGCACCACGGCGGTGCGGGAGATCGGCGACATGAGCAAGCCACACAGTTGGGCCAGCAGCACTTCCTTGCTGGGAATGCTGGCCAGCTCTTTCACGCCGTTCGCATCCAGGGCTTTGCCACCGTAAACGCCACCGCGAATGACCAGCTTGTCGTTGGTTTTCGCGAAATCGGCCACCACGCGAGCGGCGGCCACAGCGTCTTCGGAGAAGCCATAGATCAGCGGACCGGTCATCTGGTCGCCAGCCACTTCGAAACTGCTGCCAGCGACAGCACGGCGGGCCAGCGTGTTTTTCAACACACTCAGCGCCACGCCATTGCTGCGCGCATCGTTGCGCAGTTTGGTCATGTCAGCGACCGTGATGCCGCGGTATTCCGCCATCACAAGCGTTTGAGCTTTAGCGGCGAGGTCGGTCACGTCTTTGATGACCGCTTCTTTCTCACTGCGATTCAGACTCAAGGTCTACTCCTTCAAATTGCGTTCCTGGGCCGGCTCCCGGAAATCGGGGTGGGCTGCAGAACGCGCCTACTTGCAGCGACCTACTGCTTCAGGAAAATCCTTTTGCAGCGGGCTCGCCATCTGCGCTGACAGCTCCTGAATCAGGAGCGATTAAGTGCACGAGGCACGCCAGCGGTCTTGGATGGCCCGGGGCGAAAAACTGCCTCGCCCCGGCCCACCACACCGGAAGCCGCCCTGCGAAGAGCGACTTCCGAATTCACTTTCAAGCCGTGATGCTTTGCGTATCGACGCGCACGCCGACACCCATGGTGCTGGACACCGCGACCTTGCGCAGGTACACGCCCTTGCTGGTCGCGGGCTTGGCCTTGTTCAGCGCCTCGACCAGCGCCGCCAGATTGCCCTGCAGCTTGTCGGTGTCGAACGAGCGGCGACCGATCGTGCCGTGCACGATACCGGCCTTGTCGACGCGGAACTGCACCTGACCTGCCTTGGCGTTCTTCACGGCCTGCGCGACGTCCGGCGTCACGGTGCCGACCTTGGGGTTCGGCATCAGGCCGCGCGGGCCCAGGATCTGGCCCAGCGTACCCACGACACGCATGGCGTCAGGGGCAGCGATGACCACGTCGAACGGCATGTTGCCGGCCTTGACCTGCTCGGCCAGATCGTCCATGCCCACCACGTCGGCGCCAGCGGCCTTGGCTTCTTCGGCCTTGGCGCCCTGGGCGAACACGGCCACGCGCTTGGTCTTGCCGGTGCCATTGGGCAGCACGACGGCGCCACGCACCACCTGGTCGGATTTCTTGGCGTCGATGCCCAACTGCACGGCCACGTCGATGGATTCATCGAACTTGGCGGTGGCGTGCTTCTTCACCAGCTCGATGGCGTCAGCCAGCGGGTACAGCTTGGTGGATTCGACAACGCCTTCCTGGGCTTTTTGTTTCTTGGTCAGCTTGGCCATCTCACACGCCCTCCACAGACACGCCCATCGAACGAGCGGAACCGGCGATCGTGCGCACAGCGGCGTCCAGATCGGCAGCGGTCATGTCCTTCATCTTGGTCTTGGCGATTTCTTCCAACTGAGCGCGGGTGATCTTGCCGACCTTGTCGGTGTTCGGCTTGGCCGAGCCCTTGTCCAGCTTGATGGCCTTCTTAATCAGCACGGCCGCGGGCGGCGTCTTGATGATGAAGGTGAAGCTCTTGTCCGCGAACGCGGTGATCACCACCGGCAGCGGCAGGCCAGGTTCCATGCCTTGGGTCTGGGCGTTGAACGCCTTGCAGAACTCCATGATGTTCAGGCCACGCTGACCGAGCGCGGGGCCGATAGGTGGCGAGGGGTTGGCCTTGCCAGCCGGCACTTGCAGCTTGATGAAGCCGACGATTTTCTTCGCCATGCTTTTTCTCCTTGCGGGTTCAAACGCTCTGGGCTTGCGCCTCAAAGCTCCCCGGGGTTGTGGGCTCTAAGTAAAAACCGCCGCTTGCGCAGAGCCAGAAAGCGCAGGCAGCTATCAAAACAATATCAAGCCTTTTCGACTTGAGCGAATTCCAGCTCGACCGGTGTGGCGCGACCGAAGATCGTGACCGAGACGCGCATCTTGCTCTTCTCGTAGTTGACCTCTTCGACCGTGCCGTTGAAATCGGTGAACGGGCCTTCCTTGACGCGCACGTACTCGCCCACCTCGAACTCGACCTTGTGGCGCGGCTTTTCCGTGCCTTCCTGCATCTGGTTGACGATCTTCATGACATCGTCTTCCGAGATCGGCGCAGGGCGGTTCTTGGCGCCACCGACAAAGCCGGTGACCTTGTTGGTGTGCTTGACCAGGTGCCAGGACTCGTCGTCCATGACCATTTCGACCAGCACGTAACCGGGGAAAAACTTGCGCTCGGTGGTGCGCTTCTGGCCGTTCTTGACCTCGACCACCTCTTCGGTCGGCACCATGATGCGACCGAATTTGTCCTGCATGCCGGCGCGGTTCACGCGCTCCAGAATGTTGCGCTCGACCGCCTTTTCCATGCCGGAATAGGCGTGCACCACGTACCACTTCAGGTCCGGGTTGCGCGATTCGCCCGCGGCGACTTCGTTGACTGCGGTATCGCTCATCAGCCTCTCCAGCCTAGAATCAGGTCGTAGAAAACCCATTCCAGCGTCTTGTCTGTCAACCACAGAAACAGTGCCATGACCACGGCGAACGCGAACACGAACGCGGTCGTCTGCAGGGTCTCCTTGCGGGTCGGCCAGACGACCTTCTGCACTTCACGCCAGGAGTCGCGGCCAAAGGCGATCAATCGCTTGCCGGATTCGGAGGTGAAGAACACGATAGCTGCCAGCGCCAGACCGACGGTCAAACCACCCCACTGGATGGTTGCGCCCTGGGCCGCCAGCATGTAGAAGGCCACCAGCGCACCGATGACCAGCAACACCACAGCCGCCAAGCGCATTTTCTCTGCGCTGGAGGTGACGGTTTCGACTTGAGTGCTCGCCATACTGGGCTTTATTCCGTGGGCAGAGGACTCAACCTCTGCTGCAAAAACTCAA
This sequence comes from Ottowia flava, assembly GCF_008017535.1. Lineage (GTDB taxonomy): Bacteria > Pseudomonadota > Gammaproteobacteria > Burkholderiales > Burkholderiaceae_C > Ottowia > Ottowia flava. The sequence continues at coordinate 252,324 of NZ_VRUA01000004.1, forward strand.
AACGTCAAGACACGCAAGCCCGCCTCGGGATTCGGGCGGGCTGCGGCTTGGCGATGCCACCGATCAGGTGGCAGGGGCAGTAGGAATCGAACCTACAACCTTCGGTTTTGGAGACCGACGCTCTGCCAATTGAGCTATACCCCTAGACCTCGTTTAGGCGATGATCTTGGCCACGACGCCAGCGCCGACCGTGCGGCCGCCTTCGCGGATAGCAAAGCGCAGACCTTC
>NZ_VRUA01000040.1 GCF_008017535.1 Ottowia flava
AGCCACCGAACACCTGCCTCCCATCACGCGACTCGCATTCGACGGGAACAACGTGTTGAGAAACTACACCTAGCACAAGCGTTTCATTTCACCACGTGCACGATAATGCCTGTATGCACACACCCGAATTCAAGACCGTCGGCATCGTCGGCACCGGCGCCATGGGCCGCGGCATTGCGCAGATTGCGGCGCAGGCCGGCAGCACCGTCATCCTGTTCGACACCCAAGCCACGGCCATCGAAAAGGCGCGCGAAGCGCTGGGCGCGCAATGGAACAAGCTGGTCGAGAAAGGCCGCCTGACCGACGAGCAGGCCACAGCGCAGAAAGAGCGCCTGAAGTCCGCCGCCGCGCTGGCCGATCTGGCGCCGTGCGACCTGGTGGTGGAAGCGGTGGTGGAACGTCTGGACGTCAAGCAAAAGCTGTTTGGCGAGCTGGAAGACATCGTCGCCCCGACGGCCGTGCTGGCCACCAACACCTCGTCGCTGTCGGTGACGGCCATCGCCGCGGGCCTGAAGCGCCCGCAGCAGTTTGCCGGCTACCACTTTTTCAACCCGGTGCCGTTGATGAAGGTGGTCGAAGTGATCGCTGGTCTGAAGACCGACGCCGCCGTGTGCCAGCAACTGGCCGACTACGCCCGCCAGATGGGCCACACGCCGGTGCAGGCGGGCGACACGCCCGGCTTCATCGTCAACCACGCGGGCCGCGGCTACGGCACCGAAGCGCTGCGCATTGTGGGTGAGGGCGTGACCGACTTCGCCACCATCGACCGCATCCTGAAGGACCAGGTCGGCTTCAAGCTCGGCCCGTTCGAGCTGATGGACCTGACCGCCTTGGATGTGTCACACCCGGTCATGGAATCCATCTACCGCCAGTATTACGAGGAGCCGCGCTTTCGCCCCAGCGTGATCACCGCGCAGCGCCTGGCGGGCGGCGTGCTCGGCAAGAAGGTGGGCGACGGCTTCTACAAGTACGTGGACGGCGCCGCGCAGATCGCCGCCGAGCCGCCCGTGCCGCAGGTGGCCGAGCTGCCGCCGGTGTGGGTGTCGACCCGCGCCGCGCGCCGCGCCGAGCTGTACCAGCTGCTGAAAGACCTGGGCGCCAAGATCGAGACCGGCCAATCGCCCTCGCCGCAGGCGCTGACCATCGTCGCGCCGCTGGGCTTTGACATGACCACCGTCGCCGTGGTCGAACGGCTGGACCCTGCGCGCACCGTCGGCATCGACATGCTGATCGACGACGCGGCGACCAAGCGCCGCGTGCTGGCCACCAACCCGGCCACCCGCACCGACATGCGCGATGCGGCGCACGCGCTGTTCGCCAAGGACGGCAAGCCCGTCAGCGTGATCCGCGATTCGGGCGGCTTTGTCACCCAGCGCGTGGTGGCCACCATCATCAACATCGCGGCCGACATGTGCCAGCAGCGCGTGTGCACGCCCAAGGACCTGGAAACGGCCGTGACCCTGGGCCTGGGCTACCCGCTCGGCCCGCTGGCCATGGGCGACAAGTACGGTCCTGCCAATATCCTGGAAGTGCTGTTCAACCTACAGACCGTGTACGGCGACCCGCGTTACCGCCCCAGCCCATGGCTGCGCCGGCGCGGGGCGATTGGGCTCAGCCTCCTCCATGAGGAGGAATGAACACCCCCCTGAGTCGCCTGCGGCGCCTTCCCTCCTCTCCTGCGGGAGGGGGGACAACGCCAATGCCCGGCGCAGGTCCGGGCATGGCGTTTGCTGGCGGTGGGCTCAGCGGTTCTTGGGGTAGGCTGCGACCGGTGATATTCTTATCAAACCCGCCGCCAGCCCTACTGAATATTGCGCAGGCAGCTAGATAATTGGTAGCAAACCAAGGCAAGGAGACAGAATGAATACGACGCCCAAAGACGGTGACTTTGCCAAGACGCTGGACGACCTGGGGGGGGCGAAGCCGGGTGACAAGGCCACGCCGACCGGCACGGCGCAGCCGCTGATCGCCGATGAAGGCGCGTTGCTGCAGGCGCAGATCGATCAGGCGCTGCTGCCGCAGACCGGGCACACGGCCGAAGAGCTGCGGCAGATTGCCGAGCTGGAAGAGCTGCCGCCCCTCAGCGACGAAGAACTGGCTCGGCAGGCCGAGGCCGCCCCCGGTGCCGATGGCGACCCGGACACACCGGAATAAGGCGGTCGCCGACCGCTCCACGGGCGCTGGCCGCTGCGCGTGCTCGCATCTCACGTCAGCCCGCCGCTCGCGCCCTTCCCCCCGCTTCTTCCTTTGACGAGAGCCTTGCATGACCGCTGAACTGCGCAGTGTGGTCGATGGCCGCACCATGGTGCTGACCATCCACAACCCCGAACACCGCAACGCCCTGGGCCCCGAGATGTACGCCGCGGGCGTGGAGGCACTGAACGTCGCCGAATCCAACCCGGAGGTGCGCTGCGTCGTCATCCGCGGCGAAGGCACGGTCTTCTGCGCAGGCGGCAACCTGCAGCGGCTGCAGGCCAACCGGCAAAAGCCGCCCGAAGTGCAGGCCCAGAGCATCGAGAACCTGCACACCTGGATCGAGGCGATCCGCAGCTTCCCCAAGCCGGTGATCGCCGCGGTCGAAGGCCCAGCCGCCGGGGCAGGCTTTTCGCTGGCGTTGGCGTGCGATTTGATCGTCGCCGCGCGCAACGCCGTGTTCGTGATGGCCTACAGCGGCGTCGCCCTCTCGCCCGACGGCGGCGGCAGCTGGAGCCTGTCGCGCGCCCTGCCGCGCCAGCTGGTGACCGAGCTGCTGATGGCCGGCGAGCGCATTGGCGCGCAGCGCCTGCATGAGCTGGGCGTGGTCAACCGCCTGTGCGACGCGGGCGCGGCGCTGGACACCGCCCTCGGCTGGTCCGAACAACTCGCCGACCGCGCGTCCAACGTCCTTGCCAGCATCAAGGAACTGGTGGGCGAAGCCGGGCAGCATGGCCTGCCCGAACACCTGGCGATGGAGCGCGATCACTTCGTGCGCAACCTGCACCACGCCAACGGCGGCATCGGCATCGCAGCGTTCCTCGCCAAGGACAAGCCACGCTATCAATAAGAGAGCTAGCTGCGCCGCCTTAGCAAGGGCCACAGGCCCATTTCCCTTGAAACGCTGGCGCACTGACCGTGCGCCGTGCCGTACCTTGGGGCGCGGCGGTCGCGAGCGCGACAATCAGCCCTTTCGAAGTCACCCAAACGACAGGCCATGGACGACCCCATTCTTACCATGGAGGAACGTGAAGCGATCAACAGTGGTCGCTGGTTCTCCTCCCTTTCGCCCTCGCTTCGGCACGACATTCTTCGATGCGCCTTCGTCAAACGCTACCAGGACGGCGACCTGATCGTCGCCCGCGGCGAACCGGCCGAGCAGTGGATCGCCTGCGCGAAAGGGGCGGTGCGCGTGTCGTCCACCACGCTGGCGGGCAAGCAGATCACGCTGACCTACGTGGAGCCCGGCATCTGGTTTGGCGACGTGTCAATCTTCGACGGCGACCGGCGCACGCACGACACGTATGCGCACGGGCCGACCACCATCCTGATCGTCGCCCGCGCCGATTTCCAGAAAATTCTTGCGCAGCATTCCGAGCTGTACGAAGCCCTGCTCAAGCTGCAGGCGCGTCGCATCCGGCTGCTGTTCGGGCAGGTGGAAGACCTCAACACGCTGCCGCTGCGCGCGCGCCTGGCCAAGCAGATCGGGCATCTGGTGCGCAGCTACGGCGTGGCCAGCCTGTCGTCCAACGACGAATGGCGCATCACGCTGCAGTTGGCGCAGGAAGAGCTGGCGCAGTTGCTGGGCGCCTCGCGCCAGCGCGTCAACCAGGAACTCAAGACCATGGAGCGCGAGGGCGTGATCCGGGTCGAACCCGCGGGCCTCGTGGTCTGCGATCGCCACGCGCTGCTGCGCATTGGCGAATCCGACGTTTAGCTCCGACAGTTTCCACATGACCGACGCCCACCAGTTCGAGGGCACGCGCCCTGTTTCCGAAGCCCACGCTTTCGACACCGCCGCGCTGTCGGCATGGCTTGAGAAAAACCTGCCCGGTTTTGCCGGCCCGCTCTCGGTGGAGATGTTCAAGGGCGGGCAGTCCAACCCCACCTACAAACTGATCACGCCGAGCACGAGCTATGTGATGCGCGCCAAGCCTGGCCCGGTGGCCAAGCTGCTGCCTTCCGCCCACGCGATCGAGCGCGAATTCACCGTGATGAACGCGCTGCACGGCACCGACGTGCCGGTGGCGCGCATGTTCGTGCTGTGCGAGGACGAGTCTGTCATCGGCCGCGCCTTCTACGTGATGGAGTTCGTCGCCGGCCGCGTGCTGTGGGACCAGTCTCTGCCCGGCATGACCAACGATCAACGCGCCGCCATCTACGACGAGATGAACCGCGTCATTGCCGCGCTGCACACGGTCGACTACAAGGCACGCGGGTTGGAAAGCTACGGCAAGCCCGGCAACTATTTCGAGCGCCAAATCGGCCGCTGGAGCAAGCAGTACCAGGCGTCCGTCACGCAGCCGATCCCTGAGATGGATCGCCTGATCGAATGGCTGCCCGCACACATGCCGGCCAGCTCGCGCGACGAAGGGCTGACCAGCATCGTGCACGGCGACTTCCGGCTCGACAACCTGATGTTCCACCCGAGCGAGCCGCGCGCGCTGGCCGTGCTGGATTGGGAGCTGTCCACCCTGGGCCATCCGCTGGCCGACTTCAGCTACCACTGCATGTCCTGGCACATCCCGCCGGGCACCTTCCGCGGCATTGGCGGCCTGGACATCGCGAGCCTGGGCATCCCGAGCGAGGCCGACTACATCCGCCGCTACTGCGAGCGCACCGGCTTCACCACGCCCGAGGCGCTGGCGCCGGACTGGAATTTCTACCTCGCCTACAACATGTTCCGCATCGCCGCCATCCTGCAGGGCATTGCCAAGCGGGTCGAAGACGGCACGGCCAGCAGCGCCCAGGCCCGTGCCAGCGGCGCGGGCGCGCGGCCCATGGCGGAACTGGCCTGGCGCTTTGCTCAAAAAGCATAGCTGCCTGCGCAGGTAACTGTAGGGCTACAGGCCCTTTTTGTTTCAAGCAACCCGAGGACACGACGATGGAATTCGACTACAGCCCCAAGGTCAAGGACATGCAGGCGCGCCTGTTGGCCTTCATGGACGAGCACATCTACCCCAACGAGAACGTGTTCCATGAAGAGGTCGCCGCCAACCGCGCCAAGGGCAACGCCTGGGTGCCGACCAAGATCGTCGAAGAACTCAAGCCCAAGGCCCGCGCCGCCGGTCTGTGGAACCTGTTCCTGCCCAAGTCGCCGCGCGCGCCCGAAGGCCTGTCCAACCTCGAATACGCCCCGCTGTGCGAAATCATGGGCCGCGTGCCCTGGGCGCCGGAGGTGTTCAACTGCTCGGCGCCGGACACCGGCAACATGGAAACGATCGAGCGCTACGGATCGGAAGCCAACAAGGACGAATGGCTGGAGCCGCTGCTCAAGGGCGAGATCCGCTCGGCCTTCCTGATGACCGAGCCGGCCGTGGCCTCGTCCGACGCGACCAACATCGAATGCTCGATGCGCCGCGAGGGCGACGAATACGTGATCAACGGGCGCAAGTGGTGGTCTTCCGGCGCGGGCGACCCCCGCTGCAAGGTCTACATCGTGATGGGCAAGACCGACCCCGAGGCGCCGCGCCATTCGCAGCAGTCGATGATCCTGGTGCCAGCCAACGCGAAGGGCATCACAGTCATCCGGCCGCTCACGGTGTTCGGCTATGACGACGCGCCGCACGGCCACATGGAGGTCGAGCTGAAAGACGTGCGCGTGCCCGTCGGCAACCTGCTGAAGGGCGAGGGCCAGGGCTTCGCCATCGCCCAGGGCCGCCTGGGCCCTGGCCGCATTCACCACTGCATGCGCAGCATCGGCGCAGCCGAGTACGCGCTGGAGCTGATGTGCAAGCGCCTGAACCAGCGCGTGGCGTTCGGCAAGCCGATCTCGCAGCAAGGCGTGTGGCGCGAACGCATCGCCGAGTCGCGCTGCATGATCGAGCAGGCGCGCCTGCTCACGCTGAAAGCCGCCTACATGATGGACACGGTGGGCAACAAGGTGGCGCAGGCCGAGATCGCCATGATCAAGATCGTGGCGCCCAACATGTCCACCCGCATCCTTGATTGGGCGATGCAGGCACACGGCGGCGCGGGCATCAGCGGCGATTTCCCGCTGGCCTACAGCTACGCCAACCAGCGCACACTGCGCTTTGCCGACGGCCCGGACGAGGTGCACCGCAACGCGCTGGCCAAGCTGGAGCTGGCCAAGCACATGGTCAATGCCAAGGAAGTGGAGATGCCCGTCACGCGCGGCAGCTGAGCTTGCCAGCCTGCGCGCAGACATCGTCGCCAGGGCAGGACTTAAATTCAGATCAATTTGGCCTGCAGCGCTACAACCACCTGCGCAAGGAGCTACATTATTCATAGCATTTCAGGCGCAACCTCCCGACGGAGGTTGCGCTTTTTTGCATGTGCCGCACGCACTGGGCAACAGCTGCGCACAATGAGCGCTTCGACTCGCCGTCTGCGAGCGGCTGCCCTCATCCGACAACCCACTGGAGCCTGCCCATGATCGACGTCTATTCCTGGCCCACGCCGAACGGCCACAAGGTCCACATCATGCTGGAAGAGTGCGGCCTGCCTTACCAGGTGCACGCCGTCAACATCGGCAAGGGCGACCAGTTCCAACCTGACTTCCTGAAGATCAGCCCCAACAACAAGATCCCCGCCATCGTCGACAGCGATGGGCCGGACGGCCAGCCGATCTCGCTGTTTGAATCCGGCGCCATCCTGATGTACCTGGCTGAAAAGACCGGGCGCTTCATGCCGGCCGACGTGCGCGGACGCTTTGGCGTGATGCAGTGGCTGATGTTCCAGATGGGTGGCGTCGGCCCCATGCTCGGGCAGGCGCACCACTTCCGCATCTACGCGCCGGAGAAGATCGACTACGGCATCGACCGCTACACCAACGAGGCCAAGCGCCTGTACGGCGTGATGAACGCCCGCATCGAACACACCGGCGCTTACATTGCCGGCAGCGACTTCACGATTGCCGACATTGCCATCTACCCCTGGCTGCGGTCCTGGCAGAACCAAGGTATCGATTGGGCCGACTTCCCGCAACTGAAGGCCTGGTTTGATCGCGTCGGTGCGCGTCCTGCTGTGCAACGCGGCGAAAACGTCCTGGCCGACCAACGCACCACTACCCGCACCGAAGCAGAGAAGGAAGTGCTGTTTGGAAAAACCCAGTACCAACGGCGTTGAACGCCCGCGGCGCGCGCGCCGGTGTCGCATCGCCGCCTGCCCAATCGGCACGCCTGTGCGCACGGTGGCGAGAAAGTTGTCGCCAGAACCGCTGCCGGTCAAAAACAACCGCCCGCATCAGGTAGAATTCGCGGTTCGTCGGAGCGTAGCGCAGTCTGGTAGCGCATCTGCTTTGGGAGCAGAGGGTCGCGAGTTCGAATCCCGCCGCTCCGACCATCCCATCGATACAGGCCCGCGCGCTACCCCAGTGGCCGCGGGCCTTGTTTCTTGGCGCAAAGCCAAGACCACGTCATCCATTCCACCTGTCCGTAGCTCAACTGGATAGAGCAGCTGCCTTCTAAGCAGCAGGTCGGGGGTTCGAGTCCCTCCGGACAGGCCATTGATCCGCAGGCTTGCCACGAGTCGGGAGAACCATCCCGACAGCCACGAATGACGGCCAGTCGTCAAAGCCCGAAGCCAGCCTCCGCTCCAGAGGCCACCAAAGAGTCCGAGCGCGGGACGAAATAGATGCTCGTCACGCCGGATGTCCGCAAGACGGATCCGCGTCGTGCTCGCGTGATGCCAGATTCTGCTCAATGGCGTCGATCTCAATTTCCATCAGCTCGCGCGGCTGGATGAGCTCGGCAGCGCGATCCGCCAGCGCTTTCAGTTGCTCGTAGGACACCTGCCTACGCCCGCCATTCTCAGGGTCGGCTGCAGCCACCAGAGCGACCAAGTCGCGGCAAAGCTCAATCATTGTCATCTCCTGCCCGTAGGCGTTTCAGGATAGCGAGATAACTGGGCACCTCATAGGTCAAAAGATGTGTAGACGCAGCGCCTGGCCGAAGCTCATCTGTGACGGGTCGGCTCCGCTGCGGGATCGTTCAGCACTTGCACTCTCAACCATGAGATCGCAGCCGCCACGTGCATATGCACACCGCTCAACCTAGGTACGACTGGCCTTACAAGGCTGACGCGCCTGCGACTACCCCATCCCGATTGTTCGTTTGTTAGCCTGAGATCGAGGCTCTGGACTTTGCTCTTGCTGAAGTCCCCTCGGATTCCTGAGCCAATCAGAAGTAGAGGTTGGGGAACCGTTTGACACGGTACTCGACCGGC
>NZ_VRUA01000041.1 GCF_008017535.1 Ottowia flava
ATGCACTTGTTCAGCAGGCATGCTGGCAACTACCCGAAGATCACGCAAGAACGGTGCTGGGCGGACTATTACGGCGGTTCTGCTGGACAGCCTGCCGCTGGAATGCCTGACGGCGGCAAGCAGGCATTCCGCCGTCCTGGCCCGCCTGGGTTGTCGGACGCTGGGCGATGTGCGCAAGCTGCCCCGCGGGGGCATGGCGCGGCGCTTCGATGCAGCCCTACTGGAATCTCTGGATCGCGCTTATGGGCTTCGTCCCGACAGCTACGAATGGCTCAGGTCGCCCGACACCTTCGAGGCAAGCCTGGAGTTGATGTCCCGCGTCGAAACCGCTCCGGCGCTGCTGTTCGGGGCGCGGCGCCTGCTGCTGCAGTTGTCGGGCTGGTTGTCTGCGCGTAGATCAGGGGTGATGGCGTTCACGTTGCACTGGGCACACGATGCCATGCGTTCGCGTGAGACCGGTGAAGGAGGTGCGCGGACGGTGCGCACGGCGCAGACCACCCGCAACATCGAGCATCTGAGCCGACTGCTGGCTGAGCAGTTGGCCAAGGTCAGGCTGGAAGCACCGGTCGGTGATCTTCGACTGACGGCCGACGAAGTGCACCCGCTGATCGAGAACAGCGCCTCCCTCCTCCCTGACCCGCAAGAGAAAGTTGAATCGCTGGCCCTGGCCCTGGAGCGCATCGCGGCCCGGCTAGGCCCTGATCGGGTGCGCCGCCCTCGCGTTCGCGCCGATCATCGCAGCGAATGGATGGGTTGGTGGCAGGCATGTGAAGAGCCGATGCCCAGGACCCAGCCCGAACCGCCGCCGGTCCCCCAGCCGACCTTCCTGCTGCCCGAACCCCTGGAGCTGGCCGTCAAGGCCAATCGCCCGCTCTACCAAGGCCCGCTGCAGCTTCTGGTCGGCCCCCATCGCGTAGAAGGCGGCTGGTGGCATCGCAGCGGCACAGGGGCCGAAGCCCAGAGCCTGAACGTGGCCCGCGACTACTGGGTGGCCCTGAGCGCCCACGCCGGCGTGCTGTGGGTGTTCCAGACCCGGCTGGCCGGCGATCAGGGCGCCTGGTTCCTGCACGGCGTGTTCGCCTGAAGGCCGTGCGATGGAGTCCGTGGATGACTACGCCGAGCTTTGGTGCGCCAGCAACTTCAGCTTCCTGCGGGGTGCCAGTCACCCGGAGGAGTTGGTTGCACGCGCCCACAGCCTGGGCTATCAGGCCCTGGCGATTACGGATGAATGTTCGGTCTCGGGCATGGCACGCGCCCACGTCGAAGCCAGGGAGCTTGGCCTGCACCTGCTGGTGGGGGCGCAGTTCACGGTCACGGGAGACACGCCGTTCACGTTGATCGTGCTCGCGTGCAACCGAAACGGTTACGGCAACCTGTGCGCGTTCATCACCCGATTGCGGCGTGCAAGCGAGAAGGGAAGCTACGCCGTGACCGCCCAGGACATCGATCCCGATTCCTTGATCGATTGCGTTGTCTTGTTGGCGCCACCGAAGACCGCCACGCCGACGGAGTTGGTCGTGGCCGGGGAATGGCTGCGCGCGGGCTTTGCGGGCCGAAGCTGGATGGCGGTGCACCTGGCGCGTGAACTCGGCGACGAGCTGTGGCTGCACCGGATGCGCGAGTTGAGTGCGCTGTCTGGCGTCCCGTTGGTCGCCGCCGGGGACGTGCACATGCACGTGCGCTCGCGCAAGCCCTTGCAGGACGCCCTGACGGCCACGCGCATCGGCAAACCGTTGACGGAGTGCGGCTATGCCTTGCAGCCGAACGCGGAGCGGCATCTGCGCACCCGCTTGCGGCTCGCATCTCTCTACCCGGCTGAGCTGTTGCGCGAAACCCTGGAGGTTGCCGGCCGCTGCACCTTCAGCCTCGACGAGTTGCGCTACCAGTACCCGGATGAGGTGGTGCCCAACGCCCATACGCCGGCGACCTGGCTGCGCCAGCTCACCTACGAAGGTGCCGGCCAGCGCTGGCCCGCCGGCATGATGGCTTCCGTCCAGCAGCAGATCGAGCATGAACTGGAGCTGATTGCCGATCTGGGCTACGAGCACTATTTCCTCACCGTCCACGACATCGTCCGGTTCGCCCGATCACGCCACATCCTGTGCCAGGGCCGCGGCTCGGCCGCCAACTCGGTGGTCTGCTACTGCCTGGGCGTCACGGAAGTCGATCCGGCCCGAATGCGCGTGCTGTTCGAGCGCTTCATCAGCAAGGAACGCAACGAGCCGCCGGACATCGACATCGACTTCGAGCATGAGCGGCGTGAAGAGGTGATCCAGTACCTCTATGAGCGTTATGGGCGGAATCGGGCTGCGCTGACGGCCACCTGCATCTCGTACCGACCCCGCTCCGCTATCCGCGACATGGGCAAGGCGCTGGGGTTCGAAGAAGCATCGCTGGACCGGCTGGCCTCTTCCCATCAATGGTGGGATGGCTCGGCGATTGCCGACGAGCGACTGGTCGAAGCCGGGCTGGATCCCAACGATCTGGCCGTGCGCCAGCTCATGCATCTGACTAGCCAGGTACTCGGGTTTCCGCGGCACTTGTCTCAGCACACGGGAGGGTTCGTGCTGACGCGCGACCTGCTGTGCCGGATGGTGCCGATCGAGAACGCCTCGATGCCGGATCGCACCGTGATCCAGTGGGACAAGGACGACTTGGATGCCCTGGGCCTGCTCAAGGTGGACTGCCTCGCCCTGGGCATGCTGACCGCGATCCGCAAGGCGCTGGACTTGATCGGAAACGCAAAGGGCCACGTGTTCACGATGCAGGACATTCCGATCGAAGACTCAGAGACCCACCTGAAAACAAGGTCGGGATCAAGAACAGACAACCGTTCCCCAACGGAGAATCACGGGTTCGGAGAGCTCTTTGCAGACCCCTGCTCTCCGACGAACTTGATCGCCCATGCAGCCACGGGTGGCCCGATGGTCTCGAAAACAGCAATTGCTGCGAGGACGATGGCGCTTACCTTGGTGCCAAGCTCCGGCGTGAGTGTCGACGTCGTTTGCAGCAACCCAATAGCCAGTCCTGCCATGGGAACCAAGAGCAAGCCTGTGGCAAAGGCTTTCTTCGGCGGGTATCCAAAAAGCGTTCCCAGACTGGTGACCGTCAATACCTTGGCAGCAGTGCGAGCGCCGACAAACGCCAACGCTACTGGCCAGTACTGCACTAGGTCGTGCAAATGGAGTCTCGCGCCTGCGACGACAAAAAGGGTAATGAAGAACACATCGCCGCCACCTCCAAACTCGATGGCGCTGAGGCTTGACCGCCGCCTTTCAAGCCAACGGGTAGCAATGCCTAGACTTAGGGCGCCAAACAACGCCGAAACATTCAATGCTTGGGACAGGCCCAAGACCAGCAATACGCCACCAACGACTAGTGGAAAACGCAGATGCTCCTCATGAGCCAGGGTTGCCCGCGAAACGCGCGTGATGATCAGGGCAATGACTAGGCTCGCGGCTGCCGCACCCACCATGCTCAGGAGCGGCAACTCAATGGCCTTCCAGACCGTTTCACCTTGACCGACCAGCGCTATCGGCAATGCCAGCGTGAAGAACAGAAAAGATGCCACGTTGTTGATGGCGACCAGCATTTCAGCGGCATCCAGAGTTGGCCCTTCCGCATCCAGTTCGTGCGCCACATGAATCAATACCGCAGGCGAGGAAGAGACAGCAACTGCGCCGCCCAGCAGGGCGACCAAGGTCGACCCGCTGAGCCACCACAAAAGCATGCCAATGACCAACGCGGTCAGGAGGCTCTCGGCGACACCGGTCATGACAAGTCCTGGTGTTCGCCACGCCTTCACAGGATGAAGCGCGGCCCCAAGCTTGAACAGAATCAAGCCAAGTGCTACATCGACCAGCACCTTGGTCTGTGCAAGTGCTCCCTCGTTCAGTAGCGCCAGTCCACTGGGGCCCATCACGAGGCCGATGGCCATGTAGCCAGTGATTGTTGGCAGCCATCGAATCCGCGCTGCCAAGACCCCACCCAGCGCCCCAAGCACCAAAAGCAATCCGAATGTTAGAACCAGGTTGTCGCGCCCGAGGTGTGTCAAGAAGTCCATGAATTCGTTCATCTGAAGAGGCGTGGGCTGCTTAGCTATCTGGTGTCATGCCGACGACGATCGGTTGCTCATCAACCGACATGATCCACCGCTCAAGCTTATGCAACGAGTCTCGATTGCATCCGTGCTCGCGCTGAAGCGCTACCACACATCAAAACGAGGTCACCAACTGATAACGGTGTGTCGTCATCTGGCAAGAGAAGCTTATGGCGATCCTTCGGCAACTCTCGCATTAGCAAGAGTGGCACGGCACGAACCCGTTGCTCGTGGGAGCCGGCACCCGTCAACAATTGACGCACAGATACGGAGAGTCCTTGACGGATCGATTGCGCGAAGGTCGGGGCACTCGACACATCAATTTTCACGGTCCAAGATTCCAGGACGTCGTCCCCGATTGTAGTCCTCAATCGTTCGAGCAAACTTGCAGCCCACTCCTCCGATTCATCACGCGCGCGACGCAGAAAAGCAGACAGGAGAGGAGCGCGCAACTGACGCAGAACCTCGGCGGCAATCACGAAGCCAGACAACACAACCAAGTCTGCGCCCGAGGCCTCGAACACGTTGGCATTGCGCCGCTGTTCCTGTCTTGCCACGACGAACAAGCGCTTGCGCTGCGGGCCTGCCGCGAGGACGATCGCAAGGTTGTCGATGTCAATTTCAGTGCCGGCTACCAACGCCCCCACGTCGTCTTGGACAGCTTGTTTCAAAACGGAAGGATCAGTGGGTGAGCCCGCAATGTCGAGGTGATCCTCGCGTACCGACACGTCCTGCCTCAGCACGAGGCGGCGCAACTTGCTCAATGTGCTCACGTTGATCACTCCTGCTCCCCTGTGCTGAAAAACTCAGCACGATAGAGCGGCAACGTGGCTCAGGTTTCAACGTGAACGCCTCCCAAAATGGCCCAGCTTTGGAAATGAATCAACATACCAGCGCAAGTCTGCGTGAATCGGGAACTGATGCGAAGTTCGAAGACCCGGCAGGAACGCATGGGCCGATCGACGAACAAGTGTCCGTCGTCGCAACAACTCAGCTTGCACGACCGGTGCAGTTCTGCGGAGCAGTGATCAACGCGCTAGCGCTCTTTGGTTCTGGGGCACGATGGCGATGGTGATGGAGTCGGCGAGTTGAGTTATTCCAACTTGCTGCTTCACCGGTTTGAGGCCTCCTGGCGCGCACCCGGTCCGTCCTCGTCGGCAAAGCTCGCGCGGTGCAAGTTCATGAGCTCGTCGCGCTCTTCTTCCAACTGCAGCGCCGCGAGCGACCGTTTCAGCGCCCTGCTGGCGACCTTGCGAGCAGACGCGGCCAGTGGCTCGCTGCAGTCGGCATGGACGACGGCCAGCAGCTTCTGCAATCGGCAGTGAACTTCGAAAACAGCGGCGCCGTCGCGTGCGATCGGGTCGAAGGCATCGCGGACCAAACCTGCCTCGTCCAGCGGGATGACAGTGACATCGGGGTATCGCACTGTCGAGGATTCGCCCTTGGAATTGTTCGTTGCAGATTCCCTTGGAGACCGCGGAAATCGACGTACGAGTAGGGCCGCCATTGCCGTGGCCGTCTGAATGGCGGTTCCCGGATCATTGATCGCAGGCGACAGTGCTCGTTGCGCGATCTCCGACATAACCACCACAGCGTATCTGGGGTCGTCGTCGAGGCTGCGCCAGCTTGACACAACAAACGCATCCAGAATTTCGGCTAGCGCCGGTCCATCGACTTCGCAGTCCTGACCCTCAATATGCGCCACGGGGATCGAAGGCGCCACAAACTGACCCGGCCGCGTCAGCACATGGATCACTTTGCCCGTTTGCTCCGCCTGTCGTTGCAGCGATTCGAAGTCGACTGCCACAAGATAGCCTGCACGGTCGGGGTGAATCAGCACTCCCAGCGCTCTATCTGCCGGCCCGGGCTGCGAACCCATCCACGGATCTTCAACGTAGCGAGCCAAGGCTTTATCCGCCACGTCGGCTGTTTTCTCCAGGGTATCGGAAAGCCTGCCCAGACGAGTCAAAGAACGCACCCAGAGCACGAGGCGCACGATGAGGTATGCCAGCACTACAAGCGTGCCCAGCAACAGCACGAACCTGCCGACTGGGCCGTAGAACTGCAGCGCCAGCGCAACCTTGGCGACGATCGCGTAGATAAAGGCGGCCAGGAAGCTGGCGATCGCGCGGTGCGCGCCCGGATCGCGCATCACGATGGCTGCCGCGCGCGGTGTCGCGCCACTGCTCGCGGACGAGAAGGCGGCCACCATCGTGCCCAGTGAGAAAGTCACGACGGCCAACATGCTCGGTAATAGTCCGCCCAGCACCGTTCTTGCGTGATCTTCGGGTAGTTGCCAGCATGCCTGCTGAACAAGTGCATGCCCGTGGGATGGTGTGCACCAACAGGAGATGGTGCACACCATGGAGAGACAGACGGGCGAGATCGTCGGCAGCATTCGCCGGCAACACGATCGGCAATTCAAGCGGTATCTGGTGGAGCTGAGCCAACAGCCTGGCGCCTCCGTAGCGGCGATCGCGCTGGAGCACGGTATCAACGCCAACTTGCTGTTCAAGTGGAGGCGCAACGCACTGTGCGCGCAGGTCAATTCCGAACCGGCGGTAC
>NZ_VRUA01000042.1 GCF_008017535.1 Ottowia flava
TGACAGGTTTTTCAAAAGCGTGTCATAATTGAAGGCTCAGTTGATCGCAGCTGAGTTGCCGCAAACAGGTGTTGCGGTGGTTCATTAAAAACATACAGCCGATAAGCGTGGGCGTTTGATGGCGAATTGCCAAAGTCTTTCAGACTATCAAACGCTCATGAAGAAAAGAAGTGAAGTTCACTTCAATTCCGAAATGAGTTAACTCGAAAGAGTATAAATTTCAAGATCGAACTGTAGAGTTTGATCCTGGCTCAGATTGAACGCTGGCGGAATGCTTTACACATGCAAGTCGAACGGCAGCACAGGTGCTTGCACCTGGTGGCGAGTGGCGAACGGGTGAGTAATACATCGGAACGTGCCCAGACGTGGGGGATAGCTCGGCGAAAGCCGAATTAATACCGCATACGATCTACGGATGAAAGCGGGGGATCGCAAGACCTCGCGCGTTTGGAGCGGCCGATGGCAGATTAGGTTGTTGGTGGGGTAAAGGCTTACCAAGCCTGCGATCTGTAGCTGGTCTGAGAGGACGACCAGCCACACTGGGACTGAGACACGGCCCAGACTCCTACGGGAGGCAGCAGTGGGGAATTTTGGACAATGGGCGCAAGCCTGATCCAGCCATTCCGCGTGCAGGATGAAGGCCCTCGGGTTGTAAACTGCTTTTGTACAGAACGAAAAGGTCCTGGTTAATACCTGGGGCTCATGACGGTACTGTAAGAATAAGCACCGGCTAACTACGTGCCAGCAGCCGCGGTAATACGTAGGGTGCAAGCGTTAATCGGAATTACTGGGCGTAAAGCGTGCGCAGGCGGTTATGTAAGACAGAGGTGAAATCCCCGGGCTCAACCTGGGAACTGCCTTTGTGACTGCATAGCTAGAGTACGGTAGAGGGGGATGGAATTCCGCGTGTAGCAGTGAAATGCGTAGATATGCGGAGGAACACCGATGGCGAAGGCAATCCCCTGGACCTGTACTGACGCTCATGCACGAAAGCGTGGGGAGCAAACAGGATTAGATACCCTGGTAGTCCACGCCCTAAACGATGTCAACTGGTTGTTGGGTCTTCATTGACTCAGTAACGAAGCTAACGCGTGAAGTTGACCGCCTGGGGAGTACGGCCGCAAGGTTGAAACTCAAAGGAATTGACGGGGACCCGCACAAGCGGTGGATGATGTGGTTTAATTCGATGCAACGCGAAAAACCTTACCCACCTTTGACATGTACGGAAGTTTCTAGAGATAGATTCGTGCTCGAAAGAGAGCCGTAACACAGGTGCTGCATGGCTGTCGTCAGCTCGTGTCGTGAGATGTTGGGTTAAGTCCCGCAACGAGCGCAACCCTTGCCATTAGTTGCTACGAAAGGGCACTCTAATGGGACTGCCGGTGACAAACCGGAGGAAGGTGGGGATGACGTCAAGTCCTCATGGCCCTTATAGGTGGGGCTACACACGTCATACAATGGCTGGTACAGAGGGTTGCCAACCCGCGAGGGGGAGCTAATCCCACAAAGCCAGTCGTAGTCCGGATCGCAGTCTGCAACTCGACTGCGTGAAGTCGGAATCGCTAGTAATCGCGGATCAGAATGTCGCGGTGAATACGTTCCCGGGTCTTGTACACACCGCCCGTCACACCATGGGAGCGGGTTCTGCCAGAAGTGGTTAGCCTAACCGTAAGGAGGGCGATCACCACGGCAGGGTTCGTGACTGGGGTGAAGTCGTAACAAGGTAGCCGTATCGGAAGGTGCGGCTGGATCACCTCCTTTCTGGAAAACAGCAATTCAATTCAAACGTCCACACTTATCGGTTGTTGGAAGGTGTCGCCAGCGGTCTGGGCTTGCTTGGCTCGTTGAGCGACCGGCTTGGGTCTGTAGCTCAGTTGGTTAGAGCACCGTCTTGATAAGGCGGGGGTCGTTGGTTCGAGACCAACCAGACCCACCATCCCCGCATCCATCCGACCTGGGGGATTAGCTCAGCTGGGAGAGCACCTGCTTTGCAAGCAGGGGGTCGTCGGTTCGATCCCGTCATCCTCCACCATTCATTGTGAATATCAAAGCTTCCTGTATGGGGGCTTTGATATTGGCATTGCCAGTAATTGAGTCGAAAGACTCACGGCTGTTCTTTAACAATTCATAGAGTCGAATCAGCGTTGCTGACGGAAAGAGCTTCATGGCTCACCGTGCCGTCAGCAACATTTTTTGATTGCGTCACAAACGAATTCAGCTTGTCTGAAATTCGAGTAATTTGAGCTTTGGCTCAATTACGGCATAACGCGCCAGGTGAAAGACCTGGCAAGTTAACTTGATGGATTTTGAAGTTTCGTGAGAAACGTCAAAGTTATAGGGTCAAGTGACTAAGAGCATGTGGTGGATGCCTTGGCGATGATAGGCGACGAAGGACGTGATAGCCTGCGATAAGCTTCGGGGAGCTGGCAAATTAGCTTTGATCCGGAGATTTCCGAATGGGGAAACCCACCGAAAGGTATCTTCAGCTGAATACATAGGCTGTTGAGGCGAACCGGGTGAACTGAAACATCTCAGTAGCTCGAGGAAAAGACATCAACCGAGATTCCGAAAGTAGTGGCGAGCGAAATCGGAGAAGCCTTCTAGTGATAGCACGACTGTTAGCAAAACGGTTTGGAAAAGCCGGCCATAGCAGGTGATAGCCCTGTATGCGAAAACTGACGTGTGGTACTAAGCTAGAGACAAGTAGGGCGGGACACGTGTAATCCTGTCTGAACATGGGGGGACCATCCTCCAAGGCTAAATACTCATCATCGACCGATAGTGAACTAGTACCGTGAGGGAAAGGCGAAAAGAACCCCGGGAGGGGAGTGAAATAGATCCTGAAACCGCATGCTTACAAAAAGTCGGAGCCCTTCGGGGTGACGGCGTACCTTTTGTATAATGGGTCAGCGACTTACATTCAGTGGCAAGGTTAACCGAATAGGGAAGCCGAAGAGAAATCGAGTCCGAATAGGGCGATTAGTCGCTGGGTGTAGACCCGAAACCAGGTGATCTATCCATGGCCAGGATGAAGGTGCCGTAACAGGTACTGGAGGTCCGAACCGACTAGTGTTGCAAAACTAGCGGATGAGCTGTGGATAGGGGTGAAAGGCTAAACAAACCTGGAAATAGCTGGTTCTCTCCGAAAACTATTTAGGTAGTGCCTCAAGTATTACCTTCGGGGGTAGAGCACTGTTTTGGCTAGGGGGTCATGGCGACTTACCAAACCAAGGCAAACTCCGAATACCGAAGAGTACAGCTTGGGAGACAGAGCACCGGGTGCTAACGTCCGGACTCAAGAGGGAAACAACCCAGACCGCCAGCTAAGGTCCCTAAAATTGGCTAAGTGGGAAACGAAGTGAGAAGGCTAAAACAGTCAGGATGTTGGCTTAGAAGCAGCCACCATTTAAAGAAAGCGTAATAGCTCACTGATCGAGTCGTCTTGCGCGGAAGATGTAACGGGGCTAAGCCAGTTACCGAAGCTGCGGATGCACAGTTTACTGTGCGTGGTAGGAGAGCGTTCTGTAAGCCTGTGAAGGTGGCTTGTAAAGGCTGCTGGAGGTATCAGAAGTGCGAATGCTGACATGAGTAGCGTTAAAGCGGGTGAAAAGCCCGCTCGCCGTAAGCGCAAGGTTTTCTACGCAACGTTCATCGGCGTAGAGTAAGTCGGCCCCTAAGGCGAGGCAGAGATGCGTAGCTGATGGGAAACAGGTCAATATTCCTGTACCGATGTATAGTGCGATGTGGGGACGGATTCTAATAGGTCATCCAGTTATTGGATTCTGGTTTAGACAGATGTAGGCGACAGGTAGGCAAATCCGCCTGTCATATACCGAGGCTGTTGATCGAGCGAGCTTGCTCGTGAAGTGACTGAACGGGGTCCCAGGAAAAGCCACTAAGCTTCAGCTATACACGACCGTACCGCAAACCGACACTGGTGCGCGAGATGAGTATTCTAAGGCGCTTGAGAGAACTCTGGAGAAGGAACTCGGCAAATTGACACCGTAACTTCGGGAGAAGGTGTGCCCTAGTAGTGTGATGAGAACATCTGAGCATGAAAGGGTTGCAAAGAATAGGTGGCTGCGACTGTTTATCAAAAACACAGCACTCTGCAAACACGAAAGTGGACGTATAGGGTGTGACGCCTGCCCGGTGCTGGAAGATTAATTGATGGGGTGCAAGCTCTTGATCGAAGTCCCAGTAAACGGCGGCCGTAACTATAACGGTCCTAAGGTAGCGAAATTCCTTGTCGGGTAAGTTCCGACCTGCACGAATGGCGTAACGATGGCCACACTGTCTCCTCCAGAGACTCAGCGAAGTTGAAATGTTTGTGATGATGCAATCTCCCCGCGGAAAGACGGAAAGACCCCATGAACCTTTACTGTAGCTTTGTATTGGACTTTGAACAGATCTGTGTAGGATAGGTGGGAGGCTTTGAAGTGTGGTCGCTAGATCACATGGAGCCAACGTTGAAATACCACCCTGGTGTGTTTGAGGTTCTAACCTAGGTCCCTTATCGGGATCGGGGACAGTGCATGGTAGGCAGTTTGACTGGGGCGGTCTCCTCCCAAAGTGTAACGGAGGAGTTCGAAGGTACGCTAGTTACGGTCGGACATCGTGACGATAGTGCAATGGCATAAGCGTGCTTAACTGCGAGACTGACAAGTCGAGCAGATGCGAAAGCAGGACATAGTGATCCGGTGGTTCTGTATGGAAGGGCCATCGCTCAACGGATAAAAGGTACTCTGGGGATAACAGGCTGATACCGCCCAAGAGTTCATATCGACGGCGGTGTTTGGCACCTCGATGTCGGCTCATCTCATCCTGGGGCTGTAGCCGGTCCCAAGGGTATGGCTGTTCGCCATTTAAAGAGGTACGTGAGCTGGGTTCAAAACGTCGTGAGACAGTTTGGTCCCTATCTTCCGTGGGCGCTGCAGATTTGAGAAAGCCTGCTCCTAGTACGAGAGGACCGGAGTGGACGCACCTCTGGTGTACCTGTTGTCACGCCCGTGGCATCGCAGGGTAGCTAAGTGCGGAAGAGATAACCGCTGAAAGCATCTAAGCGGGAAACTCGTTTCAAGATAAGATCTGCCGGGGCCTTGAGCCCCCTAAAGAGTCGTTCAAGACCAGGACGTTGATAGGCTGGGTGTGGAAGTGCAGCAATGCATTAAGCTAACCAGTACTAATTGCTCGTGCGGCTTGACCCTATAACTTTGATCAATCGATCAGGTGTTATGCCAAGTGACGCAAACAAATAAAAGCTGAATCGCTCTATGAATTGGTTGACCAGGCCCAGTGCCTCGTCAACAACAAGTTATGCCTGATGACCATAGCAAGGTGGTACCACTCCTTCCCATCCCGAACAGGACAGTGAAACGCCTTAGCGCCAATGATAGTGCGGATTCCCGTGTGAAAGTAGGACATCGTCAGGCTATTACAGCAAGCATCCCGCCCAGTCTCCATTCGAGAC
>NZ_VRUA01000043.1 GCF_008017535.1 Ottowia flava
GCAGCTGGTTTGGCTTGAGAACCTCCATCTTGCTTCACCTCGGGTGAACAACCTCTTGGGAAACGACAGCTAGCCGCGTATCAGGCTGGTGCCTGGCGGCCGGCCGCTCAGCCCGCCTTCTTCTCACGCGGCACGCGCCCCATCAGATAGAACTCGGGGTTGGGCTGCATGCCGCTGAAGCTGGCGATGCGGTTGGACAGGCCGAAGAAGGCGGTGATGGCGGCGATGTCCCAGATGTCTTCGTCGTCAAAGCCGTGCGCATGCAGGGCGCTGAAGTCGTCGTCGTTGATCTCGGCCGAGCGTTCGCACACCTTCATCGCAAAGTCCAGCATGGCGCGCTGGCGCGGCGTGATGTCGGTCGCCTTGCGGTAATTCACCGCCACCTGGTCGGCCACGTGCGGCTTTTTCTCGTAAATGCGCAGCAGCGCGCCGTGCGCCACCACGCAGTACAGGCACTGGTTGGCCGCGCTGGTGGTGGTGACGATCATCTCGCGGTCGCCCTTGGTCAGGTTGCTGGTGCGACCGGCGGTCTCGGGCTCCATCAGCGCATCGTGGTAGGCGAAGAAGGCGCGCCATTCGGCCGGGCGGCGCGCCAGGCCCAGGAACACGTTCGGCACAAAGCCGGCTTTTTCCTGCACGGCCAGCACCTGGGCCTTGATGTCGTCGGGCAAGGTGTTCAGGTCGGCAAGGGGGTAACGGGCGGCCATGGGCGAAGTCTCCTCAATGTTCATCTGGATACGGGTGCCCACACGTTGTACCACTTTGGACCTGCGCGCCGGCCAAGGCGCGCCTGGGCGCACCCATAATCCGGCTTTCCGTTTTTGCTGATAAGGACTGGCTTCGTGAAACTGCTTTCCACCCTCGTTCTGTCCACGCTGGCCGCGGGCGCCTTCATCACCACCGCCGCGCACGCCGCCCCTGAAAAGCTGCCCAGCGGCCTGGTGTACGAATCGGTCAAGGACGGCACCGGCGCCAGCCCCGCTGCGACCGACGTGGTCAAGGTGCACTACCGCGGCACGCTGCCCGAGGGCGGCAAGGAATTCGACAGCTCCTACAAGCGCGGCGAGCCGGCCGAATTCCCGCTGAACCGCGTCATCCCCTGCTGGACCGAAGGCCTGCAGAAGATGAAGGTCGGCGGCAAAGCCAAACTGACCTGCCCGCCCGCCATCGCCTACGGCGCGCGCGGTGCCGGCGGCGTCATCCCGCCCAACGCCACGCTGAACTTCGAAGTCGAACTGCTGGGGATCAAGGGCAAGTAAGCCGGGTGCGGGTGGGGCGCGAAGTCGTCCTGCCTGTCCAAGCCATCGCGGCGTGTGGCGCGGTGCCTCCGAGAGCGGCGTCGCCCCCATCTGTTTGACACCAATGGCGCTATTCAATCAATAGCTGGCCGCGCAGATAGCTCTAGGGCCAGCGGCCAATTTTGCATAAAAAAGGGCGATGGACCTGCCGTCGCCTGGAACGGCCCGGCGCTCAGCGCACCGGGCCTTTTTCATGGGCCGGAGCGGCGGCGCGCGCCTCGCAATGCGGCGCGCCACGCGCTCAAGCGCCCGTCACTCCTTCACCGTCGTCTGCACCAGCGCCGGGCTGGCCGCGATCTCGCTTTCGCTGTAGGGCACCTTCAGCCACTGCTGGTCGCTGTAGCGCTTGGTGTAGTCGCCGTAATGTGGCGACGCCGGGTCGTCCGACAGCGAGAAGGTCAGGAAGGTGTACGCGTCCACCTTGCCCGCCGGGAAGGTCACCACCTGCATGTACGAGTTGCCGTGCGGCTGCCCGTCCATCGCGTAGCCGGCCGGCGACAGCGGCGCCTGCGAGCAGTTGATGGTGAAGTAGCCATTGGCCCCGCAGCCGCCAAACAGTGGCAGCTTGGTACTGCCGCGCGTCACGTACAGCACGTCGCCGCGCTGCGCGTCCAGCGCGATGCCGTTGGCCAGCACGTTGGCCACCGCGGTGTCGAACGCCTGGCCTATCTGCGCCGCGGCGGCGGTGTTCAGGTCGCGCGGGGTGTTCAGCGGGTCGTTGGCGTCAAACGGCACCTTGTACAGCGTGGCGTCCGGCACCTTCAGCGCGCTCAGCGCGGTCCAGAACTCGTCCCACAGGTGCGACCCGCGCGACGTCTTCAGGCCCTTGCCGTCCCAGCCTTGCAGCGCCGCGCAGCCGGCCGCGCGGTTGCTGCCCGCGGGCGCGTCACCGGCAGCGCACAGCATGGCCAGCACCTGGTCCTTGAACTGGGCCGACAGCACGCGGCTGTCCAGCACCATCTGGCGCACGATCTCGCTGGTGGCCTTGTTGCCGGGGTAGCCGTCGGTGCCGGCCAGGCGCTGCAGCGCCATGGTGTGGCCCAGGCGCGTGCGCAGGCTTTGCGGCGTGCCGGTGGGGCCGAAGATGGTGGGGTACCCCGTCATCGGCGCGGTGGCGTTGCTCAGCCAGTAGCTGTCGTTCATGTTGCCGACGTAGTCCGCGCGCTTTAGGAAGGGCATGCGGCTGGCGCCGACGGCCCCGTCCTGCACCGAATCGGCGTCGCGCTGCCAGTTGCAGGCGCTGCGCGAGCCGTCCAGCACCGGCACGTTGGGCAGCGCCACGGCGGCCGCGGCGCTGAAAGGCGTGGCGCAGTCGGCCAGCTGCTGCGGCGGCACATTGGGCACGGCGCCGATGTCGGCGTACCAGGCCTGCGCGCTGCCGCGGCCCACGGCCACGGTGTTGACCCAGGGGATGGCCGCCTCTTCACGCTGGATCTGCGTGAATTCGTCCAGCGACTTGGCCTGGCTCCAGCGGAACCAGTTCTTCAACGTGCGGAAGTTGTCTGCGTTGATGTCGCGGATGGCCACCGCGCTCTGCGCCGTCCAGCCCATGGCCGGGTGCAGGCTCGACAGGTTGACCACTGGCCCGTACGGCGACTGGTACAGCGTGCGCTTGACCTGCGTCACCGCGCCATTGGCGCCCAACACATCCACCGTGATGGCGTGCGCCTCCAGCGGCTTGGACTGGCCGTCCAGCAGGTAGTGCGTCGGGTCCTTCGGGTCCAGCGTCATGACGAAGAAGCCAAAGCGCCGCGCGGTCGACACCGTGTGGCTCCAGGCGATGTCGTTGTTGAAGCCGATCTGCGTGAGCGGAATGCCCAGGAAGGACACGCCGCTGACGTTGACCTCGCCGTCGATCGTCAGCTGCGCCTGGTAGAAGCGGTCAGGCCCCTTCCAGTACCAGTGCGGGTTGCCGAACAGCAGCGGGCTGTCGCTGCCCGTGCCATCCGTGCCAAAGCCGTACATGTTGCTGCCCACGCCGTCGGGCCCGCCCACCTGCAGCGGCGGCGTCGGCATGCTGCCCGGGGCGATCGGCGCGGGCTGCTGCGCGCCGCCCGCCTTGGCACCGGCCGCGGCCGGCGCGGGCGGCACGGCATTGGCAATCGCCGGCACAAAGTTGCTGTAGCCCCCCGCCAGGTTGGCCGAGGCCACGCGCCGCCACAGGTCCTGCGGCGTCACGGTCTTCACCCAGGGCTGGCCGCTGCAGGCCGCGTTGGCCTTGCTGGCGCCGCTCTTGGCTTCACCCACGTAACGGTTGTAGCCCGCAGCAAAGCCTTCCACCATGCGCAGCAGCTTGTCCGGCTGCGCCGCCATCAGCCGCGCCACCGCGTCGTCGGTCAGCACGTGCTTGAAGTAGAAGTCCGAATCGAGGTTGCGCGGCAGCGCAATCGTGCTGTTGTAAACCGCCTTGGCGTCCGCACCGAAGTAGCGCGAACGCTCGCCCCGGTACGTCAGCATCGAATCGGCAATGGTGCACAGCACGTCTTGCGCCTGCGCGTAGCCAATGCCGTAACCCAGCGACCCCCAATCGGCCGCCTTGACGTGCGGCACGCCCATTTCCGTGCGCCGGATGTCGGCGCTGTACTTGCTGGCGGGCGGCGGCCCGGTGTCGTCGTCGTTGTCGTCAGAACCGCCGCACGCCGCCAGCGCCAACAATGCGGCGCAGGCGATCAAGGACAGTCCGGCACGGGGGCCCGAACGGGCAAGGCTGTGCATGGCCATGGGTGAGAGTCTCCTGATTTCTTGTGGACCAACCTGCCCGGCGCGTGGTCGCTGGGCGGGTGAGGTGTCGCAGCGCAGCTGGGGCGCGCGACGAAATCATGATGGCACAGGCGGGGTGGGGTGGGCAATGTGAACGGCGCACGTCAGCGGCAAACTTCAGCCAGTGCAAATAGCGTCGATTACGATGAGACAAATCGTGACAATTCAGTTTGCTGCCATATCGAGGCGGCGCTTCATGTGAGGAGCCGACGATTCAAGCAAGTCTTCTTCCAGTACGCATACGCGTGGTTGATCCGGTCGCGTTGCCCAGAACGGCAGATTCACTTGGATTGGGGATCGCGCTAAGGATTCTCTGCACGAATCCACGCCTGATGTGCTTGCAAGGGCCTGAAGCCCAGACAATACAGACATGAAGCAA
>NZ_VRUA01000044.1 GCF_008017535.1 Ottowia flava
AAAAGGGAACGTCGTTTCAACGTTCCCTTTGTAAGCCATCAGCGAAGCAGTAGGGCTTAACTGACTGGCATTGCCCCGTGGGGCGCTTTTCTATCGGGCCATGGCCGCCAACCCGTGGCGGCAGCGCCTTATTGCACCAGCGTCACGCCGGTCTTGCTTTGCGCGTCTTCCAGCGTCACGCCGTCGGCCAGCTCGACCACTTTCAGGCCCGTGTCGGTCACGTCGAACACGCCCAGGTCGGTGATGATGCGGTCGACCACCTTCACGCCGGTCAGCGGCAGCGTGCACTGCGGCAGGATCTTCAGGTCGACCGAGCCGTCCTTCTTCTTGGCCACGTGCTCCATCAGCACGATCACGCGGTCCACGCCGGCCACCAGGTCCATGGCGCCGCCCATGCCCTTGACCATCTTGCCGGGGATCATCCAGTTGGCCAGGTCACCGCCTTCAGACACCTGCATCGCGCCCAGGATCGACAGGTTGATCTTGCCGCCGCGGATCATGGCGAACGACTGGTCGCTGCCGAAAATCGCCGACCCGGGGATCGTCGTCACCGTCTGCTTGCCAGCGTTGATCAAGTCCGGGTTGACTTCGTCTTCCGTCGGGAAGGGGCCAATGCCCAGCATGCCGTTTTCAGACTGCAGCCACACCTCTTTGTCGCCCGTGTGGTTGGCCACCAGCGTGGGAATGCCAATGCCCAGGTTGACGTAGAAACCGTCTTCCAGCTCTTGCGCCGCGCGTGCGGCCATCTGATCTTGAGTCCAAGCCATGGTGCTACTCCTTAAGCGGGGCGGGTGGTGCGCTTTTCAATGCGCTTTTCCGGGTTGGCGTTCAGCACGATGCGGTGCACGTAGATGCCAGGCAGGTGCACGTCGTCGGGGGCGATCTCGCCCACTTCCACGATCTTTTCCACTTCCACGATGCAGACCTTGCCGGCCGTCGCCGCCGCCGGGTTGAAGTTGCGTGCCGTCAGGTTGAAGCGCAGGTTGCCGCTCTTGTCGGCCACGTCGGCCTTGACCAGCGCCACGTCGGGCACCAGGGACCGCTCCATCACATACGTCTGGCCGTCAAATTCGCGGATTTCCTTGCCTTCGGCCACGATGGTGCCCACGCCCGTCTTGGTGAAGAAGGCCGGGATGCCCGCGCCGCCCGCGCGCAGCTTTTCAGCCAGCGTGCCTTGGGGGGTGAATTCCAGTTCCAGTTCGCCCGCCAGGTACTGGCGCTCAAACTCTTTGTTTTCGCCCACGTAGCTGGCGATCATCTTCTTGATCTGGCGCGTCTCCAGCAGCTTGCCCAAGCCAAAGCCGTCCACACCCGCGTTGTTGGACACGCAGGTCAAGTCCTTTACGCCGGAATCGCGCAACGCTTCGATCAGCGCCTCGGGGATGCCGCACAGGCCAAAGCCGCCGACGGCCAGCATCTGGCCATCCTTGACCACACCGGCCAACGCCTCCTTGGCGGAGGCATAAATCTTGTTCGCCATGTTCACTCGCTCTGAAACAGTGGAAGGGAAGGACGAGCTTGCGGCCGCGCGGCCACGCCATCCTGCAATGACATGCGGCCCGCGCCACCGCGCCCCCGCACCACCAATGACGATACTACATATAGACATACGTAGTATTACGTCATGGTGACCCCCAAGCTGCCGCCGCGCGACACCCCCGCGCCCACCGCCCGCGCCCCCCAAATGGAGGCAGCGCCCAGCCACGCCGCCATCGATTACCAGCTCGCGTTTGAACACGCGCCCATGGGCATGGTGCTGTCACGCCAGCGCGTCATGGTCGACTGCAACGCCTTTGTGTGCGAGATGTTTGGCGCCACGCGCGAGCAGCTCATCGGCCAGTCCTTCGCCATGCTCTACCCCAGCGTCGCCGAATACGAACGCCTGGGCCAGCGCATGCTGCCCATCCTCAACGCCAGCGGCCGCTATGCCGACCACCGCATGATGCGGCGCGTCGGCAACCTGCACGGCGCCCTGGCGGGCGAGACCTTCTGGTGCCACGTCATCGGCCGCGCCCTTAACCGCGACGCCCCGCACGAAGCCGGCATCTGGACCTTTGAAGACCTGGGCGCCCGCCGCAGCAGCAGCACCAACAAAGCCCACCTGACCCCGCGCGAACGCGAAGTCGCCGCGCAGCTGATGCAAGGACTGACCAGCAAACAGATTGGCCGGCAGTTGGAAATCAGCCACCGCACGGTGGAGCTGCACCGGGCGCGCTTGATGCGCAAGTACGCGGCGGCGACGACGGCGGAGTTGGTGCAGAAGTTGATGGCGGGGTGAAGGATTGTCTCGAGCTCACGCATCCATCGCGCAACGCTTGATGCTCGAACTAATGCAACGGACGCTCTTCGGTAGACGCGGCCCTGTGCATCGCGTCCACGTAGCGCTGCCAATCTTGCCCACTTTCCCGAACTATGAAATCGTCGGCATGTCGCTCAAGAAGGTTCATGCTCGCTTGAACCTGTGCAGAAGCGCCCGTTACGACAACATAGCGTTTGAGATTATTTGAACCGACCGATTCAAGGGCCTGCACAAGCAGCAAAGTCTTTGCTTGCGCCTCTTGTCTTTTCGATGACGCGACTCGAACTCGAAAGTCGACAGTCTCTGTGATGTGAAGCCGCCCATTTTTTAAAGCGAATTCTGCAAACAACCCGACGTCGGGATCGATCGGGTAATTTGGAACCACCAGATGCTTCGAAATGTCGGTCGGGTTCGACCCCAGGATCCGCGCGTCGCGGAAAACCTGTCGCAGCTCTGTATGCAACCGGCTCGTCTGAGGCGCTCTGTATCGTCTCTTCACCGGTGCCAGGACGTAGTTGGAAAGCAATTCTTCAATCACCTTCTCGTCAGCGTCCCCGTGCGCATCAATCATGCCGGTAGGACTAAGCGTGATGCCTGCGCCGACGCTGAAGAATCGAATCTGCTCTTCAATTGGTACACGATCGTCGCGAAGGCCTGTTAATGCCACCTGCATTTTCTTAGCTTGATCGAAAAACCGGCTCAACGAGAAGTTTGGATCTAGGGCCAACAGCTTGCCTTGATTCGAAGCAAAAGAAACACGCGTCCCACGGGGAGTAAACAACACCACGCCGACATTGACCACCTCCTGACGATGCAGATCGGGCTGGTACCTGACTAGAGAGAAAAGAAGAGTGTCTGTATTCATAGCAGAGTCTTGATCCACGAGATTCGTGCACGCCACTGTGGGGACCACCACCAGTTCACCAAATCGACTACATCCTGTGGCTCCAACCATCCCTCAGGAACCGACCCGACGACGCCACGCCAAGCGTTCTTGGATAGGTTGGAAAGGCACTCCAAAGTTCTCAATGCCTCGCCGGCAAGCAAAACATCGTGCCGTTTTGCCATGACGTAATAGTCATGGCTCTGGTCGTGCCCCTGGGGCAAGTCTGAGCCGGGACCAAAAGCCGGAGTCGGCAAGGGCCAACGATAAAACCAAGCACGAGAGAAGTCGATTGGTCGAAGGAGCGTCCCGCCCCCCGCCGCGGTGATGAGCCATTGTCCTTTGTGACGGTCGCCGTTCGCGACGAACAGATCAAGTACATAGGTCATGCTAACTACGTCGGGGTTATCTCCCTCCAGGCGCGAGACTGGAACGAACTCACGATCCAAAACGTTCCCTTCGAGCCGAGAGCCGATCGCGTCTCGCCCATCGGGCAGGATGCAATGTTCCCAATCAGGGACAGGTAGATCGAGGCACTTAGCCAAGCCGTGGCAGATCCACTCGCTGGCTGGCATCAATTTGTGCCATCCAATGCTCGCCTTGAGAACGTAGCGCTGCCCACTTAGGGAAGGTCTGCACGAATTACTTGGAAGTGAGCTACGCCCGTCCGTGAGATAAAGCCTGCCCCAGCAAGGC
>NZ_VRUA01000045.1 GCF_008017535.1 Ottowia flava
CTGCTGCCCGTGCAGCTCAAGCCCGAGCCGCTGCCAGTCCAGGCCGTTGCCAGCCAGAGCCCACCGGGCGCGCACCAATCTTCGAGGCCGACCGGCAGCATCGAGCTTGAAGTCGCCGGCGCGCTGGTGCGCCTGCAGGGCGACGTGAACGAAGCCAACCTGCGCAGCGTCCTGCGGGCACTGCGCCAGCGCCCGTGATCGGCCCGCGCGCGGGCGTGCGCGTGTGGCTGGTGGCCGGCGTCACCGACATGCGCTGCGGCTTTGACACCCTGGCCGCCAAAGTGCAGACCGCGCTCGCGCACAACCCCTACGAAGGCCACGTCTTCGTCTTCCGAGGCCGCCGCGGCGATCTGGTCAAACTGCTGTGGAGCGACGGCGATGGCCTGTGCCTGCTGGCCAAACGCCTGGAGCGAGGCCGCTTCGTCTGGCCGCAGGCCGACAGCGGCGCAGTGCTGCTGACGATGGCCCAACTGTCGATGCTGCTCGAAGGCATCGACTGGCGCGGTGTGCGAGCCACCTGGCAGCCGAGCGTGGCGGCGTAAAGACCCTGAGCGCACCGCGACTGCAAGAATGCGCTGTCACGTTGACAGTGCAACTCCTCTGGTAATGCCCCAGAGATGGCGGCACAGTGTGAGTCGATGACCTTCGACGAGTTGCTCGCAAACCATGCCGCCATCACCGCGCAGGCCGAGCATGATCGCCAGGCACTGCAGATCGCGCTGCTGACGATCGACAAGCTCAAGACCGAAATCGCGTACCTCAAGCGCATGCGCTACGGCCGCAGCAGCGAACGGCTCGAGCACGATACGCAGATGCTGCTGATGGACGGGATGCACGCGTCATCGTTGCCTGCGCAGTCATGCGACGACGAGAGCCTTGGCAACGTGGTCGAGCTGCAGCGCGAACGGCGCAAGCGGCAGGCAAAGGACGCCGCCTTGGCCGCTGCGAGCGATCTACCCGCCCACCTGCCACGGCGCACCGTGGTGCACCCACCGCAGCCATGCGGATGTGGGGCATGCGACAGCGACCGCCGCCAAATCGGCGCCGACGTCAGCGAGCAACTCGACTACGAGCCTGGCAGCTTCCACGTGCTGCGCCACGTGCGCCCGAAGCTGGCCTGCGGCTGCGGGCGCATCGCACAGGCGTTTGCGCCAGCACGGCCCATCACACGCGGCCTGCCCGGGGCAGGACTGCTCGCCCATGTGGCTGTCAGCAAGTTTGCCGATCACCAGCCGCTGTACAGGCAAAGCCAGATCCATGCCCGCGAAGGTGTGCCCCTCTCGCGCTCGACGCTGTGCGACTGGCTCGCTCAGGCTGCGCGGCTGCTCACACCCCTGGCCGATGCGGTGGGGCGGTATGTGCTGCAAGCGGCCAAGATCCACGGCGACGACACGCCCGTGCGCGTGCTCGGTGGCAAGGGCGCGGCTGCCAGAACCGGGCGCCTGTGGGTCTACGTGCGCGATGATCGGCCCGCTGGCGATGCATCAGCGCCCGCCGTGTGGCTGCAATACTCGGCCAACCGCAAAGGCGAACATCCGCAGCGGCACCTGCGCCACTGGAGAGGCATCCTGCAGGCCGATGCCTTCGCCGGCTACAACGCGCTGTACGAGGGTGGCGACATCATCGAGGCGGCCTGCTGGAGCCACGCGCGCAGGAAGTTCTGGGACATCCACGAGCGGCAGCATCGATTGCCCGGAACACTGGCGCACCAGGGGCTTGAGCGCATCGGCCGGCTGTTTGCGATCGAGGCCGACATCCGGGGACGACCACCCGATGAGCGATACACCGCCAGGCAGCAGCGCACGCGCGTCGAACTCGATGAGCTCAAGGCCTGGCTGGATCAGGCGCTGTCGCAGCTATCGGCCAAATCCGCCCTGGCCGGCGCGATCGGCTACACGCTGACGAACTGGCGTGCGCTCACGCGCTTCGTGGCCGATGGGCGCATCGAGGCGCACAACAACGCTGCCGAGCGGGCGCTGCGCGCAGTGGCGATCGGGCGCAAGAACTATCTGCACCTGGGCTCCGATACGGGTGGCGCGAGCGCAGCAGTGTTCTACACGCTGATCGGCACGGCCAAGCTCAATGCGATCGAACCGCAGGCGTATCTGCGCTATGTCCTGGAGCGCATCGGTGAGCATCCGATCAATCGCATCGATGAGCTGCTGCCGTGGGTCGTGGCCGAGCGAATGGGCGCCAAGCCCGATCAGCCCCTGGCCGCCTGACAGCGCCGCTGGCGGGGCAAAATCGGTGCCCATGCGCCAGCACCTGACTCTGAAGGACTTGCCGATGGCCACCAGCGCCGAGCTGTACCAGCTCAGTTGGGTCATCGAGCAACTGCTGGCCGATCCGCGGCGCATCGTGCAGGCGCGCAGCCACCTGCATCTGGGACAGCAGGTGCAGTACTTCAACTGGGACGACGGCAAGCTGCGCGCCGCGCGCGTGGTGTCAGTCAAGAACGATCGCGTGACGGTGCAGGATGAGTCGAGTCACCGCCAGATCAGCTTGCCCTACGCGGCCATCGCGACGGAGGTCGTCCCCGCGGCGCAGCAAGCAGGCGACACGGCGCACGAGGCCATCGAGCTCGCGCCGCCGCCCGAGGTTGGTCGACGGGAAGACTTCCGCGTGGGTCAGCGCGTGAGCTTCATCGATCGCGACCTACAGCATCGCATCGGACTGATCGTGCGCGTCAATCAGCAGACGGCCACTCTCGATTGCGACGGGCAGAGCTGGCGCGTGGCCTACAGTTT
>NZ_VRUA01000046.1 GCF_008017535.1 Ottowia flava
GGGCGCTGGAGCCGGGGCAGGCTTGGGCGCGGGCTTGGGCTGCGGCGGGGTGTTGAGCATTCTGCGCAACACATCGTCCTCACAAGGCCGATTACCGGCGCTTTCCCTGTTCACGGGCTGTTGAGCGGGTGGCATGATGACTGCATTGTGCCAAAGCGGCCCAGGATGACCAGAGAAGAATTCATTGCTTACGTTGACTCTGTGCTGTTGGCGCAGAAGTCGATTCCAGGAATCGATGAGCCAACTCATTTTGAGTTGGGTACGTTTAGGAATGAATACGTATTGAAGTTGCCAGTAGAAATTAATGGTGTGCTAGGCCCAGAAAAAATAATCGTAGCATACAGACCTAGTGCGCATATAGACTATTCCATTTCACTTGTATGCAATGTTTCGGTGTGTCGGCTTGATTATGATGAGGCAGGAGGACATACCAATAGTATGCTTGCATCTAGATTCAGGATTCCATTAATTGTTTCTGGTCCTCATTTTCATAAATGGGAATATAATAAGCAGTTCGTTGAAAACGATACGAAGTTACTTGAACTCAAAAATGCGGTAGAAGTCAGAGGAATTAGATCATTTGACTCGGCGCTAAGGTGGTTCTGCGGAGAGGTGAATGTACATTTGCCGCACAATCATTCAATTGCGCTGCCAACAGATAGGTTGCTATGAATTTGCTCCATACTATTGAGCAGTCATTGCTCGAAACATTTAAATGCCACGCTATCGAAAATGGCGTGCTTGTAAACACCCATTGCCTCTATCCAAGCAATGCAGTTGTTAAAGTTATTGTGTACGGGTGCAGCTCAGAGTTTTATGTGACTGATGCCGGGGGATGGAGAAAAGAGCTTGAGGATGCTGGGGCCTATGACAAATTGAGGGATAGGCACGTCCAGACTGCGGCATCCAAACAGGGCCTTCACTTGGATCAGGCGGGGGCCATCAGATCTCCTTCGATAAATGCCAAAGATATACCAGCCGCCATTGCAGTTGTGGCAAACATATCAAAGGAAATCTCCCACACAATTTATTCTTCTTGGAAATTTCCGCGCAAGAAGTTTAAAGAAAGAGTCCGCGAGGTCATTAAGCAACAATTCAGTGAATCAGACGTGTCTGAAAAAAAAATATCTGGAGCGAGCAACAAAGTCCACACATTTGAAAACGTAATTTCATTGCATTCAGGTTTGCAGATAATTATTGATCCAGTTATTAGGGATGCGGCTTCAATAAATTCTAGAATAGTCGCAAACATGGATGTGCATTCCAAGTCATACGATCATGTAAGACAAGCAATCATCTATGATGATGAGGAGCGCTGGTCGTCTGATGAATTAAACTTACTCGGATTGCCTAGCGTTCCGGTCTTGGCTTTTTCTCGGAATGCAACAAGGCTTCGAGAATTTGTTGGTATTTAGTTGGCTTGTTGTCCGTTAACGCGCCGATATGTCAGTCGCTTCCCAGCGATGCCCTTGAGCGCCAGATTGGCGCGGTCGGTGTCGCTGTAGCCCAGTGAGCTACGGGTGTTGTAGCGGAAGTCGAACTCGCGCACGTAGCGTTGCAGGTGCTGCTCGCCGACATGGTGGAACGTGCCGACCAGACCGCGCTTGAGAATCGAGAAATAGCCTTCTACCGTGTTCGTCGTGACATGGCCGCGTGCATATTCCTGCGCCGTGTGGTTCACGAACTCGTGGCTGGCGTAGCCCTTGGTGGCCTTGCGGTAGGCGTAGTGGCTGTCGGTGTGAATGTGCGTGTCCTTGTGCACGTTCTTGGTGATGGCTTCCTTCAGCGTGGCCGATGTGACCACCTGGACATGGAACGAGCGAACCTTGCCGCCACGCTCGACCAGCGACACGATCTTTTCTTTCTGGTGTCCGCCTTGCTTGGTGCCGACCAGTTTGCCGATCTTGGACTGGTGGGTGTTGCCCCAGTAAGTCTCATCAACCTCTACAGTGGAGCCCCCACCGCCCAGCAGGCCGCCTGATTCAGCGGTCATGGCCTCGCGGATGCGGTGCGACATGAACCAGGCTGTTTTGTAGGTCACGCCCAGCATGCGCTCAAGCTGCTTGGCGCTAATGCCCTTCTTGCTGGCGCACATCAGGTGCACGGCTTGCAGCCACACGTTAAGGGCGATCTTGCTGCGCTCGAACACGGTTCCGACAGTGACAGTGAACTGATCGGAGCAGTCCACGCACTTGTAGAGGCCGGGGCGGTGCGCCTTGCCTTGCAACTTGTAGTGGCTGCCCACGGAACCGCAGTGCGGGCAGACGACGCCATTCGGCCAGCGCAGGGCTTCAAGGTACTCGCGCGCCTTGTCTGCGTCTTGGAAGTGCGGTTGATTGAGAATCGCG
>NZ_VRUA01000047.1 GCF_008017535.1 Ottowia flava
GCCGTCGATCTGTGCGCTAACTTGCGCAGTCACCTCACCAGCCAAGCCGCTGATCAGGCCGTTGGTGAAGCCATCCTTGAAGTTGCCGCCAAGCACTGTCTGCAGGGCACCTTGTACCGTGGCGCGGCCGGTGTGCTCCATCAGGCGCGCGCCAAAGCTACCGGCGCTGCCATCTATGAACTGACCGACGCCGGGCAGCTTGCCAATGCCAGCGGTCGCGCCGCCTGATAGCGCAGACTTCAACACGTCGCCAAAGTCCACTTTGCCATTGACGATGAACTGCATCACAGTGCTGCTGAGGGCGCCGCTGGCTGCGCCCGTGGCGATAGCGCCGCCGATGCCTGTGCCAAACGTGTTGGCCATAACACCGCTCAACATCCCGGAGGTGGCTGCGCTGCTGCCGGCAGCCCCGGCTGCCCCAGCCGCCGCGGGTGCGCCGACACCGAAGGTAATGACCGTGGCAGCCGCTGCGAAAATGTACGGGAATGCCCGATCCAGGGCGTTGGGCTTGAGGTTCTCAATGTCCGTGCTAAAGCCCTGCACCGGATCGAACCAAATGGCCTCGTTGTTGATGAGCTTGGTGATCCGGTTCGGGTCGAGTCGCTCAACGTCCGGCCGGGTGATTAGCCCATCCAGTGCCCAGTGAGATTCGGCTTGCCCATCAACACCAACGTGCGGCACGAAGGTGAGTGGATCGCCGCCATGCAAGTAAGCCAATCCACGTTGAGCAGGTGAGTCGCCTGCGGTGTAATCGCGCGCAAACGCTGCCTCGTCAAATTGCCAGCTGGGCGGGTATCCATCGGCGTGGCCGCTGCCTGCGCTGTAGACCCAACCCGGCTGACCGCTTGACGGTGTGTCCTTGCTGTTCCCCGGCACGTATGGCACCGGAATCGTAGGAGGGGCGTCTTTTGCCAGGTCCTTGGCCTTGAAAAACTCACCCTCGACGGTACGCTGTGCATTCTGCAGTTGGTACAGGCGGCCACCCAAATCGGCGCCGTAGCGCGCTTCAATCCCTTGGCCGACGGTGGTCCAGGTGGGCAACGCCTTCAGCTCGCCGCCGAAGTTGGCGACCAGTTCCTGGTTGGCGGGGTCGGCCAACATGAGTTCCAGCGCCTGGATCTCCATCGGGTCGGCAGCAGGGCCGGCAGGGGCGGCTTCGTCCACGGCCGTCGCCGGATCCACCGGCGCGGCGGGATCCACGGGCTTGGCTTCAGGCGTTCTGGGCGTAGCCGCCTCGGGAATCTGCACGTCCGTCGGGCGGGAACGCTCCTCAATCCGCAGCGGGTGGCCGTCCTTGCCGGGCGGATAGGGGCCACCGAGATTGACGGGACCGATCTGGTT
>NZ_VRUA01000048.1 GCF_008017535.1 Ottowia flava
TTGTTTTGCGCCTGCTCCAAAGTACCCTTGATCAAACCCTGCAACACGCGCCAGCCCAGGGTCTGGCCCATCTTGCACAACTGATTGACACCGACTGGATCAGCCAGGCATTGAATGCCAGCGGCAAAGCCAGCATCAGGCGGCGCAAACTGCCCGCCGATCACGCCCTGTGGCTGGTCATCGGACTGTCGCTGTACCGCCAGATGCCCATGTGGCAAGTGGTGCAGCAACTGTCTTTGAGCCTGAGTGCCGATCTGCCTGCGCCCAGTGTCAGCGTGCAAGCTCGCCAGCGCCTGGGCAGTGAGCCCTTGCGCCAGCTCTTTGGTTTGCTCACCCAGGCCTGGACTCGCCCATGTGCGCCGGGGCAGGCGCTGCGCGTGCTCGCTGTCGATGGCACCGTGTTCTCAGCGCCCGATACCGCTGAGAACCGCACGGCGCTGGGCAGCAGCGCCACCCAGCACGGCCCACTGCCCTGGCCCCAGGTGCGCGCCGTGTGCCTGCTGGACACAGACACCCATGAGTTGCTCGATGCCCAGGTGGGCAGCATGGATCAGGGCGAGTTGACCCTGGCAGCGCAGCTGCAGGGGCTGGATCAAACGCTCACGGTGTTTGACCGTGCCTATTTCAGCGCCGCTTTCTTGCTGCGCTGGCAAGACGGTAGCCAGCGCCATTGGCTGATGCGCGCCAAGGACAATTTGCGCCATGAGGTGGTGCAGCAGCTGTCGCCACACGATCAGATCATTCGCATGCCGGTATCACAGCGCGCACGCCAGCTGAACCCGCAACTGCCCCGCCACTGGCAGGCACGGCTGATCACGGCGGTGGTGGCGGGCAAAGCAAGACGTTACATCACCTCACTGCTGGACTGGCGCGCCTACAGCGCACAGGCACTGGCGCAGATGTACCGCCAGCGCTGGGAGATCGAGTTGGCGTTTCGTGACATCAAGCAGTCGCTGCACGGCGCTCAGGCGGTGCTGCGCAGCAAACAGCCGGATTTGGTCAAGCAGGAGGTGTGGGGGCTGCTGATTGCCCATGTCTTGCTAAGGCGCTGGATGGGCAAGATGGCCGAGCATGCCGGCGTTGCGCCCATGCGCATCGGCTTTCATGCGGCGCAACATGCCATTGTGGGGCTGCTGTACACGGCAAGCCTGGCAACGCCGGGAACACTGCCAAGGCGCTTGCAGACTTTGATTGAGCAGGCGCACTACTATGTCTTGCCACCAAGGCGAGGCGAGCGCTCATTTCCC
>NZ_VRUA01000049.1 GCF_008017535.1 Ottowia flava
GTCGGGCGAACACTTCAGCGTGGACGGCACGCTAATCCAAGCCTGGGCCAGCCACAAGAGCATGCGGCGCAAGGACGGCTCGCACGATGGCCGTCCGCCAGAGGACTGGCGTGGCGAGCCGCGCAGCAACGCCACGCACGAATCCAAGAGTGACCCCCAGTCGCGGCTGTACCGCAAGAGCAACGCAGCACCTGCGCTGCCCAGCTACCTGGGCCACGTACTGACGGACAACCGCCACGGCCTGATGGTCAACGTGCAAGCCAGCACTTCGGGCGGCACGGCCGAGCGCGACGTGGCTGCACAGATGCTGGCCGACGTGGCAGGTCCCGGCAAGCGCGTGACGGTCGGGGCCGACAAGGCTTACGACACCCGAGGATTCGTCAAGGCGTGCCGCGACATCCACGTCACGCCGCACGTGGCGCAGAACACCAAGCGCGTGGGAGGCAGCGCCATCGACGCACGCACCACGCGGCATACGGGCTACGAGGTCAGTCAGCGCAAGAGAAAGCGCATTGAGCAGTGCTTTGGCTGGGGCAAGGTGATCGGGCCGATGCGCCAAGTCATGGTCCAAGGCTTGGCCAAGGTCGATCAGTTGATGACGCTAACCATGGCGGCCTACAACCTGACGCGCTTGCGCACCTTGGCACAGGTGCGTCCGCAATGCGCCTGAGAAGCGACGAATGCACCGAAGTCACCCTGTTGGGGCTCCTGAAAGACCGGGTTTGGGACTGTCCGACGGAGCGCGGACCAATTCTCGGGCCACATAACCACAAAGAACCGATCTCCAAGGCCCGCAGGCAAGGTCATCGGCGGTATTTCAACGGCCTGCTAGCACTGGCCCCACCCCCGCCAGCGGCATTGGCCGTCACGGTCACGTCTTTCAACGTCAATTGGCCGGCATTGAAGATGCCCGCGCCGGAGGCGAATTCTCCGCTCTGTCCATCGCCCCCTCCATTGCCCGTCACTGCGCCTCCGGTGATCGTCAGCCCTTCCAGGCGCACAGCGGTGCCGGTGGCCACGGTCAACACGCGGCTTTGGTAGCCGGCGGTGATCGTCACGCCCGGACCTTGAATCGTGAGCGGGGTGCCGATCCCTAGCTGTCGTTTCCCAAGAGGTTGTTCACCCGAGGTGAAGCAAGATGGAGTTCTCAAGCCAAACCAGCTG
>NZ_VRUA01000005.1 GCF_008017535.1 Ottowia flava
ACGAGAACACCAACGGACTGCTGCGCCAGTACTTCCCCAAGGGCAGCGACCTAAGCGGCTATACCCAGCAGCAACTCGACGCCGTGGCCGATGAGCTCAATGGCCGCCCCAGAATGACTCTGGGCTACCGCTCGCCCTTTGAGGTCTATACCCAGCACCTGCACCAATTGACCCAGCGTGATGACTCCGCGCATTGAATCAACGTTGCACTTGGAATTGAATCCGCCCTACAACCACCTTCGCAGACAGCTACTTTTTAAATAGCAAATTGGCTCTATGCCCGTGCCATGCGGGCCACTTACTCGTACACCACCGCCGCGCGGCCCTCATCCGCCTGGGCGATCCAGCTGGCGAGCGCGGCGTCGCTGGGGTAGAAGCGTGCCTGCTCGCCCAGCTGCAGCTGGGCCATGGCGCCACCCTTGGGCGAGTGGCGTTCCATCAGCAGGCGCACGGCCAGGCCGCGCAGCACGTCGCCGTGCTCGGTCGGCTCGACCTGCGGCGGGTACTCGGCCAGCAGGCGCCGCACGTCGGGCGCCTTGCCGTTGACGGCCACGCGCAGGAACTTGCCAAAGCGGCAGCGCGCCGCGGGCAGGTCCCACACCTGGGTGATGTTCAGCTGCAGGCCGCCGGAGAAGCGGTCCTGCATGACCTTGGCCAGCACGACGATGAATTCGTCGTCCTTCAGCAGGTTCCTGTGCTGGTTGATCAGCGCTTCGTCTACCCGCGCGTCCAGCGCGCCCGACTTGTCGTCCAGCTTGAACAGGCCGAGCTTGCCGCGCTGCCCGTTGATGACGCGGAAATCGCCGACGATGCCGGCCAGCAGCTGCGGCTCGCGGCTGTCGGTCAATTCGGCCAGCGGGCGGCGCACGAACTGGCGCACCTCGCGCTCGACCTCGTCGAACAGGTGGCCGGACAGGTAAAAACCGATGGCGGTCTTCTCGAAGCTGAGGCGCTCCTTCACGCCCCAGGGCTTGACGGTGGGCAGCGCCGGCTCTTGCGACACCGAACCGTGGCCGTCGCCCAGCAGGTCGAACAGGCCGCCCTGGTTGGCGTTGGCCTCGTTGTTGGCGGCGTATTCAAACGCCAGGTCGATGGCCGCGGCCAGCGCGGCGCGGTCCATGTGCAGCGCATCGAACGCGCCGCCGCGCACCAGCGCTTCCACCGTGCGCTTGTTGACGCGGCTGCGGTCCACGCGCCGGCAGAAGTCGAACAGCGAGGTGAAGGGCCCGACTTCGCTGCCGGACGAGCCGCCGCCGCGCCCTTCGCGCGCCGCGATGATGGCCTCGATCGCCTGCTGGCCCGTGCCCTTGATGGCGCCCAGGCCGTAGCGGATCTGGGTGTCGCTGACGGGCTCAAACCGGTACAGGCCGCGGTTGACGTCGGGCGGCTCAAAGGCGATGCCCGAGCGCAGCGCGTCTTCGTACAACACCTTGAGCTTGTCGGTGTTGTCCATTTCCACGGTCATGTTGGCGCAGTAGAACTCCGCCGTGTAATGCACCTTGAGCCAGGCCGTGTGGTAGGCCAGCAGCGAGTACGCGGCGGCGTGCGACTTGTTGAAGCCGTAGCCCGCGAACTTCTCCATCAGGTCGAAGACTTCGTCGGCCTTGCTTTCGCTGATGCCGTTCTTGGCCGCACCTTCACGGAAGATGATGCGGTGCTTGGCCATCTCCTCGGGCTTTTTCTTGCCCATGGCGCGGCGCAGCAGGTCGGCGCCGCCCAGGCTGTAGCCGCCCAGGATCTGCGCGGTCTGCATCACCTGCTCCTGGTAGACCATGATGCCGTAGGTTTCGCTCAGCATGTCGGCCACCAGCGGGTGCGGGTACTCGACTTCCTCGCGCCCATGCTTGCGCGCGACAAAGCTGGGGATCAGGTCCATCGGGCCCGGGCGGTATAGCGCGTTCAGCGCGATCAGGTCTTCCAGCCGCGTCGGTTTGGCGTCGCGCAGCATGCCTTGCATGCCGCGGCTTTCAAACTGGAACACGGCTTCGGTGCGGCCGTCCTGGAACAGCTTGTAGGTGGCAGCATCTTTCAGCGGAATCGTCTCGAAGGCGAAGTCCTTCTGGCCCGGGTGGCGCCGCACGATCAGCTCGCGTGCGATTTCCAGAATGGTCAGCGTGGCCAAGCCCAAGAAGTCGAACTTGACCAGGCCGATCGCCTCGACGTCGTCCTTGTCGTACTGGCTGACGGCCGATTCGCTGCCCGGCTGCTGGTAGAGCGGGCAGAAGTCGGTCAGCTTGCCCGGCGCGATCAGCACGCCGCCCGCGTGCATGCCGATGTTGCGCGTCATGCCTTCGAGCTTTTGCGCCATCTCGACCAGGGTCTTGACCTCTTCCTCGCGTTCGATGCGCTCGGCCAGGATCGGCTCCATCTCGATCGCGTAGTTGTTCTTGTCGCCGTCCTTCTTGGGCTTGGGCGGGTACTGCAGCGTGACGGCCATGCCCGGCTTGTTGGGAATCAGCTTGCTGATGCCGTCGCAAAAGCCGTAGCCCATGTCCATCACGCGGCCGACGTCGCGGATCGCGGCGCGCGCGGCCATGGTGCCGAAGGTGGCGATCTGGCTGACCGCGTCCTTGCCGTACTTGGCCTTGACGTAGTCGATGACGCGGTCGCGGTTGGCCTGGCAGAAGTCGATGTCGAAGTCGGGCATCGACACGCGCTCGGGGTTCAGGAAGCGTTCGAACAGCAGCTTGTACTGCAGCGGATCCAGGTCGGTGATCTTCAGCGCGTAAGCCACCAACGAGCCCGCGCCGGAGCCTCGTCCCGGCCCCACCGGGCAGCCGTTTTCCTTGGCCCAGTTGATGAAGTCGCCCACGATCAGGAAGTAGCCCGGAAAGCCCATCTTGAGGATGGTCGCAATCTCGAACTCCAGGCGCTCGACGTAGGCAGCGCGCTGTGCGTCGCGCTGCGCCTGGTCGGGATACAACTGCGCCAGCCGTTCTTCCAGCCCATCGAACGAGGCTTGGCGGAAATAGGTGTCGATCGTGTGACCTTCGGGCACCGCGAAGTCGGGCAGTTGCGGTTTGTCCAGCTCCAGCGTCAGGTTGCAGCGCTTGGCGATTTCCACGCTGTTGGCAAGGGCCGAGGGCAGATCGGCAAACAGCGCCGTCATCTCGCCCGCGGTCTTGAAGTACTGGTCCTGGGTGAAACGGCGCACGCGGCGCGGGTTGCCCAGAATTTCGCCGTCGGAAATGCACACGCGCGCTTCGTGGGCCTCGTAGTCGTCGGCGCGGATGAACTGCACCGGGTGCGTGGC
Organism: Ottowia flava; assembly: GCF_008017535.1. Lineage (GTDB taxonomy): Bacteria > Pseudomonadota > Gammaproteobacteria > Burkholderiales > Burkholderiaceae_C > Ottowia > Ottowia flava. The sequence goes on from NZ_VRUA01000005.1 coordinate 3,254, forward strand.
CACCACGGGCAGCTTGAGTCGGGCGGCCAGCGCCACCGCGGCGGCGATGTGGCGTTCGTCCTCGGCGCGGCCTGCGCGCTGGAGCTCAAGGTACAGCCGATGCGGGAAGATTTCGGCCAAGCGCAGCGCCAGATCGCTCGCCAGCGCCGTATTGCCCTGCATCAATGCCTGGCCGACCGGGCCGGCCTGCGCGCCCGACAGCAGGATCAACCCGCCGGACAGCTCCTGCAGCCAGGACCAGCGCACCACCGCGATGTTCTTGACCACGCCTTGTGTCCAGGCACGCGCCAGCAACTCCGACAGGTTCAGGTAACCCTGTCGGTTCTGCACCAGCAACAACACGCGCGAGGGTGCATCGGACTCCTGATCTGCTGGCTCCAGGAAGACTTCCGCCCCGACGATTGGCTTGACGCCCTTGCCCCGCGCCGTCTTGTAGAACTTGATGGCGCCGAACAGGTTGTTGAGGTCGGTGATGGCCAGCGCAGGCTGCCGGTCGGCCGCTGCGCTGGCAATGACATCGTCCACCCGGGCAATGCCGTCGACAACGGAAAACTCAGTGTGGAGTCGAAGATGAACAAACATGGGGGGACGAATCAGCGAAATCGGAACAGGGAGGAGCGTAGCGTCGGCGCCAAAAAGCGACGGACGACGTGGTCTGGCGCGGGTTGTGCGCATTACTGCTCAGATCGGCAGCATCTGCCGTCGGTGGCGACGGATGTCAAAAATATACTCTGATCGTCCGACTGCGACAGGCTTGAGCATCCCTGCGGGCGATGCGGGCCTGGTGTCCGGTCTTTCCGTGGCGTGCGGCAGCTTTCAAGCCTTAGGCCTGCGCCACTCCAGAACACCCTACGACCTAGTGATCATGTCCAACCTGAGACTCGGTGCCTACAAGCTGCCCGCTGCCGAAGTCGTGCTGGTCCAGACCTTGTTCCGCCTGTACGCACATGGCGGCGATTTCAACTGGACGTTCGTCTCCGCACCGCCGTACGACGCGCTGCTCGTCGATGGCACCAGTGGCGACGTGAGCGTTGAAGCGGCCCACATGGCGAAATCCGTGCTGCGACTCACGCGCATGAACGACGAAGGCGGACCGGATACGCTGTCGCGCCCCATCCGCGCCGACAAGCTGCAGGCGTGGCTGAATTCGATCGAGTACGGCTTTCAGGACACGCGCCCGGTGACGCAGCTGGCGGGCGCCCTCAGCGAACCCGCGCTCACCACCGCGACCGAACCGCCCGAAATCCCGGTCAGCCCGCTGCGCTTCAAGCTGCGCCGCTGGCCGCCGGCAGCGCTGTTGCGCAGCGATCCGAACCGCATCAGGATGGCGACCATTCTCTCGCGGCGCGCACTCAATGCGGCCGAGCTGTCGACCATCAGTGGTCAGGCTGTGAACGAGTGCCAGGCGTTCCTCCAGACTCTGCAAACGACCGGTCTGGTGGAAGTGCAGCAGGAACCCATCGCTCCGCCGCCCTCCGTCCAGGCGCAGGCGCCGAGCCGCTCGGCGCTCACTGCCGCGACGGCCAAGCCTACCTTTGCCCGCGGACTGATCTCCGGCATCCGCCGCCGCCTGGGCCTGTGATCCGATTGCAATAACACCATGAACGAGTACAAGATTCTGTTCACCGGCACGATGGGCGCAGGCAAGACCACGGCCATCGGCGCGGTGAGCGAAACCCCCCCGGTCGTCACCGACGTCGAGAACAACGACCTGTCGCACACCAAGGAACGCACCACGGTGGGCCTGGACTTTGGCCAGTTCACTCTGGACAACGGCGACCGCATCCGCCTGTTCGGCACCCCGGGGCAATCGCGCTTCGATTTCCTCTGGAAGATCCTGTCCAAGAACGCGCTGGGCATGATCATCCTGACCGACAACTCCCGACCCGACCCCCTGGCCGATCTGCGCGTCTACCTCGAAGGTTTTGCCGACGACCTGGACGTCATGCCCTGTGCCATCGGAATTGGCCGACTCGCTGAACACCCGTCGCCGACACTCGACGACTACATCGACGAACTGGCCCGCCACCGGCGTGTGCTGCCCGTCCTCGAAGTCGACGTGCGCAAGCGCGACGACGTGATCCTGCTCATCGATACTTTGCTGGCGCAACTAGAAGCCGGCATGTTTGGAGAATGAATCCATGTCAGTGAAGATCAATCTGGCACCCTCGGCCAAGGTCATTGCTTCGCGAGAAGCTGAGAACATCCTGAGCGAGGTGAATGGCGTCACCGCCGTCGTCGTGGCCACGGTGGACGGCTTTGACGTAGCCTCCGCCATGCGGCAGGGCGATCCTGCGCGCGTGGCAGCCATGGCGAGTTCGATCTCGGCCATCAGTTCGGTCGTCTCGCAAGAAGCGAGCCTGGGCCGCAACAAGAGCGTCACGATCGACACCGAGTCTGGGTTCGCCGTGGTCTTCAGCGTGCACCGTCCGGACGCCGACCTGGTCATCAACGTGATCGCCGATGGCAGCGCCATCCTGGGCCAGGTCTCGTACCGGACTGCGCAGTTCGCCAAGTCGCTGGCCGAAGCATGAAAGAAAAGCGCTTGCAAGAGGCCGTCGAGGCCATGGCCGCCATGCCGGGGCTGGAAGGCTGCGCACTGGTCGAAATCGAAGCGGGCATGGTGTGGAATCACGCCGGCCAGATCGATGGCGTACAAACCTTTGCCGAAGCCGCCAGCGACTACTGGCGCCTGTACACGCGCCTTTCGGACCAATTTCGAGACCTCGGCGACCTGCGCGCCTCGGTCATGATGCATGCCCACGGCCGCATCACCCTGCTGCCCTGCGGCACGGGCATGCTGCTGGTCACCCTGACCCGCCAGAAGTCTGAAATCGACTGGACCGTCTGGCAGGAAAAGACCAAGGAGCTCGCGCGGCTGGTCGACGAACTCTAGACGACGGCGAACGGCTTTGACCTGGCCGTCGAACCAGGTTCGCGCCGGAAAATCCGCTTCCGGCGACCCGCTTCGATACCAAAGCCACGTGCAACGATCAGGTACCGCATCGCAGCCGCTACCATTGGCGGCTCGACCGATTTCCGAACGCTGATCTTTCGTGCCCGCCTACACCTTTGAAGCGCTGCAAGCCGATGGCAAGACCCGCAAGGGCGTGGTCGAGGCCGACACGGTCAAGGCCGCGCGCACGCTGCTGCGCGGGCAGGCACTGGTGCCGATTCAGGTAGAACCGGTGTCGATGGGCGAGGCAAGCGCGGCCGGCGTGCCACAGACCCGGGCCTGGGGTAAGCGGGCCTTCAACAGCACGCAACTGGCGATCTGGACGCGCCAACTGGCCGGACTGGTGGGCTCGGGCCTTCCGCTGGAGCGCTCGCTCTCGGCCCTGGCAGACGAATCCGACGATGTGCGGCAGCGGCACCTGATCGCCGCCTTGCGCGCCGAGGTCAACGCCGGCTCCTCACTGGCCAAGGCCATGGCGCTGCATCCGAGCGCGTTCTCGCCCGTGTACACCGCCGTCATCGCCGCCGGCGAGCAAGGCGGACACCTCGGCACGGTGCTCGAACGCCTGGCCGATGACCTGGAAGAACGGCAGGCGCTGCGCGCCAAGCTGATTGGCGCGGCGCTGTACCCAGCCATCGTCACGGCCGCGGCGATCGTGATCGTCGGCTTTCTCGTGAGCTACGTGGTACCTCAGGTGGCCACGGTGTTCACTGGCACCAAGCACAGCCTGCCGTGGCTGACGTCCGCCATGCTGGCGCTGTCTGACGCGGTGCGCCACTATGGCTGGTGGGCATTGGGTGCGCTGATCGTCATCACCGTGATGTTTCGTCTGGCGCTGCGTCGACCCGCCGCACGGCAACGCTTCGACGCTGCCTGGCTGCGGCTACCACTGATCGGCCGGCTGGCGCGCGGCTACAACGCCGCCCGCTTTGCCGGCACCCTGGCCATGCTGGCGGGCGCAGGGGTGCCGATCCTGCGCAGCCTGCAGGCGGCCGCCGAAACCTTGCACAACCAGGCCATGCGGGCCGACGCCGAAGACGCGCTGGTGATGGTGCGCGAGGGTGCACCGCTGGCGTCCGCCCTGTCGCAAAAGAAGCGCTTTCCGGGCCTGCTGTCAATGTTCGCGCGCCTGGGCGAGCAGACGGGCCAGTTGCCGACCATGCTGCAGCGCGCCGCCAACCAGCTGTCGGCCGAGGTGCAGCGCCGTGCCATGCAACTGGCCACCGTTCTCGAACCGCTGCTGATCCTGACCATGGGCGTGGTGGTGATGCTGATCGTGCTGGCCGTGATGCTGCCGATCATCCAGATGAATCAGTGGGTCAAGTGACGCCTGCCTTGCGCTGACCCATGCCCGTTTCGCTCCAGGATCAGCTCGTCGTCGCGATCTCTTCGCGCGCGTTGTTCGACTTCGAGGAGGAGAACCGCCTGTTCGAGACCGGCGACCCCCAGGCCTACGTCGATTTGCAGATGCAGCGCATCGACGTGCCGGCGCCGCCGGGGGTGGCGTTCTCGCTGGTCAAGAAGCTGCTGGCCTTCAACGAGCCCGACCACCAACGCGTGGAAGTCGTGGTGCTGTCGCGCAACGACCCGGTCAGCGGCCTGCGCGTGTTTCGCAGCGTGTCGGCCGCGGGCATGCGGGTCGAACGCGGCGTGTTCACGCAGGGGCGCGACCCGTTCCGCTACCTGAAACCGCTGGGCGCCCACCTGTTCCTGTCTGCCAACGAAGCCGACGTGCGGCAGGCGCTGGCGATGGGCTTTCCGGCCGCGCGCGTGGCCATCGGTTCGGCGCGCGCGGGCGAAAACCACCCGCACGAGGTGCGCATCGCCTTCGACGGCGACGCCGTTCTGTTTTCGGACGAAGCCGAACAGGTCTTCCAAAAAAGGGGCTTAAAAGCGTTCCAGGCGCATGAGAAACGCAAGGCCAATTTGCCGCTACCAGATGGTCCTTTCAAGCCATTGTTGGCGGCCTTGCACCGCCTCCAGCAGGCCGGCAGCCAAACGATGCGCCTGCGCACCGCGTTGGTCACCGCACGCAGCGCACCGGCGAATGAGCGAGCCATTCAGACGTTGATGTCCTGGGACGTAGGCGTGGACGAGGCGATGTTCCTGGGCGGGCTGGCCAAAGGTGAGTTTCTGCGTGAATTCGAGCCCGATTTCTTCTTCGACGACCAGACCGGCCACATCGAGCACGCCGCCCAGCATGTCCCGGCCGGTCACGTGGCCGGTGGCGTTACAAATTCCCGCGTGGTGTCGGAAACCCCCGGGCGCCGCCAACGCTCCAAATAGCATGAGACTTCTTCGACCCTTCGGCGCGATCGTGCTGGGACTGGCATGCAGTTGGGCCGGCCTCGCCGGCGCCCAGACAACCGCGCCTGCGCCTGCACCTGCACCTGCACCTGCACCCAAGCCTGGCGCCACCCCCAAGAAACCGGCGTCGACCAAGACCAGCGCCCCACGCAACAAGGCCAAGGCAGAAGCGGCACCTGCGGTGACGGCCGCGGCGGCCGAGCCCAAGCAGGTCAGCAAAGGCGAAGCACAGGCGCTGCAGTGGTTCAACATGCTCGACGCCAACGGCGATGGCCGCGTCTCGCGCAAGGAAGCAGAAATCGGCTTTCGACTGCGCCCGTCGCTCAAAAACGATTTCGAGCAAGCCGACCTCAACCGTGACGGCTACCTCACACAGGACGAGATCCGCAGCGTGGCAGACCGCCGGCGCGCGGAACGGCAGGCACGTCGCGAGCGTGAGCGCGCCGCGCAGGCCCGCTGACGAGCGTCTCAACCAGCCCACAGGGCATTGGCCCTCGCTGAACCTACGCAGGCAGCTTCTTTTTTTATAGCTGATGTCGCTACCGATGGGTGTCGTCAGCGCGCCCGCTCCAGCCCGCTGATCAGCGTCTGCACCCACGGCTGCGCCAGGTGGCCGATCAGCAGGCCCAGCACGCCGCAGGCTGCGATCGCCCCGATCGACAGGAACAGCCGCCGGATCAGCGCCGTATCGCGCATGCGCAGCACGAACGACAGACTGAACGCCATGCTGGTGAACGACGCCAGAATGGCGCCGACGCCCGCGGTGGTCGGCGTGATGCCGCCCTGCTCTGCCAGCGTGGCCGCCGCCGCCACCGCGCTGGCGCTGGACAGCAGGCCGCCCACCACGCTGACGACGTAAAAACCCGCGTCGCCGAACTGGCGCTGCGTCAGCGCTCCCAGGATGTGCAGCGCCAGGAAGATGGCGCCGTATTTCAGCGCTTGCGGCAGCGAGAACGGCATCGCCATGTGCAAATCCGGCGCGGCCTCGGCGCCCTGACGGCGGCGCAGGTGCAGGCTCCACGTCACCAGCAGCGCGCTGGCGGCCAGCATCAGCGCCAGCGGCATCGCGGCGCCCAGCAGCGCGGCGGGCGCCAGCAACGCCAGCAGCGTGCCGTTGCGCGCGATCATCGCCGCCGTGGCCAGCAGCACGCCACGGTAAGCGGTGCCGGCGAAGACGGCCCCCATCTCGCGCACGCGGTTGGACAGCTCGATCACCGTGAAGTTGCTGTTGACCAGCCCGCCGAAGAAACCCGACAGCTCGGTGCCGCGGGTGCCGTACAGCTTCCACAGCACATAGTTGAAGAAGCCGATGCCGGCAATCAGGATCACCGTGACCCAGGCCGCGCGCGGCTCGATCAGCTTCCAGGGTCCGACCGCGCCTTCAGGCAGCGCGGGGTAGATGACGATGGCCAGAATCGCCAGCAGCAGGGCCGAACGCACTTCGCTTTCCGACACACCCATCGAAAAATCGGCCAGCCGCTCCTTCCAGGCCAGCAGCGCGGTGGCCATGACCATCACGGCGGCCGGCGTGAGTGTGTGGCCCTGGCCGCACAACACCCCGGCCATGGCGGTGACCAGCATCGCGGCCGACGTGGTCAGTTCAGTGCCCTGCCCGGCGCGCAGCGACGAGAGGTTGAGGATCAGCGTCAGCAGCCCGGTGAGCGCCAGCGCCATCAGGCCATAGCCGCCGCCCAGGGCACCGCCCATCGTGCCCAGCAGCCCGATGAAGCCGAAGGTGCGCAGCCCCGCTTCCTTGCGGCGGCGCTCACGCTCGAGGCCGATCAGCAGCCCGAGCGACAGGCCCAGCGCCATGCGCATCAGTATCTGCGCGTAAGGCCATTCAGCCTGAGGCAGGGCCAACCCGAAATCCGGCATCGTGCCGACTCCTTTCACGTGCCTGGCCGGCACTCCGCAGGTGTGAATTCCGGCCACGGAAAACCGGCCAGTGTAGGCCGTCTGCGCGCGTCTGTCTTCTGGCGAAGCTACGGGAGCGGGCCGGCAAAGGTAAGCGAGGCGCACCCCTATGATCGGGCGACCCTCACACGCCGTGGATCCGCCTCATGCGCCTTGCTGCCAAGTCTGCCCACTTCATGCGCTTCGTCCGCCAGGTCCTGCATCTGTCGCTGCCCTACTTCAATTCCACCGAAAAGTGGAAGGCGCGCGCCCTTCTGGTGGCGATCATTGCGCTCAATCTGGCGGCCGTGTACATGCTGGTGCTGCTCAACGAGTGGAACCGCGTGTTCTACGACGCGCTGCAGAACAAGGACTCGGCGGTGTTCTGGACCCAACTGGGGCGCTTCACCTACCTGGCGATGATCTTCATCGTCATCGCGGTCTATCGCTTCTACCTGACCCAACTGCTGCAGGTGCGCTGGCGCGCATGGATGACGCGCGACCTGATGCGCCGCTGGCTGACGGGCCAGGCTTTCTACCGGATGGAGTTGGGTCGCTACGCAGGTGCTCCGGCGCCAGACACCGGCGCCGCCGGCCTGCCCGAGCCTGGCCAGCGTGTGCCCGACAACCCGGACCAGCGCCTGCAGGAAGACGTGAACCTGTTCACCAGCCAGACCGTCGGCCTGTCGATGGGCGCATTGAACGCGGTGGTCACGCTGGTCAGCTTCGTCGGCATCCTGTGGTCGCTGTCGGGCAGCTTCAGCTTCAACATCGGCGGGCACGATTTCACCATTCCCGGTTTCATGGTCTGGATGGCCGTGCTTTACTGCGGCGTCGGCAGCGTGCTGACGCACTACATCGGCCGCCCCCTGATCGGGCTGAACTTCGAGCAGCAGAAGCGCGAAGCCGACTTCCGCCACCACCTGGTGCGGGTGCGCGAATACAGCGAATCGATCGCGCTGGACAAGGGCGAAGCGGTGGAAAACCGCAACCTCGACACGCGTTTCACGTCCGCGCTGGCGAACTACCTGAAGCTGATCGCCAAGCAGAAGCAGTTGGTCGGCTTTACCGCCCTGTTCGGGCAAGCGGCCACCGTGTTCCCGTTCATCATCGCGGCGCCGCGCTTTTTCAGCGGAGCGATCCAGCTGGGCGAACTGATGCAGATCTCCAGCGCGTTTGACCGCGTGCAGGGCGCCCTTTCGTGGTTCGTCGACAACTACGACAGCCTGGCCAGCTGGCGCGCCACAACCGAGCGTCTGACCAGCTTCGAGGCCGCACTTTCCAAGCAAAATCAGGCTTCTACCCAAGCACAGCAAGCGCAAGCAGCTATGAATTCAGGAGCCATCGAAGCCCAGGACCTGACCTTGCAACTGCCCGCCGGCGTCACCCTGCTGCAGGGCGCCACGCTGCACGCCGCGCCCGGCGAACACACGCTGGTTCAAGGGCCGTCGGGCAGCGGCAAATCCACCCTCCTGCGCGCGCTGGCAGGCATCTGGCCCTGGGCCACCGGGCGCGTAGCCCTGCCGCCGCGCACCATGGTCATTCCGCAGCGGCCGTATTTCCCGGACGGCGCCCTGCGCGGTGCCTTGGCCTACCCCGACAACGCCAGCGACTACACCGACGACCAGCTCAAGCAGGCGCTGAACGACGCGCTGCTGCCCGGCCTGACCGGGCGCCTGGACGACCGCGACAACTGGACACAAAAGCTCAGCGGCGGCGAGCAGCAGCGCCTGGCCATCGCGCGCGTGCTGCTCAAGAAACCGGCCTGGGTGCTCGCCGACGAGGCCACCAGCGCGCTCGACATGGCGGCGGAACAGAACCTGTACGAGAAGCTGCGCAGCCTGACCCAGCACGCGGGCGGTGCGCTGCTTTCGATCGCCCACCGGCCGACCGTGGCGCCCTTCCACCTGCGCCGCTGGCAGCTGCAGCCGATCGAGGGCGGCGAAACCAGCGCGCGCTACCGCGTCGAAACCAGCGCGATCACGTGATCGGTGCCCGGGCTGCTCCTCAGGGCGTCCGCGCGCCGCCCATGATGACGACCATGCCCAGCAGACACAGGCCCACGCCGAACCAGTCGGTCGTCGTGGGCCGCACGGCATCCACGGCCCACAGCCAGGCCAGCGCCACGGTGACGTAGACCCCGCCGTACGCCGCATACACCCGGCCCGCCGCCTGCGGGTGCAGCGTCAGCAGCCACGCAAACAGAGCCAGGCTGGCCGCCGCAGGCACCAGCAGCCAGACCGACTTTCCCTGGCGCACCCAGAGGTACGGCAGGTAGCACCCCACGATCTCGGCCAGGGCTGTAACGACGAAGAGCGCAAAGATTTTCAGCAGGGCCACGAGCGACGAGTCGGTGAGCAACGGAGGGCGAAATTGGCTTGTAGCCCAGACTGGTATTTCGCGATCAGCTATTTATTCAGTAGCGCAACAAGCACTCAGAACCGGTGGGTGTAGTAGAGCTGCAGGAAGTTGATGCCGGGGTTGGGCTTCTTGATGCCCAGGTTCGACAGGTGCTGAACCCGCAGACCCAGCGTGGACTGGCCTTCGCGGCCCCACTGCATGCCCAGACCCAGCATGTCGGCAAACTGGAACGCGGTGCTCATGCGGTGTTCCTGGGACACGCGCGTGTGCGAAAGCAGCCGCACGCCGATCGCACCTTCGAAGAAGAAGCTGCGCCCGCCGCCACCCGAAAGGGGGCGTTCCAGCCGGAACACCGGCGAATAGCCCACCTCGATCAGGTCGCGCGCGCGGGGCACGTGCCAGCCGATCGCCACGGCTTCGTGGCGCAGCCTGAGGCGCCAGGTGTCGCCTTGCCACAGCGGCTCCGGCCTCGTCCACCCGGCGATCACGCCGACCTGCTTGACCGACGACTCGTCCGAAGCGCCGCCGACCAGCGTCCAGTCCGGCCCGGCGGCCTGGCTGCTCATCGCGCCGAGCCCCAGGGCAGCCGCCAGACCCGCTCGAAGCATGTGGCGCGTCAGCGCGTGAGCAAGAGGGCGAGGGCGTGAAGGCGGTTGTGAGGACATGGCGATGGTCAGAACAGTGAACAGGTAGCGAGCCCGATGCGGGCTTCGATCACCTTGCCTACATCGTTCACAAATCATCACGCCGTGTCACGCAGCGTCTGTCAGACAAGCTCTCAAAGGCTGCGCGGTGTCGCGCCCGCACCTCAGACGGCAGACGGCGCGGGGCCCGCGCGCCAGCGCTGCCAGCCCGCCGCACGCAGTTCACACGCCGGGCACACGCCGCAGCCGTAGCCCCAGGCATGGCGCTGGCTGCGGTCTCCGGCGTAGCAGGTGTGCGAATGCTCGACGATGACGTCGACCAGCGCCTCGCCCCCGCCCGCCGGATCGGCCTGCTGGCCCAGCGCGTGCGCAAGTTGCCAGGTGGCCGCCTTGTCGATCCACATCAGCGGCGTGTCGATCACCACGCGCCGGTCCATGCCGAGCGACAGCGCGAGTTGCATGGCCTTCATGGTGTCGTCGCGGCAGTCGGGGTAGCCGGAATAGTCGGCCTCGCACACGCCGGTGACGATCACCTGCAGGCCGCGCCGGTAGGCCAGCGCGCCGGCGAAAGTCAGGAAGACCAGGTTGCGCCCGGGCACGAAGGTGTTGGGCAGGCCCGAGTCGGCCATGGCGATGGCCGTGTCGCGCGTGAGCGCGGTGTCGCTGATCTGACCCAGCACCTGGAGGTCGATGACATGGTCGTCGCCCAGCCGCTCGCGCCAGGCCGGAAAGCGCGCCTGCAGTTCGTGGCGCACCACGGCGCGCTGCGCCAACTCGGCGTTGTGGCGCTGGCCGTAGTCGAAGCCCACGGTCTCGACGCGCCGGAAGCGGCTGAGCGCATCGGCCAGGCAGGTGGTGGAGTCCTGGCCGCCCGAAAACAGGACCAGGGCACTGTCATGCACGGTGGATGTGGTTGTCTCAGACTTCAAGTGAAATTGGCCCTCAGCGCTTGTCCATACTGCGCAAGCAGCTTCTCATTTAGTAGCACGTCAGCGCCCCGACAATGCGCTGACGTAGTCCGCCACGTGCGGTCGAACACGGGCGCGCTTGCCCTTGAGCACGGTGCCGATGTTGACGAAACACAGCGCCTGCTCGTCCTCGGTGAGCGCAAAGAGCCGCCGCAAGGGTGCAGACGCCAGCGCCTTGCCGCTGGTGAGCGCACCTCCAAAACCCTGCGCATGCGCCATCAGCAGCATGTTCTGCACCGCGCAACCCGCCGAGACGATGCGCTCGTGCGGTTCGATCTCGGCGTCGGCATCGCGCAGGCGCGCCACGGCCAGCAGCACCAGCGGCGCGCGAAAGGCCTTCTCGCGTGCCTGGGCCAATTGCTCGGGGGTGGCCTCCGCATCGCGCTCGGTCAGCGCGTCCGCAAAGGCCTCGGCCAGCGCAGGGCGTGCAGCAGCCGGCACCAGGACAAAGCGCCAGGGCGTCAGCGCGTGGTGGTCAGGCGCTTGCGCGGCGGCAGCCAGGATCTGCTGCGTCTGAGCCGCATCGGGGCCCGGCTCGCCCAGGCGCTTGGGCAGGATGGTCTGCCGGCTGTGGATCAACGCGTGGGTCAGTTCCACCACTTCGGGTGGGCGCGGGTCACCCAGGGCGCGGGGTTCGGCAACGACGCTGGCCTCAGCCGGGTCTGCCATCGGTTCGGGGTCTGCCATACCAGTTAGCGTACCGCAGCGCCCACGCCGTGACCACGCCTGCCCACGCCAGCGCCGCCAGCGGCGTCAGCCACGTTGGCGCACCCTGGACCGCCGCGGCCAGCCGCAGCAGCACGGTGACCTGCAGCGCCCAGAACAGCACCCAGACCAGGTCGTCTGCCGTCAGCGCCCGCCCGCCGTGGCCGCAGGACACGCGGGTGACCATCGCCAGCATCAGCGAGCCCAGAAACCCCATGCTGAGCGCGTGCACCGCGCCCAGGCCCAACAGCGCTTCGCCGGTGAGCAGCCAAACCAATTGCGACAGCGCGCTGTACACCAGCGCGAGCCCGAACCAGACAAAGCCGACGTGCAGCATGGCCAGCAGGCGGATCTTGAGGCTCTGCACCAGGCCCCACACCACCGCCAGCCACAGCAGCACGGCGCCGGTGACCAGCTCGAACACGATCACCACCCCCGTCCACAGCGGCCACGCGTGCGGCGCGGGCGCCAGCGTGTCGACCCACACGGCAGTCACCTCGAACGCGGCCACGCCAAGCATCAGGCGCAGCACCCACAGTGGCCGCCAGACCTCGATCATGGGCAGCACGCTCGACGTGAAGAACGGGATCATGCGGTGCGCCACTGCGACGTAAGTGACGACGATGAAGCCCCACAGACCGGTGCGCACCCACACCAGCGCCAGATCGACGCGGCCCAGCCACACGCAGATCGCCACCGCCGCCAGGCTGAGCGCGCCCACCACGCCAGCCACGCCCACGGTGCGCCCGTGGACCTGGTCGGGCGCCCGGCTGGCACGGATCAGGCGCCAGAACATGCCGACCATCCACGCCAGGCCCGCTACCGCCATCGCCAGTCCGGCCAGGGCCAGCACCGCATGGGCATGGGCGCCGCACAGCCACAGCACCCAGCCCACCGCCTGCAACAGCAGCGGCACGCGCAACTGGATGGTTTCGTAGGGCTGCACATTCAGCCACTTGGGCCCGGCCGTGAACAGAAAACCCGAAAAGTAGAGCGGCATGAAGCCGAACACCATCACCGTGGCGTGCGTCAACGTGGACGGCACGGCACTGACGATGCCCAGCGCGCCGGTGGCGCGGTCGACCTGCACTGCCAGCCACCACAGGCTGGCGACCACCAGCACCAAGGCGGCCAGAAAGAAGCCCAACCGGTGCGGTGACGCGAGCAGGGTTGATGGCCGCCACGGCCCATGCACCTGCGGGCGCCGGGCCGGCGCGGCGGGCGGCGCCACCTGCACCGGAATGGCGCGGCGGGCGGGCGAAGAAGGTGGTGGCGAAGGCTCGGTCATGCGCCTTTGTACCCCTGGCGAGCGGGGCCCTACCTTGACCAAGGTCAAGAACCGCGAGGCGACATGTCGGGTGCAGTCAGGCTAACACAGGTTGCTACCATAAAAATAGCTTCTTGCGCAATCCCATGGCCGGCTTCAGCAGCTTTTCATCCAAATACCCGACCAGGCATGGCGGCCCGCCATGCGGCCTCAGCGCGGCTGGTATTCGGCCAGTCTGCCCGTATCGGCAATGTGGATATCGCGCTTGTCCACATGAATCAGCCCGGCCGATTCCAGCTCGTGCAGCACGCGCGAAAAATATTCCGGCGTGAGCGACAGGCGCGAGGCGATCGCCGCCTTGCTGACCGGCAGGGTGACGGTGATGGCCTCGGAGGCCACCTCGGTCTCGTTCAGGCGGTCGCCCAGCAGGTAGCCAATGACGCGCTGCACGCCGCTGTGCAGCGCGTATCCCTGCACGTCCTTGATCAGCCCATGCAGGCGCCGCGACAGCCCGGCCAGCATGCGCAGCGAGAAGTCGGGGTTGGCCGCGATTTCCTGCAGCACCGTGCTCTTGGTGATGGTCAGCAGCAGCGTATCGGCCAGGGTCTGGGCGGACACCACGTACGGCACGCCCATGAACATCACGGCCTCGGCAAAACTGTGGCCAGGGCCGCACAACTCGATCACCTTCTCCACGCCCGTGGGCGACAGGGCGAACAGCTTGACCTGCCCCACCACGGTGACGTGGAATTCCTCGCACGGATCGCCCGCGCGGAAGATGAGCTTGCCGCGCTCCAGACGCCGCAACTGCGAACCGGCGGCCAGACGAGCACGCTCCTGCTCGCTCATGTGCGAGAACAGCGGCAAGGTGCCGAGGTAGCGCGGAATGTTGAACTTATCGAGATCCACAGTGGGCACAGCGCTGGCGCTGAAGGTTCGCCCCGCCACGCGGGATGCGCGCCAGGTAACCTGAAAGTGTAACCCTGCCCTCTGGCACGTCGGTCAGCGCGCCGCTATCGTGAGCCGCAGGTAAACCTGCGTCAGCGCGCCGGGCAACTGGTCGGCCCGGTGCACCAGCGCGTAGCCCTGCGCGCCGAACAGGCGCGGCAGGTAGGCGTTGGCCTCGCGGTCGATCGTCACACAGAACGGTGTCAACCCCGCCTGGCGCGCGGCGTGTACGGCGTGGCGCGTGTCTTCCAGGCCGTGGCGGCCTTCGTAGTGGTCGAGGTCGTTGGGTTTGCCATCGGACAGGATCAGCAGCAGGCGCTGGCGCTCGCCCCGCTCGGCCAGGCGCTGCGTGCCGTAGCGGATGGCCGCGCCCATGCGGGTGTAGAAGCCCGGGCGAATGCCCAGCACGCGTTCGCGCGTGGCGTCGTTCCAGGCTTCGCCAAAGCGCTTGAGCTCCAGCATCCGGATCGCCCGCCGCACCGACGAGAAGCCCAGCATCTCGAAAGGGTCGCCCGCCGCATCGAGCGCGTCGCCGAACACCAGCAGGCTGTCGCGCACCAGGTCGATCACGCGCGCTTCCTGCGTGGCGTAGGCGTCGGTTGACAGCGACAGGTCGGCCAGCATCAACGTGGACAGGCTGCGCTCGGACTTGACCCGGCGTGAATACACCGCGGGCGATTCACCGTGCGGCTGGCGCGTGTCGCGGCGCTGAACCTGGTGGCGCACCCAGGCGTCCAGATCCAGCTCATCGCCCTGGGTCAGCCCGTGCTGCCAGCGCGGCGCGGCGCGCAGGGCTTCAAACCGGCGCCGCACTTGGCGTGAAGTGCTCTTCAGCCTTGTCATGGCCTCTGGCAGGGCGCTGACGGCTCCTTGTTCGATAGCACTCTGCTCTGGTGGCCGGTGCCGCATGCGCTGCGCACGGCAGCGGTCCGGTACCAGGCGCTGCTGCTTGAAGTCCCATTCCGGCAGCGGCTCGCCCTCGCCCACAGGCAGGTCGTCGGCGCTGGCGCTGGGCAGGTCCAGGTCGAACTTGACGCGCGCGGCCAGCGTTTCGCCGCGCTGTGCGATGGACAGCTGCTCCATGTCGTCGGCAACCTGGCTGGCGTTCTGCTGGTCCTCGTCGTCATCGGTGCGGTTGACGCGCACGAACTCGCTCCAGCTGAGGATCGACTCGGCCCGAAAGAACATCACCAAGCCGTTCTTGTTGCTGGTGTCTTCCGTGCGCTCGGCGCGGCGGCGCTTGGTGTCCTCCTGCGTCTTGGCGTTCGGGTCGCGCGGCCGGTCGACCGGCGGGGCCGCCAGCATGTCTGGGGTGATGGCTTCGCCGGAGGGGCTGGCCTCGTGCGCCTGCAGCCACAGCCATACGTGGGCGGCGTCGGTCGGTTGCAGGCGACCTGCCGCATCGCCGGCCGGGACTTGGCCTTGCAGCGCAGCCTGCACCGCCTGCTCGGCCGCGCGCGCCGGGCCGCGCAGCCGCGCCAATGGCGGGCGCTGCGCCAGGTGGGCGGCCAGCAGCCGCGCGTGGCGCGTGCGCAGGCCAGGAAAGGTCTGCAATGCGCGCTCCGTCGCCGCCAGGTTGTCGGCGATCCAGCCGGCCGAGGTGTTGGTGTGGCAAGCGCCAAGCGCCGCGAGCCACAGATAGAGGTCGCGGTTCAGCGCTCGCTCGGTGAAGGTGGCCAGCACGGGCGGCAGGGCGAGCGTTTCGGCGTCCAGCGCGCTGACCGTGCCCCGCACGCCCGAGCCTGCCAACCGCTGCAGCCAGCCGCGCGGGCCGCCGATGCGGCGCGCGGTGGCCGGCACGACCCGCACCAGCGCATCGCCCCCACCGGCGCGAAACAGCAGCTGCACGCTGCGCGTGACCTGCTCCAGCGTGACGGCGGCGTCGGTATGGCTGGCGTCGGCCGCACGGGTGATCAGCCGGTGCCAGCGTTCGCCAACCCACTCTTCCATCGCTGCGTCCCGCCCTTCAGTCGTCGCCCAGCACGGCCAGCACGACGTCGTTCAAGGCCTCGGCGGTGTCGGTGTCGTCGGTCAGCGCGTCGACGATGGCGGTGCGGCAGGCCACGGTTTCCGGCAGGCCGGACACCACCAGGCGCGCGGCCACCACCAGCAGGCGCGTGCTGACGGTTTCTTCCAGATCCTGGTCGGTCAGGTGGCGCAGCGCGCTCGCCAGCTTGACCAGGCGCATGGCCAGACGTTCGTCCGCGCCCGATTCGGCCATCACGATGCGCCGCTCCACCTCGGCCACCGGGTAGTCGAAAGCCAGCGCCACGAAGCGCTGGCGCGTGCTGGGTTTCAAGTTTTTCAGCAGGTTCTGGTAGCCAGGGTTGTAGGAGACCACCAGCATGAAGCCGGGCGGCGCCTGCAGCAACTCGCCCGTGCGCTCTATCGGGAGCACGCGCCGGTCGTCGGCCAGCGGGTGCAGCACGACCGTGGTGTCCTTGCGCGCTTCAACCACCTCGTCGAGGTAGCAGATGGCGCCGCTGCGCACCGCGCGCGCCAGCGGCCCATCGTTCCAGACCGTGTTGCCGTCGCCGATGAGGTAGCGGCCCACCAGGTCGGCGGCGGTCAGGTCGTCGTGGCAGCTGACGGTGATCAGCGGACGGCCCAGGCGCGCGGCCATGTGCTCGACAAAGCGCGTCTTGCCGCAACCGGTAGGGCCCTTCAGCAACAAGGGCAGGCGCTGCTGGAAAGCGTGCTCGAACAGGCGGCATTCGCCGGCCTGCTCGGCATAGAACGGCACTTCGGGCGCCGCCGCGGGCGCGCCGGAGCTCAGGCCGTCGTCGTGGTACATGGCCTGCCCCACCTCAGTCGTGCTTCAGTCGGCGCTGGGCAGGGCTGGGCATCAGGCCGCCGCGGCGGCTGCCCAGCACTTCTTCGGCCGGCGCACCGCCGATGAAGAAGCTCCAGACGTACATGACCAAGCCGAGGAAGAAAACCACACCGCCCCACAGGCGCAGCCAGTAGAAGAACATCATCTGCTCCTGCGCCGCCATGAAGGGCAGCGCACCCGACGTCGGCATGCGTTGCAGCCAGACCTGCAGGATGCCGGCGCCAGTCATGGCCAGCACCATCACGCCCATGCCGATGCTCATGACCCAGAAGGACCACATCTCGACCGACTGCGCGCGGGTGGAGTTGGCGATGCGGCCGCGCAGCGTGGGCATGGCGTAGCTGATCAGCGCGATCACGACCAGCACGTAAGCGCCGTAAAAGGCCAGATGCCCATGCGACGCCGTCAGCTGCGTGCCGTGCGTGTAGTAGTTGACGAAGCTCAGGGTGTGCATGAAGCCCCAGACACCGGCGCCCAGAAAG
Source organism: Ottowia flava (assembly GCF_008017535.1). GTDB lineage: Bacteria > Pseudomonadota > Gammaproteobacteria > Burkholderiales > Burkholderiaceae_C > Ottowia > Ottowia flava. The sequence goes on from NZ_VRUA01000005.1 coordinate 20,618, forward strand.
CCCATCACCGCGCAGCCCACGGCCCACAGCACCGCCGCCTGGTTGGCATGGTCGCGCCGGCGCTTTTGAACCATGCGGAATGCGAACATCGTCATCAGAAAGAACGGAATCGGCTCCAGCGACGAGAAGATGTTGCCCACCAGATGCCAGTAGCCCGGCAGCCCGATAAAGTAGTAGTGGTGTGCCGTGCCCAGGATGCCGGTGAACAGGGCGAAGGCGATGATCACGTAGACCCACTTGTCGACCACCTCGCGGTCCACGCCGGTCGTCTTGATCAGCACGTAGGCCAGCAGCGCGGCGAGGATCAACTCCCACACGCCTTCCACCCACAGGTGCACCACCCACCACCAGTACATCTTGTCGCGCACCAGGTTATGCGGGTTGACGAAGGCGAACAGGAACAGCAGCGCCAGGCCCCACAGACCGATCAGCAGCACCGTGGTGATGGTCGTCTTGCGGCCTTTCAGGTAGGTCATGCTGACGTTGAACAGCATGGCCAGCGCCACGATGACGATGCCCACCTTGGTCGGCAGGGGCTGTTCCAGGAACTCGCGTCCCATGGTGGCCAGCAGGTCGTTGCCCGTCATCTCCGCCAGCGTGGCGTAGGGCACCATCAGGTAGCCCAGCACGGTCGCGGCGCCAGCCACCAGGAAGATCCAGAACATGATCAGCGCCAGCTTGGGCGAATACAGCTCGGTCTCGGCCTCCTCGGGCACCATGTAGTAGGCCGCGCCCATGAAGCCGAACAGCAGCCACACGATCAGCAGGTTGGTGTGCACCATCCGCGCCACGTTGAAGGGGATCGCCGGGAACAGGAAGTCGCCCCAGATGTACTGCAGGCCCATGATCAGGCCGAACAGGATCTGGCCGACGAACAGGCCGATGGCCGCAATGAAATACGGCTTGGCGACCGCCTGCGACTTGAATTTGAGAACAGGGTTGGTAGACATGATGGCTCTTTCCTCGGCGCTCAGCCCTCGATGTTGGGAGGCCAGTTTTCGGTGTTGATGCCGCCCGACCACTTCAGGAACTCCACCAAATCGTCAAGCTGCTGCTCGCTCAGGTGGAACTGGGGCATCTGGCGGCGACCAGGCGCACCGGTCGGCTGGGCTTTCATCCAGGCCTTGATGAACGCGCCGCCCGAGGCATCGCCGCCACGGCGCTTGTAGACATTGCCCAGCTCGGGCGCGAAGTAGGCGCCTTCACCCAGCAGCGAGTGGCAACCGATGCACTGGTTGGTCTCCCACACCTTCTTGCCGCGCACGACCGCGTCGGTCATCGCCGCCTCGTTGCTGCGCTCGGGCAGCGTGGTCTCGGTGTGAAACACCAGGCCGACAAAGACCAGAATGAAAAACAGCGACCCACCGTAGAAGATGTTGCGTGCCATCTCCTTGGTGAAGCCGCCCGACGGTTGCGTGCTCATGGGCCGATTCCTCGCTCGTGTGAAAAAGAACACGGGAAGCGTAGAAAAATCGCATTTCGCCGTCTTTGAACCAAGTCAAGGATGTCCGACTGCCCCGGTCGGACATCACAAAACTTGACGAAGATCAAATTCGGTGTGGATATCAGGTACTAGTACGCGCAGTCCGGCGAGCTGGCTTCTGGGCCCCCTGACCCTTGGAAAATTGGGGTATCCAACGCGTTCTATAGCCCAGCTGCTCTTGCGCAGGAAGCTATGGTTATCAGAGCAAACTGCGGGTCACGGCACCATTGTCCTAACCTGAGTACCGCTTGTGCGCCGCGCGCAGTCGGGCGTCGGTCCGCAGGTTCAGCTGTTCGCGCCACAGCGCGACAGTGCTGCGCCAGATTCAGTGCACCGACCGGAAGGGCGGTGCCAGCACGGCCAAAACCTGGCGCAACGGCGTGGCGGCAGATCGACGGTCTACCGTCCCCGCGCGCACGGCGAGGCGCAAGCGCTGAATCGGTATCCTCGGCTGCGGCCCGCTCGCGGAAGCTTCAGGCCAAATCGACCGCTGGCGCGCGCCCCATCTGCGCAGCCAGCTATTAAAAACAGAGCATCTCGCCGCTCAACCGGCGGCGCTCTCACCGGTCACCGCGGCCAGCATGGCGGGCGAGCCCTGCACGGCGGCACGCTGCATCAGGTGCTTGACGGCGCGCAGGCCGCCCAGCTCTTCGCCGCCACCGGCGCGGCCGGGGCCGCCGTGCTTGAGGTACGGCAGGGCCGAGCCGTGGCCGGTCGATTCCGGCGCGGCGGCGCGGTCCAGCACCTGCAGGCGGCCGTGCGTGGCGGCCATGGCGGTGATGGCTTTGACGGCGGTGGCTGCGTCCTTGGTGACCAGCGTGCCGGCCAGGCTGCCCTTGCCGCGCGCGGCCAGGGCCAGCGCCTCGTCCAGATCGCCGTAGGCCATCAGCGTGCTGACGGGGCCGAAGGCCTCGACGTCGTGCGCGGCGTGATTGGCAGCGTTTTTGGCCAGCAGCAGCGTGGGCTGGAAGAAGGCGCCTTCGCCCACGCCCTCGCCCACCGCGGCAAAGCCTTCGCCGCCGCCGAACACCACTTCAGCGCCCTGGCTGAGCGTGGCCACGCGGTCGGCCACGTCGGCCTGCTGCGACTTGCTGGCCAGCGCGCCCATGCGCACGTTCTCCAGGCGCGGGTCGCCCACGGTGGTCTTGGCCAGGCGTTCCTTCAGCTTGGCGGCGACGGCGTCAATGCGGTCGGCGGGCACCAGCGCACGGCGGATGGCGGTGCACTTCTGGCCGGCCTTCTGCGTCATCTCGCGCGCGATTTCCTTGACGTAGAGGTCGAATTCCTCGTCGTCCGGGGTGACGTCGGGCGCCAGCACGGCGCAGTTGAGCGAATCGGCCTCGGCGTTGAACGGAATGCTCCGGTTGACGATGTTGGCGGTGGCGCGCAGCTTGGCCGCGGTGTCCGCCGAGCCGGTGAAGGTGACGACGTCCTGCTCTTCGACGCGGTCGAGCAGGTCGCCCGTGCCGCCGATGATGAGCTGCAGTGCGCCCTCGGGCAGGATGCCCGACTCGTTGACCAGGCGCACCATCTTCTCGGTCAGGAAACTGGTGGCGCTGGCCGGCTTGCCGATGGTCGGCATCCCCGCCAGGAAGGTGGGCGCGAATTTCTCCAGCAGCCCCCAGACCGGGAAGTTGAAGGCGTTGATGTGCACCGCCACGCCACCGCGCGGCACCAGCACGTGCGTGCCGGCGAAGGCGCCGGTCTTGCCCAGCGGCATCTGCGGGCCTTCGTGCCACAGGTTGCCGGACTTGGGCAGTTCCTTGGCCATGCTGGCGTAGGCGAACAGCGTGCCGGTGCCGCCTTCGATGTCGACCCAGCCATCGGTGCGGGTGGCGCCGGTGTGGAAGGACAGCTCGTACATCGCCTCCTTGTGTTCGCCCAGGTACTTGGCCAGCGCCTTGAGCATGCCGGCGCGCTGCTGGAAGTCGGTCTTCAGCATCGCCGGCACACCGACGGTGCGCGCGTAGTGCAGCGCCTCGGCGAAGTCGGGCGTTTCGGCGTGTGTGTGGGCGACGACCGTGCCGTCGATGGCGCTGCGCAGGGTTTGTGCAGGTTGCTGGCCGATCCAGCGGCCGGCGATGTAGCTTTGAAGTTGGGTCACGTGCTTACCTCGGTAAAACAGGGTGGAACGAAAACGGCCGTCAAGCCAGCACCCCTAGGATAACGGCAGCCGATTTAGAATGAAAACAGGCTTCAGCCCTACAACCATCTGCGCAAACAGCTAGTTTTTTGATAGCACCCTACACCGACGATGTCGGGCTCAGGTGGTCGCCGCGGCGCGGGCGCCGCCGACGCCCAGGTAGGTGTCGATCACGCGCTGGTCGTGGATCAGGTCGTTGGCCGCGCCCTGCACCGCCACTTCGCCCATCTCCAGCACATAGCCGCGGTCGGCCACGTTCAGCGCGGCGCGCGCGTTCTGTTCGACCAGCAGCACCGACACGCCCGTGCTACGCAGCGCCGACACGGTGTTCAGCACCTCGCGCACGATCAGCGGCGCCAGGCCGAGCGAGGGCTCGTCCAGCATCAACAGGCGCGGGCGACTCATCAGCGCGCGGCCGATGGCGAGCATCTGGCGCTCGCCCCCCGACAGCGTCGACGCCATCTGCGCGCGGCGCTCTTCCATGCGCGGGAAGATCGCGAAAATTTCCTTCATGCGCGCGACCTGGTCGCGCTGGCCGCGCCGCCAGCGGGCAAAGCCGCCCAGCAGCAGGTTGTCCTCGACCGACATTTCGCCGAACAGCTCGCGCTTTTCAGGCACCAGGGCCACGCCGTGGCGCACCATGGCTTCGACTGTGGGACGGGGGATGGCGTTGCCGGCCAGCTCCAGCCCGCCGCGCGAGGGCAGCAGGCCCATGATGGCGTTCAGCAGCGTGGTCTTGCCAGCGCCGTTCGGGCCGATCACGGTGACGATCTCGCCTTCATTGACGTGCAGCTCAATGCCATGGATGGCCTGAACCGGACCGTAGTAGACCGAGAAGTTCGGCAGCTTCAACAGTGGCGCGCTCATGCCAGGTCTCCCCCCAGGTAGGCCGCGATGACGCGCGGGTCGGCCTGCACCTGCGCAGGCGTGCCGTGGGCGATCACGGTGCCGAACTCCAGCACGGTGATGCGGTCGGCCAGGTTCATCACGAATTCCATGTCGTGCTCGACCACCAGAATGGCCAGGCCTTCAGCGCGCAACTGCGTCAGCAGCTTGGCCAGGCCCTGCTTTTCCAGGTGGCGCAGACCGGCGGCCGGCTCGTCCAGCAGCAGCACCGCCGGTTGGCCCGCCAAGGCGCGGGCGATCTCGACGATGCGTTGCTGGCCCAGCGGCAACGAGGCGGCGGGCGTGTGCGCCACGGCGCCGAGGCCGCAGCGCTCGATCTGGCGCATGGCTTCGGACAGCACGGCGGCTTCTTCGGCGCGGTCGGCGCGCAGCATGGAAGCGACCCAGCCCTTGTGGCCGCGGCGGTGCGCGCCCAGGGCCACGTTGTCGAGCACGCTGCGGTCGCCCAGCAGGCGCACGTGCTGGAAGGTGCGGCCCAGGCCCAGCGCGGCAAAGGCGCGCGAGGGCTTGCCCTGCATGGTCTGGCCCATCAGGCTGACCTGGCCTTCGGTCGGGTCGTCCACGCCGGAGATCATGTTGAAGAACGTGCTCTTGCCGGCGCCGTTGGGGCCGATGAGCGCGTGCACCTCGCCCGCGCGCACATCCATGTTGACGGCGTTGTTGGCGACCAGACCAGCGAAGCGCTTGGTCACGTTCTGGGCCTTCAGCACCTCTTCGCCCGCCGGCGGCAGCTGGCGCTGGTCCAGGGTGGCCGCACTGCTGGTCGCGATTTCGCGCTTGGGCGGGGCGATCTTCAGCACACGGTTGACCCAGCCGGCGAGGATCGGCCACAAACCATCGGAAGCGCGCTGCAGCACCAGCAGCATCAGCAGGCCGAACACCACGATCTCGAAGTTGCCGCTGCTGCCCAGCAGGCGCGGCAGCCAGTCCTGCAACTGCTCCTTCAGCAGCGTGATCAGCGTGGCGCCCAGCACGGCGCCCCACAGGTAGCCCGAGCCACCGACCACGGCCATGAACAGGTATTCGATGCCGATGTTCAGGTTGAAGGGCGTCGGGTTGACGAAGCGCTGCATGTGCGCGTACAGCCAGCCGGACACGGCCGCCAGCAGCGCCGCCAGCACGAACACCTTGATGCGCTGCTGCGCGGTGTCGATGCCCATGGATTCGGCCATCAGGCGGCCGCTCTTGAGCGCGCGGATGGCGCGGCCTTCACGCGAATCCAGCAGATTGTCGAGCGCCCAGATCGCCAGCAGCAGCACGGCCCAGATCACGATGCCCAACAGGCGCGGCGAAGCCAGCGAGAAGCCGAAGATCGTGATCGGCGGAATGCTGCTGATGCCGGTGAAACCGCCCAGCCAGTCGAGGTTGCCGAACACGTAGTACAGGCTCAGGCCCCAGGCGATGGTGCCCAGCGGCAGGTAGTGGCCCGACAGGCGCAGCGTGACCGCACCCAGGCCCCAGGCGACCAGCGCGGTGACGATCAGCCCCAGCACCAGGCCCACCCACGGGTACACGCCGGCCGGCAGGAAGGACAGCCATTGCGCCGCGGTCGGCGAGGTGCAGATCCAGGCCGTGGCGTAGGCACCCAGACCGACGAAGGCGGCCTGGCCGAACGAGGTCATGCCTCCGACGCCGGTCAGCATGACCAGCCCGAGCGCCACCATCGCGTAGAGGCCGATGTACGAGAACAGCGTGACGGTGAACGGCGGCAGGAAGGGCCACGCGATCGCCAGCAGGGCGATGAAGCCCAGGACAAGGTACTGTTTTTTCATTCCTCGTCCTCCACGTGGTGCGTATTCATCGAGCGCCACCAGAGCACCGGAATGATCAGGGTAAAGACCAGCACTTCCTTGAATGCGCTGGCCCAGAAAGAAGCGAACGACTCCAGCTGGCCCACCAGCAGCGCCCCTGCCAGCGCCAGCGGGTAGCTGGACAGACCGCCCACGATGGCCGCGACGAAGCCCTTCAGGCCGATCAGGAAGCCGGTGTCGTAGTAGATCGTGGTCACGGGCGCGATCAGCAGGCCGGAGATGGCGCCGATGAGCGCCGCCAGCGCGAAGCTGAGGTCACCCGACAGCGCCGTGGGGATGCCCATCAAGCGCGCGCCCACGCGGTTGATGGCGGTAGCGCGCAGTGCCTTGCCGATGATGGTGCGCTCGAAGAAGAAGAACATCGCCAGCACCAGCACGATCGTGGTCGCCACGATCACCACGGACTGGCCAGAGATCGACAAGCCCGCCACGTCCCAGCGCGCCTCCGAAAAGGGCGCGGTGCGCGAGCCTTCGGCGCCGAACAGGAAGAGGCCCACACCCACCAGCGCCAGGTGCAGCGCCACGGAGACGATCAGCAGGATCAGCACCGTCGCATCCGCCAGCGGCCGGTAGGCCAGACGGTAGACCAGCGGCCCCATCGGCGTAACCAGCAGCAGCACGGCCAGCACCTGCAGCAACATCGATTGCGGCTTGACCACCAGCAGCATCAGCGCCGCCAGCGCGGGCAGCAGCACCGCCCAGAACAAGGTGCTTTTCCAGTCCACCTCGACGCCGCGCGCCTGCCGCACCGCCTCGACGACGATGCACAGCGCAGCCATGACCAGCAACATCCACAGCAGCGCGGGCGATTTGCCCGTCTGCAGCGCTGCCATGGCCAGTGCGGCGTAGGCGACAAATTCGCCCTGCGGAATGAAGATGACGCGGGTGACGGAGAACACCAGCACCAGCGCCAGCGCCATCAGCGCGTAGATGGCACCGTTGACGATGCCATCCTGCACCAGCATCAGGGCGATTTGTAAGTCCATGTGAGCTACACCGGTCGGGCGGCGTCGTCAGTAACGACGTGCACTATAAATCATAAATTGCACTATAAAACATCAACACCGGCCTGAAGCCGGTGTGACAAGGTGTTTTTTGCACCAGAGGAGGCCCCAGCGCCCGCATTTCACGGGGATCGGGCCGCCACGGATGCCCAAATCACTTGGTGCCGATGTATTTCCACTGGCCGTTTTGAATCGTCACCATCACACGGGCGCGCTGGTCCAGGCCCAGGTGGTCGCTGGGCGACATGGTGAAGATGCCATGGGCGCCGGCCACTTCCTTCACGCCTTCCATGGCATCGCGCAGCGCCGAGCGAAACTGCGGCGTGCCCGGCTGACCGGCTTTCAGCGCCACCGGAATGGCGGCCTTCAAAACCTGGCCGGCGTCCCAGGCGTGGCCGCCAAAGGTGCTGACGCTGCCCTTGCCGTAGGCGCCTTCGTAGGCCTTGATGTATTCCAGCGCAGCCTTGCGCACCGGGTTGGTGGCAGGCAACTGGTCGGCCACCAGCACCGGGCCGGCGGGCAGCAGCGTACCTTCCACGTCCTTGCCGCCCACGCGCAGGAAGTCGGCGTTGGCCACACCGTGGGTCTGGTAGTACTGGCCGGCGTAGCCGCGCTCTTTCAGCGTCTTCTGGGGCAGGGCCGCAGGTGTGCCGGAGCCGCCGACCAGCACCGCATCGGGCTTGGTGGCCATGATCTTCAACACCTGGCCGGTGACCGCCGTGTCGGTGCGCGAGAAGCGCTCGTTGGCGACCAGCTTGATCTTCTTCAGTTCAAGCGCCTTGGCAAATTCCTTGGCCCAGCCTTCGCCGTAGGCGTCGGAGAAGCCGATGTACGCCGCCGTCTTCACGCCGTTGGCCGCCATGTGCTCGGCGATGGCCAGCGCCATCATGATGTCGTTCTGCGGCGTCTTGAAGACCCACTTCTTCTTGGCGTCCTGCGGCTCGATGATGGCGGCCGAGGCGCCCAGCGTGATCATGGGCGTCTTGGCTTCGGCCACGGCGTCGATCATGGCCAGCGAAGCCGGCGTGGTGGACGAGCCGATGATCACGTCGACGTTGCGCTCGGAGATCAGCTTGCGCGTGTTGGTCACCGCGGCGGTGGTGTCGGACGCATCGTCCAGCACGATGTAGTTCACCTTCTGGCCGCCGATGGACGTGGGCAGCAGCGAGATCGTGTTCTTCTCGGGGATGCCCAGCGAGGCGGCGGGCCCGGTGGCCGACAACGTCACACCAATGTTGATGTCGGCCCAGGCGGCCGTAGACATGCCCAACACGGCCACGCAGGCCAGTGCCATCTTCTTCAATTGCATGGAAAGTCTCCCCGGAATGGGTTCAAGAGCAAGGGTTCGGACAGGTGATCGAATCAAAACCTGACCGCTCGGTCGGTTAATGATTCTACGGGGCGCAGTCGATCCTGACCGCCCCGAACCGATCGGGAATTACCCTAGTTTTTCTGTGGTCGTCTGACCTGCCGCCGGTCGCGCCAAGGCCCGTTTCACTGGGGCGTGATGCCTGCACGCTTGACGATGGCGGCGTACTTGGCCAGCTCGCTCTTGAAATGCGCCTGGGCCTGCTCGGGCGTGCTCAGCACGATGGTGTTGCCCTGCTTGTCCATGGCTTCGCGCACCTCGGGGCTGGCGAAAGCGGTGGCAAAACCCTGGTGCAGGCGTTTCACCAGGTCGGGCGACAGGCCCTTGAGGCCCACCGCGGCCGACCAGCCTTCGACCACGTACGCCGGAAAGCCCTGTTCGGCGGCCGTGGGCACGTCGGGCGCGCCGCTGGAACGCTTGGGCGACGCCACGCAGATCGCACGCAAGGCGCCGCTCTTGATGTGCGAATGCACCGCCGGCATGGCGATCACGCCCATCTCGATCTGGCCGCTGATGATGTCGGCCATCATCGGACCGGTGCCGCGGTACGGAATGTGGGTGACGTGGGTGCCCGTCACGCCTTTGAACATCTCGGCCGCCAGGTGCAGGATCGTGCCGTTGCCGGACGATGCGTAGTTGTACTTGCCGGGGTTGGCCTTGAGCAGCGCCACCAGTTCCTTCATGTCCTTGGCCGGCAGTTTGGGGTTGACCACCAGCACCATGGGCGAGTTGGCGATGATGGTGATCGGCGTGATGTCCGCCACCGGGTCGAACGGCACCGAGCGCAGCACGCTCGGGTAGATCACGTGGTTGTTCGACACCACGCCCAGCGTGCTGCCGTCCGGCGCCGCCTTGACGATGGCCTGGGTGCCCACGACGCCGCCCGCGCCCGGCTGGTTTTCCACCACCACGGCTACGTTCAGCGCCTTGCCCAGCGCGGGCCCGGCGCCCCGGACGATGGCGTCCACGCCCGAGCCTGCGCTGACCGGCAGGATGAACTTCACCGCCTTGTCGCCCTGCGCCCAGACCAGCGACGGCCACCAGGCGCCGAGGGCGCCCGCGCCCAGACCCGCGAGGGCATGGCGGCGTGAAACCCGCGTGGAATGAAGTGGCATGGTGGTGTCTCCGTGGAATGCTTGGTTGGGAATGTTTTCGGCCTCAGGCGACCGCCCGATCTGCGCAGAGCGCTTCTATTTCCGTAGCGCTGTAGCCCAGACCGTTGAGCAGGTCCGTCGTGTCCTGCCCCATGCGCGGCGGCTGCGCGCCCGCGCCCAGGCGCTGGCCGTCCAGGGTGATCGGCAGCAGCGTGGTCTGGGCGGTCTGGCCGGTGCGCTCGCCGTCGGTCAGGGTGACGTCGGCCAGGCCGCCGGTGGCGCGCAGGTGCGGGTCGTCGTACAGCTCTTCGGGTTTGCGGATCGGCGCGTACGGCAGGCCGGCCCGCTCGAACGCCGTGGCCAGCTCGTCCGCGCTGCGCGTGGCCAGGCGCTCGCGCAGGATCGGCAGCAGCTCGGCGCGCAGGCGCACGCGGGCGTTGTTGTCGTGGTACCGCGGGTCGGCCTTCAGGTCGTCAAAGCCCAGCAGGTCGCAGAACACCGCCCACTGCGCGTCGCTCACGGCGCACAGGAAGATCTGCTCGCCATCCTTGACCGTGAACACGTCGTACACCGCCCAGGCCGAGATGCGGTCGGGCATCGGCGCCGCCGGCTCGCCGGTGATGGCGTACTGCAGCATGTGCTGGCCGACCAGGAACACGTTGTTCTCGAACAGGGCGCTCTGCACCTCCTGCCCGCGGCCGGTGATGCCGCGCTGGATCAGTGCGCCCAGCGCGCCGATGGCGCCAAACATGCCGCCCATGATGTCGTTCACGCTGGTGCCGGCGCGCAGCGGGTCGCCAGGGCGGCCGGTCATGTAGGCCAGCCCGCCCATCATCTGCACCACCTCGTCCAGCGCGGTGCGGTGCTCGTACGGGCCGGGCAGAAAGCCCTTGCAGCTGACGTAGATGATGCGCGGGTCCTGCGCCGACAGGCTGGCGTAGTCCAGCCCGTACTTGCGCATGGTGCCGGGCTTGAAGTTCTCGGCCACCACGTCGGCACTCAGCGCCAGCCTTCGCGCCACGGCGGCGCCTTCCGGCCGGTGCAGGTCGATCGCGATGCTTTTCTTGCCACGGTTGAACATCGGGAAGAAGCCCGCGCCCGAACCCAGCAGGTGGCGCGTGCGGTCGCCCTGGATCGGCTCGACCTTGATCACCTCGGCCCCCAGGTCGGCCAGCACCATGCCGCAGGTCGGGCCCATCACCATGTGCGTGAACTCGACGACGCGCAGGCCGGCGAGCGGCAGGCGGCGGTTGGGCGGGGCGGATTCGGTCATGGCAAGAGGCTCCTGGCGGTCAGACGGTAGCGGCGGCGCGGCCCTGCAAGGTCTTGGGCAGGCCAGCGCGCCACAGTGTGCCGTACAGCGCTTCGCCGTCCAGCCAGCCGGCCAGGTCGCGCCGCAGCGCCAGCAGCGCCGGTAGATCGAGCCCGGTGTCGATGCCCATGCTTTGCAGCATGAAGGCCAGGTCTTCGGTGCTGACGTTGCCGCTGGCGCCGGGCGCGTGCGGGCAGCCGCCGATGCCGCCCAGGCAGGCGTCGAAACGCGTGACGCCGGTCTGCAGCGCGGCCACCACGTTGGCCAGGCCCAGCCCGCGCGTGTCGTGGAAATGCCCGCACCACAGGCGGTCGCCGGCGATCCGGCGCGCCGCTTCGAACAGGCGGCTCACCGCCGCCGGATCGGCGTAACCCACGGTGTCCGCCAGGCTGACGCGGTCGCAGCCTGCGTCCAGCAGCGCCTGCAGCAGCCGCAGCACCTCAGCCGGTGAGACCTCGCCCTGGATCGTGCAGCCGAAGGCGGTGCCCACGCCACCTTCCAGCAGCGTGTGTGCCCCCGCGGCGTCGCGCGCGGCGCGGATGCGCGCGGCCTCGGCCACCACCTCGTCCGGGGTCTTGCGCAGGTTGGCCAGGCTGTGCGCGTGGCTGGCCGACAGCGGCAGCACCATCAGATCGGCGCCGCTGGCCATCGCCGCCTCGCCCCCCCGCAGGTTGGGCACCAGCACCGACACGAACAGGCCGGGCAGCGTCTTCGCGAACGCCACCAGTTCGGCCGTGTCGGCCAGCTGCGGCAGGTACTTGGCGGGCACGAAGGAGCCAACCTCGATTTCGCGCAGCCCGGCGGCGTGCGCGCCGCGCAGCCACTGGCGCTTGTGCGCGGTCGGCAAGGTGCGGGCGATGGCCTGCAGGCCGTCGCGCAGCCCGACTTCGCGAACCACGGCGCGCGGGGGCGTGGCGAGGGTCATGAAGGCTGTCTCCTGATGATGTGTCTGGCGTGGCAGTCTAGGTATTCCCAATTGATTCACCAAATCTCTTTTGGAATCGTTAAAGTTCCGATCAGGAACATCAAGACCATGCGCGACCTCGACCTGACCTCTTTGCGCCTCTTCGTTGCCGTCTGCGAGCAGCGCAGCATCGCCCGCGTGGCCGAGCAGCAGGCCATCGTCGGCTCGGCGATCAGCAAGCGGCTGGCAGCACTGGAGGACACCGTGGGCACGCCGCTGCTGCTGCGTCGGCGCCGCGGCGTGGAGCCCACACCCGCCGGCGACACGCTGCTGGAACACGCGCGCGCCCTGCTCGCCCGCACCGCGCAGATCGAGCGCGACATGGCCGGCTACGCGGCGGGCGTGCGCGGCCATGTGCGGGTGCTGGCCACGCAGTCGGCCATTGCGGAATCGCTGGCCGACGACGTCGCGGCGTTTCTGGCCGCGCCCGGGCACCACGCCATTCGCGTCGACATTGAGGAAGGCGTCAGCACGCAAGTGCTGCGCGCCGTGCGCGAAGGCAGCGCCTCGATCGGTGTCTGCTGGGACGCGGCCGACCTGCGCGGACTGCACACCCGGCCCTGGCGCGGCGACCGGCTGGCCGTGGTGCTGCCGGCCGGCCACCCGCTGGCAGGCGAGCCGCAGCTGGCGTTGACGCAGACCCTGGCGTACGAGCACGTCAGCCTGCCGCCCGAGAGCGCGGTGCAGGTGATGCTGCAGCGCGCCGCCGCGCTGGCGGGCCAGCCGATCCGCTACCGCGGCGTGACCGCCACGTTTGACGCGGCGCTGCGCGTGGTGCGCGCCGGTCTGGCCATCGCCGTGCTGCCGGCCGAACTGGCGACGCCTTTCGCCAACGCGTTCGGTCTGACCATCACGCCGCTGACCGACGCCTGGGCCGAGCGGCGCTTTGCCCTCTTCTGCCGCGACGAAGCGCTGCTGCCGCCGGCCGCGCGCCTGTTGCTGGAGCACCTGGCGTCATCGGCAGAAGCGCTATGAAACTCGGAGCTGGCTGCGCAGGTGGTTGTACGGCTTCTGGCCAATTTGGCTATGAATTCACCGGGACACGGCGTTTTGGCGCCCGCCTGTCCGGATGCCGTGGCGCCACGTCACATTCGCTACCTATTCAATAGCTGGCTGCGTAGGTGGCTGTAGCGCGACAGGCCGATTTGCCACTCAACCCAATACGTGCGCCAGCGTCAGCAGCACCAGCAGCAGCAGCCACAGCGCCACGGTGCGCCACACCAGGCCCACCACCTGCGTGAAATGCGCAGGGATGGCGGGCTCGCCCGGCAGTTCGTCGTTCAGGTCGGCAGGCAACGGCAGCGGGCCGATGCCCACCGCCTGCGGCACCGGCCGCAGGGCAGCGCCGCCCAGCCGCACGCCGATGGCACCGGAAGTCGCCGCCAGGATCACGCCGTCGTTGACGTTGCCTTCGCGCGTGGCGTACTGGCGCCAGGCGTCGATCGCGTCCTCGAAACTGCCGACGATGGCGAAGGCCAGCGCCGTCATGCGCGCAGGCAGCCAGTCGATGGCGCGCCACGCCGCAGCCGCCAGCGTGCCGAGGGCCGCGCTGATCGGCTGGTCGGCCGACTGCAGCTTGCGCCGCCAGTAGCCGGCCGCAAAGTCGGCGTTGCGGTAGAACACCGCGCCCGCCGGCCCCAGGCCCAGCATCGACAGCACCGAATACCAGGCGAGCACGCCAAAGACGTGGCGGTGCGCCGACAGCACGGAATATTCGATGACATGGCGCACGATCTCGCTGCGCGGCAGCGCGCTGGCGTCGACCTGCTGCCAGCGCGCGAGCAACTGGCGTGCGCGCTCCTCGTCGCCCGCGTCCAGCGCGTCGCGGATGCCGGTGAAATGGTGGCTGAACTGGCGAAAACCCAGCGTCAGGTACAGCACCGCCACGTTCCACGCTAGCGCCAGCGGCCAGCCGGCCAGCCACAGGCACAGCCAGTGCACACCCATCACGGCCAGCGCCGGCACGATAACGGCCAGCGTCCAGGCCAGCCAAGCGTGCTGGCGGCCGCCGGCGTCCACCGCGTGGCCGACGCCGCGCACCCAGCGCCGCAGCTGTGCCGCGGCCGGATTGCCCGGCGCGAGCGGGCGCACCTGCTCCAGCAGGAGTGCCATCACGATCGCGAACAAGGCCATGGCGGAATGATAGTCAGCCCCGCGGCGGGCCTGCGCACCGAACGCTATGCGGCCAGGAACCTGTAGAAGTTGCGCAACATGCCGGCCGTGGCGCCCCAAATGAAGCGCTCGACCTCGGTGTCGGGTGTCGGCGGCGACTCACCGGCGCGCGGCTCGACCTGCACGCGCTCAATGTAAGGCATCGAGAACCACTCGCGCGCGTTGCCCTCCCATTCCAGCCGGTGACGGCGGTGGTGCGCAGGGTTCATCAGGAACGCCAGCGGCACCTCAAAGGCGTGTGCCACCTCGTCGGGGTTGGGATGCAGCACGAAACCGGGCCGCACCAACGCCACCACGGGCGTGACGATGAACTGCGTGCCGGTGATGTAGACGGGCAGTCGGCCGATCACGTCGACGTGACTGCGCGGCAGATCGACCTCTTCCTGCGCTTCGCGCAGCGCCGCATCGTCCACGTCCACGTCTTCCGGATCGACCTTGCCGCCGGGAAAGGCAACTTGGCCGGAATGGGTCGACAGATTCTGCGTGCGCTCGGTCAGCAAGACCGACAGGCCACCGGCGCGCTCGACCAGTGGGACCAGCACGGCGGCTGCCGCTGGCGCCCGGTCGGCGAAGCGCGGCTCCTGCCGCAACTCGGGCTGCCAGGCGGGCGGCTGCTGAAACCGCGCACGCAACGCGTCGGGTGTCAGGCGCTCGGCCGGGATGGCCGGCAGCTGGGTATCCACGCCAGTGATGGGCACGCGGCGGGGATCGAAGTTGGGCAGCTTGGACAGGGGAGTGAACGAGGTCATGGGCGCATGAGGGAACCGACGATTGTGACCAATCCCGCCTGGCCCTGCAGGGCGCGCTGCTGGCGTCCGCCAGCAGCCCAAAAGTCCGCCCGCGCGCCCCAAAAATTTACGCAGAACTTATGGCCACCGGCCGTTCACGAATGGAAAGTTTACGGGCCTCGGACGAATACTTTGAATCGGCAATTTCGCCATCCGACTGTTTCCATTGGCTATGCGATCCGCACCGATTCGGCCCCTGTCTGCGCTTGCCGCAGCGACGGGCGGCATGATCTTCCTGAGCTGCCCCACCAGTGCAGCCGCCCAGTTTTCGGGCACCGTCACCTTGACCACCGACTATGTCTGGCGCGGCTCGTCCCAGACCCGTCAGTCACCCGCTGCGCAGGTGGGCGTGAAATACGCGCTTCCGTCAGGGCTGTACGCCTCGGTGTGGGGCTCCAACGTCAAGTTCCGGCCCGATAACGGCGCCGCCAGTGAATTCGATCTGGCGCTGGGATGGGCGGGCAAGCTGTCCGACGACTGGGCGCTGGACCTGTATGGCCTGCGCTATCAATACCCGCGCGCCAACGCCGCACTGAACTGGAACGAGGTGAATCTGGCGCTGTCCTGGCGCGACCGTGCCTGGCTGTCCGTCGGCCACTCGAGCAACGCCATGGCCAGCGGTGGCCACGGCACCTACGTGCTGCTGGGGGCACGCCATCCGCTCAACGAGCAGTGGCGCGCAGAAGTCACGCTCGCGCGCTACCTGCTCGATCGCGCCCATGCGCCCAGCTACACGCACGGCTCGGTCGGCGTGGTGTGGGCTTTCAAGGCGCCTTTCGAGGCTCGGCTGACCGTGCACGCCACCGATGCGGCCGCGCGGCGCCTTTTTCCCGGCATGGCCGGCACGCGCGCCGAACTGGCCCTGCAGGGAGCTTTCTGATGACCCGCGCTTTCCCCCTGGAGTGATTGACCATGATTGAACTTGTCTTGCTGCTCGCGCTGCTGCTGTTGCTGGGCTGGCCGCTGGGGCGCTACCTGGCAGCGGTGATGCGCGGCGACCGCCTGCCCGGCGACGGCGTCTTCGCCTGGGTTGAGCGGCCGATCTACCGGCTGCTGGGCGCGCGCGCCGACACCGGCATGAGCTGGCGCGGGTACGCCGGCGCTTTCCTGCTGAGCAACCTGGTGCTGGCGATCATCGTCTGGGTGATCTTCATGACGCAGGCGTGGCTGCCGCTCAACCCCGACGGCATCCCCAACATGTCGTGGGACCTCGCGCTGCACACCATGGTGTCCTTTCTGACCAACACCAACCAGCAGCACTACTCCGGTCAGGCCCAGTTGTCTTATCTGTCGCAGATGACCGGCATCGTCGGCCTGCAGGTGATCACCCCCGTGATGGGGCTGGCGATGGCCGTGGCGACCCTGCGCGGCCTGTTTGGCGGGCGCCACACGACCGAAGCCCAAGGCGAACGGGATGCTGCCAGCATCGATGTGGGCAACTACTGGGTGGACGTGACACGCGCCACGCTGCGCTTCATGCTGCCGCTGTGCCTCGTGTGGTCGGCCCTGCTGACCTGGCAGGGCGTGCCCGCCACACTGGCTGCCGGCCCGGTGGCCACGCCCATTGACGCATCGACGGGCATGAAAGAGCAGAAGATCCCGCTGGGCCCGGTCGCGCCCATGGTCGCCATCAAGCAGCTGGGCAGCAATGGGGGCGGATGGTACGGGCCCAACAGCACGGTGCCGCTGGAAAACCCGACACCGCTGTCGAACTTGCTGGAGGTGCTGGCCATCGGCCTGGTGCCGGTCGCCATCGTGTTCATGGTCGGGCCGTTCACCGGGCGTCGCCGCTTCGGTGCACTGGTGCTGGGCGTGATGCTGACGCTGTCCATCGCGTCCTTGGGTGCGGCGCTGTGGTCGGAAGGCTACTCAGCCACTTCGCTCGATCCCGCGCTGATGGAGGGCAAGGAGGTGCGGATCGGCCCCGATGCGTCGGGCATCTGGGCATCAATGACCACCCAGGTGAACAACGGCTCGGTGGACTTGATGCTGGACTCGTCGGCACCCCTCACCGGCATGGTCTCGATGGTCAACATGCTCATCAATGCCATCTGGGGCGGCGTCGGCTGCGGGCTGCAGCAGTTCATCGTCTACCTGATGCTGAGCGTGTTCCTGGCCGGCCTGATGACCGGCCGAACGCCGGAACTGCTGGGTCGCAAGATCGAAGGGCCCGAGGTGCGTCTGCTGGCAGTGCTGGTGCTGCTTCAACCTCTGGTGATCCTGGGCTTCACGGCCGTCACGCTGGCGATTCCCGCCATCACCGGAAACACCAATCCGGGCTTCCACGCCATCAGTCAGGTGTTCTATGAATACGTCTCGGCTTTCGCCAACAACGGTTCGGGCTTCGAGGGCCTGAGCGACAGCACCGTCTGGTGGAACGTCAGCTGCGCCATCGTGCTGGCGCTCGGTCGCTTCCCCTCGCTGGTGATTCCGCTGGCCATCGCCGCCATGCTGGCGGCCAAGCACCGCGCACCGCAAACGGCAGGCACCCTGCCCGTGGAGACCTTGACCTTCGGCCTCACGCTGATCGGCATCGTGTTGATCCTGACGCTGCTGCAGTTCATGCCGGTGCTCGTGCTCGGCCCTGTGGCCGACCACCTCACGCTGAACACGCTGCTGGCCCGGTAAACCGTTTCGCCCGAAGGAATTTCCATGCGTAACTCTTCTCATTCAGAACACAGCGCCAGCGGTCCGCTGGCCACGCAGACCTGGGGCCCGGCCATGAAGGACGCGTTCCTGAAGCTGGCACCACAGCACATGATCCGCAACCCCGTGATGGCGGTGGTCTGGCTGGGCACGGTATTGACTGCCGTCGCCACCATCGCGGGCTGGACACAGCCGGTCTTCGGCTGGGCCGTCACGCTCATTCTTCTGGCTACCGTGCTGTTTGCGAACTTCGCTGAAGCCGTGGCCGAAGCGCGCGGACGCGGCCAGGCAGCGTCGCTGCGCCGGGCCCGCAAGGACCTGACGGCGCGCCTGCGCGACAAGTCGGGAGCCACCACCACGGTGCCGGCAGCGGCGCTGCGGCCAGGTGATCTGGTCGAAGTGGCCGAGGGCGAACTGGTCCCGGCCGATGGTGAAATCGTCGAAGGTGTGGCCACCATCAACGAAGCTGCCGTCACCGGTGAATCGGCCCCCGTGTTGCGCGAGGCCGGCACCGACCGCTCAGGCGTGATCGGCGGTACCAAGGTGCTGTCCGATCACATCGTGGTGCAGATCACGGCCGAGCCGGGCAACAGCTTCCTGGACCGCATGATCGCGTTGGTGGAAGGCTCCAACCGCCAGAAAACACCCAACGAAATCGCCCTGGGCATCCTGCTGGTGGTGATGACCGTCACCTTTCTGACCGTTGTCGTCACGCTGCCTTTCATCGGCAGCTTCGTGAAGATAGAGTTCGATGTGGTGCTGCTGGTGGCGCTGCTCGTATGCCTGATACCGACCACGATTGGCGGCCTGCTGCCCGCCATCGGCATCGCTGGCATGAACCGAGCGCTGAAAGCGAACGTGCTCGCCAAGTCGGGCAAGGCGGTCGAAGTGGCGGGCGATGTGGACGTGCTGTTGCTGGACAAGACGGGCACCATCACGCACGGAGACCGCGCGGCAACCGCCTTCCATCCCATGGCAGGGGTCGACGCCGCCCAGTTGCGCAACGCGTCGATGCTGAGTTCGCTCGCTGACCCGACGCCTGAGGGCAAATCCATCGTGGCGCTGGCGCGCGAACAAGGCGAGACCCTGGTCGAGCCCGAGCACGCGAGCTTCGTGGCGTTCACCGCCCAGACGCGCATGTCAGGCATCGATCTCGAAGGCGGCCGCACGATTCGCAAAGGGGCCCTCGACGCCATCGCGCAATATGTGCGCAGCTTGGGCGGCGCCGTGCCGGCCGAGCTGGAAGCGCGCGTGCAGACCGTGGCACGCAAGGGTGCAACCCCGCTCGTGGTGTGCGACGGACGTCATGTGCTGGGCGTGATCGAGCTTTCCGACGTGATCAAGCACGGCATCAAGGAGCGCTTTGCGCGTCTGCGCGAGATGGGTGTGCGCACGGTGATGATCACCGGCGACAACCAACTCACCGCCGCCAGCATCGCGGCCGACGCCGGCGTGGACGACTACATCGCCGAAGTCCGCCCCGAGGACAAGCTGGCGAGGATACGGGCCGAGCAGCAGGCCGGGCGCTTGGTCGCCATGGTGGGCGACGGCACCAACGACGCCCCGGCACTCGCCCAGGCCGACGTGGGTCTGGCCATGAACTCAGGCACCCAGGCCGCCAAGGAAGCAGGCAACATGGTCGATCTGGACAATGACCCTGCCAAGCTCCTGGCCGTGGTGGAGATCGGCAAACAACAGCTGATCACGCGGGGCGCGCTGACCACCTTCTCGCTGGCCAACGACGTGTCGAAATACTTCGCCATCCTGCCTGCGTTGTTCGCTGCATCTGTGCCGCAGATGGCGGCACTCAACCTGATGCGCCTATCCAGTCCCACCAGCGCGGTGCTGTCTGCGCTGATTTTCAACGCGATCATCATTCCGGTATTGATCCCGCTGGCCCTGCGCGGCGTGCGCTTCAAGCCCGCCAGCGCCACCGAGCTGCTGCGCACCAATATGCTGGTGTACGGCGTGGGGGGCGTGATTCTGCCCTTCATTGGCATCAAGCTGATTGACATGCTTCTTGCCACCCTGTTCACGTTTTGAGGTTTGACCATGGCACACACTGAAATCACGCCTCCGGCCTCGGCGCCTGCACGCTCGGCGCTGGACGACCACGGCGCTCTGCGTGGCGCGCTTGGCCTGGCCGTCGTCACCCTGGCCGGCTTCGGCTTCCTCTACTCTCTCGCAGGGGTCGGCGTTGGCCAGGCGCTGTTTCCGGCGACGGCCAACGGCAGTGTCATTCAGCATGATGGGCGCGTCGTCGGCTCGGCCCTGGTCGCACAGCCGTTCGCGAACGAGCGGTATTTCCAGCCCCGCCCCTCTGCTGCGGACTTCAACCCCATGGCGCTGGGTGGCAGCAACCAGGCCCGAACCAACCCGGAGATGCGCCAGCGCCTGGCCGAAACACGAGCAGCGGTGGCCCAGCGCGAGAAAGTCGATCCATCCACCGTACCGAACGAACTCGTTACCTCGTCGGGCAGCGGCATTGACCCGCACATCACACCCGAGGGCGCCGCCGTGCAGGTGGGCCGCGTTGCCCGGTCGCGCGGACTGCTGCCCAGCGACGTCGAGCGCCTGGTCGCCGAGCATACCGAGCCGCGTCAGACGGGCGTTCTCGGTCAGGCGCGTGTGAATGTCCTATTGCTCAATCTGGCACTCGACGCAGCCAGCGAATCGCAGCCTTCCGGCACACCGGATCGCTGACGTTCCAGTAGTCGCTTGATGACGATATCGACGGCAGCGAACCACGCTGTGCCAGACTGCCCTTCCCTCGAGCCGCTCTTCACCCTGCATGCCCGCTCAGAACAATTCTCAGGCTGACGCCCTCATCGGTGAACTGCAGCGACAGAAAGGCGGTCGACTGACGGTCTTTCTGGGCGCCGCCCCGGGCGTCGGAAAGACCTACGCAATGCTGGCGCGCGCGCGCGAGTTGCACCGTCAGGGCGTTGACGTCGTGACCGGAATCGTCGAGACCCACGGACGCAGCGAGACCGAAGCAATGGCCGAAGGCCTGCCGCGCCTGCCCCGTCAGCGGGTCGAGTACCGCGGCCGTTTTCTCGAGGAAATGGACCTCGATGGCCTGCTTGAGCGCAAGCCCGCCATCGTGCTGGTGGATGAGCTGGCTCATCGCAACGCGCCCGGCAGCCGCCACGAGCGCCGTTGGCAGGACATGGAGGAGCTGCTCGACGCCGGTATCGACGTCTTCACCACCGTCAACATCCAGCACCTGGAGAGCCTGAACGACGTCGTGCACCAGATCACCGGCGTGCGGGTCAGCGAGACCGTGCCGGACGCGGTGTTCGACCGATTGCGCGACATGCGCCTGGTCGATCTGCCGCCACGCGAGCTGATTGAGCGGCTCAACCAGGGCAAGGTCTACCTGCCTGACCATGCGGCACAGGCGCTGCAGGCCTTTTTCACGCCTTCCAACCTCACCGCCCTGCGTGAACTGGCCATGCAGACCGTGGCTGAGCATGTCGACAACGACTTGCGCGAAACCCGCATCGCACGCGGCCTGGAGCCAGTCGCGCTGCAACGCCACGTGCTGATCGCCATCGACGGACGGGGTCAGTCCGAATACCTGGTGCGCGCGGGCGCGCGCATCGCGGAAAGGCGTGGCGCACCGTGGACCGTGGTCACGGTCGACACCGGGCAGTCAGCCACGGCCAGCGCTGGCGCGCCCATGCGGTCCGGTGCCATGCGGCTCGGCACGCAGACCGCGCAGACCCGGCAACTCGAAGTCGACAGGGCCTTTGCGCTGGCACGCGCACTCGGTGGCGATACCGCCGTGCTGTACGACAACGACGTAGCACAAGCGTTGCTTGACGCCGCTGCTGCGCGCAGCGCGAAGTCCATCGTGATCGGCCGAACGCGTGAGCGGCCCATCGCGCGCATCTTCAACCGCACGCTCACACAGCAACTGCTGGCACGCGGTGACCGCTACGAACTCACGATCGTCGGGACACCTCTCACGCGCAGTCGGGCGATGCAGCGCTCGCGCTACTTCGGCGACGGGCTCACCCGCCGGGAGTCGGTTCTGGTCACACTGACCACCGTGGGCGCCATAGCGGCAGCCGCATTGGCCGAACGTTGGGTCGGGCTGGAGGATTTATCGACCATCTTCCTGGTTGCGGTGCTCCTGGTCGCCTCGCGCACGCGCATGGCAGCGTCGGTCGTCACGGCGGTGCTGTGCTTTCTGGCCTACGACTACCTGTTCATCGAACCGCGCTTCACCCTGCGCATTGGCGCAGAACGCGGCATTGCGACAGTTTCTCTGTTCATGGCGGCCGCGCTGATCGCAGGGCGCCTGGCCTCTCGGCTGCGCACGCAGGTGCTGTCGCTGCGGGCCGCCAACACGCACGCCACTGCCATGCAACGCCTCGCCCGGCAGCTTTCAGCCGCCGCCGATCTGGGTCAGGTGATCACCGCAGGCGCGTCAGTGATGGAAGCCAGTCTGGGTGCGCAGGTGTGGATGCAGCTGGGCCCCGAAGAAGGGCCGCGCAACAGTGCGCCCCAACTCGACGACAAGGATCGCGCCGCGGCCGACTGGTGCCAACAGCACGGACAGCCCGCAGGGCGATTCACCGACACGCTGACGCACAGCCGCTGGTGGTTTTTGCCGGTGCTGTCCGACGGCAAACCGCTGGGTGTGGTGGCCTTGCGCTTGGCGGCCGATCTGGCGCGCTTGCCGTTTGAGCAGCGCCGCTTGGCCGAAAGCATGGCCGACGACATCGGCCAGGCCGCGTTGCGCACTCGCTTGGTGGCCGATCTCGAAGAAGCCCGAGTCTCCGGCGAAACCGAGCGTCTGCGCTCAGCGCTGCTGGCATCCGTGTCACACGACCTGCGTTCGCCGCTCGCGTCGATCATCGGCGCGGCCGACAGCCTGTCACGCTACGGTCAAGACATGAGCGCGGACGATCGTACGAGCCTGCTGGCCACCATCCATACCGAGGGCGAGCGGCTTGACCGCTACATCCAGAACCTGCTCGACATGACGCGACTGGGCCAGCAAGGCCTGACGCTGGTGCGCGACTGGATCGGTGTGGACGAACTGATCGGCTCTGCCGCGCACCGTCTGCAGCGCTACGAACCCGGCCTGAAGATCGAAACGGAGATCACCCCCGACATCGGCCTGATTCACGTGCACCCTGCACTGATCGAACAGGCGGTCTTCAACGTCATGGAGAACGCGGCCAAGTTCTCGCCACCAAAGGTGCCGATCAGGGTACGAGGGCATCGCGTCGACAAGAACCACATAGCCATTGACGTGACCGATGCGGGGCCTGGCATTCCGGAGGACGAGCGCCACCGCATTTTTGACATGTTCTACAGCATGGAGCGCGGCGATCGAGGCAAGCACGGCACCGGACTGGGCCTGAGCATCGTCCAAGCCATCGTTGGCGCCCACATGGGCGAAGTGCAGGCGCTACCCGGCCCAGACAGCCGGGGCACCACGGTGCGCATCACGCTGCCAGCGGGGGAGCCCGCGCCCGTGGCAGACTGAGGCCGTGAACGACCCCAACCCTCACGACACCCCCACCCGCGTGCTGGTCATCGACGACGAGCCGCAGATCCGCAAATTTGTCGACATCAGCCTGCGCTCGCAAGGCTACGCCACCTTACTGGCGGCCACGGGCAACGAAGGCCTGACGCTGCTGGCCAGCCAGGGCGCGGACATCGTGGTGCTCGATCTCGGCCTGCCAGACCAGGACGGCCACAGTGTTCTGAAGGAGTTGCGCCAGTGGTCGGAAGTGCCGGTGATCGTGCTCACCGTGCGCTCGGATGAGACGGAGAAGGTCGCGCTGCTGGACGCCGGCGCCAACGACTATGTCACCAAGCCTTTCGGCATCGGCGAGCTGATGGCGCGCATCCGGGCATTTCTGCGCGCCAAAGCACCCGCCGCTGAAGACGTGTCACGCAACTACGACGATGGCCATCTCCGCATCGATCTGGCGGCCCGGGAGGTCGTGCTGGCCGGCCAAGCCATCGCGCTTACACGCAAGGAGTTCGCTCTGCTGGCGATGCTGGTGCGTCAGCCAGGCCGGCTGCTAACGCAAAGCCAGTTGCTGCGCGAAATGTGGGGCCCGACGCACGAAGACGACACACATTACCTGCGCATTCTGGTTGGCAAGCTGCGCCATAAGCTGGGTGACGACGCGACGGCACCGCGCTACATCTTCACCGAGCCGGGCGTTGGCCTTCGGTTTTCAGCCGAAGGGCGCGCAGACGACCCGAGCGCGGCGAGGGCACCGGAGACAGACGAGCGCCCATGAAAAAACCGCCTGACGCCGAAACGGCAGGCGGCTTTTTCTGACTGTGCCAGACGACGTCTGGCACATCGCAACGGCCGATTACGCGGCGTCGCTGACCTGTTTGGCCACGCGGCTGGGCAGCTTTTCCTTGATACGGGCCGACTTGCCGCTGCGCTCGCGCAGGTAGTAGAGCTTGGCGCGGCGCACGTCGCCACGGCGCTTGACTTCGATCTTGGCGATGATCGGGCTGTAGGTCTGGAACGTCCGCTCCACGCCTTCGCCGCTGGAGATCTTGCGCACGGTGAAGCCGCTGTTCAGGCCGCGGTTGCGCTTGGCAATCACCACGCCTTCGTAGGCCTGCACGCGCTTGCGGCTGCCTTCAACGACGTTCACACTGACGATCACGGTGTCGCCAGGAGCAAACTCGGGGATGTTCTTGCCGAGGCGCTCGATTTCCTCTTTTTCGAGGGTCTCAATCAGGTTCATGGGTTTCCGATCTCGATCGTGCACACGCTACGCTAGGGGCGGCAACTGGCAGGCAAAACCCGTCAGCTTTTGTACGTGCCGCGGCTGGCAGAGGATCGACAAAGCCCGCCATTATAGCGCCCCAAGCTGCACCCGCCACCTAATCGGGCGCAACGGGGCGTTCCAAGTGACGCAGATACGCCTCGTCCGCCCGAGAAAGCCGCCCGTCCGCACGCGCTTTGGCCAGCAGATCCGGCCGGCGTTGTGCCGTGAGCGCCAGGCTTTGCTCACGCCGCCAACGCTCGATCTGCGCATGGTGGCCGCTCAGCAATTCGGCCGGCACGCGCTCACCCGCCCACACTTCCGGCCGCGTGTAGTGCGGACAGTCCAGCAAACCGTCCAGCGCCGGGTTGAAACTGTCGGCCTGGTGACTGCCTTCGTCGTTCAGCACCCCCGGCTGCAGCCGCGCCACGGCGTCGATCAACGCCAGCGCAGCGATCTCACCGCCCGACAGCACGAAATCGCCGAGGCTGATCTGCTGGGTCACGTAGCGATCCACAAAACGCTGGTCAATCCCCTCGTAGCGACCGCACAGCAGGATGGCGCCCTGTCCGGCAGCCCAGTCGGCCACAGCGGTGTGGCGCAACGGCGTGCCGATGGGAGAAAACAGCACCAGCGGGGCTTCCGCGCCCGCGGCGTCGGCGCGCTCGGCGCGAATCGCCTCCAGGCAGCGCAGCAGCGGCTCGGCCATCATCACCATGCCCGGGCCACCGCCGAAGGGGCGATCGTCCACACGCCGGTAGTTGCCCTCGGCGTAGTCGCGCGGGTTCCACAGGCGCAGCTCGACTTGCCCGCTGTCGAACGCCCGGCGGATCACGCCTGCTTGCGTGAAAGAACCGAACAGCTCAGGAAACAGTGTGATGACGTCGAAGCGCAGAGCGCGCGCCACAGGTGCGTTACCGGGTCGTGGTCCGGCAGATGTCGTCGACTCAACGCTCACCAGTTACCTTCGTGCATGTCGAAGTTCAGCGCCCCATGGGCACGCGGCAGCTTGAAGGCGGCTTCACTGCACCGACTTCGGCTGCGGCGAGCGCTGCGCCGCTGGCGTGAACAGCCGGGCCACGTCCACCGCATCGAACCGCTCCTGGTGCCCGCAGAAGTCGCAGCCCACTTCAATCTGGCCCATTTCGGCCAGGGCCGACTGCGTTTCTTCCTCGCCCAGCCCCTTGAGCATCGCGGCCATGCGGTCGCGGCTGCAGGAACAAGCAAAGCGTGGCCCGGAAGCGCCCACGTGCGGCTCGAAGCGCAGCAGTTTTTCCTCCCAGAACAGGCGCCGCAAAATCGTGTCGGCGTCCAGGCCCAGGAGTTCCTCGCGTTTCAGGCTCTTGGTCAGGATGGCGATGCGCTGGTAATCGTCATCGGTGTCGTCGTCAGCCTCCTCGCGCGCCACGTTGCTTTGCGTCAGGTTGTCCTGCCCCTGCCCTGGCAGGCGTTGGATCAGGATGCCGGCCGCCACCTGCTCATCGGCAGCCAGCACCAGGGTGGTGTCCAGTTGTTCGGACTGGCGCATGTAGTGCTCGACCACGGCCGCCAGATCGCCCAGGGGCGCGCCCTCGGCGTCGTTCAGGGGCACCACCCCTTGGTAGGGCTGCTGGCCAGGCTGGCGATCGCGCGGGTCGAGCGTGATGGCGCAGCGCCCGTTGCCGCGCGCGTTCACCATGGCGGGCAGCCGCGTGCCGGGCGGCACCGCACCGATCACCGAGGCCGTGGCGCGCAGACGCAGGTCGTTCTGCACCTCGGCCACCGCCAGTTTGACCGGGCCGTCGCCCATGATCTGCATGATCAGCGCGCCATCGAACTTGATGTTGCCCTGCATCAGCACGGCCGCGGCGGTCATCTCGCCCAGCAGTTCGGCCACGGGAGGCGGGTGAGCGCCAGTCTGGGTGTTGGCGGCGCGGCGGCGCAGCACGTCCTGCCAGGCATCGGTCAGGCGCACCAGCTGGCCGCGCACCGGCAGGCCATCGAAGATGAATTTGTGCAGTTCGGACATGGGGCCAATATGGGGCGCTGAGGCCAACTTATCAATGGGGCGGCGCCTGCGCGGGCCGCAGTTAGAGCTTCTTGAGCGTGGCGCGGAACATGCGCGCGTTGTCGATGTAGTGTTGGGCGCTCTGGCGCAGCCCCTCGATCTGCTCGGGTGTCAGCTGGCGGATCGCGCGCGCCGGGCTGCCCACGATCATGCTCCCATCGGGAAATTCCTTGCCCTCGGTCACCAGCGAGCCAGCGCCCACCAAGCAGTTCTTGCCGATTTTCGCGCCATTGAGCACCACGGCACCAATGCCGATCAGCGATTCGTCACCAATCGTGCAGCCGTGCAGCATCACCTTGTGGCCCACCGTCACGTGCCTGCCCACCGTCAGCGGCTGGCCCACGTCAGCGTGCAGCACGCTCAGGTCCTGAATGTTGCTGCCCTCGCCGATGGTCATGGTTTCTGTGTCGCCGCGCAGCACGCAGCCGAACCACACGCTCGCGTCTGGCCCCAGCGTTACCGCGCCCATTACCTCGGCCGACTCGGCGATCCACGCGGTCGGGTCAACCTGCGGCGCCTTGCCATCGATTTCATACTGCGCCATCGCTCGATCTCCTTGAGGGTTCGGTGTCGGAACCGCGCGTCCCGATCCCTACAATTCTAGGGATGGAGTTGCGTCCCCTCGCCCTAGAGGCCCTCTGCGAAGCCGATTTGGAACAAAAACTGGCGCTGGTCGGCGCCCTGAAAGCGCAGGCAGCTACGGTTTTGATAGCTCCCGAGGCCGCCGTGAGTGTGCCCATGCCGCTGCCAGGCCGACCTGCACAACCGCAGCTGATCGAACCCAAGCTCGTGCCGCAGCGCAGCGTGCACACGCCGGAAGGGCGCGCGAGGCTGATCCACGCCATCTGCCACATCGAGTTCAACGCCATCAACCTGGCGCTGGACGCCATCTGGCGTTTTGCCGACATGCCCGAGGATTTCTACCGCGACTGGCTGCGCGTGGCGATCGAGGAGGCCTACCACTTCAGCTTGCTGCACGACCACCTGCAGCGCCACCATGGCCACCGCTACGGCGATTTCCCCGCACACGATGGCCTGTGGGCGATGTGCGAGCGCACCAGCGGCGACATCACCGCGCGCATGGCGCTGGTGCCGCGCACGCTGGAAGCGCGCGGCCTGGATGCCACGCCTCTGATCCAGGCCAAGCTGCGCGCCGTGGGGACGCCCGACGCCCTTGCCGCGTGCGACATCCTGGACATCATCCTGCGCGACGAAATCGGCCACGTCGCCATCGGCAACCACTGGTACGGCTGGCTGTGCGCGCGCCAGGGTCTGGCACCGGTGGCGCACTACCGCCAGTTGGTCCGGCACTACGCCGCGCCGCGCCTGCGCGGCCCGTTCAACACGCTGGCACGCCAGATGGCCGGTTTCACCCGGGAAGAGCTGGCGGCGCTGACGGCCGACGCCTGAGCGCGGCGACTCGAGCGTCGGGGCGGGCAGGATGCGCCCCCGTCTGCGCTCTGCCGAGAGCGCCTTCTGCGCCAGCCGCCCTGCCAAGTCGCTACGATGACCCGTTGTTTCCATTGCCGCGCCACTGCGCTGCGGCGCCTGACCTTTCACTATGGAGCCCCGACATGAGCCAAAAACCCGTCGTCCAGGACGTCGGCCCCAAGCCGAACTCGTTTGATCTGGAAAACGCCACCAAGGACAACGCCAACTACCGCACCGTCGCCTGGAGCGGCAAGTACCTGCAGGTCACGCTGATGTCGATCGAGCCCGGCCAATCCATTGGCCTGGAAGCGCACCCCGACACCGACCAGTTCCTGCGCCTGGACGCTGGCCAGGGCCGGTGCACCATGGGCCCAAGCAAGGACAACCTGAACTTCACGCAGGACGTGGAAGACGGCTGGTGCATCATGGTGCCCGCCGGCACCTGGCACGACGTGATCAACACCGGCAGCGAGCCCATGCGTCTGTACGCCGTCTACGCGCCGGTGCACCACGCGGCCGGTAAGGTCCATGGCACGTTCGACGACGCCGAGCGGGACGAAGACGCCGGAACGGACGAGCCGCCCGAGTGGTCGGTTCAACCACCCCACACGCGCGACGACAAGCACGCCTGAGCGGCCGGGCGGCGCAACCGTCTACTTGCCGGGGTCGCGGGCCACTTCCCGCGCCACCCGCGCGCGATCGTAGGGCGGTAGCACCGCCTTGCGAATCGGCGCCTTGGCCAAGACAGGGAACTGGTTGCGGAAGGCGGCCTCGTCCGTGCGCCAGCCGTCGGTGATCACCACGTCAAAGCTGGCCGCTTCTTGCGTGGGCGCCGGGGCGCCCGCCTTGGCCTGCCGCAAGGTGGCGCGAACATTGCCCAGGTAAGCCACCCCCCGCGATTCGCGCACCGACAGCGGCGCGTACAGCGGCGCGTAGAAATGGGTATTGCCCAGGGGCGAATAGCTGTTGCCGTACAGCGTGCGCAAACGGTATTCGCCTGGCGCCAGCGCCAGCCGGGCCGCGTAGCTGTTGACCGGCGCGCCCGGCACCACGACCACGCCGTTCATGTCCATCGTGTGACTCTCGCGCTCCCACTGATCGCCAACGCGGCGATCGACGATGACACCCAAAAACGTCGGCTGATCGTAGGACCGGTACTGGTTCTCCATCGTCACCATCAGCAGGTAGATCGCCGTCTGCTTGTCTTCCAGCTTCTCCGTCGCGTTGGCGAACGGCATGGTGTGCAGCGATGCGCACCCGGTCAGTGCCATCAAGGTCAGGCCCGCGCTCAGCGCGGCAAAGCTCCGTCGAATCATTTGTCGGTCTCCCTTAAGACTTTGGTGGGGTCTGACTGAAATACTTATCACTTAGGTCTTCAGTCGTAGTCCCACCTGCGCAGACAGCTATCATTTTTGATGGCTGCAAACCATCATAGCGAAGACCGGCGACGATGGGGCCTCCTGCCCTTTAGCGTCTGAGCCGATACCCGGCGCGCGCCTTTTGCCACGGCCCCCTCCGATAGCGAACCGTTCCGGCGGCGACAATGGCACCATGGTCAAACCCTCCCCGTGGACCAGCAAGATCCTCGCCTTGCTCCACACCGGCAACACCCGCGCCGTGATCGCCCAGATCAAAATCGCCCCTTCCATCAAGGACCTCAAGACCTTGCAAACCAGCCTGCTGACCAAGGGGCTCCTCGGCCGCCGGCGCGACATGGATGAAGCCGTCATCGACAACCTGGCCTTGCTTTCGCCGTCCCGCCTGCGCCGCTCTCCCTGACTGTCTGATGACCCCTGACTTCCATGCGCTCGGCCTGAGCGCCCCTCTCGCCCAAGGCGCCACCGCCGCCGGTTTCGGCACGCCCACGCCAGTGCAGGCCGCGGCCATCCCGGCGGTCCTGCGCGGTGCCGACCTGCTGGCTTCGGCCCAGACCGGCTCTGGCAAGACCGCGGCGTTTGCGCTTCCGCTGCTGCAGCGCCTGATCGATGACCCTTCTCAGCGCCAGAGCAACCACGCCCGCGCCCTCGTGCTCGTTCCGACGAGAGAGCTGGCCGTGCAGGTAGGCGGCGTGGTGCGCGAAGTGGCCCGCCATCTCACGCCGCGCCTCAGGGTGGTTGAGGCCTATGGCGGCGTCTCCATCAACCCGCAGATGCAGGCCTTGCGCGGCGGCACCGACGTGCTGGTCGCCACGCCCGGGCGGCTGCTCGACCTGGCAGATCACAACGCCGTGAAGCTGGACGCCGTGCAGACGCTGGTGCTGGACGAGGCCGACCGCCTGCTCGACCTGGGTTTTGCCGACGAGCTGGCGCGCGTGCTGGCGCTCTTGCCCGCGCGGCGGCAGAACCTGTTCTTCTCGGCCACCTTTCCGCCCGCGGTCGAAGCGCTGGCCGCCAGCCTGCTGCACGACCCCGTGCGCGTCAGCGTGGCCGAGTCGCCCATACACACCCCCGACATCGCCCAGCGCGCCATCGCGGTCGACACCGCGCGCCGCACCGAGTTGTTGCGCCACCTGTTTGCCGACCAAGGCTGGACGCAGGCGCTGGTCTTCGTCGCCACGCAGCACGCGGCCGAGCACGTGGCGGCCAAACTGCGCCAGCGCGGGCTGTACGCCACCTCCTTCCACGGGGGCTTAAGCCAGGGCGCGCGCCAACAGACACTGGCAGAGTTCAAGAATGGCCAGTGGGACATGCTGATCACCACCGACCTGGCCGCGCGCGGCATCGACATTGCCGAGCTGCCGGTGGTCGTCAACTACGACCTGCCGCGCTCGCCCGTCGATTACGTGCACCGCATTGGCCGCACGGGCCGCGCGGGCCAGTCGGGCGAGGCCATCAGCCTGGTCACCCCGAACAACGCGGCGCATTGGCGCCTGATCGCCCAACGGCAAGGGCTGAACCTCCCGCTGGAACGCGTCGCCGGATTCGAGCCCACCGGCGTCGAAGTCGCCACAGCCCCCGCCCGCACCGAGGCGCAGGGCAACGGCGGCATCAAGGGCAAGCGGCCCAGCAAGAAAGACAAGCTGCGCGCCGCCGCTGCTCAGGCCAGCAAACCTGGCGGCTCGTCGGCCTAGCGCCAGGCAACACGGCTGATGGCGAGTGCTAAGCGTGCTCCATCGGTTGCGCGCCGCGCCACGCTCTCGGCACCCGGTTTTTTGCTATGCCTCAATAGGTGCCTGCGAACACCGTTGTTCGCAGACGGCGCCCATCGTCAGACCCGCGCTGAAACCCTTTTCGGGTGACCGGGCCTTTGACGCGATCAAGCCCCGGCGACATCGCCTCGCCTGACAGCCCGGCTTTGTCCGACGCACCGGCGCGGCCTGGACCCGCGCCGCCCGCAACCCGAAGGCCGACAAGATAGCCAGGCCGTGTCGCAGTTGTGTCACGGTGCTGCCGGAGCCAAAGGCGCCCTGCACTGGCGGTTCGCACGCAGCGGGCGCACACTTTCTTTGCATTGAAAGGATTCGGACATGGCCACCAACATCGACCTCATCACCTGGGACGAACCCAGCAAAGCCTATAAGGCACTGAACGACATCACCACCGGCAACTGGAACTTCAACCTGCGTCAGGCCTACGTGCTGGAGCGCAAGACGGACGGTGGCTTCGTCATCAAAGACGGCAACCAGAACGTCGTCGGCATGGGCACGCTGGGCGGCAGCCTGATCGGCATGGTCATCGGCGTGCTGGGCGGCCCGCTGGGCGTGCTGCTGGGTTGGGCCGGCGGCGCGCTGTTCGGCTCGCTGGTCGACATGGACAAGGCGGTCGACAGCACCTCCGTCCTGGCGGCGATGAGCAAATCCATCCCGCCCGGCGGCACCGCATTGGTGATGGAGGTGGACGAGCCGACGACCGAAGCGCTGGACGCGTTTGCCGCCCAATCCGGCGGCACCGTGCTGCGCCGGTCGGCTGAAGAAGTGCGGGTGGAAGTGGCCGCGGCCGCCGACGCCGTGGAAGCCGCGTCGAAGGAGGCCAATCGCGTGCTGCGCGAGCAGCGCCACGCCGAAACCAAGGAAAAGCTGGAAAGCGCCTGGGACGACCTGAAGGCCAAGTTCAAGAACGCGTTTTCCTAAGGTGGCCCGGCGGCGCCGCTTCCGCCCACGTCGCTCAGTCCTCGGCCTCGTGGTGCCGGCGGCGCACCGGGCCGTCGGTCTCGGCGCCTGCGGGATCGGCATACCCGCCGTGCTCGCCCTGCGGCCGGTGTTGGCGCTGCGCTGCCCGCGCCAGGATCTCAACGTAGAACTGCGGCGCGCCGGCCGCCACCGTTTCGTCAATGCGCTCGATGATCGCCGCCACATGCACCGGCTGCGCGTCGTCCTGCGTGGGGCCAAAGCGGCAGTCGAACGCCCAGTAGTCCATGCCCGCCGGCAATTCCCGCCGCCGCTCGCGCTTCAGGTACTTGCGGATTTCGTGCTTGGTGGCGTCCAGCAGGCGGTCGGGGTGCTTGCCTTCTGCGGTCAGGGGAAAAGTTTTGCGCATGGCCGATGGTAGCCCTGCGGCGGGTGCGCCGCTGCACCGACGTTCAGCACGACGCGGCGGCAGGCGTCGCCAGGGTCTGCGCCGAACAATCCGTCGCCCTGCACCCATCTGCCCACCCCATCAGCGCCGCTACACTGGTCCGCAACTTGAGGAGACTTGGATGCGGTTCCCCATCGTCACCGTGCTGCTGGGCGCCGCGTGTGCCAGCAGCGCCCACGCACAGATTTACCGCTGCCCGGACGCGCATGGGCGGACCGTGTACCAGCAGGCACGCTGCAGCGGCGGCAAACCCATGCAGGTGCGCCCCGCCAGCGGCTTGAAGCCCATTCCCGTCCCACCCGCACGTTCGGCGCGGCCGGATACGCGCAGCCGTGACGGTGCCGGAGCTGCCGGTGCTGCTGATGGCGCGGGCGGCACTGGTGGAACTGGCGGTGCCGCAGGGCAAGCCGGCCAGCCCACCCTGGCGGCCTCGCGCTAGCCTCCGGCGGTCCAGCGCGGACGCGGCAACGGTACCGTGCCCCGGACTGGCCGCGCCTCTGCCGAACCACTTATCGGGCCGCTGTCGGTGCCGATGTCGATGCCGCCCCAAACCTGGCCATCAACTCCCCCTGCACCGCCGCCGGCGAGCGCGCCTGACCCGCGTTGGCGCGGACAAAGGCGTCGGCCGCGGCCGGGTTGGGGTCGAACTTGAGGTACAGGCGGCGCAGCTGGTCCGCGTCGGCAAAGCCCAACTCCACCTGCTCATCGATGCGGCCGGCGCGGATCAGCGCCGGGTCGAGGCGCTCGGCGTGGTTGGTGGTCATGAACAGCACCGTGCCCTCCTGCGTGGCGACACCGTCCAGCGCGTTCAGGAAGCCGCTGAAGGACAGCTTGACCTGCGCGTGCGCCGCGTCGCGTTCGCGGAAGAACGCGTCCACGTCCTCGATCAACAGCAGCGAGCGCTGCGGTACGGCGGCCAGCAAGGTGTGGATCTTCTCGTCGGTGACGATGGGGCTGGCCAGGCTGAGGGTGCAGACGTTCAGGTGCAGCTCGCTCGCCAGCGCGGTGACCAGCGACGTCTTGCCCGTGCCCGGTGGTCCATACAGCAGGTAGCCGCGCCGCCAGGGAATGCCCAGCTGGGCGTAGCGTTCGCGGCTGGCAAAAAAGCGCTCCAGGTCGCCCAGCAGCGCCTCCCCCTGCCCGGCTTTCAGCACGACCGAGGCCAGCGGTCGGCGTGAACCCAGGCGCGCGCGCATCCAGTCGCCGCCATGAAACGGGTTGGGGATGTAGACCGACAGCGAATCCGTCTCGCGCGCGGCGCGGGCGGCGATGGCGGCTTGCAGAAAGCGCTCCAAGAAGTCGGGTGCGCGGCCAAAGGTGGACAGGCTGACTTTCTCAAACACGGTCTGGCCGACCTGCAGCTCTCGCTTCAACCACAGCCAGCGCCCATCCACGCGCAGGATGTGCACGCCCTCACCCGGGCTCAGAAACGCGCGCGGCGGCTGGCCGTTGCGCAAGTCGTCCTGCAGACTTTGGTATTCGCTGCCGCGCCGCACGCTGCGCGCGGTGAACTGGTTGACCCCGCGCAGACCCGGGTGGCGGTCCATGTATTCGATCAGCGCCGGGAAGAGGAATTCGTCGCGCGAATCGACGGTGAGGGTGCTGATGAAAAAGCGCTTGCCCCAGCCGATCAGCAGGCCGGGCACATCCTTCAGCCAATACGCCAGCGCGCCTGCCGCGGCCAGCAGCGCGGCCTGGAGGGCGGGTTGGGAGAACAGGCTGGTGGGCGCTTCCATGGTCAATTTTTCAACAAAATTCGGCCCTAGCCCTACAACCACCTGCGCAAAAAGCTACCAACTTAATAGCATTCTGGACGACCCGGCGCTGCCTGGCCCTGCTCGCGCCGGCCGCGCCTTGGGCGCTATCCGGCCCCATCACTTGCCTGGCGGCCTCACATCGGCCGCGATCGGCAGCGAGCCGTACACCATCAGTGGGCTGCCGTCGGCCCGCGTCGTGTTCTTCCAGTGCTGACGCAGGTAGCCGCTGAAAGCGGTGCCGTGCTCGTCGGTCTGGACGATGGCGTCGAACGGCCGCGTGGCGCGCCATTCCGCCGGCGCACCCGCCGCCACGGCGCAGGTGGCGGCGTAGCGCAAGCCCGCCTGCTGGCAGGCCACGCTGGCCGCCGCCTTGGGCAGGGTGATCAGCGCCGGTGGGTGGCCAAAGCCGCTCGGGCCGGCTTCCGCCATGCTGGCGGTTTCGCAGGTGTCGCCGCCCTCGATCACGCCGACCATCCACTTGCCGTCGTCGCGCAGGGCCACCACGGCGTTGTCCGGCCGGCCGTCGCCGTTGAAGTCGCCACGCGCGTCGCCCGGGTGGGTAGCGCCGGTCTGCTGGCGGAACGCCTGCCAGGTCTCGCCGGCGTAGTCGGCGGGCGTGGTCAGGCGCCAGCGGCCCGGCTCCCACGGCGGCGCAAAGCTGCATCGGCCACTGGCGAAGGCCTGGGCCATCGGGTTGGCCGCTGCGGCTGGCTGGGCCGCCGCGGGGGCGGCCGTGCCGAAGGCGAGCGCCGCGACCGACGCCGTCATGAACAGTTGGCCCGCGTTCATCCGGCGGTGATCCCTGCGGCCTTGATGATGCGCGCGTTGTTGGCCGACTCGTTGGCGATGAGCTTGGCAAAGGCCGCCGCGCTGCCGCCAGTGGGCAGGTTGTCGGCGGCGTTGATCTTCTGCAGGACGTCCTTGTCCTTGAGCAGTTGGTTGACCTCGGTGTTCAGGCGCTCGACCACCGCGGCCGGCGTGCCGGCGGGCGCGAACAGCCCGAACACCGACGCCAGGTTGGCCGCGGGCAGGCCCAGTTCGGCCAGCGTCGGCGTTGGCGCGAGTTGCTCCAGCCGCGCGGGCGAGCCCACGGCCAACGGCGTCAGCTTGCCGGCCTTGATCTGGCTGATGACGGCCGGGCTGGCGTTGGTGGACAGCACCTCGAACTGGCCGGCCAGCGCGTCGTTGATCTGCTGGCCGCCGCCTTTGTAGGGAATGTGGGTGATGTCCACGCCAGCGCCGGCCTTGACCTGCTCCAGCACGATGTGCCCCAGCGACGCCGGGCCCGAGGTCGCCCAGCGCAGCGCGCCCGGCTTGGCCTTGGCCGCCGCCAGCAGCGCCTTGAAATCCTTGGCCGAGAGCGCCGACGTGCCCAGCAGCAGCACCGGCGAGGCGATCACGCTGACCACCGGCACGATGTCCTTGGCCGGGTCGAACGGCGACTTGCCCAGGTGCGGGTTCAGCACCAGCGGGCTGATCGCCGAAAAGCCCAGGCTGTGCCCATCCGGCGCCGCCTTGGCCACGGCGTCCATGCCGATGCTGCCGCTGGCGCCGGCCTTGTTGTCCACCACCACGCTCTGCCCCAGGATCGGCGACAGCTTGTCCGCCAGCAGGCGCGCCATGGCATCGGCCACGCCGCCTGGCGGGTAGGCGACGGTGATCCTGATCGGCTTGGTGGGCCAGTTCTGGGCGAAGGCCGCGCGTGGGCCGGCGGCGAGCGCGGCCAGGCCCAAAACGGCGGCGCGGCGGGAGAGGCAGAAGGAGGAAGCGGTCATGGGGCGATTGTGCGTCAGGGGCTGCTCGTCTTGCGCCGCAGAGTGACTTGGGCAACGTCACGCACTCAGCGCGCAGCCAGCATGACTTCGATGCGCCGCGCGATGGCAGCGCTCATCAATTGGCTG
Source organism: Ottowia flava (assembly GCF_008017535.1). Lineage (GTDB taxonomy): Bacteria > Pseudomonadota > Gammaproteobacteria > Burkholderiales > Burkholderiaceae_C > Ottowia > Ottowia flava. The sequence continues at coordinate 56,718 of NZ_VRUA01000005.1, forward strand.
CCCTCGGCGGTGAAGTGCCCCGAGTCGTAGTAGAGCTGCTCACCGTCGCGATGAACGTAGCACTGATCCTTGTCGCACAGTTCGTCTAGGGTGTTGAATCTGGTGACGCCAGACATGCCCTCGAAAGCGCGGTCAAGAACGTCTTGGTAGGGGCGCCGCTCCGTCTCTAACGTCGAACGAGACTGTGTGCACCCCGCAGGCTGATGACGCAACCAGGGGCGAAGCCCCGTGCTGCACGCCATGACCGTGGCCAGATTCCCATACGTTGGGATCGACTCGATGACCAACACCTGCTTGCCGCTGTCGAGCAGACGCTGAACAGTGCGCCGCAGGCCGGCCTCATACGCTTGAGCCTTTGTTTCCCCCGCAGCTGAATCGGAAACGCTGCGCAGACCATCACCGATCAGGTACTGCGAATAGGCGTTGGAGAGAATCACGAGTCGAACCGCAGCATCTCCCGTTATCTTGCGCAACGCTTCTTCGGTCAGGGCCGGCGTGCCTTTGCCTCCGGCAGGGGGTCTGTGGCCATCCCTGTACTGCGTACCATCAAGGTATGGCCAACTGGCTGTCCAGAAGCTCTGGGTGCGATCCCCGTAGATCCATTTCAACCCATATTCCAAATGACCGGCGTTGCTGTCACCCAGTAGGACGATGCTTCCGGTGCTTTGCACTGCGGGTTTAGCGTGACCAAGCCGTTCCATGGGCGGAATGATGTACGCCTTCAATCCAAACAACAGCACGGCTTTTGAGGCTAGGGCAGCCACCGTGCCCATGCAGACCATCAGCGCCAGCAACCACAGTGCCAACCGGCCCCGTCTCTTGATTTTGGCCAACGGTTGCTCGACGCCATGGAAAGTCAGCATCGCAAGTGCAATGGAGCCGAGCACCGCGTAGTTTCGGTGCGATACGGTCCACTGCCCCTCCCCAGCAAGACGCGCAAACACAAGCAATGGCCAGTGCCACAAATACAGTGGATAGCTGATCTTGCCGATGTAAACCAACACAGGATGGGAAAACACCCGTCGGTTAAGCCACGCTTGGGGGCCGGCCGCGATGAATATCGCGGCTGCCAGCACCACAACGACCGCGTAATACCCAGGGAACGCTCGGTCGTCCATGGGTGTGATCTGGTTGGCCAACAACAACAACAGTGCCCCCCAGCTCAACGCATTGGCACTCCCATGAAACGCGTCGCGCGCATTCGATGAATTCTGCATACCCTGGGCGCGCTGCACCCATGCGAGCACTCCACCGGCGGCCAGTTCCCATAACCGACCAAACGGCAGGTAAAAGGCTGCCGCCTGATTCTTGGGAGTCAGGTAGAGGTTGAGCGCCAGTGACACCATGGCGATGACCAGCGCGACCAACAGCAGTGAGCCCCTCTTCCTGAAGCACAAGCACAAGAGCAGCGGCCACGCGAGGTAGAACTGCTCTTCAACCCCCAACGACCACAGATGCAACAGCGGCTTGAGCTTGCTGGAGGTATCCCAATACCCTGCCTCACTGAAAAAGCCTATGTTGGCCGCGAAGACGGTGCTCATCCATGCCGAGAAAGCCATCCGGAGGTATTCATCCGGATACATAACGAATGAACCCGCTATCAGCACCGAAATTAAGACCAGGAGCAGCGCAGGAAACAGCCGGTTGATGCGTCTTACATAAAAATTCCTGAGAGAAAACCTACCCGACTGCAGATCGTCCATCAATATGCCGGTGATCAAGAACCCTGAGATGACGAAGAATATGTCTACCCCAATAAAGCCATTGGGCACTTTGGCGGGAGAAGCATGGACTGCCAGGACCAAAATAACGGCCAGTGCGCGCAAGCCGTCAATGTCCCTCCGATACCCCCTGATCATTTTGGCTGCCTTTTTTTATAGCAATGATCAGACTTTAAACGCTCACATCCGTAAAACCGGTCTTAACCCCTCGGATGGTGCTGCGCATGCAGCGTTTTCAGTCGCTCGCGCGCCACGTGCGTGTAGATGGTCGTGGTCGAAATGTCCGCATGGCCCAGCAGCATCTGCACCGCACGCAGGTCGGCGCCGTGGTTCAGCAAATGGGTGGCGAAGGCGTGGCGCAGCGTGTGGGGGGACAGGGACGCGGTGATGCCGGCTTCGCGTGCGTAGCGTTTGACGATGCTCCAGAACATCACGCGCGACATGGCGGTGCCGGGCGTTCGGCCGGCGCTGGTCACAAACAAATCCTCGGTCTGGCGCGCACCCAGCAAGCGCGGCCTGCTATCGTTTATGTAGTTATCCAGCCATTCGCGCGCCACTTCGCCAAACGGCACCAGGCGCTCCTTGTTGCCCTTGCCCATGACGCGCAGCACGCCTTCGGCCAGGCCGATGTGCAAGGCCTTCAGCGTGACCAGTTCGCTCACGCGCAGGCCGCTGGCGTACATCAATTCGAGCATGGTGCGGTCGCGCACGCCCAGCGGCGTGTCGGTGTCGGGCGCGGCCAGCAAGGCTTCGACCTGCGCTTCGCTCAGGGTTTTGGGCACGCGCAGCGGCTGTCGCGCGGGCAGCAGCTTGAGCGTCGGGTCGGCGTCGATCAGCCTTTCACGCAGGGCCCAGCGGAAAAATCGCTTTAGGACGGTGAGCCGCCGGTTGGCAGAGGTGACGCGGGTGGCCGATCGGGCGGCGAAATAGCCCAGCAACTGGTGTTCCTGCGTCTGCAGGATGGGCGCGCCGTGCGTGGTGGCGAGCCAGGCGGCGTAAAGCGTCAGATCGCGCCGGTACGCGTCGAGCGTATTGCGGGCCAGGCCGTCTTCCAGCCACAGCGCGTCGATGAAAGCGTCCACCTCCGGCACGCGCGCGGCCGCTGGGGCGGTGTGGGTCGCCACAGGCGCGGAAGGTGAGGAATCGACGTCGGCGGTCACTTGGCGACGATAGCAGAGGCGGGTGTGGGCGCAGCGCCTCCGGTGCGATTGCAATCCGGGCATGTGCGGCCTTGTCCGACAGCCAGCGGCGGCGCAGCGCGCCTAGGATCAAGCGGCGCCATTGAACAGGTTCACCCCATGAGGCTCCTCCACATGCCCAAGCACCCCGCCCTCCGCGTCGGCATCGGCGCCGTCCTGTGGCTGGCCCTCAGCGCCACGGCTCAGGCCCAGAGTGGCAGTGCGCCACCTGCCAGCGCGCCCGCCGCTGCGGCGCCCGCGGGCAACGCCAAGGCGGGCCAGACCCTTATGACCGCTGGCGTGCCGCCGGCCGTGGCCGCCTGCACCAGCTGCCATGGACAGAACGCCGAAGGCGCGGGCGCGTTCCCGCCGCTCACCGGCAGCGGCGCCGCCTACCTGCGAGCGCAGCTGGACGCCTTTGCGGACGGTAGCCGCGCCAACCCGATCATGGCGCCGATCGCGAAAGGCTTGAACCCCCAGCAGCGCGCCGATGTGTCGGCCTACCTCGCGAGCCTGCCGAGCGGGATCGCGCGCCCGGCCACGCCGCCATCGGGCGCCAAGCCCGGCGACGCGGGCGCGTGGCTCGCCCAGCGCGGGCGCATGGGCGATGGCGTGCCAGCGTGCGCCAGTTGCCACGGGCCGGGCGGCGAAGGGGTGGGCGAGCATTTCCCGGCCATCGCGCACCTGAGCGCGGCCTACATGCAGGAGCAGGTCGAGGCCTGGAAGGCCGGCAAGCGCGGCCCTGGCCCGCTCGGCCTGATGTCCGGCATCGCCAAGAAACTGAGCAGCGACGACGTCAAGGCCGTGGCCGCCTACTACGCCAGCCGCGCCAAATGAGCCGCCGCGCCTTGTTCAGGAGCCAAGCATGAACGCCCCGCACCCCGCCGCCCTACCGGAGCCCAGCCGCTCGACCGCCCTCAGCCAGGACAGCGAGTACGTTGGACTGAAGATGTTTGCTATCGTGCTCGTCGCAGTCATCGCGGTGGTGGTGGTCAGTTCGGCGATCCGCATCCCGTCCGCGCTGACGCTGAACGACACGCTGCGCCACGCAGCCAGTGGGGCCCCTGCCAGTCAGCCCGCCTCTGCGGCGCCCGGCGCCGGGCCAGCACCTGTGGTGGCGACGGCTGCACCGCCACCGGCAACACCCGCAGCGCCCGGCGCGCCTGCTCAAGTGGCCTCAGCGCCGGCGCCTGCAGCGACGGACGCACCTGCTGGCGCAATTCAGACAGTGGGCTTCAAGCCCCCGGCTGAGAGCGCCATTCCCGACGGCCCGCTGGGCGACGTGATCCGCAAGGGCGAGCAGATCTTTCTGCACACGGCCCAGAACGCCAAGCCCTACGTGGGCAACACGCTCAACTGCGTCAACTGCCACCTGGACGCCGGCCGCCTGGCCGACTCGGCGCCGCTGTGGGGCGCCTACCTGCTCTACCCGGCCTACCGCAGCAAGACGAAGCACGTCGACACCTTTGAGGACCGCCTGCGCGGCTGCTTCATGTACAGCATGAACGGCAAGGCGCCACCCTACGGCGACGAGGTGCTGAACGCGCTGCAAACCTACGCCTACTGGCTGGCCAAGGGCGCCCCGGTGGGCGAAAAGATCGCCGGCGCGGGCTACAAGAAGCTCGAGAAACCGACCCAGGCGCCCGACTACCAGCGCGGCCTGGCCGTGTACGAAGCGCAGTGCGCCCTGTGCCACGGCGCGGGCGGCGAGGGCACGCGCAGCGGCGACACGCAGGTGTTCCCGCCGCTGTGGGGGGCGCAGTCGTACAACTGGGGAGCGGGCATGTCCAACATCAGCAACGCCGCCGCCTTCATCAAGTCCAACATGCCATTCAGCAAGGGCGGCAGCCTGAGCGACCAGGAGGCGTGGGACGTGGCCCTGTACATCGACAGCCAGGAGCGTCCGCAGGACCCCCGGTTCACGCGCGACGTGGCGACCACGCGCAAGGAATTCCACGACACCGACGACTCGATGTACGGCAAGACGGTCAACGGCAAGGTGCTGGGTCAGAATATCAAGTAAATCGGCCTTCAGCCCTACAACCACCTGCGCAAGCAGCTACTCTTTTCATAGCTTCAAGCCAGCTGGCCTGGCGTCTTTGCACCGAGCCAGAAATAAAAAAAGGCGCCCGAGGGCGCCTTTTTCGTACGCTGCGCAGCAGCGCGGCGGGTCAGAGGCTCAGCTTCTGCTTCTTGACCACTTCCTTGTACACAGCGAATTCATCCTTGATCTGCTTGGCGAATTCTTCCGGCGTGTTGCCGACGATGATCGAGCCCGTCTCCTCAATGCGCTTCTTCACCGCCGGCTCTTCCAGCGCCTTCTTGGCAGCCGCGTGGATCTTGTCGACGATGTCCTTGGGCGTGCCCTTGGGCGCCAGGAGGCCGTAGTACGCCATGCGGTTCACCGGCTCCAGACCCACTTCCTTGAACGTGGGCGTGTCGGGCAGGTCCTTCACGCGATTGGGCGCGGCCACCACGATCGGCACCAGCTTGCCGCTCTTGATGAACGGCAGCGCTGAAGGCAGGTTGTCGAACATGATCGGCACCTGGCCGGCCACCACGTCGTTCAGGGCCGGGCCCGCGCCGCGGTACGGGATGTGCGTGACGAAGATGCCCGTCAGGCTCTTCCACAGCTCGGTCTGCAGGTGGCCGATGCCGCCCGTTCCGGACGAGGCGTACGAGTACTTGCCCGGGTTCTTCTTGAGCAGTTCGACGAAGGACTTGTAGTCCTTGGCCGGGAAGGACGGGTTGACCGCGATGATGTTCGGCGTCGCAGCGATGTTCATGATCGGCACGAAGTCGTTGATCGGGTCGTAGGCGATCTTGGTGTTGATGGCCGGGTTGGCGGCCGTGGTCGACACCGTGGCCACGCTCAGCGTGTAGCCGTCAGGCGCGGCGCGCGCGGCTTCAGCCGCGCCAATCGCACCGCCCGCACCGCCCTTGTTGTCCACCACGACGGACTGGCCCAGGGCCTTGGTCAGCGGCTCGGACATGACGCGGGCAATGATGTCGGTGGTGCCGCCAGCAGCGAAGGGCACGATCAGGCGGATCGGCTTGTTGGGGTAGCCCTGCGCAAAGGCGCTGCCGCAAGTCAGTGTGGCAGCGGCCGCGGCAAGCGCGATCAGGTGGCGACGGTGCATATGTTTTAACTCCTTGAATGCAAAAAACCAAAAGTACCGATTAGAAAGCCGAATCGGGCATTGTTCAAAACATCGTGTGCCCGAGTTGTGAGGGTTTGCCCGAGGTAGAGGGGGTATGCTCGCGCACCGTGCATTACGCCCAGCTGCTTTTCCCCGACTTTTCGCTGATTCTGATCGGCTATCTGCTGTGCCGCTACACGGCGCTTAACCGGCCGGTGTGGCAGGCGGCAGAGGCGTTGGTGTATTTCTTTCTGTTTCCGGTGCTGCTGTTCCAGTCGATCGTGCGCACACCGCTCGACCTGGGGGCCGCCTCGGGCCTGATGGCCGCGGGCCTGGTCACTGGGCTGGGCGGCATCGCGATGTCCTATGCCCTGCCCTATCTGCCCTGGCTGGGGCGACGGATCGACCGGCGCGATCACGCGGCCAGCGCGCAGGTGGCGTTTCGCTTCAATTCCTTCATCGGCCTGGCGCTGGCCGAACGTCTGGCCGGCGCGCAGGGCCTGCAGCTGATCGCCGTGCTGATTGGCGTGTGCGTGCCGCTGTTCAACGTGGCCGCGGTCTGGCCGATGGCGCGCCACGGCGAGCGTGGATTTCTGGGCGAAGTGGTGCGCAATCCGCTGATCATCGCCACCGCCTCGGGCCTGGCGTTCAATCTGGCGGGTTTTTCGATCCCGGACTGGGCCACGCCCACCGTGTCGCGCATCGGCGCCGCATCGATCGCTCTGGGGCTGATGGCGGCGGGCGCCGGCATGCAGTTCCAGTCGCTGGCGCGCGGCAAGGCGCTGGGCGTGGGCGTGCTGACCATCCGCCACCTGCTCACGCCGCTGCTGGCCTGGGGCGTGGCGCGCGCGTTCGGCCTGGGTCACGCCGAAAGCCTGATGCTGCTGACCTTTGCCGCGCTGCCTACCGCGTCGAGCTGTTACGTGCTAGCCGCGCGCATGGGCTACAACGGCCCGTACGTGGCGGGGCTGGTGACGCTGTCGACGCTGCTGGGCATGCTGAGTCTGCCGTTTGCGCTGGGCCTGATTGGCCAGGTCTGAGCACAACGCGTGAGCCGCGCCCCTGGACTGGCGCGGCGGCAACGCCACAGCAGTGTGGGGAAATGCCTGAGACCAACGGCAACGGCATTGACGGGTCGCCTAGAATGCTATGAAATTGGCAGCGTGCTGCGCATGTCCGGCGCCGCACCGCTGTCACAAATTACTAGCAAACCGATGCCGCTACCGACCCAACGCCCAGGCGACGTGCTCGCGCACGATCGGGCTCGGGTGCGCCACATGCGCCTGCAGCGCGTGCAGGATGTCGGTGCGCCGCGGATCCTGCGGCGTCAGCGCGGTCAGCGCATTGCCGAGGGCCACCGCGATGTTGCGCAACCAACGCTCGTGACCAATGCGGCGGATCGGGCTGCCTTCGGTGCGCTGCAGGAACTCCGCTTCGCTCCAGCGCATCAGAGCGCTGAGTTGTTCGCCGCTCATGCCCTCGCGCGCGTCAAAGTCGGCCAAGCTGCTGCGCCGCGCGTACTTGTTCCAGGGGCAGATGAGCTGGCAGTCGTCGCAGCCGTAGATGCGGTTGCCGAGCAGAGGTCGGAGGGATTCGTCGATGGAGCCGTCGTGCTCGATGGTCAGGTAGGAAATGCAGCGCCGCGCGTCGATGCGGTGCGGCGCAACGATGGCGCGCGTGGGGCACACGTCGATGCAGGCCTGGCAGCTGCCGCAGTGCGCGCCCACGGGCTCGGTGGCGGGCAGCGCCAGATCGACGTAGATCTCGCCCAGGAAAAACATCGAGCCGCCTTCGCGGTTCAGCACCAGCGTGTGCTTGCCGCGCCAGCCCTGGCCGCTGCGCGCGGCCAGTTCGGCCTCCAGCACCGGCGCCGAATCGGTGAACACACGGTGGCCAAACGGGCCAATCGCCTCGGCCAGCCGTTGCTGCAGCTTTTGCAGCCGGCCGCGCAGCACCTTGTGGTAGTCGCGACCGCGAGCGTACACCGACACGACGCCTTCGGTGGGCCGCTCCAGACGCGCCCATTCCACAGCCTGCCAGTCCTGCGGCGTTTGGCGCGGCAGGTAGTCCATGCGCGCGGTGATCACGCTCACGGTGCCGGGCACCAGCTCGGCCGGGCGCGCCCGCCTCAGGCCGTGAACAGCCATGTAGTCCATGCTGCCGTGAAAACCGTTGGACAGCCAGTCGAGCAAGCCTGGCTCGGCGCTCGACAAATCCACCCCCGCCACGCCGACATGCGAAAAGCCCAACTCGAGCGCCCACGCCCCGAACTGGTCCCACAACGCCTGCGCATCGATCACCTTGCCATGCTCCACGCCCCCATTTTAGAAACCGCCCCGCGCCGCGACTGGCACTGGACGACGGAAGCGGACACGCAGGCCTTTGCCCGCCAGTTGGCGGCCGCGCCCGGCCTGCGCGACGCGTTCATCGAACTGCACGGTGACCTCGGCGCCGGCAAAACCACTTTCGTGCGCCACCTGCTGCGCGCGCTCGGCATCACTGGGCGCGTCAAGAGCCCGACCTATGCCGTGGTGGAGCCGCACGAGACCCCGGAAGGCTTGGCCATCTCGCACTTCGACTTCTACCGCTTCAACGACCCGCAGGAATGGGAGGACGCCGGTTTTCGCGACCTCTTCGCCGCCCCCGGCCTCAAGCTGGCCGAATGGCCGGAAAAAGCCGCCGGCCTGCTGCCCGTGGCCGACTGGGTGCTGCACATCCGCCCAGGCGACCACTACGCGCGCCACGTGACCGTGCACGCGCCCACCGCACTGGGCGCCCGCCTGCTGCAGGACATGCCTTTATGACCGACCGCCTACCGCCCGCCGCCCCCGACCGCCGCCGCCTGCTCAAGCAAGGCGGCTCCCTGGTGCTGTTGTTGGGCGCCAGTCATATCGCCCGCGGCGCCAGCATCGTGGCCGTGCGCCTGTGGCCGGCCGAGGACTACACGCGCGTCACCATCGAGTCGGACACTGCGCTCAAGGCCACGCACCGCATGATCGGCTCGCCCCCGCGTCTGGCGGTCGACATCGACGGGCTGGACCTGAACCCCACGCTGCGCGAGCTGGTGGCCAAGGTGCGATCGGACGACCCCAACATCGCCGGCATCCGCGTGGGCCAGAACTCGCCCGGCGTGGTGCGCCTGGTGGTCGACCTCAAACAGGCAATCAAGCCGCAGGTTTTCACGCTGACGCCCGTGGCCGCGTACAAGTACCGGCTGGTGTTCGACCTGTATCCAGCCAACCCGCCGGACCCACTGGAACAGCTGATCGCCGACCGCATGAAGGACCTCGGCGCCAACGCCACGGCCGATACCGCCGTTGCCCGCGCCGACACGGCGGCCACCACCGACACGCTGGGCGATCTGATCGCCAAGCAGTTCGAGCGCGCCAACGCCATGGTGCGCGACAAGGACAGCACCGCCACGGCCCGGTCGCCTGCTCCTGCGCCCGCGCGCCCCACCGCCAAGGCGCCCGCGCCCAAGCCCGCCAGTGGCGAATCCAGCGGGCCAGCCACCAGGCCACCCGCGGTAGCCGCCGGCCGGACCGACCGCCTGATCATCATCGCGCTGGACCCTGGCCACGGCGGCGAAGACCCCGGCGCCATCGGCCCCGGCGGCACGCGCGAAAAGGACGTGGTGCTGCAGGTGGCGCTGAAGCTGCGCGACCGCATCAACAACACCGTGGTCGCCGGCAATCCCATGCGCGCCTTCCTGACGCGGGACGCGGACTTCTTCGTGCCGCTGAACGTGCGGGTCGAAAAGGCCCGCCGCGTGGGCGCCGACCTGTTCGTCAGCATCCACGCCGACGCCTTCATGCGTGAGGAAGCGCGCGGCGCCAGCGTCTATGCGCTGTCCGAGCGCGGCGCCTCCAGCACGGCGGCGCGCTGGCTGGCGAACAAGGAAAACGACGCCGACCGCATCGGCGGCGTCAACCTGGGGGTCAAGGATTCGCTGGTGCAGCGCGCCATGCTCGACATGAGCACCACGGCCCAGATCAAGGACAGCCTGAAGTTGGGCACCGCGGTGCTGCGCGAGATCGGCGACGTGGGCCGGCTGCACAAGCGCAACGTGGAACGCGCCAACTTCGCCGTGCTGCGCGCGCCGGACATTCCGAGCGTGCTGGTCGAAACCGCCTTCATCAGCAACCCCGAAGAAGAGCGCAAGCTGCGCACCGACGCCTACCAGAACAACCTAGCGAACGCGCTGATCAACGGCATCGAGAAATACTTTGCCGCCAACCCGCCGCTCGCGCGCAACCGGCAAGTTTGACAGGCCGTAAGTACCCACTTACGGTAAATGATCGGTACTTTCAGCCTACTGCGAGTCGTTTGCTCGTTGTCCTACACCACAAGCGATGGAATTTGTGGTGAAATCGGGCTGGGTGATGAAAACCCTAGGCATAGGGATTTCATAGCCCATTGCAAGTTCTCCTCTTCTTTTATTTGCGGGCGTTCACCAGAACGCCCGTTTTTTCTGCCCGGAGAGAAACCGCGGCGCCCTGCCGCGTCAGGCGGGCCCTGCGCCCGCCTTGTCGGCTCGCCCGGCCTTCCAGCCCCCGTAGATGGCGATCAGCCCTGGCACCAGAATCAGCGCCCAGATGATCTTGCTCAGGTTCGCCTGAACCCAGGGCAGGTTGCCGAACACGTAACCTGCAGTGCACAGCCCCAGCACCCAGATCAGCGCACCGACCACGTTGAACAGCGTGAACTTGCCGCGGTCCATCTCCGCCACGCCCGCGACAAAAGGCACGAAGGTGCGGATGAAGGGCATGAAGCGCGCCAGGATGATGGTCACCCCGCCATAGCGCTCGTAGAACGCGTGCGCCCTGTCGAACGCCTTGCGGTTGAAGAAACGCGAGTCTTCCCACTGGAACACCTTGGGCCCGATGTAGCGCCCAATGCTGTAGTTGCACTGGTCCCCCAGAATGGCCGCAGCCAGCAGCACCGCGCAGGCCACGCCGATGTGCATGTGCCCCGCGCCGGCCAGAGCGCCAACGACGAACAGCAGTGAATCGCCCGGCAGAAACGGCATCACCACGACACCGGTCTCGACAAAGACGATGATGAACAGCAGCGCGTAAACCCAAGGACCGTACTGAGCCACGAAAGCGCCCAGGTACTTGTCGACGTGAAGGATGAAGTCGACCAGATGCATCACGATTTCCATGGGACGGATTATCGGGTCGCCATGTTGCAGCACGGCCCGGGCGGTGTAACGCCGTGGCACGCGGCGCCGGCCTGATTACCTCGCCGATCAGCGCGCCAGCGCTCTCCGATGCGCTGCTGCCCGGCATCACAAGATCGGCCGATGAACTCAGTAGGCTGACGCGCACCTCGTCGGCGGCCCATGGACGACGACGCCAGCTGTGCCATCGCCTGCCACCGAGGCGAGGTGGCATCAGCTACTCTTTCAATAGCGTTCTGCGCTTAATCCGCTTAGCCTAGAGCTCAATTTCATTCAGATCACTGATTCAGCCGCCACACGCAACGGTGCGGTGGGCCACGCCTTCCGCACTGCCCTGCAACAAGGCCTCAGCTGGTCCCGATGCGCCCACGGCGCCACGCGAACACGCCAACCAGCACGAACGCCAGCAAGGCCCAGGCTGCGCTGCTCAGTGTCGGCACGGCAGCGGGCGGTGCGGCGACTTCGACAGCGCCGATGTCGCACAGTACGCCCTGCGGCCGGGCGATGCCGCGCTGGTCAAGCGCAACGCCCGTGCACGCTACCGCATTCAGCGCGGGGCTGCCTGCGCCCGGCAGTTGCGTCTGGGTCGTTCCGCCGTTGCTGGCCAGCGCGCCCAGCAGCGGGTCGGCGCCGTACAGGTTGTTGCTGTCGGCGCCGTTGTGCACCACGCTCGTCGCGTCGGTTTCGGAGAACAGCGAGCCGGTGGCGCTCACCGTGTTGTTGCCATGGTCGACGTCGTTGGCGCCGCCGCGGTCGGTGTTGCCCGCCAGGACGCTGTTCACCAGGTTGAGCGACGCCGTGTTCCGCACGTACACCCCGCCGCCAATGGCAGCGCTGTTGGCGGTCAGCGTCGATTGGGTAATGGTCGACGCAGGGCCAAATTCCAGCGAGATAGCGCCGCCGCTGTCATCGGCCTGGTTCTGCGTCAGCGTGCTGTTGACCATGGTCAGGCCGGCGCCGACTGCGTAGATCGCTCCGCCCTTGTCAGCGCGGTTGGCTTCGAACGTGCTGGCGCGCACGCTGAGGCTGCTGCCGGCGCCGCTGTACACCCCGCCGCCCAGGCCACCGCCGTTCCACTGCTTGGTGACCGTGCTGCGGGCGATGGCGACGCCGTCCAGCGTCAGCTGCGTCGCGCCCTGACTGCGGATGGCGCCGCCGTTCTCGCCCAGGTCCAGTCCGCTGCCGCTCAGGCTGAGGCCGTTCAGCGTGACCGCGCCAGCGTTCTGCAGGTCAAACACGCGACCGGCCGCATTCAGCACCCTCACCTTGTCGGCGCCCGGTCCCGTCACCGTCAGCGAAACCGTGATCGTGGGCAGCGGTGACGCCAGTGTCAGCGTGCCGGCCAGCGCAGGTGCGAAGGCCACCGTGTCGCCGGTTAACGGCGTCGCCAACGCTGCACGCAACGACCCGGCACCCGTGTCGGCCAGCGTGCTCACCGTGTGGGTCGCAGCAGACGCCGCCACCGCGCTCAGCCCGATCAACCCAGCAACGACCGCGCGTCGCAGGAAATGCCCACCCGCGTGGCCAGCGAGAGATACATCACCGACAGCGCCGAAACACGCCAAAGGCAAAGACAAAACTGCAGTCCGATGGGTCATGGTGGGTCTCAATGAGCAACAAAGCACAAAGTTTGCGATATTTTTAATACTTTTGTAATACTATAGAGACCATTTCACCGCCCTTCGGTCAACCCTACCCCGTCACCGAAGCGGTCGGGTGGCCCGTCAGCAGTTGCGGCTGGACCGAACCCCTATGATGCGCAGCGATGTCTTCCCCGCGCCGCGCCATCCGCGAACTCCCCGATGAACTGATCAGCCAGATCGCCGCCGGCGAGGTGGTCGAGCGCCCCGCCTCCGTGGTGCGCGAGCTGCTGGACAACGCGCTGGACGCCGGCGCCACGCAAATCACGCTGCGCCTGTCGGCCGGTGGCGTTCGCCTGATCAGCGTGGAAGACGACGGCGACGGCATCGTGCCGGAGCAGATGGCCACGGCCCTCAAGCGCCACGCGACCAGCAAGATCGCCAGCCTGGCCGAGCTGGAATCGGTCGGCACCATGGGTTTTCGCGGCGAAGCGCTGGCGGCTATCAACTCCATAGCTGAACTCGCTTTGCTGTCGCGGGCCACGGACCAATCCAATGCCTGGCTGCTGGATGGACGCACGGGCGAGCTGAAACCCGCGGCGCGCGCCGGCGGCACCACCGTGGAGGTCAAGGAGCTGTTCTTCAGCGTGCCCGCGCGGCGCAAATTCCTAAAGACCGACGCGACCGAGCTGGCCCACTGCATCGACGCCGTGCGCCGCCACGCGCTGGCGCGGCCGGATGTCGGCTTTGCCATCTGGCACGACGGCAAGCTGGTCGAGCAATGGCGCCGCCAGGGCGACGGCGACGCCGCGCGCACCCGGCGCATCGGCGATGTGCTGGGCGACGACTTCCTGGCCGCCTCGATCGCCGTGGACCACCGCGTGGGCGCGGTGCGCGTCACCGGCCGCGCCGGTCTGCCCGACCACGCGCGTTCGCGCGCCGACCAGCAGTTTGCCTACGTCAACGGCCGCTATGTGCGCGACAAGGTGATTGTGCACGCTGCCCGCAGCGCCTATGAAGACGTGCTGCACGGCCACCGCCAGCCGGTGTACGTGCTGTTTGTCGAGCTGGACCCGGCGCGTGTCGACGTCAACGTGCACCCGACCAAGATCGAGGTGCGCTTTCGCGATGGGCGCGAGGTGCACCAGGCCGTGCGCCACGCGGTCGACCAGGCGCTGGCCGCACCGCGCGCCGCCTTGCTGGCGCAACAGGTGGACGGCGCCGATCCCGCACCGGCGGGCAGTTGGAGCCCTGCGGCGGTCGGTCAGGAGGATTTCAAGCCTTTCAGGCCGCCAGCCCAACTGCCACTTGCGCAGGCAGCTCCCGATTCAGGAGCAACCGCACTGCAGGCGATGGAAGAACTGCGCGCGCTGTGGCAGCCGCGTGCCTTCACCGACGACGCCGACACAGCCGACGTGCCAGCGTCCGGCGCGCCCGTCCCCGCCACGCCCGATTGGCCGCTGGGCCACGCCGTGGCGCAGCTGCACGGCATCTACATCCTGGCGGAAAACCACGCCGGCCTAGTGCTGGTCGACATGCACGCCGCGCACGAACGCATCGTGTACGAACGGCTCAAGACCCAGCTCGACGGCGCGCAAGTCGCCAGCCAGCCGCTGCTGATCCCCGCCACCTTTGCCGCCACGCCGCAGGAGGTCGCCACCGCCGAGTCGGCCAGCGCGGTGCTGCAGCGCCTGGGGCTGGACGTGACCCCGTTTTCGCCGCGCACACTGGCCGTGCGCGCCGTGCCCGCCACGCTGGCGGCTGGCGACGCGGTCGAGCTGGCCCGCAGCGTGCTGGCCGAGCTGGCGCAGCACGAGGCCAGCACCGTGATCGAACGCGCCCAGCACGAGCTGCTGGCCACCATGGCCTGCCACGGCGCCGTGCGCGCCAACCGCCGTCTGACGCACGAGGAGATGAACGCCTTGCTGCGCCAAATGGAGGCGACCGAGCGCTCCGACCAGTGCAACCACGGTCGGCCGACCTGGCGCCAGCTCACGCTGCGCGAACTGGACGGACTGTTTTTGCGCGGGCGCTGACACAGGGGAACGACGCGGCAGCACGCGTCACCACGCCCCGTGTGAAGGCTGCGCTGGCGGTCGAGGCGCAACCCGCGCTGCATGGCGCGAAGCCGAAGCCGCGGTCAGCCAAAGCCGCAGGTGCCCGAACGCAATCGCGCACGCACCGTCGCGCACAAGCCGCACCGCGCTTGTCCTACAGGTGAGCGCCCGGCTCCGACTTAAGGTGATGGCGTGCTGCCGCGGGCCGTCGCGTTCTGCTCAAGAGCGTGAACGGCACCAACGGCAGTCTCCTGGCCGACTTTCGCGTCGTGCGCCTTGTGGTCAGACTTTTCTGGAGACATTTATGAGCGACAAACCCAAAGACCTCAACCCCGACCCGATCACCGGCGAGCCCGGTGCGCATCCGGTCGGCACCGGCCTGGGTGCGCTGGCCGGCGGCGCAGCTGCAGGTGCTGCCGTGGGCACCGTGGCAGGGCCGATCGGCACCGCCGTGGGCGCCGCGGTGGGCGCGGTAGTTGGCGGCTTGGCCGGCAAGGCCGTGGCCGAAGGCTTCGACCCGACGGTTGAGCACGCCTACTGGAAGGAAGAACACGCGCGCCAACCGTATTACGTCGACGGCTACACCTACGAAGAAGACTACCGGCCGGCCTACGACCTGGGTCTGCGCGACGTCGACAAGCATCGCGGCCGTTCGTACGACGAGGTGCAGGAAACCCTGGCCGAGGACTGGGATGCCTACCGCGGCAAGTCGCGCCTGACCTGGGCCGAAGCCAGCCCGGCCGCGCGGGCCGCGTGGGAACGTGCGCAGCACCTCAACATGTCGCAGTAAAAAACAAGCGTGGCGGCGCTGGGCTTTTCCAGCACCGCCGCGCTGCGTGCGTGCACACATAGAGCGGCCTTTGCCGCCCGGCTTCAGTTGTCGCGCGCCGCCTTGGCGTGGTCGGCAAAGTCAGAGAACACGCCATCCACCCCCAGCTCGTAGAAGCGCCGGTACTCGGCCTTCGGGTCGCCTTTGTCGTCCGCTGCCAGGCGCTTGGCTTCGCTGCGGAAGGTGTAGGGGTGCACGAACAGGCCGGTCTTGTGGGCGTTGGCCAGCACCGAGGTGGCCGGCATGACGCGGCGGTCGCGCTCGTCGATGGCGCCATCGCCGTTCAGATCGACCGGCTTGCCGTCGGCGCCCAGCGTCAGGCGCGTGGGGATCAGGTAAGGCTTCCAGGGGCCAATGCCGTCGGCGTACTTCTTGATGTCCGCCAGGCCCGCGGGCGTCAGCAACGCGCCGTAGTTGCGCTTGTCGCCCGCCACCGTCAGGTCGTAAGGCTGACCCCAGGGCAGGCTGAAGTCGATGCTGCCATCGGGGTGGATGTCGTAGCCGTCCACCAGTTGCACCAGGCGCACCGCAGTCTTGCCGCGCAGGTACTTCAGGTTGCCGGTCTCGAAGGACTGGATGATGACGGGCGACGACTTCTTGGTCAGCCCCCGCTTGGCCAGCGCGTCCAGCAGGCGGTCTTCCAACGGCAAGCCCAGGCGCTGGTGGTAGGTCGGGTGCTTGGTTTCGGGGTACACGCCGATGGTGCGGCCGGTGCGCTTGGACTCGGTTTCGGCCAGCGTCAGCACTTCCTCGAAAGTGGGGATCTGGAATTGCCCGTTGTAGCGCTGGTCGCGGTCCGACAGCGGCTGCACCGCGCGCAGCGTCTTCAACTCGGCCAGCGTGAAGTCGCTGACGAACCAGCCTTCTTCCTCAAAGCCGTCGACCATGGCCTTGCGCTTGCGCTTGGCGAACTCGGCCCGGTCTTTCACGTCGGTGGTGGCGACAATGTTGGGCTCATGCCGCGCCACCAGCACGCCGTCCTTGGTGGCGACCAGATCGGGCTCGATGAAATCGGCACCCATCTCGACCGCGCGACGGTAGCCTTCCAGCGTGTGGTCCGGCAGGTAGCCGGCCGCGCCGCGGTGCCCGATCACCAAGGGCTTGTCGCCGTTCAGCGTGTTCCAGGCGCTGTCGTCGCTGCCGCCGCAGGCGGCCAGACTGGCGGCCACCAGGGCGCTGGCGAGCAGGGGGGAAACCAAGCGTGTGCGCATTCAACTCCTCCAAAAAAACAATGGCTGGGGCGCGAGCGTATGACGCCCACAAGTCGGTTCTGTGACGGTCTGTTTCCACCCCCTGCGCGGGCTGCAGAACTTTCGGGTGCCGCCAGCGTCGATCCCCGGTCATGACAATTTCTCGATTCCGCCTTGCCGTGGTCGCCGCGCTGGGCGCTGCCGCGTTCGCCGGCTGCGCCGCGCTGGACGAGAAGCAGCGCGCCTGGATCTTCCAGCCCACCGACCGCACCTGGGGCCAGTCGGCCACCGTCGCCGAAGGCATGCAGGACGTGTGGATCGACTTCGATTCGCGCGCCAGCGGCCAGCCGGTGCGCCTGCACGGCCTGTGGCATCCGGCCGATGCCCGTGCCGCCTGCGCTTCGCCGGTGCTGCTGTACCTGCACGGGGCGCGCTGGGACGTGCGCGGCTCGGCCAGCCGCATCCGGCGCATGCAGGAACTGGGCTTTTCGGTGCTGGCGATCGACTACCGCGGCTTTGGCAAAAGCTCGGCCGGTCTGCCGTCCGAAGCCATGGCGCTGGAAGACGCGCGCGCCGCCTGGGACTGGCTGGCGCGCCAGCACCCCGATGCGCTGCGCTTCATCTTCGGCCACTCGCTGGGCGGCGGCGTGGCGGTGCAGCTGGCCGAGCAGGTGCGCGACCAGCGCGGGCTGATCCTGGAAGGCACCTTCACCTCCATCCCCGACGTGGCGCGCACCATGAAGTGGGGCTGGCTGCCGGTGGGGCCGCTGATCACGCAGCGCTTTGACTCGCGTGCGCGCATCGCGCAGGTGGGCTCGCCGGTGCTGGTCGTGCACGGCAGCGAGGACCGGCTGATCCCGCCGGCGCTGGGCCGTCAGCTGTTCGACGCCGCCGCCGAGCCCAAGCGCTTTGTGCTGGTCGAAGGCGGCTCGCACCACAACACCAACAGCGTCGGCCAGGACCAGTACCGCGCCGCGCTGCCCGCGCTGTTCGGTGACGGCTGCTTTGGCGCGCCCCCGCCACTGAGCGCTGCAGCGGGCGCCTGATTCAAGTGTTTTTGGCACTTCGCCATACAACCACCAGCGCAAGCAGCTATTGATTAGCTAGCAAATATCTGGGCAGCGGCTGACTCGCCACCCCACGCCTGACCGCTGAACCGCGCGGTAACACGCCCGGCGCCCGCTCTCAGCGGCACAGGCTGCCGCCGCGCGCCCATCTGCTACCCTCGCCGCGTGCCCACCCCGTCGACCCTTTCGCCGCGTGCCGCGCCTGCGCCAGCCGCCGCGGCGCCGGGCATGTCGCCCCTGATCATCGTCGTGCTGCTCGGCCTGCTGCTGGGCATCCAGCCCGTCACGACCGACGTCTACCTGCCGGCCCTGCCGGCGCTGCAGGCCGACCTGGGCGCGCCCATGCCGCAGGTGCAGCTGACGCTGGCGGCGCTGCTGCTGGCCTTCGGCGTGTCGCAGCTGGTGTGGGGCCCGTTGTCCGACCGCTTTGGGCGCAAGCCGATCCTGCTGTGGGGCATGGCAGCCTACGTGCTGGCCGCGCTGGCCTGCGTGGTGGCACCGACGATGGAGCTGCTGATCGTCGCCCGCATCGCGCAGGGCGCCGCCATGGGCGCGGCGGTGATGTGCGCCCGCGCCATCGTGCGCGACCTGTACGCGCCGCTGGAAGGCGCCCGCATGATGAGCAAGGGCCTGTCCGGCCTGGGTGTCATCGCGATCTGCTGCGCGCCGCTGGGCGGCCTGCTGACCCAGACCGTGCACTGGCGCGCGGCCATGGCGGTGCAGGTGCTGTTCGGTCTGGGCACGCTGGCGCTGCTGGTGCTGCGCTTCGACGAAACCATCCCCGCGCGCAACCCCGACGCGCTGCGCCCGGCCGCGCTGCTGCGGGCCTGGGGCACGATCGCGCGGCACCCGACCTTCATCACCTATTCGCTGCTGTCCACGGGCTCGTACGTGGCGCTGTTCACCTTCCTGGCCACCTCGTCGTTCCTGCTGATCGAGGCGCTGGGCCTGTCGCGTCTGGCCTACGGCGCGGTGATGGCGGCCAATTCGGTGCTGTACATCGCCGGCACCGTGGCCTGCCGCCGCCTGCTGGTGCGCTGGGGCATCGTGCGCACCGTGCGCTGGGCCGGCTGCATCACCTTCAGCGCGGGCGTGCTGATGGCCGTGCTGGCCTGGGGCGGCTGGGGCCAGCCCTGGCACGGCCTGTGGGCGATCGTGCTGCCGCAGGCGCTGTTCATCGTGGCGCATGGGGTGCACCAGCCGGTGGGCCAGAGCGGCACGGTGTCGCCGTTCCCGCAGATGGCGGGCGCCGCCTCGGCGCTGAACGGTTTCATCATGATGGCGGTAGCCTTCCCCATGGGCCTGTGGCTGGGCAGCGCGATGGACGGCAGTGCCCGCCCGCTCGGCCTCGGCTTTCTGCTGTGGTGCAGCGTGATCGCGCTGACCGCCTGGTTTCTGGTGCCGCGCTATGGCGACCCCACGCACTGACGCTGCCCTGCCGCCCGCGCTGGGCATTGCCGGCCCCACCGCCAGCGGCAAGAGCGCGCTGGCCCTGGCGCTGGCCGAGCGCCTGCCGGTGGAGATCATCAGTGTCGATTCGGCCCTGGTCTACCGCGGCATGGACATCGGCACCGCCAAGCCCACGCCCGCCGAGCTGGCCGCTGCGCCGCACCACCTGATCGACATCCGCGAGCCGACCGAGGCCTACAGCGCGGCCGAATTCGTGCGCGATGCCGAACGGCTGATGGCCGAGATCCGCGCGCGCGGGCGGCTGCCGCTGCTGGTCGGCGGCACCATGCTGTACTTCAAGGCACTGGCCGACGGTCTGGACGACCTGCCGCCGGCCGATGCCGCCGTGCGCGCCGCCATTGAAGCGCGCGCGGCCGAACAAGGCTGGCCCGCCCTGCACGCCGAGCTGGCCGCCGTCGACCCCGTCACCGCCGCGCGCCTGGCACCCGCCGACAGCCAGCGCATCCAGCGTGCGCTGGAAGTGTGGCAGATCACCGGGCGCCCGCTGTCGGCGCTGCATACTACAAAAACAGGAGCTGACCGCGCAGATGGTTCTAGGGCCATGCCCTTGTTTTCCTTGGAACCCGCCGACCGAGCCTGGCTGCACGCGCGCATCGCCCAGCGCTTCGACGCCATGCTGGACGCCGGCTTTCTGGCCGAAGTGCAGCGCCTGCGCGCGCGCGGCGACCTGCAGCCCGACCTGCCCAGCATGCGCTGCGTCGGCTACCGGCAGGCGTGGGAGGCGCTGGACGACGCCGCGCCGTCGGGCGCCCTGACCGCCGCGCAGCTGGCGCTGCTGCGCGAACGCGGCATCGCCGCCACGCGCCAGCTGGCCAAGCGCCAGATCACCTGGCTGCGCAGCATGCCGCAGCGGCAGGTGCTGGCGGTGGATGCGCTGAGCACGCCCGAACGCATGGCCGAGCAATTGCTGGCGACGCTGGCCGCACCAGACGCCTGACACCGCCCCTGCCAGGCGGCGCCATAATAGGCCGCGTCAGTCGATGTTCAGCCGCTGCGCCGCGCCCGCCTGCTTTTTGGGCAGCGTGAGGATCAGGATGCCGTTTTCGTACTTCGCGCGCGCCGCCGCCTGGTCGATATCGGCCGGTAGCTGAAAGCTGCGCGCCAGCGCGCCGACGTAGCGCTCGGTGCGCAGCACCTTGTCGCCTTCGCCCGGGCCGGGCTGCGGCTTCACCTCGGCGCGCAGCGTGACCACGCTGCCGTCGATCGACACGTCGATCTGGTCCTTCGGCACGCACGGCACTTCGGCCAGCACGGTGAACGCCTGCTCGTTTTCGCGCACGTCGAGGCGGATCTGCCCCGGCGCCAGTTGCTCGCCTTGCAGCGGCTTGATGAAGAAGCCAGGCGCGAATTCCTTGATCAGGTCATCGAACAGCTTGACGCGGTGGGTCGACTGGGTCATGGCGGGTTCCTGCGTCGTGAAGAAGACTGCCGCCATCCGATCTGAAAACCGCTGGCGGGCGGACATCCCTACGGTCGGGACGCCAGCCCGCAGTTTCAAGAAGGGAGCAGACGCGCGCCCGCCCCAGATCGCAACCAATTGCAGCGGCGCCCGTGTGACCTGCCGGCCGAGCGGGCACGCGGGGGGGGTGCGCGCGGGACCGATCCGTGGGAAAATCCCATCTTTGGCCGCCATCGCGCGGCACCGGCTTGGGCTGCCACCTCTTGCGCGCCGCCGGTCCACCGCTCTTCACACAATCCATGTCGTCCTCCCTGCACCCCATGCTCAACGTGGCCATTCGCGCCGCGCGCGCCGCTGGCGCCATCATCAACCGCGCCGCGCTCGACGTTGAAGCGGTCCGCATCTCGCAAAAGAACATCAACGACTTCGTCACCGAGGTCGACCACGCGAGCGAAGCGGCCATCATCGAAACCCTGCTGACCGCCTACCCCAACCACGGCATCCTGGCCGAAGAATCCGGCAGCACGCACGGCAACCCGCAGTCGGACCATGTGTGGATCATCGATCCGCTGGACGGCACCACCAACTTCATCCACGGCTTTCCGGTCTACTGCGTGAGCATCGCGCTCAGCGTCAAGGGCCGCATCGAGCAGGCCGTGGTCTACGACCCGACCCGCAACGACCTGTTCACCGCCACGCGCGGGCGCGGCGCCTACGTGAACGACCGGCGCATCCGCGTCAGCAAGCGCACGCGCCTGGCCGAAAGCCTGATCGCCACCGGCTTCCCGTTCCGCAAGGGCGACGACTTCCCTACCTACCTGAAGATGATGGGCGACGTGATGCAGCGCACCGCCGGCCTGCGCCGCCCCGGCGCCGCTGCGCTGGACCTGGCCTACGTCGCCGCGGGCTTCACCGACGGCTTCTTTGAAACCGGCCTCAAGCCCTGGGACGTGGCCGCCGGCTCGCTGCTGGTGACCGAGGCCGGCGGCCTGATCGGCAACTTCAGCGGCGAAGCCGGCCACATCGAGCAAACCGAGTGCCTGGCCGGCAACCCGCGCGTGTACGCGCAGCTGGTCACGCTGCTCAGCAAGTACTCCATTTACGGTAGCGCCCCGCGTACGCCCGACGAGCGCAAGGAGCGCGTTTCGCTGAAAAAGCCGAACGGCAAGGCCGCCGCCGACGCGGCCCCGACCGATGCCGTCGACCAGGCGTTTGAGGCGTGGTCGGGCGATGCCCCAGCCGGCGACGGCCCCGCCCAGCCGTGACGGCCGCTACCGGGCACGGCGACGGCGCTGTGCCGCCCGAGGTTTCCACCACCGACACCACCGCCGCCGACCACGCGGCTGCCGCTGCCGCTCAACCCGGCTTCGCCCCCAACGTCGCCTTTCCGCGCGGGGTGCGCAGCTTTGTCGTGCGCGCCGGCCGCACCACCATCGGCCAGGCCCGCGCGCTGGCCGAACTGGGGCCCAAGTACATCCTGCCGTACGACGCCGCCACTACAGATTTGGTAGCTGCCTGCGCAGATGGCTCTAGGGCTGGCGGCCAAAAATACGACAAAGCCGTGCTGGAGATCGGCTTCGGGATGGGCCAGGCCACGGCGCACATCGCGGCGCTGATGCCGGACACACTGTTCCTCGGCTGCGAGGTGCACGAGCCCGGCGTGGGCGCGCTGCTCAAGCTGATCGGCGAGCAGGACCTGCACAACGTGCGCATCCTGCAACACGACGCTGTAGAGGTGCTGCAAAACATGGTCGCGCCCACCAGCCTGCACGGCGTGCACGTGTTCTTCCCCGACCCGTGGCACAAGTCGCGCCACCACAAGCGCCGCCTGATTCAGCCCAAGCTGGTGCGTCTGCTGGCCGAGCGCCTGGCGCCCGGCGGCTATTTGCATTGCGCCACCGACTGGCAGCCCTACGCGGAGCAGATGCTGGACGTGCTGTCGGCCGAGCCGCTGCTGACCAACACCGCCGACGGCTACGCGCCCACACCCGCGTACCGACCCGAAACCAAGTTCGAGCGGCGCGGCCTCAAGCTCGGC
This sequence comes from Ottowia flava, assembly GCF_008017535.1. Lineage (GTDB taxonomy): Bacteria > Pseudomonadota > Gammaproteobacteria > Burkholderiales > Burkholderiaceae_C > Ottowia > Ottowia flava. The sequence continues at coordinate 79,569 of NZ_VRUA01000005.1, forward strand.
CATGGCGTGTGGGACCTGGTCTTTCGCCGCACGGACGCGGGTGTTGTGGCAGCAGCGGACAGCGGGCCCGCACCGGGCAGCGCCGCGCCCGCTATCTAGACAGAAGCTGCCCGCGCAAGTGGTTGTACGGTCAGCGGGCGATTGGGCTTGAAAACCGCATGAGCCGCCCCCGCCGCCCCGACGCGCTGCCGCTGCGCGACGGCGTCAGCGCCAGCTGCGCCGTGGTGCACGGCGGGCCGTGGGCCAGCGTGCTGGACTTTCTGTGCGAGCGCCTGCCCGTGCTGCCGCGCGCGCAGTGGGCCGCGCGCCTGGCGGCCGGCGATGTGCTGAACGCCGACGGCACGCCGGTCGATGCGCAGCGGACGCCCACCGAAGGCCAGCGCGTCTTCTACTACCGCCAGCTGGACGCCGAGCCCGACGCGCCTGAAGACGCGCAGGTGCTGTACCAGGACGAAGGGTTGGTGGTGGCCGACAAGCCGCACTTCATGCCCGTGACGCCCAGTGGCCAATTCATCCAGCGCAGCCTGCTGGTGCGCCTGAAGCGCGCGCTGGCGCTGCCCGATTTGTCGCCCGTGCACCGCATCGACCGCGAAACGGCCGGCCTGGTGGTGTTCGCCATCAAGCCCAACACGCGCGACGCCTACCAGGCGCTGTTCCGCGACCGGCGCGTGGACAAGCTGTACGAAGCCGTCGCGCCCGATCTGCCGACGTTGACCGCGCCACTGACGCACACCAGCCGGCTGGAACGCGACCCGGACCGCTTCTTCCTCTCGCGCGAAGTACCGGGCGCGCCCAACAGCTGCTCGCACATCGAGCGCGCGGCGGCGTTGGCGGGCGGCAACGCGCTCTACCACCTGCGGCCCGTGACCGGCCAGCGCCACCAGCTGCGCCTGCACATGCAGGCGCTGGGCGCGCCCATCGTGGGCGATGCGTTTTACCCGACGGTGTTGCGCGGCCCTGGCGAGCCGGACGACCCGGCACAACCCCTGCAGCTGCTGGCGCGCGAGTTGGCTTTCGATGACCCGGTCACCGGGCAGCGGCGCTTGTTCCGTTCACGGCGCCAGCTGCAGAGAGCGCGCCCAGCCGAGGCGCTGGCGTGATCGGACACAGAAAGGGCGCCCACCACAACGGCTAGGCCGCCACTGCGGAGCCGATACCCGGCTACAGCGCTCAGTTCGCCGGCAAATCGCCCAGCTCGGTCAGCGCGATAGGACGGCGCGGGCTGTAGTGCTCGGCGCGCGACTCGCGCCGCTCGTTCAAGCGGCGGCGAATGTCGCGGCGCAGATCGGCCAGTTCCTCGCCCGGTTCGCGCCCCGCGTTGGCGGCCATCAATGTGGCAGCCACGTGGCCCGAGCCGACATCGGCCGGCATCGCCTGCGCGTGGGTCAGGTCATCGACATCGCGCACCTGCACATTCAGCAGCGGCGAACCGCGCAACTCGCCCAGCTCGGTCAGCTTGCGCCTGAAATAGGCCTGCAGGCCCGCGCGCACATGCGGCGGTACGTGCTGTGATGATTCGATCAGCACCAGGTAGCCCGCATGGCCCATGGCGTTGCGGGTGGTCAGGCATTCAAGGCGACCGCTCAGACCGACATGGCGCATCAGTATGGCGCAGGCACTGCGCACGCGCCGCAGGTTGGACTCGCGCATCGCCCAGCGGATGCGCAAACGTTGGATAAACTGCATTTGGGCCTTCGCCGCTTGAAAAAAAGCCAGTGTCGGCACGCTTGGCAGGCGGCCACGCACCGCGTTGACCATCTTCATCCAGGCAAACAGACCCCTTCAAAAATGTTAGCACTTTCTAATTGTTGAACATGTTGCATATGTCTCCATTGCGGCTCCCCGGCGACCTGGTGGTGTGCGAACGCAACTGGCTGTCCTCCAACAACCTGCTTTGCCTGGGCGACGCGCCCGCCATCATCGACACCGGCCACGTCAAGCACGCAGCGGACACGGTCGACCTGGTGCGCCAGCACCTGGGCGCGCAGCCACTGGCGACCATCGCCCACACCCATCTGCACAGCGACCACTGCGGCGGCACCGGCGCGCTGCAGGCGGCCTACCCCCAGGCGCAGACCTGGGTGCCCGAGCCTTCCTTGCCCCACGTGCTGGCCTGGGACGAGGACCAGCTCACCTTTGGCGACACGGTGCAACGCTGCGACCGCTTTGCCGCCCAGCACGCGCTGGTGCCTGGCCAGAGCGTGCGCCTGGGCAACTACGACTGGCAGGTGCACGCCGCGCCCGGCCACGACGCGCTGGCCGTGCTGCTGTTCGAGCCGACGCACGGCGTGCTGGTGTCGGGCGACGCGATGTGGGAGCACGGCGTCGGCATCATCTTTCCGTACATCGAGGGCAGCGGCGGCTTCGAGCCCTTCCTCGACACGCTGGACGTGATCGAGCGCCTGGCGCCGCGGATCGTCGTGCCCGGCCACGGCGCCGCGTTCGGCCGCGCAGGCGGCGCGTTCGACGCGGCCATGGCGCGGGCGCGCACCCGCATCGAGCACTTCATCGCCCACCCGCACCAGCACGCGGCCTACGCGGCCAAGGTGCTGGTCAAGTACCAGTTGCTGGATGTCGAGCAGATGCCGCTGGCCGACTTTCACACCTGGTTGGACAGCGCACCCACGCTGCACCTGCTGCACCAGCAGCACAGTCCCGAACTGGGCTGGGCCGAGTGGCTGGACGCGCTGCTGACGCCGCTGTTCGACAAGGGCGTGCTGCGCCGCACCGACACGCACGTGCTGGACGGCGTGTAGCGCGGGGCCGGGGCAGCGATTTCAAGTCAAATCGAACCCCAGCGCTACAACCACCTGCGCAAGCAGCTACTGTTTCAGGAGCAATTCCAAGCAGTAGCTCTTCTCTGCACAGGGCTCAGGCCTTCACTTCCTGCGCGCTGATCTTGTACTTGAAGGTCGCCGGCTCGTACTGGTCGAACCAGCCGTCGGCGTTCTCGGCCATCGGGTACATCACAAAGCCCAGCGCTTCGCCGCGGCTGCCCGGCAGCTTGACGTCGTGCGCGGTGTTGTAGGCCATCCAGTTGCCTTCCCACGCGCCGTACAGGCCGCGGAAGACGGGCGCAATCAGCGGGTCGTCGGTGCGCTTGATCCACTCGGGGCGCTCCTGGCGCATCACCTTGGCCACGTCGGCCGGGTCCATCGCCGTCCAGCCCTTGGCCTGCAAATACACCTCGGCGCGGCAGTGCTGGGCGCCCGTCAGGTTGGCCGAGCCGCTGCCCAGTTGCTGGTAGCCAAACGCCGAGGGCGCGAGGCGGATGCCGTACACGTCGCGCGCCGGCACGCCCGCCGCGCGGCACAGGCCGACGAACAGCGCGTTGAGGTCGGCGCACTTGCCGCCCAGATTGCCCGTCTCCAGCATCGTCCGGATGTCGCCTTCGCCGCAGCCCTTGACGGTGGGCTCGCGCCACGCGTTGGCGACCACCCAGTCGTACAGGGCGCGCACCTTGGCCTCGTCGCCGCGCGCACCGCGCGTGGCTTTCAGCGCCGTGTCGCGCACGATGCCGTCGGTGGGGATCAGGCGCGTGGGCTGCAGCGCGGCGCGCAGCGTGGCGGCGTCTTCGCGCACGCGGGGTGCGCCCGGCGCGCGGCTTTGCGTGCGCACGCGGCTGGTCACTTCAACGAAGGGCTGTGCGGTGCCTGCCGGGAAATCGACCGCGACCAGGCGCACGCCCTGCTGGCCATCGGCCACGACGTCGGCCTGCCCGTTGCTGCTGAAGCTGTCGCCCAGCGGCGTTTGCCAGGCGGTCTGCACGGAGGGCAGCGGCACCCACACGCGCGTGGCGCTGGGGGTGGCGGGCAAGTCCACGCGCGTGACGACGTCGAACGTGCGCCAGTCGCCCGTCTGCGGGGCGAAGCGGTGGGGTGCGGGGGAAGGAGCGGTTTGCGCCCAGGCTGAGGGCAGGGTTGCGGCAAGGCCAACGCCCGCAGCGCGCCCGATGAAGGCACGGCGTACCAGGTTCATGTAGAGAACTCCGAATGGGTGGAAACACCTGTCGGCGCACACGAGGCGGCCCGGTTCAACCCAAGCGACGCCAATGCCCCGAAGGCAGGTGACCGGCGCCAAGGGCGGCGCGCGGAGGGGCGATTATCCGCGCTGGGGCAGCGCGCGCGGCATCGCCCGGCGATCAGCCCCGCAGTGCGGCGATCCAGTCCTGCGCCGCAGCGCCCGTCCAGTCGACCGCCCCGCTGACCACGCGCTGCGGCCGCCCGCGCCCATCGACCAGCACCGTGGTGGGGAAGACCTTCATGTCCCAGGCGCGGGTGATCTCACCGCGCGGGTCGGGCAGGATCGCGAATGTCAGGCCCGCCGACTGCGCATAGCGCACGACGCGCGGCAGCAGCTCGCGCACGTTGACGGCCAGCACGGCCAGGCGCTCGCCTTCCAGCTCGGCCAGCGTCTGCAGCGTGGGCATTTCTTCCTTGCAGGGCGCGCACCAGGTCGCCCAGAAGTTGATGAGCACCGCGCGGCCGCGCAGCGCGGCCAGATCCCAGGCCTGGCCTTGCAGATCGGGGCCGACCAGCGGCGGCATGGCCCGGCTGGCGGGCCAGGGTTTCGCCACATGCTGCGCGCGGGCGGGCGCCGCGACTGCGCCAGCCGCGATGGCCAAGCACAGATGGCGCCGGGACAGCACGCCTCGATTCATGCGTCAGGCGCGTTCAGCGACCCAGGCCTGGACGCTTTGCAGCGCCTTGGGCAAGCCCGACGCATCGGTGCCGCCCGCCATCGCCATGTCGGGCTTGCCACCGCCCTTGCCGCCGACCTGCTGGGCGACGAAGTTGACCAACTCGCCCGCCTTCACCTTGCCCACGCTGTCCTTGGTCACGCCGGCGGCGATCTGCACCTTGTCGCCGTCGACGGCGGCCAGCACGATGGCGGCGGTGCCCAGCTTGTCCTTCAGCTTGTCCATGGTTTCACGCAGCGCCTTGGCGTCGGCGCCGGGCAGCGCGGCGGCCAGCACCTTGATGCCTTTGACCTCCACGGCCTGACCCACCAGCTCGTCGCCCTGGCTGGACGCCAGCTTGCCCTTGAGCTGGGCAATTTCCTTTTCGAGTGACTTCACCTGGTCCAGCGTCTGCGACAGGCGCGTCTGCACTTCCACCGCGGGCGCGCGCAGCGTGGCGGCCACGCTCTGCACCGTGGCTTCCAGCCCCTGCACGTACTGCAGCGCGTTGGCGCCGGTGATGGCTTCGACGCGGCGCACACCGGCGGCCACGCCGCCTTCGCTGACGATCTTGAACAGGCCGATGTCGCCCGTGCGCTGCACGTGCGTGCCGCCGCAGAGTTCGCGGCTGCTGCCGATGTCCAGCACGCGCACGGTCTCGCCGTACTTCTCGCCAAACAGCATCATGGCGCCGGTCTGCTGCGCGCTTTCGATGTCCATCACGCGCGCCTGCGTCGGCGCGTTGGCCAGAATCTCGTCGTTGACGCGGCGCTCGATCTCGATGATCTGGGCGCCGGTCACCGGCGCGTTGTGGGCAAAGTCGAAGCGCGTCTTTTCCGCATCGACCAGGCTGCCCTTTTGCTGCACGTGCGTGCCCAGCACCTCGCGCAGCGCCTTGTGCATCAGGTGCGTGACGCTGTGGTTGCGCATGGTGGCGGCGCGCGTGGCCTGGTCGACGCGCGCGTCAACCATGTCGCCCACCTTCAGGCTGCCCTGCGTCATCACGCCATGGTGGCCGTACACGTCGGCCTTGATCTTCTGCGTGTCCTGCACGCCGAACTCGACGCCTTCGGCCGCCAGCACGCCCGAATCGCCCACCTGGCCACCGCTTTCGGCGTAGAAGGGCGTGGTGTCGAGCACGACGATGCCGGCTTCGCCTTCTTTCAGCGCGTCAACGCTCACGCCGTCTGCGTAGAGCGCTACCACTTTAGAAGCGTGTTGCAGTTCGTCGTAGCCGGTGAACACGTTGGCCGCCCCGCTGTAGTCGACCTGCTTGTCCATCTTGAACTTGCCCGCCGCGCGACCCGCGGCCTTTTGTGCGGCCATGGCTTCGTCGAAGCCGGCGACGTCCACGGTGACGCCTTTTTCACGGCACACGTCCTGCGTCAAATCGAGCGGGAAGCCGTAGGTGTCGTGCAGCTTGAAGGCGACGTGACCGGGCAGTTCCTTGCGGCCGGCGATCAGCGCGTCGTCCAGGATCTCCATGCCGTTGGCCAGCGTCTCAAAAAAGCGCTCCTCCTCGGTCTTCAGCACCTCTTCGACACGCTTGGCGTCGGCCTGCAAACGCGGGTAGGCGGCGCCCATCAGTTCGACCAGCACCGGCACCAGCTTGTAGAAGAAGGGTTGCTTCTGCCCCAGCTTGTAGCCGTGACGGATGGCGCGGCGGATGATGCGGCGCTGCACGTAGCCGCGCCCTTCGTTGCTGGGGATGACGCCGTCGCTGACCAGGAACGCCGTGGCGCGGATGTGGTCGGCAATCACCTTCAGCGACGGGTTGGCCAGGTCGGCGCAACCGGTCACCTTGCCCGCTTCGGCGATCAGGCGCTCGAACAGGTCGATCTCGTAGTTGCTGTGCACGTGCTGCAGGATGGCGGCCAGGCGCTCCAGGCCCATGCCGGTGTCCACGCAAGGCGCGGGCAGCTTGGTGAGGCTGCCGTCTTCATGCATCTCGAACTGCATGAACACGTGGTTCCAGATCTCGATGAAGCGGTCGCCGTCTTCGTCGGGCGATCCGGGCGGGCCACCGGGAATGTGCGGGCCGTGGTCGTAGAAGATTTCAGAGCACGGGCCGCACGGGCCGGTGTCGGCCATCATCCAGAAGTTGTCGGACTTGTACTTGCCGCCCTTGTTGTCGCCGATGCGGATGATGCGCTCGGGTGGCAGGCCGATGACCTTATTCCAGATCTCATAGGCCTCGTCGTCGTCGATGTAGACGGTGGCCGTGAGCTTCTCAGCGGGCAGACCGAACACCTTGGTCAGCAGCTCCCAGCCCCATTCGATGCTCTCCTTCTTGAAGTAGTCACCGAAAGACCAGTTGCCCAGCATCTCGAAAAACGTGTGGTGGCGCGCCGTGTAGCCCACGTTTTCCAGGTCGTTGTGCTTGCCGCCCGCGCGCAGACAGGCTTGCACGCTGGCCGCACGCACGTAAGGGCGCTTGTCGGTGCCCAGGAACACGTCCTTGAACTGCACCATGCCGCTGTTGGTGAACATCAGCGTCGGGTCGTTGCCCGGCACCAGCGGGCTGGACGGCACCACGGTGTGGCCCTTGCTTTCAAAGAAGTCCAGAAAGCTTTTGCGGATGTCCGCGACGGTCATGGGGGGTTGGGCGGTTTTCATGATCTTTTAGGGTTGCAGCCCTACAGCCATCTACGCAGATAGCTATCTTATCTATAGCAATCGCGGGCGGTGAGCGGGTGGCCGACACAGCGGCCGCCAAACCGATGATTTTATCTGTCCAGGGCGGACGAGGCAGCGGCCCGTCGGCTGCCCCTCGGCGTGCATCGCGGGCCGGTCAGCCCTGGTCGGTCAGGGCAGCCAACCGGGCGCGCCAGGCGGGTTCAACCACCAGTTGAAATTGGTCCTGCAAAACCGATTCCAGTTGCGCCGCATTCAGCGACTGCCGCCGCACCGCACCGTCCGGTGACCGGAAAGACAGTTCGGCATCGAACAAGGTGGTGCGCCCTGCCGGGCTTGCGCGGGCGACGATCAGGTGGCGACGGAACACCGAGTCCGGGTGGGTGGACGTGAACCAATTGCTGACCTCGAAATCCTGCGGCTGCGGCGGCTCGTCAAAGACCTCGTACAGCGGGCGCCACTGGCCGTTGCTTTCGATTTCGAGCTTGCGCCCGAAACTGGTCGGCACCAGGCGGTAACGACCCAGTGCGGTGTCCTGCACGGCGTCGCTGTGCCATGGCAGCGGCTCCGTTGGCACCGCGGCGCCGAACCCCACATCGACCAGCCATGGCTGCCCCTCGGCTTCGACCCGCAGCGCCATGTGGGTGCGCGGCTGAAACGCGCCGTCACCCTCACCACCCCACAGCACGCGGGCGATGCGGGGTTCCACCGTGAAGCCCAGTTGGACCAGGGCACGCTGGAACAGGCCGTTCTGTTCATAGCAGTAGCCGCCACGCCCGCGGCGCAGCAGCTTGTCTTCGATGGCCGCCGGCGCCAGGCTGACGCCCGCGCCCAGCCACACGTCAATAGCTTCAAAGGGGATGGCCGCGATGTGCGCCGATTGCAGCGCGCGCAACGTCGCCAGGCGGGTGTCCAGTGGGCCGGCATAGGCAATCCGCGCGCCATAACGCGCCAGGTCCAGCGGGGGCTCGCCCTTCAAGGGGTGATTTGACGCCGTCATGTCGTGGCCACCAACAGTTCTTCGGCCCGCGCCGGTTTCAGGCCGTCGGTCCGGTTCTGGAAATACAGCGTGCTCCATTCGGTGGCCGACACGCAGCGTGCGTGGGGAAAGCCGGCGTCCGTGGCCATCTGGACGATCTCCTCCGGCGAGAAAAAACTGATCCAGGGCGTGCCGCCGGCCTGTGCGCCCTTGGCGGATTGCAGCAGGCCCTGGCGAATGTCGGGGTCGGCCTGGTCGATCGGCAGCATGAAGCTCATGATGAAAAAGGAGCCCTTGACTAGCACGGAGGCCTGCTGCAGTAAGGCGCAGGTCGCCGGCTTGGTCAGGTACATGCTGACCCCGGTGGACGCCATGACGGCCGGCTTGGCCGGGTCAAACCCGGCGTTTAAAAGACCTCCCCACCAGCCCGCGTCGGACTCGAAATCGACGGGGATGAGGTGAAGGCCAGCCGGCACGCCCAGGCCCAACTGTTCCAGCCGCTGGCGCTTCCAGGCTTGCGGGCCGGCCTGGTCGACTTCAAACACGTGCAGCCCGGCCGCCAGGGCTTCGGGGTGCCGTTGGGCGAAGGTGTCCAGGCCCGCGCCCAGGATCACGTATTGCGTGACGCCGCGGCCCAACTGCTGCAGCACGCAGTCTTCAACAAAGCGGCTGCGGGCCACGATGGACGCGCGAAACGGTTGGGTGCGCTCGGCATGCATGTCGGGGCGCCGGCGCCAGTCACCGGTGGGTTGGGCCAGTTGCAGGCCCACTGCGTCGTTCAGGATGGGGGGCTGCGCGTCCAGCTCCAGGTGCCGGGCGCGCCACAGCGCCACCCTGACGGCTGTGGGCTCTGGTGCGATGCGGTTGGTGTGTTTGGTCATCGGGTTGTGTACCTTCTGACCAAATCGTAGGGCGCGGTATTGATCTTGAAAAGTGCTGTTATTGTGATGTTTTCAATCGGTTAAAACGATCATGTTGGACGCCTTGTCACTGGACCAGTTGCGCACCTTCGTCGCCGTGGCGGAGCGCGGGAGCTTTCGCGCCGGTGCCGCCAGCCTGTCGCGCGCGCAGTCCGCCGTCAGCCAGGCGATTGCCAACTTGGAGCACCAGCTGCGCGTGAAGCTGTTCGACCGCTCGGGCCATCGCCCCACGATGACGCCAGAGGGGCTGGGCCTGCTGGCCGACGCGCGTGACATCTTGCTGCGGGTGGACGTGATGCGAGCGCGCGCACGGGACTTGGGTGGCGCGCTGGAGCTGCAGTTGGGTCTGACGGTCGACACGCTGTTTCCGCTGCCCGTCGTCGGTCACGCGCTGCGCGAAACGCGCGGCAAATACCCTTCGGTGGCGATTCGGCTGACCGTCGAACCATTGGGCGGACCGATTGCGGCGCTGCTGGACAAACGCTGCCAGCTTGCGATTGTGGTCGGCGAAGAATTTCGCGACCCGCGCATCGCGGTGGAGGCGGTGGGCGCCATCGGGCACGTGGCGGTGGTCGCTGCAGCGCACCCGCTGGCGCAGTTGGACGCTGCCAGCGCAGGGCCCACCGCGCTGGCCGATCACCTGCAGATCGTGCAGTCCGACCCGTCGCCGCTGTCTGACGGCCGCAGCTTCGGTGTGCTGTCCAACCAGGTCTGCCGCGTCTCCACGCAGGACGCCAAGCACGCCATGATCGCCGCTGGCCTGGGCTGGGGCAGGTTGCCCCTCTGGCAGATCGAACGCGACTTGCAAGAAGGGCGCCTGGTGCGGGTACCCACGCGGGCGCTGGGCCGCCACAGCCAGGTAACGATGGAAGCCTATCTGGCGCACCGGATCGACGAACCCTTCGGCTTGGCGGCGCAGGCGTTCCGGCGCGCGTTGTTTCAATACCCGGGCTGAAGCCAACACGCTACCGCGATCCCATGGCGCGACAGCGTCAATGAAAATCCCGACTGCTAGTGAATTCCCCCAGCCGGCCCAGCAGGGGCGTGAGGTCGCGAAAGCGCTGGGCGATCAGGTGGCGGACTTCGCCGCCGCTGTCCTTGTCGCGCTGCCATTCACCTTCGACGGCGAGCAGGCGCGCGCGCAGCAGGGCGTTGCGCTGGGCTTCGTCGTCGCGCACGCTTTTCCAGACGATGACGTTGACGGGGCCGGTTTCGTCTTCCAGCGTGACGAAGATCGTGCCCTTGGCGGTGCCCGGCTGCTGGCGGCCGATGACCAGGCCGCAGGCGCGCACGCGGCGGCCGTGGGGCAAGTCGCGCAGCTGGTCCGCGGTTTTGAGGCGCCAGCGCTCCAACCTCGGGCGCAGCAGCGCCAGCGGGTGGCGGCGCAAAGTGAGGCCGAGCGCGGCGTAGTCGTGCACGATGTCTTCGCCCTCGGGCGCGGGGGGCAGGATCAGCGCGGGTTCGTGGATGGGGGCGTCTTGCAGCAGCGAAGGCGTGTGGGGCACGCGACTCGCCGCCGCCCGGCCGCCCGAAGGCGGCGAGGGCCCCAGCACCCGGCTGGTCCGGGGGCCCTTCCCCGGATCGGGGCAGCGCACCTCGCGCAGCGGGGGAGCGTGGGGGCTCACAGCACGCCAGGCCTGCTGGCGGCGGTGGCCGGCCAGGCTGGCGAGCGCGTCGGCGGCGGCCAAGGCATTCAAGTCGCGCGTGTCCAACCCTGCCCGCCGCGCCAGGTCGTCGACGCTGGCAAAGGGCTGCTGGGCGCGTGCGGCTTCGATGCGCTGCGCGGCGGTTTGGCTCAGGCCCTTGACCAGGCACAGGCCCAGGCGCACGGCGGGGCGGGTGGGAGTGTCGGCGCAGGCGATGTTTGCTATCGCATCAGGAGCTGGCCGCGCAAGTGGTTGTTGGGCTGGAAGGTGATTTGACTTAAAATCGGCGTTGATCTCATTACCGCCGGCACCGCGGTGCAAGGCGGCATCCGCATCGGATTCAGCACCGCAGAAATCGGACTCTGACCCCGATTGAGCGGCAGGCGCCCACGCTTCCAGCGTGCAATCCCAGTCGCTGGCGCTGACGTCGGGTGGCAGCACCTGCACGCCGTGGCGGCGGGCGTCCTGGATGAGTTGGGACGGGCCGTAAAAGCCCATGGGTTGCGAGTTGAGCAGCGCGGCGAGGAAGGCTTCGGGCTCGTGGCATTTGAGCCAGGCGCTTTCGTACGCGATGAGGGCGAAGCTGTAGGCGTGGCTTTCCGGGAAGCCGTATTCGCCAAAGCCTTTGATCTGCTGAAAGATGCGCGCGGCGAATGCGGGGCTGTAGCCGTTTTTCAGCATGCCTTCGGTCAGCTGCGCTTCAAACGGGCCCAGGCCGCCCTTGCGCTTCCAGGCGGCCATGGCGCGGCGCAGGCGGTCGGCGTCGTCGGCGCTAAAGCCGGCGGCGATCATCGACAGCTCCATCACCTGTTCCTGAAAGATGGGGATGCCGAGGGTGCGCGCCAGCGCCTTGGCCAGGCGTGGAGGCCGACCAGGTTGATCGTCGCTGGAGAGTTCGTATTCGATCGGCAGGTTGCGCCGCTGCCGATCGCGCGCTTTCAAATACGGGTGCACCATGCCGCCGCTGATGGGGCCGGGCCGCACGATGGCGACCTGCACGACCAGGTCGTAGAAGGTGGTGGGCTTGAGGCGCGGCAGCATGCTCATCTGCGCGCGGCTTTCGATCTGGAAGGTGCCGATGGTGTCGGCGCGGCGGATCATTTCGTAGGTGGCGGGGTCTTCACCTTGGATGTCGGCGCGCGTGAAAACATGGCCGCGCCGCTGGCTGACCAGATCGATGCAGCGGCGCACGGCGGTGAGCATGCCCAGCGCGAGCACGTCGACTTTCAGCATGCCCAGCGCCTCCAGGTCGTCCTTGTCCCACTGGATGACCTGGCGCAACGCGGGCGGCGCGGGCAGCCACGCGTCCAGGGGCGAAGGCTCGTACGGGCGGGCGGCGGGCGGCGGCGCTTCGGCGGCGCCGGCGCGGGGGTGGCCGCCGGGATCACCGTGGGAAGGGACCACGTCATCACCACTGGCGTCGACTTCATCGGGCAGCACGCCCAGGGTGTTTTCCCAATCACCCTCGCGCGTCATGGCAGCGGGCTCCACGGGCACCAGCCGGTGCAGCGGCGTTTCGGTCAACACGAAGCCGCCCACGTGCTGGCTGAGGTGGCGCGGCGCGCCTTTGAGCTGCCGCGTCAACTCCAGCCACAGTCGGGCCTGCGTTGGGTTGACGGCTGCACCCACCTGGGCGGCCAGCTCGCCCAGCCGATGCTCGGCCAGACCGTCGTCAAACCAATGGTGGCCCTTGGAGAAAGCGTCGATCAAGCGCGCGTCCACGCCCAGCGCCATGCCCACGTCGCGCAGGGCGCTGCGGGTGCGGTAGCTGATGACGGTGGCGGCCAGGGCGGCGCGGTGGCGGCCGTATTTGCGGTAGATGTACTGGATGACTTCTTCGCGCCGCTCGTGCTCGAAGTCGACGTCGATGTCGGGCGGCTCGTGGCGGCGCGCGCGGCTGATGAAGCGCTCCAGCAGCGGGTTGGAAATGCGCGGGTCGGCCTCGGTGATGCCCAGGCAATAGCAGACCACCGAGTTGGCGGCCGAGCCCCGGCCCTGGCACAGGATGCCCATGCGCCGCGCCGCGCGCACGATGTCGTGCACGGTGAGGAAGAACATCTCGTAGCGGCACTCGGCGATCAGCGCCAGCTCTTTGTCGATGAAGGCCTGGATGTGCGGCAAGGTGCCGCCCGGGAAGCGCCACGCCGCGCCTTCGCGCACGAGCCGCGCCAAGGTCTGCGTGGGGCTGAGACCGGGCAGCACGGCCTCTTGCGGATAGTTGTATTTCACCTCTTCCAGCCGAAAGTGGCAGCGCGCCGCGACCGCCTGCGTGGCGGCCAGCGTGTCGGGCGGATAAAAGTCGCCCAGCCGCGCCAGCGGGCGCAGGTGGCGTTCGCCATTGGGCTGCAGCTCGAACCCGCAGGCCTGCACCGGGCGGCCCAGGCGGATGGCGGTCATCACGTCCTGCAGGCGCTTGCGGGCGCGCACGTGCATGTGCACGTCGCCCGCGGCGATCAGCGGCAGGCCGGTGGCGGCCGACAAGCGCTGCAACGCCAGCAGCCAGAGCGGGTCGCTGGCATCGCCGTGCAGTTCCAGCAAGAGGCCGGTTATCAAGTGAAAAGTGCTTGCAGCCTTAATGCGATCTGCGCAGACAGCTTCCAATTCAGGAGCAATTTCGCCACCCTTCCAATCGCTGCGACAGGGCGCCCACAGGCATTCGCAGCCCGGCAACGCGGCCAGCGCCACGGCCAGCGGCGGCAGGCGGTAGGCCCCTTTGGCCGCTGCCCCACGGCAGCGCGTGATGAAGGTGCACAGCGCGCCCCAGCCGGCCAAGTCGCGCGCCAGCACCACCAGCGTGCCCTGCCCGCCAAAGCGGAACTCGCCGCCGTAGAGCAGTTGCAGCGGCGCGGCCACGCCGGTGGCGGCGCGCGCAGCGTGCAACGCGGCCAGTGCGGCGGGAACATCGCTGTCGTCGCTGTCCTTCTGGGCGGGAGACGAACGCTCCAGCTCGCCCAGCGCCTGCCAGGCGCGCACCACGCCGGCCACGGAACATTCGTCGGTGATGGCCAGCGCCGAATAGCCCAGCGCCCAGGCGCGCTGCACCAGCTCTTCCGGGCTGCTGGCGCCGCGCTGGAAGCTGAAGTGGGTGAGGCAGTGCAGCTCAAAAAATAGGCCCCCACGCTCCCCCGCTTCGCGTGGTCCGCTGCCCCCCGAGGGGGCCCCAGCCGCCTTGGGAGCGGCCCTACGGCGGCTGGACAGACCCCCACGCTGCGCGGCTTCGCCTGCTGCGCTGCCCCCCGAGGGGGCGCTCGCCGCCTTCGGGCGGCCGGGCGGTGGCGAGTGGCCCCCACGCTCCACGGCTTCGCCTGCTGCGCTGCCCCAGTCCGGGGAGGCCTCCCCGGACAAGCCGGGTGCCGGGGCCGCACCTCGCCTTGGGATCGGCCCGGCGGCGGGGTGGTTGCCCCCACGCTCCCCCGCTTCGCGTGGTCCGCTGCCCCCCGAGGGGGCCCCAGCCGCCTTGGGGCGGCCCGGCGACGGTTGGTCGCCACGCGCTTGGCGGCGCAGCCAGTCGGCGCGTTCGGCCTGCTGCTTGTGGCTGAGTTCAGGCATACAGCCCGTGCAGGAACCAGCGCGTGGCCGCGCCCTGCCCCGCCCCCGCGTCACCGCGCGCCACATCGGCGGCGGTGGGGCGTTCGCGGTAGATCCACAGCAGCTCGGCCGTGGCGCTTTGGGCGATGAAGTAATCGCGAGAGACTTGGCCCCCACGCTCCCCCGCTTCGCGTGGTCCGCTGCCCCCCGAGGGGGCCGCACCCGCCTTGGGGCGGCCCGGCGGCGGGTGATGGCCCCCACGCTCAGCGGCTTCGCCTGCTGCGCTGTCCCCCAAGGGGGCCACACCTCGCCTTGGGAGCGGCCCGGCGGCAGGGTAGTTGCCCCCATGCTCCGCGGCTTCGCCTGCTGCGCTGCCCCCCGAGGGGGCGCTCGCCGCCTTCGGGCGGCCGGGCGGCGGCGAGTGATGGCCCTCACGCTCCGCGGCTTCGCGTGCTGTGCTGCCGCCGGCCGCCCCGGCGGCGTAACGCGCTGTGCGCTCACGCGCTACGGGCGGCGCGGCACCCTCCCGATCTTCCGCCGGCACGGCGTCGGCCCACCAGCCGGCTTCGACGCGCTGCGGGCCGCTGATCAGGCGCAAGGCTTGTCCTTTGTGCAAGGGCTGGTCGTGGACGGTGGCCAGGGGCTGGGGCGGGCGCAGCAGCCAGGTGGGGCTGAGGGCGTCGGGCAGGTGGCGGGCGGACGTGGTGGCGGTAGGCATGGGTTTTCCTTGGGCGGTGGGGCGGTGGGCGGCGGCGGAGCGCGCGGTGGGGCGGCGCAGGGTCTGTTCAGCCGCCTGCCAGTGCTGGCGGCTTTCGGGGCGGTGGTCGGCCTGCGCGACGGGCAGGCGCACGTTGTGGGCGCCCAGGCGGGCGCTGACGCGTTCGATGAAGACGTGCCAGGGCTCGCCGCGCGGCTGGTCTTCGGGCAGGAAGCTGGGCGTGTCGGCCTGCCAGGGCGCGGTGTCGAGCGCGCGCAGGCGCAGGCTGCGCGCGGGCGCCAGCATGGCGGTGCGCGCCAAGCGCTCGGCCAGCAGGCGCTGCAAATGGGCCATGGCCTGCACCGGCTCGGCGGTGCGCAATTCGATGGCCTGCTCGGGCGGCAGCTCCTGCCCGTTCAGGCGGCGCTGGTCGAAGCGCCAGGACAGTTCCAGCGCGCGCACGCCCTGGTGGCGCGCGGCCAGCCAGTGCTGCAGCGCCTGCAGCAGGCGCCGCGCCGACCACAGCAGCGCCGGGGAGGTGTCGGCGCGCTCGGGCAGCTCCAGCGTCTGCTCGAAGGTGTCGGGCGGGGTGATCCAGGCGCAGACGTCGGGCGCGCGGCCCAGGGCGACATCAAGTGCGCGGCCCAGCCCCGGGCCGAAGCGCCGCGCCAGGCCGGCGCGCGGCAGCGCCGCCACGTCGCCCCAGCGGCGGCAGCCCAGTTGCGACAGCGTGGCTAGGTGCGGGCGCGCAGCGCTCAGGGTGTGCAGGGGCAGATCGGCCGCGCGCGCCAGCGCGGTGGACGCAGCGGTGTCGCCAGCGCCCGCGCCTTTCAGCCGCAGGTGCGCCAGTGCCACCAGGCTGGTCGGCCCTTGCGCGGCCAGCGGCACGGTGTCGGCCGGCTGGCGGGTCCAGACCTGGCGCAGCAGCGCGCGCCGGCCGCCCCACAGGCGTTCGCAGGCGGACACCTCCATCAACAGGCCTTCATCGACCCAGGCGACGTGCGGGGTGAAGCCCAGCGCCCACCAGGCCAGCGCCTCCGCGGACAAAGGCGCTGGCGTGGCCGCGGGCGTCGCCTCAGGCAACGGCCACCGCAATGCCAGCCAGTGCATGGCCGTCCTCCTGGGGTGAGCCCGGGCGCGCGCCCGGTGGCGGCCGTTGACCGCTGGCGCGGCGCGGCAGGAGCCGGTGCACGGTGGGCGCAGCGGCGGGGCGTGCCCCGCCCAGCGCCTCGTTCATCACCCGCGTGTGCGGCAGCGGGGCGGGCCGCAGGTCATCGGCACGGTCAACGCCGTCCCCTTGGGCGGCGCGCAGCGCGGCGCGCGCCACGCTCAACACGGCGTCACCGGCCGCCGGCAGCCACAGCGGTTGGGCCAGCGGCGGGCCGCGGCGCTTGAGCAGATCGACCCGCAGCTGCGGCCAGGCCGCCCGGGGTGCATCGGCCGGCACCGGCGCCGCCCCCACCAGCCGCAGCCGCGGCCGGCTTAAAGGGGGCAGTGCGGCCGCCACCCGCAGCCGCACGCGCGCGGGCGACGCCGCCTGCGCCGCGTGCGCGGGCCGCAGCACGAACAGCAGCGCGCCGGTGGACGCCGCCGCCTGGTGCAGCCGCCGCAAATCGGCCGCCTGCGCCCGCGGCAGCCAGGCCACGACGGCGGCCACGTCCTGGCAGCGCAGCGCCTGCTCGCCCGCCCACGCGGCCTGCGCGGGGGTGGCGCCCTGGATCCACAGCGTCTGCGACCAGGGCACGCCAGCGGCCACCAGGGCGGGCACAAAGGGCTCGTGCGGCGGCTGGATCAGCGCCACGCGCCCCTGCTGTGCCTGGCGCGCCAGCGCGGGCAGCAGCAGCGGCCAGACGCTGCCCTGCGGCGCCGGTTGCAGCACCTCGATCAAGGCGCCCAGCGGCCAGCCGGCGCCGGGCAATTCGGCGTCCAGCGCGGCGTGGCCGGTGGGGGCGACCGCGGCCTGAGCCGACGCGATTTCGTCGGCCATCCAGACGCCGTGGCAGGCGGCCTGATCGGCAGAAAAAGCAGGTAGAGCAGCCATGATTAACTGTATTTTTATACAGTATTCTGGCCGCGTCCATGACCGCTTGGCAAGCGCTTTTCATGTGCCTCGGCAAAGCCTTGCGGGGCGTGCGCGGGCTGCTATCAGGGCGGGAGTGCGCAGCGGCCGGCCGCGCCAGCGGCCCGCTTTTTGCTGGCCCGGCAGGCCGTCGGGCTCAGCGCCCCAGCCGCTTGATCGTCAGCAGCCCCACCAGGCGCGACACCACCAGCGCGACGTACATCACGCCGGTGAATTCGCCCAGCATGACGAGCGAGCGCGCCATCGGCTTGAGCGGAATGATGTCGCCCAGGCCCACGCCCGACAGCGTGGAAAAGCTGAGGAACAGCAGCTCGATCCAGGTGCGTGGCTGCTCGGGGTCGATCTGCGCGCCAAAGCTGTGCGGCGCGATCGCCTGGCAGGCGGCAAACAGGTGGGCGAACGCCCAGGCCAGCACGGTGAAGGTGGCGGCAGCGGCGAACAACTCGTCGCGGCTGGCGTGCTGGTCCTGCAGCATGTAGACGCACAGGCTGAGCGCAGCGTAGAAATAGAAGGCGCTTTCGGCCAGCGCGATGGCGGCCGTCAGCGTGCGCAGCGGGTGCACCACGTTCGCTACCGACATCAGCACCACCAAACCGGCCAGCACCACCGCTCCCCACGACGCCACCGGGCTGCGCCGCACCACCCACAGCGCCAGGCCCAGCACCATCAGCCCGAACGCCGTCAGCAGGATCTGCCCGCCCGCGTGTTCTTCCATCAAGGGGTATAGCAGCACGCCCAGCAGTTGGGCCGCCAGCAGCAGGGCGCTGGGGTTGCGGCGCAGCAGGGGCGGCCAGGTGAGCGGGTCCATCATGGCCGCGATTGTCGGGAGTCGGCGCGCTTACTGGCGTAGGTAAACGCCCCAATCCGCCCCGCCGCCGCCGCCGATGCCCCCAGCCGGCGCCAGCCCCGCTGGCGATGCGAGAATCGCCCGCATGAGCCGCCCGATCCGCCACCAGTACGAAGACTTCATGCGCCACGTGGCCGAGCACGGCGTGGCCAAGAGCGACCGCACCGGCACGGGCACGAAAAGCGTGTTCGGCTACCAGATGCGGTTTGACCTGAGCGAGGGCTTCCCGCTGGTCACGACCAAGAAGGTGCACCTCAAAAGCATCATCTACGAGCTGCTGTGGTTCTTGACCGGCTCGTCCAACAACGACTGGCTGCGCGAGCGCGGCGTGACGATCTGGGACGAATGGGCCCGACCCGACGGCGACCTGGGCCCGGTGTACGGCGTGCAGTGGCGCAGCTGGCCAACGCCCGATGGCGGGCACATCGACCAGATCCAGCAGGTGATCGACACGCTGAAAAGCAACCCCGATTCGCGCCGCATCATCGTCAGCGCCTGGAACGTGGCCGAGCTCGACCAGATGGCGCTGATGCCCTGCCACGCGTTCTTCCAGTTCTATGTGGCGCCATCGGAGGTGGCTGGCCAGCCCGGCAAGCTGAGCTGCCAGCTGTACCAGCGCAGCGCCGACATCTTTCTGGGCGTGCCCTTCAACATCGCCAGTTACGCGCTGCTCACGCACATGGTGGCGCAGCAGTGCGATCTGCAGGTGGGCGACTTCATCTGGACCGGCGGCGACTGTCACATCTACGACAACCACGTCGATCAAGTGCGCGAACAGCTGTCGCGCACGCCCTATCCTTACCCCACGCTGCACATCCAGCGGCGCCCCGCATCGATCTTCGACTACCAGTTCGAGGACTTCGACGTGCGGGACTACCAGCACCACCCGGCCATCAAGGCGCCTGTGGCGGTGTAGGTTTTTTTCAAGCCAAATCGGCCTCCCGCGCTACAACCACCTGCGCGGGCAGCTTCTTTTTTAATAGCATAACGATGACCGATCTGCTTTCGCTGTACCGCGCCATGGTGCGCATACGCGCCTTTGAAGACGCGGCCGAAATCGCCAGCCAGGGCGGCGTGGCCGCCTGGGGCCATGCCGCCGCCGACAAGCCCGCGCTGGTGCGCGGCCCGCTGCATTTGTCCACCGGCCAGGAAGCCGTGGCCGCCGGCGTGTGCGCGCACCTGAAGCCCGCCGACCTGCTGACCTCCACCCACCGCGGCCACGGCCACACGCTGGCCAAGGGGGCCGACCCGACCAGGATGATGTGCGAGCTGTTCGGCCGCGCCACCGGCTACAACAGCGGCAAGGGCGGCTCCATGCACATCGCCGACTTCTCCGTCGGCATGCTGGGCGCCAACGGCGTCGTCGCCGCCGGCCTGCCGATCGCCGTGGGCGCCGCGCAGGGCCTGAAGATCCGCGGGCAAGACGCCATCGCCGTGTGCTTCTTCGGCGACGGCGCCATCAACCGCGGCCCCTTCATGGAAGCGCTGAACTGGGCCGTGGTCTACCACCTGCCGGTGCTGTTCGTGTGCGAGGACAACCGCATTTCGGCCACCACCGCCAGCGCGCCCATGACCGCCGGCCCCGGCGCCAGCGCGCGCGCCACGTCGATGGGCATCGCCGCCGTGCAGGTCGACGGCACCGACGTGCAGGCCGTGAGCGACGCCGCGACCGAGCTGATCCGCGAGATCCGCAGCGGCAGCGGCCCGCGCCTGCTGCACGCGCTGACCGACCGGCACAAGGGCCACGTCTCGGTCGACGCCGCCACCTACCGCGACCCGCAGGAGGTGCAAGCCGCCCTGGCGCGCGACGGCATCGCCCGCACACGCGCGCAACTGGTCGCGCAAGGCCATGGCGCCGCCGCCGAGCAGATCGACCGCGAAGCCAAGGCCGAGATCGACGCCGCCGTGGCCACCGCCACCGCCGCCCCATTGCCCGACCGCAGCGCGGCATACACCGATATTCAGAACACCGGAGAAGGAATGTGGGCATGAGCGCCGCCGTGACGATGACGTATGCGCAGGGTGCTGCGCTGGCGCTGGCCCAAGCCATGGAAGCCGACCCGCACGTGCTGGCCCTGGGCGAAGACCTGGGCCGCGGCGGCGTGTTCGGCCAGTACCGCGACGCGGACGGACAGCCGCTGGTCAAGCGCTTCGGGCCGGAGCGCATCGTGGACACGCCGATTTCCGAAAGCACCATCGTCGGCGCCGCCGTCGGCATGGCGCTGGCCGGTTGCAAGCCGGTGGTCGAATTGCGCGTGGTCGACTTCGCGCTGTGCGCGATCGACGAAGTGGTCAACCAGGCCGCCAAAAACCGCTACATGTTCGGCGGCCAGGGCCGCGTGCCCCTGGTCATGCGCATGCCGATCGGCATCTGGTCGTCCTCGGCCGCGCAGCACAGCCAGTCGCTGGAAGCGTGGTTTGCCCACATCCCCGGGCTGGTGGTGGTCACGCCCGGCACGGCGGCGGACAACCACGGGCTGCTGCTGGCGGCGCTGGCCTCGGGCGACCCGGTGATCTACATGGAGCACAAGGAGCTGTGGGGCGTGCCGGGCGAAGTGGTGCCCGGCGAAGTCGTGCCGCTGGGCAAGGCGCGCACCTTGCGCGAGGGCGCTGACGTGACCATCGTCTCCTGGTCGCGCCAGGTGCAGGCCTGCGCCCAAGCCGCTGAACAGCTGGCCGCCCAAGGCGTGCAAGCCGAGGTGATCGACCTGCGCACCATCTGGCCGTGGGACAAGGCCGCCGTGCTGGCCAGCGTCGCCAAGACTGGCCGCCTGCTGGTGGTGCACGAGGCGATCCAGGTCGCCGGCTTTGGCGCCGAAATCGCCGCCACGGTGGCCGAACAGACGAACGCCAAGGTCGCGCGCCTGGGTGCCCCGCGCATCCCGGTGGGCTATGCGCCCACGCTGGAGGCCGAAGCCCGCGTCGACGCCGCCAAGATCGCCGCGGCGGCGCAGCAACTGGTCCGCCGCTGACCGCTGCAGGGGCCAGCGGAAACGCTCGCCCCCGCTTGTTGCCCGCACAATGCGGGCCTGTGTTCCGACACCCGCACGTGCCCTGCCCGGTATGAAAATTCAGCTCATCTACGCCCGCGCCCGCAACGGCGTCATCGGCAAGGACGGCCAGATGCCTTGGCACCTGCCGGAAGACCTGGCGCACTTCAAGCGCACCACGATGCACCATCCGGTCATCATGGGGCGCAAGACCTGGGATTCCCTGCCCGCCCGCTTTCGGCCGCTGCCGGGACGCACCAACATCGTCGTCACGCGGCAGGCCGATTGGCAAGAAAACGGCGCCACAACCGCACCAGACCTGCGCAAGGCGCTACAACTTTGTGAAAGCGCCGACGCCGTGTGGGTCATCGGCGGCGCGCAGATCTACGCCCAGGCCCTGCCACTGGCCGACACGGTGGTCGAAACGGTGATCGACGCCGACTTCAACGGCGACGCGTTCGCCCCCACGCTCGGCCCCGAATGGCACGAGGTGGCGCGCGAGCCGTTCGACTCGACCACCGGCTTGCGCGGCGCCTTCGTCACTTGGCAGCGCACCGCGGCGCCGGCCTGACGTTCGGCGCGGCCCCACCGCACCTGCAGCGACAGGGGTTTTCACCCTCGCCTGCCGCGGCGCCATGCCAGGCGCCCACAATGCGCAGGTCCTTCCCTGGACGCGAGAGGTGAAGCCATGACCCGAACCATCCACCGCTTCAAGGTCGGCGACCACGTCGGCTGGAACTCCGAAGCCGGGCGTGTCAGCGGGCACATCGTCGGCATCTACGACCGCGATTTCGACTGGAAGGGCTACACACACCACGCCAGCCCCGACGACCCGCAGTACGAAATCCGCAGCGACAAGACCGAGCACCTGGCGGTGCACAAGGGCACCGCCCTGCGCTTGCTGAAAAGCTGACGCGCCGACGGACCCCGCCATGACCGACGCGCGCCTGCCCTACTTCACCATCGGGCATTCGACGCTGTCGGTCGACCAACTGGCGGCGCGCCTGCAGGCCGTGGGCGTGACGCGGCTGATCGACGTGCGCAGCTTCCCGCGCTCGCGCACCAACCCGCAGTTCAACGCCGACACGCTGGCGCGCGATCTGGCCGAGCGCGGCATCGCCTACGAACGCCTGCCCGACCTGGGCGGGCGGCGCGGCCGGCAGCCCGGTGTGGCGCCCGAGGTGAACGGCTTCTGGGACAACGCCAGCTTTCACCACTACGCCGACTGGGCGCTGCAGCCGCCCTTCGCCGCCGCGCTGGCAACGCTGCGGCGGCAGGGCCAGCACGAGCGCTGCGCCATCATGTGTTCCGAAGCGGTGTGGTGGCGCTGCCACCGGCGCATCATTGCCGACCACCTGCTGGCCGCAGGCGAACAGGTCTGCCACCTGATGGATGGCCGCAGCGAAGCCGCCCATCTCACCCCAGGCGCCCAGGTGCACGGCAACGGCACGGTGACCTACCCGGCCCGCGCCCCCACCGCCGACGCCTGAGGCAGCCGCGCAGGGGCGCCAGCCCTCAAATACTCATGTTTTGATAGCTGGTTGCGCAGATGGTTGTAGGGCTACAGCCCAAAAACACCTGAAATGCCAGTAACCCGTCACTGCATCTGCTGCAGGTTGCCGATGCGCACCAGCATCTCGGTGAACATCTGCAAGTCGGCGTTCAGGTCGCTGACTTCCTTGTATTCCTTGGCGTTGTGCGCCGTGTACTTCTTGCCGGGCATGGCCGGGCCGAAGTTGATGGCTTTGGGCATCTGCTTGGCGGTGGTGCTGCCGGCGGTGGACACGGGCTTGGCCTCCAGCCCCGTGGTGTCGCCAAAAATGTTGAGCAGCGTGCCCAGCCAGGCGCCCTTGGGGTCACGCGCCATCCAGTTGCCTTGCGTGTGGGTCAGTGTCATGGGCAGCTTGGCCTCAGCGGCCCAGCTGTTGATGCGCTGGGCCAGCGCGGCTTTCAGCGCGTCGGGCGTGTTGCCGCGCGGCATGCGCACGTTGGCGGTCACGCCCAGTTCCTTGCCGTCGACCTTGATCAGCGTGGGCGACAGCGTCAACGGGCCCATGAAGTCGTCGCGGTAGGCCACGCCCAGCGTGCGGCCCAGGTAGTCGGTGCCGAACAGCTCGCTGACGTAGCGCACCGCGTGGGCGTAATGGTTGCCGGCCAGCGGCGCGGCCGCTTCATGCAGGAACAGCGCCAGCCGCGGCACCGGGTTGACGCCCTCTTCCGGGCGCGAGCCGTGGGCCGAGCTGCCGGTGACCTTGACGTCCACACCGTCGGCGCCGTCCACCGTCTGCCGCGCGATAGCGATGTCGAATTTTCCGCCCTGCGGCGCGTACTTGGCGATAAAGGCCGGCTTGGCGGCTTCCAGCTTGGCAGCCAGGCCTGCCACGTCGGTCGACAGCAGGCGCGCCGTGGCGGTCTGCGGGATGGCGTTGGCCGAACCGGAGCCGGTCATCGCCGTGATGACGGCCGCGCCGGGCGCCGGCTTGACCATCACCACCGGGAAGGCGGCCTTCAGCGCGCCCGTGCCTTTTTCGGCAACGACGGCGGGGTAGCGGCTGTCCAGCACGATGTTGTAGGCGGGCAGCGGCGTCTTGCCCTGGTAGTACTTCATGGCGTCGCCACCGGTTTCCTCGGTGGTTTCGATCATCAGGCGGATGCTGCGCTGCAGCGGCAAACCGCTGTCCTTCACAGCCTTCATGGCGTACAGCACCGCGGCGATGGAGCCCTTGTCGTCGATGGTGCCGCGCCCATACAACAAGTCGCCCACGCGCGTCACTTTGAACGGGTCCAGTTGGGTGCCGTCGTCCAGCACCCATTCCTCGGCGTTGGCGGGCACGACGTCGGCGTGCGTCAGGATGCCGAATTCCTCCGCGCCGGTGCCGGGCAACGTCACTTCAAAGATGCGGTTGTCCACGTTGCGGTACTTCAGGCCGAAGTCGCCCGCCAGGCGCTGCACCATCTGGCCAAAGGCGATGATGGCCGGGTCTTCGTGCGGCGGCGCGCTGCCGCGCACGGTCTTGAGCGCGACCATTTGCGTGGTGGTGTCGATCACCGCGCCCTGGTGCGCCAGCCGGTTGTACACGCCCAGCAGCCGCGCGATGTTGACCAGGTCGTCGCCTGCCAACGGCTGGCGTTGCTCGTACGCCGTGATCGCGGGCAGCAGCGCAGGCTGGCTCGCCTTCACGCGGCCCAGAAAGGCCGCGAAACTGCCCGCCGGCTGGTTCTGCTGGCTGGCGATGATCTGGTCGAGCTGCGGCTTTTTCAGCGTGGCGCTGGCCGAGCCGCCGACCGACGCGCAGCCCGCCAGCCCGACGGCGGCACAGGCCAGGACCAGCGCAGCGCCCAGGGCGCGGGGACGAAAGGGGGGCATGGCGTGTCTCCTGTCGATGAAAGTCGGGGGCTTGTTCGGCGACGCGAGCGCGGGCCGGACCGGGGGCAAATCATTCTATAAAGTGGCGCCTTGTCCGCCACCCCTCGGCGCGCCCCTTTCTCTGTGTGTCATGGCCATGAAGATCACCACCTGGAACGTCAACTCCCTCACCGCCCGCCTGCAGCACGTGCTCGACTGGCTGGCCGCCAACCCGGTCGACGTGCTGGCGCTGCAGGAATTGAAGATGAGCGACGACAAGTTCCCGCACGACGCGCTGCGCGAAGCGGGGTACGAGGCCGCCGTGTTCGGCCAGAAGACCTACAACGGCGTGGCCCTGCTGTCGCGCACACCGGTCAGCGACGTGGCGCGCAACATCGCCGGCTTTGCCGACGAGCATTCGCGCGTCATTGCCGGCACGGTGGCCGGCCCGGGCGGCCCGGTGCGCGTGGTCAACGGCTACTTCGTCAACGGCCAGGAGCCCGGCAGCGACAAGTTTGCCTACAAGATGGCCTGGCTGACCGGCCTGCAAGCCTGGTTGCAGACCGAGCTGGTCGCGCACCCGCGGCTGGTGCTGGTGGGCGACTTCAACATCGCGCCTGAAGACCGCGACAGCTACGACCCGGTGGGCCTGGCCGAAACCATTCACCACACCACCGAAGAGCGCGACCACTTCAAGGCCCTGATCGGCCTGGGCCTGACCGACGCGTTCCGGCTGTTCGAGCAGCCCGAGAAAAGCTTTTCGTGGTGGGACTACCGCATGCTGGGCTACCAGAAGAACCGCGGCCTGCGCATCGACCACATCCTGGTCAGCCCGCCGCTGCTGCCCACCGTGCAAGCCTGCAGCATCGACCGCGTGCCGCGCAAGTGGCCCAAGCCCAGCGACCACGCGCCGGTGACGGTGGAGTTGGGCTGAACGGACGCGGCCCAACCAGGCGCAGCAGCCGCATCAAAAAAGCCCCCACGCACTGCGGGGGCTGAAGTCGTAAGGAAGACGCGAGCGGTCAGGGGTTGAACAGCAGCAGGCCAAAGATCACAAACAAGGTGATGTGCATGAAGCCCTGCACCGGCGACGTGCGCTGGCCATTGAAAGTCTGCATGGACAACGCCACGGTCAGCACGAACAGCACCACCTCGACGAGCGGGATGCCCATGATGACCTGCTTGCCTGTCAGCAGCCCGATGATCAACACCGCCGGGACCGTCAGGCCCACGGTGGACACGAAGGCGCCCAGACACAGGTTGATGGCGCGCTGCATTTCGTTGTTCATGGCCGCTTTGACCGCCGTGATGGACTCGGGCGTGAAAACGATGATGGCGATCAGCACGCCACCGACTGCTGCCGGGGCGCCCATGGCGGCGATGCCGTAGTCGGTCACCACGGCCAGAAAGTGAGCGAGCAGGACGATGGGCAGGATCAGCACCAGCAGGACGGCCGACCGCACCAGCATTGCCTTGCGGTCGATGGGGCCGCTACCCCCTTCAGCGCCGCTGGCGCTGCGGAAGGCAGCATGCCCGATGGCCATGGTGCCGGGTTCCGGCTGGATGAACAGGCGGCGGTAGCTGCTCATCTGTTTCCACAGGAAGGCGCCGTACAGCAAGGCCGTCAGCACGCTCATGGCGATGGCTTGCGTGCGCGTGAACTCGCCGGCGCCCGAAGTGAACGTGGGCAGCACCAGCGCCGTGCCGGTCAGCAGCACGATCATCGACAGGTAGGTCACCGCGCCTTGCGCGTTGTATTCCTGGTCGCCGTTGCGCGCCGCGCCCACCACCAGGCAGATGCCCATCACCAGATTCAGGATGATCATCATCACCGCAAAGATCGAATCGCGTCCGATGGTGGGGACCTCGGCCGGGCCGAGCAGCACCGAGGCGATCAGGATCACCTCGATGGAGACGATGGACAGGGTCAGGATCAAGGTGCCGTAAGGCTCCCCGAGCTGATGCGCCAGGTGATCGGCCTCGCGCACCACGCCGAACGACGCGGCCAGGATGGTCACAAACAGGCCGGCGAAGACCAGGCTGGCCGTCACAGGATCGATGGGCGCGGCGAGCCAGCGGCTGCCGAAAGCGAAGAACAGTCCGACAACGGCCCAGGCACCGATCATCAGCGCCCAGGTGGAGGCCGGAATGAGCCGCTCGGAAGTGTGGGGAATTGGATTGGCCATGTTGCAATCGATCTCTATTCGGGGGACAGGTGGACGATGGCTGCGAACAGCCCCGCCAGAATGAACGAGAAGCCGCAAAAACACCACAAGGCCTTGACGTCCCGCTCGTTGGTACCGTCGCGTGCGGCAGCCCAGGCGGTGTAAGCCAAGGCGAACGCCATGGCCAATGAACCCCAGATGAGCAGGTTCATCGTGCACCCCTCGTGGCCATGGCCATAGCGTGAATTTGCAGGCAACAGCGATCAGTCTGCACTTCAACGCAGACCGAGTTGTGACGGGAAGGGAGAAAAAGCAGCTTGGCAGCGCAGTGCGACTGCACCAGGAATCGGTCCATGAAACCTCAGTTCACAGGGCCGTCCCCAAAAGGATGAACCGCACCCAGGTCGTCCGAGGCCGGTCTCGCCATGCGGTGGCGAGTCGCCGGATTCTACGACGACTGCGCAGCTCGCCGGAACTCAAGCGCCCAGACGCGGCTCGCCCGTGCAGGATCGCCAGCCTGCCCGACCTTGGTCAGACCCCGCTTGACCCAAGACACAAACAATCGCACGAAAGCGCTTGAAACACGCGGGTTCGCCCTTATGATTAGCACTCGTTGGAGTTGAGTGCTAACACGCGCCGACCGCCATCGCATCCGGATCGATTCCGCTGGGCCTTCAGGGTCCGGCGAAGCGACATAAACCGTTGTACTTCAACCATTTAGGAGCCTCCATGAAACTGCGCCCTCTCGCCGACCGCGTGATCGTCAAGCGCCTCGAGAACGAAACCAAGACCGCCTCTGGCATCGTGATCCCTGACAACGCGGCCGAGAAGCCGGATCAGGGCGAAATCCTGGCCGTGGGCCCGGGCAAGATGGACGACGACGGTGATCGTCTGCCGATGAACGTGAAAGTGGGCGACCGCGTGCTGTTCGGCAAGTACAGCGGCCAGACCGTCAAGGTCGATGGCGAAGAGCTGCTGGTGATGAAGGAAGACGACCTGTTCGCAGTCGTCGAAAAGTAAATCACGCAGTGATTTGCTTTCGTCGCAGGCTCACTTGGTGCAACCAAGTTAAGGGCTGAAAGCCCGGCCGAAGACAGAAGTAATTCTTCCCGCCCATCGAATACTCCCAAATTCATAGCTGGCTGCGCAGATCCATCTAGCGCCAAAGCCACTTTTCATTCATATTTTCAGGAGCCAATCAAATGGCAGCAAAAGACGTAGTTTTCGGTTCTGACGCCCGCGCCCGCATGGTTGAAGGCGTGAACATTCTGGCCAACGCGGTCAAGACCACCCTGGGCCCCAAAGGCCGCAACGTGGTGCTGGAGCGCTCGTTCGGCGCCCCCACGGTGACCAAGGACGGCGTGTCGGTCGCCAAAGAGATCGAGCTGAAGGACAAGCTGCAGAACATGGGCGCCCAGATGGTCAAGGAAGTCGCTTCCAAGACGTCTGACAACGCTGGCGACGGCACCACCACCGCCACCGTGCTGGCCCAGGCCATCGTGCGCGAAGGCATGAAGTACGTGGCCGCCGGCATGAACCCGATGGACCTCAAGCGCGGCATCGACAAGGCCGTGGCCCAGCTGGTCGAGCAGCTGAAAAAGGCCTCCAAGGCCACCACGACCAGCAAGGAAATCGCCCAGGTCGGCTCCATCTCCGCCAACTCCGATGAGTCGATCGGCAAGATCATTGCCGACGCCATGGACAAGGTCGGCAAGGAAGGCGTCATCACCGTCGAAGACGGCAAGTCGCTGGACAACGAGCTGGACGTGGTCGAAGGCATGCAGTTTGACCGCGGCTACCTGTCGCCCTACTTCATCAACAACCCCGAAAAGCAAGCCGCGATTCTGGACAACCCGTACGTGCTGCTGTTCGACAAGAAGATCAGCAACATCCGCGAGCTGCTGCCCACGCTGGAAGCCGTGGCCAAGGCCGGCCGTCCGCTGCTGATCATCGCTGAAGAAGTCGATGGCGAAGCACTGGCGACCCTGGTGGTCAACACCATCCGCGGCATCCTGAAAGTGGTCGCCGTCAAGGCGCCTGGCTTCGGCGACCGCCGCAAAGCCATGTTGGAAGACATCGCCATCCTGACCGGCGGCAAAGTGATCGCCGAAGAAGTGGGCCTGTCGCTCGAGAAAGTCACCCTGGCCGACCTGGGCCAGGCCAAGACGATCGAAGTGGGCAAGGAAAACACCACCATCATCGACGGCGCCGGCAAAGCCGAAGACATCGAAGCGCGCGTCAAGCAGATCCGCGTGCAGATCGAAGAAGCCACCAGCGACTACGACCGCGAGAAGCTGCAAGAGCGCGTGGCCAAGCTGGCCGGCGGCGTGGCCGTCATCAAGGTCGGTGCTGCCACCGAAGTCGAGATGAAGGAAAAGAAAGCCCGCGTGGAAGACGCCCTGCACGCCACCCGCGCTGCGGTGGAAGAAGGCATCGTGGCCGGTGGTGGCGTGGCGCTGCTGCGCGCCAAGCAAGCCGCTGGCGAGATCAAGGGCGCCAACGCCGACCAGGACGCTGGCGTCAAGCTGGTGCTCAAGGCCATTGAAGCGCCCCTGCGCGAGATCGTCTACAACGCCGGCGACGAAGCCAGCGTGGTGGTCAACAAGGTGCTGGAAGGCAAAGGCAACTTTGGCTACAACGCCGCCAACGGCGAGTACGGCGACATGATCGAGATGGGCATTCTGGACCCGACGAAAGTGACCCGCACCGCGCTGCAGAACGCCGCCTCCGTCGCCAGCCTGATGCTGACGACCGAAGCCATGGTCGCCGAAGCACCGAAGGACGACGCACCTGCCGGTGGCATGGGCGGCATGGGTGGTATGGGCGGCATGGGTGGCATGGACGGCATGATGTAAGCCAGCCCCTGCTCCAGCCAGAGCAGACAAAGCCCCGCAGGTTCGTAGCCTGCGGGGCTTTTTTACTTCTTATTCGATAGCTGGCAGCGCTTTCTGGATAAGGGCTTATGCCACTTTTTATTCTGAATTTCGGAGTTCTATCAAAAGCATATAGAATGCGACTCCTTCTCATTTGCATTCGTGATTTTGATGGCACTCGGACTGCTTTTCTCTGCCGCTGCGGGCTGGTTTTTCCTGTCGGCCACGCCCCGCGCTGAAGGGCCGTTGCGCGGCTGGCGCGGCACGGCGCTGGGCCTGATCGCCGCGGCGCTGGCGGTCTGGCCGCTGCGCGCCGCCGGTGCTGGTCTGGCCGAAGCCGTGGCCGAGGTGCTGGCGATGGCGATCCTGGTCGTCCCTGGCTGGAGCTACCTGCGGGCACGCCGCCGACGAATGGCCGCGAGCGCCGCCCGATGACCCGCGCGCGCACCCACGCGGCGGCGCCACGCCATCTGCTTTTCAAGGGCCTGACCGGCTTGCTGCTGGGCTTTCCGCTGGCGCTGTGGCTCAGCTGGCTGCTGATGTACGGCGGCGCCCTGGCTGGCCCCATGCCGGTGCGCGATCAGCTGGCGATGTGGCTGGCGGTCGGCCTGTGGGGTGCGGCCCCGTGCGTGGCCTTTCTGGCGCGCAGCCGGCGCCAGTGCATCGTGCTTTTCCTGCTGGCCAACCTGGCCGCCCTGCTGGCGTGGAAGCTGCTGCAATGAAGACGCAGACCGTCAAGGACTACCTCGCCGTCCACACCTGGGTGGGCATCGTCTGCGGCCTGATGCTGTTCATCGCCTTCTATGCCGGCGCGTTCTCCATGCTGGAGGCGGACATCACGCGCTGGACGCAGCCCCCGGCGCCGCCTTCCAGTCAGCTCAGCGACGACGCAGACGCGCTGGCCGCCGCCTACCTGGATACCCACCCCGACGCCAAGGGCCGGGTCCGGTTGCGCTGGGCCGGGCCCGACAATGCGCAACCCGCGCTGGCGCACGTTCCGCGCGGCGCCGACCCGGTGTGGTGGCAGCTTGGCCGCGATGGCCAGTTGCGCCGCATGGACAGCATGCCGCGCGACAGCCACACCAGCGGCAACTTCGTCGACTACCTGCACCGCAAGGGCGGCCTGCCGATTTCGCTGGAGGTGGCCGAGCCCATCATCGGGCTGGTCTCGCTGGCCTACGGGCTGGCGCTGGTCTCGGGCATCGTGGTGTTGCTGCCCTCGCTGGTGAAGGACCTTTTCTACCTGCGGCTTGGCGCCAACCTCAAGCGCATGTGGCTGGACGTGCACAACCTGCTGGGCGTGACCAGCCTGCCGTTCCACCTGGTGATCGCCCTCAGCGCTGCCGTGTTCGGCCTGCACGATCTGGTGTACGACGCACAGGACAAGCTGGTCTACCAAAACGGCCTGCGCGCCACGGTGGCCCGCGAGAGCGTGCCAGCGCCCAAAGTGGCGCGCACCGACTGGTTGCCGCCCAGCGCTATTCGCCAGCGCGTGCAGGCGCAGGTGCCGCACTTTCAGCCGAGCACGATGGACTGGGTGACGCGCCCGGACGGCGTGACCGTGGGGGTGGTCAACGGGGTCGACGAACGCCACTTCCAGCGCGGCTCCCGCTTTGGTCTGGCCTTCGTGAACCTGGGCACGGGCGAAATCTACGACCGCTCCTACCTGCCCGGCACCTCGGGCCCTGCGGGCAGCGCGCTGCTGGCCAGCCTGTTCGCGCTGCATTTCGGCAGCTTCGGCGGAGATCCGGTGCGCATCCTGTATGTGCTGCTGGGGCTGTCGGGGGCGCTGCTGTTCTACACCGGCAACCTGCTGTGGATCGAGAGCCGCACCCGGCGCGCACGCGGCGCGCACGCCGACGCGGCGGTGCGCCCGCGCCATGTGCGCGTGGTCTCGGCGCTCACCGTGGGCGTGTGCCTGGGTTGCGCCGCGGCCCTGCCCGCCACGCTGGCGCTGGCCCGCTGGCTGGCACCGGCGCTGGGCGATCTCGATGCGCTGCACCAGGGGACGTACTACGCGATCTTCACCGGCTGCGTCGCCTGGGCGCTGTGGCGCGGTACGGCGCGCGCATCGGCCGGCCTGTTGGGCTTCACGGCGGTCTGCAATGCACTGGTGCCGCTATCGGCGCTGCTGGCCCCCAGCCCGGACGGCCTGCTGCTGGGCGTGCTGTGCGCGGCGCTGGCGCTGTTCTTCGCCTGGCTGGGCTGGCGCCAGAGCGCCGCCGCGTCGCGCGTTGCGGCGCTGCCATCCCTGCCCTGATGCGCCCCGACAACACTATGAATTTTCTAGCATCCTGCGCAGTTTCTATGGGGCTCAAACCCCTATCCAATCACTGAAATGCAAGCGGATACCCGCGGACGAGCACGGATATTCGTTGCTATTTGTATATTGATTACGAATCATTGTCATTTGTATTTACTAAGCTCCTGAAAGCCTTTTCCATGCACAGACCTCACCGTACCGCTCGGCTCACCCCCATCGCCCTCGCGCTGATCGGCCTGGCCACTTCCGTGGCCGCGCAAACCACGGCAGCGCCCGCCACCAAGCCTGATGCGCCTGCGTCGGCCAGCCCTGCGGCCGCTGCGCCGACGCCTGTCGCCGGCACGCTGGACGAAGTCACCATCCGCAGCACCTACGAGCGTGAGGACCTGCCGCGCCTGGCCCCAGGCAATAAGGCCGCCTCGGGCGCGCGGCTGGGCATTCTGGGCGCCACGTCAATCATGGAAGCGCCGGTGCATGTCAACGCGTACACGCGGGAGTTGGCCGAGGATTGGTCGGCGCTGACGCTGCAGGACGTGCTGGAAAACGATTCGGCGGTGGTCTTCACCACCAACAAGAACCACATGCTGCAGAACTTCAACCTGCGCGGCCTCGACATGGGCGCGCAGGACATCGCCACCAACGGCCTGTACGGCATCGCCCCGGCCAACTCGGTGCCGATCGAGATGTTCGAGCGCGTCGAGGTGCTGCGCGGCCCCAACGTGCTGCTGTCCGGCATGCCGCCGGGCACCAGCGTGGCCGGTACTGTGAACATGGTGACCAAGCGCGCGCTGGGCAAGCCGATCGCCGACCTGACGGTGACCTACGGCACGCACTCCTACGGCCAGGCTCACGCCGACCTGGCGCGCCGTTTCGGGCAGGATCAGCGCCTGGGCCTGCGCTTCAACGGTGTCTACGGCACCGGCGAACTCGGTGCCAGAGACGAGAAACAGACGCGCCGCGTGGGCGCACTGGGGCTGGACTATCTGGGCGACCGGGCGCGCTTCTCGCTGGACGTCTACAACAGCGTCAACAAGATCGACAACGGCAGCCCCGGCATGTTCAACTTCCTGGGCAACGCCAACATCCGCGGCGTCGGCGTGCTGCTCGATCCGCCGCGCGGCGACACCAACATGTTCCGCGGCACGCACGGCAAGTACGACAACAGCGGCGTGCTGGCGCGCGGCGAGTTCGACTTCAATGAGAACTGGCAGGGTTACGTCGCCTTCGGCGCGGGCGAAGCCGAAGGCCGCGGGCTGATGTTCGGCACCCGCGCTTTCGTCACCGGGCCGGACGGCGCCACGCGCGGCGCCATCTACCACGTTGACACCCGCTCCAAACGCCAGACCGCCGAGGTCGGCGTCATCGGCAAGTTCACCACCGGCAGCGTGAAGCACCGGGCACAGTTGTCGGCCAACATCCTGAAGATGAAGGAAGGCACCAACAACACGCCGTGCAACTACTGCTACACCACCAACATGTACGACCCGGTCACGCCGGTGTTCCCCAACGCGCCCGTTTGGAACGGCTTTGACAACGCCAGCGTCAAGGTCAACAACGACTTCCGCTCGGTCGCCCTGGCCGACACCATGAGCTTTGCGGGCGACAAGGTGCTGCTCACGCTGGGCCTGCGCCACCAGAGCATCAAGCAGTCCTGGACCCATTACAGCAAGAGCCGCATTTCGCCCATGGTCGGCGCCGTGGTGCGCCCCTGGGGCGACGGCGTGGCGCTATTCGGCAACTACACCGAAGGCATGGAGCCCGGCCAGGTGGTTGGCGTGGGCTTTGCCAACGCCGGCGACGTGATGGGCCCGCGCGTGACGAAACAGGCCGAAGTCGGCGTGAAGGTGCAGACCGGCCAGCTCACCCACACCTTCAGCGCGTACGAGATCCGCCGCCCGTCCTTCATCACCAACAGCAGCAACCAGCTGGTTGACGACGGGCTGCAGCGCCTGCGCGGCGTGGAATGGAGCGTGTACGGCAAATTGCTGCCCAGCCTGTCGGTGCTCGGCGGTGTGACGCACCTGAAGTCGGTGCAGCGCAACACCGGCAAGACCACCTACGGCACCCCTGCCCTGCGCGCGCGCATCGGGCTGGACTGGGAAACGCCGCTGCAGGGTCTGACCCTGGGCGGGCGCGTGCACTACACCGGCAAGCAGTGGGCCGATTCAGGCAACCGCATGCGCGTGCCCGCCTGGAAGCGATTCGATCTGATGGCCAGCTACGCCACCAAGGTCGCCAGCCTGCCGGTGCGCCTGAACGCCAGCGTGGAAAACGTGGCCGACAAGAAGTACTGGATCGGCACCTTTGGCGACGGCTTCCTGATGCCCGGCGCCCCGCGTACCTTCCGCGTGTCGGCGACGATGTCGTTCTGAGCGGCAGCGCCCGCCGGGCGCGAGGTTTCCTTGCGCGCGCGGATTCAGGCGCCGCGCAACCGCCCAACCAGCGCGGCGGTGGAGGCGTCCAGCGCCTCGGGGTTGCCATCGGCCAAGGCAGCCTCGATCTCCCCGGCGTGGCGCTTGCCCAGCTCCACGCCCCACTGATCGAAGCTGTTGAGGCCCCACAGCGAGCCCAGCGCGAAGGTGCGGTGCTCGTACAGGGCCAGCAGCGCGCCGATGCTGCGCGGCGACTGGTCGGGCAGCAGCAGCACGGTGGACGGGCGGTTGCCAGGGAAGTGCCGCTCGGGCGCATCGCCTTCCTGGCCCATCATCAGCGCGCGCGCCTGTGCCAGCGCATTGGCCAACAGCTTGCGGTGGTGCTCGGGCAGATCGTGCGCCGCTTGCGCTGTCAGCACGAATTCGACCGGCACCACATCGCTGCCCTGGTGCAGGGCCTGAAAGAAGGCGTGCTGGCCGTTGCTGCCGACCTGGCCCCAGGTGCTGGCGGCGCTGGCCACGCGCAGCGCGCGGCCCTGCAGATCGACCCGCTTGCCGTTGCTTTCCATCTCCAGCTGCTGCAGGTACGCCGGCAGCGCGCGCAGCCCATGCACGTAGGGCACGACGCAGCGGCTCGCAAAGTGCAGGTGGTTGCGGTACCAGAGGTCGAGCAGCGCCAGCTGCACCGGCAGGTTGCGCGCCAGCGGCGTCTGCACGAAGTGCTGGTCCATCGCGTGGGCACCGGCCAGCAGCTCTTCAAAACCCTGGCGCCCGGCCGCAATGGCAATCGACAGGCCGACCGGCGACCACAGCGAGTAGCGCCCGCCCACGCCTTCGTCAAACGTCAGGCAATGCTCGATGCCGAAGTCGCGCGCCGCTGCCGCGTTGGCGCTGAGGGCGACGAAGTGCCGCGCCACGTCCTGCCCGCCGTTCGCCAGAAACCAGTCGCGCGCCGACAGCGCGTTGCGCATGGTTTCGGCGGTGCCGAAGCTCTTGGACGCGACCAGAAACAGTGTGTGGGCCGGCTGCAGGCGCGGCAGCAGCGCGGCCAACTCGTGCCCGTCCATGTTGGCCACGAAGTGCACGCGCGGCCCGCTGGTCGCGCCGGCGGCGTGCAAGGCCTGCACCACCATGCGCGGCCCCAGGTCGGAGCCGCCAATGCCGATGTTGACCACGTCGGTCACCGCAGCATCGGCGCGCACGGCATCGGCCAGCATGAGCATCGTGGCCCGCCATTGCGCTATGCTTTGAATAGCTGGTTGCGCAGACTGCTCTAGGGCTAAGGCCGGATTTCTCCATTCAACATGGCTGACCGCACGGTCCTCGGACACATTGATGGGCGCACCGGCGAACAGCGCGTCCCGGTGGGCGGCCAGGCCACATTCCTCGGCCAGTTGCGTCAGCAGGCGCTGGGCGGTGTCGTCGATCAGGTTCTTGGACAGGTCGGCCCACAGCTGTGGCGCCTCAAAGCTGAACTTGGCTGCACGATCGCCTTGGTCGGCGAATGCGCGGCGCAGGTCGAAGCTGTCCGCGCCGCCACCAAATGCGCGGACGGCATGGGTCGCCAGCGCCGGCCAACTGGGCGCCTCGTCGGCGCGCGGACGGGTCTGCCAGCCGGCAGGGGCCATCGGGGCCTTCATGTCGCGCTTCACGCGGCCTGCATCAGGGCTTCAAGCTTTTCGGCGTCGGCGATGAAGGCGCGGATGCCCTCGGCCAGCTTTTCGGTGGCCATGGCGTCCTGGTTCAGCGCCAGGCGGAAGCCGGCCTCGTCGTAGCGCACGGGCGGCAGGTCCATCCTGCGCGCGGCCTCGGGGTCCAGCGCGCGCGCCAGCGGCGCGTCGGACGCGGCCAGTTGCGCCAGCAGTTCGGGGCTGATGGTGAGCAAATCGCACCCCGCCAGCGCGGTGATCTGGCCGACGTTGCGAAAGCTCGCACCCATCACCTCGGTGGCGATGCCGTGGCGCTTGTAATGGTCGTAGATGCGTTTGACCGACTGCACGCCCGGGTCGTTGGCCCCCGCCATGGCGGCTTCGTCCCAACTGGCGCCCGCCTGCTTCTTGTACCAGTCGTAGATGCGGCCGACGAACGGCGAGATCAGCTGTACCTTGGCCTGCCCGCAGGCCACGGCCTGGCAGAAGCTGAACAGCAGCGTCAGGTTGCAGGCGATGCCGCGCTTTTGCAGGCGCTCGGCGGCGCGGATGCCTTCCCAGGTGCTGGCGATCTTGATCAGCACGCGCTCGGTGGGCACACCGGCGGCCTGGTACAGCTCGATCAGCCTTTCGGCGCGGGTGAAGGTGGCATCTTCGTCGAACGACAGGCGCGCGTCGACTTCGGTCGAGACGCGGCCCGGGATGATCGACAGGATTTCGGTGCCAAAGCGCACCAGCAGCCGGTCCACTACCTCGTCCAGCGGTTGGCCGCGGTGCGCCGCCACGGTGTCGGCCAAGAGCGGCGCGTATTCCGGCTTTTGCACCGCCTTCAGGATGAGCGACGGGTTGGTGGTCGCGTCCTGCGGCTGGAACTGCGCCAACTGGCGGAAATCGCCCGTGTCGGCGACGACGGTGGTGAATTGCTTGAGAGCGTCGAGCTGGTTCATGGCTGGCGATTATCCCGCCTCGCGCAGGGTGCCCGAGCCGGCGCGCGCCGGCGATACGCCCGGTTGCAACTGGGCGGCGGCCGCCACCACCTTGGCTGCGCCGCCGACTGGCGCTATTTGAACTTGCGCGTGCTGTACAGCTCGTTCGCCAGCCGCCCCACCGTCGGCAGGCCGGCGCTGTCCTTGGGAAGGGTGTCGAGGTAATCGAACAGCACGTCCGCGTCCAGCACCCCGATGTCCAGGCGTCGCGCCGCGGGCACGGCCGCGAGCGTCTTGTAGCCGTCACCGCCGGTGGCGTTGAAGCTCAGCACGAACAGGCGGTAGGTCTTGGCGGGGTCGAGCGGTCCCCAGGCGCCGCTGGCCGGATCGCGCACTTCGACGTTGCTGACGCGTGCGCCCGCCGCCGCCTTGGAATCCACGTCGAAGCGCAGGCCGCCGGCATACGGGTACGGGCCGGAACTGCCACCAGGGCCGAAGGTGGCTTCCAGTCCGTCCTCCAGCATGGCCTTGACCTCGGTGCCCGTGATCTGCAGGCGGAACAGCATGTTGCCGAACGGCAGCACCTGAATCACATTGGCCGCCGTCACCTCGCCCAGCAGGGGCACGCGTACGCCGCCGCCGCTTTGCAGTGTGATGTCGGCACCGCCGTACTTGGCGTTGGCAACCTGCAGATAAGCCTGTGCCACCAGTTGCTGGATGTCACCACCACGCTGGCTCACCAGGCCTTCGGTGTTGCACCCGGCGCTGGAGCGGCTGTAGTCCATCGAGCCTTCCCCGCCCGGCACCCGCCGGGAACACAACTCTGTCGGCGCGCGCGCGACCACGGTCTTGTTGAACACCTCGACGCGCCCCTTGTACGGCGCCAGCACATTGGTGGCGACCACCGAAGGTGCCGTCACGCGCAGAAAACCGGCGGCCTTGACGTTCGCATTGATCGCGGTCTGCTCCGCCGCCGTCGGCGCCTTGCCGCCCACGGTGAAGTTGTTGCCGATCAACACATGCGGCGTGCCATTGCATTCGAGTAATTCGCCGTCGCGATCGAAACGGACCTTCAACTCGCCCACCACCTGGGCATATTCCCAGGCCTGAACGACGCACACCTGTTTGCCTTCCTTGTCGAAGGCCAAGGTCGGGTAGTCCCCTGCAGGCGAACCCACGCCCAGCGTCGACAGGCTCTTCGGACCGAGCAGCGTGTGCGAATCACCTCCAACCACGACGTCCACGCCGCTCAGCTTGGTGACCATCTGGCGGTCGTACTCGTAACCGATGTGGCTGGCCACCACGATCTTGTTGACCCCCTGGGCGCGCAGCCTGTCGATCTCGCGCTGAGCCGCAACTGCCTCGTCCTGAAACTGCGTGTC
This sequence comes from Ottowia flava, assembly GCF_008017535.1. Lineage (GTDB taxonomy): Bacteria > Pseudomonadota > Gammaproteobacteria > Burkholderiales > Burkholderiaceae_C > Ottowia > Ottowia flava. The sequence continues at coordinate 117,544 of NZ_VRUA01000005.1, forward strand.
GGGATCGGGGCTGGAGGAAGCCTTGGTCTTGCCAGCAATGGTCAGCCCGATCACGCCGATCTTCTGGCCGCCGCGCTCGATCACCGTCGACGGCACCACGTAGCCCGCTGCACGCGCCGGGTTGAGCGCGGAATTGGCGCCAAACGCCACGTTCCCGCTCAGCACGGCGGTTTTGCAAGCGCCCTTCCTGAGCAGATCCAGAAAGCCCTTGAGGCCGCTGTCGCCCTTGTCGAATTCGTGGTTGCCGAGGCTGAAGGTATCGAAGCACACCGTGTTCATCAGCGCGGCGTCGGCTTCGCCGTCGGCACCGGCGCGGTTGAAGTACAAGGTGCCGGTCAGGGCATCGCCCGCGTGGATCTTCAGCACATTCGGGCCCGCGGCCTTGACGATTTCCTCGATTGCCTGGGTCACGCGCGGGAAGCCTCCCGCGTCCACCGCCACACTGGCGGGCGCACTGCCGCCGATGCCCAGCTTGAGGGTCTTGCTCTTGCTGTCGAGCGTGGAATGGTGATCGTTGATGTGAACCAGCGTCAGCGTGAAATCTCCCGAAGCTGGCGGCGTCACATCGTCATCGCCTCCGCACGCCGTCATTAGCGCGCTGGCGGCAGCGACGCCTGCAACCCATCTCCATGTGGCGCGAACGCCCCTCGACTTTCCTTGCGACATGCCTGACCTCACATTGACTGAATCCAACTTCAGCCATGGTGTGGCACACATGTTGAACGGCGATGACAGGCGCGCGTCAGTCGCGTGACGCCACGACGCGCGGGTCGCCTCAGACAGGCGCAAGCGGCGGACAGCTCAGAAGTCGGCCACGATCGATCCCTTGAACTCAGACTGGATGAACTGGCGCACTTCGGGCGATTGGTACGCCTTGACGAACTTGGCCACCCAGGGCTGTGCCTTGTCGGCGCTGCGCACCACCAGCAGGTTGGCGTACGGCCCCTTGGGGCCTTCGATGGCAATCGCGTCCTTGCCCGGGTTCAGGCCGGCGGTCAGGGCGTAATTCGTGTTGACGGCCGCCGCATCCAGGTCGTCCAGCGAGCGTGGCAACTGGGCCGCGTCGAGCTCGACGAAGCGCAGCTTCTTCGGGTTCTCGGCGACGTCCAGTGGCGTGGCCTTCAGGCCAGCGTCGGCGTTCAGCTTGATCAGGCCCTGCGCCTGCAGCAGCAGGAGCACGCGCCCGCCGTTCGTGGGGTCGTTCGGAATGCCGAAACGCGCGCCGGATTTCAAGTCTTTCAGGTGTTTGACCTTCTTCGAATACAGGCCGATCGGGAAGGTGACGGTGCTGGCCACGCTGCTGAACTTGTAGCCGCGGTCGGCAAGCTGCTGGTCGAGGTAGGGCTTGTGCTGGTAGCTGTTGGCATCCAGGTCGCCGGCAGCCAGGGCAGCGTTGGGTTGCACGTAGTCGCTGAACTCGACCACCTGGATCGTCAGACCGTTCCTGGCCGCGACTTTCTTGACCTGTTCCAGGATCTGCGCGTGCGGCCCGGCGGTGACGCCGACCTTGATGCTGGGCTTGTCCTGCGCCTGGGCACTGGCGCCCGCGAAGGCAAGCCCCGCGGAAGCGAGCATGACCGACCAGGCGGCGTGAAGAGCGGTGCGTCGTTGCATGAGACAGGTCCTTTCTGACTGAAAAACGTCGACAAGATTGGGAAAGAATTGGCGCAGGCTGCGCCCGGCCGCTGGTCAAGCCCAGCAGAGCCGATGCACATCCGAATTTGAATGAAAAGTGACTGCAGCGCGCTCTGGTCCAGCGCGACCAGCTACTTTTTAAATAGCGATCAGCGATGGCTCAGGCGGCGCACCAGCCAGTCACCCGCGGTCTGCACCACCTGCACGAAGGCGATCAGCACCAGCACCACCGCCAGCATCACGTCCGGCAGAAAACGCTGGTAGCCATAGCGGATGCCCAAGTCACCCAGGCCGCCACCGCCGATCGCCCCGGCCATGGCCGAATAGCCGGTCAAGGCCACCAGCGCAATGGTCACGCCGCCCACGATGCCGGGCAGCGCCTCGGGCAGCAGCACTTTCCAGACGATCTGCCCGGTGGTGGCGCCCATGGCCTGCGCGGCTTCCACCAGGCCCGGATCGACCTCGCGCAGCGAGGCCTCCACCAGGCGCGCGATGAACGGCGCCGCAGCGATGGTCAGCGGCACGATGGCCGCCGCCGTGCCGATCGACGAGCCGGTGACCAGCCGCGTGAACGGGATGATGGCCACCAGCAGGATGATGAAGGGCGTGGAACGCACCGCATTCACCAGGCCGCCAACCACGCGGTTGAACCCGGCGTGCGCCAGCACCCCGCCCTGGTCGGTCAGGCGCAGCAGCACGCCCAGCGGCAAGCCCACGGCGGTGCCTGCCAGGCCGGAGATACCGACCATCAGCACGGTCTCCCAAAGCGACGTGGTGAACAGGTCCAACAGTGCAGGCGTGAAGTTCTCGAACATGGTGCTCACTCCTGCGCAGCGGTAAGGTCAAGGTCGGATGTCGCGTCCGTCACGTCCTGCACGCGCACGCCGGCATCGCGAATGCCCTGCACCGCGGCATCGACGGACTCGGCCAGGCCGGTGACATACACCGCCAGCACGCCCATGGTCTGGCCCTGAATGGCGTCCATCTGGCCGTGCAGCAGGCACATGTCGACGCCGTACTGCCGCACCAGACGCGACAGCACCGGCCGATCGGCGTGCACGCCCGACATCGTCAGGCGCAGCAGGCGTCCGACATGGGTGCGGGGCAGGCCGGCGCGCGCCGAAGCCACCTGCTCGCGCACGCTCGGTGGCAGCGTGCGCGGCAGGATTTCCTCGATCAGGCTGCGGGTAATGGCCTGCTGCGGGTGGGTGAAGACCTCGACCACCGGGCCCTGCTCGACCACCTGGCCGCCTTCCATGACTGCCACGCGGTGCGCGATCTGCTTGATTACCTGCATCTGGTGCGTGATCAGCACGATGGTCAGGCCCAGTTCGCGGTTGATGCGTGCCAGCAGCGCCAGGATGGAACGCGTGGTCTCGGGGTCGAGCGCCGACGTGGCTTCGTCCGACAGCAGCACCTTGGGCTGGCTGGCCAACGCCCGGGCGATGCCCACGCGCTGCTTCTGGCCGCCGCTGATCTGCGACGGAAAACGCCCCGACAGCGCGGCCAGGCCGACGAGGTCGAGCAGCGGCTCGACGCGAGCGCGAATGCTGGCCTTGTCCAGACCAGCCAGTTCCAGCGGCAGAGCGACGTTGCCGTACACCGTGCGCGAGGCCAACAGATTGAAGTGCTGGAACACCATGCCGATCTCGTGGCGCGCGATGCGCAGGCCCAGCGCATTCAGGGCGGTCAACTCGGTGCCGCCCACCGTGACACGGCCTGCGCTGGGGCGGTTCAGCAGGTTGATGGTGCGCACCAGCGAGCTCTTGCCCGCGCCGCTGCGACCGATGATGCCGAACACCTCGCCGGCGCGGATGTCCAGATCGATGCCGCGCAGCGCTTGCACGCGGGTCTTGCCCGGCCCGGGGTAATACAGGTCGACGCCTTCGAGACGGATCGCGCTGACCGGCACCAGACCAGCGCCCGACGCGAGCGAGGCGCGGGCCGCGTCAAGGCCCGACGGCATCAGCGGGGTGGAGGGAGATGGCGGCGGCGGGGTGCGCCCCCCGGATCGGAGGAAGGAAAAAGTATCGGTGGCAAACATGGTTCATCTGCAAAGACCTGTGCCGGTTGCGGATCGCGCGAACCGGCGAGGGGGCGATTCTCAAACGAACCCTTCATTTCTCAAAATAATACTTTTTACTTTGTATATGCCAGATTTCGGCATTTGTCGGACGACGGAGCTCAAAGGTCGGACTGACAGGAATGCAGCGCAAGCGCTGATTTCAGCATCCAATCGCACTCTGGCCCGCTGTGAATCTGCGCCAGAAGCTACTGATAAGATAGCAGCGGCACTGGGGCGCTCCGCTCTGGCGACCCCGTTTCGCCCGCCGGCTCAAGCGCTCAGATACGGCCTTCTTCAACCGCGTGGCAGGCGACCTGCACCCCGCGCAGGTGCAGCAGCGCGGGGCGCTCTGCCTTGCAACGCTCGTTGGCGTGCGGGCAGCGCGGGTGGAAGGTGCAGCCCGTGGGCGGGTTGAGTGGGTTGGGCACCTCGCCCTGCACCGGCGTGCGCGCGCGGCCGGTGTCGTGCATCTTGGGGATGGCGTCCAGCAGCATCCGCGTGTAGGGGTGCTGCGGGTGTGCGAACAGTTGGCGCTTGGGCGCCAACTCGACGATCCGGCCCAGGTACATCACGCCAACCTGGTCGCTGACGTGGCGCACCACGGCGAGGTTGTGGCTGATGAACAGGTAGGTCAGCCCGCGCTCGGCCTGCAGGCGCTTCATGATGTTGAGCACCTGGGCCTGCACCGACACGTCGAGCGCCGACGTGGGCTCATCGCACACCAGGAATTCGGGCGCGGTGGCCAGCGCGCGCGCGATCGAGATGCGCTGGCGCTGCCCGCCGGAGAACTGGTGCGGGTACTTCACCATGTCGGCCGCCGACAGTCCGACCGACTGCAGCAGCTCGCCCACGCGCTCCAGCGCCTGCGCGCTGGACGTGGCCATGCCGTGCTCGTGCAGCGGCTCGGCGATGATATCGGCCACCTTCCAGCGCGGGTTCAGGCTGGCGTAGGGGTCCTGAAAAATCATCTGGATGCGGCGACGCAGGGCGCGGCCGCCCTTGCCCTCGAACGCGGCGTGCGCGTCCTGCCCATCGAAGAAGAAGTTGCCGCGCGTCGGCTCGTACAGGCCGACCAGCAGGCGCGCCACGGTGCTCTTGCCGCAGCCCGATTCGCCCACCAGCGCCAGCGTCTGGCCTTTCTCGATCGTGAACGTGGCGTCGTCAACGGCGCGCAGCAGCTGGCGCGGCTTGCGCTCCAGCACGCGGTTGAGCCAGGGCGGCGACACATCAAAGGTCTTGGCCAGGCCGACGGCGCGCACCAGCGGCTCGTGACCCGCATGGGTTGGGCCTGCGCTCACCGGGGTTTCGGCCACAGGGCTGGGCATCTCTGTGTTCATGCCGGCACCGCCTTGTCCGTGATGCGCTGCACGCGCCCATCGCCCGCGTGCAGCCAGCAGGCGGCGCGCGTGGGGCCGGCGTCCATCAGGTCGGGCCGTTCGGTGCGGCAGCGCTCCTGAAAGCCGTAGGGGCAGCGCGGGTTGAAGGCGCAGCCCTGCGGAATGGCGTTCAGCCGCGGCATCGCGCCGTCGATCTGGTAGAGCACGTCGACCTCGGCCTCCATGTCGGGGATGGCAGCCATCAGGCCAGCGGTGTAGGGGTGCGCTGGGTGGTTGATGACCTCGTGCACCGGGCCGATCTCGGCGATGCGGCCGGCGTACATCACGGCCACGCGGTCGCAGGTTTCGGCGATCACGCCCATGTCGTGCGTGATCAGCATGACGGCGGCGCCGCGCTCCTGGCAGACGCGCTTGAGCAGGCTGATGATCTGCGCCTGGATCGACACATCCAACGCGGTGGTCGGCTCGTCGGCCACGATCAGCTTGGGCTCGGCCGCCAGCGCCAGGGCGATCACCACGCGCTGGCGCATGCCGCCCGAGAACTGGTGCGGGTAGTGGTCGATGCGCTGCTCGGCCGCCGGGATACCGGTGTCCTTCAGCAGGTTGATGGCGCGCTGGCGCGCTTCCGCCGCGTTGACGGCCAGGTGCGTCTGGATCGTTTCGGTCAGCTGCCGGCCCACGGTGTACAGCGGGTTGAGCGAGGTCAGCGGGTCCTGGAAGATCGCACCTATCTGGCGCCCGCGCACGTGGCGCATTTCCTCGTGCGGCAGGTTGTCGATGCGCCGGCCTTCGAGCAGGATCTCGCCCCCGGCGACGCGGCCGGGCGGCTCCAGCAGACCGATGATGGACGCGCCGGTGAGCGACTTGCCCGCGCCCGACTCGCCCACCACGCCCAGGATTTCACCCGGCGCGATGTCGAAGCTCACGTCGTCCAGCGCGCGCAGCGTGCCGCGCCGGTTGGGAAACTCGACCACCAGGTTCTTGACTTGCAGCAGTGCCATGCGGTTCGATTCAAATACTACTGTTTCGATAGCTGCTTGCGCAGATCCATGTAGGGCCAGAGGCCATTTTGTTCATCAGTTCAGCCTTGGATTCAATGCGTCGCGCAGCCAGTCACCCAAGAGGTTCACCGACAGCGCGATCAACACCAGCATCAGCCCCGGGAAGATGGTGATCCACCATTCGCCCGAGAACAAATAGTCGTTTCCGACGCGGATCAGTGTGCCCAGCGACGGCGACGTCGGCGGCACGCCCACGCCCAAAAAGGACAGCGTCGCCTCGGTGATGATGGCGGTGGCGACCTGGATGGTGGCCAACACCATCACCGGGCCCATGACGTTGGGCAGGATGTGCTTGAGCATGATGCGCCACTTGGACACCCCGGTCACGCGCGCGGCGTGCACGTATTCCTTGCCGCGTTCGACCATGGTGCTGGCGCGCACCGTGCGCGCGTACTGCACCCAGCCGTTGCTGCCCGCAAACGCAATGGCCAGCACCAGCACGCCGAAGGCCACGCCCTCGGCCGCGTTGGGGTACAAGGCGCGCGCCACCCCCGCGATCAGCAGCGCCACCAGAATGGCGGGGAAGGACGAAACCACGTCGCACAGGCGCATCAGAAAGCCATCGACCCAGCCACCGACCGCGCCGCTGATCAGCCCCAGCAGCACACCGATCACCAGCGACAGCGCGACCGCCGCCAGGCCAACGAAGAGCGAAATGCGCGTGCCATACATCAGCGCCGACAGGATGTCGCGGCCCTGGTCGTCGGTGCCCAGCAGGTAGGTCGCCTTGCCTTCGGGGTACCAGGCGGGGGGCAGGCGCGAATCGCCGAGCTCGAGCGTGGTCAGGTCGAACGGGTTGTGCGGCGCCACCCAGCCGGCAAAGATCGCGCAGAACAGGCAGATGAAGGCGATCACCGCCGCGACGATCGCCGTGGGCGAGTGCCGGAAACTGTAGCCAATGTCGCTGTCCCACCAGCGGGAAACCAGAGTGCTCATGAATCGATAGCTGTTTGCGAAATACGGTGGCTGATCAGAGCCCTATTTCGTTCAAATACGGGTCAAAGCAGAGGTGCCCGGCAGCGTGGCTGTGCACTTCATTCTTCGTCCTCACTTGGCCTTCACGGTGATCCACTTGAACGGCATGAAGTTGTCTGCGCGAAGCGGCAGGTCGATCTTCTTATTCACGCCCCAAGCCAGCGCCTGCTGGTGCAGAGGGAGGTGGCCGACGTCGTCGATGTGGAGCTGGAAGGCTTCCTGGATCATGGCATCCCGCTTCGCCTTGTCGGTCTCGGAGCCGATCTTCACCGTCAGCTCATCCAGCTTGGGGTTGCAGTACGAGCCCAGGTTGAATTGGCCCGCGCCGGTCTTGTCGTCCGGGCAGCGCATCAGCGCATTCAGCGCGTTGTGCGCGTCGTAGGTCGACGGCGTCCAGGCCAGCATGTAGAAACTGGTATCGCGGCGCAGGATCTTGGGGAAATACGTGCCCTTGGTTTCGGCCTGCAGGTTGACCTTGACATTGATGCGCGCCAGGTTGGCCGCCACCGCCTGGCAGATCTGCCCATCGTTCACGTACCGGTCGTTCGGGCAGTTCATGGTCAGCTCGAAGCCGTTGGGGTAGCCGGCATCGGCCATCAGCTTCTTGGCGGCTTCCACGTCGTAGGGTAGGCGCTTGTCCTGGGCCGCGCTCCAGCCGTTGTTGCCGGGGCCGATCATCAGCGCGGTGGGGCGCGAGGCGCCGCGCATCACGTTCTTCTGGATCGCGTTGATGTCGATCGCCTGGTAGAACGCCTGGCGCACGCGCTTGTCCTTGAACGGGTTCTTGCCCTTGACGCTGGAGAACAGCAACTCGTCGCGCTTCTGGTCCATGCCGAGGAACACCGTGCGCAGCTCGGGGCCAGAGAGGACGCGCGTGGACGCGTTGCTGTTGACACGCGCGATGTCCTGCACCGGCACCGGCTCCATGACGTCGATCTCGCCCGAGAGCAGAGCGGCCACGCGCGTGGCGGGGCTGGAGATGGTGGTGAAGACCACCTCCCGCGCGTTGCCCTCGATCTTGCCCCAGTAATTCGGATTGCGCACGAAGACGGTGCGCACGTTCGGCTGGCGCTCCTTCACGTGGTAGGGGCCGGTGCCGTTGGTCTTGAATGAAGCGGTGTTCTCCACGCCCTTGCGGCGATCGACCGGGCGCGTCGCGTTGTTGTCCTCTGCCCACTTCTTGCTCATGACCATCACCTGGGTGAGGATCTGCGGCAGGATCATCAAGGGCGTCTTGGTTTCGATCTCGACCGTGTGGCTGTCGACCTTGCGCACTTCCTTGAAGTCGTTGACGTAGGCCTTCATGTCCGAGCCCTCGCCCGCCACGCGCGCCATGGTGAAAACCACGTCGTCGGCCGTGAAGGGCGTGCCGTCGTAGAACTTGACGTTCTTGCGCAGCTCGAAGCGCCAGACGGTGGGCGAAGTCTGCTTCCAGGCGGTGGCCAGCGCGGGCACCAGGTTCAGTTTCGGGTCCAGGCCGACCAGCGGCTCGTACGCGTTACCGTCGACGCTCAGCTGCAGCGATTCGTTCAGTGAGTGCGGGTCCAGGGAAAGCGCATCGCCTTGGTTGGCAATGCGGACGGTCTGCGCAGACGCTACCGAACCCATAGCTGCCAGCGCAATCACCACGGGCGCCAGAGCCATTTTTGTTTGTTTTTTCATGACAATCACCTCGACGTGAAGGAACGGAACCGTTGAAGGGAGAAAACCGCGGCGCGCTTCAGTGGCCGCCAGCTTTGGCGACGCGCAGGCGCGGATCGACGACGACGTAAAGCAGGTCGACGATCAGGTTGATGACCACGAAGATCAGGGCGATCAGGCACAGGTAGGCGGCCATCACAGGCACATCGGCAAAGGTGACCGCCTGGATGAACAGCAGGCCCATGCCCGGCCACTGGAATACCGTTTCGGTGATGATGGCGAAGGCAATCAGGCCACCGAGTTGCAGCCCGGTGATGGTCATCACCGGCACCAGCGTGTTCTTGAGCGCGTGGCCGAAGTAGATCGCGCGATCAGTCAGGCCACGTGCCTTGGCAAACTTGATGTAGTCGGTGCGCAGCACCTCCAGCATCTCGGCACGCACCAGCCGCATGATCAGGGTCAGCTGGAAAACGGCCAGCGTGATCGCCGGCAGGATGATGTGCTTCCACCCGTCGACGGTGAGCAGCCCGGTGCTCCACCAGCCGACCTGCACCGTTTCACCACGACCGAAGCTCGGCAGCCAGCCGAGCCAGACGGAAAACACCAGGATCAGCAAAATGCCGATCAGGAAAGTGGGCAGCGACACGCCGAGCAGCGACACGGTCATGAACACCTGGCTCATGAAGCTGCCGCGCTTGAGCGCCGCGTACACGCCCATCGGCACGCCGACCACCAGCGCCAGCACGGCGGCCACCATGGCCAACTCGAACGTGGCGGGAAAGCGTTCGCCTAGCAGGCGCGACACTTTCGCGCCCTGGCGCAAACTCAGGCCGAACTCCCCTTGCGCAGCGTTGACGAGGAAGTGCCAGAACTGGACGAAGAACGGTTGGTCGAGCCCCAGGTCAGCGCGCAACTGCCGAATCTGCTCGGGCGTGGCGTCCTGACCGAGCAGGAACAGTACCGGATCGCCGACGTATTGGAACAGCAGGAAGGCGATGAACGCCACCGACACCATGACGATGACGGCCTGGATCAGCCGGCGAAGAAGAAAGGCACCCATACTCAGAAACTGTAGCGATGGGCGATCCTATCACCGGGTTATGCGGCGACTGGGCAGGGATTGCGCGCATAGGCAGGGAGTACCAACCGGTACTCCGAAATGCATGCAGCCAGCGCCGGCGTCCTTCTGCAACCGTGCGCCGAGAGCACTCGATCAAGGCTTGGAACTCGCCGGCTTGCCCAATTCCAGATGCGTGTTCAGGCACCGTTCGCACATGCGCGCTGCCATGCAGCACCGTGCCCCCACTGGCCGTTTCGTCAGGCCATCACACTCAGCCTGATCGACTTGAGTACCTGCTGGCCTTGATCGCACCAACAAAAAAGAGGGCCCGAAGGCCCTCTTGAACTTGCTGCCCGGCGTTGCCACCGGGCGAACAATGTCGTCGATCAGAAGTTGTGACGGATGCCCAGACCGTAGTTGGTCGTGCCGTCCAGACGCAGGCCAGCGGCGTACACGAAGGTGCGCTTGGACAGGGCGTACTTGCCTTCCACCAGGAAGTTGGTGCGCTTCTTGCCCAGCTGGTTGCGGGTGTCACGAGTGGCGTCAACCGTCAGCGTGAAGGCGCCGAAGTTGGCCGAACCACCCAGCGAGAAGCCGCGACGGACTTTCTCTTTGTCGTTGTACGAAGCTGCCAGGGCGAAGTTGCTGAAGCTCCACTTCAGACCAACGCCGTAGCCCAGCTTGCCGTTCTTCTGCTTGTGAGCAGCCAGGCCAACACCGATCGGGCCGTTGGCGTAAATGGCGTTCACGTCCCAACGGGCGTTGCCAGCGTTGTCGGGCTTGAAGATGTAGCCGAGTTCGGCGCTGAAGCCACCCAGATCAGGCGTCTTGTAGCTGAACTGGCTGTTGTGGCGAGGCGTAGGATTGCCCGAGAAACCGAAGGTGTTGGCCACCACGGAGTAGTTGGCAGCGCCGGTCAGTTCCCAAGTAGCCATGCCGTAGAACGACGGGTTCAGCGTACGGCCCAGCTTGAAGGTACCCCAGCCGCCACCCAGCCACAGGTTGGCTGCACGGCCCCAGAAACCACCACCAGAACCCAGCGAAGCGCCGTCGTCCAGATCCAGACCGGATTCAAAGTTGAAGCCAGCCTTCAGGCCGCCACCCAGGTCTTCCACGCCGCGCACGCCGATACGGCTGTTGCCGTTGGTCATCAGGCTGCCGCTCTGGAATTCCACTTTGTTGCTGGCGTCGTTGCCAGGGGTCGTGCCGCCCGAGCCGTATTTCACTTTGCCGATACCAGCGTCGGCCACACCGTACAGGGTGACGGACGACTGAGCCATGGCGGCGCCGGAAGCCGCGACGACGGCCAGAGCGATAAGCGATTTTTTCATTGCAAGTTCTCCAAGGTTGAAACAGGGCGCCGGCGCCTGTGTGTTGGACCACCACTGCCCAACTTGATCCGGCACAACCCCCCCAATCGGGAAGTTGCCTCTATTGCACCTGTTGTCGGCCGAACTTGCAAAGGTTTCCGTGATGAAACCGGGCCGGGTCGGCGGTTTTGTTGGCCTATTGCAACAAACCGCCTCATCTGCGCCGGGGCCGTTGCAGCCCCGGCGGGTTTTGACTCGGTTCAGGCGCCTTGCATCAAGACGCCCGAGCCGGGTCGACTACCGCGATCAGAAGTTGTGGCGAACGCCGATGCCGTAGTTGTTCGTCTTGTCCAGACGCAGGAAGGCGCCGTAGACGAACGTACGCTTGGACAGCGCGTACTTGGCTTCCACCACGCCGTTCGTGTACTTCTTGCCGCTCCACTCGTTCTTCATGTCGCGGGTCACGTCGACGGTCACGGTGAAGGCACCGAAGCCAGCCGAAGCACCCAGACCGAAGCCACGGCGGCGGGCATCGCCGCGCGAAGCTTGCGTGTACGAACCGGCGACAGCGAAGTTGCCGAAGCTGTACTTGGCACCAGCTTGGTAGTTGGTCTTGCCGTCCTTGATCTTGTTGGCGGAGATGCCGGCGCCGATCGGGCCGTTGTTGTACATCAGGCCCAGATCCCACACGCTGCGGCCAGCGTTGTCGTTCTTGGTGACGTAGGCCACGGCAGCAGAGAAGCCACCGAAGTTAGGCGTCACATAGGCGAAAGCGCTGTTGGCACGCGAACCGACACCGGCGTAGTTGTAGGTGTTGGCCAGAACCGAGTAGTTGGCGGTGCCGGTCAGTTCGTACGAAGCCGTCGTCAGGTAGGAAGGCGTGAACTGACGGCCCAGCTTGACGGTACCCCAGTTGCCACCCAGCCACACGTTGGCTTGACGAGCCCAGAAGGCGCCGACAGCAGCGCCGTCGTCCAGATCCAGACCGGTTTCGAAGTTGAAACCAGCTTTCAGGCCGCCACCGAGGTCTTCGGTGCCGCGCACGCCCAGACGGCTGGTGCCGTTGTTCATCAGGCTGCCGCTGATGAATTCGGTTTTGTTGCTGGCGTCGGTGGCCGGCTTGTCGCCGCCCGAACCGTACTTGATCTTGCCCACGCCGGCGTCGGCAACGCCGTACAGGGTCACGGAAGATTGAGCCATGGCGGCGCCGGATGCGGCGACCACTGCCAAAGCGATAAGCGATTTTTTCATTGCAGATTCTCCAGGGTAGATTGACACGGAAGAGAAAGTTCGAAGCAACGTAGGGATCGAAGAATTTCCGTCTCAGGCCCCAATGTCGCCCCACCCATAGCTGAAAACATTTGAATTCAGGGTGAGCCCAAATTCTATGCGCTTCACTGAGGCTTAGCTAGGGTAAACGCCTATTCGTTGCAACATCGCAACAGAACTTCGGCGACGCCCTCTCGCCCCCTGGACACGGGTTTTTGTTCTCAAGGCAGCCTAACATAGGCATATGACAGCCACCGACACCACCACCGACCGGCTCCTCGCTGCCGCCGACAGCACCTTGCGTACGCTCTTCGCTGCGCCACGCGCCGCACGGCCGACACCCGCCGCCCCGGTGGGCGCGGGTGCGCCCCTGAGCGAGGCCGACCAGCGCCTGTCAGGCGCGCTGATGCGCGTCAACCACGTGGGCGAGATTTGCGCCCAGGCGCTCTACACCTCGCAGGCGATGACCACGCGCGACCCCGAACTGCGCCGCCACCTCGACGCCGCCGCCCGCGAGGAGACCGACCATCTGGCCTGGACGCGCCAGCGCCTGGACGAGTTGGGCGACCGCCCTTCTCTGCTCAACCCGTTGTGGTACGCGGGCGCCTTCGGCATCGGCCTGGTGGCCGGGCGCATCGGTGGCGACCGCCTGAGCCTGGGCTTCGTGGTGGAAACCGAGCGCCAGGTCGAGGCGCATCTGGCCAGCCACATGGACCGCCTGCCTGCCGGCGATGCGGCGTCGCGCGCCATCGTGGCGCAGATGAAGGAAGACGAGGCCAGGCATGCCGACGACGCCCTGTCCGCGGGCGGCACGCCGCTGCCCGCGCCGGTGCGCGGCCTGATGCGGCTGGCGGCCAAGGTCATGACAACAACCGCGCACCGGATCTGATGCGGTCGCGGTGCATGCCGGCCAAAAGTTCAGGTTAAAAAACCAATTTCCCCTTAGAAACACCTGCGCGGGCAGCTATCTTTTTTGATTTCGTGGGGCGCGCGCCGGGGCGCAGCGCCTGTACCTCTCCTATGGGCTGAACGCGGACTGGGTTAGACCTGATCGGGCGCCCAAGCAGGCGCCGCCCCGTCAAAGATTTTAAAGAAAACGGTCTTCAGCCCTACAACCATCTGCGCAGACAGCTATAAATAGGATAGCTTCCCCGCACTTGGCACACCACCCGCAGACCCGCATCCGCAACCAACCCAACGGCCACAAGCACAGTCGAGCGGCAGCGCGCGCCTCCGCGCCCGCGCTCAGGCCGCTTCCACCAGCTCGAACGAGGTCGTGATGTTGGCCGTCTTGGCCAGCATGATCGAGGCGGAACAGTACTTCTCGTGGCTGAGCGCCACGGCGCGCTCAACCGCGCTGGCGGGCACACCCTTGCCGGTGACGGTGAAGTGCATGTGGATCTGGGTGAACACTTTTGGGTCTTCGCTGGCGCGTTCGCTGGTCAGCTTGACCGAGCAGCCGCGCACGTCGTGGCGGCCGCGCTTGAGGATCAGCACCACGTCGTACGCGGTGCAGCCGCCGGTGCCGGCCAGCACCGTTTCCATGGGGCGTGGCGCCAGGTTCTGGCCGCCGTTGGCCGGCTTGGCTTCGTCGGGCGCGCCATCCATGGCGATCACGTGGCCGGAGCCGGTTTCCGCCACAAAACCCATGCCAGAGCGCGTGCCCGCGGCGCCCGTCCAGCTCACTGTGCATTCCATGTTTGGCCTCTTGCGGTAGGTGAAAAGTGGGACGCAAGCGTAGCGGAATCGGTACGACCAAGGGCGGCCAGCGCCAAAAATTGCCGCAAATACCCCACGGGTTGTGTTGCATAGCAGCAAAAGGTAGCGAACGCCCGTGCTTTTCACGTACACTGCGTCTCAAGCGGATGGGTTTCCATCTGCACCGTTTGTCTCCTCCACCCCTTCAATAGGTGGATTAAGCCCCGGCGCTCTGGCTCCGGGGCTTTTTTTTGCTGCAACGCAACCAGGGCGCCTGCGCGCGGGTGCGCCGCGCCGGGGCCGCGCCGTATCATCGACCCTCCTGCCCCGCCACCCACGGCCTTTGCCCATGCCCGCTTCCCGCCCTGCCGCGCCCGCGCCTGTCGCCGGCGCCCTGACCGCCACCGACTACCTCAAGCAGGTGCTGACCGCCCGCGTCTACGACGTGGCGATCGAGTCCGACCTGGACCCGGCGCGCAGCTTGAGCCGCCGCCTGCACAACAAGGTGCTGCTCAAGCGCGAGGACCAGCAGCCGGTGTTCAGCTTCAAACTGCGCGGGGCGTACAACAAGATGGCGCACCTGACGCCCGAGCAGCTGCAAAAAGGCGTGATCTGCGCCAGCGCCGGCAACCACGCGCAGGGCGTGGCGCTGTCAGCGCACAAGCTGGGCGCGCGCGCCGTGATCGTCATGCCGACCACCACGCCGCAGGTGAAGGTGGACGCCGTCAAAACGCTGGGCGGCGAAGTGGTGCTGGCGGGCGACAGCTATTCCGACGCGTACGAGCATTCCGTCCAACTGCAGGCCGAGCAGGGGCTGACCTTCATCCACCCCTTCGACGACCCGCTGGTGATAGCCGGCCAGGGCACCATCGGCATGGAGGTGCTGCGCCAGCACCAGGGGCCGCTGGACGCGGTCTTTCTGGCCATCGGCGGCGGCGGCCTGATCAGTGGCGTGGGGGCCTACATCAAGGCGGTGCGGCCGGAAGTGAAGGTGATCGGCGTTCAGATGAGCGATTCGTCCGCCATGGCGCAGTCCGTGGCGCAGGGCGGGCGCGTCACCCTGACCGATGTCGGCCTGTTCGCCGACGGCACGGCCGTGAAACAGGTGGGCGAAGAGACCTTCCGCGTCGCCTCCGGCGTGGTGGACGAGTTCATCACCGTCGACACCGACGCCGTGTGCGCGGCCATCAAGGACGTGTTCATCGACACGCGCAGCATCGTCGAGCCCTCCGGCGCCATGGCGGTGGCCGCGGTCAAGCAGTACGTGGCGACGCACAAGACCAAGGGCGAAAGCTACGTCGCCGTGCTGTCCGGCGCCAACATGAACTTCGACCGCCTGCGCTTCGTGGCCGAGCGCGCCGAGGTCGGCGAAGAGCGCGAAGCCCTGTTCGCCGTGACGATCCCCGAGGAACGCGGCAGTTTCCGCCGCTTCATCGAAGCGATCGGCAACCTGCCGGCCGGCCCGCGCAACGTGACCGAGTTCAACTACCGCATCAGCGACGCCGCGCAGCAGGGCCAGGCGCACGTCTTCGTCGGCCTGACCACCGCCGGCAAGGGCGAATCGCCGCGCATCGCGGCCGCCTTCGAGCGTGCCGGCTTTGGCGCGATCGACCTGACGCACGACGAACTGGCCAAGGAACACGTGCGCTACATGGTGGGTGGGCGCTCACCTCTTGCCAGCGACGAGCGGCTGATGAGCTTCGTCTTCCCCGAACGGCCGGGCGCGCTGCTGAAATTCCTGAGCCTGATGTCGCCCAACTGGAACATCAGCCTGTTCCACTACCGCCACCAGGGCGCGGACGATGGCCGCATCCTGGTCGGCATCCAGGTGCCTGCCGCGGACGACGCCGCCTTCACGGCGTTTCTGGGCGAGCTGGGCTACCCTTGGGTCGAAGAAACCAACAACCCGGCGTACCGGCTGTTCCTGCAGCGCTGAACAGTCTGCCGGCGCGGCGCGAAAAGCCCAGCGGGTATGACCCTGCGGCATGGCTGAACCCGCCCCCGTCGTCGGCGCCCTGCCCGTGATCGAGTCCAGACGGCGTTCCTGAGCGGTCCAGCTAACATGCCGGCGCACCAGCGGCTGCCTGGAAGCGTTGACGTCCTGCGGACACCCAGGCCGACGCGCCAACACTCCGGCGACAGCGCGGCTTACTATTTATTGCATAGCTACCAGCGCCCACTGGACGCCGGCTGCAGCCTGATTTGATTCAAAAAAGCCAGGGAGCGCAGATCACATGCCCGGCGGACGCCGCACCGGGAACGCGCGCGGCTGAGGAAGCGCGCCCGCCACACTGCCAGTGCCTGTGCCAACCGCGGGCCCGGGCAACACGGGTTGACCCGGGTTCACGCCCTGCGGCATGCCGGGCACTTGCGCCGGGGCGGGCGCGGGTGCCGGCAGCAGGCCAGGTGTTGTTGCAGGCTGCGCAGGTCGAGGCGGCGCCACCGCGTCGCCCTTGCTTGAGCGCAACTCCATCGCCGGCATTTCCAGCTTGGCCTGGCGCTCGCCCGCAGCGATCACCACCGCGCGCTGCGAGACAGATCGAATAGCCCAGCCGTCCAGGCCTTCCAGCACCGCGCCCACCAGCAGCGGCTTAACTGGCGGCTTGCCGTCGACCGAGATCAGGGCGGCGCCGCGGCCCTGGTGTGTGACCACACCGCGCAGTGCCAGCCGCCCGGTAACGTCGGCCGCTGGTTCGGTCGCCACCCTGGCTTCGGGCGCGCCCAGCGTGCGTGCGACGACGCGGGTGTCGACCTGCACCGCGCCGTTGCCGGCGCCGGTGGCCGGCGCCTTGACCGGCAGGCCGGTGTCGCCGGCCCGCAGATACCAGAACAGCGCGCTGCCCGCGGCCAGCGCCCAGACGGCCAGCGTCACGCCGCCCACCGCCCAGCGGGAGGAAGGTAACAGCCTCACAAGCGCGCGCCTCGTCTCAACATGCGGCGATTATCATTGATGCGATTGATCTGATCTGTTCTTCTCACGCAACGATGACCGCCTTGTCTTCCCTCGCCCGCCGCCTGCGCCGCAGTGCCGGCTTCACCCTGATCGAGATGATGGTGGTGCTGGTCATCATCGGCGTGCTGGCCGCGCTGATCGTGCCCAACGTGCTGGACCGCACCGACGACGCGCGCGCCACGGCCGCGCGCACCGACGTGCACAACATCATGCAGGCGCTGAAGCTGTACAAGCTGGACAACCTGCGTTTCCCGACGGCCGAACAGGGCCTGCAGGCGCTCGTCGTGCGCCCCACCACCGCCCCTGCGCCCAACAACTGGAAGCCCTACCTCGAAAAGCTGCCCAACGACCCCTGGGGTCGCCCTTATCAGTACCTCAACCCCGGTGTGCAGGGCGAGGTGGACGTGATGAGCTTCGGCGCGGATGGGCAGAGCGGGGGCGAGGGCAAGAACGCGGACGTGGGCAGCTGGCAGTAAAAAGGATGCACCCCCCTGAGTCGCCTTTGGCGCCTTCCCCCCGCTCTCTGCGCGCTGACGCGCTTCGGGCAGGGGGACAACGCCAGTTGCCGGCACAGGTCCGGCAACGGCGTTCGCTGGACTGGCCTGCTCCGCGGCCGTTGGCTCCTCGGGGTGCAGAAGGCGGCTGGGCTTGTGCGGGCTTTGCGCCTGAACACTGCCTGAACAGCGGGCCCATGCTTGCCGCCGGTGGCGCGCAATGAGACGCCCGCTCAACCCCTCTTTGCTTCTAAAATGCTAGCTACCCGCGAAGACGGGACTAGGGCTAGAGGCATGTTTCACTTAAATATTCGGCGCGGCTTCACCCTGATCGAGATGATGGTCGTGATCGCCATCGTGGCGATGGGCACGGCGGTGGCCAGCCTGGCGCTGCGCGATGGCGAGGCGAACGCGCTGGAGCGCGATGCCGAGCGGCTGGCGGCGCTGTTTGAATCGGCGCGGGCCCAGTCGCGCGCGGCCGGGGTGCCGGTGATCTGGCGCACCACGGCCAGCGGTTTTGTGTTTGAAGGGCTGCCGGCCAGCGCCGCGCCGATGCCGACGCAGTGGCTGGACAGCCAGACCAGCGCGCCGGGCAACGTGCCGCTGGTGCTGGGGCCCGACCCGATCATCGGCGCGCAGACCGTGGTGCTGCAGCGCGCGGGCGCCCAGGTCAAGCAGATGGCCGTCGGCACCGATGGCTTGCGCCCCTTTGCCGTGGAGCGCACGCCGTGACGGCGGCATGCGCCAGCAGCGGGCGCGGCGGCGCGCCCGGCGTTTTCAGCGGCTTCACCCTGGTTGAGGTCATGGTGGCGCTGGCCATCACGGCGATCGCGCTGGTGGCGGGCCTCAAGTCCACCGCGGCGCTCACCAACAACGCCGACCGCCAGGGCCGCCTGCTGCTGGGCCAGCTGTGCGCCGAAAACCGCATGACCGAGCTGCGCCTGGCGCGCCAGTTGCCGGGCGTGGGCGATTCCGTCACCGACTGCGTGCAGGCCGGGCTGACGCTGCAGATCGCGCAAGCCGTGCGGCCCACGCCCAACCCGAACTTCCGCCGCGTCGACGTGACCGTGCTGGAGGCCGGTCAACAGGTGGTGCGAGTGACCACCATCGTCGGAAGGAACTAGCGGTGCCCCCCCCTGAGTCGCCTTCGGCGCCATCCCCCCGCTCTCTCCGCGCTGACGCGCTTCGGGCTGGGGGACAACGCCAGTGCTCGGCACAAGCCCGAGCACGGCGTGCGCTGAACTGGCCTGCTCCGCGGCCGTTCGCTCGGGGGAATGCGGGGCTGGGCTGGGCTTTTGCCGGTGCAGCGCTGGCTTGGCGGCCGACACCGGGTCCTTCGGCCAGCCCTGTTGTCGCTACCGATTTCGCAGCTGCTGGCGCACATGGTTCTAGGGCCAGAGGCCGATTTGGTTTGAAAACCCGCCGCTCCCGCGGTTTCACCCTGATCGAGGTGCTGGTGGCGCTGACGATCATGGCGGTGATGGCGATGCTGACCTGGCGCGGCATCGACGGCATGGTGCGGGCGCAGGACAGCACGCGGCGTTACACGGACGATGTGCTGGCGCTGCAGGCCGGGCTGGCGCAGTGGCACGCCGACCTGGACGCGATGATGGTGTGGCCGGTGGTCGAGGGCAGCGCGCCCTACCAGACCGGCGCCGGCCAGCGCAGCCTGTCGTGGGACGGTCGCCTGCTGCGCATCACCCGCATGAGCGCGGGCGAGCCCTCAGCCGGCCTGCGCGTGGTCGCCTGGACGCGCCGGGGCGACGGCCAGTGGCTGCGCTGGCAGTCGGCGCCAGTGATGTCGCAGAACACCTGGCAAACCGCATGGGAAAACGCCGGCATCTGGAGCCAGGCCGCCAACGAAGACCGCGGCATCGCCGGCGGCCCGCAGGCCGTGCGCGTCGCCAACGCCACCGAGTGGCAGCTGCACTACTTCCGTCAGAACGCCTGGACCAACCCGCTGTCCAGCGGCGCACAGGACGCCACCGCCACCGACACCCTGCCCGACGGCATCCGCCTGATGATCACCCTGGCGCCCGGCCAGGCCATCAACGGCCCGATGGTGATCGACTGGGTGCGGCCGAATTTTGGGGGCACGCAGTGAGGCCCCCACGCTTCGCTGCTTCGCATGCTGCGCTGCCCCCCAAGGGGGCGCTCGCCGCCTTCGGGCGGCCGGGCGGCGGCGAGAGGCCCTCACGCTCCGCTGCTTCGCGTGCCGCGCTGCCTCGCACCGCGCAATCCGGCGCGGCGCTGCTCATGGCGATGATCACCGTGGCGCTGGTCGCCACGTTGGCGGCCGCGGCCATGTGGCGCCAGTGGCGCGGCGTGGAGGTGGAAGCGGCCGAGCGCACGCGCGTGCAATCGGCATGGATCCTGACCGGCGCGCTCGACTGGGGGCGCCTGATCCTGGCGGGCGATCTGCGCGAGGACCGCACCCGCGGCTTCGACGCCGACCACCTGGGCGAGCCCTGGGCCGTGCCCCTGGCCGAGGCGCGTCTGTCCTCCTTCCTGGCCGCAGGCGAATCGGGCAACGACAACGACCGCGATGCCTTTCTGTCAGGGCAGGTCACCGACATGCAATCGCGTCTGAACGTGATGAACCTGATCACCAGTTCGCCGCAGGACCAGCTGACCGCACTCACGCGCTTCACCCGGCTGTTCGAGCTGCTCAACCTGCCTGCCGGCGAGCTGGGCGCCCTGCAACGGGGCCTGGCGCGCGCCGACGCAGCCATGCGTGGCCAAGCGGCCGAGGACGGCGCCGACGCACCGCTGATGCCGCGCCGCTTCGAACAGTTGGCCTGGCTGGGCCTCTCGCACGACACGCT
Organism: Ottowia flava; assembly: GCF_008017535.1. Taxonomy (GTDB): domain Bacteria; phylum Pseudomonadota; class Gammaproteobacteria; order Burkholderiales; family Burkholderiaceae_C; genus Ottowia; species Ottowia flava. Next base: position 137,867 of record NZ_VRUA01000005.1, read on the forward strand.
GGCGGCGTTGCGGCCCTACGTCACCGTACTGCCGCTACTGAACCGTCAGATCACCCCCGTCAACCTGAACACCGCCAGCGCGCAGGTGATTGCGGCCGCGATCCCCGACCTGGACATGGCGCGTGCCCAGCGCATCGTGGTGCAGCGCGACAGCGCCTTTTTCCGCTCACCCGCCAAGGCGATGGAGGCGACGGGCGTGAGCGGCGCCAATATCAGCTGGACCAGCACGACGTCCGATTTCTTCGAGGTGCGTGGCCGCCTGCGGCTGAACGATGTCGCGCTGGAAGAGGTCTCGGTCGTACAGCGAGAACGCGCGACCCGCCGGGTCACCACCCTGTGGCGCGAGCGGACAGCGCTCACGGTGGACCTAGGCGCGGGCCCCACGCCTGCGGGGCTGACAGGCCCTGCGCGCTAAGTCGGCCTGCCTGACACAGTCGCCGCCTACAATCGCCGACTCGCCATGAGCTTGCTCCTCATCACCCTGCCGCCGGGTCTACCGGGCAACTACGACTACGCCACGTCCACCGACGGCCAATCGCTGGCCTCGCATGGGACGGCGGCGATCGGCCTGCTGCCCCCCGCCGGTCGCGGCGTCGAAGTGGTGGCCATGGCGCCGGCCAGCCAGGTGTCGTGGCATCGGGTCACGCTGCCGCGCGGCGTGGGTCCGGGCTCGCCGCGCCTGCGCCCGACCCTGGTCGGCATGCTGGAGGATGTGCTGCTGGACGACCCCGACCAGTTGCATTTTGCAGTCGACCCCGACGCTGCGGGCGGCGGCAACGCCTGGGTAGCGGTCTGCAACCGGGCGTGGCTGGCGGCCCACCTGCGCGCGCTCGACGCGGCACAGCGGCCCATCACGCGCATCGTGCCCGAACTGCGGCCCCGCACCGGCGCCCTGCGCATGATCGTCACGGGCGAGCCCGATCACGCGCGCGTGCTGATGACCGGCGACGGCGTCCCGGGCGGTGCGCAGGCTCTGCCGTTCACCCAGGGCACCCTGGCACTGCTGCCGCCGGATGCGCTGAAGGCCAACAGCGATGGCGATGGCGCTCCACTGGAATTGCTGGCCGAGCCGGCCGTGGCAGAACTCGCGGAACAGCTGCTGAACCGCCGCGTGACGATCCACCAGCCCGCCAAGCGCCTGCTGGCAGCGAGCCGATCGAACTGGGACCTGGCGCAGCTGGACCTTGCCCGGACCGGCCGCGCGCGCGCCGTGAAGCGCGCCGGAGCGATGTGGCGCGACTTTCTGCATGCCCCGCAGTGGCGTCCAGCACGCTGGGGTGTCGCCGTGCTGCTGCTGGCCAACCTGGCGGGACTCAACCTGTGGGCCTGGCGCACTCAGGACGAATTGCAGACGCGACGCGCCCAGGTCAACGGCACGCTGACCGAAAGCTTCCCGCACGTGCGCGCCATCGTCGACGCACCGGTGCAGATGAGCCGCGAAGTCGCCTCGTTGCGGCAGCGTTCGGGCGCCACGTCGCACCGCGATCTGGAGCCGATGATCAGTGCCCTCGGGCAGGTGCTGGGCACGCAGACCACGCCGTCGGCCATCGAATACAGCGCAGGCGAATTGCGCGTCAAGGGCGTGCCGCTGCCGGCCAGCGCCCTCAGCGACGCCAACCAGCGCCTGCGGCCACTGGGTTACCGCGCGCACACCGACGCCGACGCCTTGGTGTTGCGTCAGGAGAGCTCGCTGTGAGCCGCGCTCGGGAAAACCGGCCACCTGGCCGCCTGGCGCTTAACTGGGCGCAAATGGACGCCCGCGAGCGGCGTATGGTGGTGCTGGCGATGGCCGTGGTCGGCCTGGCAGTGCTGTGGTGGGTCGGCCTGGCACCGGCGCTGCGCACACTGCGCGAAGCCCCGGCCCAGCGAACGGCCTTGCAGGCCCAGGCGCAGCAGATGCAACAACTCAAGGCCGAGGCGGACGCGCTCAAGTCCGTGCCCCGGCTGGCGCAGGATGAGGCCTTGAAGGCGCTCGAGACCGCGATGAAGCAGCGCCTGGGTGATACCGGGCAGCTGAGCGTGATCGGCGATCGCGCCAACGTCGTTCTGAAGGGCGCATCTGCCGCGGCACTGGCAGACTGGCTGTCTGACGTGCGCGTCAACGCGCGGGCCACGCCGGTCGAAGCGCGTCTGACCCGCAGCGGCGACACCGCCCCGGGCGCTCCGGTGCACTGGAGCGGCACCCTGTCACTCAGCGTGCCCAGCTCGTGAGGCCGCGCGCACCATTGCCGGGGAGCCCCCGATGAAGATCTGGAAGCGCGGCAGCGCAGACCCTGGCGAACGTGGCTTGCGCGCGCCCTGGGCGTGGGCCGTGGCAGGCGCGCTGCTCGGACTGCTGGCCGTGGTTGTGGTCACCGCCCCGGCACGGTGGCTGGCACAGGGCGTGTACAGCGCGAGCCGCGGCATGGTCCAGTTGACCGAGCCGGCGGGAAGCCTCTGGGCCGGATCCGCGCGGCTGGTGCTCACCGGTGGTGCCGGCAGCCAGGACGTCACCGCGCTGCCTGGGCGCGTGCAGTGGCGACTGCGGCCGGACTGGACTGGCGTGCGCGCCGCGGTGACTGCCGACTGCTGTACGCCGAACACACCACTGGATCTCGCCGTCACCCCCCTTTGGGGTGGCGGGCGCGTCCGCATTGCCGACGCGCAGTCGCAATGGCCCGCCGCGGTACTGACCGGCCTCGGCACACCCTGGAACACCGTTCAGCCGCAGGGTGAACTCGCTTTGTCGACGCGTGGGCTTCAGGTCGAGTCGGTCTCCGGTCGGCTGGCGGTAGCAGGTGCACTGGACGTTACCCTGCGCCACCTGTCCTCGCGCCTCTCGACGGTGCAGCCGCTCGGCTCGTACCGCGTACAGGTTCAGGGCGGCGATGCCGTTTCGCTGCAACTGTCGACGCTGGACGGCGCGCTGCGCCTGTCGGGCGACGGCCAGTGGGTCGGGTCGCGCCTGCGTTTCAAGGGCGAAGCCACCGCGGCCCCGGGCCTCGAGGCGCAACTCGCCAACCTGCTCAACATTCTCGGAAGACGCCAGGGCGAGCGCGCGATCATCTCGATCGGCTGAGCACCGCAACTTGATGTCAAAGCTGACAAATCCTAGGCAAGTCGTTGTTTTTATGGAATTTTCACACAATCTGGCGCGCCGAATTCTGACCCTTGCAGGCCCAACTGCTACAGTGGAAATCGCCTGCAGAGACGTATGCCCGATGGCCCGCGCCCGTGTCAATAACCCCTTCTCGGCGGCCAGTCAACCCTGTCTGCGCTGCCTCATGCACCACGTGCTGAAGCACTGGGGCCAGACCGCGACCGCCGTCACCCTCCTGGGCGCCGCGACCATGGTCAACGCGCAGGCCGCCATCAGCGCCATCACGGGCCTGCAGAAAGACGGACGCGATGCGGTGCGCATCGAATTCAACGGCGCCACCGACGTGTCGCCCAGCAGCTTCCTGATGCAGTCACCGCCGCGCATCGCCATCGATCTGCCGGGCATCCAGACAGGGAACATGGCGAGTACCGTGCCGCTGGCGCAAGGCAACATCAAGGGCATTCGCCTGGCCGCCGCCGGTGACCGCACACGGATGGTGCTGGAACTGGCCGAGGCCGCCAACGTTCGCACTTCACGCGAAGGCAACGCCTTGCTGCTGACGCTGGAGCCGGATTCGGCCGCCTCCACCCAACCCGCCGTGGTCCTCGCGCAAGCCAAGACCGGCGATGCGCCAGCGCCCGAAGCCGCGCCCCGCAAGCGCGCCGCCGCCACGCCCGAGTCCTCCAAGGAATCGCAGCCAACAGCACGTGGCAACGTCACGCTGGATTTCGCCAACGCCGAGATCGACGCCGTGGCGCGCACCATGGCCACCATCACCGGCAGCAACGTGGTGGTGGACCCGCGCGTCAAGGGCACGATGACGCTGACCAGCACCACGCCGGTGAGCCCTGCGCAAGCGATGCGCCTTTTTTCGACCCAGTTGCGCACGCAAGGCTTTGCGCTGGTCGAATCCAACGGCATGTACGTGGTGCTGCCCGAAGCCGAAGCCAAGCTGCAAAGCAGCGCGGTGTCGGCGGGCACGCCGCGCGCCACGGGCGGCCAGATCGTCACGCAGATCTTCCGCCTGACGCACGAGAATGCCAACAATCTGGTCCCGGTGCTGCGGCCGCTGATCAGCCCGAACAACACGATCAACGTCAACGCCAGCACCAACTCGCTGGTGATCACCGACTACGCCGACAACCTGCAGCGGCTGGCGCGCATCATTTCATCGCTGGACGTGTCGAACGCCACGGGTGTCGAGGTGGTGCGTCTGCGTTACGCGGTCGCCTCGGATCTGGCTCCGCTCGTGGCGCGTCTGCTGGAATCGGGCGGCAGCGGCACGGCGATAACCCCACAGGGTGTGCCCGGTCAGCCGAACGTGCCGGTGGCCGCAGCCGCTGGCGCCAACGAAGGCTACCGCACCACGCTGGTTCCCGAGCCACGCAGCAACGCCATCATCGTGCGGGCGGCCAACCCCGCCCGGTTGGCCTTGGCCAAAACGCTGATCGAGCAACTGGACCAGCCGCCCACCACCCGCGCTGACGGCGGCAGTGGCAACATTTTCGTGGTCTACCTGAAAAATGCCGATGCCACCAAGCTGGCGGTGACGCTGCGCGCCGCGCTGGCGGCGCTGCCCGGCCAGTCCAACGCCGGTGCGGGCGGCGCAGGTGGCGGCGCCATGGCCAGCGCGGGCGGATTGAGTGCCAACCAGGGCATGCAGTCGATCAACAACGCGCAGGGCGCGAGCGGCGGCAATAGCCTAGCTTCGGGGCCGACCATCAATGCCGCGGGCAACAACCAGCCGTCGACCGGCGGGCAGATCCAGGCCGATCCGGCCACCAACTCGCTGATCATCAGCGCGCCCGAACCGGTTTACCGCGAGCTGCGCGCCGTCATCGACAAACTGGACCAGCGCCGCGCGCAGGTCTTCGTGGAAAGCCTGATCGCTGAGGTGCGCGCCGACCGCGCCGCGGATTTCGGCATCCAGTGGCAGGCTCTCGGCCGCCACGGCAGCACCGTTGGCGTTGTCGGCACCAACTACCGCTCGCCGAGCCTCAGCGAAGGCGGCGCCGTCACGCCCAACATCTTCGATTTTGCCGCCCAGTTTCTGGGGGCCAACCGGACCGGCTGGAAGCCGACAATGGCCCCTGGCACCGGCTTCAACCTGCTGCTGGGCAGCAATGCGTTGGGCATCATGGCCAACTTCATCCAGAGCACCGGGGCGGGCAACGTGCTGTCCACGCCCACCCTGCTGACGCTGGACAACGAGGAAGCCAAGTTCATCGTCGGCCAGAACGTGCCCATGGTGACGGGCAGCTATACCAACACCGGCTCCAACACCAACTCGGTCAACCCGTTCCAGACCTACGACCGCAAGGACGTCGGCCTCACGCTGCGGGTGCGCCCTCAGATCAGTGAAGACGGCACCATCAAGCTGGTGATCTACCAGGAAACGTCGAATGTGGTGCCTGGCACCCTGGGCAACCAGGCGGGCCCCACCACCAACAAGCGCGCCATCGAATCCAGCGTGCTGGTGAACGATGGCGGCATCGTCGCGCTGGGTGGCTTGATGGAAGACGCCTACCAGAGCACCGAGGACAAGGTACCCGTGCTGGGCGACGTGCCCGTGGTCGGCAACCTGTTCAAAACCCGCGGTCGCAGCCTCAGCAAGACCAACCTGATGGTCTTTCTGCGCCCGGTGATCGTGCGCGACGCGCCGTCAACCGAAAGCTATTCGCTGGACCGCTACGAAATGATGCGCGCCACGCAGCAGGCCACGCAGCCGGAGGCCAGCGTCGTACTGCCCATCAACCCCAGCAGTCTGCCGCCCGCCGTGCCCGCTCGGCCCGAGGCCTGGAGCCGGCCCGCCCCGCCGCCACCGATGATCAATCCGATCGCCGGTGAAGGCAGCGATTACAGCGGCACCACATTCACGCGTCCCTGAGGGCACGGCATGCGCTACCCGCTGCCCTACGCGTTCGCGCGAACCTCGCGCCTGCTGCTGGAAGACGATGGTCACGGGCTTACCCTGTGGCACGATGGCCACCCTGACGCTGGCCAGTTGAGCGAGGTCATGCGCAGCTTCGGCGCGGGCCCAGCGCCGATCGCGCTGCAGCAGGCCGACGCGCAAAGCCTGGCCCAGCGCATCAGCACCGCCTATTCGCAAAGCGAGTCCAGCGCCGCGGCGGTCGTGAGCGAAGTCGAATCCGACGCCGACCTGTCTCGCATCATGCAGGAGCTGCCGGCGGTCGAAGACCTGCTGGAATCGGCCGACGACGCGCCCATCATCCGCATGCTGAACGCGCTCTTGACGCAGGCGGCGCGCGACGGCGCCAGCGACATCCACATCGAAGCCTACGAGCGCCATTCCAGCGTGCGCTTTCGGGTCGACGGCGCGCTGCGCGAGGTGGTGCGGCCCAACCGCGCGTTGCACGCGGCGCTGATCTCGCGCCTGAAGATCATGGCGGATCTGGACATCGCCGAAAAACGTCTGCCGCAGGACGGCCGCATCAGCCTGCGCCTGGGCACGCGGGCGATCGACGTGCGGGTGTCCACCCTGCCCAATGCGCACGGCGAACGCGCGGTGCTGCGCCTCTTGGACAAGTCCGAAAGCAAGCTGACGCTGGAAGCCGTGGGCATGCAGGGCAGCGTGCTGCAGAAATTCGAGCACCTGATCGCGCAGCCGCACGGCATCATCCTCGTGACCGGGCCCACAGGGTCAGGCAAGACCACCACGTTGTACGCCAGCCTGGCTCGCCTGGACGCCACGCGCAACAACATCATGACGGTGGAAGACCCGATCGAATACGACCTGCCCGGCGTCGGCCAGACGCAGGTCAACAGCAAGATCGAACTCACCTTTGCGCGTGCGCTGCGCGCTATCCTGCGGCAGGACCCCGACATTGTCATGATCGGCGAGATCCGCGACATCGAGACCGCGCAGATCGCCATCCAGGCCTCGCTGACCGGCCACCTGGTACTGGCCACGCTGCACACCAACGACGCCGCCAGCGCCGTCACGCGCCTGATCGACATGGGCGTTGAGCCCTTCCTGCTGTCCAGCTCGCTGCTCGGTGTGCTGGCGCAGCGCCTGGTGCGCAAGTACTGCGCGGTGTGCAACGGCGCGGGCTGCGACACCTGCGGCCAGACGGGCTACCAGGGCCGCACCGGCGTGTTCGAGCTGCTGATGGTCGACGACGGCATCCGCGCGCAGGTGCACGAACAGGCGCCCGAAGCCGCCATCCGCGCCGCGGGCCTGGCCGCCGGCATGCAGTTGATGCGCGACGACGCCGAACGCCTGATCGCCGAAGGCATCACCAGCCGGGAAGAAGTGTTGCGCGTCACGCGCGATTGAGTGTGAGCGCCGCCTGTTGCGGCAGCTGTTTTCAAGGCTTTTGGGCCTCTAGCCTTAGCGCCAACTGCGCGGCTAGCTTCACATTCGATAGCGCAAAGGTGGCAGTTCAACCTCCAGCCGCATCACCTCGTGTTGCCCCGCCGCACCTGGCCGGCGCACACGCCACCCGCGCCGTGCCATTGCCCCGCGTTGCGCGGCCAGTGCAGACGGCGGGTCGGTGCGACACGGCGTGCAGGTTCACTCGGCCGGGTTCAATGGAAAAAAAGCGACTCCGCCCCAAGGCGAGTCGCTTTTTTCTTGTTCAAGCCTTTTTGGCTCTCGGGCCTACAACCATCTGCGCAGTCAGCTCCTTATTCAGGAGCGAGCTGGCGCAGGCGAGACGTCGTCAGGCCGCGTAACCCGAGTTCGGCAGCACGCCGCTCAGCTTGGGGCTGTTCAGCTTGCGCGGCGCGACCCTGCCGCCGCGCGCCTTCAGCCACTGCTCCACCACGTCCCAGACCATGGTCGGGTTGCGGGCTTTGGCGGCGTCTTCGGCCACTGGCGCCCAGCCGGCCACCTTGTAGGTCTTGGTGGGGTCGATCAGCTTCCCCTTCAGGCGCATGTCGCTGATGCGCTTGCCCATGCCCTCGGTCGGGCTGCAGGCGTAGGTCAGGCCGCCCACGCGGACCATGTCGCCGCCTTGCTGGTAGTACGGGTCGGGGTTGAAGAGGTTGTCGGCCACGTCTTCCAGCACCGTCTTGATCATCTCGCCCTTCATCTCGGTGAGCGTGGCGTAGCTGTAGGTGGTGGCGGTCATGTCCAGCAGCCATTCGCGCGTGATGGCCTGGCCCGGCAGCAGCGAGGTGCCCCAGCGAAAGCCGGGCGAGAAGGCCAGATCGGCGCCCTGCACGTCCATCAGCGCGTCGACGATCAGCTGGTCGCCGGTGCCGTTGAAGTTGCCGCGGCGGTACAGCAGGCCTTCGGTCACGGCCAGTTGTTCGGCCAGCTTGGCTTCATACGGGCCGCGGATCTTGGTGATCAGCGCGTCCATGTCCTTGTCGGCCGGCAGCATGTTGGCGAACACGGGCAGCAGCTTGTAGCGGTAGTCGCTGACCTTGCCGTCCTTGACGTCGAAGTCGAGCACGCCCAGGAACTTGCCGTTGCTGCCAGCGTTGGTCACCAGGGTTTGGCCGCCGCCGTTCTTGACGACGCTGGCCACCGGCATGCCGTCGTGGGTGTGGCCGCCCAGGATCGCGTCCACGCCGCGCACGCGGCTGGCCATCTTCAGGTCGACGTCCATGCCGTTGTGGCTCAGCACCACGACGACCTGCGCGCCCTTGCCACGCGCTTCGTCCACCATCTTCTGCAGGTTCTCGTCCTGGATGCCGAATTCCCAGTCGGCCACCATGTAGCGCGGGTTGGCGATCGGCGTGTAAGGAAAGGCCTGGCCGATGATGGCCACGGGCACGCCGTTCATCTGCTTGATGACGTAGGGTTTGAAGACGGGGTCGCCAAAGTCGGTGGTCTTGACGTTCTGGGCGACGAAGTCGACCTTGCCGGCAAAGTCCTTCTCGATGATCTCCTTGACGCGCTCCATGCCCAGGGTAAATTCCCAGTGGCCGGTCATCACGTCCACGCCCAGCAGCTTGCAGGCGTCGACCATGTCCTGGCCCTTGGTCCACAGCGAGGTGCCGCTGCCCTGCCAGGTGTCGCCACCGTCCAGGAGCAGTGCACCCGGGCGGCTTTCCTTCATGCGCTTGACCAGCGTGGCCAGGTGTGCGAAGCCGCCGACCTTGCCGTAGCGCTTGGCGGCGGCCTCGAAGTCGAGGTACGTCAACGCGTGCGCTGCCGGCGTGCCAGCCTTCAGGCCCGCAGCCTTGAGGAGGTGCTCGCCCACCAGGTGGGGCAGGCGACCCTTCATTTCGCCGAGCCCCAGGTTGACGCTGGGCTCGCGGAAGTAGATGGGTTTCAACTGCGCGTGGCAGTCTGTCATGTGCAGGAAGGAGACGTTGCCGAACTTGGGCACGTCGTACAGGCCCTCGGCGGCCACTGGTGTTGCGGCGTGCGCATAGCGGCTCAGGCCCATGCCCGCGACGCTGGCGGCGCTGAGCACCTGGAGAAATTCGCGTTTGGACAGATTCATATCAGCGACTGCTTAACTAAGACAAACAAAAAAACCCGGCATGGCCGGGTTGGTGGGCCCTTACTGGTTGACCGGAGACCTCGGGTCGAGCAGCAGGGCGACGATGTCCGCCACCTGCTTCTCGGTCAGGATGCCCATGTGGCCGGCGCGCGGCATGTTGGAACAAGCGTTGTAGGCCTTGCTGTTCCAGATCTTGCCCCAGGTGTACTCCACCATGGCCTTGGATTCGGGCGCATTCGGGTCTTTCACGCCACGCAGCTTGCCGTAGTTGTAGAGGCTGGGACCGATGGTGCCGAAGGAAATTTCCTTCTTGTCGATCTGGTGGCAGTTGTAGCAATTGCCACCGTTGGGCACCTTGTCGGAGTCGGTCCAGGTCATGCCACGGCCGCTCTGGGCCAGGGCTTCGCCGGCTTTCCAGTCGCCGATGAACTTGCCGCCCGCGGGCCACTTGATGGTCTTCATGTTGAGCGCCTCGATGCGCTTGGCGGTCTCGGCGTCGAGCGGTCTGCCCGACACGTCTGCGGCGTTGCAGGCGCGGATCGTCTCGTCGTCGGCGAAGACCTTGCTGACTTTGACGATGCCCTTGTCGTGGAAAGACTCGCCCACGATCTTCTGCGTGAGGGCGTCGAGTTCGGCCGACGACTGCGAAGACGTGCTGCCGCTGCCGATGTCTGTGGCACACCCGGCGACCGCGACGGCGGCCAGAATCGAAAGCGCGAAGACGGAAGTTGGGGATTTCATCGGGTTTCTCCTTCAGCGCTTGATGGTGGGAACGGCTGATTTGGCGCCCTTGGCGTTGACGCCCAGGAAAACGCCGAGCGCGACGGTGGCATCGCTCGCAAAGGTCGGCTCCGGGAAGCGCTGCTGGCGGTAGCAGTCGTTCAGGCGGTGCTGCATGGTCCACATCTGGCCGTTGGACACGCGGTAGGCCGGCCATGCGGCAAAGCCGATGCCGTCGCCCGGGTTCTTGCGCAGGTCGGGCAGATCCTGCAGGCGGATGCGCTTGCCTTCTTCGCCGTGGCACGAGGCGCAGGCAAAGTCGTGCGCGCCACCGCGCTGGTAGAACAGGCGCTTGCCAACCTGGTACATGGTGCGCTCCTGCGCATGCGACTGCGGCAGGTTGAACTTCATGTCCTTGGACTGCGCGGCGATCCAGGTCGCCAGCGCGGTGGTGTTGGCGCGCTCACCCTTGCCCCATTGGCCATTGACGATGGCCTTCGGGTCGATGCCCTGCAGCGTGCTCATGCAGGTGACGAGGCGCGATTCCAGATCCTGCACCTTGCCCGTATCGGCAAAGAAGCGCGGCAGCTCGACAAACGCACCCTTCACCACGCCCGGGCCTTTGCCCAGGTCGCAGCGCTCAAGCGACGCGTTCTTGGGTCCACGTTTTTGCTTCCACAGGTCTTCGCCCTTGGCTTCGAACAGATCGGCGGGGTTGCCGTCCTGCAGCATCTCACGGTATTCCTCGATCGCCTGCGTCGAGGATTTTTCCTGGGCCAGCGCGCCACCGGCGAGGGCCGTCGCTGTCAACGCGATCGCCACGCGCGCCATGAGGGAGTGGTTCATAGGAATGTTCTCCGTTCTTTTACTTCACACAAAAAAAAGCGGGCGTGAAGGGTATGCACGCCCGCTCTCGCGCCCTGCGAGGCCAGTCCTCGGGGCTTACGACACCGTGGCTTCGTCGGTGCGCGTCTCGCCCTTGTTGTCTTTCCAGGTCACGGAGATCTTGTCCCCGGCCTTGGCGCCTTTCAGCGTGAACTGCAGGAACGGGTTCTTCGACACCGCCGGACCCCACTCGCAGCTGAACACCGGCTTGCCGTTCAGGCTGGCCGTGACGTCCGAAATGTGCCAAGCCGGCACCAGCTTGCCGGAAGCGTCCTTGCGCTGACCGGACTCCATCTCGTGGCTCATGAGCACGCGCACCGTGGCCTTGTCGCCAGCGGCCTGAGCGCGAATTCGCATTGGATCTGCCATGTTCTTTCTCCTAATTCAATTCAGTACTTGCCGGTCGTGCCGCGCCCGCCTTACCAGCGAACGCCGTTGCCGGACCTGTGCCGGCAACTGGCGTTGTCCCCCTTGAGGGGGAAGGCGCGCAGCGACTCAGGGGGTGACCATCAGTTATCCGCCGCAGCCGCCCAGGGTGACCTTGACTTCCTTCTTGGCGTAATGCGCCTTGCCGTCGGCGGTGATCGCCACGGCGTAGACGTCGGACGATTCGCCCATCTTGGCGCGCGTGGAGAAACTGGCCTCGACTTCCGGCGTCACGTTGAACACGGACACCAGGGCGTTGGGGTTCTTCTCGACCAGCAGCACCATCTGCTTGACGTTAGGCAGCGATGAAGCAACAGCCAGCGGCACCACGGCGCCGTTCTCGGCGATGTCGGGTGCCGTCAGCGTGACGGAGGTGCTGGCAGCGGGAGCGCCGCTGGCGCCCAGCGCCTTGAGCGCGTCGTTCAGGCTCTTGGCTTCGAACGCGGCCTTGTTGAAGGCCAGCGCGTACTGCGGAAATAGGCCGGTGCCGGCCAGCAGGCCAGCCACCACGGCACTCTGCTTCAGTGTCTGTCGACGGGTTTGCATGGGGTTGATACTCCTCAAAATTAAGTGAATGCTAATGCGTTCAGTGGGCATGCGCATGGGGGAAACCCCCCCATTGGTGCATGTGGGGTCGCGCAGGGCTTATTTCCCGGCGCCAGCGGCCAGCCAGGCCGCGATGGCCTTGGTGTCCGCCTCGGGCAAGGTTTGTGGTGGCATGGGGATTTCGCCCCAGGTACCGGAGCCGCCAGACTTGATCTTGGCCGCCAGCACGTCGGGTTTGCCGGGGTACTTCTTGGCAATCTCGGTGAAGCTGGGGCCCACCAGCTTGCCGTCCATGTTGTGGCAGGCGGTGCAGGCGTGGGTCTGCGTCAAAGCGATGGCAGCGGCATTCGGGCTGGCTGCACCGCCGGCAGGGGCCACCACCTTGACCGGGCCGGCCGCGTCGCCCAGCAGGCCTTCGGCCTTGGTCGTGTCGCTGCCGCGCTGCGGCCCGACGGTGCGGTTCTGCTCGCGCAGGTTGCCGTGGTTGTTGCGCGCATGCTCGGGCAACACCGAGGTGGTCTTGGGCTCAGGCCCGCAGTTCTTCATGCAGGCGACGGCCTGCACGTCGGGCTTGGCGGTGCCGCCCAGCTCCTTGCCCGGCCACATCGCGTGCGCGGTGGTCATGCCGTCGCGGTTGGGCATCTTCTTCTGCACCTCAGCGATGTTCTTGTCGGACAGCGTGAAGTTCTCGGGCACGACATGCGCCAGGTTCAGCAGGAAGGCCGTGACCGCGTACACCTCATCGCTGGTGAGCGACTTGGGCTTGTCCCAGGGCATGGCGCGGTTGATGTAGTCCCACAGCGTCGAGACGGTGGGCACCTTCATGAAGGTGGTGCGGCCCGGGAAATCGGTGCGCTTGAGCGTGGCCACGTGGCCAGACTTGATGTCGTCCGCCGTCGTGCCGCCCACCAGCGGCGAGAACACCGAGTTCAGTTCGCCAAAGAAGCCGTGGCAGGTCGCGCACTTGGCCTCGAACACGTCCTGGCCCTTGGCCACGCTGCCGCTGCCCGGGGGCAAGCCCTTGAAGTCGGGGCGCACGTCGATGTCCCACGCGGCCACTTCCTTCGGCGTGGCCGCCCGGCCAATACCAGGAAACTTGTCCTGAGCCAGCGCCGGTACTGCGCAAGCAGCTATCAAAAGCGATGCAACCGCTTCACGACACTTGAACATTCTTGACCTCGCCGTTTTCCTGAACCAACCAGGACTGGATGGCGTTGTTGTGGTAGATCGAGCGCGATCCGCGCACGGCACGCAACTGCTTGTAGCTCGGCTGCACGTAGCCGGTTTCGTCCATGGCGCGGCTCTGCACGATGGCGGGCTTGCCGTCCCACACCCAGTCGAGATTGAAACGCGTGAGGCAGCGGTCCATCACCGGCGACTCCAGCCGCGCGGTGCGCCAGTTGCGGCCGCCGTCGACCGACACGTCCACTTTCTTGACCTTGCCGCGGCCCGACCAGGCCAGGCCGCTGATGTTGTAGAAGCCCTTGTCCAGCAGCACCTGGCCGCCCGAGGGCGTGGTGACCACGCTCTTGCATTCCTGGATGCTGGTGTACTGGCGGTGCTGGCCGTCGGGCATCAGGTCGATGTAGTGCACCGCCTCGTCCTTGGTGGCGTAGGGCTTGTCGCCCAGCTCGATCCGGCGCAGGTACTTGACCCAGCTCACGCCCTGGATGCCCGGCACCACCAGGCGCAGCGGGTAGCCGTTTTCGGGGCGCAGCATTTCGCCGTTCTGCCCATAGGCGACGAGCACCTGGCCGGAGGTGATCATGCTCATGGGGATCGTGCGCGTCATCGACGAGCCATCGGCGCCTTCCGCCAGCACGAACTTGCCGCCCTTCAGGTCGGCGCCGGCCATCTCCAGCAGCGTGATCAGCGGCACGCCGGTGAATTCGCTGCACGACAGCATGCCGTGCGAATACTGCGCCGTGGGCACGGCCACGTTGCCCCACTCCATGCCGGTGTTGGCGCCGCACTCGATGAAGTGAAAGCGCGACACGCTGGGCAGCCGCATGATTTCGTCCATGGTGAAGACCTTGGGGGTCTTGACCATGCCGTTGATCATCAGACGGTGCTGGGCCGGGTCGATGTCCCACCAGCCCTGGTGGTGGCGCTCGAAGTGCAGGCCGCTGGGCGTGACGATACCGAACAGCGACTGCATGGGCGCAAACGACACCGACGCCTGGTTGGTCTGCGTCAGACCGGGGCTCTGGCGGCGCTGCACGTTGCCTTCGTACTTGGACGGACGGCCATAGCCGTCGGTCACGACGGGCTGACCCAGGCCGGTGCTGTGGGCCGGCAGCTTGAGAATCGCGGCTTCGCCTTCGCCCACCGACGGCGCCTGAGCGCTGGCGCGCGCCGCAGCGCCACCCGCCACCGCAGCGGCGAATGCGCCGCGGATGAAGTCGCGGCGACCCTTTTTGGCCTCTGCAAAAACAGTTCGGACGCCAGCGGCGTCCAGGAAGTTCTCTGGCGCCTTGCGCAAGCGTCCTCGTTCGACGCCGGCGGGCGCGCAGGGGATTTGATCGTCGGGCATGAGTGTCAAATTCTTTATATGCGCAAATGATTATATTAACGGGTTTTCGCGCAAAACAGCATGGGGTAAGCCCCGATTTGGGGAACTTCCTTTGGCGTCGCGCATCCCAGGCGCGCGGCAGCCCGCGTCGCTACGCGGCTCACTGCTTGAACTTGTAATGGTCGCGGTTCAGCACGGCCGCCACCGCCGTCACATCTTCCGGGAACAGGCCGAGGTTCATCTCGGTGTTGCAGCTCTCGACCATGCTGCGCAGCGCGCTGGGCGTGTTGATGCGCCCCTTGGGCCGGTAGATGGCGTTGCCATCGTCCGCCCATTTGCGCGCGTGGCATTCGCTGCACTTGTTTTCGGCGATCAGCTTTTCACCGAGCTTGAGATCGGCGTCCTTGAAGATGGCAGGCGTCTGCGCCATGGCGGCGCTGCCCAGCCCCAGGGCGCCTGCGGCGAGCCATGAACGAATGCCAAGCGCTGTGTTCATCGTCGTCTCCTTGTTGTCGATCTGCCAAACGCTATCTTTTACATAGCTGCCCGCGCTTGATCCTGTAGCGCCGCAGGCCAAAAACACTTCAAATCCGACGCGTCATCCGGCCAACGCCTTGCGCGCCTGCTCCAGCCGCCGGTCCAGGTAGGCGGCGTAGAAATCCGTTGACCCGCCCACCAGCCGGTCCGCCACCTCGCGGCCACCGGGGCCGAGAAACAGCACCGTCGGTGCCACCTTCACGGCCCACGCCTTGACCAGCGCATCGTGCCCGGTCGCCCGCCCCTGCGCATCCACCGTGCGCTGGGTGCCGCGCATGTCGACCTGCACCACCGGCAGCGCTTGCTCGGCGTGCATCGGGCCCAGGTAATTGTTGCGCACCTCTTCGCACCATGGGCAGCGGTGCAGGCTGACCATCACGACCAGCGGCTGCCCGGCCTTGAGCGCACGGTTCAGCTCGTCGGGCAGCGACTTCGACAGCGGCAAAGTGCGTGTGGCCGCGCGCGCTGGCCCATCCGCGCCGGCCGCCCATACGCCGACCAGCGCCACGGCAGCGCTCAGCGCGCGGCGGCGCGGCCAGGCGGGCAGCAGAGAGGGCGGCCAGTGCGTCACGGCGTTTCGTGCTCCATCAGCAAGTAAGTGTTGTACGCGTTCATGCGGTTGGCGGGGCCGAACAGGGGCATGTGTTCGTACTGGCTCCAGTCCGTGGCCTTGTAGGCCTCGTCGAAGGGTGTCATGTCGCGCGCGGCCTCGCCCATGGTCTTGCGCAGGTACACCAGGTAGTCGCGCGTCAGCTGCATGTCCTTGCGCGCCTCGGTCGATGCGGGGCCGTGGCCCGGCACGATGACCTGCGCATCGAAGGTGAGCAGCTTGCCCAGCGACTCAATCCAGTTGCGGCTGTCGGCCTGCCCGACAAAGGGAATGCGGTTGCGAAACACCAGATCGCCCGCGTACAGCACCTTGCGGCTGGGGATGTAGACCGCCACGTCTTCCGGCGTGTGCGCCGGGCCAACGGGCTGGAGCACGAACCGCGTGTCGCCCACCGTCAGGTCGCGCTTGGCGTCGATCCACTCGGTGGCGTTGACCAGGTGCGTCTGGTCGTTGATCCAGGGTTTAAGTTCGTCGCGCGAGGCCTGCAGGCGCAGCCGCGCGGTATCGGAAAACAGGTATTCGCGCCCGGCCTGGTGCGCGATGATGCGCGCGCCCGCCTGTTGAAACACCTGCAGGCCATAGACATGGTCGGCGTGGTAGTGGGTGACGATGACGTGCGAGACCTTCTTGGGCGTGATCTTGGCGATCTCGGCCAGCAGGCGCTCGGCCAGCGCGGGCGAGCCCAGCGCGTCGATCACGACCACGCTGTCGGACGTGACGACAAAGCCGGCGTTGGAGATGAAGTTCTGGTTGGCCGGCGAGCCCAGGGCCGACAGGCCTTCCACATACCAGCAGCCCGGCACGACTTCGTGCGGCTGCATTTCGACGGGCGCTGCCGGTGCGTCGGCCGCGTTGCCGTAGCGCGACCAAGCCAGTGCGGCGCCGCCAAAAGCCGCGCAGACGCATCGCTGAAGAACTTGACGTCGATCAATTGCCCCCTGCATCTGGGCCCCTTATATTTATAAGCTGGTACTTAATTGATTATCGGCAAAGGCCATGGACCTGACAAGTTGGGTTGAGCAGTACAGTACCGCCGCGGTGCTCGCGACCGGCGGCGCGGTGATCGGCGCGCTGTTCGGCTTCTTTGCCCAACGCTCGCGCTTCTGCCTGCGCGCCGCGGTGCTGGAGTTCTGGCGCGGCAAATTCGGCGAAAAACTGTCGGTGTGGCTGCTGGCCTTCTCGACCGCGGTGGTCGTGGCGCAGGCGCTGGTGCTGACCGGCCACCTGGATGTCACGCAGTCGCGTCAGCTCGCCGCGCGCGGCAGCCTGTCGGGCGCGGCGGTCGGGGGCTTGCTGTTTGGCGCCGGCATGATCATGACGCGCGGCTGCGCCAGCCGGCTGCTGGTGTTGTCGGCCAATGGCAACCTGCGCGCCCTGCTCTCGGGGCTGGTGTTCGCGGTCACGGCGCAGGCCTCGCTGGCCGGCGCGCTGGCGCCGCTGCGCACCGAAGTGTCGAGCTGGTGGACCGTCGATGGCGGCGCGGCGCGCGACCTCCTGGCACGCGTCGGCAGCGACCACTGGGGTGGCCTGCTGTTTGGCCTGGGCTGGATGGCCGTGGCCATCGTTTTCTCGCTGCGCACGGCCAACCGCTTCTGGATGTGGGTGGGCGGCATCGGCACCGGCCTGGCCGTGGCGCTGGCCTGGTGGTTCAGCTACGCGGTGTCGCAGTCCAGCTTCGACATGGTGCAGGTGCAGGGCCTGACCTTCAGCGGCCCGTCGGCCGAGTGGCTGATGCGCGTGCTCACCACGCCGGGCACCCCGTTCGGGTTTGACGCGGGCATGCTGCCCGGCGTGTTCATCGGCTCGGCCCTCGGCGCGCTGATCGGGCGCGAATTCAAGGTCGAAGGCTTCAAGGACGGCTACAGCATGGCACGCTACATCGTCGGCGCCATGGCCATGGGTTTTGGCAGCATGCTGGCCGGCGGCTGCGCGGTGGGCGCTGGTATGACGGGCGGATCGATCTTCGCGCTGACGGCGTGGATCACGCTGCTGGGCATGTGGGCCGGCGCTGGAGTGATGGACCGCCTGCTCGCCGAGCCGGTGCAAACCCATCATCCGGCGACGCAGCGCGCGCCCGTGGTGGTGCCGGTGGCGCCCTGAGTGGCTGCATGGCAGACAATGTCCCGCCCCGCACTATTTCAAGGCAAATAGCGCTGTAGCCCTAGAACCATCTGCGCAAACAGCTACCGAATAGATAGCGTTTATTGACCACTCAGGTACTCGGCCACCGCCGCCATTTCCTGCGGCGTGAGCTTTTCGGCCACGCTGTGCATGACGGCGTTGTCGTTGTTGCGCTCCCGCTTGCTGAACTGCTTGAGTTGCGCGTCGGTGTACGCGGCAAACTGGCCGGCCAGACGCGGCAGGGTGGCGCTGCCCGCCCCGTCCGGGCCGTGGCAGCTGGCGCAGGCGGGCACCCCGCTGTGCTTGTTGCCGTGCAAGTACAAGTAGCGGCCGGCGGCGGCCAGTTCGGCGTCCTTGGCGGCCTCCTTGTGCGGCGGCCGGCTGGCGTAGAAGTGGCCCAGCGCCCGCATGTCGTCAGGCGACAGCTCCGTCACCATGCTGGCCATGGCCGTGCTCTTGCGCTTGCCGCTCTTGAAGTTTTCCAACTGCTTGGCGATGTACTCGGCGTTCTGTCCGGCCAGCCGCGGAAACACCTCGCTGGCCGATTCACCGTCGGCGCCGTGGCACAGAAAGCAGGAGCCGCCGATGATTTTCTTGGCCCGCTCTTCGTTGGCCTGCGCATGCGCTGCACCGGTCGCCGCCATCAACAGCAGCGCCATGGTCCAGGTGTGAGTTCGTCTTGCCATGAGGTCCACCAAAAAAAGCCGGGCCACCAAGGGCCCGTGAATCGCTCAAACAGTTGCACCGTGCGGTGCGGTGCAGCGACGCCGCAGCGCGGCCCCGCCTTGCCATCACGCCAAGGTGTCGGCCCAGATGTTGTTGGCCCAGGCCATGGCGTAGCGGCCTTCCAGCTCGCTCGCTGCGGCCGACACCCCGCCTGAACCAGGCACCGTGAGCATCGTCTTCTGCGCGGCGTCGTAGCGGTGGACACTGGCCACGTGGACCACGTCAGTGTCGCTGACGAAGCTGTAGCAGGTGTTGTTGTAGATCGGCAGGTTGTTGGGCGCGCGGCCCGAAAGCAGCGCCACGATGGCCGCCGCGGCGACCTTGCCGTGCTGGTTGGCCATGTGGCCGGACTTGGGCATCAGCGGCGCGACCTGCAGCGCGTCGCCCAGGATGTGCACGTTCTTGGCGGCCTTCGATTCCATCGTCAACCAGTCGACCTCGCACCAGCGCTTGTTGGCGGTGGTCAGGCCCGCGTTGTGGGCGATGTCGCCCGCGCGCTGGGGCGGCACCACGTTCAGCACCTGCGCCTTCACGTCGTCGTTGAACTCGAATTTCAGCGTGCCGGTGGCGGCATCGACGTCGGTCAGATTGTGCTTGGGACGGTATTCGATGATGCCCTTGTAGCGGTCGGCCCAGGCCTTCTTGAACAGCGGGCCCTTCGAGGTGACGTCGTCGTTGGCGTCGAGGATGAGCACTTTGGACTTGGGCTTGGCCTTGCTGAAGTAATGCGCCACCTGGCAGGCGCGCTCGTACGGGCCAGGGGGGCAGCGGTACGGGGCGAGCGGAATGCTCAGCGCGTACACGCCGCCATCGGGCATGGCTTCAAGTTGCTTGCGCAGCGCTGCGGTCTGCGGGCCGGCCTTCCAGGAATGCAGCACCTTGTCCTGCGCGCCGGGCTTCTTCATGCCGGGCAGCGCGTCCCACATGAACTCGATGCCAGGCGACAGTACCAGTCGGTCGTAAGGCAGCGTAGCCCCCCCGGCCAGCTTGACCTGGCGCTTGTCGACGTCGATGCCCACCGCGCGGTCCTTGGCGATCTTCACGCCATGGCGCCGGGCCAGGTTGTCGTAGGGCGTGGTGATGTCCGCCATCTGCTTGCTGCCGCCGATCACCAGGTTGGAGATGGGGCAAGAGATGAAGGCGTCGTTGGGCTCGACCAGGGTCACATCGATGCCCCCGTCGGACCACATGCGCAAGTATTTGGCCGCGGTGGCACCACCGTAGCCGCCGCCCACGACGACCACCTTGCCGCGCGCCGAGGTGCCGCTGCTGCCGCTGCCTGTGGAGGCGCAGCCGGCCGTGATGCCGAGTACCGAAGCCGCGGAGCCGGCCTGAACGAATTGACGACGATCCATGGTGCGCCTCCTCACTTCTTCTGGGCCGCGAACCAAGTCGCGATGGCCGCCAGCTGTTCGTCGGTGTAACCCTTGCTCAGCTGATGCATGATGGTCGCGGGCTTGGCGCCGCTCTTGAAATCCATCAGCTTCTTGAGCATCTCGTCCTTGTTGCCACCAGCGAGGGGCTCACTGCCCTTCTGGGCGTTGCCATTGGTGCCGTGGCAGTTGGCGCAAGCCGCAGCCCAGCTGCGGACCTGGCTCAGATCGACCTGAGCCTGCACCGCGCTGGTCGCACACAGTGCGACGGCGGCAAGGCCCAAGGACAGTGGCAGTTTCATGGCGACTCCTCGGGTTGGCATTTCACGGCGCGGCGACAGATTCGCCCGCGCTTATATGCGTCCGATGATAGGGGCGCCACCCGAGACATCTGCTCAGGACTTACCCGATCCTGCGAAAGGGTTTTAACGCCGCGCATGTGGCAATCACCGCCCTGTTGCATGAACAGGACCGCAGCGCCCTTCAGCACTCGAAGCTGAGGTCTTCCTGCGCCAGTTGCGCGCACACCGCCTTGCAAAGCGTCAGCACGCGTTCGTCGACGATGCGGTAGTAGATCTGCACGCCATCGCGGCGGCGGCCCAGCACCCCGGCTTTGTAGAGCGTGTTCAGGTGTTGGCTCATGTTGGGCTGGGTGGTGGCGATCTGGCTGAGCAGCGCACCCACGTTCTTTTCGCCCGGGCACAGCGCGCTGATGATCTTCAGGCGCGTGGGAGCAGACAGGACGCGAAAAAGCTCCGCCGCACGCTCGAAGACTTCTTCGGTGCGGGTTTCTTCGTCTTCAAAAATGTCACTGTTGACCATGTTCGGACACTCGCGCAGCGGCCGACACCACTATACCCGCGCCAGATCACTTCAGCGCTTGTCCGAACGCAACGTTCTGCTGAGCAGGATCACCGGCACCAGCCCCACCAGCACCAGTGCCAACGAGGGCAGCGCCGCCTCGCCCAGGCGCTCATCGCGCGCCAGCTGGTTGGCCACCACCGCCAGCGTGTCGGTATTGAAGGGCCGCAGCACGATGGTGGCGGGCAGCTCCTTCATGACGTCCACAAACACCAGTAGCGCCGCGGCAAAGCTGGCGCGGCGCAGCAGCGGCCAGTGCACGCGCCCGGCCAGCACGAGGCCACCCGCGCCCAGCATGCGAGCCGATTCGTCCAGGCTGCGCGGCACGCGCGCGTAGCCGCTTTGCATGGACTGCAGCGCCACCGCGACAAAACGCACAAGGTAAGCCCAGACCAGCCCGGTGATGGTCACCGTGATCCAGCCGCCCACGCCGCTTTCGGGCCAGCGCGCCTGCACCCAGCCCACTGGCAGCAGCATGCCGACCACGATCACCGCGCCCGGCACCGCGTAACCCAGCGACACCAGCTGCGCCGCGCTGCGCCGCAACGCATCGGGCGCGCGCCGCACGCTGTAGGCGATGAACCAAGCGGCGCCCACCGCCAGCACCGCCGTGATGGCGCCCAGGCGCACGCTGTTCCAGGCCCAGGTCAGGAATTTGTCCCAGGGCAGCACCGACCAGTCGGCCGCCAGCGGCCGCAGCATGAACAGCACCGGCAGCACGAAACCCATCAGCACCGGCAGCAGGCACAGCACCCAGGCCAACACGCGGCGCCGGCCGTGCAACACGATCGGCCGCGCGTCGCCCGAATTGGCACGCGCCGTCGCACTGCCAACGAAGCGCAGCCGCCGCTGCGCGCGCTGCTCCAGCCAGAGCAGCACTACCACCAGCGCCAGCAGCAGCGTGGCCAGCTGCGCCGCGGCGACGCGGTTGTCCATCGACAGCCAGGCCTTGTAGATGCCCGCCGTGAAAGTCTGAATACCGAAGTAGGCCGACACCCCGTAGTCGGCCAACACCTCCATCAGCGCCAGCGCCGTGCCGGCCGCCACGGCCGGGCGCGCCATCGGCAGGGCGATCTCGCGCACGCGTCGAGGCAGAGAGGCGCCCAGCAGGCGCGCCGCCTCCATCAACTGCGGTGCGCGCTCGGCCAGCGCGGTGCGCGACAGCAGGTAGACATAGGGGTACAGCGAGAACGCAAAGACCCAGGCCGCGCCCCACACGCTGCGCACCTCGGGCAGCAAACGCCCTTCCAGGCCAAATGTGGTGCGCAGCCAAACTTGTAGCGGGCCGGAAAACTGCAGAAAGTCGGTGTACGCATAGGCCGTCACATAGGCCGGCATGGCCAGCGGCAGCAACAGCAGCCATTCGAACGTGCGGCGCCCCGGAAAGTCGAACACCGTCACCAGCAACGCGGCCGGCACGCCCAGGGCGACCACGCCGATGCCCACCATCACCGCCAGTTTCACGGTCACCCAAAGGTATTCGGGCAGCACGGTGGTCGCCATCTCGCGCAGGATCTGGGCCGATGCGGCGTTCCATTGCAGCCACGACGCCCCCACCGCCAGCAACGGCAGCACCAGCACCAAGGCCAGCAGGACAAGCAGGAAGGTCGGCAGCGCGCGCAAGATGGGTTAGTGGGTCGGTCAATGACAGCGCAGCGCGCCTGGCTACAGCCGTTCGTTGCCGAGCCAAATGAGAATTGTACGCATCTACAATCGCCCACCATGTTCCTGCAGATCGACCAGGTCAGCGTCCTCTACCCCGGCGCCGACCGCCCCGCCGTCCACGACGCCTCACTCACCCTGCGCGCGGGCGACATCGGCGTGCTGATCGGCCCTTCCGGCTGCGGCAAGACCACCTTGCTGCGCGCCGTCGCCGGGTTGGAGCGCGTCAGCCACGGCGAGATCCGCCTGGGCGACGAAATTGTCAGCAGCGCGCGCGTGCACCTGCCGCCTGAGCGGCGCCGCATCGGCATGGTGTTCCAGGACTACGCGCTGTTCCCGCACCTTGACGTGGCGCACAACGTCGCTTTCGGTCTGCGCCACCTGAACGCCACCGAGCGCGCCACGCGCGTGGCCGACGTGTTGAAGCTGGTCGACCTTTCCGGCAGTGAAAAGCGCTACCCGCATGAACTGTCCGGTGGCCAGCAGCAGCGCGTCGCCCTCGCCCGCGCCATGGCGCCGTCACCGCGCCTGCTGCTTCTCGACGAGCCGTTTTCCAACCTCGACGTCGACCTGCGCGAGCGCCTGGCGCACGAGCTGCGCGGCATCCTGAAAAACGCCGGCGCCACCGCGCTTTTCGTCACGCACGACCAGCTGGAGGCTTTCGCCATCGGCGACCAGATCGGCGTGATGAACCACGGGCACCTGCACCAGTGGGACGACGCGTACACGCTCTACCATCGGCCGGCCACGCGCTTCGTGGCCGACTTCATCGGCCACGGCGTGTTCGTGCCCGCGCGCATCATTGCCAGCGGCGCCGGCGCGCAGGTCGACACGCCGCTGGGCACGCTGCAGAACCTGACCGACTGCCCGCTGCCCGGCGCCTACCCGAACGGCGACTGCGACCTGCTGCTGCGCGCCGACGACATCGTCCACGACGATGCCGCGCCGGTGCAGGCGCAGATCGTGCGCAAGGCCTTTCGCGGCTCGGAATTTCTCTACACGCTGAAGCTCGCCAGCGGCGAAACCGTGATGGCCCACGTACCCAGCCACCACAACCACCGCGTCGGCGAATGGATCGGCATCCGGCCCGAGGTGGACCACATCGTCACCTTCCCGGCCGAGGCCTCAGCACCGGCGGCCTCACCCGCAGCCTCACCCGCGCGCGCGGCCTGACGCAGCGGGTGCAGGCGCGCTCAGCGCCGCCGCACCCTCAATTTCAAGCCAAATCGCCCTCTGGCCTTACAACCACTTGCGCGACTAGCTTCTGTTTCGATAGCATTCAGGCGCTGCGACGGCGCAGCGCCAGCCCGCCGATCGCCGCGGCCAGCGCGCCCAGCAGCAGCAAGCCCCACTGGCCCAGCGTGGGCACCGGCACCGGCGGCGCGGCGGCAAATACAGCCGCGACCGCACGCGCCTGGTCCATGGTGACGGTGCAGCTGTTGCCCGTGGCGCCGGCGCATGCACCGCCCCAGCTGACGATCTCGCCAGCGG
This sequence comes from Ottowia flava, assembly GCF_008017535.1. GTDB lineage: Bacteria > Pseudomonadota > Gammaproteobacteria > Burkholderiales > Burkholderiaceae_C > Ottowia > Ottowia flava. The sequence continues at coordinate 161,835 of NZ_VRUA01000005.1, forward strand.
GCGGAGTCGCGGTGAGCGTGACGTTGGGCACCAAGTTGCTGTCGTAGTCGGCCTGGCAAGCTGCGCCGCCCTGGCTGGCGCAGGCGTTGATGCCGCCGGCCAGCGGCGCGGGCGTGGCGCCGGCGCTGACACTGCCGTTGCCGGTGACGGCGACGATCAAGCCGACGGGGAGGGCCGGCGCGGCGGCAAACGCGGCCGTGACCGCACGCGCCTGGTCCATGGTGACAATGCAGCTGTTGCCCGTGGCGCCGGCGCAGGCGCCGCCCCAGGAGACGACCTCGCCGGCGGGTGGCGTGGCGGTGAGCGTGACGTTGGGCACCAAGTTGCTGTCGTAGTCGGCCTGGCAAGCTGCGCCGCCCTGGCTGGTGCAGGCGCTGATGCCGCCGGCCAGCGGCGCGGGTGTGGCGCCGGCGCTGACGCTGCCGTTGCCTGTGACCGCCACAACAACGGTCGCCGCGGTTCGCACCAGCTGCACGGCGCCCGCGTCCAAGCAGGTGCCCGCAGGCACCGCCGAGGTGCGCGGCTGGCCGCGCTGGTCGGTCGTGGTGCCAGCCGGCAGCAGGCTGACGTCGCCCGCGCAAAGGGCCGCGCCTTGCGGCAGCATCGTCTGGGTCAGGCCGCCGTGGTTGCCCAGGGCACCCAGAGGCGCGGCGGTGGTGATGATGGGGCTGGTAGTGCCGTAGGTCGTGGCGTCATCGGCCATGCCAGCGATCGTGTTATTGAAGAAAACGTTGCGGCTACCGGCGATACTCCCCCACAGTGCACCTCCTAAAAATGTCGACACGTTATCCGTGAACACGTTGTTGTCAATGCCCGCGAGCGACACTGCAAAAATTGCCGCACCCCCACTGGCTCGGTTGGCCGAAAATGTGTTGTTCCGGATCGAGGCTGCGCCAACGACAAACACAGCGCCGCCCGGCAGCTCAGCTCGGTTGTCCTCAAAAGTGTTGTTGACTGCGGTGAGCACACTGTCGTTGTTCGCGTTGATGGCCCCACCGCTACTGTCGGCGGCGTTGCCGCTAAAGGTATTGGCTACAAAGGAACCGTTGGAAGCGACACCCCAAACGAATGCGGCGCCTCCGTAAAAGCTCGCACTGTTGTTTTCAAAAGTGGTGTCGGTCACCGCGAGCGTCCCGTTTGAGGCCGCCAAGCCTCCGCCGAAGCCGGCCGTGTTGTTGCGAACCACGCTGTCCGCCAAGCTCAGCGTGGCACCTTGGCTGACATAGACAGCCCCGCCCCAGTCATTCGGATGGTTGCGCTGAGCGCTGCCATCAGCCAAGGTCACGCCGCTGAGCGTGAGGCTGCCCGCAGAAACGGTCAGAATCCGGACCGCGCCCTGGCCGCTCAGCGTCAGCTGGGCTGCGCCAGGGCCATGAATGGTCAGGTTCTTGCTCACCACCAGCTCGGCCACCAAGGGGATGATGCCAGTGCCGCTGAACTGGATGGTGTCGCCCGCCGCTGCGGCGGCGGCGATGGCGTCGCGCAAGGTGGCGCACTGGTTGCCGACGCTGCACGGGGCGGTGGTGGCGTTGTCGCCCACGCTGGTCACCGTCCAGGTGGCGGCCTGGGCGGCGCCGGCGGCCAGCAGGACGGCCTGCAAGACGGCGGCGCGCCGCAGCGCAGAAGCGCGGCGGCGCGAAGAGGTCACGGGACAAGACAACATGCACAGCACCTTGAGCAGGAAGTGGAACGGGGCCGTTCGGTCGGTAGATGGTGCGGCGCCCCGGCGGGCGCTGCCAGGGCCGGATGCCTTTGAGCCGCAGCGGTCCATCGACCTGCGAACAGATGGGGACGAGCCTAGCCGGGATGTTTCAAAGTGCATATCCCTGAAACTGGGTATTTTGGGGCGGGCGGCGGCATGCGACATGGGACCCAAGCCGTGCGGCGGGGTCAGCGACTCCTATAAAAATCGCCCACTAGCCCTACAACCACTTGCGCGACAAGCTATTTATTCAGGAGCAGCCGTGTGCTGGCGCAGGGCAGCGACGCTGGTTTTCAGGGCGGCGGCCCATTCGCGCCGTTCGCGGCCAACGGGCAGCTGCGGCGCGCCGTAGGTCACGACGGCGCGGATGCCGGGGGTGGTCAACGTGCGCCAGACGGAGCCGGCGAGGGTCTGATCACCGATGTAGATGGGCGCCATGCTGATGCGCCCTGTGCGCGCGTCGACGAACTCCAGCGCCACGGGCAAAACCGGCGCGGCGGCCGATACCGCGGCCTGGATCAGGTTGGCGTGAAAGGGCAGCAGGCTTTGGCCGTCGCTGGTGGTGCCCTCGGGGAAGACGCCGACCACTTCGCCGCGCAACAGCGCGTCGCGCATGTGGTGCACCACGCGCAGGGCGTCGCGGCGCGATTCGCGTTCGATGTAGAGCGTGCCGGCCTGGGTGGCCATGTGGCCGATGACGGGCCAGCCTTTGATGTCGGACTTGGCGACAAAGCGGCAGAACCCGGCCGCGTGCAGCACCAGGATGTCGAGCCAGGAGATGTGGTTGGCCACCAGCATGAGCGGCCCGTCCTTGGGCGGCGCGCCATGCACCTGCAGGTCGATCCGCCACACGCGCAGGAAGCCGGCGGCCCAGCGCTGGACTTCGGCCTCGCGCTCAGCCTGGGTCAGTTGCGGAAAGCGCGTGCGGATGGTCCACCAGCCGCGCGCGATGTGCGCGCCGCCGCGCATCAGCAGCCAGGTGGCGGTGAAGACTTTCACGGCTGTTGTGGGCGCGGCCAGATGCGTGCACCGACCCCAAACAAAGGCAGAGGAGTCGTCTGCGCAGCCGCGCATCGCCGCAGCGTGCTGCGCCAGCGTGTCATGGCTTCAGCCACCGTGCGCCAGGTGGCCGCCCACCAGCGTGCACCGCACGCGGCCGGCCAGTTCGTAGCCTTCAAACGGCGTGTGCTTGCCCTGGCTGCGCAGCGCGTCGGGCGCGACGGTCCAGCGCGCTTCGGGATCGAACACGCACAGGTCGGCCACGCCGCCTTCGGCCAGACGGCCGCAGCTGGCCTGCAGTGTGCCCAGTGCGTGGCCCAGCACACGCGCGGGCGCGCTGGTGACGGCGGCCAGCGCGCGCGATTCCGCGCCCTCGCCGGCCGAGGCGCCCCATTTGAGCGCCAGCGGCAGCAGCAATTCGAGCCCGGTGGCGCCGGGTTCGGCCTCGGCAAAGGGCAGGTGCTTGGCGTCGTTTTCGACCGGGGTGTGGTCGGACACCAGCGCGTCGACGGTGCCGTCGAGCAGCGCCGCGCCCAGCGCATCGCGGTCGCGCTGCTGGCGCAGCGGCGGCGTAAGGCGGGTGCGGGTGTCGTAGTAGCCGATGTCGTGGTCGGTCAGGTGCAGCGAGTTGATGCTGATGTCGGCGGTGACGTTGAGACCCTCGGCCTTGGCTTGGCGCAGCAGCTCGACGCCCGCCGCGCTGGACAGGCGCGAGAGGTGCACACGCGGACCGGCGCCGCTGCCGCGCAGGGCGCGCAGCAGTTCGAACAGGGTGTGCAGCGCAATGGTTTCGGCCGTGGTCGGAACACCGGCCAGCCCCATGCGCATGGCCAGCGGGCCACTGGCGGCCACGCCCGTGCCCAGCCAAGGGTCGAGCGGGCGAAACCAGACGGCGTAGCCAAAGGTGCTGGCGTATTGCAGTGCGCGCTGCAGCACCTGGGTGTTGACGATGGGCGCGTCGGCCTGGCCGAAGGCCACGCAGCCCGCGTCGGTCAGCTGGCCCATTTCGGTCAACACCTCGCCCTTCAGCCCGCGCGTGAGGGCGCCCTGCGGGAACACGCGGGCCTGGTGCAGGCGCTCGGCACGGGTGCGCAGCATTTCGACGAGGCCGGGCTCGTCCAGGATCGGGTCGGTGTCGGGCGGGCAGACCAGGCTGGTCACGCCACCGGCGACGGCGGCGGCCATCTCGCTTTCCAGCATGCGGGCGTGTTCGTGCCCCGGCTCGCGCAGGCGCGCCGTGAGGTCGACCAGACCAGGCAGCACCCAGCAGCCGCGCGCGTCGATGGTGCGGTTGGGCGCGAAGTCGGCTGGCGTCTTGCCGATGCCCAGGATGCGGCCGGCAGCGATGGCCACATCGCTCACTTCATCGCGCCCGGTGGCCGGGTCGATCACCCGGCCGTGCTGGATCAGGAGTTTCATGGTTTAAGTGTCAAATCGGCGTCTGGCCCTGGCGCAGCTTGCGCGGCCAGCTATCAATTAAGTAGTTCACACAAGGCCTGATCAGCCCACGCACCCGATCGAATGGCCGCGGAGCAGGCCACGCCAGCAGCCGCCCTGGCCGGGCTTGCACCGGCCAGCGGCGGCGCCCCCTCGAGGGGGGTGGCGCAACAGCGCGCAGCGCGTGGAGCCTGGGGGTGGTCCACGTTATGCCTCGTTGCCCGCGACGATGCTCATGACCGCCATGCGCACCGCAATGCCGAAAGTCACCTGCGGCAGGATCACGCTTTGCTGGCCATCGACCACCTGCGAATCGATCTCGACCCCGCGGTTGATCGGGCCCGGGTGCATGACGATGGCGTCGGGCTTGGCCCAGCGCAGCTTGTCGGGCGTGAGGCCGAAGCTCTTGAAGAATTCCTGGCTGGAGGGCAGCAGCGCGCCGCTCATGCGTTCGTTCTGCAGGCGCAGCATGATGACCACATCGGCGTCCTTGATGCCTTCTTCCAGCGTGTGGCACACGCGCACGCCCATCGGGCCGAAGTCGCCCGGCGCCAGCGTGCGCGGGCCAACCACGCGCACCTCGGCCGCGCCAAGCGTGGTCAGCGCATGGATGTCCGAGCGCGCCACGCGCGAGTGCAGCACGTCGCCCACGATGGCCACCACCAGGTTGGAAAAGTCCTTCTTGTAGTGACGGATGGTGTACATGTCGAGCAGCCCCTGCGTGGGGTGCGCGTGCCGCCCGTCGCCCGCGTTGACCACGTGCACGTGCGGCGCGACATGCTCGGCCAGCAGGTAGGGCGCGCCACTTTCGCTGTGGCGCACGACAAAGATGTCGGCCGCCATGGCGCTGAGGTTGGCCACGGTGTCGAGCAGCGATTCGCCCTTGGCGGTGGACGAGCGCGCGATGTCGAGCGTGTACACGTCGGCCGACAAGCGCGTGGCAGCAATGTCGAACGTGGTGCGCGTGCGGGTGCTGTTCTCGAAGAACAGGTTGAACACGCTCTTGCCGCGCAGCAGCGGCACTTTCTTGACCTCGCGGTCGCTCACGCTGACGAACTGCGCCGCTGTGTCGAGGATGTGCGTGAGGATGTCGCGCGACAGCCCTTCCGTGCTGAGCAGGTGGATCAGCTCGCCGTTCTTGTTGAGTTGCGGGTTGCGTCGGGCCAGCACGGTCACCCCTTGTGTTCGATGCGGAAACTGAAAGACCCGGCATCACCTTGCGCGAGTGCCAGCGACTGCCCCGCCGGCACGGTGACGCGCGCGGCAGCGAAGTCGGCCGCGACGGGCAACTGGCGACCGCCGCGATCGACCAGCACGGCCAGGCGCACCCGCGCCGGGCGGCCGTAGTCGAACAGCTCGTTGAGCACGGCGCGGATGGTGCGGCCGGTGTAGAGCACATCGTCGAGCAACAGGATGTCGGCGCCGTTCACCTCAAACGGCAGGGTGGTTTGGCCGGCAGCGGCGAGGCCCCGCTTGGCAAAGTCGTCGCGGTGCAATGCCGACGAGATGGCGCCGGGCGTGCCTTTGCGGCCCAGGTCGCGCTGCAGCCGCTCGGCCAGCCACTGGCCGCCGGAGACGATGCCGACCAGGCGCGTGTCGGCCGTCAACAGCGGGCGCACACCTTGCACCAGATCGGCATACAGCGCCTCGGCGTCGAGCGCCAGTGAACTCATGGGAGACCCCTCAAGAATTGTTCCAGGATGATGGCGGCGGCGGCGGCATCGGCGTCGAGCGCGCCCTGCGAACGCGCTTCGGTGGTGCTGTAACGCTCGTCCACCTCGTAGACCGGCAAGCCAAAGCGGGCGCGCAACTGGCGCCCGAATTTCTGCGCACGGCGCGTGTTGTCGTGCGCGGCACCATCGGGGTGAAACGGCACGCCGATGACGAGCGCGTCGGGCTGCCATTCCGCAATGCGCGCCTGTACCTGCGGCCAGCGCGCATCGCCTTCAGCGCGGATGGTGGCCTGGGGCGTCGCGGTGCGCGTGATTCGGTTGCCGCTGGCGACGCCGGTGCGCTTCAAGCCAAAGTCGAAGGCGAGGAAACTGGCTTGTGAGGCCGGCACGTCCCATGGTGCCGATACGGAGGCAGGAGCGGCGGCGCCTGGCGCGAGGGCGGGCGCGGCCATTCAGGCGTGCCCCGCGTCGGGCGACAGCATCCAGGCCTCCAGGCCCAGCAAGCGCATGGCACGGTCGTAGCGCTGTTCGATGGGCGAATCGAAGATCACGCTGATGTCGGCATCGACCGTGAGCCAGCTGTTGCCCGCAATTTCAGATTCGAGCTGCCCTTCGCCCCATGAAGAAAACCCCAGGGTGATCAACACGCGACGCGGGCCGCCGCCGCTGGACATGGCTTCCAGCACGTCCTTCGAGGTCGTCATCTCCAGCCCGCCGGGCACCGCCAGCGTCGAGGCGTAGATGGACTCGTCGGCGCCCAGCCCGTCCGCGATCATCGGGTCGTGCAGCACAAAGCCGCGCTCGGTCTGCAGGGGGCCGCCGTGGAAGACGGGCTGTGCGCTCAGCTCCTTGCGGTCCAGCGGGAGATCGACCTTCTCGAACAAGTCGCCCAGGTTGATGTCGCCCGGCTTGTTGATGATCAACCCGAGTGCGCCCCGCTCGCTGTGCTCGCACACGTACACGACGCTGCCGGCGAAGGTCCCATCCTCCATGCCCGGCATGGCGATGAGGAAGTGGTTCGTCAAGTTGATCGGCTGCACAGCATCGGCCATGCACCCGATTCTAGCGGTCGGGCCAGGCCGACCGCGTCACTTGGCGAGCGCCGCGACCGTGGTGTAGCCCTTGATCAGGCCAAGCAGCTCGTCTTCCGAGTACGGCTTGCCGAGATAGTGACTGACGCCCAGCTCGCGAGCGTGTTCGCGGTGCTTTTCCGCGATGCGCGAAGTGATCATGATCACAGGCAAGTCGGCCAGCTTCTCGTCGGCGCGGATGTTGCGCACAAAGTCGAAGCCGTCCATGCGCGGCATCTCGATGTCGGACAGCACAACCGCTGGCCGCTCGGCCTGCAGCCGCTCCAGGCCCTGCAGACCGTCGGCCGCCAAGGCCACGCGGTAGCCTTCGCGCTGCAGCAGGCGCTGCGTGACCCGGCGCACGGTGATGGAATCGTCAACGACCAGCACCAGCGGAATATCCGAGTGCGGGGCCAGCGCAGGCGCCACCGGCTCAACCGGCGCTCCGGGCGCCGCCACAACCTCGGTGCTCGGGATCTGGCCGGTCAGCGCATGGGCCTGCTCACCGTACACCGAGGCCAGCGCCACCGGGTTGTAGATCAGAGCCACGGCACCTGAAGCGAGCGCCGTGATGGCGACCAAGCCCGGCAAGCGCGACAGCTGCGGGCCAAGCGCCTTGACCACGACTTCCTGGTTGCCCAGCACCTCATCCACGTGGACAGCCACCCTCTGTGCGGCTGAGCGGAAAATCACGACGGGAGTCGCTCGGCCCCGCGGTTCGGTGCTGCGCTGAGAACTCTGCAGCAAGGCGCCAGACCAGAAGAACGGCAGCGATTCTTCGCCGTAGCGGTAAACGCCCGAACCGTACGCGTCATCCAGGTCCTTGGCCGGCGCGCGTTGCACGATTTCGACCAGATTGGAAGGGACACCCACGGTCAGCTGGCCAGCGCGCATCATCACCACGTGCGTGACAGCGGTGGTGAGCGGCAACACCAGGCGGAACGCCGAGCCCTGACCTTCGCGAGAACTGGTCTCGATGCGTCCGCCAAGCGATTGGACCTCGGTGCGCACGACGTCCATGCCAACTCCACGGCCGGCGAGTTCGGTGACTTCGGTGGCGGTCGAGAATCCGGGCGAGAAGATCAGGTTGCCGACCTCAGCGTCGCTCAGCTCGCGATCGGCGGAGATAAGCCCCTGCTGCAGCGCACGCTCACGAATGCGGCGCAGATTGAGGCCGGCACCGTCGTCGCGGAACTCGACGGCCACGTCGTTTCCTGCCTGCTGCACCTCAATGGCAATCAGACCGATCGAATCCTTGCTTCGCGCTGCGCGCATGGCCTGATTTTCGATACCGTGCACAACACAGTTGCGCAGCAGATGCTCGAAAGCGGGCGTCATCCGGTCCAGGATGCCGCGGTCCATTTCGATCGAGCCACCGCTGATGTCCAGGCGGACCTGCTTGCCGGTCTCCTTGGAGGCCTGACGGACGACGCGGTACAGGCGCTCGGAAATGCCTTCGAACTCCACCATGCGCGTGCGCAGCAGGTCGCGCTGCAGTTCCCGCGACTGGCGCGCCTGCGCCGCAAGGTCGTCTTCACTGGCTTCGATCGCGCGCTGCAGGCTCCGCTGCACAGTGGCCACGTCGTTAACCGACTCAGCCATCATCCGTGTCAGTTCCTGCATCCGCGTGAAGCGGTCAAACTCGAGCGGATCGAAGTTCTGCTGTGCGTCCTTCGACAAAGCCAGCCGCGACTGCATCTGCGTTTCTGCCTGCAATTCAACGTCGCGAAGCTGAACACGCAACCGCTCCAGGTTGCCGGTCAGCTCGCTCAGCGAATTGCGCAGTTGACCGACTTCAGATTCCAGCCGCGCCCGCGATGTCATCAGCTCGCCAGCCTGAGCCACGAGCCGATCCAACAACTGGCTCCGCACGCGCACCGACTGGCCAGCTGCCACGCGCGCTGACACCAGGGACAAGGGCGCTGGCAGCGCCACTTCGCCCATCTCCAGGGCCGGCCGCTCCTTCGGCAGCTCGACAGTCGGGCGCCCCACCGATTCGGCGGTTTCGGTCGGCGCCACATCTGCAACCTGAACAGGCAACTCGACACCGGGCGCTGACGCACCTACGTCTTCACCTTCGACGCCGACTTCGCCGACTTCGCCGACTTGAAGGCGCTTGAACGCGGTCTGCAGTTCATCCAGATGGTCGAGCAAGGGCTCGATATCGTGTGCACCGATGCCATCGATACCGATCGTTTCAATCGCCGACTCCGTACGGTGCGCCATTTCTCCCAGGCGCAAAGCACCGGCGAGGCGCGCGCTGCCCTTGAGCGTGTGCAAGGCGCGAAGTACCTGACCGCGCGGACCGCGCTCCTGCGGATGCGCATGCCATTCGCGCATGGCCGCACTCAGCTGCGGCATCAACTCCTCCGCCTCTTCCTCAAAAATCGGGAACAGGTCGGGGTCAACAGCATCAACCACATCGATGTCGTCGGCAATGCTTGCAGCACTCACCTCGACGGAGACGAACGGCGACTGAACGACAACCGGGCGTGCCGGCACAACTGCCTGGATGGGCGCCGCCGCATCCGGCGTCATTTCCGGTTCTGCGGCTGGCGGCAAATCGCCAACGGTAGGCTCCAGCGACTGAACACGCTGTAGCACGTCGGCGGCCGGCGCCTTGAGAATGCCGGCCGCGAACTGGTGAAGCACACGCCGAATATCCTCGGCCGCCTCATTGAGCACAGACGCCTGTTCAGCCGTCCCATAGGGTTGGCCATGCAGGCGCTCCAGAGCGTGCTCCACGGCACGCGACAAATCAGACAAGGCCGCAAAACCGACCGTGGCGGAGCTGCCCGCGAGCGAGTGCGCCCGAGCGATCGCGCGCTCGGGGACCGGGTGATCCAACTCCATGGCCCACTCGGACAACTCGGTAATGAGCTGCCGAGACCATTCATCGGCCTCGTTCAGATAGACGTTGTACAGCGGAACACTGATCCGCAGATCGCCAATCTGCCTGACCAAATCTTCATCAGCATCGCTCACCAATTTGGCGGCAAGGTTTTCCTCGTTGTGTGGCGTCTCAGGCGCGACGGCATGCGATGCTTCTACAGGATCCTCTTCGACGCTCGCAGGCGTCGCGAAATCCAATTCGCCCAAGTCCAGTGCCAGCAGATCGTCTGCTAACGACGCGCCCCCGTCGGCCGGCCGGGGGATCTCATCGTTGGCTCCACTGCTTTCTGCAGCGTCAAACAGCTCGATGACGGGTGTCGCCTCAACGAAGGAGTCAACCTCGTCCGAGCGGCTCTCAGCGGTCGATTCAACTGGTGCATCCAGCGAGGCAAAGTCCAACTCGCCCAACTCAAGCCCGACGATAGGCTCATCCGTCGCCAGGACGGCGACACCTTGAACACCTTCTGCGTCGCCTTGAAACTCTTCAGCCTCATGCTTGGGCAGGAGGACGCCGTCAACCGCCACCGGCTCCGACACTGGAACGACGGAGCCGTCCAGATCGACCGCTTCGATGGTCCCTTCGAGGTCAAAATCCTCGTCCGACCACTCCGGCACGTCCGACGCGAACATAGGCGAGGAAGCGTCCGGCGTCCGCTGCTCAGGCTCGGGAGGCAGGCTGAGGTCAGGCAGTTCGAATCCGGCGAGCGCGGGAAGACTGTCTGGCGTCCTAGATGCTGGCTGTGCCAGTTCGCCAATCAACCGCGTGTCGCTGTCTTGGGACTCAGGTGCCTCAACGCTCAACGCCGCGTCGGTGCCGTCTTGGCCACCGATGATGCTTAGATCAACCGACGGCGTGTTAGATGCAGGCTTGACCACTTCGCCCGGCAACATCAGGGGCAACTGCTGTCCATCCTGGCGAAGAGCGTCCGCCACCAATTGGAAGGGCGCCGCCTGCCAATGATCGGCGCGCTTGCCCGCGATATCCTCGATCCAGCCAGCAAACCCTTGCAAGGTCTCACCAGCCACGGCGGCGAGGGCCTCAGATGCAGGCTTCTGTTCCGCCAGCCAGGCATTTAGGACCTGCTCCATGGACCAGGCCGCTTCTCCAAACTCGGACAGCCCAACCATGCGTGAACTGCCCTTGAGCGTATGGAACGCCCTTCGCAGAGTGGTCAGTTGCTCGCCGTCCGCAGGTGCGTTGCGCAGAACCGCAACGGCCTCCTGCCCATTCTGAACCACCTCACGCGCCTCTTCGAGGAAGATGTCAAGGAGATCATCGTCATCTTCAAATCCTGTTTCGGCCGAAGGGCCAACAGCCAAAGGTGGGGCTGGCGCCCCAGCAGCGGCGGACACGGATTCCAGGGCACCAGGAAGTTGGTCGCTGTCCTGACGCCGCGCGAGATCGGCCGCATGAGCGGCGGCCTGCGCCAGCGCCGGCTTCTCCTCGAGCGCAGCCCGGGCAGCCAGTTGCTCAAGTTGGCCAGGCAGCACCTCTGGCTCCAACTCGCTCAACCGGTCGAAATCGGAGGCTGGTCCAACGTCATCGGACAAATCCAGTTCAAGGTCGAGAACCTGCGGCTTGACGGCGTCGACGGCTGGCACCTTCTCACGCCCGGACACATGGCGCAACTCCCCTGCGTCGACATCGAAGACGAACAGACGGCGCGCCAAGACGGGCTGATAACCCATCATATCGATCAGGAAGCCGAGCGCACCTGCGTTGGTCCCGAGCTTTTCGAACTGCGCCGTACTGCCAGAAGGGGCTGGCTCTTGATCGGACGTGAGCAAGCTTTCCACGGTCTCGCGCATGCGCGTGACCGCCAACGCTGCCTGATCCAGCCCAAGAACCGACAGCACACCCTTCATTTGACCCATCAGCCCAGGGACAGAGTTCAACACGTCCTTGTTGACAGGATGACGGAAGAACTGGTCCAGATGCTGTTCTATCTCGCTCAGCGTCGCGCGCAATTCGCCAATCACCGTACCCATGGTCTGGCGATCACTGAAGCTGCGGTAGAGCTCCTCCATCCACGGCTCCAGCGCAGGCGCTGCGTGGTGGGTCCGCACCGCGTCGAGTCGCTCCGCCAGCTGGATCAACCGTTGAGTGAACAGCGCATCTGCGGGCTGAAAGTCCGTGAAGGATGCTTCCAAGAAAAGAACGGCTGTCGCTGTCTCCATGGACAGCTCTGGACTGGGGGGTTGTGCAGAATGGGCAACTTGCTGGGCCACGCGCGTCAGCGCATCCGACATAGGTCGACCGTTGGCGTGCAGCTTGTTGAGCGACTCGACCACCAAGCCGAACTGATCGACACAGGCCTTGAGACGGGCCATGTCACCCCCAGCGAGGGCAGACCAGTTTTCCTTGACCGATTCAACTCGCCGACGAGCCTGAGCCAGAACCGCGGGATCATAGAGTCCGAACGCAGGCTCCTCGTACGTCACGGGCAAGTAGCTATCAAGCCCCCAGGCCTGCTTCACTGCCGCAACGACGGGCGCTGGCGAACTAGCAGCTGGCCGAGATTGCGCAACGAAGAACAGCAGATCTTGGGCGAGCCGCTCCGACACGCTTTGATCGCCGCGAGCGAGCGACGTGTACTGAAGCAAGATGCGCGATGCCGCCCTCTTGGCGTAGACATCCATCGGCACCAGAGCCTTGGCAAGCGCTTCAAAAAACGCAGCCGACAACTTCCAGAAGATCACCGGATGGCGTGCGGCTTCGCCATCCGCCAGACCGAGCGCAATGACACCAAGTTCTGACGCCGCGTTGACGTCCCCCCGCTTCATGATCTTGAGAACACGCTGGTCGAGGCGGCCACGAATCTCGGGACCGTAGGCGATGCGTTGAGCAGCCGCCGGCGTCGCTGGATCTGCCCATTGCCATGCGTGATCCCACAAGTCCGCCGGATGGATGCGGTCGGCGCCGGCCATCTCCAGCATCTGCCTGTATTGCGGAAACAGGCCGAGCGCTGCGCGCGGCTTGTCGCTCAGCTGGTTTTCAAGGTAGTCAACCAGAGCGAAGCCCGCATGCTCCAGCTTGGCAGCATCGGCCTCGGTGCAGGATTCGGGGCGGAGCACATATTGCTGCACCGCCGTTTCCATGGCGCGCACCATTTGTGCGGCAACACTCTGGCCCACCATCTCCAGCGCACCCACCACCTGGTGCAGATGCTGACGGGCAATCCGAAGCTGACTTGCGTCGACGGCTGCAAGGTCCACACCCCGTGCGGCCTCCGCATCACGTGCATAGCGCTTGAGCGACTTGGTCGCAAGGTCAATCGACTTCCGCGTCTCGTCAAGAACCCAGGCCAGCGGCCCAAGGTCACCTGCCACGAAACCGCTCGACTCCTCGGTCCTGATCTGGCCGTTCGTCACCATGGATTCTTGTACTCCGAAAGCAAACCCGATTCCTTGTTACAGGACCGGCCCGCGCAATGGGCGGGCGCCGCTGTCACTCAGGCGATCTTGAAACGCGCCACCGACTGGCGCAGTTCGTCGGCCATACGGGCCAGTTCGCGAACTTGGTTGGCCGTCGTCCGGGTGCTCTCGCCAGTCTGCTCCGTCACCGCAAAAATGTGCTGGATATTGCTAGCCACCTCGTTCGCCTGACCGGCCTCCTTGGAAGCCGAAGACGAAATCTGTTCAATCAGGTCGGCCAGCTTGCGTGACACCTGGTCGATCTCGGACAGGGCCGTACCAGCATTGTCCGACAGCCGTGCTCCTTCCACCACACCCTGCGTGGAGCGCTCCATGGCGGCCACCGCATCCTGCGTGTCCGTCTGAATCGCCTTCACCAGCGCTGCAATCTGTCGCGTGGCGTCGCCAGAGCGCTCGGCCAGTCGCTGAACCTCTTCTGCAACCACCGAGAAGCCTCGGCCTGCTTCACCGGCAGACGCGGCCTGGATGGCAGCGTTCAGTGCCAACACGTTCGTCTGCTCCGTAATGTCGGCAATCAGTTCGGTGATTTCACCAATCTCCTGCGACGATTCGCCCAGCCGCTTGATCCGCTTGGACGTTTCCTGAATTTGGTCGCGAATGGCATTCATACCGCCGATGGCGTTCTGCACCGCGGTCAGGCCCGATTCTGCGGCCATCAGAGATTGGCGAGCCACCGAAGCCGACTCCTGCGCCTGAGAGGACACGTCGTTAATGCGTGCTGCCATGTCCAGAACCGACTGGCCGGTTTCGCGAATTTCGCGCAGCTGCTCGGTCGACGTGGCGAGCAGTTCGGTCGACGTGGATTCCACACGCGACGTCGTCTGGGCAACTCGTGTTGCCGTGCTCTGCACGTTGCCCACCAGTGAGCGCAGTTCCTCCACCGTGTAGTTCACGGAGTCTGCGATGGCACCAGTAATGTCTTCAGTCACCGTGGCTTCCTGCGTCAGATCGCCTTCGGCCACCGTCTGCAACTCGTTCATCAGGCGAAGAATGGCAGCCTGGTTGGCGTCGTTGACGCGCTTGCTTTCCTGCTGCTGCTGCTCAGCAGAGTGGCGCTGCAGTTCTGCCAGTCCCTGGCGTTGTCGACTTTCACGCAACTGCACGTAACCGAAGCCCACCGCAGCAAGCACGGCTACCAGTGCAGGCACCACCAGCATAAGGAAGCTTTCCCAACTCAAACCAGATGCCGACGACAGGCTGGTCTGCAGGGCTTCCAGGTCTTTGCGCAATGGTTCGCTGTCGGCGACCACGGCGGTCTGTGCTTCGCGCGCAGACACCAAGCCCTGCAGGTTGCCTAGGATGCCGCCGGCCAAAGTACGCGTTTCCTCGTACATCTTCAGCAGCGCACCCAGACGCTCGCGGGTCTGTTCGTCACGTGCCGGGGCCAGACGCAGTTCCTGACTGCCGTCCAGCAGGCCCTGGGCGATTTCCCTGAAGGAGTTCAGATCCTTGCCCAACAGGAACACGGCCTCGGGGCTCACGCCTTCCATAGTCATGAATTCGTTGGCAGACTTGCCGATGCGCTGGGTCAACATCACCAGCTGGCCGGCAGCCGAAATTTCGGCAGGCGGGGCATTCTGTTGCAGCTTCAGCGAGGAGATGGTTTCGGCCACCTCGAGCAGATCAGACGACTGGCGCCCCACCGAACGCAATGAGGAACCAACCTGGGTCAGGGTTTTTTGCTGGCCGAGCACCACTGCAGCATTCTTATCGGCACGGTCTACCAGCGTAGATATCTTGCTCAACGCATCAGCGTGGCTGGCATCCAGCGGCGTCACCATGGCATTGCCGCTCTTGAGACCCTCGACGTTGCTCGTGAGCGCTGCCGAACTCTCCTTCAGTTCCGCAAAAGCTTCTGGGCTACCGACCAGCGCCTGCGACACCGACTTCGCCACCCGTTGCGACTGCATCAGCGCCTGGCCCGTTGCACCCACCTGCGCAGCGGCGCGGTTGGTCTGCGATACCACCCAATACACCGCCGCCGTCAGCACGAGGAACGACAGCACCAGGAGGATCGAAAGAATTCGCTGGTGCTGCGCGGCAGTGCGCGTACCGAGTACCGGGACCGCGAACACCTCCTCATTCGACACGGGCTGCTCGTCGGGCTCCTCCATGGCCGAAATCATGACGGTGCTGTCCATAGGAACGCGCGATTCATAGTCAGACGCCGGTGGCGCCACGCGCGCGCCATCCTGCATGGCGAGTTCCTCGCCTTGGGCGAGGCCATCCTGCGGCTTTTTCTTGAACAGATTGGAAAGAGGGTTTGCCATGATGAAACCTTGGATTAACTAGACGCCAATACCGAGAAACGGCTGATGCTGTGACAGAGCCTGCAGGTTGATTTCCTGCCACTGGGCGCCATCCAGATCGATGAAGGTTGGACCGAAATAAGGCGGCAACTCTCCGTCCGCCGGGGACGACGAAGCGAATGCCTCTGCCGTGCGCAAGCCCTGGAGTCGGTCGACGAGCACTGCGCAGTTGGTATCCAGCATGGGATTCAGGGCCACCAGGCGCGACTGGGAGAGTTCCAGTTCGCTGCGCCGGATCGCGTCGCCGGCTTCGACAAACGCGGCCAGATCCACCACACCATGCAATCCACCGCGCAGGTTGGCTACACCCAAGAACCACTCATGCGTGTAGGGCACCGATTGGACGTCGGTCCACGAAAATATCTCGCCAGCGTGGCTGAGAGGAAACAACAGGCGCCGGGAGCCGGCCTCGACGGCCAGCCATGACGCCGACACACCCGACATGCGCGCGGATTGAAGGCGTTGAGCCAGACGGCTCTGGAATTCCCGAAGGGCCTGCTTGTTCGACATGCCGCAATCAGCCCAGCGCCTTGATCTTGGCCATCAACTCGGCCTGATCCACCGGCTTGGTGATGTAGTCGCGTGCGCCTTGGCGCATGCCCCAGACGCGGTCGGTTTCCTGGTTCTTGCTGGTACACATGATGATGGGCACGTCGGCAAACCTGGGGTCGCGGGCAATCGCCCGGGTAAGCTGAAAGCCGTTCTGGCCGGGCATCACCACATCCATCAGAATCAGGTCGGGTTTGGCCGCCTCCAGGCGGCGGTGCGCATCCTCTGCGTTCTCGGCCGACGTCACGCTGTAGCCAGCCTTCTTGAGCATCTCGCTCAGGAACATGATTTCCGTCTTGGAATCGTCCACGATCAGGACATTGCGAATCGTCATTTCAGTTCTCCTCAGTTCGCCGCGCCAAACTGCTCTACCGCCTGCAGCAGTTGGTCCTTGGTAAATGGCTTGGTCAGGTAGTCCTGCGAGCCCACCATCCGACCTCTGGCCTTGTCGAAGACGCCATCTTTGGACGACAGCATGACAATGGGCGTAGCGGAGAACTTTTCGTTACGCTTGATGATCGCGCAGGTCTGGTAACCATCCAAGCGTGGCATCAGGATGTCGCAGAAGATCAGATCGGGCTGGGCATCGTTGACCTTGGCCAGCGCATCGAAGCCATCCTCCGCAAGCATGACCTCATGGCCACCCTGCTTGAGGAAAATCTCGGCGCTGCGCCGAATGGTGTTGCTGTCATCAATGACGAGCACGCGCTTTTGAGCCATTGAACCCTCACGACCTTGTTTCTGTACCGGGTGACCGAAGCCAGCCGCCCTTACCTGCACACAGAACCAGACCGAGCTCCTGGGGAGCTCAGATCTGAACCATTTCGAAATCGTCCTTCCTGGCCCCGCACTCGGGGCAAGTCCAGTTCATGGGCACTTCCTCCCATGGCGTCCCTGGCGCGATACCATGATCGGGCGCGCCCTCACTCTCCTCGTAGAGCCAGCCGCAGATCAAACACATCCACGTCCTTGAATTCATTACAGCTTAAGTTGCACGTGCGTAGAATGCAATTGATTGTATCCAGCGGTGTTGTAAGCGCTCGGCACTTTGTCGCATCAAGGCGCCGAAATACTGTCTGATGTTGCCTGATGGCCTAATGCAAGTGATGCAACCGTCGCAAGATAACGACAAGTCAGCGCACACACCCGGCGAAGACACCCTTCCCTGTGTACTCAGCTTCAACGCCAACGACGCCGTGGGTGCTGGCGGCCTGACCAGCGACGCTCTGGTCATGGCCTCCATCGGCACGCATGCGCTGCCGGTGGCGACTGGCGCCTACCTGCGCGACACGCGCGACGCGTCCGGCTGGGTCGCGTTCCCCGCCTCCGCCATAGACGAGCAGGCGCGCGCGGTGGCGGAGGACGTCCCGCTGCAGACCATCAAGGTAGGTTTTCTGGGCAGCGCCGAAGCGGTGGCGATGGTGGCGGCGTTTGCTGCCGACTACGCCGACGTGCCTGTCATCGCCTTTCTGCCCGACCTGTCGTGGTGGGATGAGCCGGAGATCGAAACCTACCTTGACGCCCTGCGCGACCTGCTGCTGCCCCAGACCGCCGTGTTGGTGGGCAACAACACCACGCTGCGGCACTGGCTGCTGCCGGAGTCGACCACCGACCGGCGCGCCCGGCCCACCGAGCTGGCCCGCGCTGCCGCCGCGCACGGCGTGCCCTACCTGCTGGTCACGGGCCTGGCCCTGGAAGGCGACCGGGTCGGCAATGTGCTCGCCTCGCCGGATGCCGAACTGTTCAGCCAGGCCTTCGAGCGCATCGAAGCCGGCTTCATGGGCGCAGGCGATATCCTCTCGGCAGCCTTGGCGGCCCTGCTGGCCACTGGCAGCGAGCTGACGCATGCCACCGCCGAGGCACTGCAGTACCTGGACCAGGCGCTGGACCACGGTTTTCACCCCGGCATGGGTCGCGCCGTAGCCGACCGCCTGTTCTGGGCCGAATCCGACGACCCGGCCGAGGCCGAGGGCGATGCCCCGCAGGGCGAACCCCCGATTCACATCCCCAACCCTTCCAATGACATCCAACACTGATCTGAACGACGCCCTGATGGCGCGCGCGCGCCTCGTGATCCCGGGCGGCGTCAACTCACCCGTGCGCGCCTTCCGCGCCGTGGGCGGCACGCCCCGCTTCGTGCAGCGCGCCCACGGCGCCTATTTCTGGGACGCCAACGACCAGCGCTACATCGACTACATCGGCTCCTGGGGCCCGATGATCCTGGGCCACGGCCACCCGGCTGTGCTGGAAGCCGTGCGCAAGGCGGCCGAACAAGGCTTTTCGTTCGGCGCGCCGACCGAGCGCGAGATCGAGCTGGCCGAGGAAATCCTCTCGCTCGTGCCGTCGATGGAGATGGTGCGCCTGGTCAGCTCCGGCACCGAGGCCGGCATGAGCGCCATCCGCCTGGCGCGCGGCGCCACCGGCCGCGACAAGATCATCAAGTTCGAGGGCTGCTACCACGGCCACGCCGATGCGCTGCTGGTCAAGGCCGGCTCGGGTCTGGCGACCTTCGGCAACCCCACCAGCGCCGGTGTACCGCCCGAAGTGGTGCAGCACACCCTGGTGCTCGAGTACAACAACGTCGCCCAGCTGGAGGAGGCCTTTGCCGAGCACGGCCCTGCCATCGCCGGCCTGATCATGGAGCCGATCGCCGGGAATATGAACTTCGTGCGCGCCAGCGTCGAATTCACCCGCCGCTGCCGCGAGCTGTGCACCCAGCACGGCGCGCTGCTGATCTACGACGAGGTCATGACCGGCTGCCGCGTCGCCCTGGGCAGCGCGCAAAGCGTGTACGCGCAGGCGATCCCCGGCTTCGAGCCCGACATCACCGTCATGGGCAAGGTCATCGGCGGCGGCATGCCGCTGGCGGCCTTCGGCGGCAAGCGCAGCGTCATGGAACAGCTCGCGCCGCTCGGCCCCGTTTACCAAGCCGGCACGCTGTCGGGCAACCCCGTCGCCACCGCCTGCGGCCTGGCCACGCTGCGCGAGATCAAGCGCCCGGGCTTCTTCGAGTCGCTCAGCGCCAAGACGCAGCGCCTGGTCGACGGCCTGAAAACCGTCGCCGCCGAAGAAGGCGTGCCCTTCGTGGCCGACTGTCAGGGCGGCATGTTCGGCTTCTTCCTGCTGCCCACGCTGCCGCAGAACTACACCGAAGTCATGAAGAGCAACGGCGAGCACTTCAACCAGCTGTTCCACGCCCTGCTCGACCGCGGCGTGTACATCGCCCCGGCGCTGTACGAGGCGGGCTTCGTGAGCGGCGCCCACAGCGACGCAGACATCGACGCCACCCTGGACGCGGCACGCGAAGCCTTCCGAGAACTACCAAAAGCATAGCTGGCCGCGCAGTTGGTTGTAGGGCTGACGGCCAAAAAGACCACTTGATCGATCCTTGGCCAGCATCTCCGGCCTTGCCCATTCACCGCGCCACGTGCGGCCCGCCACAAGCCGCCAGTGCGCGGGCAGCGCCGCCGAGGCGCCAGCCAACGAGCGACCGCGTCAAGCGGTGCGCTTCAAAATAGCTAGCGGACCGCGCAGGTGGTTGTAGGGTCGAGGCGAATTTTCCCTTGCACCCGCAGCCGGAGCGCCGCGCCCTTTCGCGTCGCAACGCGCGCCAACCACGCGTCCTGCACCGCGCACGCCGATCGCACGCCGCATCGCGCATCTGCTTCCAATAGCGTAGCTGCTCGCGCAGATGGTTGTAGGGCCACAGGCTCATTTCATTGTCAACCTGCGTTAGCCCAACGCGCCGCCCCACGCTTCGCCCGGCCTTATTTCGCAGTCCGAGCCCAGCAGCGTTGCGCGCCGCGCCGAGCGCGTGATTTTGTCGACGTTCGCGCGCAACAGTGGGCCACAGCGGGCGGCCGATTGGGTATGCTGCGGCGACTTCGCCCAAAGGTAACCGAATGAAAACACCCGCTCTGCTTCTGCTGGCCGCGCTGATGGCCGTTTCCACCGCCGCGCCTGCCAAAGGCATCAAGATCCGCAGCGGCGGATCGCACCACAGCACCTCACACAGCGAGCCGTCCACTTCAATCCACCTGCCGCGCACGCACACCAACAGCCCGTCGGAGGCGGCGCCCAGCGAGGCCAGTCAGCAGGCCGCCGCACAAGCCGCCAGTGTGCAAGCCGAAGCCAAGGCCAAGCGCGCCGCTGCGATGAACGAGCGCCTCAACGCCGAGTTGGCCGCGCAGCGCGCCGCCACTCCAGCCGCCGCGCCGGTCGGCACCCTCATGGCCAAGGCGCCGGCCGCGGAGCCCGTGACACTGGCCGCCAACGAAAAACGCCTGACCCAACCCGTCGCCGTGGGCAAAGTCGCCGCCATCACGCCCGCCGCTGGCGCGGACATCACCACCCTGGTGCCACGCGATTCATCCCAACGGCACAACAACGACCTGCGTCGCGACGACCGCTACAACGGCCGCGGCGTGAACTGCTCGCTGTACCCGTCGCGCTGCTGAGCGCACGGCCTGGCCCCGAGCTGATCGCACCCTTCCAAGAAAAAGAACGGCCCAGCCGCTCTTTTTTTGTGAGCTGCTTGCGCAGGTGGCTCTAGCGCTGCAGCCCGATTTGGCTTAAAAATTAATGGCGGAAGTGCCGCACGCGCGTGAACACCATGGCCACGCCGCGCTCATTCGCGGCGTCGATCACCTCCTGGTCGCGCATTGAGCCGCCGGGCTGGATCACGCAGCTCGCACCCTGGTCGATCACCACATCCAGCCCGTCGCGGAACGGGAAGAAGGCGTCGCTCGCCACGGCTGAGCCCTGCAGCGACAGATCGGCGTGCTGCGCCTTGATGCTGGCGATGCGCGCCGAATCCAGGCGGCTCATCTGGCCGGCGCCCACGCCCAGCGTCATGCCGTCCTTGCAGAAGACGATGGCGTTGCTCTTGACGAACTGGGCGACCTGCCAGGCGAACAGCAGGTCCTGGATTTGCTGCGGCGTGGGCTGCAGCTTCGTGACCACTTCCAGGTCGCTGGCTTTCAGGTCGTGGAAGTCGGCGGTCTGGATCAAGAGGCCCGAGCCGACGCGCTTGACGTCCATCGCGTTCTGCCCGCGCGCCCAGGGCGTGTCGCCGTCGCGCTGCACGCCGTCGAGCGAAATCTGCAGCAGCCGCACATTGGCCTTGGCCGCAAAGACGGCGCGCGCCTCTGGGCTGAAGTCGGGCGCCATCAGCACTTCGACAAACTGCTTGGACACGGCTTCGGCCGTGGCGCCGTCCACCGGCACGTTGAAGGCGATGATGCCGCCGAAGGCGCTGGTCGGGTCGGTCTGGAAGGCCTTCTGGTACGCGGCCAGCGCGCCGTCCGCCACCGCCACGCCGCAGGGGTTGGCGTGCTTGACGATCACGCAGGCGGGCTGCACGAATTGCTTGACGCATTCCCAGGCCGCGTCGCCGTCGGCGATGTTGTTGTAGCTCAGCTCCTTGCCCTGCAGCTGCGCGGCCGACACCAGCGAGCCCGGCGCCGGGTACAGGTCGCGGTAAAAGGCCGCCTGCTGGTGCGGGTTCTCGCCATAGCGCAGGTCCTGCAGCTTGATGAATCGCCCATTGCTTTGGGCAGGAAAAAGCGTTCTGACCGGCGCCCCGTCGGCGCTGCCAGCATCGAATTCGATAGCAGACAGGTAATCGCTGATAGCCGCGTCGTAGTTGCTGATGCGGTTGAACGCGGCCACGGCCAGGCCGAAGCGCGTCTTGTCGGACAGCTTGCCGCCGCCCGCCTGCAGCTCGGCCAGCACGGGGGCGTACTGGCTGGCGTCGGTCAGCACGGCCACGTCTTTCCAGTTCTTGGCGGCGCTGCGCACCATGGCCGGACCGCCGATGTCGATGTTCTCGATTGCGTCGGTCAGCGTGCAGCCGGGCTTGGCCACCGTCGCCTCAAAAGGGTACAGGTTGACCACCAGCAGATCGATCGTGCCGATGCCGTGCTGCGCCAGCGCATCCATGTGGGCCGGCACGTCGCGGCGCGCCAGCAAGCCGCCGTGCACCTTCGGGTGCAGCGTCTTCACGCGGCCGTCCAGCATCTCAGGGAACTGCGTCACCTCCGCCACCTCGGTCACCGGCAAGCCAGCGTCCTCCAGCAGCTTCGCCGTGCCGCCGGTCGACAGCAAATTGAACCCCAGCGCCACCAAAGCAGCCGCGAAATCGGCCACGCCGGTCTTGTCGGAAACAGAAATCAGCGCATTCATGCTTGAACCCGTATTAAGAACCAAATCAGCCGCTCGCCCTAGTGCAATCTGCGCAGGCAGCTATGAAATTAAAAGCAAATGGGCAAACCCGCACGCAATAACGTCGCCAGCCGACCCGCCCGCGCAAGCCCAGCCGCCGTCCGCATCGCACCACCGATCAAATGGCCGCGGAGCAGGCCAAGCCAACGAACGCCATGCCCGGACCTGCGCCGGGCATTGGCGTTGTCCCCCCTCCCGCAGCGCGCAGCGCGGAGAGTGAGGGGGGAAGGCGCCGCCAGGCGACTCAGGGGGGGTGCCCGTCATATCAACTTATGTTCGACCAGCTTCTTGCGCAGCGTATTGCGGTTCATCCCCAGCCACTCGGCCGCGCGCGACTGGTTCTGCCCTGCGTGCTGCATCACCACGTCCAGCAGTGGTTTCTCGACGACGCGCGTCACCATTTCATACAGGCCATCGGGCTCGATCCCGCGCAGGTCGCGAAAGTAGGCCTCCAGGCTCTCGCGCACGCAGGCTTCGATGTGGTTCTTGCTCATGCTCTGCGGGCCTCCAACTCTCCCGCGGGCTGCGAAGCGGGCGCCGACTGCGGCAGACGCTCATGGCTTGCGGCCAGTTCCTCAAAAAAATCCGCGACCGCCTGCCATTGCACGTCGGCGCCTTCGATGCCGTTGATGCGCTCGCGCAGGGCTTCGCCGCCCGGCAGGCTGCGCACGTACCAGCCAATGTGTTTGCGGGCCGAGCGCACGCCGGTGTGCTCGCCGTACAGGCCGTAGTGGTCCTGCAAATGTTCCAACAGTGCGCGGCGCACCTCCAGCACCAGCGGCGGCGCCAGGTGTTCGCCCGTCGCCAGAAAGTGGGCGATCTCGCGGAACAGCCAAGGCCGGCCTTGCGCGGCGCGGCCGATCATGACGGCGTCAGCGCCGGTGGCGCGCAGCACGTCGCGCGCGCGTTCGGGCGAATCGATGTCGCCGTTGGCCACCACCGGAATGCGCAGCGCGGCCTTGATGGCGGCCACGGTGTCGTGCTCGGCCTGCCCTTTGTAGCCCTGCTCGCGCGTGCGGCCGTGCACGGTGAGCATCTGCACGCCCGCGCTTTCGGCGGCGCGCGCCAGCGCCGGCGCATTCTTCACCTGCGCGCACCAGCCGGTGCGCATCTTCAGCGTGACGGGCACACCGTGCGGCGCGCAGGCGGCGACCACGGCGTCAATGATTTGCAGCGCCAGCGCCTCGTCCTGCATCAGCGCGCTGCCGGCCCATTTGTTGCAAACCTTCTTGGCGGGGCAACCCATGTTGATGTCGATGATCTGCGCGCCCCGGTCGACGTTGTAGGCCGCGGCCTCGGCCATCATGGCCGCGTCGGTGCCGGCGATCTGCACGGCGATCGGGCCGGGCTCGCCGGTGTGGTCGGCGCGGCGGCTGGTCTTGAGCGTGTGCCACAGGTCCTTGCGCGACGTGACCATCTCGCTGACGGCGTAGCCCGCACCAAAGCGCCGGCACAGCTGACGGAACGGCCGGTCCGTCACCCCCGCCATGGGGGCAACGAACAGGTGGTTGGGGAGAAGGTAAGGGCCGATCTGCATGCGCTGATTCCCTGCGGCTCATCGGTCAACGAAGGCGGGCCGCGCGGGCAGAGGGGCGAATTTTACCTGCTCAAACTTTCAGCAACTGAAACCATCTGTCGACTGCCTACACTCGCACCCCATGGAAGCCTGGCTGACCGCTCACCTGCACACGCTGATGCAAGCACTGGCGCTGCCCGAATTCGGCCTGTCCACCGTGTTCATCGTCGCCTTCGTGTCCGCCACGCTGCTGCCGCTGGGTTCGGAGCCGGCGGTGTTCGGCCTCATCAAGCTGAATCCGGAACTGTTCTGGCCGGCCATCCTGGTGGCCACCGCTGGCAACACCCTGGGCGGCATGCTGAGCTGGTGGATGGGCCTGGGCGCGCACCAGCTGGTCGACCACTACCGCCATTCGCCCACGCACCTGCGCGCGCTGCGCTGGCTGGAACGCCTGGGCCCGCGCGCGTGCTTCTTCGCTTTCCTGCCGGTGGTCGGCGACCCGCTGTGCGCCGTGGCGGGCTGGTTGCGGATGCCCCTGCCTCCGTGCACCGCCTACATGGCCGCCGGCAAGCTGCTGCGCTATGTGGTGATGACGGTCGCCCTGCTGCACATATGGCCGGGCAAATGGCAGTGAACTCCTTTTTCGATAGCTGACTGCGCACATCCACCAACGGTCTCAGCCCTATTTGTTCATCAGTCAAGGCGAGACCCGAGATGCCATGACCCTGCCCCTCTTCGACGACACCGGCAGCACCTCAACCGGGGCCGTGACCCGGCTTGGAGCTGCCGCGGTGGTGCTGCGGGGCTGGGCACTGCCGTGCGTCGACGTACTTTGGTTGTCGCTGCAATCGGTCATCGCCCAAGCGCCCTTCCGGCGCATGCGCACGCCCGGCGGCCAGCACATGCAGGTGGCGCTGACCAACTGCGGCGCGCTGGGCTGGGTGAGCGACCGGCACGGCTACCGCTACACCGCGCTCGACCCGATGAGCGCGCGGCCCTGGCCCGCCATGCCGCAGCCGTTCGCCGACCTGGCGGCATCCGCCGCTGCGCACGCGGGCTTTGACGCCTTCGCGCCAGATGCCTGTCTCATCAACCGATACGTGCCTGGCACGCGCCTTTCGCTGCACCAGGACCGCGACGAGGACGACTTCACGCACCCCATCGTTTCGGTCTCACTCGGCCTGCCTGCTGTCTTCCTCTGGGGCGGTGGCGTGCGAGCTGACCGCGCTGAACGCATACCCTTGCTGCACGGCGACGTGGTGGTCTGGGGCGGCGCCGACCGGCTTCGCTTTCACGGCGTGGCGCCGGTGCCTGATGGTGAGCACCCGCTGACCGGCCCGAAGCGTATCAACCTCACCTTTCGCCGCGCCCGCTGACCGCGCAGCCATGCGCCCGAAAGGGCAGTGCATCCACCATATGACGTAGGCCGTTCGGCCTATTGCGCAGCATGCAACCGGCGCACAAGAATGCGCGTGCTTGCGCATTGACCCGATCAACCATTCCCACTGCAAGGACGCCCGCATGACCACTCTTTCGATCCGCAACGCCGTGCGCTGTAGCGCAGCAGCTGCCATGCTGGGCGCTGGCACTTTGGCCCACGCCGGCACGATCGTGCCGCCAGGCGGCACGATCGACTATGCCCCGCTGGCGGCAGCCGTCCCGACACTGGGGCAATGGTCGCTCGCCCTGATTGTGCTGCTGGTGGTCGCCGTGGCTTACCGCGTGCTGCGCGGTCGCGTGGGCGGAAAGCTGATGTCCAACCTGCTGATATTGGGCGGCGCTGCGGTGGCAACGTTCACCGGCCACGGCGTGGTGCGTGAGGCCGCCGCCATTGCCGCGCAAGACGTGTCCATGTCGTCGACCACGGGTGGCTCGGTCACAGGTAATTATTGGCTGCGCGCAACCAACGGCACCGCGGTCACGCTGAAGATCACCGACATTCGGCCGAACGAAGGCGTGACCATCGAGTCGCCTCCGCCGGAAGTTCCGGAGTGCACGGTCGGCGCGCAAGTGACGCCGGGCAACAAGTGCAGCGTGCACTTTGTCTTCGTTCCCAGCTGACCACATTGCCCGATCTCAATCCGACGGCGCTGTCTGCCGCACCACGGCGCCATCGCCAGAGCTAGTCCATGCTTCAGATCTATCTGGCTGCGGTCGTGCTCAGTCTGGCGGTGGTGCTAGTGCTGGAAGCGTTCATCCCGCTGCACCCCGCAAGCACGCCACCGCTGCGGCGCTGGCTGCACAACCTGGCGCTGTCGGCGCTGGCCATCGCCGTCACGCTCGGCATGCCGATGCTGCTGCACGCCGCTACGCAGGGAGGTGGCGAGCCATGGCCGTCCCTCGGCCTGGCCAAGTCGGGCTGGCCATGGTGGGTGCAATGGCCGCTGACGCTGGTCGTGATGGAAGGTGTGCTCTACACCTTCCACCGGATAAGCCACCGCATCGGCTGGCTCTGGCGCCTGCACGCCGTGCACCACAGCGATACCGAACTGGATGCAACCACTGCGCACCGCCATCACCCGCTCGAGAGCGCCGTGTCGGCGCTGGTCACGCTGCCGGTGTTGCTGGTGCTGGCGCCTCCGTGGGGCGCAGTGCTCGCCTACAGTCTGCTGGCGGTAGGAGTCACTACCTGGTCGCACGGCAACCTGCGACTGCCTGCGTGGCTGGACCGCGCGCTGGCCTGGGTGATCGTCACACCGGCCTTCCATCGCATACACCACAGCGCCCACCAACCCCAGACCGACAGCCACTACGCCACGCTTTTGACGGCGTTCGACCGGCTGTTCGGTACCGCATCGACTGTGCCACCGGACGGGGGACGCTGGCTGACCATCGGCCTGGCGTCGGCCCCGTCGGGCGACCCCACCCGGCAATCCGTCGGCGAACTGCTGGCCGCGCCCTTCCGACGCATCGCCTAAATGTAGTTTCTCAACACGTTGTTCCCGTCGAATGCGAGTCGCGTGATGGGAGGCAGGTGTTCGGTGGCTGAGT
>NZ_VRUA01000050.1 GCF_008017535.1 Ottowia flava
CGCCCGAGGTACGTGAGCGGGCGGTGAGAATGGTGCAAGAGCATCGCGGAGAGTACCCGTCGTTGTGGGCTTCCATCGAGTCCATTGCCCCCAAGATTGGCTGCGTGCCGCAGACGCTGAACGAATGGGTCAAACGCGCCGAGGTTGATGCTGGCGTGCGTGAAGGCGTCACCACCAGCGAGGCCCAGCGGGTCAAGGAGCTGGAACGCGAGAACAAAGAGCTGCGTCGAGCCAACGAGATATTGAAGCTGGCCAGCGCGTTTTTCGCCCAGGCGGAGCCGGGCCGCCGCCTGAAGTCCTGAAGGACTTCATCGACAAGCACCGGGATGCCTTCGGGGTCGAGCCGCTCTGCAAAGTCTTGCAGGTCGCCCCATCGGCATATCGAAGGCGCGCGGCGCTACGCAGAGAGCCTCACAGGCGCTGTGCCCGAGCTCATCGCGACGAGGTGCTGGTGCCACAGATTGAACGCGTCTGGCAGGCCAACATGCAGGTCTACGGTGCTGACAAAGTGTGGCGACAGCTGGCACGCGAAGGCATTGTCGTGGCCCGCTGCACAGTCGAGCGCTTGATGCGCAAGCTCGGGCTGCGCGGTGTGATGCGAGGCAAGGTCGTACGCACGACCGTGGGCGACGCAAAGGCGCCATGCCCGCTGGACCGGGTGAACCGGCAGTTCCGGGCCGAGCGACCCAACCAGCTGTGGGTCAGCGACTTCACCTACGTCTCGACCTGGCAGGGCTGGCTGTACGTGGCCTTCGTTGTTGACGTGTTCTCACGGCGCATCGTGGGCTGGCGTGTGAGCAGCTCAATGCGCACGGACTTCGTGCTCGATGCATTGGAGCAGGCCCTGTATGCCCGCCAGCCCGAGCGCGATGGAGGCCTGGTCTGTCACTCGGATAGGGGCTCTCAGTACGTCAGCATTCGCTACACCGAGCGACTCGCCGAGGCCGGTATCGAGCCGTCCGTGGGCAGCAGGGGCGACAGCTACGACAACGCCTTGGCCGAGACCATCAACGGGCTCTACAAGGCCGAACTCATCCACCGCCGAGCGCCATGGAAGACCAGGGAAGCTGTGGAGTTCGCCACGCTCGAATGGGTGTCCTGGTTCAACCACCATCGCCTGCTCGAACCCATCGGATACATCCCGCCAGCAGAGGCTG
>NZ_VRUA01000051.1 GCF_008017535.1 Ottowia flava
CTTCCATGGCGATGGGCGCGATCAGCTTGACGGTGATCGACACGTTGTCGCCAGGCATCACCATTTCCTTGTCGGCCGGCAGCTCGATGGAGCCGGTGACGTCGGTGGTGCGGAAGTAGAACTGCGGACGGTAGTTGTTGAAGAAGGGGGTGTGGCGGCCGCCTTCGTCTTTGCTCAGCACATAGACCTCACCGACGAATTCGGTGTGGGGCTTGATGGAGCCGGGCTTGCACAGCACTTGGCCGCGCTCAACGTCTTCACGCTTGGTGCCGCGCAGCAGGATACCGACGTTATCGCCAGCTTGACCCTGGTCGAGCAGCTTGCGGAACATCTCGACGCCGGTGCAAGTGGTTTTCTGCGTGGGCTTGATGCCGACGATTTCGATTTCTTCGCCGACTTTGACGATGCCGCGCTCGATACGGCCGGTCACGACGGTGCCGCGGCCGGAGATGGAGAACACGTCTTCCACGGGCATGAGGAAGGCGCCGTCGATGGCGCGCTCAGGCGTGGGGATGTAGCTGTCCAGGGCGTCGGCCAGCTTCATGATGGCTTCTTCGCCGAGTTCGCCGGTGTCGCCTTCCAGGGCCATGCGGGCCGAACCCTTGATGATGGGGGTGTCGTCGCCGGGGAATTCGTACTTGGAGAGCAACTCGCGCACTTCCATTTCGACGAGTTCGAGCAGTTCGGCGTCGTCGACCAGGTCGGCCTTGTTCAGGAAGACGATGATGTAGGGCACGCCGACCTGACGCGACAGCAGGATGTGCTCGCGCGTTTGGGGCATGGGGCCGTCAGCGGCCGAGCACACCAGGATGGCGCCGTCCATCTGGGCAGCGCCGGTGATCATGTTCTTCACATAGTCGGCGTGGCCAGGGCAGTCCACGTGGGCGTAGTGGCGGTTGGCGGTCTCGTACTCGACGTGCGAGGTGTTGATGGTGATGCCGCGGGCCTTTTCTTCGGGCGCGTTGTCGATCTGGTCGTAGCTCTTGGCTTCGCCGCCGAACTTCTTGCCCAGCACGGTGGCGATGGCCGCCGTCAGCGTCGTCTTGCC
>NZ_VRUA01000052.1 GCF_008017535.1 Ottowia flava
AAGCAGCCTGGGCCTGAGCAACACCGTCAAGCGCACCCGCAAGCGCGAATTCCTGGACGCCATGGAGCTGGTGGTTCCTTGGGCCGAACTAGTAGCGCTGATAGAGCCCTACGCCCCCGAGAGTGGACGGCGGGGCCAGCAGCCCTTTGCGGTGCAGACGCTGCTGCGCATCCACTTCATGCAGCAGTGGTTCAAGCTCAGCGACCCTGCAATGGAAGAAGCGCTGCATGATGTGCCTGCGTTTCGTGACTTCGCAGGTCTGTCTCGTTGGGACGAACACATCCCCAGCGAATCGAGCATCCTGCGCTTCAGGCACCTGCTGGAACGCCACAAGCTGGCCGAACAAATCCTGGCCACGGTCAACGCACTGCTGCAAGCCAAGGGCTTGCAGTTGAAGGCGGGCACCGTGGTGGATGCCACGCTGATTGCGGCCCCCAGTTCCACCAAGAACCAAAGTGGCGAGCGTGACCCCGAGATGCACCAGAGCAAGAAGGGCAACCAGTGGTACTTCGGTATGAAGGCCCACATTGGAGTGGATGCGGATTCGGGCCTGGTGCACACGGTGCGGGGCACCAGCGGCAACGTGAACGACGTGGTTCAAGCCAACAGCCTGCTGCACGGGCAGGAGACAGATGTCTTTGGTGATGCGGGCTACCAAGGGGCGGACAAGCGCCCCGATGCCAGGCAAGCCGTGTGCTGGCACGTGGCCATGCGCCCAGGCCTGCGCCGGGCGCTGGACAAAGACAAGCCTCTTGATGATCTGATCGACCAGCTGGAGCGCACCAAGGCGCGCATCCGGGCCAAGGTGGAACACCCCTTCAGGGTGCTCAAGCAGCAGTTTGGATATGTGAAGGTGCGCTACCGTGGTTTGAAGAAAAACACGGCGCAGATCGTGACGCTGTTTGCCCTGTCCAACTTGTGGATGGCCAGGCACAAGCTGCAAGCCATGGCACAGGTGCGCGTGCAAGGGGCGTAATGCCCACGAAATCGGGGAATTGCATCCCCCAGGAGGCGCCTGGACAACGTTTGG
>NZ_VRUA01000053.1 GCF_008017535.1 Ottowia flava
AAGAAATCCAGATTCAGTGAAGCGCAGATGGTCGGCATCCTCAAGGAGGTCGAGATGGGAGCGAAGGTCGGCGAGACGTGCAGGAAGCACGGCATCAGCGAGCCGACGTACTACAAGTGCAAGAGCCAATTCTCGGGCATGAAAGTCTCGCACCTGGCGCAGCTGCGCCAACTGCAAGACGAGAATACCAAGCTCAAGCGCATGTACGCCGACCTGGCGCTGATGCACCACGCGCTCAAGGACGTTGTTGACCGAAAGCTCTGACCCCGGAGCGTCGCGAGGTGGTTGTTCAGGCTCTTGTGGCCGAGCATGGCATGAGCGAACGACGTGCCTGTCAGGCCAGTGGTATCGCCCGCTCCACGCTGCGTTACCGACGCGTTGCACGCGACGACTCTGGGGTTATCAATTTCATCCAGGCCCATATGGCACTGAACCCGCGCCACGGCTTCGGGCTGCTGTACGACAGTGCCCGCCACCAAGGCAAGCCTTGGGGCAAGACTGTGCTCTGGCGCGTGTACTGCGAGCTGCGACTGAACCTGCCCCGGCGGGGCAAGAAGCGGTTGCCGGCGCGCGTCAAAGAGCCGCTGCAGGCCGCAGCTCAGCCCAATCAAGGCTGGAGTTGCGACTTCATGTCGGATGCGCTGTGGTCAGGCCGGCGCTTCCGAACCTTCAACGTCATCGACGAGTTCAACCGCGAGGGCCTGCGTATCGAGGTCGATACCAGCCTGCCCGCTGCGCGTGTCATCCGCGCCCTGGACGGTACGCGGTGCGCCGCTGTCGATTCGCCTGGACAACGGCCCTGAATTCATCGCCAGCGCATTGGCCCAGTGGGCTCAAAGCAAGGGCATCGCCCTCAATCACATCCAGCCCGGCAAGCCCACGCAGAACGCCTATGTCGAACGATTCAACAAGACCTACCGCACCGAAGTGCTCGACTGCTACGTCTTCGACAGCTTGAAGGAAGTCCGAGACATGACCGCCGACTGGCTGCGCCGATACAACCACCACCGACCCCATGAAGCCCTCGG
>NZ_VRUA01000006.1 GCF_008017535.1 Ottowia flava
TGCTTCGGCACGTCGTCGATGCTTGAACGCCAAGGCCGACAGGTGTCAATAACGGCCTTCGACGGACTATTACTCTGGTTCGGGCCATCGGCCCGGAACTGGCGGTCCAGCACGTTATCGGCCACCGCGCCGCGCGTGCCCCGGTCCTTGGGCAGTCCACGTCGTCGGGGCCTGGCTCGTAGTGCCTGCTCTCGCATGAGTCGCTCGATGCGGTGCAGACCACAGGCTTGACCTTGCTCCAACACGTCGTGCCACACACGGCGCGCGCCGTAGGTGCGGTCGCTGCGCACGAAGCTCTGGTGGACCTGCGCGCCCAGCACTTCATCGCTGAGGCTGCGCTGGCTCCTGGGCCGTGTGAGCCACGCGTAGAAGCCACCCCGCGAGACACCGAGCGCCTCGCACATCAGATTGACCGGCCAGGCCCCTCGGTGTTTCGCCACGAAGCCGAACTTCACATCGACTCCTTCGCGAAGTAGGCCGCGGCTTTTTTCAGGATGTCGCGCTCCATCTTGAGCTTGGCAACCTCCTTGCGCAGTCGCGCTATCTCCGCGTCCTGGGCCTTCTGCTTGCCGTTGCCAGGGAACGCCTCCTGGGGCTCCTCTCGCAACTCACGAACCCACTTGCGCAGCACGTTCTCGTGAACGTCCAGGTCCTTGGCTGCCTGGGCCACAGCCACGCCACGCTCGGTGACCAACCTGACCGCCTCGAGCTTGAACTCGCGGCTGAATGTCCTTCTTCTCTCCATGAACCACCTCCGGTTTCATCTTCCACCTTAACAAGGTGTCATCGAAACCGGCAGCAGCCCAGTGCTCGTTCCAGAGGCTTGGCTTGTCACGGTTACCACCCGCATGGCAATTGACCGCTTGCGTGCTGCCAAGCTTCGACGAGAAGCCTATCCTGGCCTCTGGCTTCCCGAGCCACTGATCAGCGAAGGTCCGGCCTCCCCGGAGCAAATCCACGAAGTTGCTGATGACGTTTCCATCGCATTCCTGGTGCTGCTCGATTGCCTGACGCCAGAGGCACGCGCGGCATTCTTGCTTCGGGAGGTCTTCGACGTCGACTACGAGCATATTGCCGCAGCCATAGACAAGAGTGAGGCGGCATCCCGTCAAATCGTGCACCGTGCGAAGCAACGGCTAACGGCAGCGCGCGGCTCAGAGCGACAGAGGTCGCGAACCCCGCCGAAGGAGCAGTACGCGCTTCTGCATCGTTTGATACAGGCCATCATGGACGGTGATTTCAGCGGGATTCGCGCCTTGCTGGCCGAAGAGGCAGCTCTGGTAGGCGACTTTGGCAATAAGGGGCCAAGCTTGCGCCATCCCTTGAGCGGCGCCCAGCGTATTGCCCAACTGTATTACGCGCACTACCTGCGGCATGGCAGAAACATGCGACTGGAACTGGCCTTCTTGAACGGTGAATGGGCTCTCTTGCGCTATCTACAAGACGAACTGGAGTCCATCCAGGCCTTTGAGTTCGAAGGTGGTCGCATCGCGCATGTGCGGATACAGCGCAATCCGGAGAAGTTAGCCAGCCTCAAACGCTACAGCGACTTGCTGACAGCGCCAAATCCTCACTGATCGAACCCGTCCGAGGAGCAAAACAACGCTCGCAGCGCGCGGTTGTTCGCCGCGATTTTCTTCAACAGGTGTCACAGAGCCCTCATGTCAAACGTCTTGTGAGCAGGAGGTCGCGGTCGGCCTCCGCCCCTCATTGACATTGAAGGAATCTGATCTATGAATCGCGCTGTATGGTTTCAAGCCTCCCCTGAAGGTGCCAAGGCTGTTGGAACGCTGCACCACTTCGTTACCAAGAGCACTGGCCTACCGAGTTTGCTGACTCACCTAGTCTTCCTGCGTGTGTCGCAGATCAATGGTTGCGCGCACTGCATCGACATTCATACGCGTGACCTACTTGCTGAAGGCATGTCGGTTGAAAAGATGGTACTCATCCCTGTCTGGCACGAGGCCCAATACCTATTCTCTGAACAGGAGCGCGCGGCGTTGGCGTGGAGCGAGGAAGTAACGCTGGTGAGCGAGACTCACGCTTCAGATGAGGCCTATTCGGCCGCATTGGCCGTGTTCGGAGAAAAGGATCTGGTGGATCTGACTCTCACGATTGCAGCCATGAATGCTATCAATCGCATGGGCATAAGCTTCCGTATGAAGCCTCGTGCCAAGTTGTAAGGCGGCGGACAGGCCGCGATTACGGGGCTGAGCGGCCCGCTCCAGGCGCGCGTTTTGGGTGCCAGCAAGCGACCGCTCCTGGCCCCAAAGCAACCGTCGCCGTCTCGTCCGGGATCGTCAGCAACCGCTGCTAAACCGACTTTCAGCGTGGCAGCTCCAGGTCGGCAGAGACCATTCTGATCTTGCGTCGGCAATGGGGGCTTTCGCATTTAACGCGACATCAACTGCAAGAAAAGTAACGAGTTTGCCCCTCCGAAATTACCTGATTGCTTGCCATCCACCTACTCGGCCTGCTCGCCGTCAGGCGCACGGAGGCCTGGCCCCGTGATCGGCGCGACCGCTTCGATCTTGTATGTTCTTTGGGGACTGAGCGACTTTGCTATCAGGAGCCCTCCCGCCAGCCCCAAGGTTTCAGGTTCGAAGAGTATCCAACTCAGCAGTGGAGATCCAAGCTGTCAAAAGCGTAATCCGGCAGTCACTGCCTTGATAGGGCGAGATTTTTAGACTTCTCTTCGTGATGCAAAGCGTGTCACCCCGGTAGCCAAAAAAAGAGGCGTCCGGTGCAACTGGAGAACATCATGAAAGTTCGCAACGCACTCATCATCGTTGGCCTGGCCACCGTCGCTACGACTTCGTTCGCCGCGTCGGCCTATCACGCCAGCCCAGTGCAGGAGCAGGGAGCTGTGTTTACTCCCGACCACCTGGGTAACACCGTGAGCCGGGACTCCGTTCGCAATACCGTGCTTGTAGCCCAGCAAGACGGCTCGCTCCAATGGATCAGCCGTGGCTATCCCGCCACCTACCCGCTCGTCAAAGCGCCGACCCTCACCAAGAGCCGGGACCAGGTGCTGCAGGAGCTCGAATATGCCAAGCGCAACCCGATCACAGCAGATGGCATGCGCGACATGGGCGGCGAAGCTGGGTGGGTCAACGCCCAACAGCTGCCGTAATCCGCCCTTCATTTATTCAATCACATTAACTCAAAGGACCACACCATGAAATTCAAGACCGCACTCCTTCTCGCCGCTCTGGGCGCCGCACCTCTGCTCGCCTCTGCGCAATCGGCTCCACTCACCCGTGAACAGGTTCGCGCTGAACTGTTCCAAGCCATTCGCAGCGGCGACATCATGGGCAGCGGTGAGTCGAGCATGACGCTACGCCAAATGAACCCCCGCGCCTATCCTGCGCAAGCAGCAACCGCGCCCAAGAAGACGCGTGAGCAAGTGCAGCAGGAACTGGGCCAAGCGATCAAGTCAGGAGAGATGATGGCCGCTGGCGAATCTGGTGCTAAGTTGAATGAGATCGCTCCAGGGAGCTATCCTTCGCAGGCAGTGGCGGCTGTTTCGCCGAAGTCGCGCGACGAAGTCAAACATGAACTGGCCGAGGCAATTCTTCACGGAGAGATCGTCGCCAATGGTGAAGACGGGCGCATGCTCAAGGACGTATTTCCAGGCATGTACCGTGGCAGTCACACTGCGGACGTGGCAGCGGAACGCGGCTACACGGGGAGCGTCCGAGGCATGTGAAGCTGCGGCGCTGTTCTTCGATACCTAGTGCTCAGAATTCAACTTGCCATGCTAGACTGAAAAAATGAGTCGCTGGGTCGTCGCTTTGATGCTCGTACTGCTACCGCTCCAGTTCAGCTGGGCTGCGGTAGCTTCGTACTGCCAGCATGAGCGCGCTACGTCCGCCTCTACTGTGCAGCACGTGGGTCATCACGAACACCAGCATGAATCGGATACGACCGTTGGCAACGCCAAAGTGGGCGAGAAGAATCTCGACAAGTTCGACCCCGATTGCCGCTCATGCCATGGCCTTGGACTCGGTGCAGTCTACGTGCCAGATTCCAAAATGCCTGCAGATCGCGGTAACGGAATGAACGCCCCGGTCTTGTCACCGCTAGCAGGCGTCAGCCCCATCCCCCCAGACCGCCCTCAGTGGCCCTCCCTCGCCTAATCGGCGGGGCTTCTTCCTCGATCCATTCTTTATCCGCCTTCGATAGGGCGGAGTCGCCGCGCGCGCCGCAGCCGAAATGGACTTGAGCAGCTAGGTGACGTTGTTGTTGCCATCCCGCCGATTTCCCCGTGTTTCAAGGTCACTGGAGAATCGGATGTTCAAGGGAATTCATGTTTCAAATCGCCTGGTCGCTGTACCCGGCCGAAAGAGTTTTGCGGTCACAGCAGTTGTTGCCGCCACGATTTTTGCGAGCGGATCGGTCGCGCTCGCCCAGGGCGTGCCCGCAGGCACCCAAGGAAGCCAATCGATAATTGCTCACAGCGCGTTGGCGTCGTCCGCAGCCCCGTTGTCGTTGGCCAGGGCCATCGACTTGGCACTGGAAGGGAATGCAGACGTTGCCGCGGCCATGCGCCAGGTCGAGGCATCAGAAGGGCAAGTCATTCAGGGACGCGCGCGCCCAAATCCGGAGTTTGCGTACTCGCTCGAAGACACCCGGTCCAGAACGCGCACGCAAAGCTGGCAGCTCAACCTTCCGATTGAACTCGGCGGTAAGCGCACGGCACGGACCAAGGCCGCGGAAAGGGCCCGGGAGCAGGCACAGGCTCAGCTCGCTGAGGTGAAATCCACGGTGCGTGCCAATGTGGTTGCCGCCTACTTCGAAGCACTGACGGCCCAAGAGCGGTTGGCCTTGGCAAAGGACAGTGCAGCGCTTGCCAAGTCATCCACTGACACCGTTGCGAAGCGTGTGGCTGCGGGCAAGGTCTCCCCCGTCGAGGAGACGAAGGCACGCGTTGCGGAAGCCGGCATACGCGTGGAGTTGGCGCAGGCGGCGGGCGAAGAGCGCAATGCACTGACCCGCCTCTATGCACTGTTGGGCCGAACCACCGGGATGACCCTCCTGCTGGAAGGCGAGGCCGAGAGCCTTCCTGCCGTTCCTGATATCGCGGCGCTGCAATCCCTGGTTGCGTCATCCCCTGCCGTTGTTGTCGCCAAGGTCGAAGTGGATCGGCGCATCGCCTTGACCGAGGTGGAGCAGAGCAAGCGGGTGCCGGACGTCACTGTGAGCGCAGGTATGCAGCGCAGCAATGAGACACAGCGCAACATGCTCCTGCTCGGAGTGTCTGTGCCTCTACAACTGTTCGACCGCAACCAGGGCAACCTGCTGGAGGCCCTGAAGCTTGAGGACAAAGCAAGGGACGAATTGCAAGCCACCACCGTGCGGCTGCACAGCGAGGTGACCCAAGCCCACGATCGACTGGCAACGATCACTACCGAAGTGCAGGCGTTGCGAGGTGACGTGCTCCCTGGTTCCAAGTCGGCCTACGACGCAGCAACCGTGGGGTTCGAGAACGGCAAATTTAACTTCCTCGAAGTTCTCGACGCACAGCGCACGTACTTCACAGCCAAGTCGCAGTACCTCAAGGCGTTGGCCGAAGCCCATCGAGCAGCCGCGGAGATCGACCGACTCCTGGGCAGCCAGACGCCCAATGCACCGACCAACAAGCAAAACTGAGATCGACCATGAACTCCATCAAATCAAGCATCAGCAAGAAGCACCTGATCGCCATCGCCGTCGTCATCGCGATGGGCGTTGGTGCTGGCGCCCTCATTCTGCAGGGAGGCAAGACGAAGGCTGCGGCCGGTGAGGGAGATGGCCACGGCCACGGCACCCACACTGAAGCCAAGGGGCACGGAGACGGCGAGCACCATGGCAAAGCGGATGGCAAGGGCCATGATGACGACAAAGGCCATGCCGACGGGGAGCATCACGAGAAGAGTGAGTCCAAGGGGACGAACGGTGGCAGCCTCTTCAAGGAAGGCGACTTCGGCCTGGAAGCTCTGCTTGCGGAAGACGGCGGCGAGCCGCGCCTTCGCGTCTGGATGTTCGACAAGGACACGCCACTGCCGCAGAGCGCCGCCACGGTCGCCGCAACAATTACCCGGCCGACGGGTGAAAAACAGACGCTCTCGTTCATCCAGGAAAAGGACGGGTGGGTGAGCCGCGAGAGCGTGGCAGAACCACACGCGTTTGACATCGAGATCATTGCGCAAAAGGGCAATGAGCCTTTCATGTTCGTGATGAGCAAGGAAGAAGGCAAGGTCGAGCTGACCGATGCCCAGATCAAGGCGGCAGCCATCGGCGTTGACTCGGCATCTGCTGCGAGCATCAAGTCTGCGCTGCTGCTGCCCGGCGAGATCCGCCTCAACGAAGATCGCACCTCGCACGTGGTTCCACGCCTTGCTGGCGTGGTGGAAAGCGTTAACGCCAGCTTGGGCCAGGTCGTCAAGAAGGGGCAGGTGCTGGCCGCTATCGCGAGTCCCACAGCATCGGAGCAGCGCAGCGAGCTGCAGACGGCCCAAAAGCGCATGGCCTTGGCAAAGACGACCTACGAGCGGGAGAAGAAGCTTTGGGAGCAGAAGGTCTCGGCGGAGCAGGACTACCTGCAGGCCAAGCAGGCACTCAACGAAGCCGAAGTTGCTGTCGCCAACGCCAACCAGAAGTTGGGGGCATTGGGTCTGTCGTCCTCTTCCGCCTCGGGCCTGAACCGGCTTGAGCTGCGTGCGCCCTTTGATGGGATCGTCATCGAGAAGCATCTGAGCCTCGGCGAAGCCGTCAAGGAAGACGCCGCCGTGTTCACGATTTCTGATCTGAGCCAGGTGTGGGCGGAAATCAACGTTCCAGCCAAGGATCTCCCTCTCGTGCGGGTCGGTGAGAAAGTCACCATCAAGGCCACCGCGTTCGACGCTTCAGCGACGGGCACTGTGGCCTTCGTGGGCGCGCTCATCGGTGAGCAAACCCGAACCGCCAAGGCGCGGGTGGTGTTGGATAACCCCAAGGGAGCATGGCGGCCAGGCCTGTTCGTGAACGTCGAGGTCGTGGCTGATGAGGCAACTGTGCCCGTGACGATCGCTGCAGACGCAGTCCAGACGGTTGGGGACAAGCCTGTTGTCTTCCTCAAGGTCAATGGAGGCTTCATTGCCCAGCCCGTGCAGTTGGGACGCAGCGATGGCAAGCGTATCGAGGTTCTTCAGGGCATCAAGCCCGGAACGCCCTACGCAGCGTCCGGCAGCTTCGTCGTGAAGTCCGAACTGGGCAAGGCGTCCGCCGAGCACACGCACTGATCACGGAGCCTCACACATGTTTGAAAAACTGATTCGATTTTCGATCGAGCAGCGATGGCTGGTGCTGCTCGCTGCCATTGCAATGGGTGCCCTGGGCGTCTTCAACTACCAGAAGCTTCCCATCGACGCTGTTCCGGACATCACCAACGTCCAGGTGCAGATCAACACGCAAGCCGCCGGTTACTCACCACTGGAGACAGAGCAGCGCGTGACCTACCCCATCGAGACGGTCATGGCCGGTCTCCCCAATCTGGAGCAGACCCGGTCGTTGTCACGCTACGGCCTTTCCCAGGTCACGGTGATCTTCAAGGACGGCACCGACATCTACTTCGCGCGCCAGTTGGTGAACGAACGCATCCAGGAGGCCCGGGATAAGTTGCCGGCAGGCATCACCCCTGCGCTGGGACCTATCTCGACCGGCCTGGGCGAAATCTACCTGTGGACGGTTGAAACCAAGGATGGAGCCAAGAAGCCAGACGGCAACCCCTACACCCCGACAGACCTGCGTGAAATCCAGGATTGGATCATCAAGCCGCAGCTGCGCAATGTTCCAGGCGTCACCGAAATCAACTCCATCGGCGGTTTTGCGAAGGAATACCAGATTGCGCCAATCCCCGAGCGCCTGGCATCCCTCGGCGTGACGCTGCAAGACATCGTCACTGCTCTGGACCGCAACAACGGCAACGTTGGCGCGGGCTACATCGAGAAGCGCGGCGAACAGTACCTGGTTCGCGCCCCTGGCCAGGTCAAGTCGATGGAAGATATCGGCAACGTGATCTTGAGCAGTGCCAACGGTGTCCCTGTGCGTGTGCGGGATGTCGCCGACGTATCGATCGGCCGGGAACTGCGCACTGGCGCTGCCACGGACAACGGCCGTGAGGTCGTGCTCGGTACGGTCTTCATGCTCATCGGCGAGAACAGCCGTACCGTGTCGCAAGCCGTGGACAAGAAGATGGTGGAGATCAACCGCAACTTGCCAGAAGGCGTGCACGCGGTCACCGTCTACGACCGCACTGTCCTGGTGGACAAGGCCATCAGCACGGTGAAGAAGAACCTCATGGAAGGCGCGATCCTGGTGATCGTGATCCTCTTCCTTTTCCTGGGCAA
The DNA here is from genome assembly GCF_008017535.1 of Ottowia flava. Lineage (GTDB taxonomy): Bacteria > Pseudomonadota > Gammaproteobacteria > Burkholderiales > Burkholderiaceae_C > Ottowia > Ottowia flava. The sequence continues at coordinate 8,370 of NZ_VRUA01000006.1, forward strand.
TATCCGGGCTGCGGTGATCACGGCAACGGTGATTCCGCTGTCGATGCTTTTCACGTTCACCGGCATGGTGAACTACAAGGTCAGTGCCAACCTGATGAGCCTTGGAGCGCTGGACTTCGGCATCATCATTGACGGCGCGGTTGTGATCGTGGAGAACTGCGTTCGCCGCCTGGCGCACGCCCAAGCCCACCATGGTCGACCACTGACACGGGCCGAGCGCTTCCATGAAGTGTTTCTGGCATCGAAAGAGTCTCGCCGCGCCCTTCTGTTTGGTCAGCTCATCATCATGGTGGTGTACCTGCCGATCTTCGCCCTCACTGGCGTCGAAGGAAAGATGTTCCACCCGATGGCGTTTACCGTGGTCGCGGCACTTGTCGGCGCAATGATCCTGTCGGTGACTTTCATCCCCGCCGCAGTCGCACTGTTCATAGGCAACCGGGTCAGCGAGAAGGAAAACTTCCTGCTCGGCCATGCGAAGCGAATCTATGCGCCGCTCCTGGATCGCGTCATGTCCGCCAAGGCAGTAGTGCTCTCCATTGCCGCAGTGGCCGTGGTGCTCTGCGGATTGATCGCGACCCGAATGGGCAGCGAGTTCGTTCCCCAACTCAATGAGGGTGACCTTGCCATCCAGGCGCTGCGAATCCCCGGTACCAGCCTCTCGCAATCTATCGCCATGCAGCGCCAGATCGAAGGGACGCTGAAAGAGAAGTTCCCTGAAATCGACCGGGTATTTGCCAGAACCGGCACTGCAGAAATTGCCTCGGACCCCATGCCGCCGAACATCTCGGACGGGTACATCATGCTCAAGCCCATGGACCAATGGCCCGAGCCACGCAAGACTCGTGACGAACTGCTTACCGCCATCCAAGAGGTGGTCGGCAAGATTCCCGGCAACAACTACGAGTTCTCGCAGCCGATCCAGTTGCGCTTCAACGAACTTATCTCCGGCGTGCGCAGCGACGTCGCGGTCAAGATCTTCGGGGACGACATGGACGTCCTGAACAAGTCGGCAGAAGAGATCTCTTCGATGCTGCAGAAGATCCAAGGGGCATCGGAGGTGAAGGTCGAGCAGACAACCGGGCTGCCGATGCTCACGGTGAATATCGACCGCCAGAAGGCGGCTCGCTATGGCCTGAACGTGGCCGACATCCAGGACACGGTGGCCACAGCCATCGGTGGACGTGAAGCCGGAACGATGTTCGAGGGTGATCGGCGATTTGACATCCTGGTGCGCCTGCCCGAAGCGATCCGCAATGACATGGAAGGCATGAAGCGACTGCCCATCCCGCTGCCTCGCTCAGCGGGCACTGCGGAAGCGCGGACCAACTTCATCCCACTTGCCGAAGTCGCTTCCTTTGAGCTCGCCCCCGGCCCTAACCAGGTCAGCCGCGAGAACGGCAAGCGGCGCATCGTGGTGAGCGCCAACGTGCGCGGCCGCGATGTGGGCTCCTTCGTTGCAGAAGCCGAACAAGGCCTGGCGCAGATCAAGATCCCGACGGGCTACTGGACAAGCTGGGGCGGCACGTTTGAGAACCTGCAGTCTGCCTCCAAGCGCCTGCAGATTGTGGTGCCCGTCTCACTGTTGCTCGTATTCGTGCTGCTGTTCGCAATGTTCGGAAATGCCAAGGACGGCCTGCTGGTGTTCACGGGCATTCCTTTCGCGCTGACGGGGGGCATCCTTGCGCTTTGGCTTCGCGACATCCCCATGTCGATCTCCGCGGCAGTTGGCTTCATCGCACTCTCAGGGGTCGCGGTGCTCAACGGCCTGGTGATGATCTCCTACATCCGCACGTTGAGAGAGGAAGGCGTTGCACTGGACGATGCGATCCGTGAAGGCGCGCTGACACGTCTGCGTCCCGTGCTCATGACGGCACTCGTTGCTTCTCTGGGCTTCATCCCAATGGCCATCGCTACGGGAACCGGGGCCGAGGTGCAGCGCCCGTTGGCCACCGTTGTGATCGGCGGCATTCTTTCCTCGACGCTCCTGACGCTCTTGGTCCTGCCCATCCTTTATCGCCTGGCCCACAAGCCTGACGAGCAGGTTGAGGACGTGACCGCAGAACCTGTACACCCAGTTCCCTCCGCCCAGTAATGGGCCTTCGGGCCCCGCAGTTTGCGGGGCCCATTTTTTATTCTGTTCAGCAAAGGAAATCCAATGAAAGCAACCAAGCTTCTCCTCGCACTCACCGTATTCATTTCCGGCGCAGCAATCGCCGCAGACAACCACGACACAAAGCCGCTGCATGGCGGTGTAGTGGCCCAGGCAAAAGACGTGGACTATGAGCTTGTGTCCGGCACCGACAAGCTGCAGCTCTACGTCCGCGACCATGGCAAGCCTGCAGACGTTGCTGGAATGGCGGCAAAGGTCACGCTGTTGACCGGTACTGAGAAGCAGGACGTCCAGCTGTTGCCAGTCGATGGAAAGCTGGAAGCTTCGGGCAGCTTCAAGGTGGCAGCAGGAACGAAAGCCGTTGCGGCAGTCACCAAAGGCGGCAAATCCGTCGCCTCGGTTCGATTCACCCTCAAGTAATCCAAGGTGCGGCGGGGCGCTTGAATGTGATTGCACTACGGCAGGCGCCCCGTTTCATGCAGGCAACAACACAGTTCAGAAACGTCTTAGGCCATGGGTCACGGACTAGGGCGTGTTAACACAAACGCAGTCCATCAGCGACAAGAACGAAGCTGATGAAGCCAAGAAACATGAGGTCGAGCTTGTCGAAGCGCGAGAAGATTCGGCGGTAGCCCTTGAGTCGGCGGAACAGGCGCTCGACTTCGTTGCGGCGTCTGTACATCGCTCGGTCATACTCCCAGGGCTCCACGCGCGTCTTCATGGGCGGCACGACAGGAATGAATCCGAGGTCGAGTGCGAGCTGGCGAGTTTCGTTACCCTCGTAGGCACGATCCATGAGCAGGTGCAGCGGTCGGCTTGGGGCACCAAGCCGGCTCAGCAGCGCCCGGCCTTCAGGCGCATCGTGCGCTTGGCCCGGCGACAGCGAGAACGTTATGGCTGTTCGAGCATCCGCGGCAACCATATGAACCTTGGTGTTCCATCCACCTCGGGACTTGCCGATGGCCTGAGGGCCGTTTTTTTTAGAGCTCCGGTGCCATCCGGATGCACCTTGATGCTCGTGGAGTCCAGTGAGACAGCTTCGATCCGGATGCGCACAACCTGCGAGCGTTGAAGCTCCTCGAACATTCGATCGAGCACGCCAGCCTTGGCCCACCGATTCATGCGCGTGTAGATCGTGTGCCAGTTGCCGAAGCGCTTTGGCAGGCCTCGCCATTTGCAGCCGTGCTCGGCCACGTAAAGGATGGCGTTGACCACCTGGAGGTTCGTCAGGCTCACATTGCCTCGCTGGGTGGGCAGACAGTGCTCGATCTGGGCAAATTGCTCGGGTGTGATCTCCATGCGTGAAGTGTCGCAGATTGATCATGATTAGAGCAAATAGTGTTGTAAGCGTCCGGCCAACCCATCTTGACCGGATGACTACAGGCGCAGCTTGCGCATGGCGGCATTGACGCCATTGAGGTCGAAGCCCGCTGGATCGAAGGGGCCACCATTCCATTTCCACATGTCCAGGTGCTGCGGATGCACTGGGTCCGTGATGGCCTGCAGGAAGTCGCTGTAGCCAGGTGGGCCACCCACGTCCTCGGGTGGGCAGGCATTGGCGCCCGCCACACACAACGGCCTGCGATTCTTCTCGCCAGGCTCCAAGGTGGCCTCCACCCGGATGCGGTGGCGCCAGTCGTCACCGAAGTCGTAGGTGTAGATGAACTCGCCGGTGCCGTCCGCCAGCACCGCCGCCAGGTCACACAGACGCTCATCTCGGGTCTCGATGCGGGAGGACCAGTCCGGATCAGAAGCGGCGTAGCGCACCTGGCCCACGGTGAAGGCGTGCAGGTGCGCGTTCTTCCAGCCCATGGCCGTCTGGATGACACGGTCGAGCTTGTCCAGCGTCAATGTGTCGGGCACCCACAGCCGCCGCCAGATGGCCGGCTCCAGGTATTCCAGTTCAACGTGCAGTTGATAGACGCGCTGCGGGGTGGAGGAGCGCCGAGGTTTCTTGAGCGTGCTCATTCCCCAAGGCTACCAGCCCTGGCGTCAGGTCGCGGGTTGCCAGCAATGCGGCAAGAGCTCCTCGATACGGCTGGCCCTATGCGTGGGCAGCCGTGTGAGGACGTCCCTGAGATAGGCATACGGATCGTGCCCGTTCATGCGCGCCGACTGGATCAGGCTCATCACCGCCGCCGCCCGCTGGCCCGCACGCAGGCTGCCGGCAAACAGCCAGTTGTTCCTGCCAATGGCGATCGGTCGGATCTGGTTCTCCATCCAGTTGTTGTCCACGGGCAGTTGGCCATCATCGACGAACCGGGTCAACGCCTCCCAGCGCCGCAGGCTGTAGTCCAGTGCCTTGGCGGTGGCCGATCCATCCGGCACCTTCTGGCGCTGCAGCTGCATCCATTCGTGCAAGGCGTCGAGCACCGGCTGGGTCTGCCTGCGCCGAATGTCCCGGCGCAGCGTGGCATCGAGCTCCCTGACCTCGCGCTCGATGTCGTAAACCCGGGCGAACTGCTGCAGCGCGAACTCGGCGATCTGACTCTTGTTGGCCGCGTGCAGGTCGAAGAATTTGCGGCGCGCATGCGCCAGGCAACCTACCTCCGTCACCCCGCTGGCGATCAACGCCTTGTAGCCGCTGAAGTCGTCACAGGTCAGGCTGCCTCTCCATTCCCCCAGGAATGCCCGGGCGTGCTCGCCGGCACGCGACTCACAGAAGTCGTAGACCACGGCTTTCATGTTCTCGAACGCCCCTGGAGCGTAGGCCCACAGGTAGGCGCGGTGCGTTTTACCCTCCCCCGGTTTGAGCATCGCCACCGGCGTCTCATCCGCGTGAAGCACGCAGCGTTGCAGGATCTCAGCCTTGAGCGCATCCACCAGCGGCTGTAGCCGCACCCCGCATGTGCCCACCCACTGCGCCAGGGTCGAGCGCGGGATGGCCAGCCCGGCACGCCCGAAGATCGCTTCCTGGCGGTACAGCGGCAGGTGATCGGCGTACTTGCCCACCAGCACCTGGGCCAGCAGGCCGGCGGTGGGGATAGCCGCAGTTGTGGGGACCTTCGTCATCTCGCTGGGAGGCATGTCCATCGTGAGCTACGGCCTGGCCCCAGTGCGACAGCTTGCGTACCAGCTGAGGTCCTTGTCCGCTGACAACTTGCGCCCGCGCTTGGACGGTGCCGGTCAGCCCGCAGAGCTTGTACCTCTGGTGGAGCAGTTCAACGGCTTGCTCGGCCGACTGGATCTTGCATACACCCAACTCGAGGGATTCAACGCTGACGTTTCGCACGAGCTGCGAACCCCTTTGGCAACGCTCGTCGCCAGCAATGAGCTGGCGCTGCGACGACCAGGGAACTTCGATATGGAGGAAGTTTTGTCCTCCAACCTGGAAGAACTTCACCGCCTCACTGGCATCATCAACGACATGCTGTTTCTGTCGCAGGCAGACAGGGGCGCCACTGCAAGACGTTCATTTGTCCCAAGCCTTGCGGCAATCGTCGAACGAGTGGCTGATTACCATGAGGCCGCACTGGCGGATGCTGATTTGCGACTGAAGGTCTCAGGCGATAGCTCCGGCCATTTCGATGAACCGCTACTTCGGCGCGCCGTGTCCAACCTGATCGGGAACGCAACCCAATACGCGAAACGGGGCACTGCCATCGAAGTGAACATAGTCATCGTGTCAGACACAGAGGTGAGCTTGGTCGTCGCGAACCAAGGCGAAATGGTCTCGCCTGAGATCCTGGGACGTATATTTGATCGGTTCTTCCGCGCCTCTGCTTCCCGTGAGCATGGGCAGAAGAACCATGGACTAGGTTTGGCCATCACCTCGGCGATTGCGCGCATGCACGGAGGCCGCACGACCGCAGCCAGTACCAATGGCAAGACCGAGATTGGCCTTGTACTGGTGAAGACCTTTGCATAGGTCCAGAGTCAAGACTCATTGCTGCCAGCCAAACCCCGACATCGAGGGTTTGACGTGCAATCAACGCAGTTGGGATCAGGGGGCGGGAACGGCCGGGACTGGTGCACCAACGCGGCGTGCCGCCCAGCTTGGGTGCTTCTGAGAGCGCTCCAGGTCAGCCAGCACTTCTTCGCGGGTTATGGCCTTGCCTTTCACCGGAACTGGTGCACCGAAGCGGTGGTACTGCCACGTGCCGTCTTTCTTGGACTGGTCCATTTCGGCGAGAACCTGTTCGCGCGACTTGCCAACCTCGGCATGTTCTGGATGGGTGGTGTAGCCCAGTTCTGTCGGCGCAGAGTGGATGACGCTGCTTGCCATTGCCGGGGCTGCAAGGGCTACGAAAGAGAGAGCGGTGAGTACGGTACGGACTGCCATGAGATATCTCCTTGGTTGGAATCAACGTGCACTGCAGACCGCACCAACCGTTGGACGCTCTACATTGCACATGTGACAGTCTGCTGACCGCATGCCGACAAGTTGCGCACCGAGAGATTACAAGTTCGTCATGTGTTCGCAGCACCCAGGAACCAAGCAGGCACGTTGATGCGCATTGGACTCAAGCCAGGGGGCCCGACGAAGACGCCGAAGTTGCTGCACTGCTCCTGTTCGCGGCGAGCCATGCACGACCAAGACCAGTGATCCGGCGAACCGTCGCCGTGCCCGAGCCTGCTACGTCTGGTAGGTCTGCTTCAACCATCCCTGCTGCGGAGAGCAGACGAAGCAGGTCGATGTCCCCAGTCTTCGTTACCTGCTTTGGCAAGGTGCCAGTTTCGATCTCTCGAAGAAACTCCAATGGCACGCTGCTCCCCTTGCATCGTGTAGATGTGTTGCGGCCTGACCGACGTCCTGACCCGGATGCCGTCACCCGTGGCACTGTGTGAGCGCCCCACGCCCGAATCGAGTGCTCGGCATGCCGGCACGTAGATTTCGGTCACCCTCTGGCCTGACCGCAGGACCCGCAAAATCGTGCACTGGGTGCGATTACCGTAGAGCACTTGGTGCACTGCGTTGCGACCATACTGGTTCCACACTGTTGGCAAAACCTTGCCCCTGGCTGGTTCGCGCAGCCGCAGCTCGCGCACGCGACGAGGTTTGCTGGTCGCGGGGTGTTGTATCCGTTGCCATAGCTGCGATTGTGGTCACTGTCTCGGTAATGTCCGCCATGATGGCCGCGGCCACCGCCGTGGTGTCCACTGAAAAGCTTGTTGAAGAAACCCATCACATCCTCCTGTGCATGTCGTGATGGGGCTATTTGAAAGCTTGTAGTGGCTTCAAGGTCAACAAATTTCGCCTGACATGGGCCTACCTTGCAGAGATGTAATCTGCGCGAAAACTTGGCGTTATCCGGGCATCTTCGTAGGGCCGATTCTTCCCATGTTTTGCATGGGGCACAGCCATTCGCAGTGGTGGTTCCCAGGCGGGGCCACTACAATTTTCGAATGCGTTCCAAACTGCTCGCTCTGCTCATCGCACTGTTGCCTTTGCAACTGTGCTGGGCTGCAGTGGCTCCTTACGCGCACAAAGATGCACGCGGTGCCGCGCATATTGCCGGCGTGCATGGTCTTGAGATCTTGCAATCGCAGGAGAACCCTTTTGACGTGGGTCCGGTGTACGAGATCGCTCTCGATTCTTCGCAGCAAACGGATGCCTCCGGGGCCGACCTGGACTGCGGCGTCTGTCATTCGCACAACCCGGCCGCACCACAACCCAGCCTCATTGCCGCTATCGCGGCGGTCCATGAATTTTTTGGTGCAATCGCGTTTGCACTGAAACCTCCTCCCGCGCCTCTCCGCCCTGAACGCCCGCAGTGGCGCGCCCTGGCCTGACCAGGGCATCGGTTCCTCACCGAAACCGCTGCCAACTCGCGAGCCAGCCCGCCGTGCTGTAGCTGGCCTGTCCGTTCGTTTCAGGGAGTTCCCATGGTCTTTGCCGACGTTTCGTGCGGCCTACTGATCTCATGGGCGCGTAGCACCACACGGGCGCGCGCTTTCAAATCTCGCACGCAGGGCTGGTGCCCATGAGCAGGCCTTGGCTACCACTCCTGTGCGCCTGGCTGGTCTCGATCGTGGCTACCGGCAGTGCCGTGTTCATCGGCGAAGTCATGGGCATGACACCGTGCGTGCTGTGCTGGTACCAGCGCATCGCCATGTTCCCCATCGCTCTGGTCCTTGGCATGTCACTGTACGCAGAAGACCGCCGAGGAGCTGTCTACGCGTTGCCGATGGCACTCACTGGCTTGGTGATCGCTGGCTATCACAGCCTCCTGGTGGCAGGGCTGGTTCCTCAGGCGTGGATCCCATGCTCCGCAGGAGTGTCTTGCGCCAACCAGAAGCTCAGCATCTTTTGGGGTCTGGAGCTGCCTTGGCTCTCGTTTGCATCCTTCGCTGCCATAGCAGCGCTCCTCTTCGTCTACCTGCGCGGAACCCGTCATGATCTCTAGAAAAGCAATCGTCGCCCTTGTGCTGATCGTTTCAGCAGGTGCCTTCGCTGTTGGTGCATACGTATACCAGCGCAACGCACAGTTGGATCAGCAAGCAATCGCCATCAGCCAGTCCGAGCACCTTGTGCGGATGCACTCACCGGTCCTGGGTCCTCGCGAAGCGCCGGTCACCATCGTGGAGTTCTTTGATCCCGCGTGCGAGACGTGCCGCGCCTTCTATCCCATCGTCAAAGACCTGATGCGGCAATACCCCTCCGATGTTCGGTTGGTGATCAGGTACGCCCCCTTTCACAGGGGCGCAGATCAGGTGGTCAAGCTGCTGGAAGCCGCGCGCAAGCAAGATCGATTCGTTCCCGTGCTTGAGTCCTTGCTCGACACGCAGCCAAGCTGGGCAGACCACGGCTCCCCTCGCCTGGAGCTGGCCTCTAGGGCGGCAGCGCAAGCTGGTTTGGACCTGCAACGCGCGCAGGCGGATATGGCTGCCCCAACGATGGATGCTGTCATCCAGCAGGATGTGCAGGATCTCACCGCGCTCCAGGTCAACAAGACGCCGACCTTCTTTGTCAATGGTCGCGCGCTTCCCAGTTTCGGAGCAAAGCAGCTGGCAGACCTGGTTTCCCAGGAGGTCGTGAAGGCCAAAAAGTAGAAGCCGCCATGCAGATTTCCACCCGCCCGGGTTGGCGCCGCAGTCAACACATCGCAGCGCTTGACTCTGAAGTTACTTGAAGGTTTCCAATCACATTACACCAAGGAACCAACACCATGAATTCGAAAGAGAACGCCTACAACGACCATGCTGCAGACGCCTGCTGCGCTGCAGACGCGAAGGCATCGGCGCCAGCACCCGCTCCCCCTGCGGGTTTCGTATCGAAGGGGACCGTGTTCCGAATCTCAACGATGGACTGTGCCGCTGAAGAGAGCGAAATCCGGCGCGCGCTGGAGCCCATATCGGGTGTGCGAGGGCTGGGCTTCCAGTTGGGTGCGCGCACTCTGACGATCGACGCGCCTGAGGACGTGATCCCTGAGGCTGTGGCTGCAATCCGCAAGGCGGGCTTCAATCCGGAGCCTGCGGCGCCTACCCAAGGTGGGGCTGATAGCGATGACCACGGCAATACGGCAGAAGGACTTTGGCGGATGGTGCTGGCACTTGCGCTGGCAATTGCTGCGGAGACCCTGTCTTTCTTCGCACCGGACACCACGGTGTTCAAGGGCATCGGCATGGCCGTTGCGGCCGCAGCGATCTGGCTCGCAGGCTTCTCCACCTACCGCAAGGGCTTCGCAGCGCTCATGCAAGGGCGCCTGAACATCAATGCCCTGATGACCGTCGCCGTGACCGGGGCCTTCCTCATTGGTCAGTGGCCAGAGGCTGCCATGGTGATGGCCTTGTACGCTATCGCCGAGCTGATTGAAGGACGGGCAGTCGACCGGGCTAGAAATGCGATCAAGAGCCTGCTCGACCTCACGCCAGATACCGCTGAAGTCCGCCAGCCCGACGGAAGCTGGACGATGACGCCGGCGGCGGATGTGCAAATAGACACGATCGTTCGCGTGAAGCCTGGTGCGCGTATACCGCTCGACGGGACCGTGGCCAGCGGTACCAGCGCTGTCAACCAGGCACCGGTTACGGGAGAGAGTATCCCGGTGGACAAGGTGCAGGGCGACCCCGTATTCGCAGGCACGATCAACGAGACCGGCACCATTGAAATCACGGTGACGGCCGCAGCAAGCAATACAACCTTGGCCCGCATCATCCAGTCGGTCGAGCAAGCCCAGGGCTCGCGGGCTCCGACACAACAATTCGTTGATCGGTTTGCGGCCATCTATACGCCAGCGGTGTTCATCATCGCTGTCCTGGTCGCAGTCCTGACCCCTGTGTTCCTGGACTTCACATGGATGCAGGCGCTGTACAAGGCGCTGGTCTTGCTGGTCATCGCATGCCCCTGCGCCCTGGTGATTGCAACCCCTGTCACGGTGGTCAGCGGGCTCGCATCGGCGGCTCGCCGCGGGATCCTAATCAAGGGTGGGGTGTACCTCGAAGATGCACACAAGCTCAAGGCCATCGCGCTGGACAAGACCGGGACGATCACGGAAGGCAAGCCGAAGCTCGTGGAGAAGGCCGTTCTTGCATCCCAGCAGCCTGAAGCTGTTGTGCTTCGATGGGCGGCGGATCTCGCAGGACATTCGGATCACCCTGTATCGAAGGCCATCGCACAGGGCCTGGATGCCGGAGAGGGCGGTGTGAGCGGTTTCAAGGCGCTTGCCGGCAGGGGCATAGAAGCCCAACTTCAAGGACAGACGCTGGTGCTGGGGAATCACCGCCTTATCGAAGAGCGGGGACTGTGCTCACCAGCGATAGAGGAACTGCTCGCCAGCCACGAAGCCAAGGGGCGCACGGTCACCCTTCTGGCGGATGAACGGGAGGTTCTTGCCATCTTTGCTGTGGCTGACACAATCAAGGACAGCTCGCGCGAGGCCATAGAGCAGTTGCACGAGCTCGGCGTCGCGTCGGTCATGCTCACAGGTGACAACGTGTCGACGGCGCAGGCCATTGCTAAGCAGGCGGGCATCGACGAGGCGCAAGGAAATCTGCTACCCGAGGACAAGCTGTCTGCCATCGAGAAAATGCAGGCTGAACACGGTCGCACCGCGATGACTGGGGACGGGATCAACGATGCCCCGGCGCTTGCACGTTCCGACATCGGCATTGCCATGGGCGCCGCGGGCACGGACACGGCCATGGAAGCCGCAGACATCGTCATCATGAATGACGATCTGCGACGCATCCCCGAGGTCATAAGGCTCTCTCGGCGCACACGCAACATCCTTTTGCAGAACATCGTGTTCGCCCTGGGCATCAAGGCCTTGTTCCTGGTCCTCGCCGTGTTCGGAAGCGCGTCCATGTGGATGGCTGTCTTCGCCGACATGGGGGCCAGCCTTCTGGTGGTGATCAACGGCCTGCGCCTGCTGCGCGGCGTGTCAAACAAGGCCTGAGCATGACAACGTTTGGAACAAGAATCCGCCCCGCCGTGGATGCTGAACTGCAGGCAGCCAAGACTGCTGACAACGCAGGCCAGGCACAGCTGAGCTTTCGCCATCTGGAGCGCGCCCATGTGCTTGGCCAACCCTGGGCCTGCGAAATGTGCGACATCTCGATAGCACCGACCTCCGGTGTGGCAGCTTCAGGCTGGTTGCGGCCGTTGGTCACCTGCGGGTTAGATGTCCGCAGTAACGCTGACAGCGGCCATCTAGAGCCGACCGATCCGGTCAAGCGAGCCTGCGCCTAGGCGTTATCTGCCAGAACCTCTACACGTAGGAGGCGCGGTGCTCTGCCGCGTGCTCAGCTGGAAATCACGCCAAAACTCACTCCGAATATGGCGCTACCGCTACTTCCCGCTGCGTTGTTTGTTCAGATCCAGCAGGCGGCGCAGGATTTCTTCGTCCGGCCATTGCGTCGCGTAGTCGTTCCAGCCATATGCCGCCGCGACGGCCTTGTCCAGTGCTTCGTGCGCCAGCGCCAACCACGCAGGACTAGCGTTGTACAAATTCGTGAGAGTGCGCTGCTTTAAATCGGCTTCATGATTGGGCTTCGCGACAGGCCGCTTCGGGAAACCTGACAGTCGCCACGGGCGCTTGGGTGTTGCCGATGCGTAAGGCATCCACGCCTTCAATCTGAAGCGCTTGATTGACGAATTTGTCTGCCGCTTCCGCCGCCTTCACGTTCATGACCAGCGAGAATGACTCTGGAAATACTGACTTTGATCGAGAACATCTCCCGATCCTGTGCATACAGCGATTGATTTATCTCCCCTGCAGAAGTCGCTGCGGCTGCAGCGCGAGCAAGTCGGTTCGCAGGCAGCTGGCGGGCAAGTTGCAGTCGTTCGCGTCGGCACAACGCGAAGACAGCTTACGCTGCATATCAGTCTTCGGTTGTATTCCGAGATCCAGGCGCTCACAACCGTCGAGTCCTAAAGGTAATAGACCACCGCAGCTCGCCCGTCGGAGCCACACTGTGCTGCCACCCCCACCGCGCTTCCCCTACGAGCGTGTAGATGGATCTCGGTGCCACATCCAACTGCACCACTTTGCGTGTAGCGGGAGCATCCGGGTACGGCCTGAACCGCAGCGTCGCGTGCCCACCCAGCGACACCCCCACAATCGTCTCAAAATCCGGCACGTCCCGATGCCACCCCAGCGGCGTCCCCGGCGCGTACTCTGCGACCAAAGCATGGACAAGGTCGCCAGGCGGCACGCCCAGCCATCCCGCCACGCGATCCCGCAGCTCATGCAGGCGCTCATCAAGCGCGATACCCGGCTGCAGTTGATTCGTATCAAAGTCATACGACCCACCAAAACTCACCACTCGCCGCCTGGCCACGTACTGCTTGTACCGCGCCGCATGCAGCGGCAGGGTCTTGATGATTTCGATCAGCTCCTTCTCTTCGTCAAGGCTCAGGAACTCAGGCTCGTAGACCAGTCCCTTGATGGAGGAATTGATCGGCCCTTCGTCAAACAGCGTCGCCTGCGTCATCCCGCTTCTCCTATCGGAAATCCCGGCTCTCGGTCGCCAACCGCCCCAGCATCGGCGACAGATCCGCCAGCCGCTCCGCAATCAGGTTGCACACTTCCCCCTCGCGCTGCCACCGTCCTTTCACCGCCATCAGCCGCGACCCCAACAGCACTTCCCGCTGCGCCTCTTTGATATGCCGCCAGCAGATCACTTGGGTGGCCCCGTGCTCGTCTTCCAGTGACACAAAGATGGTCCCCTTGGCCGTCTCCGGCTGCTGCCGAAGCGTCACGATGCCCGCCGTGCGCACGATTCGTCCGTCAGGGATGCGCCGCAGTTCCTCGGACGTCTTGAGCTTGTACTTGTCGAGCTTCTTGCGCAGCAGTGCCATGGGATGGGTGCGCAGCGTGAGGCCGAGGGAAGCGTAGTCCCACAGCACGTCTTCTCCCTCCGGCGCTGCAGGCAGCTCCAGAAACTCCTCATGCACCGGCGCTTCCTGCAGAAGTTCGGGTGGCGCGTGCAGCGCGGCGGCATCCCAAACTTGCTGGCGCCGATGGCCGGACAGCGTGGCCAGTGCTCCAGCGGCCGCCAGCAGCTTCATCTCATGCTGTTCCAGCCGTGCTCTGCGGGCCAGCTCCTCGGCGTTGTCGAACGGCTCCTTCGCCCGTGCAAGCACGATGCGCTCTGCGCTATCGGTCCGCAGCCCGCGGACCAAGTGCAGGCCCAGACGCACAGCGGGTGTATTCGGCAGGTCCTCCAGCGAGGACTCCACATCGCTGTACATCACATCCACCGGCCGCACCTCCACGCCATGGCGTCTTGCGTCCTGCACCAGCTGGCTTGGGGAGTAGAACCCCATGGGTTGGGAGTTCAGCAGTGCCGCAAGAAACGCTGCCGGCTCGTGCCGCTTGATCCAGCAGGATGCATAGACCAGCAACGCAAAGCTGGCCGCATGGCTCTCCGGGAACCCATATTCCGAGAACCCCTTGATCTGTTCAAAGATCTGTTCCGCGAAAGCCCGCTCGTACCCGCGCGCAGTCATCCCGTCCACGATCTTGCTGTAGTACTTGCCCAGGCCGCCCTTGCGCTTCCAGGCGGCCATCGCCCGCCGCAAGCCATCGGCCTCGCCGGGGGTGAAACCGGCCGCCAGAATCGAGATTTGCATCACCTGTTCCTGGAACACCGGCACGCCCAGCGTGCGGCCCAGCGCCGTCTTGAGGGCTTCGCTCGGATAGGTCACCGGCTCCTTGCCTTGGCGCCGATTCAGGTACGGATGCACCATACCACCCTGAATGGGTCCTGGGCGCACGATGGCCACCTCGATCACGAGGTCGTAAAAGCAGCGTGGCTTGAGCCGTGGCAGCATGCTCATCTGCGCCCGGCTCTCAATCTGGAACACGCCGATGGTGTCCGCCTTGCAGACCATGTCGTAGGTGTCAGGGTCTTCGGCCGGGATGTCTTGCATGCCGAACTGGTAGCCACGCCGGTCGCTGATCATGTCGAGCGCACGCCGAATGGCTGACAGCATGCCCAGGGCCAGCACGTCCACCTTGAGCAGGCCCGCGGCGTCGAGATCATCCTTGTCCCACTCGATCACTGTGCGGTCAGGCATGGAGGCGCTCTCCACCGGCACCATGCGGCAGAGCAATCCTTTGGTGAGAACGAAACCTCCCGTGTGCTGCGACAGGTGCCGCGGAAACCCTATCAGTTGGCAGGTGAGCACGATGAGCTGGCGCACCTGCAGGTTCTCCGTGGACATGCCCAGTTCATCAAACCGTTCCAGGCGCACGTCGGCGCCATCAAACCACTGCTGGCCCTTGGCGATCGCGTCCACCGTCTCCAGGTCGAAGCCGAGCGCCTTGCCGACATCCCGGATCGCCGACTTCGGCCGGTAGCTGATCACCGTGGCCGTGAGGGCCGCGCGGTCCCGGCCGTACTTCTGGTAAAGATACTGGATCACCTCTTCACGGCGTTGGTGCTCGAAATCAATGTCGATGTCCGGTGGCTCATTGCGCTCCTTGGAGATAAAACGCTCGAACAGCACGGACATGCGTGCCGGGTCCACCTCTGTGACGCCCAAGCAGTAGCAGACCACGCTGTTGGCCGCCGACCCACGCCCCTGGCAGAGGATGTGCCGGGAACGTGCAAACGCCACGATGTCGTAGACGGTGAGGAAGTAATGCTCGTAGTGCAGCTCGCAAATCAGGGAAAGCTCATGTTCGATCTGCCCCTGCACCTTGGCCGGTATGCCGGCGGGCCAGCGCCGGCCAGCCCCTTCGTAGGTCACCTGGCGCAGGTAGCTCGCCGCCGAATGTCCAGCCGGCACCACCTCGTCCGGGTACTGGTACTTCAGTTCGTCCAGGCTGAAACTGCACCTGGCCGCAACATTCAACGTCTCTGCCAGCAGCTCAGCCGGGAAGGTCTGCGCCAAGCGCAGCCGCGTGCGCAAGTGCTGCTCCGCGCTCCGCTGCAGAGCATGCCCGCACTCCGTGAGCGGCTTGCCGATCCGCGTGGCCGTGAGCACATCTTGCAGCGGCTTGCGAGAGCGGACATGCATATGAACGTCGCCAACCGCCACCAGCGGCAGAGCCGTGAGCTCCGACAGCTGGCGCATGCGGTGCAACCAGAGTTCATCGTCGAGCCGCCGCACCTGGTCCACGCCAATCCAGCACCTGCCTGTGAAGTGGTTCAGCGTCCAGAGCCCCGCCGCTTCCAGCTGCGCATCCGTGCTCTTGCGGTCCGGACACAACAGGACCACGCAGTCTTCCGCCTCCGACCCACTGATGTGGTCGAGGGTGAGGTGATAGGAGCCCTTCTCGGAGGATCGGCGCAACTTGGTGATAAAGGCGCACAAGTTGCCGTACCCATTCAAGTTCTGGGCCAGCACGACCAGCGTGAACGCCGCCTCGGAGTCGTCCCGAGGCTGGATGCAGAACTGGGAGCCCAGCAACAGCGGCAGGCCCGCCGCCTTGGCAGCTACATGCGCCCGAACCACTCCCGCCATGGAACACTCGTCCGTGATCGCCAGTCCCTGGTAGCCCAGCTCCCTGGCCCGTTCCACCAGCTCATCTGGCGCACTCGCTCCTCGCAGAAAGGTGAAATTCGAGACACACCGCAGTTCCACGTATTCCGGCAGCGTTCGGGGTGGACGGCTCAACATACCGGCCTCACGCAAAGTGCCCGTGGAGGAACCACGCGGTCTGGTCCCGGGCCAAGCGCTGCTGGAACACCCACAGCACACCGGCATGCGGGCTCAGTGCCAGCCAGTAGTCGCGCTGCACGTTGAGCGGCCGTGCATCGGCTTCATCGCTGCTGCGGTGCCACCATCCCCCCTCGATGCGGTCAGGACCTAGCAGGAGCTGCAGAGGGCCTTGGTAGTAGGGACGGTTGTCGCGTTCGATGAGGCGCAGGGGCTCATCCAAGACCCAGCTGGGCAAGGGCAGTTCATATGGGGATGCTGCCCTATTGCGTGGTGCCTCACATTGCCAACTCTGCATCCACTCCAGACGGTGGTCTGCGGCCAAGACCGGGCGGCGCACACTGGTGTCGCCCAGCCGCGCCTGGATGCGCTCCAGGGCTAGATCCGTGCTTCCGCTTTTGCGCAAGGTCTCGGGAATGAGCGAGCGGCTCTCTTCAACGATGGGCAGGACTTCCGTGGCGAGCAATTCAATATCGCCAGCGGGCGCTGCGAGCTGCACCTTGGACAAGTGCTCAGCCAGCAGCCGCGCGAAGTGCTCCACGTTCTGAGTGGGCTGCGCCGTGCGGACGGTGAGTTCGCCGCCGGTGCCGGCATCCTTGGCGCGCATGACATCGTGGCACCACCTGAGGGTGAAGGCCGTAGCCCCCAAGCGCCGCGCCGCCAGCCACCCGGCCATCTGGATCATCAGTCGCCGCGCTCCGAACAGCAAGGCGGGTGCTGCCTCGACCCGCGACATCAATTCCAGCCGCGCGTGGAACGTCTCGGGCAGAGTCAGCCATTCGTAAACCTCCGGACGCAGGCCGTAGGCTTGGTCCAAAGCCAAGAGTAGCCTCTTATCAAAGCGGCGGCTGAGGCCACCCCGCGGTAGGTTGCGTACGTCGCCCAACGTGCGGCAACCCACACGCGCCAGCGTAGGCTGGTGCAGACCTACGGCAGAGAGCGCTTCGAGCGGCAATGGGTCCAACATCTTGGCCAAGGGATACTCGAAACCATCACAGGGCCCACTCGCCGACATATGGCGTACCAAAGCCAGTGCTGAGGTGCCCGTGGGCGCCCACGCTACGCGGGCGCCTAGCTCCTCAGCACCGGCTTCCATGAGCCGATGCAGCGCCTTCATGCCGCCGAACAGGCGCGCGCTTCCCGATACTTCTGCGACGACGGAATCTTCCAGCAACGCCACCCGAGGGGTGAACTGCAGTGCCCAGATTCCGAGGGATGTCGCATCAATGGGAGACGGGCTGGCCGGCAGAGGAATGGGGAGCAATGCGGCCCAATGCCCGCGCATCGGTAGCCTCCTCGGAAAACAAAGCGGTAGAACGTGCTGGCACGGTCTTGAGCCGGGGCGGGATGACGGCCTCCAGGTTTCCTGGCATCGCGGCCAAGTACAACGCGTCATCCAGCGATGCTCCTCTGCGCTTGGGAATGCGCACCTCCAACTGCCAGCCGCCAGCCAGAGCTACCGCTACCCTGAGCGGCGCGGGGGATGTGTCATGCAATGCAGTCACTGGGCGGAACAGGAAAATGGGTGCATCGCACGACTGGGCATGTATCTGCAAGCGACGGATCTGCTCCGGCCGTGCCTGGGGCAGCCAGGAGAGGATGGCTCCCGCAGGGTCGGACTTAACGATCTGCTCCGTGACCCAGAGACGGTCCACGGGAGTAGTGGCATGAATCCAAACAACGTGGTCCGCAGACAGGCCCAGTTGTTCCAGCCCCCCCACGTGCGGCTGCTTAGGGGGTGCGATCAAGTAAACCCGGCCGCCATCCGCCATGACAGCAGGGAGAGAGCGGCCGAGAAGTCGCCATTCACAAAGCGCCGCCTGCGGCATAAGCAGTTCGGTCAAGCTGTGCGTGGGCCAGCCCCCGCCTGGAAGTTCCTTATCCAGCTCCGTAAATCCGGAGGATACCGTTCGCGAAACCGGGTCGCCAACCTCGCCGCCGCGCCACACTGCCTCGGCAATGTGCCGTGGAAGGTCGCCTGGATGAAAGGCGTGGTGGGAGGAAGAGGCAGCGGCTGACATGGTTTGGGGGTAGATCAAAATACTGTATTTATTAACAGTATATGAGTCGGGCGAGATGCTTGAAACGGCTTAGGTCGCCGCGCACACAGCACCATCGGAATTCGTAGCGCGCGATCACGGCCCGTAGCGGCGCCGAGAGAAACGCGCTCCGCAATACACCTTCAAATCACTCAGCTATCCCTGACGGGGCGCGGTCCAGCACCCGCAGCGATTTCGGAAACCGTCCTACTTCTTCAGCGAATCGGATTGAAAACGATGGATTTGCCGGTGAATCAGGCGCCGGCTGTGAGTGTTTTGGGCCCGCTTGTGCGGGCCCCTTTTTGCAGTGATTTCCTAGCTACCGGATGGGGCCGAAACCAAAGTAGGCAGCCTTCTTTGGCTTCGCCTTGGCCGAGGCAGCATCCTTGCCATTGGATGGCGCTGGCTGGACCGTGTCTTCAGGTGGGGTATGCGGGTGGTCGGTCTGATCAACGCCCCTGCGAGGCCCTACATCCAGGTCTGAGATCATCTCTTCCAATGCCACCAGCCCACTGGCCATGGCGGTTTTGTAGGTTTTGTATCCATCCTCAGCGCGGTCGATTTCCCTCCATCGATCCTCGTTCACGCGTTCCGTGATGACCCATTCAAAATGCCCGGGATCAGGCTCCGCAACATGAACGGCGAGGAGGCGTAGTACATCGGCCATGCTGAAGCATAGGCACCGACGACAGGTGCGGGAATGTGCCGAAACCTACGGCAACGGTAAGTCGCTGCCTACATCCGTCAACGAGGCAGCCGCCCAAACTTTCCGCTATCAAACTGCGGAGAGCTCCATGGCCACTGGCAGCCGCACCCTCTGGAAGGGTGCCATCACTTTCGGATTGGTTCACATCCCTGTTGGCCTGCACACCGCAGCAACGGAGGAGGGGGTGGACTTTGACTGGCTCGACAAGCGCAGCATGGACCCGGTGGGCTACAAGCGCGTGAACAAGCGCACCGGCCGCGAAATCACCAAAGAGAACATCGTCAAAGGCGTCGAGTACGAGGACGACAAGTACGTCATCATCAGCCCCGAAGAAATCGAAGCCGTCTTTCCCAAGACCACGCAGACCATCACCATTGAGCGGTTCATCGAAGCCAACGAACTGCCGTTTGTCTTCTTGGAACGCCCTTACTACGTCGCGCCCATCAACAAGAGCGACAAGGTCTACGCCCTCCTGCGAGAAGCATTGATCTCCACTGGAAAAATCGGCTTGGCCAAGGTGGTCATCGCGACCAAGCAGCATCTGGCCGCACTCGTGCCTTCGGGACCAGCGCTAGTGCTGTCCTTGCTGCGCTGGGGCGATGAGGTCAAGACGCTGGACAGCCTCGATCTCCCGGGGGAGGGTCGCAAGTCCGTGAGCGCAGCCGAACTCAAGATGGCCACGCAACTCATCGAAGAAATGTCCGGAAAGTGGAACCCCGCCGACTTCAAGGATGAGTTCCGCATTCAGGTCATGAAACTCGTCGAGAAGAAAGCCAAGGCCGGGGAAGGAAAGACGGTGCTCGAACCTGAGGAGGAAGCACCTCAGTCCGCCGATGTCATCGATCTCACCGCGTTGCTTCAGCGCAGCCTCAAAGGCGGCGGAAAGCCCAGCGCCAAGTCGGCTGCCAAAGCCCCTGCCAAGAAGGCAAGCAGGGCTTCCACCATGACTGCCCCTAAGAGGGCACCCGCCAAATCTGCCGCGCGAAAGTCCAGAACTGAACGCAAAGCCGCTTGATCTTCAGTTTCGACCTTAGGAGCCGACATGCCCGACGACAAATCCCAATCCGGCGGCCAGGACCGCAAACGCATCAGCCTCTCCCAAGAGTACGAGGTTCGCGACTGGGCAAAGAAGTTCAACGTGACCCCGGAGCAACTCGAAGCCGCGGTCCGTGCCGTGGGCAACGATGCTGCCGCTGTCGAGGAACACCTGAAGGGCACCCGGTGAGCCTGTGCGCGTCGCGACGTGGAACATCAACAACGTCAACAAGCGTGTAGCGCTATTGGTTGACTGGCTGCATCGCACGCAGCCCGATGTGGTCGCCCTGCAGGAAATCAAATGCCCCACGGCTGATTTTCCGACCGCCGCGCTGCAGGAGGCCGGGTACAGCAGCCTGGTGGTGGGGCAGCGCACCTGGAACGGCGTTGCCATACTGAGCCGCAATGCAGACCCTCTGCCCATCGTCACGGCGTTGCCTGGTGACCCGGCAGACAAGGAAGCGCGCTACCTGGAGGCGGCCATCCATGGCATCTTGTTTGCCTGTCTGTACCTGCCCAACGGCAATCCCCAGCCTGGTCCCAAGTTCGACTACAAGCTTCGTTGGTTCGAGCGCCTACGGCGGCGGACCGAGGAGCTCTGGCATTCCGGTCACCCTGTGGTGCTGTTGGGCGACTGGAATGTTGTGCCCACGGATGCGGATATCTACAAACCCGACACTTGGCGCGATGACGCGCTGTTGCAGCCCGAGGCGCGTGCCGCCTTTGCCAGCATCCTGGCACAAGGGTGGACGGATGCCATTGGCAAGGTGTATCACAAGAAGGTGCCCTTCACGTTCTGGGACTACCGGCGCAAGCGATGGGAGCGCGACGCCGGGCTGCGCATCGACCACATTCTGGTTGGACACTCGCTGAAGCTGCAGGACGCGGGAGTGGACCGCGAGGAACGGGGCAAGGAGAGTCCGAGCGACCATGCCCCAGTGTGGGCGGAGATTGCTCTCGAGAAGTCACGAGCGGCGCGCAAGCCCACCATCGATACCAAGAAATCGCTTGGCTCGAAGAAAGCGGAGCGGACGACGAAAGCCGAACCCCCATCCACCCCTGAACCGCTCGCACAGTACAAGGCCAAGCGCGATTTCACGAAGACTGCCGAACCTGCGGGCGCTGCGGCGAAGCTCCCTCGTCGCTCAAAGGGCGCGGCGCAGCCATTGCAGTTTGTGATCCAGAAACACTGGGCGTCCCGTCTTCACTACGACTTCCGGCTGGAGATGGACGGCGTGATGGTGAGCTGGGCGGTGCCCAAGGGACCATCGTTCGACCCCAAGGTCAAGTCCATGGCCATCCACGTCGAGGACCACCCCATCGACTACAACAGCTTCGAGGGGAGCATTCCCAAAGGCGAGTACGGCGCCGGCAAGGTCATCATCTGGGACCGCGGAACGTGGGAGCCCGTGGGCGATCCTCGCGACGGGCTGGGCAAGGGCAAGATCATGTTCCACCTCCACGGCCAAAAGCATGCGGGTCTTTGGGAACTCGTGCGCATCTCGAAGCCTGGCGAGAAGAAGCAGGACCAGTGGATGCTGTTCAAGAAACGCGGCGACGCCTGGGCACGGCCTAGCACGGAGTACGACGTCATCACCGCGCTGCCCGACAGCGTAGTCGAGACGCCGCTGGGCCTGGCGGAGGAACGTGAGCAGGTCGTTGGCACGACGGCCTCCGCACTCCGAACCACACCTCCAACGCTGGCGAACGCCAGAAAATCCCGCCTTCCTGCCAAGCTGGAGCCGCAACTCGCCACACTGGTGTCGTCGGTCCCGGAGGGCGACTGGATCATCGAGACCAAGTTCGACGGCTATCGCATTCTGGCGCGCGTGGAGGGAGACGAGGTTCGTCTCTATACGCGCAACGGCAATGACTGGACCGAGAAGCTGCAACAGGTGGCCGATGGCATCGCCGAGCTTGGCCTGACGCGCGCGTGGCTGGATGGGGAAATCGTGGTGCTGAACGACGCCGGTATCCCGGATTTCAACCGCCTTCAGAACGCGATCGACAACGCGCGCACGCGGGACATCGTGATGTTCGTGTTCGACGTAGCCGCCTCAGTGCTTGCGCCCGTTGCGACAAAGTCCAAGGCAGCGCCCTCGATCTCCAGGGTCAAGATCACCCATCCCGACCGGGTGATTGACCCCAGCACGGGATTGCGCAAGATTGATCTTGTGCGCTACTACGAGAGCGTTGCCGAGTGGATGCTGCCCCATCTCAGGGATCGCCCGACGTCGCTGGTCAGGGCGCCGACCGGGATCATGGGGCAGTTGTTTTTTCAGAAGCACCCGGAAAGCAAGATGCCGGGGCTCAAGGAACTGGACCCCGCCCTGTGGCCCGGGCACGAGGCGCTTTTGGCTGTGAACTCCGCCGACGCGCTGATTTCGGCAGCGCAGATGAACGTGGTTGAGTTCCACACCTGGAACTCCAGCCGCAGCTCCTCGCCGTCGCCTGCATAGCAGAGATACGGCAGCGGGTCATCACGGTCGACGAACTGACCGAGCTGCTGCATCTTCTGGATGCGGATGGAGGCGCTGAAGTCTTCGATGGCATCACGAATGCCCTCGACTTGGTCGGGGGTAAGCTGTGGGGCGCACGCGAGGCTCTCCTCAGCCTGCTGGTCGACCTGCAAGACGGGCGACCGGTCGAGGAAGTTCGCCAGCAACGCGACCGCCTGAACGCGGAGTTGGAAGACATCTACAAGGCCGCGCCGAGAACCAACAGCAAGGCCTACAGCGATGCGCAAGAGGCGCTCAAGAATGCGGAAGAGCTTTTCTTCACCGACGAGGAGCTGAACAAGATGTTGCCGAAGCAATTGCGTAGCAACGCTGGGACTACGACGTAGCGATAGGCCGACCCTAAATGACGGGTGTGCCGCCGAGACGGGTCGTTCGCCATGGAGGTTCGAAAGTCAGCTCCCGCTGCAAATTAGCCATCCGATGCGCCATTCCAGAGGACTGCCCTAGGCGGCACTGCCAGTACAGTTGAGCGCATCTAGCCGCACCTACCGCGAATACGGCAGTAGAGTGCAACCTCCACATGACCGACACCTACCTCGTTTCCTCCTTCGCGGACAAGGACAAAGTCAAAGCGCTCGGCGCCCGGTGGGATCCCACCCGCCGGCAGTGGTATGTCCCGGCAGGCTATGAGCTGGCGCCTTTTGCCCAATGGCTGCCCGCCACAGATGCGCCTGCGCCCAGCACGTCCAGAGACCTCCTGGCTCCGGAGAGTGCTGCGTCCCATGACCTGGTCACGCATGCCAGGAAGGGTTTGCCGCTGTCCCAACTGCTGCAGGGCGTCAGCGCAGCCGTGGCCCAGGCATTCAAGGCTGGCGTCTGGACCCTGGTAGAGGTGGTGGACACCCGCTCCATGTCCCGCAAGGCCTGCTCGCCTGACAACGCAGCGTGCGAGGGCTTCTTCGGTCGGTTGAAGAATGAACTGTTCTATCCTCGGGACTGGAAGAGCGTCACCGTTGAGCAGTTCATTGAGGTGCTCGACGACTACATCCGCTGGTACAACGAGAAGCGGATCAAGATCTCCCTTGGCTCTCTCAGCCCGATTGAATACCGGGTGAGCCTTGGACTTGCGGCATAAAACCAGTCCAAGTTTTTATCCGCACCCCCGGTGGGTCAAATTTAGATCGGCGCCAACACCGGATGGAGGCCAACAAGATGCGGCCAACTGCTGCGACCGAAGGGCAGCAGCCGCTGCGTGTCACCTTGGCTGCTTGCATCTTGCAATCGCATCGTAGGTGCTTGGTGCAGTGAATTAACCAAGCGGGCTTGAGGTGGCTACTTTTTCAGATGAAGCTGGCGCTCAGAAACAAAAAAGCTGCAACCGATGAGGGTGCAGCTTTTTGCTTTATGTGGGCTTTTATGTGGGACAAATTCGGCATGTTTGCCTAAGTCTTTGATTTTAAAAGCCAACTGGCGGAGAGGGCGGGATTCGAACCCGCGGTGGGCTATTAACCCACACACGCTTTCCAGGCGTGCGACTTAAACCACTCATCCACCTCTCCGAAGCGCGGTATTGTAGCCGCTTGCCGCGGGCGTTTTCGGCCGTCACGCGAAACTGGTTGCGGGCAGGGCGCTGGCAGCGGTTTCACAGGCTTCAGAACACGGCGTGTCAATGCCCCGTTTCTGAACGAAATACGCCGCTGGCCCTACAGCCAATTGCGTGGCCAGCTAGCAAAAGCGTAGCGGGCCGCGCTGCCGCAGCTTACAGGCGGCGCGTGACGTCGGCGGCGCCCGGGGCGCGCGTGGCTTGCACCATCTTCATGGCCGAGCTGATCAGGGCCGACACCTCGGTCATGGTGCTGGGCACGACCAGCGTGGTCTGCGCTTCTTCCGCCAGCTTGCCGTAGGCTTCGACGGCTTTTTCGGCCACCTTCAGTTGCACGGCCTGTTCGCCGCCGGGTTGCTGGATCGATTCGCCAATGCGGGCGATGGCCATGGCGGTGGCGTTGGCCACTTCGGTGATGGCGGCGGCTTCGCCTTGCGCAGTGTTGATGGCGGCCTGCTTTTCACCTTCGGACTTGGCGATGGCGGCCTGCTTCATGCCCTCGGCCAGGTTGATCTGTTCCTGGCGCTTGCCTTCGGACGTGGCGATCACGGCGCGCTTTTCACGCTCGGCGGTGATCTGGGCCTGCATGGAGCGCAGGATCTCGTTGGGCGGCGTCAGGTCCTTGATCTCGTAGCGCAGCACTTTCACGCCCCAGTTCAGCGCGGCTTCGTCGATGGCTTCGACCACCTTGGCGTTGATCATGTCGCGTTCTTCAAAGGTCTTGTCCAGCTCCAGCTTGCCGATCACGCTGCGCAGCGTGGTCTGGGCGAGCTGCGTGATGGCGGTGATGTAGCTGCTGGAGCCGTAGCTGGCGCGCATGGGGTCGGTGACTTGGAAATAGATGATGCCGTCCACCTGCAGCTGCGTGTTGTCGCGTGTGATACAGACCTGGCTGGGCACGTCCAGCGGGATTTCCTTCAGACTGTGCTTGTAGGCCACACGGTCGATGAAGGGCACCAGGAAGTTCAGGCCAGGCGAGAGCGTGGCGTGGTACTTGCCCAGGCGTTCGACCACCCAGGCGTTCTGCTGCGGCACGACCTTGACCGATCGGACGATGAAGATGGCCGCGATGACGGCGATGATGAGGGCGATTTCCAAGGGGTCCTTCCTTTCTTGCTGAAACGGGATAGCGAAGCCGGGCGCCCGAGGCCTTCAGGCGCTGGCTGCGCGTCATGGGCAGTGGATCAAATGGGGTCGACCAGCAGGCGGCTGCCCACCAGTTCGGCGACACGGTGGGCGCCCGGGCGGGGCATGACGCCCGGGCGGTGCATCACCGTCCAGGGGGCGCCGCGGTAGCGAATGGTGGCGGTGCCGTCGGCATTCCAGTGGTCAACCTGCACGGTTTCGCCCACGTCCAGATTGACGCTGCGCTGGGCGCGCGGCGATGGGTCACCGAGGCGTGGCCGGCGGACGATGTAACAGGTCACGACGGCCGCGCCGCCCACCAATGCGGCGGTGACCAGTTGCGTGGTGAAGGAAGCGCCCAGATGCGCCGCCAGCGCGCCTGCAACGGTGCCGATGGCGAGCATGAGCAGGTAGAAGGTGCCCACCATCAGTTCCAGCGCGATCAGCGCGCCGGTGAAAATCCACCACCAAGTCGATTGGGCAAGGTCCATAGCGTCGGTTGGTCGGGTGTTGTGTTGGTCCAAGGCACATTGTGGTGCATTGTTGCGACTGCCCGGTGTCTGGACATGCGGATTCCGTACACTTGCGCGCTACATCGCCGCCCGGCGGCTGGAGTTTGGACGCATGAAATTCCGTTTCCCCATTGTCATCATCGACGAAGACTACCGCGCCGAGAACACGTCTGGCCTGGGCATCCGTGCGCTGGCCAAGGCCATCGAGGAAGAGGGCTTCGAGGTGGTGGGCGCCACCAGCTACGGCGATCTGTCCCAGTTTGCACAGCAGCAAAGCCGTGCCAGCGCCTTCATTTTGTCGATCGACGACGAGGAGCTGGGCAGCGACCCCGAATCGCCCGAGTCCGACACCGCGGTGCAGGCGCTGCGCGCCTTCATCCAGGAAGTGCGGCGCAAGAACGAAGATGTGCCGATCTACCTGCACGGCGAAACCAAGACCAGCCAGCACCTGCCCAACGACGTGCTGCGCGAGCTGCACGGCTTTATCCACATGTTCGAGGACACGCCCGAGTTCGTGGCCAAGCACATCGTGCGCGAGGCCAAGAGCTACCTGGAAGGCATTCAACCGCCGTTCTTCAAGGCGCTGCTCGATTACGCCGAAGACGGCTCCTACAGTTGGCACTGTCCGGGGCATTCGGGCGGCGTGGCCTTCCTCAAATCGCCCATCGGCCAGATGTACCACCAGTTCTATGGCGAGAACATGCTGCGCGCCGACGTGTGCAATGCCGTTGAAGAGCTGGGCCAGCTGCTCGACCACAACGGCGCCATTGGCGAGTCTGAGCGCAACGCTGCGCGCATCTTCAACGCCGACCACTGCTTTTTTGTCACCAACGGCACCAGCACCAGCAACAAGATCGTCTGGCACCACACGGTGGCCCCGGGCGACGTGGTGGTGGTCGACCGCAATTGCCACAAAAGCAACCTGCACGCCATCATCATGACGGGTGCGATTCCCGTCTTCCTGAAGCCTACGCGCAACCATTTCGGCATCATCGGGCCGATCCCGAAGAGTGAGTTCGAGCCCGCGACCATCCAGGCCAAGATTCGCGCCAACCCGCTGCTCAAACACGTCGACGCCGACAAGGTCAAGCCGCGCATCCTGACGCTCACGCAGTCCACTTACGACGGCGTGCTGTACGACACCGAGGCCATCAAGGGCATGCTGGACGGCTATGTCGACAACCTGCACTTTGACGAAGCCTGGCTGCCGCACGCCGCCTTCCACCCGTTCTACGGCAGCTACCACGCCATGGGCAAGAAGCGCGCGCGGCCGATGCAGTCGGTGGTGTATTCCACGCAGTCCATCCACAAGCTGCTGGCCGGTATCAGCCAGGCCAGCCACGTGCTGGTGCAGGACTCGCAGAACGTCAAGCTGGACCGCTACCTGTTCAACGAGGCGTATCTGATGCACACCTCGACCAGCCCGCAGTACAGCATCATCGCCAGCTGCGACGTGGCCGCCGCCATGATGGAGCCGCCCGGCGGCACCGCCATGGTTGAAGAAAGCATCAGCGAAGCGCTGGATTTCCGCCGCGCCATGCGCAAGGTGGAAGACGACTTCGGCAAGGGCGACTGGTGGTTCCAGGTCTGGGGCCCGGACAAGCTGGCCAAGCAGGGCATTGGCCGCTCGGACGACTGGATCATCAAGAACGGTAGCGCCAAGTCCAAAAGCTGGCACGGCTTTGGCAAGCTGGCCACGGGCTTCAACATGCTCGACCCGATCAAGGCCACCATCGTCACGCCCGGCCTCAACCTCGACGGCAAGTTCGACAAGACCGGCATTCCCGCCAGCATCGTCACCAAGTTCCTGGCGGAGCACGGCGTGGTGGTCGAAAAGACGGGCCTCTACAGCTTCTTCATCATGTTCACCATCGGCATCACGAAGGGCCGCTGGAACACGCTGCTGACGGCGCTGCAGCAGTTCAAGGACGACTACGACCGCAATCAGCCGATGTGGCGGATCATGCCGGAGTTCTGCGCTCAGCACCGCCGCTACGAGCGCATGGGCCTGCGCGATCTGTGCCAGCATGTGCACCAGCTGTACGCGCGCTACGACATTGCGCGCCTGACCACCGACATGTACCTGTCCGAACTGACGCCGGCCATGATTCCTGCGGACGCCTACGCCTGCATCGCGCGCCGTCAGGTCGAGCGGGTCGAGATCGACAAGCTCGAAGGGCGCATCACCACCGCGCTGATCACGCCGTACCCACCGGGTATCCCGCTGCTGATCCCGGGCGAGGTGTTCAACAAGAAGATCGTCGACTACCTGAAGTTCGCGCGCGACTTTGCCGTGGAGTGCCCTGGTTTCGAGACCGATATCCATGGCCTGGTTGAGGTCAAGGACGACGACGGCAAGGTTCGGTATTTTGCGGACTGTGTGGCGCAGGGCAGTGTGCCCAAGCAGATTGCCCCGGTGACCGACATCCAGGACATGATCGCCACCGCTTCCGACTCACCCTACAAGAGCAACTTCTGACCACCGGCGTTCGCGCCAGGTCGTTTCTGCGGTTAACCTAGCAGTCCTAACCGACCACTTGAAAGGAGAAACGATGTTTCCTGAATACCGCGAGCTCATCACGCGCTTGAAGGCGGAAGGTACGAACCAGCGCTTTTTGCACCTGTTCGAGAAGCACAACGACTTGGACCACAAGATTTCGGGCATGGAGCTGCACGACGCGGGCGGCGTGCACACCGAGATCGAAGCGCTGAAGAAGGAAAAACTGCGCATCAAGGACGAGCTGTACAGCTTGCTCAGACAGGAAGCGGCGGCCTGACAGTCAGGCCACGCCCACGCACGCTGCCTCGCGCAGCGTGACGCCCACCCGCTTCGGCGGGTTTTGTTTTTTCAAGCCAGATGGGCTTCCAGCGCTACAGCCACCTGCGCAGGCAGCTTCTGAAAAGATAGCAAAAAAGTGCGGCAAGCTGCCGTGGTGCAGCACCGTGCCGGTGCCTGTTTCTGGGTAGGTCAGCGCAGCGGGCGAAAGCGCGGCTCGTCCGTGCGCACGCGCACGAGGCTGGCAAAGCGCGGCAGCCCGCTTTTCTCGTGCAGTCCGCGGTAGCGGTAAGTGACCCAGCTGCCAACCGGCGGCGGGTCGGCGCGCTGCGCGTCGGTCAAGCCCGAGCCCAGCCGAAAGCGCCGGCCTTCGGGCGTTTCCACCAGCAGCGCGCCCAGGCGCCCAGCGTACTTGCCCTGGCCCGGCAGGTGGCCGACGACGCGCGCCTCGGCGTCGTCGTGCAGTTTGAGCTTGAGCAACTCGTCGCCCCGTCCCACGCGGTAGGGCGCGTCGCCGCGGTGCAGCATCAGGCCTTCGCCGCCGCCCGCCACCACCTCGCGCAGCAGCGCCTGCAAGGCGGTTTCGGTCGCCACACGGCGCTGCGGCACGGCCTGCAGCGTGGGCGACTTGGCCTGCGCGATGCGGGTGTTCAACACGGCCAGCCGCGCGCTGAAGTCGCCTGCATGCGCCGGCCAGTCGAACACCATGAAGCGCAGACGGCGCCAGGCGGCGTCGTCGGGCTGCAGGCGGGCGATGGTGGACTGGGCGTGTTCGAACGCGCCGCGGCCGGCCCACAGCTCGCCATCCATGGGCTCGGCCGGCCAGCCGGCGGTGAACCACGCGGGGACGTTGACGCGCTCGCCGCCACGCGTGATCAGCTGGCGGCCGTCCCAGTAGCCGCGCACGCCGTCGTACTTCTCACTGACCCAGTAGGCGGTGACGTCCAGCCCAGGGCGCCAGCGGCCGGCCAGTTGCAGCGCAGGCGCGGCCGAAGGTGCGTTGGCCGAAGGGTTGGAAGAAGGCGACTCGGCGGCCCAGACGGGCGTGCAGATCGCCGCTGCCAGTCCTGACCACAACAGCTGGCGCCGCTTCATGCTATCTAAAAAGTAGCTGCTCGCGCAGATGGTTGTAGGACGGACGGTCGATTTGGCTTGAAATCGCCCCTTGGCGATCAGCCCACCATGTCGGCCGACAAACCGGCCGTCTGGCTGAAGCCACCGTCGACGTAGGTGATCTCGGCCGTCACGCCGCTGGCCAGGTCGCTCAGCAGGAAGGCGGCGACGTTGCCCACGTCCTCAATCGTCACGTTGCGGCGCAGCGGTGAGGCGCTGGCGACGTAGCCCAGCAGCTTGCCGAAGTCCTTGATGCCGCTGGCGGCCAGGGTTTTGATCGGCCCGGCGCTGATGCCGTTGACGCGGATGCCCTTGCCGCCCAGCGCTTCAGCCATGTAGCGCACGCTGGCTTCCAGGCTGGCCTTGGCCAGGCCCATGGTGTTGTAGTTGGGGATGCTGCGCAGCGCACCCAGGTAAGACAGCGTCAGCAGCGAGGCCTTGTCGCTCAGGTAGGGCAGGGCCGCCTTGGCCATGCCGGGGAAGCTGTAGGCGCTGATGTCGTGGGCGATGCGGTAGTTCTCGCGCGAGAGGCCATCGAAGAAGTTGCCGGTAATCGCCTCGCGCGGCGCAAAGCCGATGGCGTGCACGAAGCCGTCGAACTTGCCCCAGGCGTCGCCGATACCCTTGAAGGTGGCTTCAATCTGCTCGTCGTTGCCCACGTCGCAGTCGAAGATCAGCTTGGAGTCGAACTCGGCGGCGAATTCCGTGATGCGGTCCTTGAAGCGCTCGCCCACGTAGCTGAAGGCCAGCTCGGCACCCTGCTGGCGGCAGGCGCGTGCAATGCCGTAGGCGATGGAGCGGTTGGACAACACGCCGGTGATCAGCAGCTTCTTGCCGCTCAGAAAGCCGGTGGGGTGGGACATGCGAGGTTCTCCTGTGGATGTGCTGCGAGCGGCCGCGCCGCGGGGGTGTCCCGCCTGAAAAAGCGACCGCCGAATTTGGCGGCAGAATTGTCGCATGCGTGTTTGGCTTGCCACTGCCGGTCTGATGCTGTGCGCCCCGGTGTGGGCGGCGCACGGCTACGCCCTGTGGGGCGACATGAAGTACCCCGCGGGCTTTGATCATTTTTCCTACGTCAACCCGGCTGCGCCCAAGGGCGGCGAGATCCGCCTGGTCAGCAACCTGCGCGTGTCGACGTTCGACAAGTACAACCCGTTCACCATCAAGGGCAACGCGCCGGCGTATTTGTCGCAGCTGATGTTCGATTCGCTGCTGACCGGCTCGCTGGATGAGGAAGGCGCGGCCTACGGCTTGCTGGCCGAGGATGTCACCGTCGCGCCCGACGGCCTGTCGGCCACCTTCCGCCTGCGGCCCGAGGCGCGCTTTCACAATGGCGACGCGGTGCTGGCGGCCGACGTCAAGCACAGCTACGACACGCTGATGGGCCCGCACACCTCGCCCGCCTACAAGACCGTGCTGGCCGACGTGGCGGGGCTGGACGTGGTCAACACGCGCACCGTGCGCTACCGCTTCAGGCAGCCCAACCGCGAGTTGCCGCTTACCGTGGGCGGTCTGCCGGTGTTCAGCCGGAAATGGGGCGCGGGCAAGCCCTTCAACGAGGTGGTGATGGACGAGCCGATCGGCTCGGGCCCGTACAAGATCGGCCCGGTGAAGTTCGGCAAGGACATCACCTATGTGCGCGACCCGAAGTACTGGGCGCGTGACTTGAATGTGCGCAAGGGCACGGCCAACTTCGACCGCGTGCTGGTCAAGATCTACAAGGACAACACGGCGCGGCTGGAGGCGCTGAAGGCCGGTGAATTCGATCTGATGGCGTTTTACTCGGCGGGCGACTGGGCGCGCCGCGTCAATGGCAAGCGCTTCGATTCGGGCGAACTGGTCAAGGGCGAATTCAAGCACCAGCGGCCCACGGGCTTTCAAAGCTATGTGCTCAACACGCGCCGCCCGCTGCTGCAAGACGTCCGCGTGCGCCAGGCGCTGGGCATGGCGATCGACTTCGAGTGGATGAACCGCACCATGTTCTACAGCGCGTACCAGCGCGTGCACGGGTTGTTCGGCAACACCAGCTGCGCCGCCACCGGCATGCCCAGCGAAGCGGAATTGGCGCTGATGGCGCCGTTCCGCCAGCAGATACCGGCCGCCGCTTTCGGCCCCACCTACGCACCGCCGCGCACCGACCAGCCCAAAGACCCGAAAGTCGGTGGCCTGCGCGAAAACCTCCGACAGGCCCAGGCACTGCTGCGCGAAGCCGGCTGGACGGTGCAGGACGGCGTGCTGCGCAACGCCCAGGGGCAGCCCATGGTGCTGGAGTACCTGGACAGCGCCGAAACCGGCGCGCGTGTGGTGTCCCCCTGGATCCGCAACCTGGAAAAGCTGGGCGTGCAGCTGAACTTCCGGCCCGTCGACTTCGCGCTCTACCAGCAGAGGCTGCAGAAGTTTGAATTCGACATCACCAGCATCGCCTACGGCGGCACGCCCAACCCCGGCCAGGAATACGCCGACCTGTTCGGCAGCCAAGCCGCCGACACGGAAGATTCAGGCAACTTCGCTGGCGTCAAAAGCCCCGCCGTCGACAGCCTGATCAGCCACATGGTCGGCGCCAAAACGCACGACGACTACCTGGCCGCCTGCCGCGCACTCGAGCGCGTCGTCAGCCACAGCCATTACCTGTTGCCCCAGTGGTATTCCGCTACCCACCGTCTGGCCTACAACGCCTGGCGCCTGGCGCTGCCGCAGGTCGTGCCGCCGTACTTTCAAGGCGAAACCTGGGCGGTGGATACGTGGTGGGCGAAGCATGTCCAGAAGTGATTTGATCGACGCGAAATCTGGCCCCGCGCCAAGCGTGCCTGTTTCCCCACAGTCAGGTGCCTTCTCTGCCGTTGTCTGCGGGGCCCATGGTGCCCCATGATTCCGTGGTCCGGCTGACCGGGCTGGACACCTTGCGCGCCATCGCGATCGTGCATGTGGTGCTTGCCCACGGTGCGATGGCTTTTATGCCAGATCTGCCGGGCATCAGTGGCCACGTTGTCTGGCTTCTGATCGCGACCAATTTCGGGGTGCCGTTGTTCTTTGTGCTGAGCGGTTTTTTGATCACGCGGCAACTGGCGAGCGGCATACCCGTCACCACGTTCTATCGGCACCGCTTGGCCAAGATCTATCCCATGTTCGTGCTGGCCGTCATCGTGTTCGGGTGGTTGAATGGTGTGACGGACGCCAGGGTCTGGTTGCTGCATCTGACGGCGTTGCACAACGGCAGTGCCTCTATCTCCTCCGGCATGTCGGGACATTTGTGGAGTCTGGCGGTGGAGATCCAGTTCTACGCGCTCGCACCGATGCTGTTTTGGGCGGCGTATCGATGGCTGAGGCCGCGCAGCATTGCGGCGCTCGCGGTCGTGGTGTGGATTGGGCACGCGGCGTACCTCTTGGGGGCGCCACCCACGCAGGAAGCGCGCCTGGCGGCGTTGCTCAATGTCTACCAGTTCACCAGCTTCAATATCGTCGCCTTGTTGATGGGCGCCATGTTGTACCGCGCTCAGGCCGAAGGACAAGCTTGGCGCGGTGCATTGCCATTGGGCTTAGTCGCCGCGCTGGCCATGCCGCTGATCTGCATGTTGGTGATACCGAGCTTGCGCGCGGACCAGGCCGATCTGACCCAGACGGCGTCTGTGCTGGCGTTGCTGACATTGATCACATTGCCGCCCGTCGCATCGGTGTGCCTCGCCTACCTGACTTTGCGGCGCAACTGGTTCTCGGGCCCTCGCTGGCGTCCGGTGGCTGCCTTCATCGCGGCCATCAGTTACCAGTGGTACCTGTGGCATCCGCTGGTGCTGTTGGGCACGCATCGCCTTGCCACGCGTAGTCCCGAGGTGGGTGCCTGGATGCAGAGCCGGCCGTGGCTGACGTTGCTGGGGTACGTGGTGAGTTCGGCGCTGCTGGGGTGGCTGAGTTTCCGTTGGTTGGAACGCCCTCTACACCGCTGGTTGCTCTCGCGTCCCAAGAGGGATAAGGGCTTGACGAAACAGCCGACGTCGGGATGACACAATGGGCGCCGCCTCATGTTCGTCTACATCCTCAAGCGCCTCCTGCTCATGCTGCCCACCTTGCTGGGCGTGCTGCTGCTGACTTTCGCGGTGATCCAGTTCGTGCCCGGCGGCCCGGTGGAGCAGTACCTAGCCGAGGCGCGCGCTGGTGCGGGCGGCGGTGCGGAGGGCGGGGGCATGGCTTACCGCGGCGCGCAGGGCGTGGACCCGAAGCGGCTGGAGGAAATCAAGAAGCTGTACGGCTTTGACAAGCCCGCGCCCGAGCGCTTCATGCAGATGCTCGGGCAGTTCGCGCGGTTCGACTTGGGGCGCAGCTTTTTCCAGAACAAGGACGTGTGGCAGCTGATCCGCGAAAAGCTGCCGGTGTCGATCAGCCTGGGGCTGTGGACCTTTTTCATCAGCTACCTGATCAGCGTGCCGCTGGGTGTGGCCAAGGCGGTGCGGGCCGGCTCGCGCTTTGATTTCGTCACCACGCTGATCGTGTTGATTGGTTACGCGATCCCGGGCTTCGTGCTGGGCGTGGCGCTGCTGGTGATTTTTGGCGGGCAGCTGCAGTGGTTTCCGCTGCGCGGGCTGACCTCGGCCAACTTTGACGAACTGAGCTGGGGCGGCAAGATCGTGGACTACCTTTGGCACATCACGCTGCCGGTGACGGCTATGGTGCTGGGCAGCTTTGCCGTCACGGCCATGCTGACCAAGAACTCGTTCCTGGAAGAGATCCGCAAGCAGTACGTGCTGACCGCGCGCGCCAAGGGGCTGACGGATCGGCAGGTGCTGTGGAAGCACGTGTTCCGCAACGCGCTGATTCCCATCGTGACCGGCTTTCCGGCCGCCTTCATCGGTGCGTTTTTCACCGGCTCGCTGTTGATCGAGACGCTGTTCTCACTCGACGGGCTGGGCCTGCTCAGTTACGAAAGCGTGATCCGGCGCGACTACCCGGTGGTGCTGGGCACGCTGTTCCTGTTCACGCTGATCGGTCTGGTGACCAAGCTGATCAGCGACCTGTGCTACGTCTGGGTCGACCCCCGGGTGAAGTTCGACTGAGATGAGCGCGTCCGCCATGTCCGCCTCCGCGCCTTCGGCCGCCCCCCCGCGTTCGCCCGCCGCGCGCGCCTGGCAGCGCTTCCGGCGCAACCGGCTGGGTTACTGGAGCCTGCTGGTCTTTGGCGCCCTGGTCGTGCTCAGCCTCTTCGCCGAGGTGTTGTCCAACGACAAGCCGCTGCTGCTGCGCTACGACGGGCCCTGGTACTTCCCGCTGGTGCAGACCTACCCGGAAAAGACCTTTGGCGGCGATTTCGAGACCGAGACCGACTACCTCGACCCCTACATCCGCCACCAGTTCGACCGGCCCGGCAACTTCGCGCTCTACCCGCCCAACCCGTACGGCCCGAAGACGCTGAATTACTTCGTGAAAGAGCCCAACCCTGCGCCGCCCAGCCGCGACAACTGGCTGGGCACCGACGACCGTGGGCGCGATTTGCTGGCCCAACTGATCTACGGCTTTCGCGTCAGCGTGCTGTTCGCCCTGGCGCTGACCAGCGTGGGCGTCATCCTGGGCATTGCGGCCGGGGCGGTGCAGGGCTATTTCGGCGGCAAGACCGACCTGGCCTTCCAGCGCTTCATAGAAATCTGGGGCTCCATGCCCGAGCTGTATCTGCTCATCATCTTCAGCGCCATCCTCTCGCCCAGCCTGGGGCTGCTGCTGGTGCTGCTCAGCCTGTTCGGGTGGATGGGGCTGTCGGACTACGTGCGCGCCGAATTCCTGCGCAACCGGCAGCTGGACTACGTCAAGGGCGCGCGCGCCCTGGGCGTGCCCAGCCGGCAGATCATCTGGCGCCACATCCTGCCCAACAGCCTGACGCCGGTGGTCACCTTTTTGCCGTTCCGCATGAGCGCGGCCATCCTGGCGCTGACTTCGCTCGACTTCCTGGGCCTGGGCGTGCCGCCCGGCACGCCCAGCCTGGGCGAATTGCTGAGCCAGGGCAAGAACAACATCGACGCGTGGTGGATCTCGCTGTCCACCTTCGCCGTGTTGGTCGTCACGCTGTTGCTGCTGACCTTCATGGGCGACGCGCTGCGCGACGCGCTCGACCCGCGCAAGGCCGAGGTGTCACCGCCAGCCGAGGGCGACCTGCCGTTGGCCTCGCCGGATGTCACGCACCTGGGCGGTGCGCCCGTGCCCGCGTCGGACAAACCGGCGCCACAAGGGGCGGGCGGATGAATTTCAAGCCAAATCGGCCTCTGGCCCTACAGCCATCTGCGCAACCAGCTATTGAAGTTGTAGCTTTTGGTGAGCCCGCGGCGGCTGAAAGGCCGCAGCCATGAGCGCCCCTTTGCTCGACGTGCAAGGCCTGAGCGTCGCCTTTGGCCGCAAGACCGTGGTCGACCGCGTCAGCTTCCAGATCGCGCCGGGCGAAAAGCTGGCGCTGGTGGGCGAATCGGGCTCCGGCAAGACGGTGACGGCGCTGGCGCTGCTGCGCCTGCTGGAAGGCGCGCGGCTGTCGGGTCAGGCGCTGTTCACGGCGGACGGCAAGACGCAGGACCTGCTGGCGCTGCCCGAGCGCGCCATGCGCGGCCTGCGCGGCGACGAGATCGCCATGATCTTCCAGGAGCCGATGACGGCGCTGAACCCGCTGATGAGCGTGGGTGAGCAGATTGCCGAAGTTTTAAGGTTAAAACGCGCGCTGACGCCTGCTCAATCTGCGCAGGCAGCTATTGAGTTGCTAGCGTCCACCGGCATCCCCGAGCCCGCGCGCCGCGCCGGAAGCTACCCGCACCAGCTGTCGGGCGGCCAGCGCCAACGCGCCATGATCGCCATGGCCCTCGCGTGCGAACCCAAGCTGCTGCTGGCCGATGAGCCGACCACGGCGCTCGACGTCAGCCTGCGCGGACAAATCCTCGACTTGCTGGAAGATCTGCGCCGCCAGCACGGCATGGCGGTGCTGATGATCACGCACGACTTGAACCTGGTGCGCCGCTTTGCCGACCGCGTGGCCGTCATGCAGCACGGCCAGCTGGTGGAGCAGGGCGCGACCGAGCAGGTCTTTGCCGACCCGCGCCAACCCTACACGCAAAAACTGATGGCCAGCCGGCCCGAGCGCGACGTGGTCGACACACCCGTGCCGCCCGGCACCCCGCCCGTCATCGCCGCGCAAGCGCTGCGCGTGACCTACCCGACACCGCTGCCGGGCGTGCGCGGCTGGTTCAAGAAGGGCGAATTCGTGGCCCTGGAAGACGCCAGCTTTGCCCTGCCGCCCGGGCGCACGCTGGGGGTGATTGGCGAATCGGGCTCGGGCAAATCCACCTTGGCGCAGGCCGCGCTGGGCCTGCTGGCGGCGCGCCAGGTCAGCGGTGATCTCGCCGTACACGGGCGCGGCTGGACACACCGGCCCGCTGCCGACCAGCCGCTGCGGCGCGTGGTGCAGGTGGTGTTTCAGGACCCGTTTTCATCGCTGTCGCCGCGCATGACGGTGGAAGAGATCGTTGGCGAAGGCCTGCGCGTGCACGCGCCCGAACTGGACGCCGATGCCCGCGCCGTCCGCGTGACCGAGCAGCTGGCCGAGGTCGGGCTAGACGAGGCGCGCTTTCCGCAACTGCTGTCGCGCTACCCACACGAGTTTTCGGGCGGGCAGCGCCAGCGCATCGCTCTGGCGCGCGCGCTGATCGTGCAGCCCGAGGTGCTGGTGCTGGACGAGCCGACCAGCGCGCTTGACGTCACCATCCAGAAACAGGTGCTGGCCTTGCTGCAGCGCCTGCAGCGCGACCGCGGTCTGAGCTACCTGCTGATCACCCACGACGTGGCCGTGGTCAACGCCATGGCGCACGAGGTGATCGTGCTGAAGGACGGGCGCGTGGTGGAATCCGGCGCCGTCGCCAGCGTGCTGAGAGCGCCGCAGCACCCGTACACGCAGCGCCTGCTGGCGGCTGCCTGATTCGCCGTCAGCGCGCAACGGCCAGCGCCGAGCCTGCCAGCGCACAGGACAATGCCACTGCCCATGCCGGCACACGCCCGTGCCACAGCACCAGGGTGGCCAGCAGGGCGATGACGGCTTCGGGCACGCTGCTGATGCTGGGACCCAGCAGGCCCAGCCAAGTCGCCAGCAGCAAGCCGACCACCGCGGCGTTCACGGTCGCCAGCACGCGCCGCGCCCAGGGCAGATGGCGCAGCCGCGCCCATACCGGCAGCGCCGCAAACAGCAGCAGAAAGCCGGGCAGGAAGATCGCCACCAGCGCCAGCAGGCCGCCCAGCCAGCCATGGGGCGCGATGTCGCGCGCAGCGCCGACGAAGGCGGCAAAGGTGAACAGCGGCCCAGGCACCGCCTGCGCCGCGCCGTAGCCGGCCAGAAAGCCATCCAGCTCCAACCAGCCGCGCGGCACGACCTCGGCCTGCAGCAACGGCAGCACGACGTGGCCGCCGCCAAACACCAGGGCCCCAGCGCGGTAGAACACGGCCAGCAGTTCGGCTGTCGCGTTGCCGCTGACGCGCGCCCACAGCGGCAGACCGACCAGCAGGGCGGTAAACAGCAGCAGCCACAGCATGCCGCGGCGCAGGCCGGCGTGTTCACTGGCGGTGGCTCTCGGCGCATCGGCCATGGGCGCTGGCTCGACCTGTGCCGTGGAGCTGCCACCGGCCAGAGCCCCCAGCAGCGCCGCCAGCGCGATCAAACCAACCTGGGACATGGGACCGGACCACCACAGCGCCAGCCCTGTTGCGCCCAGTGCCAGGACGCGGCGCGGCGCGTCGGGGCACAGGCTGCGTGCCATGCCCCAGACGGCATGGGCCACCACGGCCACGGCGGCGAGCTTCAGCCCGTGCAGCGCGCCCAGCGCGGGGAGGTTGTACCAATTCATGCGCGCCAGCCCCAGCGCCAGCAGCACCAGCAGAATTGCCGATGGCAGGGTGAAGCCCGCCCAAGCTACCAGCGCGCCCAGCCAGCCACCGCGCTGCAGGCCCACCGCCAGACCGACCTGGCTGCTGGTCGGGCCGGGCAGGAACTGGCACAGCGCCACCAGCTCGGCGTAGGCCGCGTCGGTAAGCCAGCGGCGGCGCTCGACGAATTCGGTGCGGAAGTAGCCCAGGTGCGCGACCGGCCCGCCGAACGAGGTCAGGCCCAGCCGCAAGAACACGCGGCCGATCTCGGCCACGCGGGCTCCCCCGGCCGCTGAACGGGTGGGATCAGGAGGCGGCGTCGGCAGGCGGCTCATGGGGTGCAGCATAGCTGTCGGATGTGACGATGGCGGCGTGCAGAGAGTTGCTTTCAAAATGATAGCTATTAGCGCAGATGCTTGTAGCGCCAAAGCCTCATTTGGCTTTGTATCCGGATGCACGCCATTTCCCGGACTGGCGCGCATGTCGGCTGGCACATAATTGCCACATGGCCTCACCGCTTCGACCCGCCACGCCGTGGCGGCCCAGCCTGTTCCTTCGTCTCAGCGCTGCCCTGCATGGGGTGGCGCTGATGGGTGCGCTGGTCTGGCCCGCGCAGTGGCCCTGGTGGCTGGGGCTGGTTGCGGGCAACCACCTGGTGCTGAGCACCGCGGGTCTCTGGCCGCGCAGCCGCCTGCTGGGTGCGAATCTGACGCGGCTGCCGCCTGAAGCCGCGGCGCGCGGCGAGGTCGCCCTGACCTTTGACGACGGACCCGACCCGGCGGTCACCCCGCAGGTGCTGGCCTTGTTGGACGCGGCTGGCGCGCGCGCCACCTTCTTCTGCGTGGGCGAGCAGTTGCGCCGCCATCCACACCTGGGCCGCGAGATCGTGCGGCGCGGCCACCGCATCGAAAACCACACCGACACCCACCCCAACAGCTTTGCCGCCATGGGCTGGCGGCGCATGGCCGCGCAGGTCGCGAACGGGCAGGCGGCGATCACCACGATCACTGGTCGTCCACCGCGCTTTTTCCGCGCCGTGGCGGGGCTGCGCAACCCGTGGCTCGACCCCATCCTGGCCCGCCAGGGCCTTCAGCTGGCCGCATGGACACGGCGGGGCTACGACACCCGCACGGGCGATGCCGATGCCGTGCTGGCGCGGCTCACGCGCGGCCTGGCTGCGGGCGATGTGCTGCTTTTGCATGACGGTCACGCCGCGCGAACGCCCGGTGGCCTGCCAGTGGTGCTGGCGGTGCTGCCGCGCCTGTTGGGCGAGCTGCGGGCGCTGGGACTGCGCAGCGTGCCGCTGGCAGAGGCGGTGCCGGAGACAACAAGCATTCAGTGGCAGGGAGTGACTGCATGAAGAACGAACTGAGCAGTGCGGTGGCGGGCGCGGGCTCGGCCGCCGTGCTGAAGGCGCCGCACGCGCGATCAAGCGGCGGGCAACGCACGCCGGCCCCAGGCTCTGCCCCCGTGCGCGCGCTGCAGCGCCAACTGGTCGACCTGGCCAGCGCGCGCTACCGCGACAAGGGGCGCTTTGCATACCACTTTTCGCGCGGCAAGCTGGGCGGCGACCCGATGTTCATCGAACTGCTGCGCCTGGGCGCCTTCACCGGCCAGCGCGGGCGAGGAGCGCGTTTTCTGGATCTCGGTTGCGGCCAGGCGGTATTTGCCTCTTGGCTGGTCGCCGCCCGCACGCTGGCCGAGCAGGGGCGCTGGCCCAGCGACTGGCCAGAGCCCCCGCGCATCGAATCCGTGCGTGCGCTGGAGCTGATGCCCGCCGACGTGGCGCGCGGGCAAGCCGGTTTTGCCGACGAACCGCGCGTGCACGTGGAACAGGGCGACATCTGCGAGGCCGATTTCGGCAACGTGGACGTGATCACCATCCTGGACGTCATCCATTACCTGCCGCTTGCCGCGCAGGACGATGTGCTGTGTCGCATCCGCGCTGCGCTCCGGCCGGGCGGTGTGCTGGTCATGCGCGTTGGCGACGCTGCCGGCGGCTGGCCGTACCGCCTGAGCCGCTGGGCCGATCAGGCCATCACACTTGGCCGCGGACACGGTTGGGCGTACCTGCACTGCCGCCCGCTGGCGACCTGGACGGCCAGCCTGCACGCCTTGGGTTTTCAGGTACATGCGGTACCGACGCCGGGTGGACTGCCTTTCGCCAACGTGCTGCTGATCGCGCATGTGCCCGCCGAGGGCGCTGCATGACGGCGCCACTGGTCCTGACCGCGTTCACCGCCACCACCGCCCTGGGCGTGGGCACCGCACCGTTGCTTGACGCACTGCGAAACGGCGCATCCGGCCTGAAGCCCTGCGACTTCGAAACCGCCGACATCGCCACCTGGACCGGCGAGGTGCCCGGCATCGACTCCGTCCAGCTCCCGCCTGATCTGGCCGTCTACGACTGCCGCAACCACCGCCTGGCGCTGCTCGGTCTGCAGGCCGATGGCTTCGAGCAGGCGGCGCGGGACGCCATCGCGCGCCATGGCACCGACCGCGTCGCGTTGGTGCTCGGCACGAGCACCTCGGGCATCCTGTCGGCCGAAGCGGCGTACCGCGAGCGCGACGCCGACGGCGCGCTGCCCGACTGGTTCGACTACCGCACCACGCACAACACGGGTGCGTTGAGCAGCTTCGTGCGCGATCTGCTGGGTCTGCGCGGGCCGGCGTTCACCATCTCCACGGCGTGCTCGTCATCGGCCAAGGCGTTTGCGGCGGCCGATCGGCTGATCGCTGCGGGGTTGGCCGATGCTGCCATCGTCGGTGGCGTCGATTCGCTTTGCTTGACCACGCTGTACGGCTTTTCGTCGCTCGAGTTGACATCGCCCGAGCCTTGCCGCCCCGGCGACGCCAACCGCCAGGGCCTGTCGATCGGTGAAGCCGCGGCCTACGCGCTGCTCGAACGGGCGGACGCTGCACCGACCACGGGCACGGCGCGCATCGTGCTGGCAGGGTGGGGCGAGTCGAGCGATGCGCACCACATGTCGGCGCCGCACCCTGAAGGCCGGGGCGCGCGCGCCGCGATGGCGCAGGCGCTGGAGCGCGCCGGGCTCTCAGCCCAAGACATCGGCTACGTCAACCTGCACGGCACGGCGACGCCAGCCAACGACCTGTCCGAAGGCGCGGGCGTGGCAGCGGTGTTCGCCGAGAACGCCCGCGTGCCAGCCAGCTCCACCAAGGGCATGACCGGCCACACGCTGGGTGCTGCCGGCGCCGTCGAGGCGGTGATCAGCGCGCTGGCGCTCCAGCACGGCCTGCTGCCGGCCAGCGTGGGGATGCAGACCCCCGATCCGGCGATCCCGCTCAACATCGTTTCGGGGCCCCAGGCGGCGCCAGGCTTGCGCAACGTGCTATCCAATTCTTTCGGCTTTGGCGGCAGCAACGCCAGCCTGGTGCTCTCGCGCGAGGAGGCAGCATGAGCGCGATCCCTTCGTCGGTCGAACGCGACGCCGACTTCCTTCGCGTGTGGGTGGAAGGCGTCGGCATCGTAGGTCCCGGCCTTGCCGACTGGCCCCAGGCCAGCGCCGTGCTGCGCGGTGAGCAGGCCTACGCCGCTGCGCCCACCCATCTGCCTGCGCCCGAAGTGCTGCCCCCGGCCGAACGACGCCGCGCCAGCCGCATCGTCAAGGCGACGCTGGCCGCGGGGCTTCAGGCCTGCCGCATGGCTGGGCGCGACCCGGCCACGCTGCCCAATGTGTTCGCCAGCTCCGGTGGCGACGGGCACAACTGCCACGCACTGTGCGAGCTCTTGGCGACCGACGACCGCCAAATCTCTCCCACGCGTTTTCACAACTCGGTGCACAACGCGGCCTCGGGCTACTGGTCGATCGCCACCAGCGCCACGCCCGCTGCGCAGGT
This sequence comes from Ottowia flava, assembly GCF_008017535.1. GTDB lineage: Bacteria > Pseudomonadota > Gammaproteobacteria > Burkholderiales > Burkholderiaceae_C > Ottowia > Ottowia flava. The sequence goes on from NZ_VRUA01000006.1 coordinate 50,630, forward strand.
GCTGGGCGCCTACGACGCCAGCTTTGGCGCGGGCCTGCTCGAAGCCATGACGCAGGTCGAAGCGGCGGGCCAGCCCGTGCTGCTCGTCGCGGGCGACAGCGAATACCCGCCGCCCTTGCACGCCAAGCGGCCGATCCTCGATACGTCAGCGCTGGCCCTGGTGCTGGCGCCGACCCGAGGCCCGAACGCCATCGCCGAATTGCGCCTGCCGCGCCGCGGTGCCCTGGGCGACGGGCAGCCCAGCCTGCCTGCATCGTCCGACGCCGGGGCTGCAGCGCAGGGCATGCCGCCGATGCGTGGTCTGGCGCTGCTCACGGCGCTGACCGCGACCGACGGCGCGCAGGGCGTGGAAGTCGAATACCTGCCGCCGCAGGTGCTGCACGTGACGGTGGTGCCACTCGCCACAGGCGGCCACGCCACTGACGCCACCGCATGAGCGCCGACGCCGTGTTTTTGGCCGCTGCGGGGCAGGGGCACGACTGGATCGCCGCGCGCGTGCCGCACCAGGGGCGCATGTGCCTGCTTGATACGGTCGAGCAGGTGACGGCGTCCGACGTGGTCTGCACCGCCACCAGCCACACCGCACCCGACAATCCAATGCGTGAAGCTGGCCGGCTCGGCGCGGCCTGCGGCATCGAATACGCGGCCCAGGCCATGGCGCTGCATGGCGCGCTGGTTGCCGAGGCGCGCGGCGTGCCGCCGCCCACGATGGGGTTTCTGGTCAGCGTGCGCGCCGTGGCGCTGCACGTTACCCGGCTCGACGACGTCGGCGAGCGCCTCACCGTCCAGGTTCACAGCGACGCCGACAATGGCGACCACAGCATCTACACCTTCGCGCTCAGCGCCGAGGGCCGCCCGTTGATCGACGGGCGCGCCATCGTCATGCTTGACGCGGCTCCTCTCGTTTCTCCATGAGCTCCTCTTCTTCCGTCGGCGCGCGCCCGCAGCGCCGTGCCCTGGTGACCGGTGCCAGCGGCGCCATCGGCAGCGCCATCGCGCGCGCACTCGCGGCCGAGGGTCTGCACGTGCTGGCCCATGCCAACGGCAACCGCGCCGCTGCCGAAGCGCTGGTCGCCGAGCTGATCGCCCAGGGGCAGTCGGCCGAGGCGCTGGTTTTTGACGTGACCGACGCCTCCGCCTGCGCCAGCGCCCTGGCTGCCGTGCTGGAGCAAGGACCGATTCACGTGCTGGTGAGCAACGCCGGCGTGCACGACGACGCCGTCTTCGCGGGCATGACGCCCACGCAATGGCAGCGCGTCATCGACGTCAACCTGAACGGTTTCTACAACGTGGCACAGCCGCTGATGCTGCCCATGCTGCGCGCGCGCTGGGGCCGCATCGTCGCCATCACCTCAGTGGCCGGACAGGCGGGCAACCGCGGCCAGGTCAATTACGCAGCGGCCAAGGGCGCGCTGCACGCGGCTGTGAAATCGCTCGCGCTCGAATGCGCCAGCCGCGGCGTCACCGTGAACGCGGTGGCGCCCGGCATCATCGCCAGCGAGATGAGCGCGGACACCTTTGACACCGACGCGATCAAGCGCATGGTGCCCATGCAGCGCGCGGGCCAGCCCGCCGAGGTCGCCGACCTGGTTGCGTTTCTGGCATCGGACAAGGCGGGCTACATCAGCGGCCAGACCATTGGCATCAATGGGGCGCTGTACCAATGAGCGCCGTGGCCCAAGCGGCTGCGCAGGGCGGGGTTCATCACGCCGAAGCGATTCTGTATTTCACGCTGCTCCAGCTCAGCCTGGTGGTGCTGGCGGGCCGTGTGGGCTCCAGCCTGGCCGTGCGCATCGGGCAGTCGGCGGCGGTGGGCGAGATCGTCATCGGCATCCTGCTCGGGCCGTCGCTGTTCGGCTGGCTGGCGCCGGACGCCTTCAACTATGTCTTCAAATCGGCCCCGGGCGAGCCGATGCAGGTGCTGTCTCAGCTTGGGCTGATCCTGCTGATGTTCCAGATCGGCCTAGCGTTTGATTTCGGTCATCTTACCGAGCAGCGCAACCGGCGCGCTGTGCTCTGGGTGGCCACGGCCGGCTTGGTCACGCCGTTTGCACTGGGTTTCGCACTGGGCTGGGTCAGCGCCCCCACGCTGGCGCCGGGTGACGGGCACCATCTCGCCACGGCCCTGTTCGTGGCTACCGCGTTCTCGATCACCGCGCTGCCAATCCTTGGTCGGATCATGATCGAGTTCGACCTGACGCGTCGGCCGCTCGGCGTGATCGGCATCAGCGCGGCAGCGATCAACGATGTGGTGGGCTGGCTACTGCTGGCGCTCGTGAGCACACTTGCCGTGTCGCAGTTTCAGGCCGGCGCGTTCGCGTTGAATGTGGGTCTGGTGGCGCTCTTCGGGATGAGTTGTTGGTGGGTGATTCGGCCGATGCTCAAGCGGGTGGTGCACGCCTCTCAGACCAGGTCAAAGAGGGTCGACGGGCAGCGCGAGCCGCTGTCCAATAACCTGCTGGGCGGCTTGCTGGCGGCAATCTTCGTTGCTTCCATGACGACCTACCACCTTGGGATCTTCGCGATCTTCGGCGGTTTCATGCTGGGCGTGCTGCTGCACGACGAGCGGGAACTGGTCGATGCCTGGCAGGAACGGCTGGGACAGTTCACCACGGTGTTCTTCCTGCCGATCTTCTTCACCTACACCGGCCTGCGCACGGACATCGGCAGCTTGAATACGCCTGCGCTGTGGGGCTGGTGTCTGGCCACCGTTTTTCTGGCGAGCGCGGGGAAGTTCTGCGCCAGCTACCTGGCAGCGCGCTGGGTGGGCATGCCGCCGGCCGAAGCCAAGGTGCTGGGCATCATGATGAATACGCGGGCCCTGATGGAGCTGATCGTCATCAATGTCGGCTTTGACATGGGCGTCATCTCGCGGCCGCAGTTCACCATGCTCGTCATCATGGCGATCTTCAGCACCGTGATCACCGCGCCGCTGCTGCGGCGCTGGCTGCCCCAATGCCGACCAGATGCCTGATGCTATTGATTGAGTAGCTGCCTGCGCTTGCCTGATAAGCGCGAGAGCCGAATTCAGCTGGAGTTTCGCGTGGAAGACAGCAGGCGTCGACCCACCAGGATAGGCAGGCGCAAAAGGAACCCGAGAAACAGACGTGTGTGCATCCAGGTGAGCAAGGTGTTGTCGCGCAGGTATTTGAAATGCGACACACCGCCTTCATCCGCGCTGAAATAGCGCACCGGTGCAGGCAGGTTGACAAGAGGCACACCCGCCCACGCCAGGCGCACCGCAGCCTCGGGATCGAAGTCGAAGCGGCGCATGAAGCGTTGGTGCCGCATGACGCGGATCAGCGGCTGGATTGGGTAGACCCGAAAGCCGAACAGCGAATCGACGATACCGGCGCCGAGCGTCTCCAGGTTTGCCCAACCGTTCGAGATCTTGCGGCCCAGCACGCGGATGCGCGGCGCCTCGGCGCCGAACTGTGGTACGCCCAGCACCATGGCTTCCGGCGCTGCGTGCGAGGCATGCATGAACTTTGGAATGAGTTCCGCCGGGTGCTGACCATCGGAGTCCATGGTCAGCGCATGGGTGAAGCCTTCGGCTGCAGCCAACTCCACGCCGTGCAACACGGCAGCACCTTTGCCGCGGTTCTCGGGCAGAATCACCACGCGCAAGCCAGCATCTTCGGCCGCCCGGGCGCGCAACCAGTCGGCACTGCCATCGGTGCTGCCGTCCACGATGACCCACACCGGCGCCCAGTGCGCGCGGGCAGTACGCAGTGTGTCCTGCAGCTTGACGCCCGGGTTGTAGCTGGGGATCAGCACGAGATGGGTGGACGAAATTGCCCCGCAGGGGGCGGACGCACCGTCTGTCGGCGTTGCGGAGACAGCGTTAGCCATGGCCGTTGACCTTGTCGTCCAGGATCACCGAATGAGAAGCCACCTCCGACGCCGACACGAGATGCTGGGTCAGCAGGGCGCGGATATCGTGTCCAAAGCGTTGTGCGTCCGCGTTGGCCACCTGTATCTGCGCCACGTGGCGCACACGCACTCGCAGGGGCAGACGCGGCGGCCTGGTCAGAGGCCACTGCTTGCCCAGGTAGGGCGAACTCATCTCGATCACGACCACCTCGATTGGCACGCCAGCGCGTGCGGCAATCACCCCTGCTGTGGCGGCGCAAGGGCCCACCGGCATTTCAGCCGTGCGTGTGCCTTCCGGGAAGATGATCAGTCGGGCGCCGTCCTTGAGTTCAGCGATCGCACTGCGGATCATGGTCAGTGGCGCATCGTTGACGATGTAGCGCGCCATGCGCGCGCCAGCGCCGAGCAGCAGGTTGTGCATCAGCAGCGCCTTCATGATGCACACCGCGTTCGGCAGATGCGAGACCAAAAGAACGGCGTCAAGCAGGGAGGGGTGATTGGCCACAACGACCATCGGACCGGGGCGTCGTGCGAGTTCGTCCAGCGCTTTCAGATCAAATCGACAGCCGCAGAGCGCCTGCAGCAGGATGACATACAGCCGAAAACCGGTCTGGATGGCGCGTCGTCCGACGCGCTTGCCCAGGGGTTGCGGAAGGATGGGGCCCAGCACCAATGCGAACGGTGTCCAGGTCAGACAGACGGCCGCCAACAACCCCAGCCCGATGGCCATGGCCAGGCTTTCGGCGACGCGGCGCAGGCCTGCGGCGACAAGGTTCATGCGACGGCGGCGGGTGCTAAGACGGAAGGATGGTTGCGTTGGCGCAAGCCATCAGCCTTTGGACAGGGGCATCGCATCGTCCACCGCACGGATGTTGATCTTGCGGCGCTGCCAGGCTCGCACCGAGCGGGGAAGATGGCGCAGCGAACTCATGTAATACAAGACCTTGAACGCGCGCAGCGAGTGCCAGATGGGTGTCTTGCCCCAGATGTCGCCCGCAAGCAGCGACAACAGCGCTTCCTTCATGCGCAGGATGTTGCGCGGGCCCATGAACAAATCACGCATGGCCGGGTTGGTCATCCGGTAGATGAACCAGGAAAACTCCCTCGGACCATGACGCAGGCGGCTGTCGAGGCGCGCCAGTGCCTGGGCCTGGCGCTGGGGCTGGGTCAGCCAGGTATGAATGGCTTCACTCGCATCGAACCCGCCCTGCATGGCCAGCATGACGCCCGAAGAGAAGACGGGGTCGATAAATGCGTAGGCATCTCCCAGCATTACGTAGTTGCGTCCGTGCGTGCGTTCGCTCAGATAGGAAAAATTGCCGGTCGCTTCGGGCGGGTGGACGATGCTTGCGTCCTGCAGTCGCGCGGCCAAGGGCGCGCAGGTGGCGATGCCATCACGAAGGAATTCGCCCAGATCTCGATCGCCGCGGGTGCGCATGTAATAGGGCCAGGTCACCATGCCGACGCTGGTCGCGCCGTCCCGCAGTGGAATGAACCAGAACCAGCCATGGTCGAACCAGTAGATGGAGATATTGCCTTCTTCCATGCCCTCGTTGCGCTGAGCGCCCGCGAAATGGGTGAAGACCGCCACACTGTTGTGCTTCGGATTCTTGTGCTTGATCTTCAGGCGGCTGGCGAGGAAGGTGTCACGCCCCGATGCGTCAACCAGGAATCGCGCACGACAGGTAAATCGACGACCGTCCTCCATCCGCGCCTGCGCTTCGACGTGATCTGCTGCATCCAGATTCACCTGCTCGACTCGGCACTGCTGGAGTACCCGTGCGCCGGCGCGCGCAGTATTTTCAAGGAGAACACGGTCGAAATCCGAGCGCCTGACCTGGTAGGCGTAAGGCATCGATTTATCCCATGCCTCGCCAAACTGAAACGCCTGTTTGTGGTCGTGCCAGGGTGACATGAACTCGGCAGCCCATTTCTCAATACCGATCTGACGCATTTCGTCGGCTACCCCCAGCTTCTCGAAGAGCGGCAGGTTCGCCGGAAGCAAGGATTCGCCGATGTGAAAACGAGGATGCGCGTCCTTGTCGAGCACGACCACGTCATGCCCCATGCGCGCCAGCAGTGTGCCGACGGTGCTGCCGGCGGGACCTCCGCCGATCACCAGTACATCGCAAGCTTGGGGTAGATCGGCCAACGGAGCGGTGGCGCTGGGAGATTCGACATTCATATCCATCGGGCGCGCAGGCGACAGCCTGCTTGCTATTTCCTGAAGTGATTATTGCACCCCGACGCTGTCAAACCGCACCGCGGCGACGTACGGAAAGCCAGCCAACGGCAATGCCTAGTAGAGCACCTGCGATGACATCCAGCAAGAGATGTTGTTTGGTGGCCATGGTCGAAAAAACGATCCCGGCACACCAGAGGAGGTTAACGATATACAGCCAGGCTGGAGCCGCAACTTTTCGAAGGATCGCGTGCAGCCAAAGGCACGACATGACCGACGCAGCCACATGCAGGGACGGGCATGCATTGCCGTTGCTGTCGACGGCGTAGAGCATGGCGAACAAGGCGTTGCCGGCGGGTCTGGGCCCCACCGCCTCAGACACGGAGGAGGGCCAGAGATAGAACACCACCAACCCCAGCACACAGAGCACCGTCATGGCCACCCCGTACCCGACAAGGCGTTGCTTGTCGGGCTGCAAAGCGACCGGAAGGGCTGTGTAAACCCACAGCGAGAGATACAGGCCGATGGCCCATGGCTGGAAACCAATCCAGTGGTCGACGTCCGTCGCGGGGATCTGGGCCACTTCAAACGCGGGGTGCTTTTGAATGGCCAGGTAAAGCTGAAAGAAAACGACGAGAAAAACCGTATTGCCCAATGCCTTGAGCCATGCGAGAGTGCGCACGCGAGTGCGCAACTCCGTGCGCCAGCTAGGCGCGGGAGCGAAATGGTTCATGCGAGAGCGCCCGCCTCCTTCATGCGTTCAGAATCGCTTCTGGACCAAGCCATGGCCAGAAGCAAAGCGAGGAGGGCGCCTGGACCCACTGTCGACCCAATCGCATGGAGCACGGGTACTTTCGACCAAGCCAGGATTCCGAAACCGATCATGGTGGATACATTTGCCAGCGCGAGCGATGCGAGGGCGGCCGCGCGCGCCGGAGCTTCTGCGCTTTCTGCCGTTTCACTGCCTGTCGCCCAAGCGCTGAAGCGCTGATCGAAAAAAAGCGCATAGTTGGAGCCAACTGCCACGATCAGCAGCAAGCCGACCAGGTGCAGCAGGGTCATTGGCGTTCCCGCGACGACGTGCCCAGCCATGACAAGCGACACCGCGGCGCCTAGGGGCATGAGCACGCGCAGCACGCGCACCGGGCTTCGCAAGGATACGAACAGGATGCCAACGATGCCAACGATGCCGGCCGCGGAGAATGCCAAGGCTTCTTTCAGGTACTTGCCGAACATCTGCGTCGATTGTGAATCGACGTCAAGGAAATAGGCCTTCTGCTGCAGCGGTGCTGACATCAGCGCGGCCTCTATCGCTTGGCGGCTCTTTTCGGCAGTCGAGGGGTCAGCAGGCAAAGACAGGGGCATCAGAACCGACCACCCACTCTCGCGCTGCAGTAGCAAGGTCTGAAGGACGAACTCGAAGCTGGTGCCGTGCAATGTCTGGGTGGTTATCGGACCTGAACTGCGCGCTGTCTCGACGTCCTCGATGAACGGCTCAAGGCGCGCCGCCTTGACCGGCAGTCCGGCAGTTGCTTCGACCAATCGTGCTGACAAGGTCGACGCGTCCGGCAGCGCACTGCGCCGCGCGGTCTGAGTTTCTGAACTCGGAAGAAAATGGGCCGGACTGTCGATGCGTTCGATGTTGCGGTTCTTCAGTAGGGGCGCAAGATGGGCTTCAGTCACTTCAGCTGCACGCAGGGCTGCATCTGCAGTAGGCGCCGACACCACCACCATGTGCGCCAGGTTCGGTGCGCCTGCCTCAAGCCTCAAACGCTCGTCCAACTTCTGGAGATCTCGCGGGGCGGGGTTCAGGCCAGAAAGCCCTTGGGCCCACAGACGGTCATGATGGGTCGCAACGACGCCCACGGCCACCAATGCGGCAGCAGCTACCACCCACCGAAGCCCTTGGGCCAGAGCACAGATCTGGGCCATGCGGTGGCCAAGCCAGCGGATGCTGGACGCCGGCACTGGTTGCGAAGGCAGGGACGGGAGTACGAACCGGGTGACTGCAGCGGCCGTCAGCAAACCCGCAATGGAATAGATGCCCAACTGGCCCAAGCCCGGAAAGCTGGAAAACAGCAGGGCAGCAAATCCGCATACCGATGTAGCGACGCCCAGCCGAACCGTCGGCCAATAGTCGCGACGCCAATCGGCGTCCCCGCTTGACTGAACCAGGTAGTAAATGCTGTAGTCAAGGGTTTCTCCCAGCAGCGTGGTGCCGAATCCCACAGTGATGGCATGCACTGTCTCAAAGCCAAGGAAAACCGCCACCACCGCCACCAGGATGCCGGTGAAGACGGGCACCAGCCCGATGAGCATGTTACGAATTGAACGGTAAAAGGCAAACATGATCAGCAGGATGCTGATGCCGCCGACGAGCGAAAGGCGCTCAACCTCGCTTTTAATGCTCTGGCGCGCGTCGACCGAGAACACTGGTGCGCCAGACACTACCAACTTCAATGTGGCATCGTGCCGTTCTCTCTCGAATGTGTCTCGTATGCGAGCGAGTACCGACTCCTGGGCATCGGTATCCGTTCCCGGCGCGGCTGTCATCGCGATGAGCAGCGCTGTGTCACCCGAGGCGGAGGTCCAGACGCCATCGTGCCCCGCCGGTGCCCGTCCGCTCGTCAATCGGCCAATCAAGGCGGGCAGTTCTCCCGTCGGATCGCGCGGGAAGATGGACTTGAGAATCAGACCTGCGGATCCACCCAGCTCGTTGATTGAATTGCGAATCGCGGCATGTAAACCCGATGGGCTGAATCGCTCTGGGGACACCTGCTGACTGAGCAAATAGCGCGATTGCATCAGCAATGTTTGGTCGCGTTCACGGCTTGCGGCATCGCCGTTGATAACACTGGCGAATGCCGCGTCGTCGCGCAGCGCGGCCGCCAGCCGCTCGGATGCGCCAGCGCGCAATGAAGAATCGCCTCCTTCGATGCCCATGAGCACCATCCGCGACAAGGCGCCGTCCTTGATCTGATCGACCAGTAGGCGCTGCTGTTCGTCGGGGTTCTTCGGAAGGAACGCCGACATGTCCGTGCTCAACCGGACGCTGTTCAACGCGAGCAGACAGCACGCCACCAGCGCTAGCCAGAGCCCGACAGCGATGGTTCGATGAACTGGGGCAAACGGGGCGGTGCCGCTGCGGCCAGCTCGCGAGCACTTGTCAGCGTGCATCTGGAGCGACGGTGATCAGCGATTTGTCGCCGTCGGCCTGCAACGTCTCCACTGTGTTCACGCCTTTGTCGGTACCGGCTACTTTGATCTGCTTGACCCAGCGTCGAGTCCGATCATCAAGTGGCGTCAGGGCCAGTTGCCATTTGCGTTCCGTGCCGGACAGCGACAGAGCGTAGTGCTGCTCAAGCAGGGCGCGGTTGCCAACCAAAGTGCCGCGCAAAGCCTCCACGAATGCAAGCACTTCTGGGTATTGAGGCAGTCGAAGCTGCCGTTTCACTCCGTCGCGCACGACGGTCAGGTCGTTGCCATGGATCACCAGAGACTCTGGGGCTGGCTTCAGTGTGTGCTTTTCCAACCGATCGGGAGGGCTGTAAACCAGTTCGCCGCTGCTGACGACCGGCTGCTCCAGTACGGCGAGTGTCTTGGTTTCGGTGAAGGTCGCGCGCCCAGAGGGGTGCTTCGCAAGCTGCTGCATCAGCGCAGGGATGTCCCACTCCGCCAACGCGGCAGAACTCGCCATCACCGTGACGAGAGCCACTGCCAATCGCAGGCTAAGGTGCGTCATTTGCCCAGAAATCATAAAAATTGAACCAGTTCCAAGGAGCGTCAACGCATTGGGCTTCCAGGATTTCCACATAGCGTCGCTGGGCATTCGTCATCGCTTGGCTCCGCTCGGCCGCATCGACATTTTGAAAGTCCGCGATAGCGTCGAAGCGAAGATGGTATCGATTTCCGCCAAGATATACGCCAGCCATGAACACGACCGGGGCGCGCAACAGCGCTGCAAGGCGAAATGGCCCCGTGGGAAAAGGTGCAGGAGAGCCCAGGAACTCCACATGATCAGTGCCCTCCTGGGCATCGGCAACACTGCGATCAGCCAAGATGCCGACGCAGCCGCCCGTGGTCAAATGGTCGCGGACGCGCAACACGGCGTCGGAACGACCGAGGGCAATCACACTGTCCGCCAACGCGGGGTTGATGGCTGCCAACGTCTGCGTCACCATGCGGGCATTGTCAGGGTACATGAGCATGCGTACGTCGAGTCCATTGCGCACGCCCAATACGCGCAGGGCTTCAAAGCTGCCGAAATGGCCACCCATGAAGACCACGCCGCGTCCAGTACGTTGATACTGCTCAAGCAGATCGTCGCCGGTGATCTGAATGTCGAACAGATCGTGGCAGTCGCTCAACCAGTAAATGCGGTCGTGCACAACCGAAGCGAAAGAGAGCACATGGTGAAAGCCATCGGCGATCCATGCTTCTCTGCCCAGTGCTCGATTCAAAAACTGCTTGCTCGCCCGCTTGGCGGAAGGGGCGAAAAGCACGAAATAGGCGGCGATGGGATAGAGGATGCAGCGACTGACCCTGCGGCCGAGATGCAGGGAGAGCCATCGCATCAGGCGCATGACGGCCATGGAACTGCGCTCGGGCTGTTGGGACCACTCGCTCGTGCTTGGCGGGCTGGGTGGGGACGTCGAAGTCAAGCCAGAGGCTCCAGAGAAAGGGAACCGACGCAGGTCACTCGAGTGCCAGCGAAAAGTTCGAAACTAAGCAATGAGTCCGTGACGGAGCCGCGCAATATCAATGTGCTGCCTGGGGATGCAGCTGCCATCCACTTGACCTGCTTCAGTCCAATGACTTGGCGCCGCGTCGCCTGTTCCACCGCGATAACTACGCGATCGACCAGCGCAGCGCCTGGAATCACCACATGTTGCGGAAAATGGCCTGCGAAGCGTGCCCCCTCGTACAAAAACGTGCTTTCCAATGTGGTTGGGAAATCGCTGACGCAATCGCTCATTGACGGTCGCTCTTCGTTTGCACGCGGCGATAGAGTGCCTGAATCTCCGTCGCCAGCAATTTGCCTGTGGCATTTCGGGGCAGGGCATCCACCTTGAGCAACGGGCGAGGCAGGAACGCGGCGTCGACTTCCCTGCGCAGCAATGCCAACACTTCGTGCTCGCTCAGAGAGGGCGCAACCACCAATGCGGCAAGTCGCTGAACGCCTTCTGCCGGCAATGCATGGCCGGCATCGGGCAGGAGAAAGCACCCGTCGTCCACGCCCACGAGACTGCGCAGCGTGGTCGACAATGCGCCGATCGACGCGCGCTTGCCGGCAATGTTGACCATATCGGCATGTCGACCACCCAATTCGAAGTAGTCGCCCTTGATGCCCGCGATATGGTCGGTCAATGCGACGCGGCCCTCGACATGGCCGCCGCTGACCCATGCTTGGTCACCGTCAGACGTCATATCCAAGCCGGGCAGCAATTGCCAAGTGGGTCCAGCAGTCGTTCGACGGCTTGCAACCTGACCGCTCTCGGTGCAGCCATAGATCTCGAACAGGGAGCTCTGAAAAAGTGATTCGGCAGCACTGGCCAACGAGGTCGAAAGTGGCGCTGTGGCGCACAGCAGAAGGTCGGACGGCGGCATGTTGTTGCCGGAGTTCACCACGTTGGAGAGATGGAACGGTGTGGTGACCAGCATCCGAGGCCTAGGAGTGGCCTCAAGTGCTGCCTGGATATCGGCAGGGTAGAAAGGGCGCCCACGCCACAGGCTTGAGCCTCCATGTAGCGCAAGGAGAACGCTCGACTCGAATCCGTACATGTGCTGCGCCGGTACCGTGGCGACAATCGTGTGACCCGCGGACCGCAGTCGTTGTGCTTCCGAGGCGCCGTTAATGCCCAGGCGGCCCCAGCGCTTGACGTGTGCAGTCGGTTCGCCGGTGCTTCCCGACGTGAAAACAATGGCGGCAACCTGGTCAACAGGAATGCTGGGAACCTCAACACCGTGTTTGCCTGACCCAGGCGGCTCATCCACAATCTGCCAGCTCGCGATACCGTCCGCCTGTTGATGCCCATCGTGCAGGCAAATGACGTCGGCGTAGTGCAACTGGATTTGCTTCAGGGTGCCCGGGGTGAAACTGGATGGCATCAAAGTTGGGCGTCCATCCATCAGCGCGGCTGCCAGGCCCAGCATGAACAGATAGCGGTCCTGACAGGTGTTCAGAACATGGCGCCCAGGTGGCAGACGATCCGCCAACTGCGTCGCTTGCCGGCAGAACGTCTCGACGGTGATAGGGCCGCTTGGGCCGTACACAAGCACATCGCAGAGCGCGTGCGTGGTCAAGGGCAGACAGTCAACGCTCATGGTGCGCGCTGGGGTGCCCGCGACTGGTGACGCAGGCGTGCCTGTATCGCGCGCCATGTCCCGGTCAAGCCGACGCGATCCTGGGGGGGAAGAAAGCGGCTGCGGAGCAGGTTTTCAATCAGGAACACCGCGCCCGTTAGGAGGGGCCCTATCACCGCTGAGAACCCGGTCCAGGCTTCAGGCGAGGCATACCGGAACAGCAGCAGTGACGCAATGACCATCAATCCGAAGAACATTGCCCACCAAAAGGTCACCTGGCGCGTGTACCACAGCAACCGTGTAGACGACATGTCTTCGTGGACCCAACTGGCAAATTCGGTACACAGCGGCGTGCATCCATGTCGCAGCGTTCGCGCGAAAAGCCAGCACAAGATGGCGTGAACACCGATATGCTGAGCAAGATAAAGCAGGCGGACATTGCTCAGGAGTGGTCGCCAAGCCAGACCCAGTGCCAGCAGCGTGGCAATCAGCGGCAAGAGCCGGCCAATCCGCACGGCTGTGGGCAAACCAGCGCGCGCTCCGCCCTTGGCGTACGCAAGAGCAAACCATACGAACGGCAAGGCAGCCAAGGCCAGTGTCAACGGAGAAGGGTGTCTGCTTGTCCAGAAAACGGCTAACGCGTACAGCGCCACACCCGCCAAAGTTGCGATCAGCGGAATGGGGATACGGTTCAATGACGCCCGATGCGGCATTGGCTTCACGTGATTCGGTGCTTGGCGATGTGGTGCGCCAAGTTGCGCAGAGACGAATAAATGGCCTCGTTGTTCTCGTCGTCGGCGCGTAGCTGGAAGCCGTAGCGCTTCGAGACCGCGAGCGCCACTTCGAGGATGTCGATGGAGTCAAGGCCAAGGCCATCGCCATACAGCGGCGTATCGGGGGCAATGTCCTCTGGCGCCATTTCGAGATTGAGGGACGTCACCAGCAACTGGGCAACTTCGGGAATCAGTACTTCTTCGGACGCAGGCATCGCTGGGGTATTCATGAAACGCTCATCTGACGGCAAGACAAAATTATGGCCCAAGCGTAAGCGGACGTAGTTGCCTCAGATGTCAGCAAAAAGCCTGATTGCCGCCGCATGCTTAGCATCACCGCATATCAATGCGGACCCTTTCCGCTGGAGTCGCCGTCAGCGCCGGTGGGCCGACAGAATGGAGAAGGGCGCCGGGCACAACACCGCAGCGGCGCAGGTGATTCGCTGCTTAAGAGTGCGATTGTGGTAGAATAAGCACAATTCACGACCAAACGGGCGGGGTTTCCACCGCCCTTTTTTTTTGCCTGTCGCTTCTTGAGAGATGGGTGAGGGTGGCTTGTTGCTGTGTCACTTCAGCAAACGATCGACGATACCGTGCGCGGACTTGGATATGACTTGGTGGAGGTTGAGCGCTCCGCCGGTGGTCTGCTGCGCGTCACCATCGATTATCCATGGAGCCCTGGCGCGATGGCGGAAGTGCCGGTGACCGTTGAGGATTGTGAGCGTGTCACCCGTCAACTGCAGTACGTGCTGGAGGTGGACGGTGTTGACTACCGAAGGTTGGAGGTTTCTTCTCCCGGAATCGATCGCCCTCTCCGGAATGCTCTGGATTTCGAGCGCTTTGTGGGTGAGGTGGTTGACCTGACGCTCAAGGCCCCTATCGGGTCTGCAGCAGAAGGCTTGGTGAGTGCCAATCGGAAAAAGTTTCGCGGCGCCCTGCAGAGGCGGGAAGACGGTGGCTGGCAGATTGTTTGGCGCGATGAGCCGCCTGTGAAGCCGGGCCAGCGCGTCAGCGCCAAACGGGCGCCGGCGCCAGAGCAGGCGATGGGCTTTACGTTGGACGAACTGAGTTCGGCGCGCTTGGCGCCGTTGGTGGATTTCAAGGGGCGCAAGCCCGCTGAGGGCAAGTCCTAGCGCGGATGCGGTTTGCCCCTGGTTGAGAGCGCGTCGAGTGCTCTCATTTCATGAGTTTCAGAACGAGTTATTGAAATATGAACCGCGAACTGTTGATGCTGGTTGAGGCGATCTCGCGCGAGAAGAACGTCGAACGCGATGTGGTCTTCGGGGCGGTCGAAGCGGCCTTGGCGCAGGCCGCCAAGAAGCTGTACGAAGGTGAGGTCGACATGCGTGTGGCGATCGATCGCGACACGGGTGAATACGAAACATTCCGCCGCTGGCATGTGGTGCCCGATGAGGCCGGCCTGCAACTGCCGGACCAGGAAATTCTGCTGTTCGAAGCCAAGGAGCAGATTCCCGACATCGAAGTCGACGAGTACATCGAAGAGGGCGTGGAATCGGTCCCCATTGGCCGCATTGGTGCCATGGCGGCCAAGCAGGTGATTCTTCAGAAGATCCGCGACGCCGAGCGCGAGATGCTGCTCAACGACTTCATGAGCCGCGGCGAGAAGATCTTCACCGGCACCGTCAAGCGCATGGACAAGGGCGACATCATTGTCGAGTCCGGTCGCGTGGAAGGGCGCCTGCGCCGTGGCGAGATGATTCCCAAGGAAAACCTGCGCAGCGGCGACCGCGTGCGGGCGATGATCATGGAAGTCGACCTGACTCTGCGCGGTGCGCCGATCTTGCTGTCGCGTTCTGCGCCGGAGTTCATGATTGAATTGTTCACACAGGAAGTGCCCGAGATCGAGCAAGGCCTGCTGGAGATCAAGAGCTGTGCCCGCGACCCTGGCAGCCGAGCCAAGATTGCCGTCATCAGCCATGACAAGCGCGTGGATCCGATCGGAACCTGCGTTGGCGTGCGAGGTACGCGGGTCAACGCGGTGACCAATGAACTGGCTGGTGAGCGCGTGGACATTGTCCTGTGGTCGGAAGATCCGGCGCAGTTCGTGATCGGCGCGCTGGCGCCAGCGAACGTCTCGTCCATCGTGGTGGACGAGGAAAAGCATGCCATGGACGTGGTTGTGGACGAGGAAAATCTTGCCATCGCCATCGGGCGTGGTGGTCAGAACGTGCGCTTGGCATCTGAGTTGACGGGCTGGAAGATCAACATCATGGACGCTGCCGAATCGGCGCAGAAGCAGGAAGAAGAGACCTCTTCCCTGCGCACGCTGTTCATGGAAAAACTGGACGTCGACGAAGAAATCGCCGGCATCCTGATCGAAGAGGGCTTCACCAGCCTCGAGGAAGTTGCCTACGTGCCGATCCAGGAGATGCTGGACATCGAGAGTTTCGATGAAGAAACCGTCAATGAGCTGCGCGCACGTGCCAAGGACGCACTCCTGACACAGGAAATCGCCCGCGAAGAAAGCGTGGATTCGGTCTCGCAGGATTTGCGTGACCTGGAAGGGCTCACGCCCGAACTGATTGCCAAGCTCGCCGAAGCCGGCGTGCAAACCCGTGACGACTTGGCCGATCTGGCGGTGGACGAACTCACCACCATCACAGGCCAGTCCGAGAACGATGCCCGCGACCTGATCATGAAGGCGCGAGAGCATTGGTTCATGGACCAAGAGTAAAGATCATGGAGACTACGGAACCCTATGTCGAACACCACTGTTGCAGAACTCGCCAATGAACTGAAACGCCCGACCGATGCGCTGCTCGAGCAGCTGCAGGCCGCAGGCGTGAGCAAGCAATCCGCTTCCGACGCCCTGACGGAGCAGGACAAGCAGCGCTTGCTGAACTACCTTCAGGCCAGCCATGGCACCGCGTCCGCCGCGCGCAAGAAGATCACGCTGACGAAGAAGTCGACCAGCGAGATCAAGCAGGCCGACGCCAGCGGTCGCGCGCGCACCATCCAGGTGGAAGTCCGCAAGAAGCGCACCTTCGTCAAGCGCGAAGACGAGCCGGTGGTTGATGTGCCCGCGGCTGCGCCTGCGCCGGAGCCGGTACCGGCGCCTTCCCCTGCACCTGTGCCTGTGCCTGCGCCGGTAGCTGAGGTATCTGCTCCCACCCCGGTTGCCCCCGCGCCAGCCCCTGCTGCAGCTCCGGTTTCCGTGATCGACGATGCCGAGCGCGCCCGTCGCGAGGAAGAGGCGCGTCGCCATTCCGAGCTGCTGCGCCGCCAGGAAGAAGACGCCGCGCAGAAGCGCCGTGCCCGTGAAGGGCAGGATCAAAAGACGGCCGAGCGCGCGCAAGCTGCCAAAGCCCCCCCCGAGCCTGCACCTGTCGAGACTGCTGCGCCTGCCACTGAGGTGCCAGCGCCGGCCCCTGTCGAGGTGGCTGCCACCCCTGCGCCGGAAACAGCCCCCACAGCGGATGCCGCGCCGTCACCCGAAGACGAAGCGGCTCGAGCCCGCGAGCAGGAAGCCAGCCGCCGCAAGGCACTGGCCGAAGCCGAAGCCATTCGCGCCATGATGAGCGCGCCCCGCAAGGTCCTGGTGGCCAAGAAGCCCGAAGACGGCAAGGCCGGCGACAAGGGCGCTGCCGCCAAGACCACCGGCACCGCCGCGAAGACCGGCGCGCCCGGTGCGCAAAAGGAAGTCAAGTCCGCCAAGCTGTCGTCCAGCTGGGCCGGCGATCCTGCCAAGAAGAAGGGCATTCCCACTCGTGGCGACAGCTCGGGTGGTGTGGGTCGCAACAACTGGCGGGGCGGGCCGCGTGGCCGTCGCGGCGACCGAGGTGATCGAGACGACCGCCACGCAGCGCAAGCGCCGGTGGAGCACCGCGCCATCGAAGTGCACGTGCCCGAGACCATCACGGTGGCCGAGCTTGCCCACAAGATGTCGATCAAGGCGTCCGAGGTGATCAAGTCGCTGATGAAGATGGGCCAGATGGTCACGATCAACCAGCCGCTGGACCAGGACACGGCCATGATCGTGGTCGAGGAAATGGGCCACATCGCCGTCGTGGCGGCGCTGGACGATCCGGAAGCCTTCACCGACGAAGAGGTGCAGGCTCAGGCGGCCGACGCGTTGCCGCGCCCACCGGTGGTCACCGTTATGGGTCACGTCGACCACGGCAAGACCTCGCTGCTGGACTACATCCGCCGCGCCAAGGTCGCGTCGGGCGAAGCCGGCGGCATCACGCAGCACATCGGCGCCTACCACGTGGAAACGCCGCGCGGCGTGGTGTCCTTCCTGGACACGCCGGGTCACGAGGCCTTCACGGCCATGCGTGCCCGCGGCGCGCAGGCGACCGACATCGTCATCCTGGTGGTGGCGGCCGACGACGGCGTCATGCCGCAGACGAAAGAAGCCGTCAAGCACGCGAAGGCGGCCGGTGTGCCGATCGTCGTGGCGATCAACAAGATCGACAAACCCGAAGCCAACCCAGACCGCGTCAAGCAGGAGCTGGTGGCCGAGGAAGTCGTGCCCGAAGAATACGGCGGCGATTCGCCTTTCGTGCCCGTGTCCGCCAAGACCGGCCAGGGCATCGACGACCTGCTGGAGCAGGTGCTGCTGCAGGCCGAAGTGCTGGAACTCAAGGCGCCGGTCGAAGCCGCTGCGAAGGGCATCGTGATTGAAGCCAGCCTGGACAAGGGCCGCGGCCCGGTCGCCACGGTGCTGGTGCAGTCCGGCACGCTGAAGATTGGTGACGTGGTGCTGGCCGGTCAAACATCTGGCCGCGTGCGCGCCATGCTGGACGAAAACGGCAGGCCCACCAAGGAAGCCGGCCCCTCCATCCCGGTCGAGATCCAGGGTCTCACGGAAGTGCCGCAGGCTGGCGACGACTTCATGGTCATGGTCGACGAGCGCCGTGCCCGCGAGATCGCCACCTACCGCGCCGGCAAGTTCCGCAACACCAAACTGGCCAAGTTGCAAGCCGCCAAACTTGAGAACATGTTCTCCGACATGACGGCGGGCGAGGTCAAGACGCTGCCCATCGTGCTCAAAGCCGACGTACAGGGCTCGCAGGAAGCGCTGGCCGCTTCGCTGCTCAAGCTCAGCACCGACGAGGTCAAGATCCAGATGGTCTACACGGGTGTGGGCGGCATCAGCGAGTCCGACATCAACCTGGCGATCGCCTCCAAGGCCATCGTGATCGGCTTCAACGTGCGTGCCGACTCGGGTGCGCGCAAGTTGGCCGAAGGCAACGACGTCGACATCAAGTACTACAGCATCATCTACGACGCTGTGGACGAGCTGAAGACGGCCATGTCCGGCATGCTGGCGCCCGAAAAGCGCGAAGAGATCATCGGCCATGCCGAGATCCGCACCGTGTTCGTGGCCACCAAGATCGGCACGATTGCCGGCTCCTATGTGCTCGACGGCGTGGTGCAGCGCAACGCGCATTTCCGCCTGCTGCGCGACAACACCGTCATCTACACGGGCGAGATCGAATCGGTCAAGCGCATGAAGGACGACGTCAAGGAAGTGCGCGAAGGCTTCGAGTGCGGTATCAAGCTCAAGAACTACAACGACATCAAGGAAGGTGATCAGTTGGAGGTCTTCGAGATCAAGGAGATCGCTCGTACTTTGTAATCAAACTGGGCGCCAGCGCTCGCCTGTCGGGCGCTGGCAGCTATTGATTTCATAGTTTCAGAGGCGAGTTGTCATGCCCCGCAAAAGCTCCGTTCCCAACCGCGGATTTCGCGTCGCCGACCAGATCCAGCGCGATCTGGCCGAGTTGATCTCGCGCGAGGTCAAGGACCCGCGCGTGGGCATGGTCACGCTCAACGCGGTCGAGGTCACGCCCGACTACGCGCACGCCAAGGTCTTCTTCAGCCTGCTGACGGGCGACCCGGCGCAGACGGAAGAGGCGCTCAACCACGCCGCCGGCCACCTGCGCAACCTGCTGTTCAAGCGCCTGCACATCCACACCGTGCCGACGCTGCACTTCATCTTCGACCGCACGACCGAGCGCGCGTCCGACATGAACGCCCTGATCGCCAAGGCGGTGGCCTCTCGTTCGAAGGACGACGACGCGTCATGACCGCCACCCCTCGTGCACGGGTGCAGCGGCGCCCGGTGCATGGGGTGTTGCTGCTCGACAAACCGCTGGGCCTGTCCAGCAACCAGGCGCTGCAAAAAGCCAAGTGGCTGCTGCGCGCCGAAAAAGCGGGCCACACCGGCACGCTTGACCCGCTGGCCACGGGCGTGCTGCCCCTGTGCTTTGGCGCGGCCACCAAATTCAGCGGCCTGCACCTGGATGCCGACAAGCGCTACGAAGCCACGCTGCACCTGGGCGTGACCACCACGACGGGTGACGCCGAAGGCCAGGTCGTTGCCGAGCGCCCGGTGCCCGCCATCACGCCCGAGACGCTGGACGCCGTGCGTGCGCGCTTCACAGGCCCGATCACGCAGATCCCGCCGATGCACAGCGCGCTCAAGAAAGACGGCAAGGCGCTGTACGAGTACGCGCGCGCCGGCGTCGAGGTGGAACGGGCACCGCGCCAGATCACCATTTATGCGTTGAATCTGACGCTGGCCCTAGATGAATCTGCGCAGCCAGCTATCAAAATCGAAGTGGCGTGCAGCAAAGGCACCTACATCCGCACGCTGGGCGAAGACATTGGCGCCGCACTCGGCTGCGGCGGCCACCTGACGCGCCTGCGCCGCGTGGCCACTGGCCCGTTCACGCAAGACCAGTGCATCACGCTGGAGGCTTTCGACGCGCTGTCTGAATCGGATCGCCTGGCCGCGTTGCAGCCGGCCGACGTTCTGCTGCCCGATCACACCGCCGTCACGCTCGGCAGCGAAGATGCGGGGCGCTTTTTGTCCGGCATGCGCCGCCGTGGCGACTGGGCCGATGCCGAGCAGGTCGTTGTCTACGGCCAGGCACCGGCTGCGCTGCTGGGTGTGGGCCACGTCGCTGCGGGCGAGCTGATTCCCGATCGGCTGTTGAGCCCAGCTGAAATCGCGCAGACGCTGGCCCAAGCCACCGCCGGCCGTGGCACCGGGGAAGCGGTCAGCTGGACCAAGGCCTAGAGAACACGCATGTCCGATCGACACCAGATTTTGCTGTGGCCGTTGAGCAGCGCACAGTTTCTGCCGGCCGCTCACACCTTGCTGGTGCGGCGACGCAAACGGCCACCCGCCGCAGCGCGCTGACCCGGTACGTGCTGCGTCTGGCCACGTTGCCGGTTGACATCAGCACGCCACCCCCTTCGCCCAAATGGCGCCACCACGCCGCCCAGTTTCATTGAAAGCAATACAGCCCCTATGACCACCCCGATTCGCAATATCGCCATCATTGCCCACGTTGACCACGGCAAAACGACCATGGTTGACCAGTTGCTGCGCCAGTCCGGCACCTTCGCCGACCACGAAAAAGTCGTCGACACGGTGATGGACAACAACGCCATCGAGCGTGAGCGCGGCATCACCATCCTGGCCAAGAACTGCGCCGTGTCCTGGGAGGGCACGCACATCAACATCCTCGACACGCCCGGCCACGCGGACTTCGGCGGTGAGGTGGAACGCGCGCTGTCCATGGTCGACGGCGTGGTGCTGCTGATCGACGCGCAGGAAGGCCCGATGCCCCAAACGCGCTTTGTGACCAAGAAGGCACTGGCCCTGGGCCTGCGCCCTATTGTGGTGGTCAACAAGGTCGACAAGCCCGGCGCCAACCCCGACAAGGTGATCAATGCCGCGTTCGACCTGTTCGACAAACTGGGCGCGACCGACGAGCAGCTGGACTTCCCGGTGGTGTACGCCTCGGGCATCAACGGCTGGTCGTCGCTGGAGCAGGGCGAGGCCGGCGAGCAGTGGGGCCCCGACATGTCGGCCCTGTTCGAGACCATCCTCAAGCACGTGCCCGAGCACAGCGGTGACGCCAACGCACCCCTGCAGCTGCAGATTTCGGCGCTCGACTTTTCCACCTTCGTCGGCCGCATCGGCGTGGGCCGCGTCAACGCCGGAACCATCCGCCCCGCGCAGGACGTGCTGATCATGGAAGGGCCGGACGGCAAACAGTACAAGGGCCGCGTGAACCAGGTGCTGACCTTCCAGGGCCTCGACCGCGTGCAGGTGACCGAGGCTGGCCCCGGCAACATCGTGCTGGTCAACGGCATTGAAGACCTGGGCATCGGTGTGACGCTGACCTCGCCCGACAACCCGCAGCCGCTGCCGATGCTCAAGATCGACGAGCCGACGCTGACGATGAACTTCTGCGTGAACACCTCGCCACTGGCTGGCCGTGAAGGCAAGTTCGTCACCAGCCGCCAGATCTGGGACCGCCTGCAGCGTGAACTGCGCTCGAACGTCGCCCTGCGCGTCAAGGAAACCAGCGAAGACGGCGTGTTCGAAGTCGCCGGCCGCGGTGAACTTCACCTGACCATCCTGCTGGAAGAGATGCGCCGCGAAGGTTACGAGCTGGCCGTGTCCAAACCGCGCGTGCTGTTCCGCGACATCGACGGCGAGAAATGCGAGCCGATCGAGCTGGTGACCGCCGACATCGAAGAAGGCCACCAGGGCGGCGTGATGCAGGCGCTGGGCGAGCGCAAGGGCGAGCTGATCAACATGGATCCTGACGGCCGCGGCCGCGTGCGCCTGGAATACCGCATCCCGGCGCGTGGCCTGATCGGCTTCACCAACGAATTTTTGAACCTGACGCGCGGCTCCGGCCTGATCAGCAACATCTTCGACATCTACGAGCCGCACAAGGGTGAGATCGGCGGCCGCAAGAACGGCGTGCTGATCTCCATGGACGACGGCGAGATCTTCACCTACGCCCTGGGCAAGCTGGACGACCGCGGCCGCATGTTCGTCAAGGCCAACGACCCGGTGTACGAAGGCATGATCGTCGGCATCCACAGCCGCGACAACGACTTGGTCGTCAACGCCACCCGCACCAAGCAGTTGACCAACTTCCGCGTCTCCGGCAAGGAAGACGCGATCAAGGTCACGCCGCCGATCCAGTTGACGCTGGAATACGGCGTCGAATTCATCGAAGACGACGAGCTGGTCGAAATCACGCCCAAGAGCATCCGCCTGCGCAAGCGCCACCTGAAAGAGCACGAGCGCAAGCGCGCGAGCCGCGACGCGGCGTAAGGTCTGGGTGTCGTCGAATTTATACTGCATCTATCTTGGTTTGTAGTATAAATTTGGCATGCTCTACACGCCACTCCCTCTGGCCGCACAGACGGCCTACGCGCAACTGCACGAAGCTCTGCAGTCGCGCGAAATAGCACGCGGAGTGGCCGATGCGCCCGGTTCGTTCAACCGCAAACAGATTTCGGGGCGCGACTATTGGTACTACCAATTTCGCGATCTCGACGGCAAGCTGCGGCAGGCCTATCTGGGCCCCGACAGCGATCGCCTCGCCGCCTTGATCGCCGAGCGCGAGGGCGCCACACGCGACGCCGATGTGCAGATCAAGGCGCTGGCCCAAGCGGCCAGCACGCTGGGCGCCCAAACCGTAGCCGCGCCGCACCTGGTGATCATTCAGCGCTTGGCCGATGCCGGTTTTTTCCGGGCCGGCGGAGTGCTCGTCGGTACGCATGCCTTCCTGAGTGCGGGCAACCTGCTGGGTGTTCGCTGGGGCGACGCGTCCCGCACCCTGGATCTGGACTTCGCCCATGCAGGCCGCAATCTGCAGGTGGCCCTGGCAAGCGAGGCCACGCTGGAACTGGGCGACGTGATCGATTCCCTCGGCATGGGCTTCGTGCCTGCCACCAGCCTGTCCGGCGTGCGTGGTGGCCGTTGGGTCCATCCCAAGGAACCCGGCTTTGTGCTCGACTTCCTCACGCCCATGGGGCGGGGCGAGCAGGACCTGGTCCATGTGAAGGCCTTCAATGCGGAGTTTCAGGCCCTGCGGTTCATGGAATTTTCCTTGGAGCACATCGAGTCGGCGGCGGTTTGCACGCGTGCGCAGGCCTGCCTCGTCAACACCCCGCATCCGGCCCGCATGGCCGTGCACAAACTGATCATTGCCGGCCTGCGCAAGTCTGCCGAGCGGACCAAGTCCAACAAGGACGTGATGCAGGCCGCGATGTTGTACCGCTGGTACCAGGACAACGCCCCCCATGAATGGGAGGAGGCCGAGGCGGATGCCAGGTCGCGCGGACCGACCTGGCGACAGCAGTTGGACGTTGGTTTGGCCAGAATGCAGCGCGAGATCACTCGTACCGGCACCCCATCATGAGCACCGCACCGTTCATTGCACCCATCACCCGCCCACATTGGAGCCACGCCCGCGCCGTCTGGATGATGGTGCTGGTGGCCCTTTTGTGGTCCACCGCTGGCGTGGTCACGCGGCAGTTGCAGACGGCGCAGGGGTTTGAGGTGAATTTCTGGCGCAGCGCCTTCACCGCGCTCACGCTGCTGGTCGTTTTGCCGCTGTGGCAGGGGCCGCGGGCGCTGGCGCGCATCCCTTGGGGGCGGCCGGCGTTCTGGATCGCCGGGGTGTGCTGGTCGGTCATGTTCACCGCCTTCATGGTGGCGCTGACGATGACCGGGGTGGCGCGCGTGCTGGTGACGATGGCGTTGGCGCCGCTGCTGACGGCGTTGCTGTCCCGCGTGGTGACGGGGCACCGGCTGCCGGCGCGCACCTGGTGGGCCATCGTGGTGGCGGGGTTGGGCATGGCCTGGATGTTTGCCGGGCAGCTGGGCGCCGGGCAGGGCGGACAGCAGGCACTCGGTGCGCTGGTGGCGCTGGGCGTGCCAATCGCGTCGGCCATTCAGTGGTCGGTGTCGCAGCGCAGCCAGTCGCAGGGCGAGCCGATCGACCTGGTGCCGGCCGTGCTGCTGGGCGCGCTGATTTCCTGCGCGGTGACGCTGCCCTTGGCCTGGCCGCTTCAGACCAGCGCGCACGACCTGGGCTGGCTGGCGTTCCTGGGCGTGACGCAGCTAGCGCTGCCCTGTGTGCTGGCGGTGCTGGTGGCGCGCGTGCTGCCGGCGGCCGAGGTGTCGCTGCTGGCGCTGTTGGAGATCGTCTTCGGCATCGCCCTGGTGTGGCTGATCGTGGGCGAGGCGCCCCGGCCCGAGGTGCTGGCCGGTGGCTCGCTGGTGATCGGCGCCTTGTTGGCGAACGAACTGCTCGGCTGGCACCGCGCCCGGCGCGCCTTGCCGCCGATCGGGCCGGCCTGAGGCCACTGACGGCTGCCGTCGCCCAGGCGACTGTTTTCAAGTGTTTTAGGCCGCCAGCCCTAGCTGGGTCGGCGCGGCCAGCTATCATTTTTGATAAGATGGCTGGTCCACCTGACTACTGGACCGAACCTGCCGCATGAACACCGCCGCTACCGCATCGCCTTCTGAACTCGTCCTGGCCGAACGCACGGCCGGGGGCATGGGTCTGATCACCCTCAACCGCCCCCAGGCGCTGAACGCGCTGTCGCTGGAGATGGTGCGCGCCATCACGCAAGTCATGCGCGACTGGCAGCACGACGCCAGCGTCAAGGCGGTGGCGATCCGCGGCATGGGCAAGGTCGAAGGCGGCTTTGCGCCCTTTGGCGCGTTTTGTGCGGGCGGCGATATCCGCTTTTTCCACCAGGCCGCGCTGGCCGGTGACGACGCGCTGGCCGCCTTCTTCACCGAGGAATACGCGCTCAACCACCTGATCCACACCTACGGCAAGCCCTACATCGCCTTCATGGACGGCATCGTCATGGGCGGCGGCATGGGCCTGAGCCAGGGCGCCAGCCTGCGCGTGGTGACCGAGCGCAGCAAGATGGCCATGCCCGAAACGCGCATCGGCCTGTTCCCCGACGTGGGCGGCGGCTACTTCCTCAGCCGCCTGCCTGGCCATTTGGGCGAGTACCTGGCGCTCACGGGCCATGTGCTGAAGGGCGACGAAGCCGTGGCCGCCGGCCTGGCCGATGGCGCGGCCGACGTGGCGCGCCTGCCCGCCCTGTGGCAGCACCTGGCCGACACCGACTGGAGCGACGGCCAGGCCGTGCAACGCTGGCTGAAGGCCGAGCTGCAGCAGCCCGTGCAGGACCGGCTGGCGCACCTGGGCGAGATCAACCACTTCTTCGGCCTGCCCAGCGTGGCCGCCATCGTCAGCGCGCTGGAGGCCAGCGATTCGGCCTGGGCGCGCGAAACCGCGGCCGAGCTGCGCACGCGCTCGCCGCTGATGCTGCACGTCACCCTGGAGCAGGTGCGCCGCGCGCGCAGCATGCCGCTGGGCGACGAGCTGCGCATGGAGCGCGACCTGGTGCACCACTGCTTCCACCTGCGCGGCGCGCAGACCAGCGAGACGGTGGAAGGCATCCGCGCCCTGGCTGTCGACAAGGACCACAGCCCGCGCTGGAGCCCGGCGCGCATCGAGGACATCGGTGCCGACGAGGTGCAGGCCTACTTCGCCAGTCCCTGGGCGGCGGCACAGCACCCGCTGGCGGGTCTGGCGAACTGAAGGGGGCAGGGCAGGCGCGTCTGCCCTGCCGGAGGTTCGTTTCTCCAGATTTTGAACAAAATAGGCCTCCAGCCCTACAGCCACCTGCGCAAGCAGCTACTAAAACAGTAGCAAAAAGACCGGCTTCAAAAGCTGGCCAAGCGTCGCGCTCCGATGCCGCAGGCCGGAGCCCGACGGCCCCACCTTGCCTTCGCACCGCCCAGGTGCGGCGCGAACGCCCACAAAAAAAGCCGAGGATCGCCTCGGCTTTTTCGTGCCCAGCCAGCGCAGCGCACCGGCCGGGTTGTGGGCCTTGGCCCGTCAGGGCTTGGCCACGGACCACACGCCGCCCACGCCCTGGCCGGTCTTGTCACCCGGTTTGGCGTCTTTGGCGAAGTAGTACAGCGGCATGCCCTTGTACGCCCACTGCTTGCTGCCGTCGGCGCGCGTGATGATGGTGTAGTCGCCAATCGGCTTGGCCGTGGCGGCCACGCCCAGAGGCGGCCAGTTGACGGCGCACTGGTCCACACAGGCGGACTTGCCGCTGCCGCGGGCGTCACGCGCGAAGAAATACAGCGTGCGGCCATTGGGGCCGAGCAGCGTGCCGTCCTGCGCCACGGTGGGGGTGCTGGGCGCGGCGGCGCCTTGCTTGGCCATGTCGGCGTTGGTGGCCGGTTGCTGCGTGGAGCAGGCGCCCAGCAGTGCTGCGGCGGCGATGGCGGTGGCGGAAATCAGTGCCTTCATGAGTGGAGCCTCCATGTCCTAGGGAAACCTGGGAAGTGTAGTCCTGCCAGGCGACAGCCCCGTGTCGGACAAGGCGCCGGACAGTCAGCGCACCGGCAGCGCCTCAGCGGTGGCGCTCCTTCATCGCGCGTTCCACCTCGCGCTTGCCTTCGCGCTCCTTGATCACGTGGCGCTTGTCGTGCGTGTCCTTGCCCTTGGCCAGGGCGATTTCGCACTTCACGCGGCCGTTCTTCCAGTGCAGGTTGATCGGCACCAGGGTGTAGCCTTTTTGCTCGACCTTGCCGATCAGGCGCTGGATCTCCTCGGCGTGCAGCAGCAGCTTCTTGGTGCGCACGGCATCGGGGCGCACGTGGGTGCTGGCGGTGCCCAGCGGGTTGATCTGCGCGCCGATGACGAACAGCTCGCCGTTGCGGATCACCACGTAGCCGTCGGTCAGCTGCGCCTTGCCGGCGCGCAGCGCCTTCACTTCCCAGCCTTCCAGCACCATGCCGGCCTCGTAACGCTCTTCGAAGAAGTAGTTGAACGCGGCTTTCTTGTTCTCGGCGATGACCGGGTTGGGCGACTTGGTTTTCTTGGTGGCCATCTGGACAATATGGCGCGCTGGGCGCACTTTGCAAGCAGTTGCCCGCCGATGGCGCCAGGCGGCGCGCCTAGAATCGGGCAAACGCGCATTCTATGAAATCTGTCCACAAGTCCGTTCTGATCTGGTACACCGCCGAGGAGATGTTCGACCTGGTCGTCGACGTGGCGCGCTACCCCGAATTTCTGCCCTGGTGCAATTTCGCCAAGGTGCTCACGCAGGACGAGCACGGCATGACGGCCGAAGTCGGCATCGGCTTCAAGGGCGTCAAGCAGAGCTTCACCACCCGCAACGAGCACGTGCCCGGGCGCGAAGTGCGGCTGCACCTGGTCAACGGGCCGTTCTCCAAGCTGGAGGGCGTCTGGACCTTCACGCCCGTGGGCGACGACGGCCAGCGCGCTTGCCGGGTCGATCTGAAGATGGACTACGGCTTTTCCAACGCGCTGCTGGCCACCCTGGTCGGCCCCGTGTTCGACAAGATCGCCAGCAGCATGGTCGACGCCTTCGTGCAGCGCGCCGAGCAGGTTTACGGCGCCAGCGCCGCATGACTGCGCCGACATCGGCCGGTGAGGGCGGCCCGCTGCACATCACCGTCGCCTACGCCCCGGCGCCGCGCCAGGTGGTCGAAGTGGCGCTGCAGCTGCCACCCGGTGCCACGCTGGCCGACGCGGTGCAGGCCAGTGGCCTGTACCAGCGCTTTCCGGACATCGACCTCGCGCACGGCAGCGTGGGCGTCTGGGGCCGCAAGGCGCCGCCCGACCAGCCACTGCGCGACGGCGACCGCGTGGAAATCTGGCGCCCCTTGAAGGTCGACCCCAAGCTCGCCCGGCGCGAGCGCTACAAGGCCCAGGGCGCGGGCCAGGCGGGCCTGTTCGCCCAGCGCCGCCCGGGTGCCAAGCAAGGCTATTGATCGGTTCTCCACGGCGCTCAGCGCCTCTGAACGCCCCCGGCAGCACCCGCCCCAGCTCGCCAACGACAACGCGCCCCAAAGGGCGCGTTGTCTGTCGCTGCATCAACCGTACGATTCGCTATTGAATCAGTAGCTGGTCGCGCAGGTGGTTGTAGGGCCAGAGGCCAAAATCACTTGCAATCGCTCTGGATGATGCCGGCGATGCGCTTTTGCTCGGCCGCGCGCTGGGCGTCGTCCAGCACTTCGCGCTCCCCCTTGGCGTTGGTGCGGGCGATGCGCATGCCCGAATCCAGGCTGGCCTTGGCCGAACGGGCGCGTTTGCAGTTGTCGGCGCGGGCGGCGGCGGCCTTTTGCTCTTCAGCCTTCTGCTTGGCGGCTTCAGCGGCCTCAGCCTGCTTTTTCTTTTCTTCCAGGGCCTTGTCCACGCCCGCGCCACTGGCGGCGGATGCCGGGGCGGCTGCCGCGGTGACCGCTGAGGCTCCCGGTGCTGCCGCCGCACTGTCACCCGCCGCAGGCGCGGCCGGCGCCGAGCGCGCCGCAGTGGCCGTCGAGCCACGCGGTTGCTTGAGGATGTTCTTGGCCGGGATATCGGCCGGCGGCGCCACGTCGCTGTACACGCGGCGGCCATCCTTGTCGATCCACTGGTACTGAGCGGCGGCCCCGAGGCTGGTGGCCAGGGCAATCGCGAAAAGCAGGGCACGAGCAGGTTTCATGGGGTCAGCAGTGTAGCGACGAGTGGCGCAGGGCAACAGCTTCAATGCCCTGCCGCCGTGCTTGGTCGACAAAAGCACCGCGTGAACGTGTCTTTTGCACATCGCTGCGCCCGGCTGCGGCAAAAAAACCTTACCGATGGACTTGCTTGCGCCGCTGGTGGCCAGGCTGCCCAAGGCACCTGTTTACAATCTGGCTTTTGGAGCTTACCGATATGCGCCTCCTCGGCAATGCGCTGACTTTTGACGACGTTCTGCTCGTCCCCGCGTTCTCCCAGGTCCTGCCCAAGGACGTCAACCTCTCCTCCCAGCTCACCCGCAACATCCGCCTGAACCTGCCCTTGGTGTCGGCCGCGATGGACACCGTGACCGAGGCCCGCCTGGCCATCGCCATGGCGCAGGAAGGCGGCATCGGCATCGTGCACAAGAACCTCACGGCGCAAGAGCAGGCCGCCCAGGTCGCCAAGGTCAAGCGCTACGAAAGCGGCGTGCTGCGCGACCCGGTCGTCATCACGCCCGAACACACCGTGCTGCAGGTGATGCAGCTGTCGGACGAGCTGGACATCAGCGGCTTCCCCGTCATCGACCAGGGCAAGGTCGTCGGCATCGTCACCGGGCGCGACCTGCGCTTTGAAACCCGTTACGACCTGCCGGTGCGCGAAATCATGACGCCGCGCGACCGCCTGATCACCGTGCCCGAAGGCAGCGGCCTGGCCGAAGCCAAGCGCCTGCTGAACAAGCACAAGCTCGAACGCCTGCTGATCCTAGACGACGCCGACCGCCTGAAGGGCCTGATCACCGTCAAGGACATCACCAAGCAGACCACCTTCCCCAACGCCGCGCGCGACGCCAACGGCCGCCTGCGCGTGGGCGCCGCCGTCGGCGTGGGCGAGGGCACCGAAGAGCGCGTGGACGCCCTGGTCAAAGCAGGCGTTGACGCCCTGGTGGTCGACACCGCCCACGGCCACAGCGCCGGCGTGATCGAGCGTGTGCGCTGGGTCAAGAAGAACTACCCGCAGGTCGACGTCATCGGCGGCAACATCGCCACCGGCGCCGCCGCCCGTGCGCTGGCCGACGCGGGTGCTGACGGCGTCAAGGTCGGCATCGGCCCCGGCAGCATCTGCACTACCCGCATCGTCGCCGGCGTGGGCGTGCCGCAGATCACCGCCATCGACAACGTCGCCACCGCGCTGGCCGGCAGCGGCGTGCCGCTGATCGCCGACGGCGGCGTGCGCTATTCGGGCGACATCGCCAAGGCCATCGCCGCCGGCGCCAGCACGGTCATGATGGGCGGCATGTTCGCCGGCACCGAAGAAGCGCCGGGCGAAATCGTGCTGTACCAGGGCCGCAGCTACAAGAGCTACCGCGGCATGGGCAGCATCGGCGCCATGCAGCAGGGCAGCGCCGACCGCTACTTTCAAGAGAGCAGCACCGGCAACCCCAACGCCGACAAGCTCGTGCCCGAAGGCATTGAAGGCCGCGTGCCGTACAAAGGCAGCGTCGTCGCCATCCTGTTCCAGCAAGCCGGCGGCCTGCGCGCCAGCATGGGCTACTGCGGCTGCGCCACCATCGACGACATGCGCAACAGCGCCGAATTCGTCCAAATCACCGCCGCCGGCATCCGCGAATCGCACGTCCACGACGTGCAGATCACCAAGGAAGCGCCCAACTACCGGGCGGACTGACCGGTGCCAGCGCGCGGCACCCCTCCCGCAA
The DNA here is from genome assembly GCF_008017535.1 of Ottowia flava. Classification (GTDB taxonomy): domain Bacteria; phylum Pseudomonadota; class Gammaproteobacteria; order Burkholderiales; family Burkholderiaceae_C; genus Ottowia; species Ottowia flava. The sequence goes on from NZ_VRUA01000006.1 coordinate 80,813, forward strand.
GGCCCGTGGCGTGACCGCCCGCCACGCACGGCCCCTGGCGCCCCCGCCCACACCAGCGCAACGCGCGCTGGCCGCTGCGGCGCTGGCCTTGCTTGGCCTGGCCGGCTGCGCCGACCTGGGCCCCACCGCCAAGTCCGGCCCCACGGTTCACCAACTGCAAGACGCCGTCCAGCACTGCCGCCAAACCGGCCAGCGCGTGCGACTCACCGGCCCGAACGCCCCTGCGGGCCAGGGCAGCTACACCAACATCCAGGATTCCAGCGGACAGCGTCAGACGGAGAGGAGTGATCCGTCAGATGGGGGGAGTTGGTTTCGGTGTCGGCCGTAAACAGGGTAGGGGCAGTCGGATGTTCTCGTTGATGTCAACTTACTTCCGGTGCGCATGAGTCTCGACTCTGATCGCGCGGCGGAGATCTTTAAAAAGTACTTCGCTAGGAATCAAACTATTTCGAGTGTAGGGATCTTGACATTGCATGTGGGATCTCCAGAGGCTTCGAAGGAAGTGGTTGAAATAGTCAAAGAACTTAACGATCACTTGAGGCAGGAGATATCGCCTGCATTAGATGTGAATCGGTATTTTTCCAGTACGCTTTTTATTGGTTGTATTTCTGATTTCGAGTTGTTTTTGTTGGACATGCTTAGACTGATGATTTCTTCTTATCCTAGAAAAATTTCATCTTTCAAGCTTGATCTTCACGAAGTACTAGGTAAGACGCAAGAGGAAATTATTACGAATGCGGCTGAGCGTCATTTGAATGCTCTGTCCTATGCGGCGCCAAGGGACTATTTAAAACAATTTTCTGATATCATGGGGCTTGAAAAATCGGATATCAAGAAATTTTGGCCAAATTATATTGAAGCAAAAGCTCGTCGTGACTTAGGTGTGCATAATAATTGGATGGTGAATTCAGTTTACCTAAGGAAGGCTGCGGAGATCGGAGTTACGCCTATCGGGGTGCTTGGAGACTATGTGGCCCCAAGCCATGCGGATGTATCTAAGCTCGTGCAGGAGCTGATAGATTTTGCTAGTGCCTTGTATGAGGCGATCGATAAAATCCATTTTCGTCAAGGTGATGCGGAAGGTTAAATTGAAACTCGCCGAAGCCCTCCTGATCCGCGCCGATCAGAAAAAGAAAATCCTCTCCCTGCGCGAGCGCATCGCGCAGAACGCCCTGGCGCAGGAAGGCGATGCGCCGCGTGAAGACGTGGCCAAGCTCATCGCCGAATGCTTTGGCGTGATTGCCGAGCAGCAGCAGCTCATCCTGCAGATCGACGCCGCTAACGCCGCTGCCAAGTTGCCGGACGGGCGAGCGCTGGCGCAGGTGCTGGCGGCGCGCGACACGCTGATGCAGCAGCACGCCACGCTGAAGCTGGCGGTGGAGTCGACGAACAAGGAGTCCGACCGCTACAGCATGCGCGAGATCAAGTGGGTGCCGCAGCTGGACGTGGCGGCCACCCAAAAGCAGATGGAAGACCTGAGCCGCCAGATCCGTGAGCTGAACGTGCAGATTCAGGAGACCAACTGGCGCTTTGAAATCTAACGCGGTGTGCTATGAATAAAGGAGCTGGCCGCGCAGGTGGTTGTTGCGCCAGAGGCTGATTTCATTCATAAACCGCACACCGCACCTGTTTTGGAGCGTACCGGGCGAGCCGCCAGACCCCGGCCGGTCGCCAGGGGGTAGAAAACATACTGGGGACCATTGGCAATGGCGCGAAGGGCAGCGCCACAAATCACCCAGTTAGCCCGACACCCCTGACCCCGTACACCGCAGACCGCACACCTCACCACCAGGTGGCTGACGGTACGCTCCTTCTTCTTTCCGGCCCAAGCTGGCGCGGGCCGTCTGGCGCATCCTTATCGTGCTGCGGCAGGCGTTTCGAGCAGCCTCAAGCGCTGCCGACGCGCCCCCGCACGTGCGCCGCCACCACCCCCATCAACTGGTCCAGGTGCGCCTGCAGCGGCGCAAAACCGCTGTTCGGCTGGCGCGTGGCTTCGTCCATGTAGACAGGGCGGTTGATCTCGATCTGCAGGCTGTGCCGGTTCAGCGCGGGTTGGCCGATGCGGGCGATCAGCTCGACGCCCTTGTACGGCTCGTTGTACGCCACGCTGTAGCCGAAGCCTTTCAGCGTATCGCCGATCAGGTGAATGAATTCGGGCGCGCAGGTGGTGCCGTCGCGGTCGCCCAGGACGAAGTCGGCCAGCGGCGGCGCGTCGGTGCGGCCCAGGCGCCGGTAGACGTCGCTGGGCATGGAGTGCAGGTTGAGGTGCCACACGGCGCCAAAGCGCTGCACGCTGGCGTCGATGGCCTGCTGCAGCGCCGCGTGGTAGGGGCGCCAGTAGCGCTCGATCCGGTGCTGGACTTGGGCGACGGTGGGTTTGTTGGCGTACAGCTCGGTGGGCTGGCCGTCCACGATGATGCGCTGCCACACCAGGCCCAGGCCTTGCGCGGTCTTGGGGCCGGGCGTCAGCGGCGTGGGCCAGGTGCCGTCGATCTGCGCCGGGTCCAGGTCGGTCTCGCCGCGGTTCGGGTCGATGTAGGTGCGCGGAAAGGTGGCCGCGAGCAGGGTGGCGCCGTGCGCGGGTGCGCTGTGCCACAGGCGGTGGATGTGCGTGTCTTCGCCGCGGCGCAGCAGCGCAATGGGCACCTGGTGGCCGAAGTCGGCCGGGTAGGCGGTGCCGCTGTGCGGGGAGTCGCACACCAGCGGCAGCGCTTCCCCGGTGGGCGCCCAGACCTGCACCGGCATGTCGGGCAGGGGGCGCAGGTCGTCGTCCAGGCTCATCCGGTGGCGCCTCTCGCTCAGTCCAGCTTGATGTTGGCGCGCTTGGCGACGGCGGTGTAGCGGTCGATGGCGGTCTGGATCTGCTTGGCGAACTGCTCGGGCGTGTTGCCCATCGATTCGCCCGAGATGCCTTTCTGCTTGTCCAGGTAGTCGGGCATGGCCATGGCCTTGTGGGCGGCGGCGTTCAGCTTGTCGATGATGGCCTTGGGCGTGCCGGCCGGCGCGACCAGACCGAACCAGCCACCATCGCCCATGCCGGGGTAACCCAGCTCGGTGTAGGTCGGCACGTCGGGCGCGACGTCGGCGCGCTTGTGCGCCAGCACGGCCAGCGGGCGCATCTTGCCGCTCTTGATGTGCGGCAGCATCGAGGGCAGGTTGTCCGTCATCGCGGTGACCTGGCCAGCCAGCGCGTCGTTGATCGCCTGGCCCGAGCCCTTGTAAGGCACGTGCAGCAGCTGGATGCCCGCCAGGTTCATGAAGTTCTCGATGTTGGCGTGGCCCAGCGAGCCGGTGCCGGGCGAGGCGAAGGTGTACTTGTTGGGGTTGGCCTTGGCCAGCGCGATGAATTCCTTCATCGTCTTGGCGGGCACACTGGGGTGCACCACGAAGACGCTGGGCACGCTCATCACGTTGGTGATGGGGGCGAAATCCTTCACCGCGTCGTAGGGCAGCTTGCTGAAGATGGCCGGGTTGGCGCCGTGCGTGCTGACGGTGGCCATGCCGATGGTGTAGCCGTCGGGTGCGGCCTTGGCGATGGCGTCGGCGCCCAGCGATCCGCCCGCGCCGCCCTTGTTGTCGACCACCACGGCCTTGCCCAGCACCTGGGTCATCTTGTCGGCCAGCATGCGCGCGACCATGTCGGTCGACCCGCCCGGGGCGAACGGCACGATCAGCTTGATCGGACGGGCCGGGTAATCGGCCTGGGCCAGCGCCTGCGGGGCGAAGGCGGCAGCGGCCGCGCAGGCGGCGAGGGTGCTCAGAACGTTGCGGCGCAGTGCCATGGTGGGGCTCCTCTTAGTGCTTGTCAGGGAATCGAAAGGCTCGGCCGCATTCTTGGCGAGCGCTGCGGGTGTGAAAAGCGACAATGCGGCCTGCAAGTATTACCAACGCTCATACATTGGGCCCCGCCTCACGCCATGCGCATCCAGTCGCCTTCGCTGTCCGAATTGCACGCTTTCGCCGTGGCCGCGCGTGTCGGCAGCTATTCGCGCGCGGCGGACGAGCTGGCGGTCACGCAGGGCGCCATCAGCCGCGCCATCGCCCGGCTGGAGGAGCACCTGGGCCAGACCCTGTTCGCGCGCGAGGGCCGGCGCAGCGTGCTGACGCCCGCCGGGGCCGACTACCTGGCCGCCATCGCCCCGGCCATCGGCGCCATTGAAGCGGCCAGCGTCGCCGTGCGCAGCCGGCGCCCGGCCCAGGGGCTGCGCGTGTCGGTCGCGCCCACGCTGTTCAGCCACTGGCTGATCCCGCGCCTGCCGGACTTTCGCGCCCGGCACCCTGAAGTCACCCTGTCTTTCGCCCCCTACCAGCGTGACGACGCGCTGACCGCGCCCGACATCGACGCCTGGATCCGCGTCGGTCAGCCCGAATGGCCGCCCGGCATCGCCGCCGATTACCTGGTCGGGCGCGACGTGGTCCCGGTCTGCCGCCCGGCCGATCTGGACGGCCCGCAGGCCATCCGCACCCCGGCCGACCTGTTGGCCCACCCGCTGCTGTGCCACACGCATTACCCCGACAACTGGCAGCGCTGGCTGGCCGGCGTGGGCTGCGCGCATGGCCCGCTGCGCCCCGCGGCCGACCTGGAAACCGTGGCTCTGCTGCTGCAAGCCGTTGCCGCCGGCCTGGGCGTGGCCGTGCTGCAGCGCAGCCTGCTGGCCCCCGACATCGCCGCCGGCCGCGTCGCCATCGCCATCGACCAGCCGGTGTCGCTCAACCGCGGCTACTTTCTGTGCCAGCCCAGCGCCCGCCCGCCAAACCCGGCGCTGCGGGTGTGGCGGGCGTGGGTGTTGGGGCAGGCGGTGGCGACGGAGGGGTAAGGCCGCTGGCTGGCGCAGGTGCGGCGTTGCCTGCAGCTGGGACCACAAGGAGCGACCGACGACCGGGCACCTCGCATCAGCAGATTTTTGCTATGAATGATGTAGCTGTCTGCGCAGGTGGTTGTAGGGCTGAGGGTCGCCCCGTTTCACTGCGACCGGTTTGCCACCGGTGGCCCCGGTCGCGGCCACACCCATTCGCCCGCTTGCTCGGCCCCCGGCGCGGCGACCAGCGCCGTGGCCCCCGGCGTGACCGGGCTGCCGTCCAGCGCCCAGCGCAGGCGGGTGGCGAATTCGAAGCCGGGGCGCGCCTGGCGGCAGCCGATGTCGCGGGTGCGGAAGTCGGGGGCGAAGTCGTCGCAGGGGACGCCAGGGCTCAAGGGGCTGCTGCCGGCGGGGACGGTGGCCAGGCCGTCGGCGGCGGGCAGGTAGAAGGCGCGGGCGGTGCCGGCGGCGTCGCGCAGGACCAGCAGCTTGTAGCGGGCGCCGTCTTCGGGCCGCACGCCGGGCGGGGGCACGGGCGCGTCGGACCATTTGAACCGCTCGGGTGCCAGGTCGCCGATGGGCAGGCTGGGCGGGCGCTCGTCCTTGGGCGCACCGCCGATGAAACCCCAGAGCACCCAGAGCGCGACCAGCGCGGCGGCGACGGCCATGCCGCGCAGCGCCTGGGTGAGGGCAACGCGCGCAACGTCGCTGCGGGGTGTATCGGTGGGGGTGGTCATTGGCGGCGGACGGCGTGAACTAGGACAAGGCGGGTTTCAAGAGAAATGAGGCGATAGCCCTACAGCCATCTGCGCGGGCAGCTACGGATAGTATAGCTATCGCGGATGGGCAGCGACGCCGTTTCCTGCCGTGGCGGGGTGCGCGCGAGCTGCGCCAAGGGGTGGAAAAGCGGATACGGACCTGGCCAAGCGCGGGCGCACCGTTTTGCCGTGGCGCTGTTTCGCCTCTTCGCCGTCGCGCCGTGGCACCTCCTGGTGCGCCGACCCGCGCCGCCCGTGCAGCGCTCAGGCCGGCTCCAGCACGTCCAGCAGTTCCTGCTCGATCGCCAGCTGCGTCTTGTTGTGCTGCAGTTGTGCGCCTTGCAACAGGAACATGTCTTCGACCCGCTCGCCCAGGGTGGTGACCTTGGCCAGCTCCAGGTTGATCTGGTGCGCGGCCAGCACGTGGGCGATGCTGTACAGCAGGCCGACGCGGTCGCTGGCGGTGACCGTGAGCAGCCAGTGCTGCGCCTTGTCGTCGGGGCGCAGGTCGATGCGCGGGGTGACGGGGAAGCTCTTGACCCGGCGTGACACGCGGCCCAGGCGCGGGGCGGGCAGGGGGTCGGTGCTGGCGATGGCCTTGGGCATGTCGGCCTCGACCATGTGGATGAATTCGCGGTAATGCTCGGTCTCGATGGCGCTGACGATCTGGAAGGTGTCCAGCGCGTAGCCGTTGCGCGTGGTGTGGATCTTGGCGTCCAGGATGGAGAAGCCCGCGCGGTCGAAGTAGCCGCAGATGCGCGCGAACAGGTCGGGCCGGTCGCTGGCGTAGACCAGCACCTGCAGGCCTTCGCCCACGGGCGAGAGGCGGGCGCGCACGATGGTCAAGGGCTTGGGTTCGGTGCCAAATCGGCCTTCCGCCGTAGAACCATCTGCGCGGGCAGCTACCGAATGCGTAGCGTTTTCGGCGCTGTGAGCGGTCGGAGCCGTGCGCACGTGGCGCGCCAGCTGGCGCGTGTGCCAGGCGATGTCGCCGGCGTCGTGGCGCATGAAGTAGCTGACGTCCAGCGTGTCCCACAGCGGCTTGTGGCTTTCATGCCGCTCGGACGCCAGGGCCAGTTGCACCAGCGCGGCGCGCTTGCGCGACTCGATCAGCGCGCCGGGGTCGGGCGCGCGCCCGCCCAGGGTGCGCACCGTCAGCTTGTACAAATCTTCTAGCAGCTTGCCCTTCCAGGCGTTCCAGACCTTGGGGCTGGTGCCGCGCACGTCGGCCACCGTCAGCAGGTAAAGCGCCGTCAAATACCGTTCGTTGCCCACCCGCTGGGCAAAGGCGCGGATGACATCCGGGTCGCTCAGGTCTTCCTTTTGCGCGATGCGGCTCATCGACAGGTGTTCGCTGACCAGGAATTCGATCAGCCTGGCGTCGCCCTGGGCGATGCCGTGCTGCTGGCAGAAGCGCCGCACTTCCTGCGCGCCCAGCTCCGAATGGTCGCCACCGCGGCCCTTGGCGATGTCGTGGAACAGCGCGGCCACGTACAGGATCCAGGGCTTGTCCCAGCCCGCGGCCAGCTGCGAACAGAACGGGTATTCGTGCGCGTGCTCGGCCATGAAGAAGCGCCGCACGTTGCGCAGCACCATCAGGATGTGCTGGTCCACGGTGTAGACGTGGAACAGGTCGTGCTGCATCTGCCCGACGATGCGGCGGAACACCCACAGGTAGCGCCCCAGCACGCTGGTCTGGTTCATCAGCCGGAAGGCGTGGGTGATGCCCTGCGGCTGCTGCAGGATGGCCAGGAAGGTCTTGCGGTTGACCGGGTCGTTGCGGAAGCTGTGGTCCATCACCGTGCGCGCGTTGTAGAGCGCGCGCAGCGTGCGCGCCGACAGGCCCTTCAGCCCCGGCGTCTTGGCGTACAGCAAAAACGTTTCAAGAATGGCGTGCGGGTCGCGCTGGTACAGGTCGTCGCTGGCGACTTCGATCAGGCCGCTCTTGTCGAAAAAGCGCTCGTTGACGCGCTGCAACTCGGGCGCCGGCTCGCCGTGGCGCATGCGCAGGTTTTCTTCCAGGCCCTGCAGCAGGATCTGGTTGAGCTGGGTCACCGCCTTGGCCGCCCAGTAATAGCGGCGCATCAGCACCTCGCTGGCGCGCAGGGTGATGCGGCCGTTCTCGGCCGCGCGGTGCGCCATGCCGAAGGATTCGGCCACGGCGTTCTGCAGGTCGAACACCAGCCGGTCTTCGCGCCGGTTGGCGATCAGGTGCAGGCGGGTGCGGATCATGGCCAGCAGCGCCTCGTTGTGGCGCAGCTGGCGCACTTCGTGCGCGGTGGCCAGCCCGGCGCGCGCCAGGTCTTCCCAGCGGTCGCCCAGACCGGCGGCGCGCGCCGTCCACAGGATGATCTGCAGATCGCGCAGGCCACCGGGCGATTCCTTGATGTTCGGCTCCAGCGCGTAGGGCGTGTCCTCGTACTTGGCGTGGCGCTGGCGCATCTCCAGCCGCTTGGCCGAAAAGAAGTCGAGCGAATCCATGTGCGCGGCAAAGTGCTGCTGGAATTCGCGGAACAGCTTGCGGCTGCCGGTGACCAGGCGCGCTTCCAGCAGCGCGGTCTGCACCGTCAGGTCCTGGTCGGCCATGGCCACGCAGTCGCCCACGCTGCGCACGCTGGAGCCGATGTCCAGCCCCGCGTCCCAGCAACTGCTGATGAAGCGCTCGATGCCCTCGCGCAGCGGTGTGTCGGCCGCCGGGTCGACGCCGGGCGGCAGCAGCACCAGCACGTCGACGTCGGAAAACGGAAACAGCTCGCCGCGCCCATAGCCGCCCACGGCGGCCAGCGCGAGGCGGCCGTCCAGCCCGGCTTCGGCCCACAGCGAGCGCAGCGCCTCGTCGGCCAGGTGCGCCAGCCGCAGCAGCGCGGTGCGCACGCCGCGCACGCCGGGCGGCGCGTGGCGCATGGCGTCCAGCACGGCGGTCTTGCGCTGGCGGTACAGCTCGCCCGCGGTCGGCGGCGGCAGGTCCAGCGGAGTGGTGAGGGCGTCGGGCGGCATGGCGGCGGCGCGCCGCGGCATGGCGCGCGAGGGAAAGGCGGGAAGGCCGGCGCGCCTCAGGCCGGCACGGCGCGCGGCATGCCCTGCACGAAGTCGGGGATCGGCGGGCTGCCTTCGGACAGGGTCAGCACGTCGTAGCCGGTGGGGGTGACCAGGATGGTGTGTTCCCACTGGGCGGACAGCGACCGGTCCTTGGTGACGATGGTCCAGCCGTCGGGCATTTCCTTGATGTCGCGCCGGCCGATGTTGACCATGGGCTCGATGGTGAAGGTCATGCCCGGAACCAGCTCTTCGCCCGTGCCGGGGCGGCCGTAGTGCAGCACCTGTGGGTCTTCGTGGAATTTCTGGCCGATGCCGTGGCCACAGAACTCGCGCACCACTGACAGGCCGTGCCCTTCGATGAACTTCTGGATGGCGTGGCCGATGTCGCCCAGGCGCGCGCCGGGTTTGACCTGCTCGATGCCCAGCCACATGGATTCAAACGTCAGCGCGTTCAGCCGCTTGGCGGCGATCGACACCTCGCCGATCTCGAACATGCGGCTGTTGTCGCCGTACCAGCCGTCCTGGGTGATCACGGTCACGTCCACGTTGACCACGTCGCCCTTTTTCAGCGCCTTGTCGGCCGGGATGCCGTGGCAGACCACGTGGTTGACTGAGGTGCACACGTGACCAGGGTAGGGCGGGTAGCCTGGCGGCTGGTAGCCGATGGTGGCCGAACGCGTGTTGTGGCGCGCCATGCTTTCGGCGCTGAGGCGGTCGATGTCCAGCGTGGTGATGCCCGGGCGGATGTGCGGCGTGATCTCGTCCAGCACTTGCGAGGCGATGCGGCAGGCCTCGCGCATGCCTGCAATGCCGGCCTCGTCTTTGATGGTGATGCTCATGGGGCCAAATTATCCCATCCGGCGGCGCCGGGCGCAGGGCGGCTGCGCGGGCGACCCGCGGGGCGCCAGGGGCGCTTGGCCGGCCGTGGCGCCCGAGGGCGGCGGGCTAAAATCCAAGGCTTTGCGCCATGCCCCATTCAGCGGCAGGGCGCCCGCCCGAAACCGGCCCCCACGCGCCCTCCGACACAGGCCCTCGACGTGACCCAGCACATCCACTTTTTCGACGGCGGCAACGCCCTGAGCGACTTCCGCGCCCGCCAACTGCTGCCGCGCCTGCAGGCTATCCATCCGGGCATCGAATCGATCGGCGCGCGTTTCGTGCACCTGGCCTCGTTTGACGGCCAACCCAGCCCCGACGCGCTGGCCCAGCTGGCCGCGCTGCTGACCTATGGCGAGCCGGCCAGCACCGCCCCCGCGGCGGATGCCACCGTCGTGGTCGCGCCGCGCCTGGGCACCGTGTCGCCCTGGGCCAGCAAGGCGACCGACATCGCGCGCAACTGCGGCATGGGGGCGGGTGGCGCCAGCACCGCGCCGCTGCACCGCGTGGAACGCATTGTTGAGTACCAAATTGGCCTCAAGCGCAAGCTGGTCGGGCGCCACCAGCTATCACAAGAAGAGCAATCTGCAGTCGCCGCGCTGCTGCACGACCGCATGACCGAAAGCGTGCTGCCCACGCGCGACGCGGCGCGCGGCCTGTTCACCGAACTCACGCCCGAGCCGCTGGCGCATGTCGACGTGCTGGGTGGCGGCAAGGCGGCGCTGGAGAAGGCCAACATCGATTGGGGCCTGGCGCTGGCGGCCGACGAGATCGACTACCTGGTTGACGCCTTCGCCAAGCTGGGCCGCAACCCCACCGACGTCGAGCTGATGATGTTCGCGCAGGCCAACAGCGAGCATTGCCGCCACAAGATCTTCAACGCCGATTTCACCATCGACGGCGCGCCGCAGGCCAAGAGCCTGTTCGGCATGATCCGCCACACCGAGGCGATGAACCCGCAGCACACGGTGATCGCCTACGCCGACAACGCGTCGGTGATGGAGGGCCACCAGGTCGAGGTGTTTGATGCCAAATCGCCCGTCATCCCAGGCGGGACGGGCGCGGCCAGCTACCAGAAAGAGAGTGCGCTGCGCCATGTGCTGATGAAGGTGGAGACGCACAACCACCCCACGGCGATCTCGCCCTTCCCGGGCGCATCGACCGGCGCGGGCGGCGAGATCCGCGACGAAGGCGCGACCGGGCGCGGCTCGCGCCCCAAGGCGGGCCTCACGGGCTTCACCGTGTCCAAGCTGTGGCCGGGCGAAGGCGACGTCGGCAAGCCCGAGCACATCGCCAGCGCGCTGCAGATCATGACCGAGGGGCCGCTGGGCGGCGCGGCGTTCAACAACGAATTCGGCCGTCCCAACCTGCTGGGCTACTTCCGCGAGTACGAATTGCCGGTGGGCGAGGGTGATGACGCGCTGCTGCGCGGCTACCACAAGCCGATCATGATCGCGGGCGGTCTGGGCAACATCGACGCGCGGCTGACCAAGAAGATCGAATTTGGCCCCGGCGCGCTGCTCATCCAGCTGGGCGGCCCGGGCATGCGCATCGGCATGGGCGGCGGCGCGGCCTCGTCGCTGGCCAGCGGCGCCAACGCCGCGCACCTGGACTTTGATTCCGTGCAGCGCGGCAACCCCGAGATCGAACGCCGCGCGCAGGAGGTCATCACCGCCTGCCAGGCGATGGGCACGGACAACCCGATCCTGGCCATCCACGACGTGGGCGCGGGCGGTTTGTCGAACGCCTTCCCCGAATTGACCAACGACGCCGGCCGCGGCGCGCGCTTCGACTTGCGCGCCGTGCCGCTGGAAGAATCGGGCCTGGCGCCCAAGGAAATCTGGAGCAACGAAAGCCAGGAACGCTACGTGATGGCGATCGCACCCGAATCGCTGCCGCTGTTTGAAGCGATTTGCGCGCGCGAACGCTGCCCGTTTGCGGTGGTCGGCCACGCGACGGAAGAGCGTGAACTGATCGTCGCCGACGCGGAGGCGCCGGCGGACGCGCAGCCGGTCAACATGCCGATGGACGTCCTGCTCGGCAAGCCCCCCAAGATGCAGCGCGACGTCAAAACCGTGCAGCGCGCATTCAAGCCGCTGCAGCTGGAAGGCGTGAGCCTGCAGGACGCGGTGATCCAGGTGCTGAGCCACCCCACGGTGGCCAGCAAGCGCTTCTTGATCACCATCGGCGACCGCACCGTGGGCGGGCTGACGCACCGCGACCAGATGGTCGGCCCCTGGCAGGTGCCTGCGGCCGATTGCGCGGTGACGCTGGCCGACTTCAGCGGTTTTGCCGGTGAAGCCATGAGCATGGGCGAGCGCACGCCGCTGGCCGCGCTAGATGCCCCCGCATCCGGCCGCATGGCCGTGGCCGAAGCCATCACCAACCTGCTGGCCGCGCCCATCGCGTTGGACAAGGTCAAGCTGTCCGCCAACTGGATGGCGGCCTGCGGCGAGCCGGGTGAAGACGCCGACCTGTACGCCACGGTGAAGGCCGTGGGCATGGAGCTGTGCCCGGCGCTGGGCGTGTCGATCCCGGTCGGCAAGGACAGCCTGTCGATGCGCACGCAGTGGACGGACGCCGGCGGCGCCGCGCGCAAGGTCGTGTCGCCCGTCAGCCTGATCGTCAGCGCGTTTGCGTCCATCGACGACGTGCGGCCCACGCTCACGCCGCAGCTCACGCGCGAAGGCGACACCACGCTGGTGCTGGTCGACCTGGGCCGTGGCCGCCACCGCCTAGCGGGCAGCGTGCTGGCGCAGGCGCTGGGCCAGTCCGGCAGCCCGACGGTGGACGGCGTGCCCGATCTGCACGACCCGCAGGATTTGAAGGCGCTGGTCGCCGCTGTGAACCAGCTGCGCGCAGAGGGCAAATTGCTGGCCTACCACGACCGCAGCGACGGTGGCCTGATCGCCGCCGCGGCCGAAATGGCCTTCGCCGGCCAGGTCGGCGTGGCGCTGAACGTCGATCTGCTGGTGACCGAAGGCGACGGCATCAGCGACAGCCGCGCCGAGTACGGCGACGCCAAGAACTGGGCGTCGCAGATCAGCGCCCGCCGCGAAGAGCTGACCCTGCGCGCCCTGTTTGCCGAAGAGCTGGGCGTGCTGCTGCAGGTGCGCACGGCCGAGCGCGACGCCGTCATGCAAGTGCTGCGCGCGCACGGCTTGTCTAAGTGGAGCCACTATGTTGGCAAGACGCGCCCGGCCGCCGACACCATCGACAAGGGCAAGGGCCAACTCAGCGTTTGGCGCGACACCAAGGAAATCTTTGCCGCCAGCCTGCAGGACCTGCAGCAGGTGTGGGACAGCGTCAGCTGGAAGATCGCCCGCGAGCGCGACAACCCCGCCTGCGCCGACGCCGAACACGCGTCGGTGGGCGACCCGGCCGACCCGGGCCTGTTCATTTCGTTGTCCGACGATTTGAAGAAAAACATGGCGGCGGCCCTACAACCACCTGCGCAAGCAGCTAGCAATAATGTAGTGGTGGGCGGCGCGCGGCCCAAGGTCGCCATCCTGCGCGAGCAGGGCGTCAACTCGCACGTCGAGATGGCCTACGCCTTCCACGAAGCCGGCTTTGACGCCGTCGACGTGCACATGACCGACCTGCAAACCGGCCGCGTGCAACTGGGCGGCTACAAGGGCCTGGTGGCCTGCGGCGGCTTCAGCTATGGCGACACGCTGGGCGCGGGCATCGGCTGGGCGCGCTCGATCACCTTCAACCCGCAGCTGGCCGCGCAGTTCGCCGAATTCTTCGGCCGCGGCGACAGCTTCGCGCTGGGCGTGTGCAACGGCTGCCAGATGTTCGCCGAGCTGGCCGACATCATCCCCGGCGCCCAGGCCTGGCCGCGCTTCACCACCAACGTCAGCGAACGCTTTGAAGCGCGCCTGTCGCTGGTCGAAGTGGTCGAATCGCCCAGCCTGTTCTTCCAGGGCATGGCCGGCAGCCGCCTGCCGATCGCGGTGGCGCACGGCGAGGGCTACGCCAACTTCCGCGCCCGCGGCGACCAAGCCAGCGTCATCGCCAGCATGCGCTACGTCGACCACCACGGCGCGCCGACCGAGGCCTACCCCTTCAACCCCAACGGCAGCCCCGCTGGCCTGACGGCGGTGACCACCGCCGACGGCCGCTTCACGGCCATGATGCCGCACCCCGAACGCGTGTTCCGCAACATCCAGATGAGCTGGACCGACGGGCCCAAGAGCGATTTCAGCCCCTGGATGCAGATCTGGCGCAACGCGCGGCGCTGGGTGGGGTGAGCGGCCGACCGACCACCCAGCAGAATCCATAACGACGGTCCAGGGAGGGCTGTATGAAGCGGGAGAAAGACAAGGTGCGCCAGGCGCCGTTGGGCTGGCGCGCCACGCTGGCCTTGACGGCGGCGCTGGTGCTGGTGGGCTGCGCCACTGGCCCGCAGGACAGTGGCGCGCCCGCGCCGTCGTCCGACAGCCCGGCGGTGGCCAGCGGGCCCCAGCCGCCGCAGGTGGTGAATCGCTCCACCTTGCCGAACCTGACGCTCACGGGGGTAGACGGCTACGGCGAGTACACCTCGCTGGCACTGAAGATCAGCTACGACATCGACGCCCGGGGCGTGTGGCAGCCTGCCGCGGACCAGGAGCCGATGCTGAACGAAGGCCATGACCTGGCCAACGACTTCCGTTGCATGGCCCATGGCGCCGGTTACAACCAACGCACCGTGTGGTTCCCCGACACCGGCATCTTCGTGCGCGGCGCGCAACTGCGCTCGCTGGCCGACGCCAGGGGCGCGGATCGGCCGCTGGTGGTGCTGTCGGAGGGCGACAACGGGTCGCTGTCCGTCGCCGGGCCGAAAGCGCGTGAACTGGAGTACGGCTACGTGCCGTGCGTGGGCCGCCAGCGCGTCGACGTCGGCCACCGTGCCAGCGGCTACGTGAAGCCGGGTGATCGCCTCCAGTTGCGTCCGGCCGGGCGCAACGCCCGACCGGTCACCCTGACGGTGCCACGCACGATGCGCCCGTACGTGATCCTGGACTTTGCCGGCCGCCCCGCGCGTGCCCTGGTGCCTGCGAACATGGTACTGCTGTCGATCGACTGGCCGAACCGGCGCGCCGTGGCGCAGTACCAGGTGACGGTGGCCATGCAGCCGCAGGTCGCGCGCGCCGCCTGGATGATCACGCTGCCCGATCCGGGCGCGGTCCAGGACCGCAGTGCGGTCGACATCAACCGCGAGGTCGAACGCTACCTGGACACCTGCCCCTCGGCCAGCAAGCCGATGGACCCGTGTGCCAACCCGCACGGCCAGTTGCCACCGCTGTTGCGGCCTGCGCCGGCCAGTCGGTCGGTCAAGGACGTGTGATCTGCCGTTGCGCCGTGTTGGCGAGGCGTCTTGGCGGCTTTTCGCAAGGTAGATTGACACGAAGCGGGGCGATACTGGCGTCGACCGGCTGCGCGACACCGGCGCCGTCAGGCCCAGGATCCTCTGCACGCAGCCGCCCATGAGGGCGGTGGCCTGCTCCGCCAGGAGGAGCCATCGCTACGCATGCGCCGCAGGACGTCCCAACAGGACAGCGACAACAACAGGGAGAAGCAGACTGAACACATCCACCATGAACCGGGGCGGTCTGCGCGCGGGTTGTCGGCGGCTGTCGGCATCTGCTGCGGTGGCCGCAACCGCGCTGGGCAGCGCCTGCGCGGCACCGGGCAAGGCACCCGCCGATTCGCCCGCAGGCATTCCGTCTGACCGTGCGGGCGCCACCAGCGCCTCCGCGGCGACCGCGGCATCGGCCGATGCGCCCGCACCCCGTCAGCACCCTCCGGCGGTGGAAAACAGAACGCCGTTCCCCGACCTCAGCATGGCCGACGCCGACGACCCGGTCTACGGCACTTACGACGCTTTCCGCCTGAAGATCAGCTACGTCATTGACGCCCACGGCCACCTCGGCATCGGCGCGGCCGATCCCGAGCCGATGCTGACCGGGGCCGACGACCCTGCCCAGGACCTACGGTGCACCGCTCATGGCGCCGGCTTCAACCAGCGCACCGTCTGGTACCCGGACACAGACATCTTTGTGGCTGGCGCGCGTCTGGTTGCTGCGCAGTCGGGCGACGGCTCGCCACGGCCGCTGCTGCGCATGGGCTCGCAAGCGCAGGGCATTGTCACCGCCACCGGCCCGCGCGCGCGCCAGGCCGAATACGGTTACGCCCCCTGCGTCGGCAGCCAGCGTGTGCGCGGCGGCGCGCGTGCCGAGCGCTACCTGAACGGTGGCGACCGCCTCAGCCTGCGCCCGGACGGCGGCAAGGGCGGTGTGCAGACGATCGTGCTGCCCCAGGACCCCCGGCCGTTTGCCATGCTGATGTACGAAGGGCGGGCAGAGCGCGCCTTCGTGCCGGCCCAGCTGGTGCTGCTGACGATCGACTGGCCACGTCGCCGCGCCGTCGGCCTCTACCAGATCACCGTGCCCATCCAGCCGGTGGTGGCCAGCGTGCACTGGAGCACCACACTGCCGCCGTTCACCATCGCCCAGATGCCGCAGATGCAGGCTTTCAACCGTGCCGTGTCCAGCTACATCGCCACCTGCCCGGTGCCGATGAAGCCCATGGATCCGTGTGCCAACCCGAACCGCCCCTTGCCCGAGATCCTGACGCGCTAACGCAGGACACCTGTGGCCCGTGTGCGCACCCACGC
Organism: Ottowia flava; assembly: GCF_008017535.1. GTDB lineage: Bacteria > Pseudomonadota > Gammaproteobacteria > Burkholderiales > Burkholderiaceae_C > Ottowia > Ottowia flava. Next base: position 96,943 of record NZ_VRUA01000006.1, read on the forward strand.
CCGATTTCAATCCCACCAACCTAGGAAGACACCCCCAATGAAGCAGCCAACCCTGCGCCCCGTCATCACCCTGGGCCTGGCCCTGTGCGCCAGCGCCTGGCTGGCCGGATGTGTCAACGGTCCGAACGCCCATGGCACCACCGGCGGCAGCGCCCCCGGTCAGGCGCCCAACACCGGCGCTGCCGCGCCGGCCCCGTTCACGCCACCCCAGGTCCACAACACCACACCGTTTCCGGACCTGGGACTCACCAACGACGACGCCACCGAATACGTGTCGCTGGGCCTGAAGATCACCTACCAGATCGACGGCCAGAACCGCCTGCGCTACCTGCTCGAAGGGCAGGAGAAGATGATCGGGACGGCGCACGACGTCGCCAACGACCTGCGCTGCACCGACATCGGCGGCGGCTTCAACCAGCGCACCACCTTCTTCCCCGACACCGGCATCTTCACCCACGGCGCCGCGCTGACCGGCGTGCGTTCCGCCCGCGGCCAGGCGCGCCCGCTGCAGCGCCTGCGCGCCGTGGAAGACGGCACCATGGCCGTCACCGGCAAGCCGGCGCGCGACGTCGAATACGCCTACATGCCCTGCGTCGGCAGCACCCAGGTGCGCGCCGGCGTGCGCACCGACGGCTACCTGCAGCCGGGCGACCAGCTCACGCTCAAGCCACCGGGCAAGAACAGCAAGCCGGTGCAGCTCACCCTGCGCCCGGACGTGCGCCCCTTCGTCGTGCTGGCCTACGCCGACGGCACCTCCCGCGCCTTCGTGCCCGCACGCCCCGTGCTGATGACCGTGGACTGGCCGCGCCGCCGCGCCGTGGTGCAGTACCAGGCCACCTTCCCGATCGCGCCGCAGGTCGCGCAGGCCATCTGGAGCGGCACCGTGGCGCCCGGCACCGCAGCCGACCCGCACCGGAACGCTTTCAACGACGCGATGCTCCAGTACCTGGACACTTGCCCGGCACCCACGCAGCCGATGGACGCCTGCGGCATGCCCGGCCGCCCCATGCCCCAGATCCTGCGCGACGAGCCACTGTCGCAGTGACCGGCGTTGCCCCTGTGACTTCCGTTGTCGCCCCGCGTCCCCATGTCCGCTGACCCGTCCGCGCTGCACCTCGGCCCCATCGCCCACGCCCACCTGGCCGGCGTCATGGCCGTGCAGGCGCTGGCCTATGGCGACGCGCTGCTGGAATCGCCCGAGGTTCTGGGCAGCAAGCTGCGCATGCCCGGCGACACCTGCTGGGGCGCGTTTGCCGGGGCAGGTGGCTCGCTGGCCGCTGGTGCAACGTCGGGCGGCGCGCTGCACGTTGGCGCGGTGGGTGAGGGCGCTGGTCCGCACGCTCACCTGCACCAAGGGGCGGCCGACACCCTCAACCTGTGCGCCTACGCCATTGCCCACACCGTGCCCGATGGCGCGCCGCTGGTGCTGAACAAGCCCGCGACCCCCGCCACGCCGCAACCGGGCGACTGGCTGTACGTCCACGACATCGCCGTCGACCCCGCCTGGGCCGGCCACGGGCTGGCCGCGCGCCTGCTGGCCGAAGTGCTGGACGCGGGGCGCCGGCTGTCCTTGTCCCGCGCGATGTTGGTGGCGGTGCAGGGGGCAGACGCGTACTGGGCGCGGCATGGTTTTGTGGCCCAGGCGGCGCCGATGGCGGTGCTGGGGTTTGGGGAGGGGGCGGTGTGGATGGTGCGGGATTTGTAAGTGAAATCGGCTGTTGGCTTTGCAGCTGTCCGCGCGAGCAGCTATTGGAGTTGTAGCACTTCGTTCGTCGCGCACTCGTTGGGTGGCGGTGCTTGAACGGGGTTGGGAGGCCGGGTCTCGGCCCGGCGGCCGACCCACTTTCTTTTGCTTCGCCAAAAGAAAGTAGGCAAAGAAAAGGCGACCCCACGTCTGCGACCCCTGCGCTGCGCGCAGGGGCAAACCTGCGTCACGCTTCTGGCGTGGTGGGCCGCAGAACTCACTTCGCTGCTTTGCAGCTCCGTTCAAACAACCGCGGCCAGTCGGTTCACGAAGCGGCTGCATCCTCCGGTGCAGCCGCCACCCCGCCAGAACCGCGCCGCAGGCGCAGTCTCAAGGGGAGTTGAACAGCCACACGGGCCATCGCTGCGCTCGGCCCCAACACGCGAGCGCTACGCGCCGCGGACCCAGGGCCGAGCGAAGCGATGGCCCGTCTCGCCACCCCTCTGGACGTGCCGAGAAGCGCAGAGCGGGCGGTGGGCGTGGGCACCGAAGGATGCCCACGCTTCGTGCTCTGACTCGCTGCAGCTGTCTGAGCGGAGCGCTGCAAGCGCAAAGCGAGTTCTGCAGCGCCACCGCCCGATCGAGCATCGCAGGTTGCCCCGCAGCATCGCTGCGGGGACACGTCCAGTGGGGTCGCCTTCTTTTGCCTTCTTTTCTTGGCGAGACAAGAAAAGAAGGTGCGCCGCCGGGCGCATGTCCCGGCCTTCCACCTCAAACCCGTCACCGAATAAAAAAAGCACGCGGCACTCGTACAAGCGGCTCCGATTCGTGCGGCACCAAACTACCAATTCCATAGCTGCCCGCGCAAGCAGCCCCTGGGCCAGAAGCTCAATTCATTCAAAACCTGAGAGTGCTAAGCCGTCACCGCAAGACCGCATGCCCGGCCGCGCCGCGGCAGTTGCACCGGCGCCGGCACCACGCTGAGAAAGGCCGCGCAGCGCGGCGCCGCCTGCGCGCAGCTTCACCCCTCATCCACCACCGGCGGCGGCACCAGCAGTACCGGCACGGGCGAGCTTTGCACCAGCCGCTGCGACACCGAGCCGCCTTCCAGCCAGCGGCGAATCGGGCCCAGCGCGCGCGAGCCCATCACCACCATGTCGCAGTGGTGCTCTTCGATCAGCTCCACCATCGCCTGCGCAGGGTCGCCCTGGACCACGGCGGTTTCGTAGGCCACGCCTGCATCGGCCAGCAGGCGGGCGGACGGGGCCATCAGGTCTTCGCCCGCCTCCAGCGCGGCGCCTTCGATCAGCTCGGGGCTGTCCGCCGTCACCATCTCGTAGAAACTCGCCGGCTCCTGCACGTTCACCAGCACGAAGCTGCCCTTGAGGCCCTCGCGCAGCAGTTGCAGGGCAAAACGGGTTTCGTGCAGAGACAGCTCGGTGCCGTCAACGGGAAGCAGGATTTTCATGGTCTTGGTCTCAGATAACTATCAAATCAGGAGCTTGTCGCGCCCGCCTGGAGGGCGTTGGCGCCCAATCTCATTCGTGGAACTGCGCCGGCACGGGCTGGGCGCGGTAGAAGGTCAGGGCGTGCTCGGCGGCTTCGCGTTCGCCCTGGGCAAGGACGCCGCGCTTGATCTTACCGACGACGTGCATCTCGCAGGGCTTGCAGTCAAAGCGCAGGGTGAGCTTTTCCTTGCCGTTGATGAGCTGCAGCGGCTCGGCTTTGACGGTGCCTTTGACGCCGATGACGCCTTTGGCTTGTTTGGGGCACAGGCTCAAGGAAAAGCGCACGCAGTGCTTGGTGATCATCAGGCTGACTTCGCCTTCTTCCTGCTGGCTTTCGTAGGCGGCGTCGATGACCTTGACGCCGTGTTTGGCGTAGAAGTCGCGCGCCTTGTGGTTGAAGACGTTGGCCAGGTAGGTCAGCGAATCTTCGGGGTAGGGCGCGGGTGGCTGCACGGGATTAGCGCGCGGCAGGCGCTGCCAGGCGGCGGCGCGAGCGGCATCGAGCGCTTGCATCGCGTCGCGCCGCAGCGCGTTGGCGACGCTGGCGGGGACGAACCAGGGCGCGCTCAGGTCGATGGCGATGTCGATGGGCTGGTACAGCGTTTCACCCAGCTTGGCCAGGGCTTCGCGCAGCTTCTGCTCGGCCTGTGCTGCGTCTTTGGGAGCTTGCTGCGCAAGCTCGGCGCGGGCTGTGGCCGAATTTCCTTCTTCATCGGTGGCCGTCAGTTGCAAACCGCCTGCGGGCGACTCGGCGAGCTTGAGCCACACGCCGATGCGGCGGTCGGCCGATTTTTTCTCCAGCGTGCGGACCCAGTCCATGCTGCGGTTGCGGTTGATGACGGTGCCGCGGCGCAGGTCGTGCAGGCTGGCCATGGCGTCTTTGGGGAAGACGCGCCAGGCGCCGTCACCCAATGCATCGATGCGGTTGGCTTGGGCGCCGACCAGTTCTTTTTGCGCGTCCCAGTAGCACAGGCCGTCGCCGTTGGCCAGTTGCAGGTCGGCGCTGTCGGCCATCAGATCGAAGTGGTCGGCCGCGACGCGGGTGACGAAACCGATGGGCTGGCCGGGGTTCTTGGGCGTGTCGAAGGCGCCGATGTCGGTCTGGCGGCCGTTGACGAAGTAGTCGGTGAACTCGCGGTTGAAGTTCTGGTCCGGGTCGGGCGTGAAGGTGAAGCGCGTGCTGCCGCTGCTGGCGCGGGCCAGCTCGGGGCGCTGCTCCAGCAACTGATCGATGAGGCGGCGGTAGTGGGCGGTGATGTTCTTCACGTAGCCCATGTCCTTGTAGCGCCCTTCAATCTTGAAGCTGCGCACGCCAGCGTCGATGAGGGGGCCGAGGTTCAGGCTCTGGTTGTTGTCCTTCATGCTCAGCACATGGGCGTTGTGCGCGACGAAACGGCCTTGCGCGTCGACCACCTGGTAGGGCAGGCGGCAGGCCTGCGAGCAGTCGCCGCGGTTGGCGCTGCGGCCGGTGTGGGCGTGGCTGATGTAGCACTGGCCGCTGTAGGCAACGCACAGCGCGCCGTGGATGAAGAATTCGATGCTGCAGCGGGACGGGTCGAGGGCGTCGCGCACGGCGGCGATCTGGTCCAGATCCAATTCGCGCGCCAGCACGATCTGCGACAGGCCGGCGTCTTGCAGAAAGCGCGCTTTTTCAGGCGTGCGGATGTCGGTCTGGGTGCTGGCGTGCAGCTGGATGGGCGGCAGGTCGATTTCGAGCAGGCCCATGTCCTGGATGATCAGCGCGTCGGCGCCGGCGTCGTACAGCTGGTGGACCAGGCGGCGCGCGGGCTCCAGCTCGTCGTCGCGCAGGATGGTGTTGAGCGTGACGAACACGCGTGCGTTGAAGCGGTGCGCGTGCGCGGCCAGGCGGGCGATGTCGGCGATGCTGTTGCCGGCGCTGGCGCGCGCGCCAAAGCCGGGGCCGCCGATGTAGATGGCGTCGGCGCCGTGGTTCACGGCTTCGATGCCGATGTCGGCGTCGCGCGCGGGGGAAAGCAGCTCAAGGTGGTGGGGGCCGGAAGACATTCGGCGATTATCCCAGCGGGGTCGCGCCCGTGGTGGTGCGCGGGCGCGGGTGAGCGCCACCTCAGCGTGCGCCGCCCGAGAATTCACCCGCGGCGGGCATGGCCGGGGCGCTGGGGCGCGTGGCCGGGGCGGCGGCCGACGCGGCGGCGCTGCCGGGCGCAGCGACCGACGTGGGCCGGCCGGCCTTGGGCGCTTTGCTGCCTTGGGCCAGCAGCGGGGCGCAGCTTTCGTCGTCCTCGGCGCCGGGCACGGTGATGGGCACCAGCGCCAGCGCCCCGGGCGCAACCGCCAGCGCGGCCACAGCGGCGGCGGCGCGCACGATCAGCGGCCCGGCCTTGACGCCGACGTGTGGCTTGGCGAACGGGCCCTTGACCTCCAGGGGCGTGCGCAGCGAGAACAGTTTCAGCTCGTACGCCTTGGGGTTGACGTCGATGTCGAGCATCTCGTCGCGCAGGTTGGCGGTGCCGGTCAAGTCGATCAGCGCGTCGTCGGTGTTGATCTTGACGTTGCGCAGATGAGCCACGCCGTCGCGCACCGGCACGTCGGCAATTGCGCAGCGCAGGCGCACTTCCTTGTCGGTGCCGAACAGCTTGGCGACCACCACGCTGCCCAGGTTCAGCCCGGCCAGGTCGAGCAACTGCTGGCTCATCACGCCGTCGCGCACGTACAGGCGCGCCTCGCCATTGGCCGTGGCGGCCATGCGGGCGATGGATTCGCCGCGCGCGTCGAAAGCGATGCCGCCGTCCACGCGGCCCAGGCTCTTCTTCATCAGCTCGACCTTGGGGAACAGGGCCGACAGCTTCAGCCCCTGCACGTCGCCGCGCAGGGACACGGCCATGGGCTTGGTGCCCGGGTTCATCTGCACCTGCGTCTTGAAGCGACCGCCGGCCACGCCGAAGTCCAGCGGCGCGAGCTTGAGCTGGCCGCCATCCAGCAGCGCGTGCACGTTGAGGCTGTTGATCGGCACGGCTTCGGGGCGCTCGACGCGCTGGCCGGTGTAGACCAGGTCCAGGTCCATCTTGTCCCAGCGGGTGGTGTCGAACGGGTCGTCGGGCAGCACCTTCCCGGCGCGCTTGGGTCGGTCGGGGTTGTTGGATTTGGCGCCGACCACCGGGCCCAGATCGGCCAGGCGCAGCAGCCTGGAATGCAGCTTGCCCTTGAGGCGCGGGCGCGGCTCGGCGGAGGTGTAGGTGACGTCGCCGGCAATGTCGCTGTGGCCGATGGTGCCGGTGAACTTCTGGTAGTCCCACACCGCCGCGCCCTGCTTGAGCGTGCCGACCAGATGCCCTTGCGTGGCGAATTCGGGTGTGTCGGGCAACACGATGCCTGTGAGCGGGTACAGGTCGGCCAGGCTACCGCCGCGCAGGTTGACCTTGAAGTCCACGCCCGACAGCTGGCGCGGGTTGGCGATGATGCCTTCGGCCTTGGCCGCCACGCGCCCGGCGCGCGCGTCCAGCTGCAGCGGGAAGTCCAGCTGCTCATCCTTCAATGACAGCAGTTGCCCGGCCTTGCCGCTGCCACGGATCTGCGCCTTGCCCTGCCAGCCGGTGAATTCAAACCCCACGCCGTAGCGCCCGTCCTGGCTGTCTTCCGGCTTGAGCGTGTCCAGCGAGCCGGCCACGCTGAGTTGGCGCGGCGCGTCGTCGTAGCCGAGGCGACCCTTGCTCAGCACCACCTGGCCGATATCGACGCTCCAGCGCGGGCGGTCGGCGTCGGCTTCGGGCAGCTGAAGGGTCCAGTTGTTGTGGCCGTCCTTCTGGCGCTCCAGGCGCACGTCGGGTTCGGTCAGCGCCACGCGGCGGATCTCGATGCGGCGCGCCAGCAGTGGCAGCAGCGCCAGATCGGCCGTCACGCCGCCGATGTGGGCGAAGTGCGGCGCGCGGGCGTTGAAATCGGGCGGGTTGCCGATCAGCACGTCGTGGGCGTGCACGGTGGGTCCGGGGATCCAGCGGCGCCAGCCCGTGCCGCGCTGCTGCGGCCATTCCCAGTCCAGATCGAGCGGTCCGCGGATGGCGAAGGGCCGGCCCAGCGCCTGCGACACCTCTTCGGACACCCAGGCACGCGAGCGGTTCCAGTCGTTCCAGGTCAGCCAGGCCAGGGCCATCGCGGCGACCGCAGCCAGCGCGATCAGGAGGGTGACGACCCAGCGCAGCACCGAGGTGCGCGCCGGCACGGGCGAAGCAGAGACTTGGGGGCGGTAAACGGGTTCCGGAGACATGCTGTTGGCAGGTCGGCGCGCCCTGGGCGTACGCGGCCTGCTCCGACGACAATAGCAACAATGCCCCGATGCTAGGCCCGATCAGGCCCGTCGGGCCGCTAAGATGGCGGCTTGAGGCGATCTCCTACACCGGCTTGCGCGGGCCGAGCACATGGCTTGCAGCGCGCACCGACAGACCCGCGCGCCACCCCGTTTTTTTTGCCATGGCACCTGTTCCGCGACCCGATTCCCGCCGCGCCCGCCCGCTCGGGCGGCTGGCGCGCGTGGACGCCTTGCGCGGGCTGGCGATGGTGTGGATGACGGTCTACCACTTCGTCTTCGACCTCAACCACTTCCATCTGGTCCGTCCGCAGGACTTCTATTTCGACCCGTTCTGGATCTGGCAGCGCACCGGCATCGTCAGCCTGTTTCTGTTCACCGCCGGCATCGGCCAGGCCCTGGCCGTGCAGGCGGGGCAAAGCTGGCCGCGTTTCTGGCGGCGCTGGGCGCAGGTGGCGGGCTGCGCCCTGTTGGTCACGGCGGGTTCGTGGTGGATGTTTCCGCAAAGCTGGATCAGCTTTGGCGTGCTGCATGGCATGGCGGTGATGCTGCTGATCACGCGCTGGGCGCTGCTGCGCGGCCTGCGCGGTGCGTGGCCGTGGGTGCTGGGCGCGCTGCTGATCGCCGCCGGGCCGCTGGGCAGCGCCTGGCTGCAGGCCCAGCCGCCGGGCCCGCTGGCGGCGGCGCTGGACAGCCGCTGGCTGAATTGGCTGGGTTTTGTCACGCACAAGCCGCCGACCGAGGACTTCGTGCCGCTGTTGCCCTGGCTGGGCGTGGTGTGGTGGGGCGTGGGCGCCGCGCAGTGGCTGCAGGCGCGCGCGCCGGGCGGCCTGGCGCGGCCGGCCGGGCCACTGGGCGCGGCGCTGGGTTGGCTGGGCCGATGGAGCCTAAGCTACTACATGCTGCACCAGCCGGTGCTGATCGGTGCGCTGACGGCGTGGACCTGGCTGGTCGGGCGGGCTTGAGCGGGTAGCGCGGTGTTTGTGAGGGAAATAGGTCTCCAGCCCTACAACCACCTGCGCGAAAAGCTATCAAAAGCAGAGTAAAAAGCGCCAAGAAAAGGGCAGGGTCTTCAACGGAGCCTGCCCTGCTGCGGCGCTCAAACGCGGCGCGCTGCGCCGCTGCCCGCCTTATTCGATCTTAGCCTTGCCGCGCAGATCTTCCTGAAATTTGGCCAGCTTCTGCTGTTCCATCTGCTGCTTGACCTGGGCCTTCACGTCTTCAAATTTCGGTGGTTCAGGCGCCTTGGCGTCGCGCGTGTCGTCCACGCGGATGATGTGGTAGCCGAACTGCGTCTTGACCGGCGCGTCGGTCATTTCGCCCTTCTTCAACTTCGACATGGCTTCGGCGAACTCGGGCACGTAGCTGCTCGGGTTGGACCAGCCCAGATCGCCGCCTTGCGCGCCGGAGCCTGGGTCCTTGGAAGCTTTCTTGGCCAGGTCTTCAAACTTGGCGCCTTTCTTGATCTGGGCGATCAGGTCCTTGGCTTCGGATTCTTTTTCGACCAGGATGTGGCGCGCCTTGATTTCCTTGGTGCCGGCGGCCGGGGCCTGGGCGGCGACCAGACGGTCGTACTCGGCCTTGGCTTCGGCGTCGGTCACTTCGTTCTTGGCCTTGAAGTCCTCGAACAGGGCGTTGATCATCACGCTCTGGCGCGCCAGTTCCATGTTCTTGCGGTAGGCGTCCGAGCCCTGGATGCCGCGGCGCTCGGCTTCTTGCATGAAGACTTCGCGGGCGATGACCTCGTCGCGCAGCTGTTGCGTGACTTCGGGCGGCACGGGTTGGCCGGTGCGGGCGGCCTGGGCCTTGACCTGGGCTTCCAGCGCTTCCAGGCGGGCCTTGGGCACGGGCTTGCCGTTGACGATGGCGACGTTCTGCGCCACGGCGGGCAGCGCCAGGGTGCCGGCCAGCAGGGCGGCCACGGAGACAGACAGCAGGTGTTTTTTCATGGGTTGCGGGGAAGGTGGTCGGATGACCGGAAGCCCCGGCCAGCGCGGCCGGGCAGAAAAACGGGATTATCGCGTCTCGATCGCCAGGGCATGGACGCCATCGCGGTCGATGAAGTCTTGCAGCGCTTCGTACACCAAACGATGGCGCACCACGCGGCTTTGGCCTTCGAAACGCGGCGAGGCGATGCGCACCCGAAAGTGCGTGCCGAAACCGGTGCCGTTGGCGCCGGCGTGGCCGGCGTGCTGCCAGCTTTCGTCGAGGACTTCGAGCTCGGTTGGCGCCAGGGCGCTGCGCAGGGTGTCGGCCATGCGGTCGGCAAGAGACGGTTCGGTGCTCATCCTTGGCTCTCGGAAGGTGGGGTGTCGGACGCGGCGGGCTCGTCCTGCAAATGCCGGGCCACGTAAAAGCCCTGGCCGATGATGAAGGCGACCGGGAAGACGTAGCCCCACAGCTTGAAGTTGGCCCAGGCGTCGGTGGTCCAGAAGGCGGCCACGTAGCCGTTGATGGCGGCCATGAACAGGCAGTAGATCATCCAGGCCACCGTGAGGCGGTTCCACACCGGGTCGGGCAGGTTGAGCTGGCTGCCCAGCATGATCTTCAGGAAGTTCTTGCGGTAGACCCACAGCGCCACCGCCAAGGCCACGGCCATGGCGGCGTACAGCACGGTGGGCTTCCACTTGATGAAGCGGTCGTCCTGCAGCACCAGGGTGAGCGTGCCGAAGACCAGGATCAAGGCCAGCGTGGCCTTGTGCATGGTGGTCAGCTTCTTGTCGATGGCGTAGATGATGGCCATCTGCGCCGCGGTGGCCGCCATCAGCACGCCGGTGGCGGGGTAGATGCCCCACAGCTTGTAGGCACCGAAAAACAGCAGGATGGGCAGGAAGTCGAGCAGGGCTTTCATCTGGCCGCGCAGTTTACCGGGGCTCGAAATCCAGGGCGGCCGAGTTCATGCAGTAGCGCAGGCCGGTCTCGGTCGGCCCGTCGGGGAAGACGTGGCCCAGGTGGGCGCCGCAGTTGGCGCACACGGTTTCGACGCGCACCATGCCGTGGCTGACGTCGCGCCGCTCTTCGATGGCGCCGGGGAGGGCCAGCGAGAAGCTGGGCCAGCCGCAGCCGGCGTCGAACTTGGTGCCCGATTCGAACAGCTTGGCGCCGCAACACATGCAGTGGTAGCTGCCGTCGGCCCAGTGCTGCTCGTACTTGCCGGTGAAGGGCCGCTCGGTCGCGGCGTGGCGGGTGACCTGGTAGGCGCCGGGTTCGGCCTGCTTGTCGGCCAGCAGTTGGCGCCATTCGGCATCGGTTTTCTGGACAGGGTGGGTCATGATGAGCAGCTGATCTGGATGTGGTCGGCCCATTCCGGCGGGAAACCGGCCCAGGCGGCGTGTGCGGGGTGCTCGTCAAACGGGCGCTCCAGCACGGTGAGCAGGTCTTGGACCATGGAAAAGTCTTTTTGTTTCGCCAGCGCGATGGCTTGTTCGCCCAGGTAGTTGCGCAGGATGAAGGCTGGGTTGGATTTAAGTGCCAAATCGGCATCCGGCCTTACACCCACTTGCGCGGGCAGCTCCTGCAATTGTAGCAAGATGCGGTCAATGGCGGCCCGGTCGTGGAACAGCGCCTGCACCGTGTCGGCTGGCGCGCCGGCCAGGTGGCGCGCCAGCGTGCGCCAGGCGATGGTGAAGTCGGTGCGCTCGGCCGCCATCAGCTGGAGCAGTGCATTCACCACGGCGTTGACCGGTGCGCTGGCCTGCGCAAAGCCCAGCTTGGCGGCAAAGCGCGCGTCCAGCTCGGCGGGCAGGGCGGTTTTGTAGGGCTCCAGCGCGGCCATGGCGGTGTCGTGGTCGCCGATCAGCGGCAGCAGCGCCTGGCCCAGGGCAAACAAATTCCAGTGCGCGATCTGCGGCTGGCGCGCGTAGGTGTAGCGCCCTTGGTGGTCGGAATGGTTGCCGATGTGGTTGGGGTCGAACCCGTCCAGAAACTGGAACGGGCCGTAGTCCACCGTCAATCCCAGAATGCTCATGTTGTCGGTGTTCATCACCCCGTGCGTGAACCCCACCGCCTGCCACTGCGCCACCATGGCGGCGGTGCGGCGCGTCACCGCTTCCAGCAGCGCGGCGTAGGGGTTGGCGGCGCTGCGCGCGTCGGGGTAGAAGTGGTCGATGACGAAGTCGGCCAGCTGGCGCAGCGCGTCGTGGTCGCCGCCGTGGCTGAAGTGCTCGAAATGGCCGAAGCGGATGAAGCTGGGCGCGGTGCGGGTGACGATGGCGGCTGTTTCGATCTCCTCGCGCCGCACCGGCTGGTCGGAGCCGACCACGCACAGCGCGCGCGTGGTCGGGATACCCAGACCGTGCATCGCTTCGCTGCACAGAAATTCGCGCACCGAGGAACGCAGCACGGCGCGCCCGTCGCCCATGCGGGAATAGGGCGTGAGGCCCGCGCCTTTGAGCTGCACTTCCAGCGACGCGCCCGAGGGCGTTTGCACCTCGCCCAGCAGCAGCGCGCGCCCGTCGCCCAACTGCCCGGCCCACACGCCAAACTGGTGGCCGCTGTAGACGCTGGCCAGCGGCACGCTGCCCGGCAGCACGGTGTTGCCGGCCAGGGCCTGCAGGGCCTCGGGCGTGGCCCAGTCGGCCGGCAGACCGAGGTCACGCGCCAGGGCGTCGCTGCGCGCGACCCAGTACGGGTCGCGCAGCGGCGCGGCGGCGACGTGGCTGTAAAAGGTGGGGCCCAGACCGGCAAAGCGGTTGAGCCAAAGCCGCTCCGGGGCAGGCCCGGGCGCCAAAAAAGTGTCTGTGGACAACAACATAGGGCGATTGTCCTGCGTTCACGCCAGCTGCCGCGGGCCCGTGGCGGACAGCCCTATGCAAAGTCGGTCTTGGCGCGTGGCACCGTGCAGGGCGCCGCGAAAGTCCGGTGCCGCAGGCCCGCTGGCGCCCTGCGTCACCCCCATGAAAAAAGGGTGCCGAAGCACCCATTTATTCCTGATTTGATAGCTGCCAGCGCAAGTGGTTGTAGGGTCAGAGGCGAATTTCTATAGGAATCGGCGCGTGCTGGTCGGTCAGGCGATCAACTGGCCGCGCGCGCCCAGGGTGGCGATGTCGACGAACGAGCAACCCTCGCGGTTGGTGCGGCCGAAGGTGAACTGCATGCCGCCGACGTCGTAGTTGTCCAGCCCGGCCAGGCCGTTGATGACGGCGGCGCGGCTGGGCGCGGGGCCGGCGCGGCGCAGGCCTTCGGCCAGCACCATCGCGTTGACGTAGCCTTCCAGGCTGGTGGTGGACGTTTCCTGGGACTTGCCTACGGCGGCCATGTCGGTTTGGTAGCGGCGCACCAGCGCGTGGCGCGGCGAATTGGGCGTGGGCACGATGACCGAAAAGGCCAGGCCGCGCCCTTCGGGCCCCATGGTGGCGAAGGAGCCTGAGGCGATCGACAGCCCGTAGATCGACGCCGCCGAGCCGGCCTTGCGCAGCGCGCGCACCGTGGCCGGCGCCGTGCCGGCCAGGCCGAGGATCACCATCTGCGGCTTGGCGGCGGCGACCTGCTGGGCAGCGCCTTCCACTTCCATGCTGTTGGTGCTGGGGGTGACGCCGATCACCGCCGGCTCCAGCTTGGCCTTGCCCAGCGCCAGCTTGTAGCCGGCCAGCAGGGCCTGGCCGAGCGGGTCGTTGGAGTGGATGAGGCCAATGCGGTTGATGCCCAGCACGGCCGCCTGGGAGATCAGGCGGTCCATCTCCTGGTCGAAATTGGCGCGCACCCAGAAGGTGTTGGGCGAGGGCTTCTTGCGCAGGCTGACGTTGCCGGTGTTGGGGCCGACCAGGGCCATGGTGGTGACGGCGTCCATCATGGCCGCCGACTGGCGCGTGCCCTGCGGGTGCAGGATGGCCAGCACGGACGAGTCGGCCACGTACTTGAGGGCGTTGGCCTTGGCCTGTTCAGGGGTGAACTTGTCGTCGGCCACCTGCAGCTCGACCTGGGCGCCATGGATGCCGCCAGCGCGGTTGAGCGCGGTGAAGTACGCCAGCGCGCCCTGGTGCAGGGCCAAACCGTTGATTTTTTCGACCCCGCTGGTGTCGACACTGCTGCCGATACGTAACACATTTGACTGCGCGCGGGCGATCTGACCAAAGGGGGCAATCGCAGCAGCCATTCCATAGCAAATCAAGGCTCTTCGGCTGGAGGCAAGGGTTTGTGGGGCCAAATCGGAGTGCATACAAAACGTCTCCTAAGGATGAATTGCGTCACACAATGCAACATTAGTAAGTTAGCGCCAATTTAGCGGAATGTCCTTTTGGCATGTGAGTTCTGCGCAGTTTGAGGCGCAAAACATACACATTGGGGTGTATGTATTCGGTCACAGCCGCCCTGGCCCAGGTGTCGCGCAGGTGGCGCGCTTGGCGTTTGCCCTGCGTCAGCTTCATGAAGCCGTCGACTAGGATCATGGCGACAACCATTTCACAGCCCAACGGAGAACCCATGCTCGGCCTGATGCAGCAACACCCGCTCTTGATTTCCAGCCTCATCGACTTTGCTGCGCGCCACCACGGCGACGGTCAGGTCGTTTCGCGCCGGGTCGAGGGAGACATTCACCGCTACACCTGGGCCGACGTGCAGCGACGCTCCAAGCAACTGGCGAAGGCGCTCGACGACGAAGGGCTGAAAGCTGGCGAGCGCGTCGGCACGCTGGCCTGGAACGGCTACCGCCACCTGGAGCTGTATTTCGGCGTGAGCGGCTCCGAGCGCGTGCTGCACACCATCAATCCGCGCCTGCTGCCGGAACAGATCGCCTGGATCGCCAACCACGCCGAAGACCAGATCATCTGCTTCGACACGACCTTCCTGCCCATCATTCAGGGCATCCATGCACACTGCAAGACCGTCAAACGCTGGGTGGCGCTGTGCGACGCTGACAAGCTGCCACAGGACACCGGCATTCCGAACCTGGTCAGCTACGAAGCCTGGATCGGCGCGCAGTCGCCCGATTACACCTGGCCCGTGTTCGACGAAAACACCGCCTCGAGCCTGTGCTACACCAGCGGCACGACCGGCAACCCCAAGGGCGCGCTGTACAGCCATCGCTCGACGGTGCTGCACGCCTATGCTTCGGCCCTGCCGGACGTGATGGGCCTGAGTGCCAGTGATTCGGCGCTGCCGGTGGTGCCGATGTTCCACGTCAACGCGTGGGGCATGCCGTATTCGGCTGCGATGGTGGGCTGCAAGCTGGTGTTCCCTGGTCCAGCGCTGGATGGCAAGTCGGTGTACGAACTGATCGAGGGGGAGAAGGTCACATTCGCTGCCGGCGTGCCCACGGTGTGGCAGATGCTGCTGGGTTATGTGGGCCAGAACAAGCTCAAGTTCTCGACGCTCAAGCGAACCGTGATCGGTGGCTCTGCTTGCCCGCCAGCCATGATCACGGCGTTCCGCGACCAGTATGGCGTGGACGTCCTGCACGCCTGGGGCATGACCGAGATGAGCCCGCTGGGCACGCTGTGCAGCCTGAAGGAAAAGCACCGCGATCTGCCCGAAGCCGACAAGATGAAGCTGCGGCTCAAGCAGGGTCGGGCGATCTTCGGGGTCGACATGAAGATTGTGGGCGCCGACGGTCAGGATCAGCCTTGGGACGGCACGACCTACGGTGACCTTTACGTCAAGGGTCCGTGGATCCTGGGCCGCTATTTCAAGGATGAGGGCGGCGACCCGTTGGAGGACGGCTGGTTCCCGACCGGCGACGTGGCCACCATCGATGCCGACGGCTTCATGCAGATCACCGACCGCAGCAAGGACGTGATCAAGTCCGGCGGCGAGTGGATCAGCTCGATCGACGTGGAAAACACCGCCATGGCCCATCCGGCGGTGGCCATGGCCGCCTGCATTGGCATGCCGCACCCGAAGTGGGACGAGCGCCCGATCGTAGCGGTGGCGCTCAAGCCTGGCGCGCAGGTCACGCGCGAGGAACTGCTGCAGTTCTTTGAGGGCAAGATGGCCAAGTGGCAGATCCCCGACGACGTGGTGTTTGTTGACGCGATCCCGCTTGGCGCCACCGGCAAGATGCTCAAGACCAAGCTGCGCGAGCAGTTGAAGGACTACAAGCTGCCCTCGCTTTGACGTCGTCAAATTTTTGGGGTTGACGCGTCGGCGACACCCCCTCGGGAAAGCCCGGCTGTGTTTCGTTGGCTGCGCACTTACTCTGCGGATTGTTCGTGATCGACAACCCAGGAGACCAGACGATGAAGTTCGCAGTGAAGGTGCTGGCCGGTGCGGCCATGGTGGCGGCCCTGACCGCAGCCCATGCGCAAAAAGGTGAAACCGTCAAGATCGCGCTGATTGACCCCCAAACCGGTCTGATGGGCCCGCTGGGCACCAACCAGATGCACAGTTGGCAGTATTTTGCCGACGAGTTCAGCAAGAACAACCCGGCGGGCGTCAAGTTCCAGATCGTCGCGTTCGACAACAAGCTGAGCCCCGCCGAAAGCGCCAACGCGCTGAAAGCCGCCATCGACCAGGGTGTGCGCTACGTCGCGCAGGGCAATGGTTCGTCGGTGGCCGCAGCGCTGATCGACGGCATCACCAAGCACAACGAGCGCAACCCCGGCAAGGAGATGATGTATCTCAACTACGCGGCGGTCGATCCGGACTTCACCAACAGCAAGTGCAACTACTGGCACTTCCGTTTCGACGCCGACACCTCCATGAAGATCGAGGCGATGACGACCTTCATGAAGGACCAGAAGGACGTTCACAAGGTCTACCTGCTGAACCAGAACTACTCGCACGGCCAGCAGGTTGCCAAGTTCGCCAAGGAAGCCCTGAAGCGCAAGCGGCCCGACGTCCAGATCGTCGGCGAAGATCTGCACCCACTGGCCCAGGTGCGCGACTTCGCGCCCTACATCGCCAAGATCAAGGCCGCGGGCGCAGACACCGTCATCACGGGCAACTGGGGGTCGGACCTGGCGCTGCTGATCAAGGCGGCGAAGGAAGGCGGCTACGACGGCAAGTTCTTCACCTACTACACCGGCGTGACCGGCACGCCCACGGCGCTCGGCAGCACGGGTGAGGGGAAGGTGTTCCAGGTCGCCTACTCGCACTACAACATGGGCGGCCAGATGGGCAAGTGGATGGAAGGGTTCAAGGCGCGCTTCAAGGACGACATGTTCACGGGTGCCATCCCCGCTGCCTTCATCGGCCTGACACAGGCCATGGCCAACGCCAAGTCGACGGATCCGGTCAAGGTGGCCAAGGCGCTCGAAGGGCTCAAGTACAAGAGCTACAACGGCGACGTCGAGATGCGCAAGACCGACCATCAGCTGCAGCAGCCGCTCTACATCACGATGTGGCAGAAAGCCGGTGGCAAGTACCCCTACAGCCCCGAGAACACCGGCATGACGCTGGTGCCGGTGGCGGAGTACCCCTCGTACGTCTCCAGCACGCCGACCAGCTGCGCAATGAAGCGCCCGTCCTGAGGCCGTGGCGCCCACTGGCGTTGCTTTGGCAACGCCAGATTTTTTGCATGCGCGTCCTGCGCGTGCGTTCTGCAGCTAGCATGAGACAGCGCGCCCAGAGCCGATGCGGCGAGGGCGTGCGGCGGTGCCGCATTCGAGAAGGGTTTTCCGGATGGAGTTTTTCATCATCTCCATGCTCAATGGCTTGAGCTATGGGTTGTTGCTGTTCATGCTCAGCTCGGGGCTCACGCTCATTTTCAGCATGATGGGCGTGCTCAATTTCGCCCACGCCAGCTTCTACATGCTGGGCGCCTACATCGGCTACACCTTGTCGGGGATCGTCGGCTTCTGGCCGGCGCTGATCATCGCGCCGCTGGTGGTGGGGTTGCTGGGCGCGATGTTCGAGCGCTACAGCCTGCGCAAGGTGCACAAGTTCGGCCACGTGCCAGAACTGCTGGTGACCTTCGGTCTCTCGTACATCATCCTCGAGGTCGTGCAGCTGATCTGGGGTCGCCCGGCGGTGGAGTTCCGGCCGCCGTCGATCCTGCAGGGCCCAGCCTTCACCCTGATCAACAGTTCTGTTGACGGCATGCGTTTCGTCTGGGGTGCGGCCCCTGACGGCGCTTGCCGCGCGGCCGATGCCGCGGTGCGCATCGTCTGCTCGCCGTTCCCCGCCACGCGGGCGCTGATGATGCTGGTGGCGGTGCTGATGCTGCTCGGCATCTGGCTGCTGCTGACGCGCACGCGCATCGGCTACGTGATCCAGGCGGCGCTGACGCACCCGGACATGGTCGAGGCACTGGGCCACAACGTGCCGCGCGTGTTCATGCTGGTGTTTGGTGCGGGCACGGCACTGGCCGGTCTGGCCGGCGTGATCGGCGGCAGTACCTTCGTGACCGAGCCGGCGATGGCCGCCACGGTCGGCTCGATCATCTTCGTGGTCGTCGTCGTGGGGGGCATGGGATCGCTGGCGGGGGCGTTCGTGGCCTCGCTGCTGATCGGTGTGATCCAGACCTTTGCCGTGGCCATCGACTATTCGTTCCTGACCTTTGCCGATCAGGTGGGGCTGCAGCTCAGCGACGCGCTGCGCGACAAGTCGGTGTTCAAGCTGACGTTGTCCCAGGTGGCCCCCATCCTGCCGTATCTGTTTCTGGTGCTGATCCTGATCTTCCGCCCCCGCGGACTCTTGGGCGCGAGGGAGAGCTGAGCGCATGACCACCGCAGTTCAACCCACCGCGCCCGCGCGCTTCACCACGCGCCGCGCGCTCATCTGGGGCGGCTTTGCCCTCGTGCTGATCGTGGCGCCGCTGATTTTCTCCAGCAACCTGGGCGTGACCATGCTCGCGCAGATGGGCATCGCCATCATCGCCTGCCTGTCCTACAACATCCTGTTGGGGCAGGGCGGCATGCTGAGCTTTGGCCACGCCGTCTATACCGGCCTGGGTTCGTACGCCGCCATCCACGTGCTGAACGCCGTGTCTGCCGGGCGCTGGCACCTGCCGGTCAGCCTGATTCCGCTGGTGGGCGCCGTGGCAGGCGTTTTCTTTGCGTCGCTGCTGGGCTACGTCACCACCAAAAAGTCCGGCACCACCTTCGCCATGATCACCTTGGGCATCGCCGAGCTGGTGTTCGCCATGTCGCTGATGATTCCCGAGTTCTTTGGGGGCGAGGCAGGTGTGTCCGGCAACCGCGTGGTCGGTGAACCGGTTCTGGGCATCACGTTCGGCCCGGCGCGCCAGCTGTACTACCTGATTGCGCTCTACACCTTGGTGTGCGTGGCGGCCATGTACGCATTCACGCAAACGCCGCTCGGGCGCATGCTGAACGCCGTGCGCGACAACCCGGAACGGGTGGAGTTCATCGGGTACAGCAGCCAGCGGGTGCGCTACTTTTCCTTCATCGTCGCGGGCTTTTTTGCCGGTATCGCGGGCGGGCTGGGCGCACTGCAGTTCGAGCTGGTGACGGCCGAGGTGGTGGGGCCGGTGCGCTCGGGCGGCTACCTGCTGTTCACCTTCCTGGGCGGCGCCACGGTGTTCTTCGGGCCCATCATCGGCGGCGTGCTGATGATTCTGGCTTCGGTCCTGCTGTCCGAGTTGACCAAGGCCTGGCTGCTGTACCTGGGCCTGATCTTCGTCTTCATGGTGATGTACGCGCCGGGCGGTATCGCCAGCCTGATCATGATGAACGTGCGTGTCGCGGCGCACGGCAAGTTCGGACGCGTGCTGCCCAGCCTGCTGGCCATGCTGGCCGCTGGCCTGGTGATGCTGGCAGGGGCCGGTGCGCTGATCGAGATGATCTACCACCTGCAGCTCAACAGCGCGATGGGCGACGAGCTGCGCTACCTGGGCCTGAGCTTGCACGCGCGCAGCGCGGCGTCCTGGCTCGGTGCCGCGGCGGTGTTCGGCGTGGGCGTGGTTCTGCTGGAGCTGGCCCGCCGCCGGTATGCGGCGCACTGGGGCCAGGTGCAGTCAGAGATCGAGAACGCCGCACGCGCCGGGGAAGGAGCGCCCGCATGAGCGAGTCCACCCACCACTCGGCCCCCTGTGCCATCGAACTCAAAGACCTGCACAAGAGCTTTGGCAAGACGCAGATCATCCGCGGCGCCAACCTGGCGGTGCGCCCGGGCGAGCGCGTGGCCATCATCGGCCCCAACGGCGCTGGCAAGTCCACGCTGTTCAATCTGATCAGCGGGCGCCTGGTGCCCACCAGCGGCGAAGTGCTGCTGAACGGCCAGCGCATCGACGGCAAGAAGCCGTACGAGATCAACCGCATGGGGCTGTCGCGCAGTTTCCAGATCACCAACATCTTCCCCAAGCTCAGCGTGTTCGAGAACCTGCGCTGCGCCGTGCTGTGGAAGCTGGGCTACCGCTACACCTTCCTGCGCTTTCTCTCGCGCATGCACGATGCCAACGCACGCACCGAAGAGCTGCTGCGCATGATTCAGCTGGAACATAAGCGCGACGTGCTGGCCACCAACCTGCCGTACGCCGAGCAGCGCGCGCTGGAGATCGGCGTGACCATCGCCGGCGGCGCCGACGTGATCCTGCTTGACGAACCGACCGCCGGCATGAGCAAGAGCGAGACGCGCCACTTCATCGAGCTGATCCGCCAGGTCACACAGGGCAAGACGCTGCTGACGGTGGAGCACGACATGGGCGTGGTCTTCGGCCTGGCCGACAAGATCGCGGTGGTCGTCTACGGCGAGGTGATCGCCTTCGACACGCCCGAAGCCGTGCGCGCCAACGCGCGCGTGCAGGAGGCGTACCTCGGGTCGTCCATCGCGGACGCGCAGGCACAGGGGCATTGAGCATGTTGAAAGTCCAGGACCTGCACGCCTACTACGGCAAGAGCCATGTGCTGCACGGCGTCAACTTCGACGTGCAGCCGGGCGAGATCGTGGCGCTCCTCGGGCGCAACGGCTCGGGCCGTTCCACCACCGCCAAGGCCATCATGGGCCTGGTGCACGCCGAAGGCACGATCGACTGGAACGGCCAGTCGCTGCTCAAGCGCAAGGCCTATGAGATCGCCAAGCTCGGCCTGGGCTACGTGCCCGAGTCGCGCGACATCTTCCCGCGCCTCACGGTGCACCAGAACCTGATGCTGGGCGAGAAGGGCGGCAAGAAGGCCAGCCGCTGGACCTACGACGACATGTACGCCATGTTTCCGCGCCTTCAGGAGCGGCAGAACACCGAGGCGGGCGTGATGTCGGGCGGTGAGCAACAGATGCTCACGCTGTGCCGTACGCTGATGGGCGACCCCGACCTCATCATCATCGACGAGCCGACCGAAGGCCTGGCGCCCAAGATCGTCGAACTGGTGGGCGAGTACCTGAAAAAGCTGAAGGACCGCGGCATCTCGGTGCTGCTGATCGAGCAGAAGCTCACGATCGCCATGCACATCTCCGACCGCACCCTGGTCATGGGGCACGGCAGCATCGTCTTTGACGGCACGCCCGACCAGCTGCGCGCCGACGCGGCCACGCGCAAGGAGTGGCTGGAGGTCTGATCTGCCATGCCCGCCTCGGCGGTCGGTGCTCAGGCCTGTGCGGGGGGAGCAGCGTGGTAGCGGTTTTTGCTATCAATAGACTAGCTGACCGCGCGGGTGGCAGTAGGGCCAGAGGCCAAATAGTCTGGTATTTGTAACGAGCGGCAATTCCTCTGCCGCGGTACTTGTCCCTGCGGCGACATTCGCCGTTGCGGGGCCTCGGCGCATCTTCCACAATCGACGGTTGATCCCGGATACGGCGCCCGGCGTTGTATCGTTCGCTTCGTTGCACAACCCAGAGGAATTCGCATCCATGACCGCTGAGTACAAAGTCCAAGGAGACGTGGCCGTCATCACCCTGAACAACCCGCCGGTCAACGGCCTGGGTTACGACACACGGGTGGGCATCACCGACGCCCTGGAAAAGGCCAACAACGACCCGGCCGTCAAGGCCATCGTGCTGACCGGCGCGGGCAAGGCGTTTTCAGGTGGCGCGGACATCCGCGAGTTCAACGACATCACCAAAGCCATGCGCGAGCCGATCCTGTTGTCGGTCATCCTCGCGGTCGAAAATTCGCGCAAGCCCGTGGTGGCTGCTGTGCATTCGGTCGTCATGGGCGGCGGGCTGGAATTGGCGCTCGGCGCGCACTACCGCATCGCCGCGCCGGGCACCAAGGTCGCGCTGCCGGAAGTCAAGCTGGGCCTGATCCCCGGCGCGGGCGGCACGCAGCGCCTGCCGCGCGTGCTGGGCGTGGAAACCGCGCTGAACATGATCGTCAGCGGCGAGCCCGTCAACAGCGACGTGCTGGCCGGCCTGCCGGGCCAGAAGCTGTTCGACCAGCTCAGCGCCACGCCCGAATCGCTGATGGACGAAGCCATCGCGCTGGCGCAGAAGGTGGCTGCCCAGCATGCCGACGGCAGCGCGCTGCCGCTGGTGCGCAACCTGCCGTGCAAGCACCCGCAGGGCGACGCGTACTTCCAGTTTGCGCGCAACATGGTCAAGGGCATGGCCAAGAACTTCCCCGCGCCCGTCAAGTGCGTGGACGCGGTCGAGATCGCCACCAAGTACAAGTTCGACGAAGGCCTGGCGCGCGAACGCGAAATCTTCACCAACCTGATGCAGACGCCCGAGTGCAAGGCGCTGCGCCACATCTTCGCGGCTGAGCGTGCCGCGTCCAAGATTCCCGACGTGGGCAGCGACGTCAAGCCGCGCGACGTGAAGACCGTGGGCGTGATCGGCGCCGGCACCATGGGTGGCGGCATCGCCATGAACTTCCTGAACGCTGGCATCCCCGTCACGATGCTCGAGACCAAGCAGGAGGCGCTGGACCGCGGCGTTGCCACGATCAAGAAGAACTACGAAGCCCAGGTCAAGAAGGGCAAGCTGAAGGCAGACAAGTACGAGCAGCGCATGGCCCTGCTCAAGACCACGCTGGACTACGCCGACCTGAAAGACGCCGACCTCATCATCGAAGCGGTGTTTGAAGAGCTGGGCGTGAAGGAACAGGTCTTCAAGAAGCTGGACGAAGTGGCCAAGCCCGGCGCCATCTTGGCGTCCAACACCTCGACGCTGGACGTGGACAAGATCGCCGCGTTCACGAAGCGCCCGCAGGACGTGGTCGGCATGCACTTCTTCAGCCCGGCCAACGTGATGAAGCTGCTGGAAGTGGTGCGCGGCCAAGCCACGGCCAAGGACGTGCTGGCCACGGTGATGGGCATCGCCAAGAAGATCAAGAAGACGGCCGTGGTGTCGGGCGTGTGCGACGGCTTCATCGGCAACCGCATGATCGAGCAGTACAGCCGCCAGGCCGGCTTCATGCTGGACGAGGGCGCCACGCCCCAGCAGGTCGACAAGGCGATCGAGAAGTTCGGTTTTGCCATGGGCCCGTTCCGCATGGGCGATCTGGCGGGCAACGATATTGGCTGGGCGATCCGCAAGCGCCGCGCCGTCGAGCGCGCCGACATGAAGTACAGCGCCACCGCCGACAAGCTGTGCGAGCTGGGCCGCTTCGGACAGAAAACCGGCGCCGGCTGGTACGACTATCAGCCCGGCAAGCGCGACGCCATCCCGAGCGAGCTGGTGAACAAGATGATCGAAGAGCACCGCGCGTCGCTGGGCATCAAGCCGCGCAAGATCAGCGACCAGGAAATCGTCGAGCGGCTGGTGTATTCGCTGGTCAACGAAGCCGCACACATCCTCGAAGACGGCATTGCCAGCAAGGCGAGCGACATCGACATGGTGTACCTGACCGGCTACGGCTTCCCGATCTGGCGCGGCGGCCCGATGCGCTACGCCGACCAGGTGGGCCTGTTCAACGTGGCCGAGAGCATGAAGCGCTTTGCGCGCAATCCGAACGACGACGCCAGCTTCTGGGAGCCAGCGCCGCTGCTCAAGAAGCTCGTGGCCGAAGGCAAGAATTTCAACTGAAATTGGCTTCTAGCCCTTACCAGAAAAGCGCAACCAGCTATCAATTCAGGAGTATTCAATGACATCGGCCGTTATCGTTTCCACCGCCCGCACCCCGCTGACCAAGAGCTGGAAGGGTGCTTTCAACATGACCCACGGCGCCACCCTGGGCGGCCACGCTGTGCAGCACGCGATTGCGCGCGCCGGCATCGACGCGGGTGAAGTCGAAGACGTGATCATGGGCTGCGCCAACCCCGAAGGCGCGACCGGCGCCAACATCGGCCGCCAGATCGCGCTGATGGCCGGCTGCCCGGTCACGGTCTCGGGCATGACCGTCAACCGCTTCTGCTCGTCCGGCCTGCAGACTATCGCGCTGGCCGCGCAACGCATCATCGCGGGCGAGGGCACGACCTACGTCGCCGGCGGCGTCGAAAGCATCTCCTGCGTGCAGCAGGAAATGAACCTGCACATGATGAAAGACCCGGCCCTTGAAGCCAAGGTGCCCGCCATCTACTGGAGCATGCTGCAGACCGCCGAGCAGGTCGCCAAGCGCTACAACATCGGCCGCGACGCCATGGACGAGTACGGCGCCGCCAGCCAGCAGAGGGCCGCCGCCGCGCGCGCCGCGGGCAAGTTCGACGACGAGATCGCCCCCATCACCGTGCTGGCCGGCGTGGCCGACCCGGTCATGGGCCTGCGCACCAAGGAAGTGACGGTGTCGCAGGACGAAGGCATCCGCGAAGGCACGACCAAGGAAGGCATCAGCGGCATCCGCCCGGCACTGCCCGGCGGCGTAATCACCGCCGGCAACGCCAGCCAGTTCTCGGACGGCGCTGGCGCCTGTGTGGTGATGGACGAGGCAGAGGCGTCGCGCAAGGGTCTGAAGCCCCTGGGTCGTTTCCTCGGCTTTGCCGTGGCCGGCTGCGAGCCCGACGAAATGGGCATCGGCCCGGTCTTCGCCGTGCCCAAGGTGCTCAGCCGCCTGGGCCTGAAGGTCAGCGACATCGACCTGTGGGAGTTGAACGAAGCCTTCGCCGTGCAGGTGCTGTACTGCCGCGACAAGCTGGGCATCCCGGCCGACCGCCTGAACGTCAACGGCGGCGCCATCGCCGTGGGCCACCCGTATGGCGTGTCTGGCCAGCGCCTGACGGGTCACGCACTGATCGAGGGCAAGCGTCGCGGCGCCAAGCGCGTGGCGGTGACCATGTGCATCGGCGGCGGCATGGGCGCGGCCGGCATCTTCGAAGTGCTCTGAGCACCGCGCGCGAGAGCACGGTGCCGTCGACGATCGACCTGGACACCCTGCGCCGGTTCTTTCGCATGGCGCCCTTCATGGTCGACCTGGGCATCGAGCCGGTCGCCCTGGAGGGCGGGCGCCTGCGCACGCGCCTTGAACTGCAGCCGCGCCATTTGCAGCACACCGGCGTCGTGCACGCCGGCGTAATGGCGTCGATGGCCGACCACAGCATGGGCGCGGTCGCGCAGACGAAGGCGCCCGAAGGCCACTGGGTGCTGACGGCCGAGTTCAAGACCAGCCTGCTGCGTGGCGCGCGCGGCGTGGCGCTGGAGTGCGAAGCCTGGGTCGTCAAACCCGGGCGGCAACTGAGCTTCGCCGAGGCCGAGGTCTACACCGTGGCGGCCGACGGCCAACGCACCTTGGTGGTCAAGGCCAACGGCACGATGGCGCTGACGCGGGCCGAGGCGCCCGCCCCAGCGGCTTGAGCGCACTCCGCCTTCTTGCTTGCAGGCGTGGCAGTCATCACCGGGTGGCCGGCTTTGGGCCGGGTCGCGCGGCGCTGATGCAGCAGCGGGGAAGCAGTCCCGCTTCATCGAAATCGCTAGCTTTTGTATAGCTGCTCGCGCAAGTGGGTGTAGGGCGGAGCGGCTATTTGGCTCGAAGACCTATTCCGCCATGTGGCACACGGCTTCGATGTTGTTGCCTTCCGGGTCGATGACGAAGGCGCCGTAGTAGTTGGGGTGGTAGTCGGGCCGCAGGCCGGGCGCGCCATTGTCGCGGCCGCCGGCGGCGATGGCGGCTTTGTAGAAGGCGTCGACCTGCGCGCGGCTGGTGGCGCGCCAGGCGAGGTGGCAGCCCGACGTGGCGGGTGGGCCACCAAAGGGCGAGGGCCCGTCGATGAACCACACGTCGGTCTTTTTGCCGTCCGGTTCGGTGGGGTCGGGGTGGGCGAAGCCGAGGATGTTGGCGCCGTAGTTGGCTTCCATTGCCACGCTGTAGCCCAGCGGGGCGAGGGCGGCGCTGTAAAACGCCTTGGCGCGGGCGATGTCGGTCACCCGAAATGTCATGTGGTCGATCATGGGAAGCGCTCCTGTTGGGGTGTGTCGGGCTGGCAGCGTAGCATGAAAACTGTATAAAAGCACAGTCAAAAGGGGCGTATCGCGCGCACTGGTCCACCCACCCGCGTCACGCATCGGACACGCGCCGCCCGCCACTCGCTTCGATAATTTGGCGCATGACGACACCGCTGCGCTCCACGCTCGACTTTTTGCTGCACGACTGGCTGGATGCCTCCGCGTTGACGCAGCGACCGCGCTTTGCCGACCACTCCCGCGAGACGTTCGACGCGGTGTTGGACACCTGCGAGCGCATCGCCCGCGAGAAGTACGCGCCGTTCAACCGGCTGGTGGATACCGAAGAGCCGCGCACCGAACAGAACGCCGACGGCAGCTTGCGCGTGGTGCTGCCGCGCGCCACGTACGAAGCGCGCGAAGCCTATGCCGAATCTGGCATGCTGGCCGCAGCGCAGGACTACGAGCACGGCGGCATGCAATTGCCGTATCTGGTGGAGGCGGCGGCCAATGCGTTCTTTGGCAAGGCGTCGATCAGCATTTCGTCGAGCCTGCTCACCGTCGGCAATGCCAACCTGCTCATGGCGCACGGTACCGAAGCCCAGAAGCGCGTCTTCGCCGCCAACGAGTTCAACGGCCGCTGGACCGGCACGATGTGCCTGAGCGAGCCGCAGGCTGGTTCGTCGCTGAGCGATGTGGCCACGCGCGCGGTGCTGGAAGACGCGGGCGACCCGCTCGGCCCGCGCTACCGGTTGCGTGGCAACAAGATGTGGATTTCGGCGGGCGAGCACGAGCTGGCCGACAACATCGTGCATTTGGTGCTGGCCAAGATTCCGGGCGCCGACGGCAAGCTGGTGCCCGGCGTCAAGGGCATTTCGCTGTTCGTCGTGCCCAAGAAGCTGGTCGATGCCGACGGGCAACTGACCGGGGTGCGCAACGACGTGTCGCTGGCGGGCTTGAACCACAAGCTGGGCTGGCGCGGCACGACCAACACGCTGCTGAACTTCGGGGAAGGGCAGTTCAAGGTGGACGGCCAACCGGGTGCCGTCGGCTACCTGGTCGGCCAGCCGGGCGAGGGGCTGCGCTGCATGTTCCACATGATGAACGAGGCGCGCATTGCCATCGGCATGGCGGCGACCATGCTCGGCCTGGCAGGCTACGAGGCTTCGCTCGACTATGCCAAGACGCGCACGCAGGGCCGCCCCGTGGGCCCGGCAGGCAAGGACCCGTCGGCGCCGCCTGTGCGCCTGATCGAGCACGCCGACATTCGCCGCATGCTGCTGGCGCAAAAGAGCTATTGCGAGGGTGCGCTGGCGCTGCTGCTGTACTGCGCCAAGCTGGTGGACGAGCAGCACACCGGCGACGCCGCGCAGGCCGATGAAGCGCGCCTGTTGCTGGAGGTGCTGACGCCCATCGCCAAGAGCTGGCCCAGCGAGAACTGCCTGGAAGCCAACAGCCTGGCCATCCAGATCCACGGCGGCTACGGCTACACGCGCGACTTTCCGGTCGAACAGTACTGGCGCGACAACCGCCTGAACATGATCCACGAGGGAACGCACGGCATCCAGGCCATGGACCTGCTGGGCCGCAAGGTGCTGATGGAAGGCGGGCGCGGGCTGCAACTGCTGGCTGGGCGCATCAACGCGACCATCGAGCAGGCGATGCAGCGCCCGGCGCTTGCCGCCCACGCCAACGCGCTGGCGCAGACCCTGGCGCGCGTGGGCGCCGTGACCAAGGCGGCGTGGGCGACCGGCGATGCGGGCGAGGCGCTGGCCAACGCCGTGCCTTACATGCAGGCCTTCGGCCACATGGTGCTGGCCTGGGTCTGGCTGGACCTGTTACTGGTCTCGGATGCTGCAAAAAATGCAGCTGCCCGCGTAGGTGCAGAGGGCGCTGCGGCCTATTTCTTTGCCTATGAGCTGCCCAAGACCGAAGCCTGGTTGCAGGTGGTCGAGCAGCGCAACATGACCTGCGCGCAGCTGCCCGAAGAGGCGTTTTGAGCCGGCCCAGCCCGCTGGCCATGCGGTGGCGCAGCGCCTGCGCTAGACTGCGCGCATGGCATCCCTGCTCATCCATGTTCTGACCGCGCGGCCCGCGCGTGGCCGGCGCGTGGGCATGGGTCCACTGCCACCTCCCATCCTCCGTGCGGCATCGGTCTGCACGGCGGGCGTTTGCCCGCCGCCGCCGGTCGCCGACGCGGGCTGACGTTCGTCGGCCCGTTTCTCGCTTTCTCCTTGTGCGCTGGGGCCGATCGGCCCGGGCGTCGGTCTGGTTTTGCGATGGATGGGAATTTCCATGACTTCTTCTTTTCGGGCGCGCCCCTGGGCTACCTGGGGTGCCATGTCCTTGTTCGTGCTGCTGTGGGGCAGCGCGGCGATCTTCACGCGCTGGGGGCTGGACCACGGCTCTGCCTCGGCGCTCCTGCTGGTGCGCTACGGCGTTGCTCTGATGGCGCTGGGCTTGCTGGTGCCACTGACGCGCGGCCCGTGGCTGCCCGAGCGCGGCACGCGCCGCACCGTGGCCTTCGCAGGGCTGCTGATGGTGGCGTGCTATTCGGTCTGCTATTTCCAGGCCATGGCGCACGGCATCACCCCCGGGCTGATCGCCACCTTGCTCGGCGTGCAGCCGATTCTGACGCTGCTGCTGGTGGAGCGGCGCTTCAGCGCGGCGCGCCTGCGCGGCTTGCTGCTGGCGCTGGCCGGGCTGGCATTGGTGGTCCGCCAGAGCCTTCAGGCCACGGGGTTTGACACCACCGGGCTGGCCTATGCACTGGCAGCGCTGGCCTGCGTCACCTTGGGTGCCATCGTGCAAAAGCGCGTGAAGCAGGCGCCGCTGCAGGTGCTGCCCTTGCAGTACGCCGTCACGCTGTTGGTGTGCCTGGGGTTTGCGGCCCTGCAGCCGCTGCGCTGGGACGGCAGCCTGGGGTTCTGGGCCCCGGCGCTCATGCTGGGCCTGGTGATCTCGGTGCTGGCGCAGTGGCTGCTGTACCGGCTGATCCAGCGAGGCAACCTGGTCAACGTGACCAGCCTGTTCTACCTGGTGCCGGCCGTCACGGCGCTGCTCGACTGGGCGGTGCTGGGCAACGTGCTGGGCGGATGGGCCGTGCTCGGCATGGGGTGCATCCTGGTGGGCGTGGTGTTGGTGCACCAGCAGGGCGCGGTGGTGCGCTGACGGGCGAAGCCGGTGGCCTGTGCGGTCCAATCGCACAGGAGACAGCGGCGTTTTCACCGTCTGCGCACAATACGCGTTTGCCAACCACCGACACTGGAGACCTTGCCGTGACCCGAACCGTTCAACAACTCTTCGACCTCAAGGGCAAGACTGCACTGGTGACGGGCGGCTCGCGCGGGCTGGGCCTGCAGATGGCGCAGGCGCTGGGCGAGGCGGGCGCGCGCGTGATGATCAGCGCGCGCAAGGCGGACGAGCTGGAAAGCGCCGTGGCCGATCTGCAGGCCGCCGGCATCGACGCGCGCTGGATCGCCGCCGACGCCGCGCAGGAAGCCGACATCCACCGCCTGGCCGACGAGACGCTGGAGCGCATGGGTGACGTCGATATTCTGGTCAACAACGCCGGTGCCGCCTGGGGCGCTCCTGCCGAAGACCACCCGACCGAGGCGTGGGACAAGGTCATGAACCTCAACGTGCGCGGCTACTTCCTGCTGAGCCAGCGCCTGGCCAAGAAAAGCATGATCGCGCGCAAGCAGGGGCGCATCATCAACATTGCCTCCATCGCCGGTCTGGGCGGCAACCCGCGCGGTATGGAAACCATTGCCTACAACACCAGCAAGGGTGCGGTGATCAACTTCACCCGCGCGCTGGCCTGCGAGTGGGGCGAGCACGGCATCACCGTCAACGCCATCTGCCCGGGTTTCTTTCCCAGCAAGATGACGCGCGGCACGCTGGAAAAGCTGGGCGAGGAAGAAATGGCCAGCCATTCGCCCCTGCTGCGCCTGGGCGACGAAGAAGACCTGAAGGGCATCACCCTGCTGTACGCCAGCGACGCCGGCAAGCACATCACCGGCCAGTGGCTGGCGGTGGACGGCGGCGTCAGTGTCGTCACGGGCGGCTGATGGCGCGGCGCGGACGACCCGGGGGCCACGCATGAGCCTGGACTTCGGCGCCGTCATCCCCTTCATCCACCACCTGGGCATGACGCTGGAGCGCTTTCAGGACGGCGAATCGACGCTGCACTTTCCGGTGCAACCCATCCACTTCAACTCCCACGGCGTCACGCACGGCGGGGCCCTGATGACGATGATGGACGTGACCCTGGCCACCGCGGCGCGCAGCGCCAACCTGGGCTGGGGCGTGGTCACCATCGAGATGAAGACCAGCTTCGTGCGACCCGCCACCGCGACCGCCGGGCGCCCGCTGGTCAGCCACGGCAAGCTGCTGCACCGCACGCGGTCGATGGCCTTCGTCGAGGGCTCGGTCTACGATGCCGACGGGCAGCTGTGTGCGCACGCCACCGGCACCTTCAAGTACGTGCCACCGGCCGAGCCCCAGGGCGGCCAGCCGGGCCGGCTGTCGACCGACTGAGGCGCCCGATTTTCCAGAGAAATCGGCCCCCAGCCCTACAACCACCTGCGCAAGCAGCTACCGCATTCATAGCAAAGGACCTGCCATGCCGACCAACCGTCAGATCGTTCTGGACAACCGGCCCGAGGCCGAAGCCACCGCGTCCAACTTCAAGCTGGTCAGCGCCGACACGCCCGCGCTGGCCGACGGCCAGGTGCTGGTGCGCCACCACTACCTGAGCCTTGACCCGTACATGCGTGGCCGCATGAACGACAGCAAGAGCTACGCCGCGCCGCAGCCGCTGGGCGAGGTGATGATCGGCGGCACCGTGGGCGAGGTGGCCGAGTCGCGCCACCCCAAGTTCAAGGTGGGCGACCCGGTCGTGGGCATGGGCGGCTGGCAGGAATACAGCGTGGTCGACGGCAACGCGCCGGGCCTGCTGCGCAAGGTCGACACCACGCACGTGCCGCTGTCGTACTACCTGGGCGCCGTGGGCATGCCCGGCGTCACCGCGTGGTACGGGCTGACACAGATCATCAACCCCCAGGCGGGCGAAACCGTGGTCGTCAGTGCCGCCACCGGCGCCGTGGGCAGTGCCTACGCCGCGCTGGCCAAGGCGCGTGGCTGCCGCGTGGTCGGCATCGCGGGTGGGCCAGAGAAATGCCGCTATGCGGTGGAAGAACTGCACTTCGACGCCTGCATCGACTACCGTGAACACGGCGACGTCAAGGCCATGGCCAAGGCGCTCAAAGAAGCCTGCCCGAAGGGGATCGACGGCTACTTCGAGAACGTCGGCGGCTACATCCTCGACGCCGCGCTGCTGCGCACCAATGCGTTCGCACGCGTGGCGGTGTGCGGCATGATCGCCGGCTACGACGGTGCGCCGCTGCCGCTGCAGAACCCCGCGTTGATCCTGATCAACCGGCTGAAGATCGAGGGCTTTATCGTGACCGAGCACCTGGATGTGTGGCCGCAGGCGCTGCAGGAGTTGGGCACGCTGGTGGCCCAAGGCCAACTCAAGCCGCGCGAAACCATCGCCCAGGGCATCGAGGCTGCGCCGGAGGCGTTTCTGGGCCTGCTCAAGGGCAAGAACTTCGGCAAGCAGCTGGTCAAACTCATCTGACTTGCGGAGACCGCCATGGCCGCCACCCACGAGGTTTTCAACCAGCCCACGCCGCTGGCCGACACCAACCTGTTCAGCGCCAACCGGGCCTTGCAGGACGCGCTGCGCCTGAATGCGCCGGGCCTCGCCACCGATCGGCTGCAGGCGCTGGGCGCCCTGGTTGGCAGTGCCGCGATGCAGGACCACGCGCGTCTGGCCAACGTGCACACGCCCGAGCTGCGCACGCACGACCGGCAGGGCCACCGCATTGATGAGGTCGAGTTCCACCCCGCCTACCACGCGCTGATGGCGGCGGCCACCGGCGCTGGCCTGCACGGCACGCCGTACGCATCAGAAGAGCAGGCCACCGGGCACGCCCACACGCAGCGCGCGGCCGCGTTCATGCTGTTCACCGAGCTCGAGCCGTCGATCCTGTGCCCGATCTCGATGACCTACGCCGTCACGCCCGCGCTGCGCGACAACCCGGCCATCTACGCCGACTGGGCGCCCAAGCTGGCCGCGCAGGCCTACGACCCGGCGCTCAAGCTGTGGCGCGACAAGCCCGGTGTGACCATGGGCATGGGCATGACGGAAAAGCAGGGCGGCTCCGACGTGCGCGCCAACACCACGCAGGCGGTGCTGGACGGGCAGGACGAATGGGGCGCGCGCTACCGGCTGGCGGGGCACAAGTGGTTCTTTTCGGCCCCGATGTGCGACGCCTTCCTGGTGCTGGCGCAGGCGCCGGGCGGCCTGTCGTGCTTCTTTTTGCCGCGCGTCCTGCCGGACGGCAGCCGCAATGGGCTGCGCATCCAGCGCCTGAAGGACAAGCTGGGCAACAAGGCCAACGCCAGCTCCGAAGTCGAATTCGACGGTGCCAGCGCGTGGCTGGTCGGCGAAGAAGGCCGCGGCGTGCCGCAGATCCTGGCTATGGGCACCATGACGCGGCTGGACTGCGCCCTGGGCACCAGCGGGCTGATGCGCCAGGCGCTCAGCCAGGCCATGCACCACACGGCGCAGCGCCAGGCCTTTGGCAAGCCGCTGATGGAGCACGCGCTGATGCAGAACGTGCTGGCCGATCTTGCTATCGAGAGCGAAGCTGCTTGCGCTCTGTCCATACGCCTTGCACGCACTTTTGACCAACAAAGCGATGCGCGTGAGCAGCTGCTGTCGCGCGTGCTCACGCCGATCGCCAAGTTCTGGATCTGCAAGCGCGGCAGCCTGTTCGCGCAGGAAGCCATGGAATGCCTGGGCGGCAACGGTTACGTGGAAGAGGGCGGTGAAGGCGTGCTGGCGCGCATCTACCGCGAAATGCCGGTCAACAGCATCTGGGAAGGCGCTGGCAACATCATGGCGCTGGACCTGCTGCGCGCCATGCGCAAGGGCGACGTGACCGAGGCGCTGATGCAGGAGCTGGCCCCGGCGCGCGGCCAGCACGCCGCGCTGGACCGCATGATCGACGCCGTGCCCACGCTGCTGGACGTGCAGGCCAACGAAAGCGCGGCGCGCACGCTGGCGCGCGACGTGGCGCTGACGGTGCAAGGCGCGCTGCTGGCGCAGACGGCGCCGGCGGCGGTGTTCGGTGCGTTCTGCGATTCGCGCCTGGCCACGCGCCACGACGTGTTCGGCACGCTGGGCAGCGGCGCCGACATACACGCCATCATCGAGCGCGCCAGGCCCCACTGAACCGGCATCACGTCAAGAAGGAACCTCATGATCACGGATTTCAAAGGCAAGACCGCGGTGCTGACCGGCGCCGGTTCGGGCTTTGGGCTGGAATGCGCGCGCATCGCGGCGCAGCGCGGCATGAACGTGGTGCTGGTCGATATCCAGCCCGACGCGCTGGCCGCGGCCGAGAAGGAAATCCAGGCGCTGGGTGCCCGCACGCTGGCGCGCCGCATCGACGTCAGCCAACCCGCGGTGATGGACCTGCTGGCCCAGCACGTGAAGGAAGAGTTTGGCGCGCCGCACTTCGTGTTCAACAACGCGGGCGTGGGCGCCGGCGGCCTGATCTGGGAAAACTCCGTCAAGGACTGGGAGTGGGTGCTGGGCGTCAACCTGTGGGGTGTCATCAACGGCGTGCGCGGCTTCACGCCGATGATGCTGGAAGAGGCGCGCCGCAACCCCGCGTACCAGGGCCACATCGTCAACACCGCCAGCATGGCCGGGCTGCTGACACCGCCCAACATGGGCATCTACAACGTGAGCAAGCACGCCGTGGTCGCGCTGACCGAAACGCTGTACCAGGACCTGCGCCTGGTCACCGACCAGATCAGCGCCAGCGTGCTGTGCCCATACTTCGTGGCCACCGGCATCAGCCACAGCGAGCGCAACCGCCCGGATGCCCAGCCAGCCGGTGAGATGACCGCCTCGCAGCGCATCAGCCAGGCGCAGACCGACAAGGCCGTGACCAGCGGCAAGGTGAGCGCGGC
Organism: Ottowia flava; assembly: GCF_008017535.1. Classification (GTDB taxonomy): domain Bacteria; phylum Pseudomonadota; class Gammaproteobacteria; order Burkholderiales; family Burkholderiaceae_C; genus Ottowia; species Ottowia flava. Next base: position 130,547 of record NZ_VRUA01000006.1, read on the forward strand.
CGAAGTGGCGCACAAGGTGTTTGAAGCGATCGAACACGACCAGTTCTACATCTACAGCCACCCCAAGGCGCTGGGCAACGTGAAGTCGCGCACCGACGCGATCCTGGCCACCCAGAACCCGCCCGACCCGTTTGCCGAGCGGCCCGAGATCGGGGAAGGCCTGCGCGCGGCGCTGCGCGGACAGCCCTGAACCAGTTGTTCAGCGGCCGGCTGGTGCAGGTTGATCACCAGAACGCTTCTTTTTCGATAGCTGGTTGCGCAGATCTGGTACGCGCTACAGCCATATTCTGCGAAATTTTTGGCGGCATGCTTTCTTCGCGGCGTTGACCGACAGACGCTGAGCATGGGCGCCAGTTACAGTGGGCCCCATGGCTTTGCCGTCGCCACCGCTGTTCATCGTTTTCAACGCATCGTCTGGCGGGGCGGATGCCGAGCAGGCCAGTGGCCGCGTTGGCGATTTGCTGACCGCGGCCGGCAGGCCGCACGAGATCATCCGGGTGCGCGGCGATGAGGAGTTGACGCGCGCCACGGTCCGCGCATCGCACGCAGCGCGGGAAGCCCATGGTGCCGTCGTTGCAGCGGGTGGCGATGGCACGCTGAACGCGGTGGCCCAAGTGGTCTGGAACGCCGACCAGGTGATGGGCGTGCTGCCACAAGGCACTTTCAACTACTTTGGCCGCACGCACGGCATGCCTACCGCGCTGGACGACAGCGTGGCCGCGCTGCTGTCTGCGCGCGAACAGGCGGTCACCGTCGGCTTGCTGGGCGAGCGGGTCTTCCTGGTGAATGCCAGTGTTGGACTGTACCCGCGCCTGCTGGAAGAGCGCGAATCGGCGAAGCGCCGCTTCGGGCGCCGCCGCGTTGTCGCCTTGCTCTCGGGCCTGGGCACCATCCTGCGCGGGGGCAGCGTGCTGACGCTGGAGCTGAGCGTCGAAGGGCAAACGCGCGTGGTGCGCACGCGAACGCTGTTCGTGGGCAACAACGAACTGCAGTTGCAGGAAATCGGCCTGCGGCACGCCGTCGACGTCGAGCAGGGTCGGTTGGCGGCGATCACGTTGCAGCCGGTGTCGACGCTGCGCACGCTGTGGCTACTGATTCGCGGCGCGCTGGGCCGCCTGGACGGTGCCGAAGGGGTGGACAGCTTCGCTTTCGACCAGCTGGTGGTGCGCATGCGCCGGCGCGTGCGCTGGGTCAAGGTGGCGCTGGATGGCGAGGTCCTGCGCATGCCTCCGCCACTGGTTTTCCGTACCGCACCGAGGCCACTGCGCCTGTTGCTGCCCGCCGCAGAGGCAGAGGAGGGCTCGGCGTGATCCTGCACCTGACCGACCCCCACTTCGGAGCCGAACGGCCCGAGGTGGTGCAAGGCCTGATAGCGCTGGCGGCGTACCGCCGGCCGCGGCTGGTGGTTGTGTCCGGCGACATCACGCAACGTGCGCGGCAGGGCCAGTTTGCCGCTGCGCACCGCTTTCTGAACAGCTTGTGCGCCGAATGCGGGGCCGATCCGCGCACCGATCTGCTGGTCATTCCTGGCAACCACGATCTGCCCCTGTACAACCTGGCGCTGCGTGTCGCCGACCCCTATGGACCTTACACGCGCTGGTTCGGGGCGGACCTGGAGCCCACCGTGGCGCAGCACGGCGCCTGTCTGCTGGGTGTCAACACCACCCGACCATGGCGTCACAAGCACGGCGAAGTGTCGACCGCCCAGATCGCACGCGTGGTGGATCGCCTGCACCGCTGTGCACCCGCGGCGCTGAAGATCGTAGTGACCCACCAACCGGTGCACGCGATCGAGGCGGACGATGCCAAGGACCTGCTGCGCGGGCACGCCGCCGCGGCACAGGCCTGGGCAGATGCTGGCGCGGATCTGCTGCTGTCGGGCCATACGCACCAGTCGTTCGTTGCGCCCCTGCCGCCACCGCTCAATGCCACCTGGGTGGTGCAGACTGGCACGGCGGTGTCGCGGCGCATCCGTGAGCGCGTGCCCAACAGCGTGCACTTCATCCGCTACGCAGGTTTGCCGACGGATCAGCGCGCGGCGGTAGAGCGCTGGGATTGGGACGATGCCGGGGCGTTCGAGCAGACGGCAGACACGGTCATACCGGCGCGCGGCGGCTGAAACGTCATCGCCCGACCTGCGTCAGTTGGTCGCGCCAGAACCTGGGCATCAGATCGAACAGTGGCGTGGCTTCGCGTTGCAGTGTGTGTGCATTCAGAACGGTGCCCACCACGGGCAGCGAACTGGCGGTGTCGACAAAGGCCAATTGGCGCATCCACGCCAGGTTGATGCCGCCCAGGGGGTCGGGCTGCGCGTAGATGAGTTGCAGCATCCGGCGCGCTTCCAGGCTGCCGCGCGTCTCGGCCAGGCGATAGAGACGTATCGCTTCCGCGTAGTTCATGGGAACGCCCACGCCACGGTGGTAGCGCCGGGCTGCCTCCAGCGCTTCGCTGGCGCTCGGCGACGGCGGGACGCGCTCGGGCTTGAGTGCCTGGTCTGCAAGGCGTGCCTGTACCTCCCTTAGGTTGTAGGCAGCAGCATCGGAGTGGGGCGCTGCACGGCGGAAATAACCCACGGCTTGCTCGAGTTGGCCGCGCCCCACCGCCAGCATGCCGAGCTCCGTTAGCGCCTGCACATCGCCGTCGGCGGCGGCCCGCTGCAGCAGGCCCATGCCTGGCCGAGGCGCCTCCATGCCGTCCGGACCGGGTGGCCCGACCTGCAGGGGCGTCTGGCGCTGCGCAAGCAACCAGCCAAGATAGTCGGCACGCGCCGCGTGGCTGGCGCGCAGTTGCGCGATGCTGCGATCGGCCACCAGCGGCTGCGCGGGTCCCACGCAGCCGTCGATGGCGCACCAGGCCAGACCGGCATCGGCCCAGGGCTCACGCCCGTTGGAGGCGGCACGCTGAAACCACAGCTGGGCAGAGGAAGGATCGCGTCGCACACCCGCGCCATGCAGATGAATCAAGCCAAGCAGCCAAGCCGCCTGAGCCGATCGCGCGGTGGCGCCGTAGCGACCACTGCCGCTGGGGTTCGCGGCGCGCTGCAGTTGCCTGAGTTCGCGCGCCACAGCCTGAGCGCGAATGTCCCGCGTGCCGGGCAGTTCCGAAACCAGTGGAGCGGCTTCGATCCGGGGGGTATCGCCCGGTGGTCGCGGGTGGATCGGATCGCGCGCGACGGGTGCGGCTTCCAGTGGCGGCAGTGCTGGCGTTGCGCGTTCCGCGGCTGGCTCTGGCAGGGCGATGCGCGAAGGCGCTCCGGGCAGGTTGGACGGGGCGCCGGTCAAGCTGAACGCTGCGCCGGCGACGAGGCACATCACACACGCACAGGCAGCACGTTGCGCTGGCCGTGCCGCGCCGCTGGCGGGCATCGCGGGCAAGACGTCGCGGAGGACGGTCGCGAGCATGGCCGGGCCCCAAGGCGCTCACTTGGTCGCGGGCGCGGCTTCGGTGGGAGCCGGGGCCGGACGCGGCACGACATTCCATTGCACCAACTGCGTCACGTAACCGGCCGATCCCATGGCTGCGGCATAGCGCTGCTGCAGTCCTTCCGCGCCATTCACGCCGATCAGGGCGGTAAGTGCCCGCCCTTGCAGCTCTGGTGGCAGCAGCGGATCGGCAGCCTGTGCCGTGGCCAGACAAATCACCGTCTCGACGCCGGGGCGCCCCGCGTCCAGGATGAAGCCCGGGTTAGGGCCCATCCAGTCGGGAATGCGCACCGCCAGGTTGGCCGAGACCAGCGAATTGGGCTGCAGGGCGTTAGGAAGAATGCGCATGGTCTGGCCACGCGAGTCGATGAAGTAGCAGTACAAGTGAGACGTCCTGTTCACCCGTGCCGACAGGAAGATCTGCTCACCTTCGGTGAACGGTTGTCGCTCGCCTGCGGGTTGCGGGTTTTCGATCTGCATGTCGATCAGCCAGGGGGCGGGGGTGCCGCCGGTCAGGCCGGCGACACGCTGCCCCTCCGGCCCCGTGATCTGCATCGGGCCGTTGCTCGCCCAGCCGATGCGGGAGAGCGCGCCGCTCTCGTTCAGCGCAACGAAGTTGCGCAGGGCCGCGTCGTAGGTGGGGAAGTCCACCACGCCGCTGACCACCACGCCACGGTCGGATTGGAAGCGTGACAGCGCATACCGCATGGCGGGCTCGTTGATCGGCATGACTTCCGAGCCTGCCGGCAGGTAGCCGCGGCTGATGAGTGAGGCCTTGACCAGCGCAAATTGACCCGCAGGGCCGCTTTCCGCGTACCAGTCGCGCATCTGCCGCTGAAAGTTCGGGTTGGTCTGATCGAGCATCAGGCATTGCCAATAGGGCACACGCGCCCACTTGCCGACGAGCTCGATCATGGCCAGGTCCACCAGCGTGCGCACCGCGCCACCGGCGCCGAGCGCGTAGTCGCGCCCGATGTTGAACTTGACGCCGTAGTCGCCAATTCGGCCAGCCAGATCGAACCCCTGGCCGGCCCCGCCAATCACAACCTCGTTCGCGGAGTCCAGCCCCGGAATGATGGTGCGGGTACGGAAGTCGCCCAGGTGGGCTTCCAGCGCGACCACGGTGGCGGCCTTGCTGTTGCTGTAGCCCGTGTCCAGTCGGCTGGCGGACGTCCCGGCCGACAGGCGGTTGCTGAGGACATTCTGATCAACGAACGCGATGGCGCCGGACACGTACAGTGCCGGTCGCTGCAACTGCATCTGGTTGTTGTTGAGCAGAATCGTCGAGAGGTTCTGAACGGTGTCCTGGCGCGCGATGTCCACTTCAAAATCGACGAAGCGGAAGGCATTGCTCACGTGCGACATCTGCGAGAGCGAGGTGATCACCATGTCCTTCACGGCGGCCGGCACCTTGCCCGAGAAGTCCGGAAACTGCTTGCTGGTGATCAAGGTGGTCGGCAGATTGGCCGCACGCAGCATGTGGTCCATGCACACCAGCGATTCGGAGAAGCTGGAAATCGAACGCACCGGCCGCACGGTGGGCCGGTCGGCCGTAAAGGCGGCCTCGTGGTATTCGGTATCCCTGCGTGGATCCAGCGGAGCGCACCCACTGATCAAGCCGAGTCCCAGCAGGCACATGTAAACCCAGGTGGAAAAACGGCCGCGACGACGATTCGTCCGGGTTGCCAGTGCCCGGTCACTCGACAGGGTCCGTGGTGCGTCAAGGTGTTTCATCTTCCCTTCCTCCCGTGGATGCCCTTGGAACCGGACCGATTTCAGTCCCGATCACGGCGGTGAGCGGATCGGCCCGGTAGCCGCGTGAACGTGGCCGTCAGTTGCACAGGTTCACGAGGTCGCCGCGCAGCACGACCACTTGTTCGTTGTTGCCCAGCTTGTTGCCGGGGGTCGTAGTACTTCCAACCGACTGATAGCAGGTCGTGCGCAGTCCCTGCGTGCGCACCGACTGCACGACGTCGCGCTCGGTCGCCACTTCACCCGGCGTCGCGCCATAGGCCTTGGCCGTATAGCGCGACACCTTGGCCTGCATGTCGTCGGGCATGTCGCGGCGGTAGTTGATGTCGCCCGACTTCGCCGGTGCGGCGGTGGGCAGTTGCAGGTAGTTCACCCGGCCTTGGATCTGTACGGGATCCTCGCCAGGCGCGGCCGCCTGGGCTGGCGTCAAACCGACAAGCCACAGGGGCAGCGTGGCCAGCGCGAGTGTGTTCCAGATCGACATGGTGTGCCTCCTTGCGTGGTGATGGTTAACCCGTTCCGGCCCCGCGCGTGCGTCGGGGCCAGGACAAGTCAGGGCATCGGACGTTCCGATGCCGACTCACGGCCGCGTGAGCGATGCGAATGGGCCACAGGCCGGGCCTACGCAGATCGGGGGTGGCGGCTCGCAGGCGTCGTTCGAAGCGAGGTTCTGGTAGGCGACCGCTCCGTCGCCGTTGGCGAGGTTGCCCACGAAGGACTGGCCTGTGATGTAGGTGGTCTGGTTGGACGTGCCGCTGATCAGCACCTTGCCGTAGTTCGACGACATGTTTTGCACTGCGACAGCGTTCGCGCCCTTGGCCTTGTTGTCCGCCACCGAGCCGCCTGACATGCCGAAGTACTGGTTGCTGGTGCCGCTGATCGTCACATCGCCATGGTTGGAAGCGGCGTTCTGGTACGCAACAGCCGTTCCAGCATCGCAGCCGACGCAACCGTTGCCTTCGGCCGTGTTGTACATCGAGCTTTCGATGACATTGGCCGTCTGGTTGGAGGTGCCGGACACGGACACTTTGCCCACGTTCGATGCGAGGCTCTGTACCGCAATGTCACCCGCATTCTTGGCGTGGTTCTCGACCGTGGCTTTTTCCAGCGTGGCGCTCTGGTTGGAGGTGCCGGTGATGCTGACGGAGCCCTTGTTCGATGCGAGGTTCTGGTTCGCATAGGCGTTCGAGTCGGCCGTGTTCTTTACCACCGAATTGTTGACCGAAGCGGTCTGGTTCGAGGTGCCGGTGATCCGGATCTCTCCCATAGGAGCCGGTGTGAGGGCGTACGACGCGGTCGCAAGCGCACTCAGGGCGAAAAATGCAAGCGTTTTCATGATGACGATCCTCCAAAGGTTGTTGACACCGTGTCCGGCGCCCGACGCATGTCGAGCGCTGGCTCTGACGCCCACCGGCCTGGCCCGAAACGGTATTGCTTTGGACTGCCGGTGCCGTCGCATGCAGTTTCAAATGGGCGGCGAACTCGTCCCATCGCCGATTGGAGATACCTACTTGGGCATAGGTCTGATGGTTCATAGGTTTGAGCGAGACTGGTCATCAGCGTTGACAGTAAAGCGCGGAAAGCTAGCAAAAAGATAGCTTCACCTTGATTTATCCGAGTTAGTAACCGAATGTGTCAACAGAAAAATTTAGCAAAGAATGCCAACAAATACTCACATTCATCTCGGGAAGCGCCTAACGTAGAGCCATAACGCGCCGGGGCGCAGCGGTTCCCGGCTTCAACCCGGCACCCTATACACGGTGGGCTGAAGACCGATTTCGCGCCTCTACAAGTACGTCGTACATGGGCCCATGAGGCCCAAGGAAGGTCTCCATGAACACCGCAGCCCCCGCTGTCGAAGGTTTCGACATACCGGTCCGTGTGCGTCCGGGCGCTACGGCCATGGCGCCGATTGCTGCGGGCGGTGTGCCGTGGCCGGATTTCCTCACCGGCCAGCCCGACCAGCCAGTTAGAGTGCTGCTGGTGGACGACGACCCGCACATACGCCGGGTCATCGCGCAGGAGCTGCTGGGCGATCCGCGTGTCCTGCTGGTGGGGCAGGCCAGTTCGCTGCGTGAAGGCAAACGGCTGGTTGCGCTGCACGCCTTCGACGTGATGCTGGTGGACCTCAACCTTGGCGACGGCACCGGGTTCCAGTTGATCGAGTTCATGAAACACACCCACCCGGTGGCCGAGGCGGTGGTCGTATCGGCCATGGAGGACGAAGAGCACGCCATTCACGCGTTTGAACTCGGAGCGACCGGCTACCTGATCAAGAATTCCTGGTTCGGCAATTTCGCGCAGGCCGTGCTGCAGGTGGTGAACGGCGGCGCATCGGTCACGCCCAACCTGGCGCGTCGCCTGCTGCGTCGGCTCGAATCGAGTGGGCCAGCGGGACGCCATAAAGGTTCGGCACGTGCAGGCGCGCGCGGCGTCGGGCCCGACGCGCTGTCGACGCGCGAGCGTGAGATCCTCCGTTTCGTGGCGATCGGACACACCAGCGGCGAGATCGGCGTGCGCCTGGGCATTAGCACGCAGACCGTGAACTGCCACGTCAAGAACGTCTACCGCAAGCTGCAAGTGCGTACGCGCGCGCAGGCGGTCAGCCTGGCCTCCATGCACGGCTTGTTGTACTGAGGGGCCGCATGAGTACGCCACTCTTGTGAGCTCGCGCCGCTCTGTACTTTCACCAGCAGCCTACACGGCCCGCACCATGTCCAGCGCCACCATGCTTCTGTTTGCGCTGGCTGCTGCGGGCGGCGCCTTGTGGGTTGCCTGCCGCGGCTGGCGCACCAGATCCTGGAGTGACGGCGCCTTTTTCGTGGCGATGGGAAGCTGGGCCGTCTTGGGCGCGGTTTCCAGCTTGTGGCCATTCGAATTGCCCGGCGCCACGGGGCATGTGCTCCAGACGGCGCTGCTGCAACTGACCTTGCTCGGGGTCGAAGCCTTCCTGTTGCTGAGCGCCGGGGTCTGGAGCCAGTGGGTCTGCCTGGCGTGGTTGGTGCACGCTGCGTTCAGCGCCCTGTACGCGGTGGCTTGTGTGCTGGATTGGCACGACGCTCAGGCGCGGGTTGCGCTGCTCGCCATCAACGTCGGCTTCTTCGTGGCCATGGCGCTCGTTCTGGCGGGGCAGGCCTGGCAATTGGGCTCCGCGCAGGCCTGGGCACTGTTACTCGTCGCATTGCCGGTCGGTGTGGTTCTGCTGGCGGACATGCCGATATCGAACCGCCACATGCCGCTCATATCCCCGCTGCAGCCGTTGGTGGGGCTGGAGTTGTTCGTCCTCTGGCTGGCTTTGCAGCGTGATCGGCGGGGATCCGGCACCTCCATGAACCGGGAAGATGAACTCTATGGTCGGCTCATACAGGACTTGCACGACGGCGTGGGTTCGCGGTTGACGTGCATCGCCGCGGCGTTGGAGCAGGGTACGCCGCAGCAGCGCGGCACTGCCGCCCAGTTGCAGCAGTGCCTGGTTGAGCTCAAGTTGCTGATCGACGGGGCCCGCACCGAGGGGTCGGTGGTGGCGCACCTGGCCAATCTGCGCTACCGCGCTCAGCCGCTGCTGAACGTCGCCGGCATCGCGCTGCACTGGGACGTTGAACCGAGCGAGCAGCTGGAAAGTGTGCAGGGCGACGCCGCCACCCAGGTGCTGCGCATTGCGCAGGAGGCGCTGGCCAACGCGATCCGGCATTCGGGCGGACGGGCGGTGAAGGTGTGCTGCCGGGCGCTGTCGTCCCCGGCTGCGCTGCTGCTGGAGGTATACGACGACGGACGTGGCCTGCCGTTTCCCACCGGCAGTGCCTGGGTTGAATCGCACTGGGCGCACGGCAAGGGCCTGGGCGGCATGCGTTCGCGCGCCGTGCGACTGGGCGGCACGCTGCAGCTGGATTCGCTGCCGGGGGAAGGCACCTGCGTGCGCCTGCAGGTGCCGATCGGTGGCGCCATGCCGCCGCCTGGCCCATCCGGCCGCTGGTTCCTGCCGCGCAAGCGAACGGCCGGCCACTGAGCCTTGCCGGTGTGCCTGGGGCGCAAAGCGCTATGGCAAACTCCCCAGCTTTTTGAGGGGCGGCCCGCCCAGGCCGGCGCGGCGCCCGAGCGCATCCGATGTCATCTTCTTCCCTCATCGCCCAGATCGCCGCCGAGTTGAAAGTGCGCGACGCGCAGGTCCAGGCGGCCGTTGACCTGCTGGACGGCGGCGCCACCGTCCCCTTCATCGCCCGTTACCGCAAGGAGGCCACCGGCGGCCTGGACGACGTGCAGATGCGCGAGCTGGAAGCGCGCCTGGCGTACCTGCGCGAGCTGCACGAGCGCCGCGCCTCCGTGCTGAAAAGCATCGAAGAGCAGGGCAAGCTGACGCCCGAGCTGCGCGCCGCCATTGAGGCGGCGCCGACCAAGCAGGAGGTGGAAGACCTGTACCTGCCGTACAAGCAAAAGCGCCGCACCAAAGGCCAGATCGCGCGCGAATTCGGCATCGAGCCGCTCGCCGATCAGCTGTTTGGCGACCCCACGCTGGACCCGGCCGAAGCCGCCAAGCCCTTCGTCAAGGCCGAGAAAGGCGAGGGCGGTGAAGACTTCACCAGCGTGCCCGCCGTGCTGGACGGCGTGCGCGACATCCTGTCCGAGCGCTGGGCGGAAGACGCCCAACTGGTGCAAGGCCTGCGCGAATGGCTGTGGGCCGAAGGCCTGCTGCAGAGCAAGTTGGCCAGCGGCAAGAACGAGAACGACCCCGAGGTCGCCAAGTTCCGCGACTACTTCGATTACGACGAGCCGATCGGCCGCGTGCCCAGCCACCGCGCGCTGGCCGTGTTCCGCGGCCGCCAGTTGGAGATTTTGGACGCCAAATTGGCGATTCCTGAGGCGGAGCCTGCGCAGGCAGCTCCTAAAACCGCAGCAACGCCCAGTTTGGCCGAGGGCCGTATCGCGCTTCACCTGGGCTGGTCGCACAGCGGCCGCCCGGCCGACGACCTGCTGCGCAAATGCGTGGCCTGGACCTGGCGCGTCAAGCTTTCCTTGAGCACCGAGCGCGATCTGTTCTCGCGCCTGCGCGAAGATGCCGAAAAGGTGGCGATCAAGGTCTTTGGCGACAACCTGCGCGATCTGCTGCTGGCTGCACCGGCTGGCGCCAAGGCCGTGATGGGGCTGGACCCGGGCATCCGCACCGGCGTGAAAGTCGCCGTGTGCGACGCCACCGGCAAGCTGGTGGAGACCGCCACCGTCTTCCCGCACGAACCACGCAAGGATTGGGAAGGCAGCCTGCACACGCTGGGCCGCCTGGTCGCCAAGCACGGCGTGCAGCTGATCGCCATCGGCAACGGCACCGCCAGCCGCGAGACCGACAAGCTGGCCGGTGACTTGATCAAATTGGTGCAAAAAATGGCTTCAAGCCAGGACGGGCTTGCGCAGCCAGCTATCGAAAAAGTAGTGATCAGCGAAGCCGGCGCCTCCGTCTACAGCGCCAGCGAATACGCCTCGCAAGAGCTGCCCGATGTTGACGTCAGCCTGCGCGGCGCCGCTAGCATTGCGCGGCGCCTGCAGGACCCGCTGGCCGAGCTGGTCAAGATCGACCCCAAATCCATCGGGGTGGGCCAGTACCAGCACGACGTGAACCAGAGCGAGCTGGCGCGCCAGCTCGATGCCGTGGTCGAAGACTGCGTGAACGGCGTCGGCGTAGACCTGAACACGGCCAGCGCGCCGCTGCTGGCGCGCGTGTCCGGCCTGTCGCCTACTGTGGCCAAGGCCGTGGTGCGCTGGCGCGAACAGCACGGCGCCTTCGCCAGCCGCCAGCAGCTGCTGGACGTCAGCGGCTTGGGCCCCAAGACCTTTGAGCAGAGCGCGGGCTTTTTGCGCATCCGCGGCGGCAGCCAACCGCTGGACATGACCGGCGTGCACCCGGAAACGTACCCGGTGGTCGAGCAGATCATCGTCAGCACCGGCAAACCGATCGACCAACTGATGGGCCGTGCCGAGCTGCTCAAAGGCCTGAAGGCCGAGCAGTTCGCCACCGCGCAGTTCGGCGCCGTCACCGTGAAGGACATCCTGGCCGAGCTGGAAAAGCCCGGCCGCGACCCGCGCCCGGATTTCAAGGTGGCGCGCTTCAACGACGGCGTGGATGACATTGCCGACTTGCGCGAAGGCATGGTGCTGGAAGGCACGGTCAGCAACGTCGCGCAGTTTGGCGCCTTCGTCGACCTGGGCGTGCACCAGGACGGGCTGGTGCACGTCAGCCAGCTGGCCAACCGCTTCGTCAGCGACGCGCGCGAAGTCGTCAAAACCGGGCAGATCGTCAAGGTAAAGGTGCTGGAAGTCGACGTGCCGCGCAAGCGCATCAGCCTGACGATGAAGCTGGACGCACAAGCGCCGCGCCGCGATGCGCCGCGCGACAACCGCTTTGAAGGCGCTGGCCGCGGTCAGCGCGCCCCGCAAGCCGGCCGCCGCGACGCCGGGCAGGCGGCAGGCAGCCAGATGGCCGACGCCTTCGCCAAGCTGCAGGGCTTGCGGAAATAGGGCACAGCCGGCGCGCGTCTGAAGCGCGCCGCGCGTGGTCACCGGCCCACACTGCCGCCGATTTGGCGACAATCGGCGGCCATTTTTCGTTCGCTGTTTTTCTCATCGCGTCACCATGCCCGCCAGCCACACCCAATGGAATTCCCTCAGCCGCGTCATCGCCTTTGCGATGGGCGGCGCGTTTCTGGTGTGGATGCTGTGGGGCCAACTGGCCCGCATGCAAGGTGGCGCGCCCGGCGCGGCGCGCGACCAGAGCGTGTGCTACGGCGGCAAGCTGGGCACCGCCGGGCGCGAAAAGGCGATGGAAGAGGGCTACGAGATCAACCGCCGGTACGACTGCATCAGCCGCGCCAGCTACGACGCCATGCAGGCGCAGCAAGCCCAGCGCACGGCCGAGCAGCGCCGCCGCCAGCTCGATGAAGAACTGGCCGCGCGCCGCCAGGCCGACCGCGCCCAGGCTGCTGCTGCCGCGCCACAGACGCTGGCCGATGCGCGCCGCGGCTTCATCACCCAGGTGCGCGCCGAGCCGGGCCGCCCGCACCCTTTGCCGCAGCCGCCTGCCACCCTGTATGAGCGCAGCGACTACGTCAGCAACGGCCAGACGCTCGCCGCCTTCGTCACCCCCAGCCCGAAAGACCGCCAGTTACACCCGGCTATCGTCTGGCTCACGGGCGGCGACAGCAATTCGCTGGACGACTTCTGGGTGCGCGGCCCCGCCGGTAACGACCAGTCGGCTCAAGCCTTCCGCGAAGCCGGCGTGGTGATGATGTTCCCCACCCTGCGCGGCGGCAACCGCAACCCCGGCCAGCGCGAGCTGGGCCTGGGCGAGGTGGACGATGTCATCGCCGCCGCCGAGCACCTGGCCAAGCTGCCTTACGTGGACCCGCGCCGCATCTACCTGGGTGGTCACAGCACCGGCGGCACGCTGGCCCTGCTGGTGGCCGAAACCTCACCGCGCTTTGCCGCCGTGCTGGCCCTCGGCCCGGTGGGCGAGGTGGGCGACTACGGCGCCGCGTACGGACGGATCGACTGGCGCGCGCTGCCGCCGCAGGAGCAGGCCCTGCGTTCCCCCGCGCGCTGGCTCGACAGTATCCGCTCGCCCACCTACCTGATTGAAGGCCAGAAGCCGCCCGGCAACCTCAGCAGCCTGACCAGCCTGTGCCAGAAGGCCGCGCGCCACCCCATGGTGCGCTGCCTGCCGGTGCCCGGCCACGACCACTACACCCTGGTCGACGCCGTGGCGCGCGTCGCCGCCGCGCAGATGCTGATCCCGAGCGAGCGCGGGTTCGACCTGCGGGTGGACCAGTTGACGGCGCTGGGCCAAGCTGGCGGCGCGGTGCGTTAGGCGGCGGCGCCCGCCATCGCACGGCAACTCTGCGCGCAGGCGCGGCAGGCGTCCACGCATTCCTGCATGTCGCTGACGCGTTCGCAATCGTCGGCGCACTCCTCACACACGTCGGCGCACAGCGCGCAGGTGCGCTGGTGCAGCGGCGAGCCGCTCAGCATGATCGCGGCGCTGGTGCGGCAGATCTCGGCGCAGTTCAGCATCAGCCGGAAGTGCGTGGGCTCAGTGTGCTGGCCGCCGAGTTTCAGGCAATGCGTCAGGGCCATGCCCTGGCAGACCTGGTAGCACTTCAGGCACTGGTCGATGCAGGCCTGCATCTGGGCGTTGGTGTGTTCCATGGTGGTCTCCATTGGTTCTGGACAGAAGAATCCCATCGTGGCCGCTGCGCCGAGGTGCCAGCGGGAGAGAGCGTCCCCCCTGTCCGTGGTCGCAAGGGCCGCTGCGCCGTCGGGCCGCTCCTACAGGTGGTCGCCGTGTTAGCGTTGACGCCATGAGCCTGCCCCTGCTGTACACCTTCCGCCGCTGTCCCTACGCGATGCGCGCGCGCTGGGCCATTCAGGCGGCGGGCGTGGCGGTGGCGCAGCACGAAGTCAGCCTGCGCGCCAAACCGACCGCGATGCTGGCCGCTTCGCCCAAGGGCACGGTGCCGGTGCTGGTGCTGCCCGGCGGCCAGGTGATCGACCAGAGCCTGGACGTCATGCTGTGGGCCTTGCACCAGCGCGACGCCGAACACTGGCTGATGCCCGAGCGCGGCACGCTGGCCGGCATGCTGGCGCTGATCGCCGCGTGCGAGGCGGATTTCAAGCCGCACCTGGACCGCTTCAAGTACCCCAGCCGCTACGCCGCGGAATGGTCGGCACCGGGTGGCGCAGCGCCGCCGGCGGCCGAGCAGGCTTTCAGCGACGCACATTTCGAGGCCGCGCAGCCCTTCCTTGCACGCCTAGCCGAGCAGTTGGCGGCGGGTGGGTGCGTCGACGAAACGGCCTACCTGTTCGGCACCTGTCCCAGCTTGGCCGACTTCGCCACCGTGCCCTTCGTGCGCCAGCTGGCGCGCCACGCGCCGGAGCGCTTTGCCGCTGCGGTCCCGCCGGCGCTGCTGCGCTGGATGGACGCCTTGCTGCGCCGCCCGGACTTCGACGCCATCATGCGCAAGGCGCCCGCAGCGCCTGCCGACAACCACAACCCTTGAGGAGACGCCGATGCCCCGCTTCACCACCCTGCAGATCGAGCCCGACCCGCAGCGCCCGCGCATCGCGCGCCTGCTGCTCAACCGGCCGGAGCGGCTGAACGCCATCAACAACGAGACGCCGCGCGAGATCCGCCAGGCGGTCGAATGGGCGCAGGACAACCCGGCCATCCACGTGATCGTGGTCGAAGGCGCGGGCAAGGGTTTTTGCGGTGGCTACGACCTGGCCGAAAGCGCCGAACAGGCCATCGACCACCCGTGCCAGCAGGAAGCGTACCCGTGGGACCCGATGGAGGACTACGCCTTCATGAAGCGCAACACCGAGGACTTCATGAGCCTGTGGCGCTGTAGCAAGCCGACCATTGCCAAGGTGCACGGCGCCGCGGTGGCGGGCGGCAGCGACATCGCTCTGTGCTGCGACCTGCTGGTGATGGCGAACAACGCGCGCATCGGCTACATGCCCACGCGCGTCTGGGGCTGCCCGACCACGGCGATGTGGACGCAGCGCCTGGGCCCCACGCGCGCCAAGCAGATGATGTTCACCGGCGACGTGATCAGCGGCCAGCAGGCCGCCGACTGGGGCCTGGCCAACGAAGCTGTGGACGAGGCCGAACTGGAAGCTGCCACCCTGCGCCTGGCCGAGCGCATCGCCGGCGTGCCGCGCGGCCACCTGGCCATGCACAAGCTGGTGGTCAACCAGGTGATGCTGACCATGGGGCTGGAGCAGGGCCAGACGCTGGCCACGGTGTTCGACGGCATCACCCGCCACAACCCCGAAGGCCTGTGGTTTCGCCGCTATGCGCAGACCGAGGGCTTCAAGGCCGCCGTGCAGTGGCGCGACTCCGGCCGCGACATCCCGGAAGGCGACGAGGCCCGCCGCGAGATCGCGCGCATGGAAGCGCAGCTGAAGGCGCGCTGAGGCGACCAGGGCAGAGCGCTGGCGTGCTCTGTCGCCCGTCGCAGTGTGGCGGTTGAGGTTGAATGCTATCTAACCGATAGCTGTCTGCGCAGTTGGTTGTAGGGCTGAAGGCCGATTTGATCGTATACCGCGCGACGCTGGCCTTGGCGTCGGCGCTTAGCCGCTGGACGCCGTGCCCAGCGCCGCCGGCCGATCCGCCGCGCCCTCAGCCCGTCGCAGCATCCGCAACCCATTGCCCACCACCAGCAGGCTTGCCCCCATGTCGGCAAACACCGCCATCCACATGGTGGCGCTGCCGGCGACGGCCAGGACGAGGAAGGCCGCCTTGATGCCCAGCGCCAGCGAGATGTTCTGCCACAGGATGCCGTGGGCGCGTTTCGACAGGCGCACGGTCTCGGGCACACGGCGCAGGTCGTCGTTCATGATGACCACGTCGGCCGCTTCGGTGGCGGTGTGGGTGCCGGCCTGGCCCATGGCAAAGCCCAGGTGCGCGGCGGCCAGCGCGGGCGCGTCGTTGATGCCGTCGCCCACCATGCCGATCATGGCCGGGGCTTTGCGCGCTGATGCGCCGCCGGCAGCCAACGCCTGGACAGCGTCCTGCTTTTGCTGCGGCAGCAGGCTGGCCTGCACCTGTTCGATGCCGGCCTGGTCGGCAATGGCGCGGGCCGTCAACGCGTTGTCGCCGGTCAGCATGACGGGGGTGATGCCGAGGGCTTTCAGCTCCTGCACCGCTTGTTGAGAACTCGGTTTGATCGCGTCGGCCACGGCGAACAGGGCCAGCACGCCGTCGTCGTCGGCCAGCAGGCTGATGGTGCGGCCTTGCTGCTCGTGCGGCAGCATGCGCGCCTCCAGCTCGGGTGAGCATTGGCCGCGCTCCTCGATCCAGCGGTGGTTGCCCAGCACCAGCGTCTGCTGACCAGCGCGGGCGGTGGTGCCGCGCCCGGCTTCAGCAGCGAAGCCGTCCAGCGCGGGCAGGGCGCTTGCGTCGACAAGCGCGCCTTCGGCCCCGGCCGCCAGGCCGCTCGCGATCGCGCGCGACACCGGGTGGTCGGACCGGCCGGCCATGGCGGCGGCCAAAGCGCGCACCTGGGCGGCGTCGGCACCGGGGCGAACGACGTCGTGCGCGACCAGGCGCGGGCGGCCTTCGGTGACGGTGCCGGTCTTGTCCAGCGCGATGTGGGTCAGCTTGCGCGCTTCTTCCAGGTAAGCGCCGCCCTTGATCAGGATGCCGCGCCGCGCCGCCGCGGCCAGGCCGCTGACGACGGTGACGGGCGTGGAGATCACCAGTGCGCACGGGCAGGCGATGACCAGCAGCACCAGCGCTTTGTATACGCCGGTCAGCCACGGCCAACCCATCAGCCACGGCCCCAGCAGCGCCACTGCCAGCGCGATGACGAAGACCAGCGGCGTGTAAATGGCGGCAAAGCGGTCGACAAAGCGCTGCGTGGGCGCGCGCGAGCCCTGGGCCTGCTCCACCGCGTGGATGATGCGGGCCAGCACCGTGTCGGTGGCGGGCGCGGTGACTTCAAATTCCAGCGCGCCTTGCTGGTTGATGGTGCCGGCAAAGACCTCGTCGCCCGGGCCTTTTTCGACCGGCACGCTTTCGCCCGTCACCGGCGCCTGGTCGATGCTGCTGTGGCCGGCGACCACGCGCCCGTCCAGCGCCAGGCGCTCGCCGGGCTTCACGCGCACCACGGCGCCGACGGGGATCTGCGCGGGAGGCACGGGCGACCAGGCGCCGTCTGGCTGGCGCACCTCGGCCAGTGCCGGGGCCAAATCCAGCAAGCCCTTGATGGCGCCACGCGCGCGCTCCACGGCGCGCGCTTCGATCAGCTCGGCAATCGAATACAGCGCCATCACCATCGCCGCCTCGGCCCACTGGCCGATCAGGAAGGCGCCGGTCACGGCCACCGTCATCAGCGCCGAAATGCCCAGCTGCCCGCGCAGCAGCGACGCCAAGCCCTTGCGGTACACGCCAAAGCCCGACAAGGCGATGGCCACCGCCGCGATCGCCATGCTGACGACCTGCCAGGTACGTGTATCGGGCGCAAAGAAATGCACCGCTTCAGCGCCCAGCGCCAGCGCCAGCGCGGCGCCCAGTTGCCAGGCTTCGCGGCGCTGGCGCTGGGCGGTCTCGGCGGCGGACACGGGCTGGGTCAGGCGCTCGGTCGACAGGCCCGCGGCCTGGATGGCGCGCTCCACCGCGTCCCAGGCCTCGGCCGGGGCGTCCACGCCGAGGGTGCGGGCGGTCAGGTCAAAGCTCAGGCTGCGCACGGCCGGTTCAGATTCCAGCGCGCGGCGCACCTGGCTTTCTTCCACCGCGCAATCCATGCCGGGGATGAGCAGCAGCAGGCCGCCCTCGGGCATAGGCGCGGCCGGCGCCATGGCGACGGGTGCGTGGGCCGTACTGCAAGCGCTGCCGCAGCAGGCAGCGGCGGGGGCAGACGCGCCGACATGGCTGTGGTGGCTATGCCCGAGGTCGTGGTGGTCGTGGCGCGCGTCCGTCTTTGCGGCGGCGTGCTCAAGGGTCGCAAGGTCTTTGCTCATGGGGTAGTATTGAAAACCCTGAAGTAACTCCAAGGTCAAGCCCTGCAACAAGACCCTGGCGGCCGTGCTGGCTGGGTGTTCAGCCGAGCCCATCCTCCCTATTTTTTTCAACCCCTGGAAAGCCCACGCATGACCCGAAAGACCTGGCTCATCCTCGCCGCCTTGGTGGCCCTGTTGTGCGCCGCGGCAGGCGCTTGGTGGTTCACGGCGCGCGACGCGGGCAGCGGCGCTCCGGCGGCGTCTGCTGAAGTGATGGTGCGCCCCCATTCCCCGGTGCAGGGCCCGGTGGCCGCGCCCGTCACCATCGTCGAATTCTTCGACCCCGCCTGCGAGGCGTGCCGCGCGTTCTACCCCTACGTCAAGGACATCCTGGCGCGCCATCCGCAGGACGTGCGCCTGGTGCTGCGCTACGTGCCGCTGCACGGCGAGGTGTCGCAGCAGGCGATCCACATCCTGGAGGCCGCGCAGGCGCAGCAGCGCCTGGCCCCGGTGCTCGACGCGCTCATGGCCACGCAGCCCACCTGGGCCGCGCACGACAAACCTCAGCCCGACCTCGCCTGGGCCGCCGCCGTGCAGGTGGGCCTGGACCGGGCAAAGGCCCAGCAGTTCATCGCCTCGGGCGCGCCCGACAAGCTGATCCAGGCCGACAGCGCCGACGCGCAGGCGGTGGGCATCAGCGGCACACCCAGCTTTTTCGTCAACGGCCAGCCGCTGACCACGCAACACCCCGACGCGCTGAACGCCATGGTCCAGCAGGCGCTGGGGAAATCGCCCGGCCGCTGACGCCGGGGTTGAAGGAGAAACCCGCATGAAGATCGGAGACCTGGCCGCCGCGTCCGACACGCCGGTCGACACCATCCGCTTTTACGAGCGCGAAGGCCTGTTGCCCGCGCCCGCGCGCAGCGCCGCCAACTACCGCCAGTACGAAGCGGCGCACCTGGAACGCCTGCAGTTCATCCGCCACTGCCGCACGCTCGACATGTCGCTGACCGAGGTGCGCGAGCTGCTGCGCGTGCGCGACGACCCCCAGGCCGACCCGCACGCCGCCGACCGCGTGCTGGACGCGCACATCGGCCACGTCAGCCAGCGCATCCGCGAGCTGCGCGCGCTCGAGCGCCAGCTCAAAGGCCTGCGCGCCCGCTGCGCCAGCGCCGGGCACGCGGACGAATGCGGTGTGCTGGCCGGTCTGGCCGATGGCGCCGCCGAAGCCCAGGCCGAGCCGCCGCGCGGCGCCGCGCGCCATCTGGCGGAAGTGCACGGCAGGGGCTGAGGCAGGGCGAGGGCGGGTCGTTTTCAAGAAAAATCGGTCTCTGGCCCTACAACCACATGCGCGGCGTGCTTCCAAAGGCATAGCAAAAAAAGGATCGCCAACCTGCCGCATTGGCACCCACCATGGCGCCGCGCCGGCTAGCGCAGGCGTGCGGCCCGCTGCCACGGCCACGCGATACGATCCCTCGTTGCCCTTGCGCAGTCCGATACCGCACACCGCCATGCACGCCCTCCAGCTCTACGCCGGCCCCGCCGCGCGCCGCCACATTGCGCGCCACGGCCTGTCGGCGGGCGATGTGGCGACCATTCCCGCGGCAGCGGGCGGGCCGAAGGGCTTGATCCTCGGCCCGCTGGACCGCTTCATCTTCGGCCACTGGCTGCCGCAGTCGGCGCAGCCGGTGGACCTGGTGGGCGCGTCGATCGGCGCGTGGCGCATGGCCAGCGCCTGCATGCCGCAGGCGGTGGCGGCGTTTCAGGCGCTGGAGACGGGCTACATCCACGGCGACATGAAGGCGCCGCCCGGGCGCCGGCTGCCGCTGCCGGAGCAGGTCAGCGCCACCTTTGCGCAGAACCTGCGCACCATGTTCGACGGCCACGTGGCCGATGTGCTGGCGCACCCGCGCTACCGGCTGCACGTGGTGGCCTCGCGCGGGCGCCATGTGCTGGGGCGCGAAGGGCGCTGGCGCACGCCGGTGGGGTACCTGGGCGCGGCGCTGAGCAACGTGGCCAGCCGGCGCGCGCTGGGCGCGTGGATCGAACGGGTCGTGTTTTCCGGCCCCGCCGCAGGGCAGGGCACCGCGCCGGCGCCGCTGCCGTTTGGCACGGGCGACTTGCGCACGCAGCACGTGCTGCTGGACGCGGCCAACTTCTTCCCGGCGCTGCAGGCCAGCGGATCGATCCCCTTCGTGCTGCGCGCGGTGCACGACATTCCGGGCGCACCGCACGGCGCGTACTGGGACGGCGGCATCACCGACTACCACCTGCACCTGCAGTACCACGCTATCAAAACAGAAGCTGCTCGCGCAGGTGGTTCTAGCGCTGATGTCCGATTGGGCTTGAAACCTGCGACCGAGGCGGCGCATGGCGGCATCGTGCTGTACCCGCACTTTCAGCAGGCCGTGGTGCCCGGCTGGCTGGACAAGGGGCTGAAATGGCGCCACGCCAGCAGCGCGCGGCTGGACGCGATGCTGGTGCTGGCCCCGCGACCGGAATGGGTGCGCCAGTTGCCCGGCGGCAAGCTGCCCGACCGCACCGACCTGCAGCGCCTGGACCACGCCGAGCGCATGCGCGTCTGGAAAGCGGCGGTGCAGGCCGCGCAACAGCTGGCCGACGAATTCGAAGCCTGGCTGGCCCGGCCCGACGTGGCGCAGGTGCAGCCGCTGTGAACGGCTGACGTCGGCGCATGGACCCGGACGCCCGGTCGCCTGAAGACCTGGCGTACTTCCAGGATCTGCTGGAAGGCCGCGCCCCGCGGTCCTGGGCGGATCCGAGGCCCCGCGGGACGATGCTTCGTCCTGCCACCGAGATTCAAGCCAAATCGGCCTCCAGCCCTAGAACCACCTGCGCGACCAGCTTCTGAAAACATAGCGCCGAGTCGTCGATCACAGGGCCTTCAGCGGCGCAGCGCTGCATGGGCAGCGGCTCGAACGCGGCTCGGTGCCCCACACGCCGACGCGCACACCAACTGGATGGCGCCCGCCGCGGCCACCGCCATCGCGCCGGCCGTGCGGCGTCGGGTGTTGCGCGTGGGTGACACCTGGGCCAGTACACCCCGCGCGGCGGCACAATCGTCGGCATGAAAGCCTGCACCCGACGCCCGTCATGAAGCCGAAGAGGGCCCGCGCCCGCCCCGCGCCATGGGCTGCGACCGCCGTGTCGCTGGCCTGCGCCAGCGCACTGGCGCCGTGGCTGGTCGCATCGGCTTGGGCCCAAGCCGCGCCGGCCACGCCCACGGCGGCGAGCGTGCCGCCGGCGCCCACAGCGGCCACGGCCGCAGCGTCCACCGCCGTGCCGATGGCGCTGTCGTTTGAACAGGCTGCCGCCCTGCAGCGCGACGGTTCGCCCGCGCTGGCCGGCCGCGACGACGCGGTGCGCGCCGGCGAAGCCCACGCGCGCGCCGTGCGCCACGTGGGCGGGCCGATCGTGTCGCTGTCGGCCAACTACCTGCGCTACCAGAAGACGCTGTCGGTCGACCTGGCCGGTGCGCGGCGCGACGCGCAAGGCCGCATCGACGACTACCTGAACGCGCTGCCGGGGCAGTTTCCGCCGTCCTTGCAGCCGGTGGTGGGCGATGTCACGTCCAACATCAGCGGCGCGCTGCCGGGTTTGCTGGGCCCGCTGCCGGACCGGCTGACGTACACGGCGCGCGACTCGGTGTTCCGCCCATCGCTCACGGCCGTGTGGCCGATCTACACCGGCGGCGCCGACAAGGCGATCCGCCAGGGCGCCGAAGCCCAGGTCGCGCTGGCGCAGGCCGCGCGCAGCGGCGTGGCGACGGTGTCGCAGCTCGAACTGGCGCGGGCCTATTTCGGCCAGCAGGCGGCGCGCCAGCTGCTGGTGACCAGCGAAGCGCAGTTGACGGCGCTGCAGGCGCACGCCCACAACGCCGAACGCATGCAGGCACAGGGCGTTCTGGCGCGTTCGCGTGTGCTGGAAGTGGACGTGGCGCGCGACGCCGCCCAGCGCACCGTGGACCGCGCGCGCCTGCAACTGCGCAACGCGCAGGACGATCTGGCGCGTCTGCTGGACGTGCCGAGTGCCGTGGCGCCGACCACGCCGCTGTTCGTGCGCGCCCACCCGCTGCCGCCGGTCGAGCAGTACCTGGACACCGGCACCACGCTGCGCGCCGAAGTGCGCGCGGCCGAGGCGGCGCGCCTGGGCGCGGGCGCTGCGCGCGACCTGGCGGCGGCGGCGCTCAAGCCCCACGCCTTTGTCTACGGCACCTACAACTTCAACCGGCGCCACGCGATCGCGGTGGATCCGGACTGGATGGTGGGCATTGGCGTGCAGTTCACGCTGATCTCCAACATCGACCGGCGCGAGATGCTGAACGCCGCCGAATCGCGCCAGCGCTCGGCCGACCGCGCCAAGGAGGCGGCCGAACGCACGGCGCGCCAGGAGATCACCCGCGCCTGGAACCAGACCGAGCTGGCGCGCCAGAGCTTCCTGTCGCTCGAATCCAGCCTGGTCGCCGCGCGCGAAAACCTGCGTGTGCAGCAGATCAGTTTTCGCGAAGGCGTGGGCACGGCCACCGACGTGATCAGCGCGCAGACGGCGCTGTCGCAGGCCGAGGCGCAGCGCGTGGCGGCCGCCTTTGAATACGACTTGGCGCTGGCCGCCTTGCTGGCCGCCAGCAGCCGCGACGACGAATTCGCCCAGCACATGGCGCAGGCCGAGCACCGCCTGACGCCGCCCACGGGGAGCACACCATGAGTACACATCCGCGCGCCTCGAGCCGCTGGCGCCTGTTCCTTTTGTGGGCGGTGCTGATCCTGATCGCCATCGCGCTGGGCATTGGCCTGTGGCTGTCGGGCAAGCCGCAGGCGCAGCGCCTGCAGGGCACGGTGGAGGCCGACCAGGTCAACGTGTCGACCAAGGTGCTGGCGCGGGTGGAAAAGCTCAACGCCGTGCTGGGCCAGCAGGTGAAGGCAGGTGAAGTACTGGCCGTGCTGTCCAGCCCCGAGCTGACCGGCGCGCGCGAGCAGGCCGCCGGCGCGCTGGCGATGGCCGAAGCCCAGCGAAAGGTGGCCGACGACATGGCGCGACCCGAGGACATCGCCGCTGCGCGCGACGTGTGGCTGGCGGCCAAAGCCCAGGCCGATCTGGCGGCCGTGTCGGCCAAGCGCGCCGACACGCTGTTTGCCGAAGGCGTGATCGCCGCCCAGCGCCGCGACGAAGCGCGCGCCGCCAGCATTTCCACCGCGCGCAGCGCCGACGCCGCCCATTCGCAGTGGAAAAAGCTGGAAGCCGGCGCCCGCCCCGACGTGCGCAACGCCGCCCAGGCGCGCGAAGACGTCGCGCGCTCGGCCCTGAAGACCGCCGAAGCCATCAACCAGGAAACCACGCTGGTGGCGCCCGTGAACGGCGAGGTCGCCAGCCGGCTGGCGCAGCAAGGCGAGATCGTCGGGCCGCTGACGCCGGTGTTCCAGATCGTCGACTTGGCGCATGTGTGGGTGCGCCTGGCGGTGCGCGAGGACGACTACAAGGGCATGGCCAAGGGCCGCACGCTCAAGGGCGAGGTGCCCGCGCTGGGCAAGAAGGACGTGGCTTTCACCGTGGCGGCGATCGCGCCCATGGGCGAATTCGCCACCTGGCGCGCCACGCAGCAGTCGTCCGGCTTTGACGTGCGCACCTTCGAGCTGCACCTGAAGCCGGCCAGCCCGGTCGACGGCCTACGCCCGGGCATGAGCGTGCTGTTCGACTGGCCGCAGTAAGGGCAGGGCGCGCGCGATGCGGTCGTTCTGGCGTGCCTGGGTGGCCGAATGGCGCCACCTGCTGGCCAGCCCCGGTGACCTGGCACTGCTGACGTTGTTTCCGCTGGCGGCCATGGCCATCGTGGCCAGCATCTTCATCGGCGGCGTGGCGCGCCAGCTGCCAGTCGCCGTGATCGACGAGGACGGCGGCGCCTTCAGCCGGGCGCTGCGCAGCGAGCTGGCCGCGTCGCCCACGCTGCGCGTGGTGGCGACCACGCAGGACACGGCGGCGGTGATGACGGCCTTCCGGCGCGGCGAGGTGGTCGCGGCGCTGCAGATTCCAAACGGCGTGGACGAAGGCCTGGCGCGCGCCCGCGCGCCGGTGCTGACCATCTATTACAACGCCAGTTTCCTGACCACCGGCAAGCTGGCCGAAGGCGCAATCGCCACGGTGGTGAGCGCGGCCGCCGGCCGTTCGCTGCTGGCGCAACAGGTCAACGCCGTGGTGCCGGTGGTGCGCCGGGCGGTGCCAACGGTGCAGACCAGCATTTTGTTCAACCCGCAGGCTTCGTTCGAAGGCTACCTGCAGGCGCTGATTCACCCGGCGGTGCTGCACCTGATCGTGGCCTGCGCCACCGTGATGGCGCTGGGGCGCGAGCTGCGCGGCGGCAGCCTGGGGCGCTGGGCGCGGCGCCAGCGCTTGCTGCCCCTGGCGCTCGTGGGCAAGCTGGTGCCGGCGGTGCTGATCACGTCGGCGTGGGGCGCGGTCTGGCTGATCTGGCTGGCCGGCGTGCGCGGCTGGCGGCCGGAAGGCAGCATCGCGCTGATCTGGCTGGGCCAGGCGCTGCTGTTTGCGGCCACGGCGGCGATTTCGGCGCTGCTGGTGGTCGGCACGCGCCGCGTGGGCACGGCCTTGTCGATGAGCGCGATCTACGCCGGTTCGGCGCTGGCGTTTTCGGGCGGCACGCTGCCGCTGTCGGGCGCCTCGTGGTTCGCGCGCAGCTGGAGCGCTGCCTTGCCGTACCCGCACTACCTGCCACTGGCGATGGACCAATTCATCGGCGCGCCGCCCAGCTTGGCGCTGCGCCCGGCGCTGACGCTGCTGGCCTATGCGCTGGTGGCGGGCGGCGTGGCCTGGGCGCTGATCGCCTGGCAGCGCGGGCAGCGCGGGCAGCCAGCGCAGCCGTCAAAGCCTGCCGCGCCCGCTGTGCCCACCCGGGAGGTGCCCGATGCGGCGCACTGACGCGGGCTTTGGCTCGGGCCTCGTCGAAACGCTGATGGAGATCGTGCGCACGCGCGATCTGGTGTTGACCATGGTGCTGGCGGTGGTCTTCTACGCCTTCTACTACCCGGCGCCCTACCAGCACCAAACGGCGCTGAAGCTGCCGATGATCGTGGTGGACGAGGAGGGCACACCCGCCACGCGCGCGCTGGCGCAGGCCCTGAACGCCACGCGCGAAGTCGCCGTGGTGGGCACGGTGGGCGACTACCGCGTCGCCGTGCAGGACGTGAAGGAACGCCACGCGGACGGCATCGTCCTGCTGCCCAAGGGCATCAGCCGCGCCCTGGCCGCGGGCGAGGCAGGCGCGGGCGCAGCGGTGTGGGTCAACGGCGCCTACCTGACGCGGGCCAGCGCCATTGGCGCGGCCGTCAAGGGCGTGCTGATGGACCAGGTGGCCGCGCAGGCCGCGCCACTGGCGGCGGCCGTGCACCGCAACGTGCCGATCGAGCTGGTGGTGCGCCCGCTCTTCAATCCGAACGAGGGCTACGCCAGCTACATCTACCCGGCTGTGGCGCTGCTGATCCTGCAGCAGACGCTGATGTTCGGCAGCGCCATGCTGGCCGCCACGCGGCGGCGCGCCGGGCGCCTGCCGTGCACGCCGGGCTACTTTCTGGGCACGCTGGCCGCGCTGGTGGTCGTTGGCAGCGGGGCGGCGGCCTTCTTCTTCGGTTGGGCGTTCTGGGTGGAAGACACGCCGCGCACGCTGCAGCTGGCGCACCTGGCGTGGATGGTGCCGCTGTACGCCGCCACGGTGGGCGCGCTGGGCCTGGCGCTGGGAACCCACATGCCGTCGGCCGAGCGCGCCATGATGTGGCTAGCGCCGACCTCGGTGGTGCTGTTCTTCCTGACGGGCGCCGCCTGGCCGCTGGACCAGATGCCGCGCCCCGTCGCCTGGCTGGCGCAGCTGTCACCCGCCACGGCGGGCGTACAGGCCTTCGTGCCGGTTAACCAGATGGGCGCCAGCCCGTCCGACGTGGCGCGCTGGCTGGGCCTGCTGGGCGCGCTGCTGGCGGGGTACGGGATCTGGGCGTCGTGGCGCCTGTGTGGCGTGCGGCCTGCGGCGCCGCACGCCGCCGATCACATGGATTCGACCAGCATCGCGCGGTAGTCCTCGGGCGAGGCGATGCGCGGATTGGTCTTGTGACAGTGGTCGAGCAGGGCGTGTTCGATCACCGCGTCGAACAGGTCTTCGGTCACGCCCATGGCGGCCAGGCCGGTGGGCAGGCCCAGGCGTGCGGTCATGGCGTGCACCGCCTCGGCGACATCAGCAGCCGAATCGAGCCCCATCGCTACAGCCATCTGCGCAAGCCGCTTCTCTTTTTGTAGCGATTCGGCGCCCGCGTTGAAGCGGATCACGGCCGGCAGAAACACCGCGTTCAACGTGCCATGGTGCAGCTTCGGGTTGACGCCGCCCAGGCTGTGGCTGAGCGAATGCACGCAGCCCAGGCCCTTCTGGAAGGCCATGGCGCCGTGCATGCTGGCGGCCAGCATGGCCAGGCGGGCGTCGCGGTCGCTGCCGTCGCGCGTGGCGCGCTCAATGTGGGCCCAACCGCGGCGCAGGCCTTCCAGCGCGATGCCGTCGGCCGGCGGGTTGAAGGCCGGCGCCATGAAGGTTTCCATACAGTGGGCGATGGCGTCCATGCCCGTGGCGGCGGTCAGCATGGGCGGCAGGCCGAGCGTCAGCGCCGGGTCGCAGATGGCGGCCTTGGGCATCAGGTGCCAGCTGTGAAAGCCCAGCTTGCGCCCGTCGTCCACGATGACGATGGCGCCGCGCGCCACCTCGCTGCCGGTGCCGGCGGTGGTAGGCACGGCGATCAGCGGCGCCACGGCCTCGCTGATCTTGGGCGAGCCGCCTTCGATGGTGGCGTAGGTCTTGAGCGGCCCCGGGTGCGTGGCGGCGATGGCCACGCCCTTGGCGCAGTCGATGGCGCTGCCGCCGCCCACGGCGATCAGCCCGTCGCACTTTTGCTGCTGGTAGAGCGCCGTGGCGGCGCGCACGGCGGCTTCGGTCGGGTTGGACGGCGTCTGGTCGAACACCGCGCAGGGCAGGTCACCCAGCGCATCCAGCACCGGCTGCAGCACGCCCGCGGCGCGCACGCCAGCGTCGGTGACGATCAGCGGGCGGGTGATCCCCACGCGCGCGCAGTGCGCGGGCAGCTGCGCCACGGCGCCATAGTCGAATTCGATCTGGGTCAGGTATTGGATAAGTGCCATGGCGCAAAGGTGGGGGTAGGATCAACCGGCCATTATTCACGCAACAACGAGGAGACCGCCTTGCCCACCATCCGCACCGTTTTCGCCACCCGCACGCTGGGCGTGCTCAGCCTGGTGGGCGCTGCCGCCTTCATGGCCGGCTGCGCCAGCACGTCCGCGCCGGTGGTCGCCAACACGCCGGGCTGCCTGAGCGACGTGGCCGTCAACCAGCTGGTGGCCGACTACAACGCGCGCCGCCCGACGGCCGATCTGCCCGCCATGACCGCGGCGGATGCGCACTGCACGCGCTCCAAGATCCAGCAGCGCCTGGCGGGGCAGGCCGGTCGCCTGGTCGGCTACAAGGCGGGCCTGACCAATCCGGCGGTGCAAAAGCGCTTCAACACCGACCAGCCGGTGTGGGGCGCGCTGTACACCGACATGCTGGTGGGCAACTTCGCGTCGGTGGACGCGGCCTTCGGCGCCCGCCCGCTGTACGAGGCCGACCTGCTGGTGCGCGTGAAGGACGCCGCCATCAACAACGCCAAGACCCCGGCCGAGGTGCTGGCCCATGTGGACCAGATCATCCCCTTCATCGAATTGCCCGACCTGACGGTGCAGTCGCCGCCCAAGCTGAACGGCACGGCGCTGAGCGCGCTCAACGTCGGCGCGCGCATGGGCGTGCGCGGCTCGCCGCTGATGGTGCCGGCCGACGCGGCGGCGCGCGCGAAGCTGCTGGACCAGCTGCGCGACATGAACGTGCGGCTGGTCGACGGCAACGGTGCCCAGCTGGGCGGCGGAAAGGGCTCGGACGTGCTGGGTCACCCGCTGAACGCCGTGGTGTGGCTGGCCGGTGCGCTGAAGACCGACGGCCTGTCGATGAAGCCGGGGCAGCTGATCAGCCTGGGCTCGTTCTCGGCACTGCTGCCACCCAAGCCCGGCCTGAAAGCCACGGCCCACTACGACGGCGTGGCGGGTCTGCAGCCGGTGACCGTCAGTTTTCGCTGACATTCGGTCGTTTGCGCGCTGCCTATCATGCTGAAGCGGGGTGGGCGAACTACCCATCGAAGTACCGGTGCGGTACATTTGGTTACCCCGCTCGCCGTCCGCCTTGCCGCTCTGGTCGGCGTTGACAGCCCATGACAGGAACGATTTCGAGGAGTTTTCGCATGACCGGCTCTCGCTTTGCTTGGACAGCCCTGGCCACCCTGGCGTTCGCCGCGCCACTATCGGCCTCGGCCCAGATGAACATCCCCGTCGGAGGCGGGGGTGACAGCGTCGTCTGCGAAAGCCAGGACGGCAACTTCCGCGAATGCCGTGCGCGCTTTGCCAACGCACCGGTGCTGGTGGAAAACCTGTCGGCCACGCCCTGCGTGGAGGGCCGCAACTGGGGCAGCCGCGGGCCGGGTTCGGTGTGGGTCTCTGGCGGGTGCCGCGGCCGCTTTGCCGATTCCTATTACGGCGGCGGCTACAACCCTGGCTATAACCCAGGGCACAACCAAGGCTATGACAACATCGTCCGATGCGAGAGCGACGATGGCCGTCAGCGCGAGTGCCGCACCGGCATGCGTGGCCGCGTGACCCTGGTGCGCCAGTTGTCGCAATCGCCCTGCATCGAAGGGCAGACCTGGGGTAGCACGCGCAATGGCACGGTCTGGGTGCGCCAGGGCTGCCGCGGTGAATTCGCTGCCGGCGGCTATGGCGGTGGCTACAACCCGGGCTACAACGGCGGCTACGCGCCGGGCTATCCTGGTGGCGGTGGCTACACGATCACCTGCGAAAGCCAGGACCGTCGCTACAGCTCGTGCCACTGGGATTCGCGCTGGGGCTGGCCGCGCCTGGTCGAGGAAATGTCAGCATCCAGCTGCCGCGAAGGTCGCAGCTGGGGTTACGACGGTCGCGGGCTGTTGTGGGTCGACAGGGGCTGCCGCGCCCGTTTCTCCACGCGCTGATTCACCCCAAGTGGGCCATATGGCCACCTGGCCCGGGCGACCATCGGTCGCGCCGGGCTTCTTTTTTGCTCCGCAGGACTCAGCGTCTCAAGGGCATGGCCGGCCAATGTCGAACTGCGCGGTGCTGTTGCCCTAACCGTCGGGTGCTCGACGCCCAAGTCGGGCGGTTCGTGACAGTGCGCGGCACCTACGCCTCAGTCATGTGCGGTTTCGCACGATTTCAAGTCGCCATCGAACATGCATCACGGCGTATTAGTACATATAGGTTAAATTCACCATCAGGCGGGCATAGATTGTGCTTTTGCTCGCCGGCGGGTGAGGCGGATGGTCCTCTCATCCACAGAACTCCAAAAGACGATCAAGAGGAAGGTTTTCCATGAAGAACAGTCGCATCGCCGCATTGCTGGCCTTGCTGGCCGCGGCGCTCAGCGCGCCGGCTCAGGCGCAGATCGGCTCGGGCGCCATGCCCGTGTCAGGCCGCACCGTCCTGTGTGAAAGCCGCGGCGACCAGTACCGTGAATGCAGCACGCCGTTCCGCTCGCCGCCGGTGCTGATGAACGTGCTGTCGTCTGCGCCCTGCGACCAGGGCCGCAGCTGGGGCAGCCGCAGTCCGGGCATGGTCTGGGTCAGCAACGGCTGCCGCGCCGAGTTTGGCGAAGGCTACGCGCCGCCGCCCCGGCCGGACATCGGCGGTGGCGCCGTTCCGATGGGCCCGATGCGCTGCGAGAGCGAGGACGGCAACTACCGCGAGTGCCCGGTGCCCGCCGGCATGCGCATGGCGATGACGCGCCAGCTCTCGTCCACCACCTGCGTCGAGGGCCGCAACTGGGGCAACCGCTACGCCAGCGTGTGGGTGCGCAACGGCTGCCGGGCCGAGTTCCAGCCAGCCGGCGGCTGGAACCCACCCGCGCCGCCATTCCGCCCGAGCGGCCGCAGCATTGAATGCAGCAGCGACAATCGCGCGCACGAGACCTGCTACTGGAACCCGCGCTGGGGGTATCCGCGGATGGTGGAGCAACTGTCGGACCACAGCTGCCGCGAAGGCAACAGCTGGGGCTACGACGGCCGCAGCCAGATCTGGGTCGACCGCGGCTGCCGCGCCCGCTTCTCCGCGAACTGAAGCGACCAACGGCCCCACTGAGGGCCGTTGCTGGCTCTGGCGCACTGGGCGAGGGCGCCCGTGATCGAGCGCTGGGCGCTGGCCCGAGAATGCCGGAGTGAAGAACGGCCATGGCGCAACGCCATGGCCAGGCGTCGGTAGAAGATGGCTCGCTACCATACGGGGCCACAGCGGGTTTTCCGTGCCGGTCGCTCGGGGCGCTGTGCCGCCAGCCATGACACTGCCCTCCGAGATCCAGACCCAACTCAAGCCCGCCATGCGCCTGCTCGTGCAGCGCATGGCGCAGGCACCGTACCCGCCCATGCACACGCAGACGCCGCAGCAGGCGCGCGCCGCGTACGAGCTGGGCAGCAGCGTGCTCGACGTGCCCAAACCCGACCTGGCGCGCGTGGAAGACCTGCGCATCACCGCCCGCGATGGCGCCGTGTTGCCGCTGCGCCTGTACGCGCCGAGCGCCGCCGCCGGCCTGCCGGTGCTGCTGTACTTCCACGGTGGCGGTTTCACCATCGGCAGCATCGATTCGCACGACATCTTCTGCCGCACGCTCAGCCAGCTGAGCGGTGCGGCCATCGTCTCGCTCGACTACCGGCTGGCGCCAGAACACCGCTTTCCCACTGCCGTCCACGACAGCTGGGACGCTTTGGCCTGGCTGTCGGATGAGGGCGGTCGCGGGTTGGGGCTCGACACCGCTCGCCTGGCCGTGGGCGGCGACTCCGCCGGCGGCACCCTGGCCGCCGTGGCGGCCGTCCACGCGCGCGACCAGGGCATTCCCCTGGCGCTGCAACTGCTGATCTACCCCGGCACCACCGACCACCAGGACACGCCATCGCACGCCGGGTTCGAACACGGCCCGGTGCTTGAAAAAGCGCTGATCGACTGGTTCTTCGCCCAATACATCGACCCGGAAGACCGTTCCGACTGGCGCTTTGCGCCACTGAAGAGTGCCGATGTCGACGGCGTGGCTGCCGCCTGGGTCGGCTTGGCCGAATGCGATCCGCTGGTGGACGAAGGCGTGCTCTACGCCGACAAGCTGCGCGCAGCGGGCGTACCCGTGGACCTGGAGATCTACCGCGGTGTGGTGCACGGCTTCATCAAGATGGGCCGCGCCATCCCCGAGGCGCGTCAGCTGCACCAGGACGCCGCGCGGGCACTGCGACAGGCGTTTGGCCTGTGATGCGGTGCTACCGTTGTAATAGCTGACTGCGCAGGTGGCAGTAAGGCCAGGCGCTTGAAAGACACCCCAACCATGCAACCCACCGATTTCCGCTTTCACCACCATCTGCGCGTGCGCTGGGCCGAGGTCGACGTGCAGAAGATCGTCTTCAACCCGCACTACCTGATGTACTTCGACTGCGCCATCGCGGACTACTGGCGCGCGCTGGCGATGCCTTACGAAGCGACCATGCAGCGCCTGCAGGGCGACATGTACCTGCGCAAGACGGCGGTCGAGTTCAACGCCTCGGCGGTGATGGACGACCGGCTGGACGTGGCGCTGCGCTGCGAGCGCATCGGCACCTCGTCCATGACGTTCTCAGGCGGCATCTTCCGCGGCGGGCAGTTGCTGATCGTGGGCGAGCTGGTCTACGTCTTCGCCGACCCCGCCACCAAGACCAGCCAGGCAGTACCCGCCGCGCTGCGCGCGTGGATCGAGGCCTACGAAGCCGGCCGGCCCGTGATCCGCGTACAGACGGGCGAATGGGCCAGCCTGCAGGCTGCCGCCAGCGAGGTGCGCACCGCGGTGTTCATCGAAGAGCAGGGCATTGCGCGGGAAGACGAATGGGACGAGGCCGACCTGACCGCCGTGCACGCCGTCGTCAGCAACCCGCTGGGCATGCCGGTGGCCACCGGCCGTCTGTTGCGCGAGGGCGCGGCGGACAGCGGCGTGTCACGCATCGGGCGCATGGCGGTGCTGCAGCCCCTGCGCGGCGGCGGTGTGGGGCGCCAGGTGATCGGTGCGCTGGAACAGGTGGCGCGCGAGCGCGGCGACCGCGAGGTGGTGCTGAGCGCCCAGCGCAGCGCCGAGGGCTTTTACCGCCGCTTGGGCTACGTGCCCTACGGCGAACCGTACGACGACGTGGGTATCCGGCACATCGGCATGCGGCGGGCGCTGGCCTGAGGTCGCACCGGCGGGCGCAGGCCCGCTGGCGCAGGCGTGGTCGTGCCGGCTGATCCGCCGCAGGGGGGACACCGCGGCTTTTTGCTATTGATCATGTAGCTGGCTGCGCAGTGCCAGCAAGCGCTGAGGCCTGATTTTGATCGAAATTTTCTTCGGCCTCCTCGCTGTGGGCGCCGACGAGTCACGCCCGCACCCGCGTCAAGAGTTTGACCGGATCAAGCTTTTTGCCTCTACCATGCGCCACCAGCCAGGCGCCCAGGCGGTGGTCGCTGGGGCGCTGACGGTGGATCACCGGGGCAGCCATGGCTCGACCGCATCCCGAACGCATTCTTCACAACGCGCGCACCACCACACTGCTGTTCGACACCCACACGCACCTGGTGCGCGGCGAACACCAGGTCGACGAGCGCCGCCTGCCCACGCTGGACGAGATCAACGCCCTGGCGGCCAACATCCCGGGCAACGGGGTTCAACCGATTTGAAAGTGCATCCTCATGAGTTTCACCGAAACGCCCGCGCCCGCGGGCCATCTGCTCGGCTTCAACGCCGGTTACGTCGACACGGCCGGGTTCCTGGCGCTGTCGGGCCTGTTCACCGCGCACGTCACGGGCAACTTCGTGACGCTGGGCGCGTCGCTGATCCACGGCACCTCGGGCGCGTGGGCCAAGCTGTCGGCGCTGCCGGTGTTCTGCGTAGCGGTGGTGCTGACGCGGCTGTTGAGCCAGGCCATCGTGGCGCGTGGGCAGCCGGTGCTCGGTCGCCTGATCGTCTGCAAGGTGGTGTTGCTGGCGGCCGCGGCAGCGCTCATGATCGCGCTCGGGCCGTTCAGCAACGGCGATCAGGCGCCTGCGTTTCTGGCAGGGATGCTGATGGTAGCCGCCATGGCGATCCAGAACGCCATGCAGCGTATGCACATGAAATCGGCGCCGCCGTCCACGTTGATGACGGGCAACACCACCCAGGTGATGATCGACCTGGCCGACCTGTTCCGGGGCGCCAGCGGCAGCGCGCGCGGCGAGGCGGTGGGGCGCCTGCGCCGTATGGTGCCGGCAATCATCGCCTTCGCCGCCGGCTGCGCGGTGGCGGCGCTGGCCTATGTCAGCGTCGGCATGTGGTGCTTTGCGCTGCCGCCGCTGGTCGGCCTGTTGACGCTGCCGTGGCTGCGCGAACCCTTGGCGCCGCGCAGCTGAGTGGCGTGGCGGCGCGCCCTGGCGCTCGCAAATACGAACGTTTCAGGCACGCAGCCTTACAGCCATCAGCGCGACCAGCTATCCATTGGATAGCAAAAAAGGGGTGGGGCCGGGCGGCGGGTTCTCGCGCACCAGCGGCTGCCGGCCGCGCGCACGCTCAGTTCAGCACCAACTGGGCAATGATGCCGGTGGCGATGGCGATCAGCGCGTAGTCGCCGCCGACCTGCACCCAGTTGTAGCCGCGCGGCGGGGCTGACAGGCGGTGGGCGCGCCAGTTGTTCACCACGTATTGACGGTGGCGGTAGGCCGGTGGCAGGCGGTCACCGCGGTGCCAGCGGCGGTCGGGGCCCACGCCGCGCGCATGCGGCGGCGGGCCGCGGCGCCCGCGGTAGTCGCTCGGGCGGTAGGGACCGCGGCGCGGGCCGCGGTCAGGGCCGCGGTCAGGGCCATGGTTGGGGCCGCGGCGGTCGTCGTGCCCGCGCGACTGCGCAGTGGCCGGCAGCACGGCAGCGCCCAGCACGCCAGCGAGGGCAAAGGACAGGAGGTTTCGTCTTGGCAACATGGCGGTTTCCTTTCTGTGGCTTGAGGTCCAACGCAGTCAGTTTGCGCCGCGTTTTCGGTCGTGGGCAAGGGCGCAAGCCCGATTTCGCCCGGGTTTTACCGTCCGATTACCGGGGCTTTACACGCCCTGTCGGACAGATTCGATCCGCCTTGAAGGCGTGGTTCGCCAGGTCTGTCGGACAGCGCCCACTGGCAACGGCCGCAGCGTTGGAGGCGCGCTTGGTACCATTGCGGGTTTGCCAGAAACCGCGGCGCTGCGCGGTTTGGCCTGTCTTTCTCTCTTTTCCCGGACCTTTTTTCTCATGCCCAAGATTTCCCGTCGCGTTCTGGTGGTGGCCCTGTCTGCCGTGGTGCTGGCCGCTTGCAGCAAGCCCGATGCCAACGCACCGACCGCCGCCGGCTCGGCCCCGGCCGCCGCGCCCGCGCTGCCGGCAAAGATAGTGATCGGCTTGGACGACAACTTCCCGCCGATGGGCTTTCGCGACGACAAGGGCCAACTGGTCGGCTTTGACATCGACATGGCCAAGGAAGCGGCCAAGCGCCTGGGCATCGAGGCCGAGTTCAAGCCGATCGACTGGAACGCCAAGGAGGCGGAACTCTCCGGCAAGCGCGTGGACGCCCTGTGGAACGGCCTGACCATCACCGAAGAGCGCAAGCAGAACATCGCCTTCACTGCGCCGTACATGGAGAACCACCAGATCATCGTGGTGAAGGGCAACTCGCCGATCAAGACCAAGGCCGATCTGGCCGGCAAGCACATCGGCGTGCAGGACGGCTCCAGCGCCGTGGACGCCATCGCCAAGGACGAGGCCACGGCCAAGAGCTTCAAGGACATGAAGAAGTACGGCGACAACGTCACCGCGCTGATGGACCTGAGCGCCGGCCGCGTCGACGCCGTGGTGCTGGACGAGGTGGTGGGCCGCTACTACACCGCCAAGAAGCCGGGCGACTACGCCGTGCTGGACGAGAACTTCGGCACCGAGGAATACGGCGTGGGCCTGCGCAAGGACGACAACGCGCTGCACACCGCGCTGGACAAGGCCATGGCCGACATGAAGGCCGACGGCAGCGCCGCCAAGATCGCCGAGCAGTGGTTCGGCAAGAACATCATCAAGTAAGCCGCGGCGCGCAGTCTGCTACAAAACAAGAAGCTGCTTGCGCATATCTGACCTGGGCCAGCGCCACTTTTGACCATGGAATACATCCTGCGCCTGCTGCCGCCGCTGGCCGAGGGTTCGCTGGTCACGCTCAAGCTGTTCGCCATCACGCTGGTGCTGGCGCTGCCGCTCGGCCTGGCGCTGGCGCTGGCGCGCGTGTCGCGCTTTGGCGCGCTGCGCCGCGCCGTCAGCGGCTTCATCTGGCTGATGCGCGGCACGCCGCTGATGCTGCAGCTGCTGTTCGTCTACTACGCGCTGCCCTTTGTGCCCTACGTGGGCATCCGGCTGCCGGACTTCCCGGCCGCGGTGGTGGCCTTTGCGCTGAACTACGCGGCGTACTTTGCCGAGATCTTCCGCGCCGGCATCCAGTCGATCGACCGCGGCCAGTACGAAGGCGCCAAGGCGCTGGGTCTGAGCTACCCGCAGACCATGCGCCGCATCGTCATGCCGCAGGTCATCCGCCGCACGCTGCCGCCACTGGCCAACGAGACGATCACGCTGATTAAGGACACCTCGCTGATCTACGTGCTGGCGCTGAACGACCTGCTGCGCGCCGCGCGCGGCTTTGTGCAGCGCGACTTCACCATCACGCCCTTCATCGTCGCCGCGGTGTTCTACCTGCTGATGACGCTGATGCTGACCTGGGTGTTTCAGCGGCTGGAGCGCAGGTATGCGGAGCAGGATTAACCCCCCTGTGGCGCCGATAGCGCCTTCCCCCCTTCTGCTGCGCAAGGGGGGACAACGCCACCGCGCGGCGCAGGTCCGCGCCGGGCGTTCGCTGGCTTGGCCTGCTCCGCGGCCGTTCGATCAGGGGGTGGCGGCGCGTTGCAGGGCTTTCGCTGGCGGGTGGCGGTGTGCTCAGCGGCTGCACGCAAGGGGATGCGCTCATGCCTGAAACCTCCGTCGATTCACCCATGATCAACGCCATTGGCGTGCACAAGCGCTTTGGCGCGCTGGAGGTGCTGCGCGGCGTCGACCTGACGGTGCAGCGCGGCGAAGTGGTGGCGGTGTTGGGCGCTTCGGGCTCGGGCAAGTCGACGCTGCTGCGCTGCCTGAACCACCTGGAAACCGTGGACCGCGGCACCATCCAGATCGCGGGTGACACCCTGGTGGCCGACGACGGGCAGGGCGGTGTGCGCTACCCGGCCGACGCCGAGGTGCGCCGCGTGTGCCGCCACACCGGCATGGTGTTCCAGCATTTCAACCTGTTCCCGCACCTCACCGTGCTGCAGAACCTGATCGAAGCGCCCATCACCGTCAAGAAAATGCCGCGGGGCGAAGCCACTGCGCTGGCCGAGCGCCTGCTGGCCAAGGTGGGCCTCGCCGACAAGCGCGACGCCTACCCCAACCGCCTGTCCGGCGGCCAGAAGCAGCGCGTGGCCATCGCCCGCGCCCTGGCGATGCAGCCCGAGGTGCTGCTGTTCGACGAACCGACCAGCGCGCTCGACCCCGAGCTGACCGGCGAAGTCCTGCGCACCATGCGCGAGCTGGCGCAGGAGCGCATGACCATGCTGGTCGTCACGCACGAGATGGCTTTTGCGCGCGAAGTGGCGCACCGCGTGGTCTTCATGGACGGCGGCCAGATCGTCGAAGACCGGCCCGCCAAAGACTTCTTCGCCGACCCGCGGCACGAGCGGGCGCGGGCGTTTCTGGAGCACATGCTGTAGGCAGCGGACGCCGGAGGCGTCGGCCGGTCAGATGTCGTGCAGCAGCGCAAACGGCAGGTGCAATCCCGACAGTGACGGGCCGTCCGCCGCGCCGACGCGCAGGTCGGGCGCGTGCTCGGCCGCCAGCTGCAGCGACACGATCACCGCGGTGCCGCCGCCCGGCGCGGGGGCGGCCTGGGCGATCAGGCCGACGGGTTGGTCGGGCGCGCTGGGGTCGAACACTTCCTGGCCGGCTTCGGCCGCGCCCGCCACCTGGGCGACGAAGGCGCGGCGTTTGATGGCGCCGCGGAACTGGCTGCGCGCGACGACTTCCTGGCCGGGGTAGCAGCCTTTCTTGAAGTTCACGCCGTCGGCGCTTTCGTAGTTGAGCATCTGCGGCACGAAGGCTTCGACCACGGGCCCCACGACGCGCGCCACGCCGGCGCGGATCTCGGCCCAGCGCCAGTCGGCATCGCTGAGCGCCGGACCGGCGGGGGCGGGCGCGTCAGGCGGCAGCAGCTGCAGCGCACGGGCGGCGCCGTCGGCGGCAGGCAGATCGATCACCATGGGTTTGGCATCGTTTTGGCCATCAGCCCTAGAACCATCTGCGCTAGAAGCTACCGATTGTGTAGCGTTTTGCACCCAGGCAGCGGCCGTGGGACCCAATGCGCCATAGATCGCGAAGTCGCCGCTGGCGTCGCTCAGCTTGACCTTGGCGCGCAGCACGAACATGGACAGGCGCTTGAGCGTGGCGGGCAGCGTTTCGGCGCTGGTGACCAGCAGCAGTTCGTCGGCGCGCGTTTTCAGCACGCGAAAGCTGGCCAGCATGCGGCCCTTGGCGGTGCAGAACGCCGCCAGGCGGCTGCTGCCGACCGGCATCAGCACCACGTCCTGCGTCAGCTGGCCTTGCAGGAACGTCGCGGCCTGTTCGCCCACAGCGCGGATCACACCCAGGCCGTGCAGACGCACCACGCCGTCCAAGGCGGCGGCGGTCGTGGCGTCGGGGTGGGCGAAGACGGGGGAGGCAAGGGTCGAGCACATGGCTGAATTATCATGGCCGACCCTTTTCCTCGCTGGTGAAGCGCCTTTTGCGAACCCTGATCAAACTGCTGTTTTTGCTGCTCGTGCTGGCTGTGGCCGCTGCGGGTGGTGCGTGGTGGTGGCTGCAGCAGCCGCTGACGCTGTCCGCCCCCAAGGTCGAGGTGTCGGTGCCCAACGGCGCGTCGCTGCGCACGGCCGCCAACCGGGCGGTGCAGGGCGGCGTGAAGCTGCCGGCCGAGCTGCTGTACGCCTATTTCCGCGTCAAGGGGCATGAGCAGACCATCAAGCCCGGCGAATACGAAGTCACCCAGGGCATGACCGCGGGCGACCTGCTGGACAAGCTGATCCGTGGCGACCGCATCGTGCTGGCGGTGACGCTGGTGGAGGGCTGGACGTTCAAGCAGTTCCGCGCCGCGCTGGCCAGGGCCGAGAACCTGACGCACGACACCGCCGACATGACGGGCGAGCAGATCATGAAGGCGCTGGGCAAGCCCGGCGTGTCGCCGGAAGGGCGCTTCTTTCCCGACACCTACCACTACGCCAAGAATTCGGGCGACTTGGCCGTGCTTCGCCAGTCCCTGCAGCTGATGGACCGGCGCCTGCAGGCCGCCTGGGACATGCGCGCGCCCAACCTGCCGCTCAAATCCGCCGACGACGCGCTGGTGCTGGCCAGCATCGTCGAAAAGGAAACCGGCCAGGCGAAGGACCGGCCGGAAATCGCCGGCGTCTTTATCAACCGCCTGCGCGTGGGCATGCGGCTGCAGACCGACCCGTCGGTCATCTACGGGCTGGGTGATGCCTTCAACGGCGACCTCAAACGCAGCCACCTGACGGCCGACACGCCCTTCAACACCTACACCCGCGCCGGCCTGCCACCCACGCCGATCGCCATGCCCGGCAAGGCGTCGCTGATGGCGGCGGTGCAGCCGGCCGAGACCAAGGCGCTGTACTTCGTGGCGCGCGGCGACGGCAGCAGCCATTTCAGCCGGTCGCTGGACGAGCACAACCGCGCGGTCAACCAGTTCCAGCGCGGGGGCGGCGCCGGGCTGGCTGCGCCCGCGGCATCGGGCGTTCTGGCTGCGCCGCCGCCAGCCGCCGTGGCTTCGGCTGCGTCAGGAGCCAACTGATGGCGGCGCGCGGGCTGTTTCTCAGCTTTGAAGGCATCGACGGCGCCGGCAAGTCGACCCACATCGACGCGCTGGCCGACGCCTTTCGC
The DNA here is from genome assembly GCF_008017535.1 of Ottowia flava. Classification (GTDB taxonomy): domain Bacteria; phylum Pseudomonadota; class Gammaproteobacteria; order Burkholderiales; family Burkholderiaceae_C; genus Ottowia; species Ottowia flava. The sequence continues at coordinate 169,374 of NZ_VRUA01000006.1, forward strand.
GCCGCCGGCCGGCAGGTCACGCTGACGCGCGAGCCGGGTGGCACGCCGCTGGCCGAGAAGGTCCGCGCGCTGGCCCTGCACGAGCCGATGGACGCGCTGACCGAAGCGCTGTTGATGTTCGCCGCGCGGCGCGACCACCTGCAGCGCGTCATCGTCCCGGCGCTGGCGCGCGGCGACGTGGTGCTGTGCGACCGCTTCACCGACGCGACCTTCGCCTACCAGGGCGGCGGGCGCGGGTTTGACTGGCAGTTGCTATCAACATTGGAGCTGCTCGCGCAGGATGCTGTAGGGCTGGAGGCCGATTTCGTTCAAAAACCCCTGATTCAACCCGATCTGACCCTGTGGTTCGATGTGCCGCCCGCCGTGGCCGCCGAACGCCTGGCCGGTGCGCGTGTGCCGGACAAATTCGAGTCGCAGCCGGTGGCATTCTTCGACGCCGTGCGCGCCGGCTATGCGCGCCGGGCGGAAGGGCAGCCCGAGCGCTTCGCCCGCATCGACGCCGACCAGCCGCGCGAAGCCGTCGCCACCGCCGTGCGCGCCGCGTTGGTCGACCGGGGGATCCTGTGAGCACCGCCGCCAAGGCAGAGCAGGGCGCCGCTGCACTGTCCACGCAGCCGGCGCCCCTGGCACCCTGGCTGCAACGCCAGCTGGAAGCCCTGCTGGCCCAGCGCGGCCACGCCTGGCTGCTGCAGGGGCCGTCGGGCCTGGGCCAGTTTGAACTGGGCTTGGCCATGGTGCGGGCCTGGTTGTGCGACGCGCCCACGCCCCAGGGCGCCTGCGGCCAGTGCGCCAGCTGCCACGGCATCGCCGTGCACACGCACAGCGACCTGGCCGTGCTGATGCCCGAAACCGAAATGCTGGCGCGCGGCTGGCCGCTGCCCGAAAAGGCGCAGTCCGACATCGACGACAAGAAGCGCAAGCCCAGCAAGGACATCCGCGTTGACGCCATGCGCGACACCATCGAATTCGCGCAGCGCACCAGTGGGCGCGGGCGCGGCAAGGCGGTGCTGATCTATCCGGCCGAGCGCATGAACGCCGTCACGGCCAACGCCCTGTTGAAAACATTGGAAGAACCGCCCGGCGACGTGCGGTTTGTCCTGGCCACCGACGCGGCCCAACTGCTGCTGCCCACCATCCGCAGCCGCTGCCTGACGCATACGCTGGACTGGCCCGCCGCCGCCGAAGGCCAGCACTGGCTGGACGTGCAAGGCGTGCCGGCCGAGGAGGGCGCCGCACTGTTGCGCGCCGCCGGCGGCCGCCCGGACGATGCGCTGGCGCTGGCCGAAACCAAGGTCACCGCGCGCCAGTGGGCCATGCTGCCCAAGGCCATGGCCAGCGGCGACGTCTCGGCCATGGCCGGACTGGCGCTGCCGGAGGTGGTCGCGCGGCTGCAAAAGCTCTGCCATGACCTGATGGCGCTGCAGGTCGGCGCCGTGCCGCGCTACTTCGAATCGGCCGATCTGCCGCACCGCCCGTTGCCCATGGCGGCGCTGTCGCGCTGGTGGACGCAGTTGGGGCAGGCCGCGCGCACCGCAGAACACAGCCTAAATGCCGGTTTGACGACAGAATTCCTGGTCAGCAGCGCCAGGCAGGCCCTAAACTCGAAGGGCTGAAGCCGCTTTGCCCGGCTTTGCTGTCCTGGAACCGAATCGCAGCCGCCCATGTCGACTTCGCAAAGCGCACCTCTCAACACACCCCGCCCGAGCGTTATCCAGCTGGCCATCAAGGAAAAAGCCGCCCTTTACGCGGCCTACATCCCTATGTTTGCGGACGGCGGCATCTTCATCCCGTCGGCGCGCGAGCACCGCCTGGGCGACGACGTGTACGTGCTGATCACCTTGCCGGACGACCCGCAGCGCTATCCTGTGGCGGGCAAGGTGGCGTGGATCACGCCGGCACGTGCTTCAGGCAATCGAACACAAGGCGTGGGCGTGCGCTTTCCGAACGACGAAAAATCGGCGCAGCTCAAAGTCAAAATCGAGCAGATTCTGGGCGCCTCACTGGGCTCCGACCGCGCTACGCAGACCATCTGACAAAGCGGCGCGCACCTACAAGCGGCCGGTCCATCTGGCCGCCTGTCACGTCAGAAGGCGCGTGATAGCATCAATTTCGCTGTTTTACGCTGACAAAGACCGCCTGATGCCCTTGCGGCTTCGGGCTTGTCACCGGCCCGTGCATGTTCACCGACTCCCACTGTCACCTCACATTTCCTGAACTGGCCTCGGACTTTGACGCCGTGCGCGCCGCCATGGCGGCGGCCCAGGTCACACGCGCGCTGTGCATCAGCACGACGATGGAAGAATTCCCCGACGTCCAGGCCTTGGCCGCGCGCCACGACGGCCTGTGGGCCAGCGCGGGCGTGCACCCCGACAGCGAAGACGTCCACGAACCGACCGAGGACCAGTTGGTCGCCGCCAGCCAATTGCCGAAGGTGGTTGCCATTGGCGAAACCGGCCTGGACTACTACCAGATGGAAGAACGCAAAGGCGGCCGCAGCGTGGCCGACCTGGCATGGCAGCGCGACCGTTTTCGCACCCACATTCGCGCCGCCCGCCGCGCCGGCCTGCCGCTGGTGATCCACACCCGCGCATCGTCGGACGACACGCTGACCATCCTCAAGGAAGAGGGCGAGCAGGGCGGGGCAGGCAGCGCCGGCGGCGTGTTTCACTGCTTTACCGAAACGCGCGAAGTGGCGCGCGCGGCGCTGGACCTGGGTTTTTACGTGTCGCTGTCGGGCATCGTCACCTTCAAGAGTGCGCGCGAATTGCAGGAAGTGGCGGCCATGGTCCCGGAAGATCGGCTGCTGATCGAAACCGATTCGCCCTATCTGGCGCCCGTGCCGTACCGCGGCAAGACCAATTCACCGGCCTACGTGCCTTACGTCGCGGCCAAGGTGGCCGAACTGCGCGGGGTGGACGTCGCGCGCATCGCGCAGGTCACCAGCGACAATTTCACCCGTCTTTTCCCGAAAGTCAGCGTATGAAGCAGTTCAAAAGCGTTCTGGTGGCCGCCTGCCTGGCCGTCGCCGCGCCCCTGGCGATGGCGGCCGACGACGTAGTGGCCTTCACGCGCGCCATCAAGCAGGACAACGAATTGACGATGCGCGGCCTGCTGTCGCGCGGATTCGACCCCAATACGCCCACCGAGAACGGTGCGCCGGGCCTGTACGTGGCACTGCAGGAAGGCTCGATGAAGGTCGCGTCCGTCCTGCTGGACTCACCCAAACTGAAGGCCGAAAGTCGCAACCCAGCGGACGAAAGCCCGTTGATGATGGCGTCCCTGAAAGGCCAGCTGGACGTCGTCAAGCGCCTGATCGCGCTGGATGCAGACGTCAACAAGCCTGGCTGGACGCCTTTGCATTACGCGGCGACCAACGGCCACACCGACGTGATCCGCCTCCTGCTGGAGCACCACGCCTTCATCGACGCGCAGTCGCCCAATGGCACGACACCGCTGATGATGGCCGCGTCCTACGGCAGCCCGGAAGCCGTCAAGCTGCTGCTGGAGTCCGGCGCCGACTTCAGCATGCGCAACCAGAAGCAGATGACAGCGATGGATTTTGCCGAACGCGCGGCGCGGCCCGATGCGATAGATCTACTGCGCCAAGCCGAACGCTATCGAGCCCAAAGCCGTCCAGGGACGCCCAAAGGGCAATGGTGATGAAGGTGCATTCGCGTGCTTAATGGGTTCGGATTGAAGAGCATAAACGGGCGTCACGCCTGATTTATAACTTCATACGATGTGTATTATGTTAATAGTTGAATAAAGGGATCATAGTCTATGGAGCGGTTATGAACGAGCAAGAATTTGCCCCGCGCGAGTCTGACCGACTCTGTTGGGTAGCGATCGCGCAGGAAGCGTCACGCGGAATGCGGCGACCGGTGCGCTGAAGTCATCGAATCCCGCCCCAAGTGAAATTTCACCGGTGTCATACAGCACGCATTGGTCGCGCCGGAGCGCGATATCGGTGGCCGGGTTCTCGGCAAAGCGAACCCAGGTGCCGAAGCTGCTCATGTCGACCACCACGATGGCGCCGGCAACCTGTTCGATCCGGGCGTGTACACGCGACACCCGCTGGTCACCCACGACGAAATCACAATCGGGAACTCGGCCAATGGTGATCGGCCCCTCGCTCAGCGGAAAGACGCCGGTGTGACCCAGCCAGGCCAGTGCGATTTCACAGCGCGGCCGATCCCCATCTGCTCGACACGGTGGGCCACTTTGCAGCGCCCCCTGTACCGTCATGAGGTCGGTCGTGACGTCCTCCGACCATTCGATCTGGAACACCGAGTGAGGCTGTGCCAATCCTCGCACCGGCACCACGCCTAGCGAGCGATAGCGCACGCTGTCCAGAGAGACCGACTGCTGGCCGTCCACATTGGCATGCCCGCGCGTTGCGCCAGAGGTGCTGATGTTGGAGATGACCGACTCCGACGCCCAGATGCCGTGCTCGCCGGCCATGTCAGACAATCTGGACGACAGGTTGACCGCGTCTCCGAACGCGTCGCCCGCCATTTCGACCACCGACCCCGTAGCCAGCCCGATCTTGAGGCCCATGCGCAGCGCTTCCGGCCATTTGCGCAGCCGCTCGGTGTGATTTTGCTGAAGGAAAACAGCGGCCTCGATGGCCTGCCCGCTATCGTCAAATTGCGCCAGTACGCCGTCCCCAAGGAACTTCACGGTGCGGCCGCCATGGGCGCCGACTACCCGGTCGATCCACTGGGTGACCTTGGTGACGACCTCGGCGACCTGAGCATTGCCCATGACCGCGAAGGCGGTGGTGCTGCCGGCCAAGTCGACAAACACCATGGTTTGAGCCAGATTCATAAGTGCACTCGTGGTACGCACGTTGCCACAGGCCCGGGCAGGCCTTCTGAGCCTCGCCCGGGTCACAGCACCGGTCTCTCCCGCCCACTCTTCTTCTGCGGAATGGCATCAATTATTTACCATGTTAAGTATATGGATCAGGGGATATGCAACCAGTCGTAGCTTGTACGCAACGGATGTACTGCCTTCGTTCACTTAAATGGCCTATGATGGTCAGTAACCAAATTCATCTTCATTGTCTGGCGGTTACCTTCATATGAGTAGGACTGCGACTGATGTGCTGACCGGGCTGTATGCGCGTTGGACCGGTCAGAAGCCCGATCCGGAGCGGATGGCGTACCGGCTTGAAGACATTCGCCTTGCCATGCTCGACATGCTGGGCGAGGAAGGGGCGCGTCAGCACCCCCAGGTGGCGCGGCGGATCCGATTTGGTGGCGACGCGCAGGCGTTATGGTACGCGCGTGCCGATTTGATGGCCGCCCTGGCCAATGCGTCGGGCGAGCGCTCGGCGCGCGAGCGCACCGAAAGCCTGTCCGTCCTGTTCGACGGCATGCTGCCCAAAGGCCTGATGTCGCGACCGACCACGCTGCGGTCCTGAGCGGCAGCTTCGAAAACGCAGGCCTCTCTCGGGACGTCGCAGACAACCACAAAAAAGGGACGCCAAGCGTCCCTTTTTACGTTGCACAAGCTGTGCCTGCGCCAGCTCAGTGCATGTGTCCCCACAGCAGCATCGCATCGCCCTCTTCCACCAGCAGGTCAACGGGTCGCCCCACCGGCAGCAGCACCTTGGTCGGCACGTGGCCAAATGGCAGGCCCGTCAGCACCGGCACTTTCTTCAGGCGTGCGCGCAGGCCGTCCACCACCTTGGTCAGGTTGAAGCCCTTGTCCTGCGGACCCAGCCGGTATTCGGTGAACTGGCCCAGCACGATGGCCTTTTGCCGGGCCAGGACACCGGCCTGCAGCAGCTGCAGCAGCATGCGCTCGACGCGGTAGGGGTGTTCGCCCACGTCTTCGAGAAACAGCACGCCGCCCTCCACTTCTGGCCACCAGGGGGTGCCCAGCATGGACATGACCATCGCCAGGTTGCCGCCCCACAGCGTGGCGTCGTGCGCCAGGTGGCCGTCACGACGCGCCTTGAGCAGTTCGCGGTCGGCCTTGGGCAGGCGCCAGCCCGTGCCCTCGCCCACGCCGCTGGCCATGTCGTCAAAGCAGGCCAGCATGATCTCGTCAGGGCCGCTCGTCGCCTTGCCGCCATGGTCGTCCGCCGCATCGCTGGCGTCGGCGGCGCCAAAGCCTTCGCACAGTGAGGGCCCCGCCCAGGTGGGCGCTCCGGTCTTGGCCAGCAGCGCCAGTTGCAGCGCCGTGAAATCGCTGAAGCCGACAAGGCGCGTGCCCTTGCCCACGGCGCGCGCCAGCGCCTTGTAGGGCAGATCGGGCAGCAGGCGCGTGATGCCGTAACCGCCGCGCGTGGTCAGCGCCACGTCGGCGCCGCTGGCGGCCGCACGGCCGATGGCTGCCAGGCGCGTGGCGTCGTCGCCGGCAAAGCGCTCGAACGTGGCGAGCGCGTCGGGATCGACTTCTACCTCGTGCCCCATGGCCTGCAGGCGTTGGATGCCGCGGCGGAACGCAGCGCGGTCGCGCACGGCGCCAGAAGGGGAATAGACGTAGATGTGTGCCATGAAAGCCTTCAACAGAAAATCAAGCCAAATAGGCCGCCAGCGCTTGATGGACGTGCGCAGGCAGCTATCAAATTCATAGACATTCTAGCGCGCGGTCCGCTCCGCTGCGCCGCAGGTTCACACGCCGTCGAAGTGCAGCAGCGCGCGCTCGGCAAGGATGGCGCCGGCTTCGGGCGTGAAGTGGCCGGCGTCCGGCAGCAGCCAGGGCGCGGGGCAGCCACGCAACGTGGCCTGCAGCGCGCGCATCACCGGCTCGCCCAGCACCGGGTCGCGCTGGCCAATCGCCATCAGGCTGCGGCCTTGCCAGTGGTCGCGCCAAAACCCCTGCGCTTGGCGCGAGATGGCGGCGCCGTCGTCGTCCGCGTGCTCGGGCACCATCGGCGGAAAGGCGCGCGTGGCGGCGCGGTGGCCGACGTCGGGAAACGGCGCATCGTAGGCGGCGCATTCGGCGGGCGCGAGCTGCGGGTTGCCGCGCGCCATCAGCCGGCCGATATCAAAGCCAGGGTTCTTGCGGCACATCTCGCGCCACGCCAGAAAACCGCCCGGCAGCGGCACCTCGCCGGTCGCCAGCGTCGTGTTCATGACGAACAGACCAACGTACCGCTCGGGCGACGCCATCGGCAGCGTCAACCCCAGCAGGCCGCCCCAGTCCTGCACGACCAGGATGACGCGGCGCAGGTCCAGCCGCTCGACGAACTTCAGCAGCACCTGCCGGTGCCAGCTGAAGCTGTGCGCGGCTTCTTTCTTGGGCTTGTCGCTTTGGCCAAAGCCGATCAGATCGGGCGCGACCACACGGTCGCCGGCCGCCAGCCACACCGGGATCTGGTGGCGGTACAGGTAGCTCCAGGTCGGGTTGCCGTGCAGGCACAGCCAGGTGCGCTGCCCTGCCCCACTTCCACCTTCTTTGGCGGCGCGAGCGCATTCGTCCAGGTAGGCCATGCGCAGGCCGTTCAGCGCTGGCAAATCGCTGACGTAGCTTGGCGACCAGGGGTAGCCGGGCAAGTTCGCAAAGCGCGCGGCCGGCGTGCGCAGCGCGTCGTCGCGCAGGGGCGAATTGTTGACGCGGCGCGGCTGGAAGAAGTCGCGCAGCAGCGCGGCGCATTCATCGGCCAATACGCCGCCGTGCACCTGGGTCTGGTGGTTCAGCCGTGTGTCGGCGAAGGGGTTGTGCACCGACCCTGCCGCGCCGGTCTTGGGGTCTGGCGCGCCGTACACGACCCGCGCCAGCCGCGCGTGCAGCATGGCGCCAGCGCACATGGTGCAGGGCTCGAGCGTGACGAACAACGTGCAGCCGTCCAGCCGGTAGTTGCCGCGCGCGGCGGCCCCGGCGCGCAGCGCAGCGATCTCGGCGTGCGCCGTCGGGTCGTGCCCGCCGATCGGCGCGTTGCGGCCGGTGGCGATGACCGTGCCCGTCGCATCGACCAGCACGGCGCCGACCGGCACTTCACCCGCCGCCACGGCGTGCCCCGCCTCGCCCAAGGCCAGCCGCATGGCCTGCGCGTCGTCGGTCACCAGGGTGCCAAGGGGCGGCGGCGTCGCTTCATTGTTCATAGCTGGTTGCGCAGGTGGCTGTAGGGCTAGAGGCCGATGTCATTCAAAACAGGCCAGCGCTCGCCCATTCACTTGGCGTCGTCTGGCTCGGGCCTCGGCTGGTTCAGCGCGCCTTCCAGCGCTTGCTTGTATTGCTGCTGAATCTGCTGGCTTTGCTCGCGCACGTTGCCCTGCGGTGCCGACGCGGGCACGCCGATGGCCGACGTGGCGTTGCGGCTGCCGACGGTCTGTTTGGTCACCAGCAAACCGATCACCAAGGCCACGATGACCAGGCCCAGCAAGCTCATGCCACGCATCACGCTTCTCCTTGCGGCCTTGCGGGCGCCGTCATGCCCAAATCTTCCATCCAACCGCCCAGTGCGCGCTCGTCCGGGCTGCCCGCTGCGTAGGCCGCATGCATGGCGGCGTGCGCTTCCTTGCGGTGCTGGTTCAGCTTGAGCTTGCATTGCCAGTCGGTCACCGTGAGTTCAAACGCCGTGATGCCCTGCAGCAGCTTGCCCGCCAGCTCCGGATCCATGGCACGCCATTGCGCGGCGTACGCGGGTTCGTGGTCACCGATCAGGCTTTTCAGCAAATCGTCCTTGCCCTGCGCGTCGTCCGCGTCCAGCAGGCGCGCCGTCACCGTGGCGTGCACCGCCAGGTAATTCCAGGTCGGCACGCGCGCCAGGTCGGGGTAGACGCTGGGCGACATATAGGCGTGCGGGCCCAAGAACGTCACCACCGCGCGCGGCCGCGCCTGCAAATGCCGCCACTGCGGGTTGGGCCGCGCCACGTGGCCGAGCAGCGTGAAATTCCCCTCGGCCGCACCCGCGCCCTGCAGGTGCAGCGGCAGGTGCGTGACGTAAGGTAAGCCGTCATCATCGGTCGTGATCAGGCTGGCGAACGGGTGTTCGCGCATCAAGCGCGCGGCCTGAGCGGGGTCGCGGCTGGCGAAGTAAGGGGGCAGGTACATGGTGGCGGGCGCGGCGATCAAGGGTCGCACAGTGACGGGCATTGTGGCCGAAACGGTGGGGTTTGCGCGGCAGCGGCGCGGCCGGCAGAATGGCTTGCAGCCCGACGGTTGCGCCGACGCCGCCCACCGCCAACTGCTCGCCCCCTGCTCTGCGCCATTCAGCCGTGCAATGCCATGCCAGAACAAATCCTGCTCATCCGCCACGCCGAGAAACCCATTCCCGACCGGGTTCAGGGCGTGCGCCGGCGCGGCAAACTGGACGAGCATTCGCTGAGCGTGCGCGGCTGGCAACGTGCGGGCGCGTTGATCCGCTTCTTTCAGCACCCGTACGTGGACGGTGTCCGCGTGCCGACGCACATCCTGTCCGAACGCTTCGACCGCAGCGCGCCGGACGACAGCCGCCGCACGCGGCAGACCGTCACGCCTCTGGCGCAAGCGCTGGGGCTGAAAGTCGAAGCCCGGCTGATGAAGACGCAGACGGATCAGGCTGCCGAACGCTGTCACCAGCTCGACGGGGTGGTGCTGATCGCCTGGTCGCACGAGTGCATCCCGACGCTGGCGCAGGCCATCGCGCCGGCGGCCCAGATCCCGAAAGCGTGGCCCGGCGAGCGCTTCGATGTGGTCTGGGCGTTTGAGCCGGCGCGCGGTGGCTGGCGCTTCCGGCAACTGCCGCAACAACTGCTGGCGGGAGATCTGGCCACGGGCATCGACTGAGTTGGGTTTTCGCTGAGGTCGCCTATCCGTTTGCGTTAGGGCGTCGATCTCCGGTCGGTCGGAAACCGTTCCGTTCCTTCTAGCGATCCCCGCGCTTTACCATTGGGAGGAGCCGCCACCACTCGTATCGATTCAGGCGGTCAGCAGCCAGTCGCCAGCGCGCTCGTAACGCGTTTTGCCCAAATGGCTCCAGATCAACACGAAGCGCCTGGCGGTCCAGCGCATTGGCGCCTGGGGCTGCGATGGGACGTGTTTACCGTGTCGCGACAGGGTCATGTGGGGATGAAATGGCAATTCGACGGGTATGCCCGCGTCCGCCAGCGCCATCCCAAGGCGCTGATGCAGCGCCAGCAAGCCGGGGTCGGGCACGCTCTCGGTCAGCACCAAAGGATAGGCATCCGTCTTGGCGTCAGGGCGTCCGAAGCTCATCAGTTGGTCAAAGGCGACCTCGAACGGCGCCAGTCGTACGCGCGCGGCGGCATCCAGCGCACGTGCCAGCAATTCTTTTGGCGCAGCGTCGTAGCGCCCCAACCCGTGCAGCGAGATGTGCAGGCGCGGCGCACTGACGACGGAGCCGCCATACAGGTTCAGCGCCTGGCGCACCGCCTCGGCCTGCGCGCTTATCCGCTCGGCATCTTCCTGCTCGGGCTGAACGGCGAAGAACAGTTCGCACCGAAAGCCCGGCGCAGCGGGCGCCAAGCAAGGGATATCCGTCTCTTCAGGCGGTGCCCCGAAGAGCGAAAACTGATCTGCCATACGCAACGGTCAAGTTTGCGAAATACGTCTGCGCCCTGACCTGGCTCACTCCCACTCGGTCATCAACGGGTCACGCAAGTTCACGTGGTTAAAGGGATTTTCGATGATCGAAATGGGCCTTACCGTCGCGTTTACCGTCTGCATCGGACACCTTTTTCTGGCGCGGGAGATGGGACGATTTGCGGGCTGACGACGCCGACGGCACCATCATCAATCGCCTTCTAGGATAGCGCAGATAGCTGCTCGGCGAGCAGGTCCACCTGCTCTGCGAACTCCTCATATCGGCCTTCTGCAACTGCGCCAGCAGGCGTGTGTTATCGAGAAGGTTTGGTTCATGGTTTGAGTACCAGCAGACCATCGGCCGATCTGGATACCCAAGGCCGGCCGCTGCCCGTCGGCAGCGCGGCCGGGTCGAGCTTGGCCGCCCACGGCAATGAGGCTTCGCGGCCAAGTTGCAGGCACAGTCGCACGGTCTTGACGCTCGTGCAATGCTGCAACAGCTCGCGCAGTACCTCGGCGCGCAAGCTGTAGGCGCTCTCAACGAGTTCGCGGGCTTCCTGCAAGGGCTGGCGCACGCCGACCTCGCTCAACAACTCCAGCAATGCGCGCTCCGGTGCCGAGACCTGCGGCGCCTGGCCGCGCTGCTCGAATGGGCCGACGTGCAGCAAAGCATCCGGTTGCTCGTCAAACAGCCGCTTGCGGTGGTACTCGGCAGGGAAGCGCTCGATGAACCATTCGGGCAAGCGCCCTGCCGTCCAGCCATACAGGTGCAGCACCAGCTGCTGCGACACATACTGCCGCACGCCATACCAGTCCAGCGCCGACTTGCCACCAACGTGCAGCCCCTCGAACCGGCGCTGCAACAGCAGTACGCTGGGATGAAGTGCCGGGGCATCGTTCGGACGGCAGAACACCCCGCGCGCCAGGCGCGTGAGCCACCCTGCCCGGACGTAGTGAACGGCCAGGTCGGCAGAGATGCCCAGCGCCGCCAAGTCCGCCGAGGTCAGCGGCGTCCCTGGTGCCAGCCGGGTATAGAGCGCAATTAGCTTGCTCGATCCAGTCGTAGCCATACTACGATTTTTAAGACTTTTTCAAATGAACGTCAATTTTGGATGCGTCGGATGCCGGCGCCTCTGCCCAACCTGCCCCCCCGATCCATTGGTCGGTATGTCAGAAACTGGTAAACTGTTTCTCTCATCAGAAGGCCCCCTCGATGAACACGCTACCCGAGACCATCCTCACCCAAGCGCAAGCCCTCCCCGAGGGAGGCGTGCTGTCGCCCAAGGAGTTCCTGCACCTGGGAAGCCGATCGGCGGTGGACCAGGCGTTCTCGCGACTGGCCAAGGCCGGCAAACTGCTGCGCGTAGCGCGGGGCGCCTACGCTGTTCCAGTCTCCAGCCGGTTCGGCTCGCGCGCTCCCGCGCCCGAGAAGGTCGTCCAAGCGCTGGCCGAGCAGAGCGGCGAAATCGTGGTGCCGCACGGCGCCAGTGCGGCCAATGCCCTGGGCCTGACGCAGCAAGTGCCCATCCGCGAGGTCTACCTGACTTCCGGCCGCACCCGCAAGCTCAAGCTCGGACGCTCGGAAGTGCTGGTGAAACACGCTCCGCGCTGGATGCTGGCACTGGGCGCGCGGCCGGCCGGCGCGGCCGTGCGCGCGCTGGCCTGGATTGGACCTGCGCACGCCGGCCAGTCGCTGTCATCGCTGCGCCGCACCCTTCCCCGCTCCGAGTGGCAGGCGCTGGCCTCGGCACGCGCGACGCTACCCGGCTGGATGGCGCAAGCCATCGGCGAGGAAGCCGCGCGTGGCTGAGTATTTCTTCGACCTGAGCAAGACCGATCAACGCGAAGCGCTGGAATACGGGCGTGCCGAAACCGGCCGTCCCGCCCACTTGCTCGAAAAGGACGTGTGGGTGGTGTGGACGCTGCGCACGCTGTTCGAATCGCCGTTGTCGGCAGCCCTGACCTTCAAAGGCGGCACGTCGCTGTCGAAGGTCTACAGGATCATCGACCGCTTCTCTGAAGACATTGACCTGACCTATGACATCCGCAAGCTGATCCCGGACCTGATCGATGAAGGCGGTGACTTGCCAGCCAGCCGCAGCCAGGCGAGCAGATGGACGCAAGCCGTGCGACATCGGCTGCCCGACTGGATCACACAGAACGTGCAGCCGGCGATTCAGGCCGCCCTGACGCGCGAGGGCTTGGACGCCCGGCTGGAACTCGGTGGTTCGGAGAACGACAAGTTGTTCCTGCACTACCCTGCCCTGACGCAAGGCACGGGCTACGTGGCACCCGTCGTCACGCTGGAGTTCGGTGCGCGCGCGACGGGCGAGCCACATCAAGTGTTCCAGGTGGCTTGCGACGTCGCCGGTCACTTGGCCGACCTATCTTTTCCCATCGCCTCGCCGCTCGTCATGAGCGTCGCGCGCACCTTTTGGGAGAAAGCCACCGCTGCGCACGTGTTCTGCGCACAGGGCCGCATCCGCAGTGAACGCTATGCGCGCCATTGGCATGACTTGGCCGCGATCGCACGAAGCCCGCACTTCGCCGCCATCATGGCCGATCACACGGTGGCAACGGCCGTCGCTCACCACAAGTCCTTCTTCTTCATCGAGAAGGATGCCAATGGGCAAGTGATCGACTATATGCTCGCGACCACAGGGCATCTGAAAATTGTCCCCGAAGGCCAAGCCAGAAAGTCACTCGCCGAGGACTATGCCGCCATGCTGGCCGACAAGATGATGGTGGGCGACGCGGTACCTTTCAGCGAACTGTTGGAAGCATGTGCCGACCTCGAAGCCAAGGTGAATTCGGTACGTTCTTCAAGGCTTGCGATGCCATAGGTGTCGCATCCCCGACGATTGCATTGACCCAAAGCGCTATCCCCTCTTCATGGCCAAAGCGGTCTTGCAG
>NZ_VRUA01000007.1 GCF_008017535.1 Ottowia flava
CATGGTCCACGTGACCAATGGTGCCCACGTTCACGTGCGGCTTCTTACGCTCAAATTTCTCTTTTGCCATTTCAAAAAAACTCCGAAAAAGAACAAACGCCCGTGTCCTGGTTTTAGGTCTGCACCCGGATATCTTGGATCGCGCTGCACGGGCACGGCGCGGACTCCGGATCGCAGACCGGCGGGCGAGCCCCACCAGCTATCTATTCAGTAGCTGCCCGCGCAAGTCTGGCTTGCGCGGGAGCCACTTTCTTCACTTACTTGGCGCGGGCGGCGACGATGGCCTCGGCCACGTTCTTCGGCGCTTCAGCGTAGTGCTTGAACTCCATCGTGTACGTGGCGCGGCCTTGCGTCATCGAACGCAGGGTCGTCGCGTAGCCGAACATTTCCGACAGCGGCACTTCGGCCTTGATGGCCTTGCCACCGCCGACCATGTCGTCCATGCCCTGCACCATGCCGCGGCGGGACGACAGGTCGCCCATCACGGTACCAGCGTAGTCTTCCGGCGTCTCGACTTCCACGGCCATCATGGGCTCGAGGATGACGGGCGTCGCCTTGCGTGCCGCTTCCTTGAAACCAAAGATGGCGGCCATCTTGAAGGCCTGCTCCGACGAGTCCACGTCGTGGTACGAACCGAAGGTCAGCGTGACCTTGACGTCGACCACGGGGTAACCCGCCAGCACGCCGGCCGTCAGCGCCTCTTCCACACCCTTCTGTACCGCAGGGATGTATTCGCGAGGCACCACGCCGCCCTTGATGGCGTCGACGAACTCGAAGCCTTTGCCGGGTTCTTGCGGCTCGAGCGTGAACACGACGTGACCGTACTGGCCCTTACCACCGGACTGGCGCACGAACTTGCCTTCGACGTCGCTGACCGTCTTGCGCACGGTTTCGCGGTAGGCCACCTGGGGCTTGCCCACGTTGGCTTCCACGTTGAACTCGCGCTTCATGCGGTCCACGATGATCTCGAGGTGCAACTCGCCCATGCCGGCGATGATGGTCTGACCCGATTCTTCGTCGGTGCGGACACGGAACGAAGGATCTTCTGCGGCCAGGCGCGACAGGGCGATGCCCATCTTTTCCTGGTCGGCCTTGGTCTTGGGTTCCACGGCCTGTGCAATCACGGGCTCGGGGAACACCATCTTTTCCAGCACGATCGGCGCGGACGGGTCGCACAGGGTTTCACCCGTGGTGACGTCCTTCAGGCCCACGCAAGCGGCGATGTCGCCCGCACGGATCTCTTCGATCTCTTCGCGCTCGTTGGCACGCATCTGGACGATACGGCCGATGCGTTCCTTCTTGCCCTTGGTGGCGTTGAACACGGTGTCGCCCTTGGTCAGCACGCCCGAGTACACGCGCACGAAGGTCAGCTGACCGACGAACGGGTCCGTCATCAGTTTGAACGCCAGCGCCGAGAACTTCTCGCCGTCGTCGGCCTTGCGGGTCAGGTGCTTCTCTTCGTCGTCCGGGTCGGTACCGCCGACGTCCGGGATGTCCACCGGCGAAGGCAGGAAGTCGAGCACGGCGTCCAGCATGCGCTGCACGCCCTTGTTCTTGAAGGCCGAGCCGCACAGCATGGGCTGGATTTCCACGGCGATCGTGCGCGCGCGGATACCGGCCTGGATGTCCTTCTCGGACAAGTCACCCTCTTCCAGGTACTTGTTCATCAACTCTTCCGACGCTTCGGCGGCCGATTCGACCATCTTCTCGCGCCACTCTTTGGCGGTGTCGACCAGCTCGGCAGGGATGTCCTTGTATTCGAACTTCATGCCCTGGGACGCTTCGTCCCAGTAGATGGCCTTCATCTTGATCAGGTCGACCACGCCGGCAAAGCCGTCTTCCGCGCCGATGGGGATCACCACGGGCACGGGGTTGCCGTTCAGACGCGTCTTGATTTGCTCAACGACCTTGAAGAAGTTGGCTCCGGTGCGGTCCATCTTGTTCACGAAGGCCAGACGGGGCACCTTGTGCTTGTTGGCCTGACGCCAGACGGTTTCCGACTGCGGCTGCACGCCACCCACGGCGCAGTACACCATGACGGCACCGTCCAGCACGCGCATGGAACGCTCCACCTCGATGGTGAAGTCCACGTGTCCCGGGGTGTCGATGATGTTGATGCGGTGGTCAGGGCGCGACAGGTCCATGCCCTTCCAGAAGCAGGTCACGGCCGAAGACGTGATCGTGATGCCGCGCTCTTGCTCCTGCTCCATCCAGTCGGTCGTGGCTGCGCCATCGTGCACCTCGCCCAGCTTGTGGGTCACGCCGGTGTAGAACAGGATGCGCTCGGACGTGGTGGTCTTGCCGGCGTCGATGTGCGCCGAAATGCCGATGTTGCGATAGCGCTCGATGGGGGTCTTGCGAGCCATGATCAATCCTTGGTTGTTCGCTCTTGTGAAGCTGGCCACGCCTTGCAAGCGTGGCAGAAATGTGGAGCCCTGAATCAGCACAAGGCCGCGGCGTGTTCAGAACACGCAGGCGGCCTTAGAAGCGCGGACGTCGACTCCGGGGGTCTGACCGTCAGATCAGAAACGGAAGTGGCTGAACGCCTTGTTGGCTTCGGCCATGCGGTGCACTTCGTCGCGCTTCTTCATGGCGCCGCCGCGGCCTTCGTTGGCCTCGAGCAGCTCGTTGGCCAGGCGCATGGCCATGGACTTCTCGCCACGCTTGCGGGCGGCTTCCTTGATCCAGCGCATCGACAGCGCCAGACGGCGCACGGGACGCACTTCAACGGGCACCTGGTAGTTGGCGCCACCGACGCGGCGGGATTTCACCTCGACCATCGGCTTGACGTTGTTGATGGCGGTGACGAAGAGCTCGAGCGGATCCTTGCCGCTCTTCTTCTCCATCTGCTCGAACGCACCGTAGATGATGCGTTCAGCGACCGCTTTCTTGCCGCCTTCCATGATCACGTTCATGAATTTGGACAGCTCGACGTTGCCGTACTTGGGATCCGGCAGGATTTCACGTTTAGGGACTTCGCGACGACGTGGCATGTTTCACCTCAATTTGCTTCAGTTGGCCGGCGGAAACGTCCTGGTTTTCCGACTGCCGCACAGACCCATCGGGAGCCTGCACTTACTCGACCTTTGTTCAAGGTCACTACGCTGGAATCGAAGCCAATCCGATTCGAGCACCGAAAAATGACAAAGGCGTTTAGGCCTTCTTGGGGCGCTTGGCGCCGTACTTGGAGCGCGACTGCTTGCGGTCTTTCACGCCTTGCAGGTCGAGCGAACCGCGTACGATGTGGTAACGCACACCGGGCAAGTCCTTGACACGGCCACCGCGCACGAGCACGACGCTGTGCTCCTGCAGGTTGTGGCCCTCACCGCCGATGTACGAGATGACCTCGAAACCGTTGGTCAGACGCACTTTGGCGACCTTACGAAGCGCCGAGTTCGGCTTCTTCGGCGTCGTGGTGTACACGCGGGTGCACACGCCACGACGCTGCGGCGAATTCTGCATCGCAGGGCTCTTGGATTTGGTCGTTTCGACCTTCCGCCCCTGACGCACCAGTTGACTGATGGTTGGCATTGAAAAACGTCCCTAAACGTCAAAAACAAACCGGCGCGTGTGACCGTTGTGGCCCACGCGCACGGCAAGAAATTCCCGCCCCAAATGCGGAAAAGCTTTCAATTATAGCCCGCTCGCCCTCGTCCCGCAATGTGTGCCGGGCCTGCGGGCCAGTAATGACCGCGCGCTTACTGGATCCAGAGACGCATCGCGTCCCAGGCGCGGCCCATGAAGCCGGCTTCCTCGACCGGCTCCAGCGCCACCAGGGGCACTTCGGCCAGTTGCTGCTCACCCAGCTTGACCTTCAGCGTGGCCACAGCCTGCCCCTGCTTGAATGGGGCGATCAGCGGCTCGGGGCGGGCCACCTCGGTCTTGACCTGCGCGGCCGAGCCGGTTGGCACCGCCACGATGATGGGGCCGCTGCTGCGTCCCAGCTTCAGCTCGGCCGTCTTGCCCTTCCAGACCTTGGGCGTGGCCACCGGCTTGCCGGCGTCGAACAGTTTCACGCCCTCGTAGGCCGTGTAGCCCCAGTTCAGCAGCTTCTGCGACTCGTTGGCGCGGGCGTTTTCGCTGGCCGCGCCGAGCACCACCGACAGCAGACGCCGGCCCTGCATGTTGGGAAAGTCGCGCTTGGCGGTGGCCACCAGGCAGTAGCCGGCGGCGTTGGTGTGGCCGGTTTTCAGGCCGTCGACCGTGGGGTCATGGAACAGCAGCGTGTTGCGGTTGGTGTCGTTGCTCGCGGGCGTGCCGGGATAGCGGTACTTTTTGATGCTGTAGTAGTGCATGTACTCCGGAAAATCGGTCATCAGGCGCGTCGACAGCGTGGCCAGATCGCGTGCCGTGGTGGCGTGGCCGGCTTCGGTCAGTCCTTCCGGGTTCTTGTACGACGTGTTCTTCATGCCCAGGGCCTTGGCCTGGTCGTTCATCAGCTGCACGAAGTGCTCCGCCGTGCCGCCCACGCCTTCGGCCAGCGCCATGGTGGCGTCGTTGCCGGACTGCACGATCATGCCCTTGATGAGATCTTCCACCGGCACCTGCATCTTCGGGTCGATGAACATGCGCGAGCCCGGCATCTTCCAGGCGCGCTGGCTGACCGGCAGCGTCTGGGTCAGGGTGATTTTCTTGGCTTTCAGCGCATCGAAAACCAGGTACTGAGTCATCAGCTTGGTGAGCGACGCCGGCTCGACCGGCGAGTCGATGTCCTTGTAAGCCAGGATCTGGTTGGCGCTG
Organism: Ottowia flava; assembly: GCF_008017535.1. Classification (GTDB taxonomy): domain Bacteria; phylum Pseudomonadota; class Gammaproteobacteria; order Burkholderiales; family Burkholderiaceae_C; genus Ottowia; species Ottowia flava. The sequence goes on from NZ_VRUA01000007.1 coordinate 4,741, forward strand.
ACGTCCATCAGCAGATAGGCCTTGGCGGCCACTTCGGGCGGCTGCGGTGCCTGAGCATGGGCCACGGGAGCGGCAGTGGCGACCACGGCGAGCAGCGCTGTGCCCAGGAAGCGGGAGATCTTGAAGAACATGAATTTCACTACAAAAACAGGAGCTATTTGCGCAGACTGGGAAAGGGCTGACGCCCGATTTTTCGATGATTCACTTCACGGACGCACATGGCGCGCCACCAGCCCCTTGAGCAGCGGCAATTGTCCGTGAAAGAAATGTTCGCCGCCCGGCACCACCGTCACCGGCAGGTGCTGGGCACGCGCCCAGTCCATCACGGAAGCCAGCGGCACCGTGTCGTCGGCCTCGCCATGGATCACGAGCGTCCGCGGGTGCAGTTCGGTGGGCACCGGCGCCACGTTGAAACGCGAGGTCGCGGTGCCAACAAGCACCACGCTGTCGATCGCGCGCTGCTCGGCGTGCAGGCGAGCCACGACCTGACTGGCCACGTAGGCGCCGAACGAAAAACCAGCGATCAACAAGGGCGCATCTGGTGCGGCCTGGGCGGCGACGACGGCGCGCATGTCGTCGATTTCGCCACGGCCTTCGTCGTAGGTGCCGGCGCTGGCGCCAATGCCGCGGAAGTTGAAGCGCAGCGCACGCCAGCCCTCCTGCACCACCGCGCGCGCCAGCGTCTGCACCACCTTGTTGGTCATGGTGCCGCCGAACAGCGGGTGCGGATGGGCGATGACGGCGGTGCCGCGCGGCGCGCCAAACTGCTCCGGATCGGGCAGATCGAGCATGGCTTCGATCGGGCCGACCGGGCCGTCGAGGGTCAGGGATTGCGTCTGGGCATTCATTTCGCTACTTAAATTATAGCTATCTGCGCAGACAGTTGTAGCGCCAGCGGCTGAAAAACCCTGTAACACGGCATCGCCGTGCGGCGTTCAGCGACCGACGTCGGGCGGCGTCAGCAGGCGCTCGACCACCTGACCGTTCTTGAGGTGCGAATCGACGATTTCGTCGATGTCGTCCTTGTCGACGTAGGTGTACCAGACCGCTTCAGGATAGACCACGCAGATCGGCCCGCCAGCGCAGCGGTCCAGGCAGCCGGCCTTGTTCACCCGCACCTTGCCGGGGCCCATGAGACCCTCTTTCTTGACGCGCGATTTGCAGTGGTCGAACGCGCCCTGCGCGTCGTGGTCGGCGCAGCAGGCCTCGCCGTTGTCGCGCTTGTTCAGGCAGAAAAAGATGTGGCGCTGGTAATAGGACTTGGGCGTGTCGCTCATGAATTCATTCTAGGCGGCGCTCCGTGCCCGTCGGGCAGTGGGGGCTCTTCGGTCGGCCCTGCGGTCAGCGGGGAGGCACCTTCCGCTGCGCCCGGCAACGGCGACGCCTGCGGCGTGGCCGGGGACGACGGGGCGGTCTCGGTGCCCGGCACTTCGGCAGGCGGTTGGTCGGGCACTGGCGCAGGCGCGACTGCTGCCTCGTCGATGGCGGGGCCCGCCGCTGGCGCGACTGGCGTGGAGGGCGATGGCGCTCCCGACGCCGGGCTGGCGGGCGATGGCGGCTGGCGTTGGCCGTGCGCCGGCAGCGGCTCAGGCTGTCCGCCGTCGGTGCGGCCGATGCGGCTGAGCAGATAGACGAAGGTCACGTAAGGCCACAGCCAACCAACCCACTGCGCCAGCCCATGGAAGTGGATGAAGCGGCCCTGCTCCCAGCTCTGCAGCGTGAGCGCGAAATAAGCGCTCTCTGGCGCGGCGTTGAGCAGCACCACCTGCGCGACCAGCACGCCCAGCAGCAGCACCACGCACACGCGGCCGGGCACCAGCGCCAGCAACGCGGCGGCGAACACCGCGGCCAGCAGGCCCAGTTCCACCGGCCGGCTGATCCAGGCCCAGGCGTGGATCGGCCCGTAACTCAGGCCCGCCGACAAGGCCGTCACCAGCACCCCGCACACGAAGGACATGGCTGCAAACAGCAGCCGACGTCCGCGGTGGCGGATCACCGTGTAGCCCAACAGGCAGGGCACCAGCGCCCCCAGTGCCACACACACCAGCTCCACGCCCGGCAACAGCGGCTGCAGATCGAGCTCGCGCAGCGGCAGCCATTCAAGAAACGGGGTGCCGTCGAGCCACTCGGCCAGCCCTTCCTCGAGTCGCTCGTACACCTGACCCAGGCCGAAGGCCACCGGGGCCGGAAACAGCAACCCCACCGGCCACAGCGCCAGCAGCACCAACGCCCCGCGCGAGTCGCGCACAAACCAGCGCGCCCGGAAGCGCCGCCAGCGGTCGATCGCGCCCAGCCGCTCCAGCACCGCGGCGCTGAGCGCACCAATCAGGCCGCCCGCGGCGTTGAAGCCCAGATCGACGTTAGAGGCCACCCGCGCGGGCAGGTAGGACTGCAGGCACTCCATGGCAAAGGACAGCGCCGCCGCCGCCAGCGTTGCCAGTGTCAGCGCCAGCCACGGCTGCCGCGCCATGCGCAGCATCGCCAACGTCAGCAGAAAGCCCAGCGGCATGTAGCCGATCAGGTTGGAGATCAGGTCGAACCGCGTCCAGTACTGCGGCCAGGGAGCCTCGAGGTACGCCCACGGCGCGATCCCCTGGTCACGCCAACCCGAAAAAGGAAACAGGCTGGCGTAGACAATCAGCGCGGCGTACACCAGCGCCAAAGGCAAAGCGGCCGATTTGTAGCGGTTCATGCCTGTGGGTGAGCCCCAGTCAGAAGGGCTTGACCACCACCAGCACGACCGATGCGAGCAGCATCAGCACCGGCGCCTCGTTGAACCAGCGAAACCACACGTGGCTGCGCCCCGGCTCGCCGCGCAGGAACTGCACCAGCAGACGTCCGCACCACGCGTGGTAGGCGATCAGCAGCAGCACGACCAGCAGCTTCGCGTGCAGCCAGCCGTTGCCGGGCCCCCGGCCGATGCCGAACCCCAGCCACAGCCACAAGCCCAGCGCCACCGCCGGCACAGCCAACAGGGTCATGAAACGGTAGAGCTTGCGCGCCATCAAAAGCAAGCGCTCACGTTCGGCCACAGAGCCGGGGGGCACCATCGCCAGATTGACGTAGATGCGCGGCAGGTAGAACAAGCCAGCGAACCAGCTGGCCACGAAAACGATGTGCAGTGCCTTCACCCAGAGCATGCACCGAGTGTAGCGAGCACCTGGCATCCGGCATTAGTCCGAAAGCTGTCAAATCGCACAGCGCAACCGGCATAAAAAACCCCGGCACGAGGCCGGGGTCAAAAAGCCTGTCTGCTGTCACACGTCAAGGCTCCCGCTCAGGGAGGAAAAGCGGGGGACGGCAAGCCGTCCGAGGGGAAATATAGCAAAAGTAGTTACTAAGGACAAATAAAACGGCCCAAATATGTGTGTACTTAGCATCGATCGGACGCGGGTTTACCCCAGCAGCAAGAGGCGAGGTGCGCCCTTGGGGCACAATTTTCCCCATGACCTCTCCGATCGCCCCCTTTCCCGCCAACCGCCCGCGCCGCCTGCGCCGCGACGATTTCACGCGCCGCCTGGTGCGTGAGCACGCGCTGTCGCCCAACGACCTGATCTATCCCGTCTTCGTGCTGGACGGCAAGAACCGGCGCGAGGCGGTGGCGTCGATGCCGGGCGTGGAGCGCGTGTCGCTCGACCTGCTGTTGCCGGTGGCCGAGGAATGCGTGGCGCTGGGCATTCCGGTGATGGCGCTGTTCCCGGTGATCGACGCCAAGCTGAAGGACGACAAGGGCAGCGAGGCGGCCAATGCCAAGGGCCTGATCCCGCGTGTGGTGAAAGAGTTGAAGAAGCGCTTTCCCGAACTCGGCATCATGACCGACGTCGCGCTCGACCCCTACACCAGTCACGGCCAGGACGGCTGGCTGGACAAGACCGGCTACATCCTCAACGACGAAACCGTGGCCCAGCTGGTCAAGCAGGCGCTGACCCAGGCCGCCGCGGGCGTGGACATCGTCGCGCCCAGCGACATGATGGACGGGCGCATCGGCGCGATCCGCCAGGCGCTGGAGGCCAAGGGCCACATCCACACGCGCATCATGGCCTACAGCGCCAAGTACGCCAGCGCCTTCTACGGCCCATTCCGCGACGCCGTGGGCTCGTCGGCCAACCTGGGTAAGAGCAACAAGAAGGTCTACCAGATGGACCCGGGCAACAGCGACGAAGCCCTGCGCGAAGTGGCGATCGACCTGGCCGAGGGCGCCGACATGGTGATGGTCAAGCCCGGCATGCCTTACCTCGACATCGTGCGCCGCGTGAAGGACGAATTCCGCGTGCCGACCTTCGCCTATCAGGTCAGCGGCGAATACGCCATGCTGAAAGCCGCCGCGCAGAACGGCTGGCTGGACCACGACCTGGTGATGATGGAGTCGCTGCTCGCCTTCAAGCGTGCAGGCGCCGACGGCGTGCTGACCTATTTTGCCCGCGACGCCGCGCGTACGCTCCTTAATCGATAGCTGCTAGCGCAGATTTCCGTAGGGCCAGAGGCACATTTCATCTAAAACAGCCGCCGCACCGTGTACATCGTCGAGTTCACCGCCGGGAGCCTGCGCTTCGTCGAGGAAGTGCCCGACCAGGCGCCGGCCGACGGCTTTGTCTGGATCTACCTCGACCGCGCGGACTACCTCGCCAACGCGCCGGCGCTGCAAACCGCGGCGCAGCGCCTGGGCGGATCGGCCCTGCTGGACGTGCACGTCAAGGACCTGGCCAGCGACGCCCACCCTTCGGGCTACGACGCCACCTCGGTCTACGACCTGATCATCTTCCGCCGCCTGGTCACGCCGCAGGAAGTCAGCGCCGGCGCAGCCAACCCGGCCGACGCTAAGGCGGCGGTGGCGGCCGAAGCACGCGCCGCGGCCGCCGTCGCGTCGGCCGATGACCTGCCGTCGACGGGTTCGGCCTTCGCCCGCATCGATTCACACCCGGTCGGCTTTGCCGTGTTCGACCGCCTGCTGATCAGCGTGCACCCGGGCGGCTGCTTCACCGCCAGAACCTTCGTGCAGCGCTTTCTGGACGACGCCAAGCTCAGCGTCGACGCGCTGGGCGCGCGCAGCCGCGCGCCGCAAAGCCCGGCCGATCTGGTGCTGCGCATGGTCAACACCATGGTCGACGGCTACCTGGATCTGCGCAAGGGCCTGACGGCCGCGCTGGAACACACACAAAGCGAGCTGCTCAAGCCCACCACGCCGCCGGACACCTGGAGCGAACTCATGTTCGCGCGCAAGCGCCTGCACGTGCTGGAGGACCTGTGCGAAGAGCAGCAGGACGCCATGCAGGAATGGCTGGACACGCTGCGCGAGCTGCCTTTGTCGACCTACCACACCGACAGCGCCCAGGCGCAGGCGCGGCGCGACCAGCTGGTGGCCCGCGCCCGCGACGTGATGGAACACATCGACCGGGTGCTGCACCACGCCCGCCGGCTTGAACAAACGGCGGAAACGGCGGTGCAGATCCACTTTGCTTCGCAGGGCCAGCGCACCAACGACATCATGCGCACGCTGACCGCGGTGACGGCCATCTTCCTGCCGCTGAACCTGTTCACCGGCTTCTTCGGCATGAACTTCGAGAGCCTGCCGCTGATTCACAGCAAGGAAGGCATGTGGCTGGCGCTCGGGCTGCTGGCGGCTCTGGCCATCGGCGTGTGGGCGCTGTTCCGCCGGCGCCGCTACATCACGCCCGAAGACCACTGAAGCGCGCGCTTTCACCCACCGCATCCCGGGGCCGACATGGACTCACTCGATCTGATCCAGACCTTCCGCGAGGTGGCGCAGCGCGGCAGCTTCTCGGCCGCCGCGCGCGCGCTGGACATGTCGCCTGCCAACGCCAGCAAGTACGTGGCGCAGCTGGAAGAGCGCTTTGGCGTGCGGCTGTTCCACCGCACCACGCGCAAGGTGTCGCTGACCGACGCGGGCGAGCTGCTGTTCGAGCGCAGCGCCGCGCTGCTGGAGCTGATCGACATGACCGAGGGCGAGCTGCACGAGCGCGCCACCAAGCCCAGCGGCAGGCTGTCCATCACCGCGCCGCACGGGCTGATGCACTCGCAACTGCCCATCCTCATCGGCAACTTCATGAAGGACCACCCGGCCGTCACCGTCAACCTGCACGTGACCAACCACGTCGTGGCCCTGGCGGAAGAAGGGGTGGACCTGGCGCTGCGCATCGGGCCGATCGAAGACGCCAACCTGATCGTGCGCCGCCTGGTGCCGATCGAGTACGCGGTCGCGGCATCGCCCGGCTACTGGGCCGAGCACGGCTTGCCCCAGCACCCGGACGACCTGCTCGCGCACCGGCAGCTGGCCTATGCGCTGGCGGGCGAGGCGCCGCGCTGGTACTTTCACGTCGACGGCAAGACCAAGGACATTCCGCTGCAGCCGATCTTCTGCGCCACCGACCCGGCGCCCCTGCCCTCGCTGGCGGCCATGGGGCTGGGCGTGGTCTGGATGCCGCGGCTGGCGCTGCGCCCCCACATCGACAGCGGCGCGCTGGAGCCGGCGCTGCAAAAGTACTCGGTCCAGGGCGTCTGGGTCTACGCCGCCTACGCGCAGCGCCGCCACAACAGCGCTGCGCTGCGCGCCCTGCTCGAATACCTGGAAGTCAAACTGCGCGGGCGCGACGACGAAACCACGCAGACGCTCGCCCTGCCAGGGCCTCCCGCTCCGCGCAGCGCCAAGCGCAAGGCCGCCAGCACCTAGTCCGCGGCGCCCGGCAAGACGCCCTGCCCTCCGGATCTGCAGGACGGCGACACACGGAGCGGGCGCGCGTGCACTGGACGCCGCGCGGACCACGCTTGGTGGCCGCGCCATGAAAAAACGGGGCCTGAGCCCCGTTTTTTGGTCGGCAACACCGCTGGTTCAGCCGACGTGCTTGGTGAAGAAAGCCAGGCTGCGCGCCAGCGCCGCCTCGGCCGCCGCAGCGCTGTAGCTGCCGCGCTGGTCGCAGTTGAAGCCGTGGTCGGCCTCGTACAGGTGCACTTCGACGTCCGGGTGCGCCTTTTCAAACGCCTTGACCGAATCGACCGTGATCCAGTGGTCCTTCTCGCCGAAGTGCGCCAGCACCGGCACCTGGGGCTGACGCGCCGATTCCTCGGCCGTGGTCATGCCGCCGCCGTAGTAGGTGACGGCCGCCGACAAACCCTTGGCCAGCGCCGCCGCGCGCCAGCTGAGCAAGCCGCCCCAGCAGTAGCCGACGATGCCGACCTTGCCGCCGCTTTCCTTGGCCGCGTAGTCGATCGCGGCCTGGATGTCGGGCAGCAGGCCGGGCGCTGGCAGGGCCTCGGCCTTGCCCTTCAGCTCGAAGCCGGCCTTCATGTCGGCGTCGGTATAGCCCATGTCCACGCCGGGCTGCACGCGCTGGAAGGTGGCCGGAGCCACGGCCACGTAGCCTGCCTTGGCGTAGCCGTCGGCGACGCTGCGGATGTGTGAGTTGACGCCAAAGATTTCCTGCAGCACCACGATGCCGCCGCGCGGCGGGCCTTCGGGGCGTGCCACATAGGCGGGGATCTTCTGGCCATCGGCCGAAGTGAGGTCTACGAACTGTCCCACGGGAATTTGCTCCTTATTCAATAGCTGTTTGCGCTGATGGTTGTAGGGCTAAATGCCAATCAGACACTCAGCCTGCGTTGCAGGAAGTCGAGCCGGTCCTGGCCCCAGAACATCTCGCCTTCGACGATGTAGGTGGGCGCGCCGAACACGCCGGCGTCGATCGCCGCCTGCGTGTGCGCGTCGTAACGCGCCTGCGTCTCGGCGCCGCGCGATTGCGCCAGCCGCTCGGTCGGCAGGTCGGTCTCGTCCAGCAGCTCGGCCAGTGTGCCGTCGCTGGCAATATCGCGCTCTTCGCGCCAGCAGGCCGCGAACACCGCGCCCGACAGGCGCATGGCCGCGTCCATGCCGTCGGCGTGCGCCACCAGCGTGATCAGCAGCGACGACGGCGCGGCGTCCGCCGGAAAGTACTTGGGCTCGGGGTTGAGCGCCATGCCCAGGTGCTCGGCAAAGCGGCGCAGCTCCAGCAGGCGGTAGGCCTGGCGCTGCGGCGCGCGCTTGGGCAGCGGCAGGCCGCCCGACGCGGCGAACACGCGGTTGAAGTCGACCGGCAACACGCGCACCTCGCGCCGGTGCGCCGCCAGCAGCGCCAACAGCCGGTCGTGACCCAGGTAGGTCCAGGGGCTGGGCGCAGAGAAGTAGTAGTCGATGGCACGGTTCATGGCGGCTTTCCTGATCCTGATAATGCGTTGAGACTTTTTTACCCCGTTCCCCCCATTCTTGCAGGAGACAGGTTATGAGCGACAAAGTGCTTCTGGTTACCGGTGGCAGCCGAGGTATCGGCGCCGCCACCGCGCGCCTGGCCGCCCGCGCCGGCTGGGCCGTGGCGGTGAACTACACCGCCAATTCGCTGGCCGCCGACGAAGTGGTGCGCGCCATCCGCGCCGGCGGCGGGCGTGCCATTGCGGTGCAGGCAGACGTCGCCGACGAGGCGCAGGTGCTGAAGATGTACGAGCACATCGACGCCAAGCTGGGGCGCCTCACCGGCCTGGTCAACAACGCCGGCGTGGTCGACCGCGCCCAGCGCGTGGAAGACATGAGCGTGGCACGCTGGCGCCGCATGTTCGATATCAACGTGATCGGCGCCTTCCTGTGCGCGCGCGAGGCGGTGCGCCGCATGTCGACGAAGCACGGCGGCAGCGGCGGCGCCATCGTCAACCTCAGCAGCGCGGCCGCGCGCCTGGGGGCCCCCAACGAATACGTCGACTACGCCGCCGCCAAAAGCGCCATCGACGCCTTCACCATCGGCCTGGCCAAGGAAGTGGCCGGCGACGGCATCCGCGTGAACGCCGTGCGCCCCGGCCTGATCGACACCGAAATCCACGCCTCCGGCGGCCGCCCCGACCGCGTGGAAGCCCTGAAGCACCAGGTCCCCATGCAGCGCGGCGGCACCGCCGACGAAGTCGCACAAACCATCCTGTGGCTGCTGTCGGATGCGGCCAGCTACACGACGATGTCGCTGGTGGAGGTGTCGGGGGCGCGCTGAGCACCTGCAGCATGAAACCTTGGCGACACGCGTTGCCGGCCACGCCCGCCGACTTGGCTATCCTCCCTTGACCCCTTTTTGCCACCTGGACCTGCCGTGACCGACACCGCTTCACCCACCATCAAGTACTACTGGGAAGACCTGCCCGTGGGCACCACCATCGAGCTGGGCAGCCTGACCGTGGACCGCGCCGAGGTGATCGATTTCGCCAGCAAGTACGACCCGCAGCCGTTTCATCTGGACGACGAAGCCGCCGCCCGGTCGATGTTCGGGCGGCTGGCGGCGTCCGGCTGGCACACCTGCGCGATGGTGATGGGGCTGATGGCGCGCAACTTTCTGCAGCAGTCGTCGAGCCTCGGATCGCCGGGGCTGGAAAAGCTGAAGTGGCTGAAGCCGGTGTACCCCGACGACACGATCACGCTGCGCCAGCGGATCATTGAATCGCGCCCGATGAATTCGCGGCCCGATGTGGGCCTGGTGCGCACGCTGTGGGAGGCGTTCAACCAGCACGGCGAGCAGGTGCTGATGATGGACGGCTACGGCATGTTCCGGCGCCGCACGCCGGGCGCCGCAGCGCCCGAAGCACCGGTTTGATGCGTTTTGGGGCGCCAGCCCTTGCCACCTCTGCGCAAGCAGCTCTGTTTTTGGCAGCAGTTATTGCTGATCTGTGCGTCGCCCTGGTTGGCGCGCTGGCAGCCGTCAGAGGCAACGCACGGCAGCCGGCCCGCAGGTGATCGTCCACGCCAACGATCACATCATCCAGTTGCCTGCCAGCCCATGGCTGGTGCGCGCAGCCGGCTGCGAAATGATGAGCTTCCGTGCCGCCAGGCAGGCGCCTTGAGCAGGGCAGAGACGGCCATTGCCGCCGAGCGTTCGATCAACGGCGGGTTACCGCGGCGCAGGCGCCGGCACACTTTGTACCCAGGCCACGGCCTGCTTGACGGCCTCGTCGGTGGCCGCGCGCAGGGCGCTGACGCCGCCGGCCGCATCGGCACTGGGCGCCGGCTTGCGCACCACGATGGTGTGCTGACCCAGCAGGCGCGTGGATTGTGCAGCGGGCGCGATCAGGGTCAGGCGCAGGCGCACCACACCTTCGCTGACGCCGGGCGCGCTGAAGATCTGCGCAAATTCGTCCAGGCGCGCGCGCAGCTCGACTGGGGCCAGGCCCATGCCGACGTCAACGACCGGGCGCGTGGCGGCCAGACCTTCGCGCAGGCGCTGGGTCACCAGCTGAGGCGGCGACATGGTCCAACGCGCCTGGGCGTAGGGGCGGGGTTGCTGGCCGTCGCCGCTGTACATCAGGCGGTAGACCACGGCGGTACCGTCGATGGCCTGCGTGGCCTCAATCGCGTCCAGCGCCAGGGCCGGGCCGCTCGCCGTGGTGCTGGACGCCAGCGCCAGCGGGGGGCCCAGGTCGTACGGCTCGGGGCGCGTGGGTTTGTCGGGCAGGGGCAGCGAGCAGGCGCTCAAAAACACCAGCACTGCCATCGAGCAAAATACGGCGCCATCCCTTGTCAGACGTGCGCAAGCAGCTATTGATTTCATAGTTTCCTCAGGGGCCACCGGGCGCTGTGGCGGGCTCATGGTAGCCAGGCTCGCCCGGCCCCGGCGGCACAGCGCCAGAGCCGTAGATGAAGGCCTGCGGGTTCTCGCTGAGCGAGTTGGCGATGCGGTCGAGCCGGCGGATGGTGCGGCTGGCGTCCTCGGTCAGGTTCTGGATGCGCGGCAGGGTATTGGTGGTGACGGTGTTGGCGCTCTCGCCAAGCCGGTCGACCACGCCACCCGGGCCGGTGACGCGCTTGAGGCCCTTGTCGAGCTCGCCCACGGTGCCGTCAAGGTTGGCGGCGGTGACACGCACCTGCGAGGCCGCCTTGTCGATGGTAGCGAGCGTGCCGCTGGTCTGCTTGACCAGGCTGTCCAGTTTGACGCTCTGGATCGTCTTGTCAGTGTTGGCGGCCAGCTGGTTGATGCTCTTGGCGGCAGAGCCGATTTCGGTCAGCGCGGTGGTCAGCGCGGCCTGGTTGTCGGCGCCCAGCATCTGGTTAATTCGGTCGGTCGCCTTACCGACTTTTTCGACCAGCTCGCTCGCCATGTCCTGCAGCTGGCCAAGCGCGTTGGGCTTGAGCGGGATGCGCGGCGGCCCGTTGGGCCCGGCGGGCGGCGGCGCAGTGGAACTGCCATCGTCGTCAAGCTGCACGAACGACAGGCCGGTGACGCCCTGGAAGGCGAGCGTGGCGAAGGTCGACTGGGTGACGGGGGCGTTGCGGTCGACGGCAATCTCGACCAGCACGTTGCCGGGCTTGGCGGGGTCAAAGTCGATGTCGAGCACCTTGCCGACGGCCACGCCCTTGAAGCGCACGGCCGCCTGCGGCTGCAGGCCGGTGACGGCGTCGCTGGTGGTCATCTCGTAGCGCGTGGTGCTGACGGTATCGCGCATCAGCCAACTGACCATGCCGACCAGCAGCGCAGTGACGACCAGCACGAAAATGCCGGCCGCGAAAGCGTGGGCTTTGTTTTCCATGGCGGCTTATTGTCCTTTCTGTGGCGTGGGCGCGCCGGCAACAGGGAGAGCAGGCGCATCGTCGCCGCGCCGGGCCTTGAGCAGTTCCATCGCGCGCAGGCCGCGCTCCCCCAGAAAAAAGTGCTTGATGAAGGGGTGATCGAAGGCCAGCACCTCCTGCACCGGCGCGTTGACGATAACGTGCTGGTCGGCCAGCACCGCCACCCGCGAGGACAGCTCGAACAGCGTGTCGAGATCGTGCGTGACCATCACCACGGTCAGGCCCAGTTGCTGATGCAGCGAACGCAGCAGGGTGACGAAGGCGTCGGAGCTGTCCGGGTCCAAGCCGGCCGTGGGCTCGTCGAGCATGAGCAGGGGCGGGTCCATGATCAGCGCGCGCGCCAGCGCCACGCGCTTGATCATGCCGCCCGACAGGTCGGATGGCATCTTGGTGGCGTCCCCGGCTTTCAGGCCAACCATCTCCAGCTTGAGCATGGCCGCTTCGCGCACCAGCTCCTCGGGCAGCACACCGGTTTCGCGCAGCGGAAAGGCGATGTTGTCCAGCACGCTGAAGGCCGAGAACAGCGCGCCCTGCTGGAACAGCATGCCCACGCGCGCAGCCGCACCTTCGCGCGACAGTTCGCTGACCGGCCGGCCAAGCACCTCGATGGTGCCTTTGGCCGGGGTGTTCAAGCCCAGCATCTGGCGCAGCAGCACGGTCTTGCCGGTGCCGGAGCCGCCCACCAGCGTAAGCACCTCGCCGCGCAGCACGGTCAGGTTCAGGTCCTTGTGGACCACCACCTCGCCGGCGCCCACGACGGGAAAGACGCTCCACAGGCCGCGCACCTCGATCAGCGGCTGCCCCGGCGCCGGCAGGGCCGGCAGCGTGTCGTCTGCCAGGCCGGTGCGGGGTTCACGCATCAGGTTCATGGTCTAGATACCCACGCTCTTGAACATCACCGCGAACAGCGCGTCGATCAGGATCACCGCCGTGATCGAGGCGACCACGGATGAGGTCGTGCCCTGGCCAAGGCTTTCGGTGTTGGGCTTCACGCGCAGGCCATAGTGGCAGCCGATCAGCGCGATCGACAGGCCGAACACCACCGACTTGGCCATGGCCAGCGTCAGGTTGGCCACCGGCACGGCCTTGGGCATGGCTTCCATGAAATAGCTCGGCGTGATGCCGAGGGTGATGTCCGCCGCCAGCATGCCGCCGATCAGCGCGGCCAGCGTGGTCCAGGCCGAAATCAGCGGCATGACGATGGCCAGCGCCATGGCACGCGGCATGACCAGGCGGAACCCGGCGGGAATGCCCAGCACGCGCATGGCGTCCAGCTCTTCGGTGACGCGCATCACGCCAATCTGCGCCGTGATGGCCGAACCGGAGCGGCCGGCAATCAGGACCGCGGCCAGCAGCGGCCCGAGTTCGCGGATCAGCGCCAGCCCCAGGATGTTGACGATGAAAGTCTCGGCGCCGAACTGGCGCAGCACTTGGCTCATCAGGTAGGCCAGCACCACCCCGATCAGGAAACCCACCAGCGCCGTGATTGGCAGCGCCTGCGCGCCGATGTGGAACAGGTGGCCCGAGAAATCACGCCACGGCCCCTTGTGGGGACGCGCCAGCAGGCGCAGCAGGTCCAGCAGCAACTGCCCCATCAAGGCCACGAAATCGCGCACCTGGCCCATGGCCTGCACCACACCCAAGCCCAGCGCACCAACGCGGTCGCTGAGCGTGGTGCGTGGATGCGCTGGCGGCGGGTTTTCGCCGTATTGGGCTACCCGCTCGAGCACGGCGCGCTGGTCTTCGTCGACCTCCAGCCGTGTGGGCCAGCGGCGCCCCCAGTGGTCCCACAGCATCAACGCGCCCAGGTGATCGAGCAACTGGACAGGCCGGAGATCCCAGGCCGCGACGTCCTTCAACCCGGTCAGCGCACCTTCAGCCCGGCGCAGTTGCGCAGGCGTGGTCAACTGCAGCGCGTTCCACTGGCCGCGCAGCACGGCAATCCGCCCCTCGGGCGTCTGGTCGGTGGCGATGGTCGGCGATGTGTCGGGCATGCGTTGCGCAGACGGCGATGGCTACGGGGCTGAAAGACTCGAAAGCAAGGGCAGGCGTTTGTTGGCGCAGGGTTCAAGGTGCCGGAGCCTCAGCATCTGGCCGGGCTCCAGCCCGATGTCCATCCGGGCGCAAACCGCGATGGTAGCGCCCGCCAGACGTGCTACTGTCCACCGCTTTGACGCGAGCGGCTGTAGGCGCGCGCCTGACGCACCGACGCGGCAAGCGCGCGCGGCGGGGCCTGGACCAAGCTGATGGCTGCATCAGGCAGGCCTCATTGGTTACGAATTTTTCCTCTTGTATGTGGAAAATGTCACGGCCGCCGTTAGGATCAACAGATTGTCACAAGGAGAAAGCATGGCACTGCAAGGACCGTTTTTTGGCAAGCGCGACGAACCCACTCCCGCGCGTGCACCTGGCAGCTCTTCACTGGGCGGCACCAGTTCACTCGGTTCGGCGGGATCGTCTTCCAGCGCACAGCCGTTCAACGCACCTGCGCCCGCAGCCGCCACCGCAGTACCAGCCGGTGCAGCGGAAAGCGGCGCCAAGCTGACCGTCGGTCCCAACATCAAGTTGAAGGGCGTCGAGATCACCGATTGCGACACGCTGGTTGTCGAGGGCACAGTGGAAGCCACCATGAATTCGCGCGTGATCCAGATCGCCGAACAAGGCGCCTTCAAGGGGTCGGCCGAGATCGACATCGCAGAAGTGCGCGGGGTATTTGACGGCAACCTGACAGTGCGCCAGAAGCTCGTGATCTTTTCCACCGGCAAGGTGACCGGCAAGATCCGCTATGGCAAGATCGTGATCGAAGAAGGGGGACAACTCTCCGGTGAAATCACGTTCGGCACTTCCGGCGACAACGCCTCATCCACCAAAACCAGCGGCGCCAAGGGCGAGCAGATGGCCGTCGCGGCCTGAGCGCGAGCCGGCTACAGAGAGCTTTTCATTTCGCGGCGCCCCGGCGTCGCGCCCCATGGCCGTTTCGACGGTCTTTTTCATGCCCATCGGGTATGCATTCGCGGCGCTGTGCCTGATGCTGCAAGTCGGGTGCATCAGCGATGCTTCGATCACGCGCGGCACTGTCCAGGGCGCCGATTTCCATCCTGGGGAGTTTCTGCAGAGCGAAGGCAACCGGGTGACCCAAGCGGGCATGCACGCCAACCAACTGAGCCTGGTACTGCTGGCCGACAAGCTTTACCGCCGCAACCCGACCGAATGGCGCAAGAGCGCACCGAGCCGTGAGGCCGCCCTGGCCCGGATCGAGGCGGCCATGCAATCGGGCGAAGCCTGGCCACCCCTGGCCGGGCGGCGCGATGTGGCGGCGCTGTCGCTGGCGCTGTCGCCCGAGTTCGCCGGCGACCGCGTCGCCGCCTTCATTTTGGGGTGCCAGGACACGATCGTGACCGCGCACGGCGGCAAGCGCGAGTTCTACTACCTCGACGGCGTGGACCCGCAGCACATCTACAACGCCGCCCGCAACATGGAAACCGCGCTGTGGGTGTTGAACACGCGGCGCGGCGCCAGTGGCCAGCCACTGCTGCTGTCCAACGAGATCGGCGGCGATCAGCGCAACCTGAGCTTCGAACGGGAGTTCGGCAAGATCATCGGCCGGCTCGACCTGCTGGCCAGCTACATGACCGAGCGCTACCGCCGCGCCGCCATCAGCTATGCGCAAGGCGTGATCGCGGCGCCCATTCTGGCCTTCCTGCCGGTGAAGTGACCGCGCCGGTCATTCGCTGGGCAGCCCAAGGCTGCTGCCCACGGGCTGGCCTGGCTGTCCAACCCGCTACCATCGGCCGCAAGGGCACCTGACGGTGACCACCTCTTCCCTCTTTTTTGATCCCGGAGAACATACCAATGAGCATCAGCACCGTAGGCATCGTCGGCGCCGGCACCATGGGCAATGGCATTGCCCAGGCTTGTGCCGTCTCGGACATCAACGTCGTGATGGTCGACATCAACCAGGCTGCCGTCGACAAGGGCCTGGCCACCATCGGCAAGAGCCTGGATCGCCTGCTGCAGAAGGAAAAAATCACCGAAGCCGACAAGGCCGCCGCGCTGCGCCGCATCAACGGCTCGACCAGCTACGACGACCTGAAGGGCGCCCAGCTGGTGATCGAAGCCGCGACCGAGAACCACGAACTGAAGAACAAGATCCTGAAGCAGCTGGACGAGCTGCTGCCGCCCGAGGTGATCATCGCCACCAACACCTCGTCCATCTCGATCACGCAGTTGGCTGCGGCGACCAAGCGCCCTGAGAAGTTCGTCGGCATGCATTTCTTCAACCCGGTGCCGATGATGGCGCTGGTCGAGATCATCCGCGGTCTGCAGACCAGCGACGCCACGCACGACGCCGTTCACGCACTGGCCAAGACGCTGGGCAAGTCGCCCATCACAGTCAAGAACGCGCCCGGCTTCGTCGTCAACCGCATCCTGGTGCCGATGATCAACGAAGCCTTCTTCGTGCTGGCCGAAGGCCTGGCCACGCCGGAAGACATCGACGCGGGCATGCGCCTGGGTTGCAACCACCCCATCGGCCCGCTGGCGCTGGCCGACATGATCGGCCTGGACGTCTGCCTGGCGGTGATGGAGGTGTATCTGGACGAGTTCGGCGACAGCAAGTACCGCCCCTGCCACCTGCTGCGCGAGTACGTGGCTGCCGGCCGCCTGGGCCGCAAGACCGGCCGCGGCGTATACGACTACGCCGGCAAATAAGCGTTCACGGGCCAGCGCCCCTGCCTGCGCAAGGGCTTGCGTGAGGGGCTAGCATGCGCAAGGGTTGCGGCAACGCCGTGCAGACGGCGGGTCGCGGCTCAGGGCGCTGTCGCCTGTTGCGGCGGCGTGATCGTCTCCTCATCAGGAATTCGCATGACCACATCGCTCGACAAAGTCCTCTATACCGCGCACGCCCACACCACCGGCGGCCGCGATGGCGCCTCGCGCAGCGACGATGGGCGCCTGGACATCCAGCTCACGCCTCCCGGTCAGGCCGGCAACGGCACCAACCCCGAGCAACTGTTTGCCTCCGGCTATTCCGCCTGCTTCATGGGCGCCATGAAAGCGGTGGCCGGCAGATTGCAGGTCGCGGTGCCAGCGGACGCCGCGATCGACGCCGAAGTCGACCTCGGCCCTACTTCACACGGCTACGGCGTCGCCGTGCGCATGAAGATCAGCCTGCCGGGCCTTGAGCGCGACAAGGCACAGGCGCTGATCGACGCCGCGCACCAAGTCTGCCCCTACTCCAACGCCACGCGCGGCAACATCCCGGTCACGTTGACGCTGGCCTGAGGCCGGCCAGGGCGTTCACAGTGCGGCGAGCGCCTGGGTCACATCGGACACGCTGAGCACTTCGCTCAGCACGACGGGCGCCTTCCCAGGCGCCTGCAGCACATAGACCGGCACACCCGCGCGGCCGAGCTTCTGCAGCTCGGCGCTGATGGTCGGGTCGCGCCGCGTCCAGTCGGCGCGGAAGGTTTGCACCTGGGCGTCGTCCAGCGCCTGCAGTACTTCGGCATTGGCCAACGTGGTCTTCTTGTTGTATTGGCATGTCACGCACCAGGCGGCCGTGAAATCCACGAACACGGGCTTGCCCGATGCCAGCGTGGACTGCACCGCCTGCGCAGTCCAAGGCTGCCAGCGCGCGCCAGCGTCCTGTGCCGCCGACGCCATCTCCGTTGCGGCAGGCATGCGCGTCACGTTGGGCCCCACGTTCCAGAGCAGGAAAGCCCCAAACGCCAACGACAGCGTGCCCACCACCCAGCGCGCGCGGCCGCCCAGGCCAAGTGCCCAGAGCAGAAGCGCGAGCGCAACCAACAACGCGAGCAGCGCCCCCGCGCCGTCGATACCGCTTTGCTGTCCCAGCACCCACAGCAGCCAGACCACCGTGCCGAACATCGGGAAAGCCATGAACTTGCGCAACACGTCCATCCACGCGCCCGGACGCGGCAGCATGCGCGCGAAGGCCGGCACCCAACTGGCCAGCAGGTAGGGCAGCGCCATGCCAACGCCCAACGCGGCGAAGATGGCCAGCGCCTGCCACGCGGGTAGGCCCATCGCCAGCCCCAGCGATGCGCCCATGAACGGCGCCGTGCAAGGCGACGCCACCGCCACCGCGAGCACGCCCGACAGCAGGGAGTTGACCACCGGGTGGCGCGCCTCCATCGAAGCCACGCTGCTCGGCAAGAAGTGGCCAAACTCGAACACGCCCGCCAGGTTCAGCCCGATCACGGTGAACAACACCGCCAGTGCCGCGACCACACCCGGTGACTGCAGCTGAAAACCCCAGCCCAGCTGCTGGCCGGCCGCGCGTAGCGCCAGCACCAGCGCGCCCAGCGCCAGAAAGGACAGCACCACGCCCGCGCTGTAGGCCACGCCGCTGATGCGGTGGGCGCGCCGGTCGTCGGCGTGCTGCGTGAAGCCCAGCACCTTGATCGCCAGCACCGGGAACACGCAGGGCATCAGGTTCAGCACCAGGCCGCCCAGCAGGGCGCCGAGCAGCGCCAGCGCGAACGTGCTGGCGGGCACCGCCGTGACCGCCGTGACCGGCGTGGCCGGCGCCTTGGCCGCGCCCCCACCCGCGGCGGCGCTTTCGGCGTTGGCGCGTAGCGCCGCCTCCAGCGCAGGCGAAACGACCGCGGCCTGCGCCAGCGCTGGCCAGGCGCCTTCGACCGGCGCTTCTGCCCGCCAGCCCTGCTCCCCCGCCACCAGCACCAGGGGCATCGTTTGGGGCGACTCGGCCCGCTCGGGCGAGACCGGAAAGTCGGCCGTCCAGACCTCGCCGTCCCAGCGCTGGCTCCAGGTGCGCGGGCCCGTCGGCTCGCCCTGTGCCGCCAGCTTGGCAGCGGTCAGCAGCACGTTGGGCGTTTCAGGGAACAACTCCAGCGTCTGGTTCCTGACGCTGGCCGGCAGGCCGCTGATGCGCACCGCGATGCGCTGGCCGCCATCCTTGAGGCTGACCTGCTGGCTGCCGGCCAGCGCCTGGGGCTGATGCTTCAGCGCCGCATCGAACGCCGCGCCGTGCAAGCCGGTCGAGCTGCGCAGCGGCAGCTTGAGGGCAAATTCGCCGTCCTGCGGAATGCATTCCTGCCGGCAGACCAGCCAGGTGGCCTTCAGGCGGATGTCCATCGCCTCGTCCAGCACGCCGGGCTTGTATTCGGGGGTGATGATCAGCGGCACCGGCAGCAGCACCGTGTCGCCATAACCGTAGTTGGCCAGCTCGCCGATCGGGAATTTGCTGGGCAGCGGCCAGGCGATGTCGCCGGCCATCACGCCAGGCGGCAGCGTCCATTCCAGCTCGGTCGGCATGCCGGAGTCGCCGGCGTTCTTCCAGTAGGTGTGCCAGTCCGGCGCATGCGTGATCTGCAGGCCGACCCACACCGGCTGGCCGGCCGCGGCTTCCGGCGTCAACCCGAGGGGAACGCCCTGCGGCGCGTGCGCCAACAGCGTGGCCTGCACCTGGTCGGTGCGGACTTCGTTTTTGGGAAGAATATTGGCTCTGGCGCCCGTCAGAAAAGCGCAGGCAGCTATAAAAACAATAGCCACCAGAAAGAACGGGGACGCACGCAGACGGGACATGGGAGCAGCCGGAACACCAAACGACGTAGGAGCCCGACGCACCCCAATGGTTCCGCCAGGCCAGACGGTGTCGCGGGAATGGCACGCGACACCGGCAAATGTCGCACAAACGTGGTAATTTTTAAGGACATCCCGTGTCATGCCCTTGCGCGCCCGGTGCAATGCCGGTCCGTCAGGTTCACGAGCTCAGGAGCCCGGCTGCCATGCGTCTGTCCTTTTCGTCTGCCTCCAGCGACCCCGATGGATCCCTGCTGAGCCCTTGGGCGCTGCGTCTGCGCCAACGCTTCAACCTGCCGCTGCTGGTGCGCTGGAACGGCGGCAAAAGCCTGCGCCTGGGCGAGTTCGAGCAGCCCCGCGTCACCGTTGACGTGCGCGACGCCGCAGGCGCCGCGGCGCTGCTCTCGCCATCGCTCGACAACCTGGGCCAGGCTTATGTGGAAGGCCACATCGACGTTACCGGGACGGTGCAGGACGTCATGGACGTGGCCCACCGCTTGGCTGAAGCGGGCTCGCAGATGGACACCAGCGGGCGCTGGGTGCGCCGCATCGTGCACCAGTTGGCCGACGCGAGCAGCCACAGCAAGAAGGTGGACCGCGAGTCGATCCACTACCACTACGACGTCTCCAACGCCTTCTACGCCGAGTGGCTGGACCCGGCCATGGTCTATTCCTGCGCCTACTTCGAGCACGGTGACGAAACCCTGGCCGAGGCGCAGACCAGGAAGATCGACCACATCCTCACCAAGCTGCGCATCGAGCCCGGCCAGCGCCTGCTCGACGTCGGCTGCGGCTGGGGCGCGCTGGTGCTGCGTGCGGCCGAGCGCTTCGGCGCGCGCTGCGTGGGCATCACGCTGTCGCAGAACCAGGCCGACCTGGCCAACGAACGGGTGCGCGCCGCCGGCCTGCAAGACCGGATCGAGATTCGCCTGCAGGACTACCGCGACGTGAAGGAAACGTTCGACCGCATCAGCAGCGTCGGCATGTTCGAGCACGTGGGGCTGAAGAACCTGGCGGGCTACTTCCGCATCCTCCACGACCTGCTGGTGCCCGGCGGCTGGGCGCTCAACCACGGCATTACCTCCAGCGACCCGCAGAACGGCGAAACCCGCCATGGCGGCGGCCGCTTTATCGACCGCTACGTCTTCCCCAACGGTGAATTGCCCCACATCGGCACCGTGCTGACCACCATGCAGGAAGGCGGCCTGGAAGCCATCGACGCAGAAAACCTACGCCGCCACTACGCCCGCACCCTGCGCTGCTGGAGCGACGCCTTCGAAGCCAAGGCCGCGCACCTGAAGACCCTGGTCGACAACAAAACATGGCGCATCTGGCGCATGTACCTAGTCGGCAGCCAATGGGCGTTTGAAAACGACGACATTGCGCTGTTCCAGGTGTTGTGCCACCGCGCGGGACAAGATGCCACGGGGCTGCCTTGGTCGCGCCGATGGATGTACGTGGGCGAGCCCGGGCGCACCAACAATTGAGGGCATGCAACGCGCCCACGCCAATGATGCCCCCACAGGTATTGCCAAAACTCTGCGCCTGCCTATGATGCACCAGTCAGTTCGGGAGAGACCGACGCTTGCACGAGCGCCGGCGCCGAAGGAGCAACCGCCCCGGAAACTCTCAGGCCAAAGGACCGAACCGACCATCGCACTCTGAAGAGCGGATCGCTTCGTCAGCATCCCACCGCAGGAGCAAGCGTCTGTCCCGGCGACACGACGTGAATCTCTCAGGTTCCAAACAGAGGGGGCATGTGGCGCACCCGCGCCGGCATACCCATCCCTCGACGTTTTGGAGCTTCATCATGAAATCGATCGCTGTCATCGGCGGCGGCATCACGGGCGTGACCACCGCCTACGCCCTGGCCGTGCGCGGCTTTGCCGTCACCCTTTTCGAAAAGCACCGTTATGCGGCCATGGAAACCTCGTTCGCCAATGGCGGACAGCTGTCGGCCTCGAACGCGGAGGTGTGGACGCACCCGTCCACGCTGGTCAAGGGTCTGAAGTGGATGCTCAAGCCCGATGCTCCGCTGCTGGTCAACCCAAAACCCAGCTGGCACAAGCTGTCGTGGTTTGCGCAGTTCGTGGCGAACATCCCGCGCTACGAGCACAACACCACGCAGACCACACGCATGGCCATCGCCGCGCGTGAGCACCTGTTCCAGTGGGGCGAGGCCGAAGGCATTAATTTCGATCTGGTGCGGCGCGGCATCCTGCACATCTACCGCGACCGCGAGAGCTTCGAGCACGCAGGGCGTGTCTCCGGACTGCTGGCCGCTGGCGGTCTGGAGCGACGTGCGGTCACACCCGAAGAAATCCGCGCCCTGGAACCCACGCTGTCCGGCAGCTACTACGGCGGCTACTTCACCGAAAGCGACTCGACCGGGGACATCCACAAGTTCACCCTCGGCATGGCGGCGGCCATCGAACGGCACGGCGTGACCACCGTGTATGGCGCGAACGTGCGGGAGGTGGCGAGCAGCGGTGGTGAAGCCACGGTTGCTTTCGAGCGCGACGGTGAGCGCAGCGTGCACTTCTTCGATGCGGTTGTGGTCGCCGCCGGGGTGGCCAGCCGCAAGCTGGCGGCCCAATTGGGCGACCGCGTCAACATCTACCCCGTCAAGGGCTATTCGATCACGGTGAGCCTGACGGACGAGGCCAGCCAGAACGCAGCGCCCACCGTCAGTCTGCTCGATGATGCGACCAAGATCGTCACCAGCCGCCTGGGACCCGACCGCTTCCGCGTGGCGGGCACGGCCGAGTTCAATGGCGACAACAAGGACATCCGATCGGACCGCATCCGGCCGCTCGTCAACTGGGTGGAGCGCTGCTTCCCCGGCGTCAGCACGCGCCAGGTGGTGCCCTGGGCCGGTTTGCGACCGATGATGCCGGACATGATGCCGCGCGTGGGCCGAGGCAAGAAGCCCAATGTCTTCTACAACACCGGACACGGCCACCTGGGCTGGACGCTGTCGGCCGCCACGGCAGAGCAGATTGCCGAAGTGGTCTCGGCCGAGGCGGCTGGCAATGGCGCGCGGCCCGTCCGCGTTCCGCAACAGCTTGCGGTCTGAAGCTGCAAATCATTCGGCTGCTCGACGCCGCTCCTCTGACTCTATAGTTGTGGCTGTGCGCGCAGCCACCCCTTGTGCAGGCGGTGGTTCGACATGGCGGATGGGCTGGCCGGGTTTGACAGGGGAACGCCATGGGACTTCTGACCTTCAGCATCAACGTCACCTTGGATGGTTGTGTCGACCACCGCGAAGGCATTGCCGATGACGAGACGCACGACTACTTCACCCGGCTGATGGACGAGCACGGCGCGATGCTCTGGGGCCGCGTTACCTACGAACTGATGGAGAGCTACTGGCCGGCGGTCGCCCGCGGTGACGCAGAGGCACCGACGGCCCTGCGCGAGTGGGCGATCAAGCTGGACGCCAAACCGAAGCACGTGGTGTCTTCGACCAGAAAGGATTTCCCCTGGTCGCACAGCCACCTTGTCGCCGGCGATCTGTGCGCCGGCGTACAGGCGCTGAAAGACGCCACCCCGGAAGGCGTGCTCCTGGGCAGCGGCAAGCTCGCGGCCGAACTGGACAGACAAAATCTGATCGACGAGTACCGCTTGCTCGTCCACCCCAGAATCGCCGGCCATGGCCCAGCGCTGTATGAGGGCGGGCTGCCCTGCACGCGGCAGTTGACGCTGATTTCCGCGAGTCCGCTGCGCAACGGCGTGCTCGCCCTCCACTATCGGCGCGCGCGCTGAGATCAGTCATCTGGTGTTCCAGCGACTCGGCAAGGGCTTTGTCCCGTCTCTGCTCGTCGGCTGGATCGGCCATGCCGGTGGTCGGCGGACTCAAGGCAAGTACTGCTGTGCCGTCGACCATGAAAAAAAACGGCGCTTCAAACGAAGCGCCGTTTCGTCCGTCGAGCGCCCTTGGCGCTGCCCCAGTCAGTCCAACGTGATCTTCAGGTCCTTGATCAACCGGTGCCAGCGCGCGGTTTCGGACTTGATCAGGGCGGCGTAGGCCGCCGAGCTGCTGCCCACCGGCTCAATGCCGAATTCGATCAGCTTCTGCTTAATCGCCGGCTGCTGGATGACCGCCGACACCTGCTTTTGCAGCGCGGCTTTCACGTCGGCGGGCAGGTTGGCGGGGCCAACCAGGCCAACCTGGGCGGCGGCTTCCACGCCCTGGATGCCCAGCTCGGCAAACGTGGGCACGTCCGGCAACTGCGGCAGGCGCTTGTCGTTGGCGACGGCCAGCGGACGCACCTTGCCGGACTTGATGAAGCCCGCGCCGGCGGCCATATCGACCATCATCGCGGGAATCTGCCCACCCACCAGGTCGCCCAGCGCGGGCGCAGCACCCCGGTAGGGAATGTGCACCAGGTGCAGGCCCATGCGGTTTTTCAGCATTTCCATGGCCAGGTGGTGCGGGCTGCCTGCGCCAGCCGAGCCATAGCTGATCTTGCCGGGCTGCGCCTTGGCCTTGGCGAGAAAGTCCTTGGCGTCCTTGGCATCGACCTGCGGGCCGACCACCAGAATCATCGGAAAGCGCCCCATCAGCGTGATGGGCGTCAGGTCTTTTTCGGGGTTGTAGCTGAGCTTGCTGTACAGCGCCGAGTTGAAGACCATGGTGCCGTTGTCGGCCGACATGACGGTGTAGCCATCGGGCGCCGAACGCGCGACCTCGGCCGCCGCGATGGCGGTGTTGGCCCCTGGCTTGTTGTCGACCAGCACCGGCTGCCCCACCTGCGTGGACAGCGCCTGGCCGATGGTGCGCGCCAGAAAGTCGGAGCCGCCGCCCGCCGGGTAGGGTACCAGCCAGCGGATCGGTTTGGACGGGTACGACTGCGCCAACGCAGCACCGCTGGCCACCGTGAAGGACAGACCCAGAACGAGGGCAGACACAAATGGTTTCATGATCTTGATTCCGTTAAGGCGCGTAATCGTACTTCCCATTGCGCAATACTCTCTCCGGATTTCCACCCATGCACCCGTCGATTCCACATGCCCACTGCTGCCCCTGAACCTTCCGCCCGCCGCCGCCGCGTCCAGTCGGCCGAGACCGGCATGGCCATCCTGAAGGCGCTGGCCCGGCTGGGCGGCGCTGCCAGCCTGACGGCGCTGGCACAGGCGGTGGAAGAAAGCACGGCCAAGGTCCACCGCTACCTGGCCAGCATGGTCGAAGAAGGTCTGGTGGTGCAGGACGTGACCAGCCAGCGCTACGTGCTCGGGCCTGAAGCCATTCACATCGGCCTGGCCGCGCTGCGCCAGTGCGACCCCATCCGCGCGGGCGAACCGGCCCTGCTGCGCCTGCAAGCCGAGCTGGGCGTGACCTGCTTCATCGCCGTGATGGGCAACCGCGGCCCGACCATCCTGCGCATTGAAGAACCGCCACTGCCCGTGGTGGTGAACGTGCGCGCGGGCTCGGTGCTGCCCCTGCTGTGGTCGGCCACCGGGCAAGCGTTTCTGGGCTGGATGGAAGGCGAGGCGATCGATCAGCAGGCGCAGTCCGACTGGGATGCCGCCAGCGCGGCGCAGCGCATGCTGCTGACCGACCTCGACGCCACTACCGCGTCACCCATCGACGTCCTGCGCGCGCGCGTGCGGGCTCAGGGGTGCGCCACCGTGCGCGACCTGCTCACCGCCGGCATCAGCGCCGTGGCCGCGCCGATCCTGCAGCACGACGGGCACGTGGTGGCGGTGCTGACGGCGTTGGGGGCATCGGGTGGGTTTGACCCAGCGCCGGACGGGCGCATTGCGGTGCGCGTGGTGCGAGAGGCAGGGGAGATCAGTCGGGCGTTGGGGTGGGTTGGATAGAGGTCGGGTGGGCGGCCGCACGCCGCAGGCGCTGCGTTTGGTGATACATGGTTATTGAGATCAAATCGGCCTCTAACCCAAGCTGGATTTGCGCAAGCAGCTATTGACTTTGTAGTTGATTGTTCTCTGCGCACACGTTTTGCTTCAGTGACTGAACGACGTTGAGAGGCCGGGACATGCGCCCGGCGGCGCACCTTCTTTTCTTGACTCGCCAAGAAAAGAAGGCAAAAGAAGGCGACCCCACTGGCCGTGTCCCCGCAGCGATGCTGCGGGGCAACCTGCGATGCTCGATCGGGCGGTGGCGCTGCAGAACTCGCTTTGCTGCTGCGCAGCGCCGCTCAGACAGCTGCAGCGAGTCAGAGCACGCAGCGCGGGCATCCTTCGGTGCCCGCGCCCACCGCCCGCTCTGCGCTTCTCGGCACGTCCACAGGGGAGTGAAGACGAGTCGGGCCATCGCTGCGCTCGGCCCTGGATTCGCGGCCGAGCGCAGCGATGGCCCGACTCGGGTATTCCAGCCCCTTGAGGCTGCGCCTGCGGCGTGGTTCTGGCGGGGTGGCGCGTGCAGCGCAGCATGCACGCGCTTCGTGCACTGACTGGTCGCAGCTGTTTGAACGAAGCGCTATCAGCGCGAAGTGAGTTCTGCGGCCCACCCCGCCAGAGCCGCGACGCAGGTCTGCCCCGCTGCGCAGCAGCGGGGTCGCAGACGTGGGGTCGCCTTTCTTTTGGGGACTTTTCTTTGGCGAAGCAAAGAAAAGTGCCTCGGCCGCCGGGCCGAGACCCGGCCTCCCACCGTAGTTCAAGCTCCGAAAATCAACGAGCACGGAGCGAACGGATCACTACAAATTCAATAGCTGCTCGCGCAATCCTATCTAGCGCCAACGCCCCAAAACCCTCAAATCCACAACCTCACAACTCCAACACCAACTTCCCACTCTTCGCCCGCGAACAGCACACCATCATCCGATCCTGCGCATCCCGCTCGGTGCGTGTCAGCACCACGTCGCGGTGGTCCACGGTCCCGTCCAGCACGCGCACTTCGCAGGAACCGCACAGGCCTTCGCAGCAGTCGCTTTGCACGTCGATGTTGGCGGCTTTCAGCGCGGCCAGCACCGTCTGGTCGGCCGGGACTTGCAGGGTGATGCCGGAATCTTTCAGCTCGACTTCAAACGCGTGCTCCTTGCTGGGGTCCAGCGTGGGCGCGTCGGTCTGGAAGCGCTCGGTGCGCAGGCTGTCGTCGGGCCAGTGGACGGTGGCGGCGTCCAGCGCGTCCAGCATGCGGATCGGGCCGCAGGCGTAAATGCGGGTGCCGTCTTCGGGTGTGGCCAGCAGCGCGGCCAGGTCGGCGCGCTGGCCTTCGTCCTTGGCGTGGACGACCAGG
Source organism: Ottowia flava (assembly GCF_008017535.1). GTDB lineage: Bacteria > Pseudomonadota > Gammaproteobacteria > Burkholderiales > Burkholderiaceae_C > Ottowia > Ottowia flava. The sequence continues at coordinate 31,089 of NZ_VRUA01000007.1, forward strand.
TGCTCGCCGTGGCGCGCGGCCAGGGCTTGCAGCAGCGGCATGGTGCGGCGGCTGCGGCCGCTGTAGTGCAGCGTGTAGGGCAGGCCAAGCGCCTGCGCGCGCTGCGCCATGGCAGCGATGGGGGTGATGCCGATGCCGCCGGCGATAAAGACCAGACGGCGCGCGCCTTCGTCAAAACGGAAATGGTTGCGCGGGCCGCGCACGCGCAGGGTCTGGCCTTGCGCCAAATGCTGGTGCACCCAGGCCGAACCGCCGCGGCTGTCTTCGTCACGCAGCACGGCGATTTCAAACGCGTGGGTGTCGGCCGGGTCGCCGCACAGCGAGTACTGGCGCGACAGCCCGGTGTCGCCGCATTCGATGTCGATGTGCGCGCCGGGCTGCCAGCGCGGCAGGGGCTGGCCGTGCGGGCTGACCAGGCGCAGCTGCACCACGTCGTCGGTCAGGCGCGTGATGCGCTCGACCACCATGGGGCGCGACAGCGTGTGGCGCGAGGGTTCGCCGATGCGCACCGGCTGCTCGCGCGTCAGGACCTCGGGCTGGGTGCGCTCGGGGTTGCGCGCCGGGTCCCATTCGACCCACAGGTGCTCCGGCCCGCGGAAGGACGTGTTGGGCACGTAGCTGAAGGTCTGCTCGGCCAGCCGCATGTGCGGCAGGCGGCGCGTGAATTCCTCCAGAAAGATCTGCATCTCCATGCGCGCCAGGTTCTTGCCCATGCACTGGTGCGAGCCGTAGCCGAAGGTCAGGTGGTCGCTGGCGTTGTCGCGGCGGATGTCGAACAGGTCGGCGTCGGCAAAGTGGCGTTCGTCGTGGTTGGCCGACGAGGTGACGATCAGCAGCTTGCTGCCCGCCGGGATGGCGATGCCGCCGACCTGAGCGTCGGCCGTGACCAGACGCCGCCAAGCCGCGACCGAGCCGTTGTGGCGCAGGCACTCTTCCACCGCGTTGGGGATCAGGCTGGGGTCGTCGCAGATTTCCTGCCACACGGCCGGGTGCTGCAGCAGCAGCTTCATGGCGTTGGCGGTGGCGTTGGCCGTGGTCTCGTGCGCGGCAACGATGCCGGCCATCATCATCGAATGCAGGTACGAATCGGTCACCACCTCGGGGTGCTCGCGCTGCTTGCGGATGCCGTACTGCATCCAGCCCGCGGCCTCGGGGTTCAGGCGCATCTTGTCCAGGATTTGCCCGGCCAGCTGCCAGAAGTTGCCGACCGCGTGCGCCACGGCCACCTGCTCTTCCGGCTTGGGCCGGCCCCAAGTGTTAACGGTGTGCGCGATGCTGTATTCGCGCAGCTTGTCCATGTCTTCTTCCGGCACGCCCAGAAAGTGCAGCGCCACCGTCAGCGGCACTTCCCACAGCATCTGGTCGACCAGGTCGGCGCGGCCGTCGTTCACGAAGCGGTCCACGTACTCGCGCGCCAGCTGGCGCACCAGCGGCTCGTGCGCCTTCAGGTGTTCGGGCGTGAAAGGCTCCATCAGCACGCGGCGGCGCGGCATGTGGGCGGGCTCGTCTTCGTTGACCAGCGTGCGGTTCAGCGCGAAGCCGTATTGCTCGAGCACCGCGTTGGCCTCCGGCCCGGTGGGCGTGATCTTCTCCAGCGCGATGGCGGGGCTGAAGGTGATGTTGTCGCGGAAGATCGCCTTGATGTCGTCGTAGCGCGTCACCACCCAGTAGCCCAGCTTGGGGCTGTAGAACACCGGCTCCTGATCGCGCGCCCAGCGCACGTAGTCGGGCGGGTCTTGCTGGTAGCCGTCTTCGAACGGGTCAAACGCGGCCGCACCCGCCGTCACCGGGCAGCCGGTCGGCCCTTTGGCCGCGGTCAGCGCGGTGGGGTCAAACGGACAGCGGGCGCTGTCCGCGGAAGCGGTGTCGGCTTGGGGCGTGGTCATGGTGGGCGATAGCAGCAATTGCGTTATGCGTAATTTAACTACGCAAAGCGCAATTGCGCAAGATCAAGAACCCGTTTCTGCCCGCCGCAGCCCCTCGCCCCTCAGCGCGCCGCCCGCGCCTGCGCGTTGATCTGGTCATGCTGCGCCCGCACCTCGGCTGGCCACTGCGCCTTGATGTACGAGAGCACGGCGACGATGTCGGTGTCGCTCAGCACGCCTGCGTAGGCCGGCATGGCGGTTTGGTAGTCGGGCTGGCCGATGACGGCGGCCAAGCCGCGCTTCGTGATGTCGAACAGCTGCTCGTCCGGGTGGTGCCAGGTGTGGCCACTGGCGTCGTGCGGCGGCGCGGGCAGCAGGCCGGTAGGGCCGCGTTCGCGCCAGTCGGGCTGGCCTTCGCCGTGCGCACCGTGGCAGGCGGCGCATTGCTGGGCGTAGACGGCGGCGCCACGCGCGACCAGCTGCGGGTCGTCCGGCCGCAGCGCGTGGGGCGACGGCGCCGATGCGGGTTGCGCCGCGCCGCGGAAGAACCAGACCACACCGCCCGCCAAGCCGAGCAGCACGAGCGCCCGCGCCGCCCAGCGCGCCCAGGGGCTGGCGGCGTGACGGGTCGCCGGGCCAGCGGGTGCGGCGGGCGTTGGCCCGCTCATGCGGCGCCCACCCGCATGGGGAAGCGCCGCACACGCAGCGCCGTTATACGCTCTTCTTTCAATAGCTGTTTGCGCAGACGGTTGTAGCGCCACAGGCCGATTTGGCTTGAAATTGCTGTGTTCAACGGTGGCTCTGGAACACCCGGCTGCTGCCGTCGCGCAGCACCAGCACGGTGTCGTACGCATCGCGCCGTCCGCCGTAGACCGGACCGTCCATGCCGGGTGAGCCGACGGGCATGCCGGGCACGGCCACGCCCAGGGCTGGCGGCTTTTCCTTCAGCAGGCGCTTGACGTCAGCGGCCGGCACGTGGCCTTCGACCAGGTAGCCGCCGACCAGCGCGGTGTGGCAGGAGCCGTACTTTTCCGGCAGGCCCAGGCGCTTACGCACGGCGTTGTTGCCGACGTCGTGCGTGGTGACCTTGAAGCCGTTCTCCTGCATGTGGTCGATCCAGTCGCCGCAGCAGCCGCAACTCGGGTCCTTCCACACCTCGACGGCCATCGGGTCAATGGCGCCGGGTTGTTTCTGCGCCCACAACGGCGCGCCGATGCCGGCGGCAGCGCCCGCGGCCAGCCAGCGCATGGCGTGGCGGCGTTGGGGAAGTTGAGAGGGGGTGGTGATCATCGCGAAACTCCTTGCGTGTTCTGTAGGGCGGGGCGGTGCGTGCGGCGACGACACTCTGGCCCCCAATGGCTCGATCGGCCCATGGTAGAGGCCCGGCGGCGTGGCAAGTTCAGAACCAGAAGCTCAGCCCCGCCACCCAGCGCGTGTGGCTGGCGCGTTCGCCCCCGGCGCGCAGCAGCTCGGCGGTGCGGCCGAAGCCGCGCTGCCATTCCACGCCGACGTACGGCGCGATCTGCGGCGTGACCTCGTAGCGCAGGCGCAGCCCGGCGCTGACGCTGGTCAGGCCCTTGCCGATGCCGCGTTCCACGTCGTCCTTGGCGTACAGCTGCCATTCGGTGCGCGGCTGCAGCACCAGCTTTTGCGTCAGGTAGGCGTCGTAGGCCAGCTCCAGCCGCAGCGCCGCGCGGCCGCTGCTGCCCAGGTAGGCGGTGGCGCGCGTTTCGATGTTGTAGGGCGCCGTGCCTTCGACCCCGAACGACAGCCAGCTGCGGTTGGGGCCGTCGCCGCCGTCGACGCGCAAGCCGAGCTGCGTATTCCAGAACGGCGCGACGGCGTAGCCCCACAGCAACTCGGTGTGCGCTTCGTGCAGGCGCCCGCGGGCGACCTCTCCTTCGGCCTTCAGCACGGCCTGGTGCGCGCCGTGACCGACGCGCAGTTCGCCTTCGAAGGTGGTGAAGCTGCGGCCGTGGCGCGGCGAGGCGTGCTCCAACCGCTCGACGTGCAGGCTGGCGAAGCTGTGCTGGTCGTGTAGGTGCAGCGGCGGCACACCCGGCAGGCTGTAGGGGCCGCTGCCGCGTTGTGCGCCATCGGCGTACGCATCGGGGTCGCGCGCGTCGGCGGGCGGTCGGCCACCCTGCATGCGGCCGTGGTCCATCGGCGCAGGGGCAGCGGATGCCCCAGCGGGTGGCGCGGGGTGGGCCGAGTGGTCGGTCGCGGCGGACGTCGGCGCGGGTGCTGCGCCGTGGTCTGCAGGGGACGCATCCGCCTTGGGCGCGACAGCGGGCGTCGCGCCATGGTTCATTGGGCTGTGGTCCATGCCCTCGTGGTTCATGCCGCCGGGCTTGGCGCTTTGGGGGGCGCTGGCGGGCGCGGCCGGTGCCGACTTGGGCGACGGCGGGGCACCGTGGTTCATTTGCCCGTGGCTCATTGACCCAGGGTCCATGCCCGAATGATTCATCCCACCGGGCGCGGCGCCCTGGGCTGCGCCAGCGGGTCCGGCAGGCGCCGCCTGGGGCGCCGAGGGTGAGGACGGCGCGGGTGATGGACCGTGGCGCATCTGGCCATGGTCCATCTGGCTGTGGTTCATGCCTTGCGCCGTCACAGCGGCAGGCAGCGTGAGAGCCGTAATCGCTACAACAAACATAGCTACTTGCGCAGATGGTTGTATGGCCAGAAGGCGATTTTTCTTGAAACGCGCGTTCATGACACCAGCACCTCCCGGAACATGCCCATGTCCATGTGGAACATCAGATGGCAGTGCCAGACCCAGCGACCGAGCGCGTCGGCCGTGACCAGGAAGCTGATGCGCTGCGCGGGCTGCACGGGGATGGTGTGCAGGCGGGCCTGGAAGGCGCCGCTGGGCGTTTCCAGCTCGGACCACAGGCCGTGCAGGTGCATCGGGTGGGTCATCATGGTGTCGTTGTGCAGGATGACGCGCAGGCGCTCGCCGTGGCGGAAGTGCACGGGTTGGCTGTCGGCAAACGGCTGGCCGTCCATCGACCAGTCGTAACGCGCCATGTTGCCGGTCAGGTGCAATTCGACCTCGCGGCCAGGGCCGCGGGGGTCCAGCGGGCCGCCGATCGTATGCAGATCGGCCAGGGTCAGCACGCGCCGGCCGTTGCCGCGCAGGCCGACGCCGGGGTCGTCCAGATTGGTGCGCGGCATGTCGACGCGCATGTCGGTGGTGTACGACCACTCGGTGCGGGCGTGGCGCACCTGCTGGCTGGGGCGTGCGAGGGGGCCAGATGGCGCAGCGGCGGGCGACGCGTCTGGGTTGCCGTGGCCCATGGCGGCGTGGTTCATCCCGCCGTGGTTCATGCTGCCCTGACCCATCGCGCTGTGGTCCATGCTCCCGGCGGCGGCTGCCGCCGCGCCATGCCCCATCGCATCGTGGTCCATCGCGCCCATCATGTCGGCCATGGACAGGCGCTGCACCGGGTCCAGCGGCGGCACGGGCGCGGCCAGGCCTTCGCGCACGGCCAGCGTGCCGCGGGCGTAGCCGGTGCGGTCCATCGACTGGGCGTAGAGAGTGCAGGCGTCGGCTTGCGGGGTCACCAGCAAGTCGCAGGTCTGGCCGGGGCCGAAGCGGAATTCGTCGACGGTGACGGGCTCGACGTTCTGCCCATCCGTCTGCACCACGGTGAGTTGGTGGCCCGGGATGCGCACGTCGTAGAAGGTGTTGCCCGAGCCGTTGACGCAGCGCAGGCGCACGCGTTCGCCGGCGCGGAACAGGCCGGTCCAGTTCTGGCCCGGGCCTCGGCCGTTGACCAGGTAGCTGAGCACGCTGGACGACAAGTCCGCCAGATCGGTCGAGCTCATGCGCATCGCGTTCCACATCTGGCGGTCGGCCAGCGCGGCGGCGGTGCCGTTTTGGCGTGCGTCGTGCAGGAACTGGGCGACGGTGGGCTTGTGCTGGTTGTACTGGTGCGCCTCGGCCTTGAGCTTGGTCAGCACGCGCATCGGGTCGTCGCCGGTCCAGTCGGACAGCATCAGCACGTGCTCGCGGTCGGCGCGGATGGTTTCGCCGCCGCGCGGCTCGACGATAAGCGTGCCGTACAGGCCCGTCAGCTCCTGCATGCCCGAGTGCGAGTGGTACCAGTAGGTGCCGCTCTGGCGCAGGGTGAACTGGTAGGTGAAGGTTTCGCCCGGCGCGATGCCGGCAAAGCTGACGCCCGGCACGCCGTCCATCTGGAACGGCAGGAGGATCCCGTGCCAGTGGATCGACGTGGTTTCGCGCAGGCGGTTGGTCACGCGGATCGTCACCGTGTCGCCTTCGCGCATGCGCAGCGTGGGCGCGGGCAAGCTGCCGTTGACGGTGGTGGCGATGCCGGCGCGGCCGTCGAAGTCGACGCGTGTAGTGTCGATTACCAGGTCGAACTCGGTCCCGCGCAGCTCGGGCGGCGTGCCGGTGCGGGCGGCGGGCAACTGCTGCGCCCAGGCCGGCAGGCCTGCGCCCAAGGCGCCGGTCGCGCCCAGCGCCGCCAGCGACTGCAGAAAGCGCCGGCGCGGGGCGGCCGCCAAGCCATGAAAAGGGAAAGGGTCCATGCGGCGCAGTCTGCCGCGCGGGCCCCGACGGGCGGGTGACCCGAAGATTACTTTTCCGTCATCTGGCGGCGCGGCGGGCGGGCGCAGGGCACACTGCGGGGCATGAAGCTGCTGATCGTCGAGGACGAGCCCAAGACCGGCGACTACCTGCGCCAGGGCCTGCAGGAGGCCGGCTACACCGTGCTGCTGGCGCGCAACGGCCCGGACGGCCTGCACCTGGCGCTGACCGAGTCGCCCGATCTGATCGTGCTGGACGTGATGCTGCCCGGCCTGGACGGCTGGCAGGTGCTGAGCGCGCTGCGCCAGGCGGGGCGCGAGCTGCCGGTGCTCTTCCTCACCGCCAAGGACACGGTCGACGACCGCGTCAAGGGACTGGAGCTGGGCGCCGACGACTATCTGGTCAAACCCTTTGCGTTTGCCGAACTGCTGGCGCGCGTGCGCACCCTTCTGCGGCGCGGGCGCAGCGGCGCCGGGCCGGGCGCGGCCGAGCCGACGGTGCTGGACGCCGCCGACCTGTCGCTGGACCTGCTGCGCCGCCGCGCCACGCGCGCCGGCCAGCGCATCGACCTGACGGCCAAGGAATTCGCCCTGCTCGAATTGCTGCTGCGCCGGCGCGGCGAGGTGCTGCCGCGTTCGCTGATCGCGTCGCAGGTGTGGGACATGAATTTCGACAGCGACACCAACGTGGTTGAAGTTGCCGTGCGCCGCCTGCGCGCCAAGGTCGACGATGCGTTCGAGCCCAAGCTGATCCAGACCGTGCGCGGCATGGGCTACGTGCTGGACGAGGCGCCACGCCAGCCATGACGCGCCGCCGCTCTGCTCCGGCGCCGCGCGGCGCTTCGCTCACCACGCGGCTGACACTGCTGTTCGCGCTGGTGGCCAGCGTGGCGTTGGCGCTGCTGGGCGGCGTGACGCTGCTGGCGCTGAACCTGCACTTCGAGGCGCAGGACCGCGCCATCCTCCACGCCCACCTGCAGCAGGCGCGCAGCCTGCTGGCGCGGGTCGACAACACCGGCGCGCTGGCCACGCTGCCGTATGAATTGAACGCCGCCTTCGCCACCCAGAAGGACTTGGCCGTGCGCGTGCAAGGCGCCTACGGCCAGCCGCTGTTCGAGCAGCGCGCCGAGGCCCAGATGCCCGCCGGCCTGCTGGCCCGTCCGGCCACCGCACCGCCCGTGCCGCTGGTCACCTGGCACGAAGGCCATGACGTATGGCGCGGCAGCGCCATGGTGATGCCGCTGCCCATGCCCGGCGCCGCGCCACTCACGGTGGCGATGGCGCTGGACATTCACCACCACGAGGCCTTTGTCATCAGCTTTCGGCGCGCGCTGATCGGCTTCGTGCTGCTGGCTTCCGCGGCCTGCGCGCTGTTGGGCGGCTGGGTGGTGCGGCGCGGGCTGCGGCCGTTGGCGCGCATGCGCGCGCAGGCCGAACGCATCGGTGCCGGCCAGCTGGACGCGCGCATGCCGGTGGACGAAGCGCCGGTCGAACTGGCCGAGCTGGCCGCCACGCTGAACGCCATGCTGGCGCGGCTGGAAAGCGCGTTTGCGCGCCTGTCGACCTACTCGTCCGACATCGCACACGAGCTGCGCACACCGCTGTCCAACCTGATGACACAGACCCACGTCGCCCTGAGCCAGCCGCGCGACGGCGCCGCCTACCGCGAAGTGCTGGCCAGCAACGCCGAGGAGCTGGAGCGCCTGTCGCGCACCGTGGCCGACATGCTGTTTCTTGCGCAGGCCGAGCACGGCGAGCTGCTGCCCACGCGCCAGCCCGTGGCCTTGGGCGATGAAGTGCGCGCGCTGTTCGACTTCTATGAAGCCCTGGCCGACGACCGCCAGATCGCCTTGCGCCTGACCGGCGAAGGCACGGCGCTGGGCGACGCGCTGATGCTGCGCCGCGCCATCGGCAACCTGCTGTCCAACGCGCTGCGCTACACGCCCGCCGGTGGCGCCATCGACGTGCACATCGCACGGCGCGGGAAAGATGTTGTCTTGCAGGTGCGCAACGACGGCACGCCGATCGCGCCCGAGGAGCTGCCGCGCCTGTTTGAGCGCTTTTACCGCGCCGAAAAAGACCGCAGCCACGCCAGCGGGGAAGGCGACGGCGCGGGGCTCGGACTGGCGATTACCCAGGCCATCGTTCACAGCCACGGCGGTCAGATCGCCGCCCATGCGGACGGCGCGGGGAACGTGTTTGAGGTGGTGTTGCCGGCGGCGGGCACCTAGCGCGGTGCCTCAATCGCTATTGAATAGGTAGCTGCCTGCGCAGATGGCTGTAGGGCCAACGGCCGATTTAACTCTTATTCCAAAAACCCCAACACCACCCGCCGCGAGTTCGCGCTTTTCTTCTCGATCTTGGTCACGGCCATGGCGCCGATGTCGGCGGTGTTGGCCACGTGCGTGCCGCCGCAGGGTTGCAGGTCGATCAGCGCGCCGCCGTGCAAGCCGATACGGATGGTGCGCACCACGCCGCTGCCGCGCGGCGGTTGCACGCTCATGCTCTTGATCAGTTCGGGCTGGGCGTCCAGCTCGGCGTCGGTGATGCTGCCGACGACGACCGGCAGCGCGTCGGCCACCAGCCGCGCCAGGCCGTCGGTCAGCTGCTGCTTGTCCAGCGGCTCGGTCATGTGGAAGTCGATGCGCGCGTAGTCTGGCGTGATGGAGCAGCCGTTGACCGGCACGCCGACCAAGTGGCACAGCAGGTGCGACGCGGTGTGAAAGCGCATCAGCCGCTGGCGCCGCGCGGCATCGATGCGCGCGGTAACGGTGTCACCCTGCTTCAATTGGGATAGCTGCTCGCGCTGACCGGGTGCGGCCTGGTGGGTGATTCGACCTGTCACCTGGCCGTCGGCGTCCTTCTCCTTGCGCGTGTCGGCGATGGCGATCTGCGTGCCGCCTGCCAGCACCAGCCACCCGGCGTCGCCAGCCTGACCCCCGCCCAGCGGGTAGAACACCGTGCGGTCCAGCACGACCACGCCCTGCGCTTCATCGACGGCCAGCACGCGGGCGCTGCATTCGTTGAGGGTTGCGTCGGCGCGAAACAATTCTTCGGTCATGCAAACCATGATAGTGGGCGAGCGCAAGTGCGCATTAACATCGCGCCATGCCCGACAAACTGCCCCCGCTGCCGCCGCGGTCACGCCAGTGGTCCGATCTGGTGACGACCGACTTCGCCACGCTCGATCAGGCGCGCGCCATCGCGGTGCTGCCGCTGGGCGCGACCGAGCAGCACGGCCCGCACCTGCCGCTGTCGGTGGATGCCAACCTGGCGCACAGCATGGTGCAGGCGGCCACGCACCACCTGCCGCCCAGCCTGCCGGTGCTGTTCCTGCCGGTGCAGCGCATCGGCTACAGCCCCGAACACACGGCTTTTCCCGGCACCCTGAGCCTGAAGGCCGAGACGGTGATCCGCCTATGGACCGACATCGCCGAAAGCGTGGCGGCCAGTGGCGTGAACAAGCTGGTGCTGTTCAATACGCACGGCGGCAACGTCGGCCTGCTCGACGTGGTGGCGCGCGACCTGCGCATGCGCCTGGGCATGCTGGTGTACGGGGTGAGCTGGTTCAACCTGCCGCTGATGGATGGCGACGGCGTCGACGTGATGGCGCGCTTTTCCGCCGAGGAGCAGCGCTTTGGCGTGCACGGCGGCGAGGTCGAGACGGCGATGATGCTGGCGCTCAAGCCGCGCCTGGTGCGCACGTCGAAGGCGCAGGCGTTCGCGTCCAGCTCGCAGACGCGCGCGCAGAATTTCGCGATCCTGGGCAACGGCCGCAGCGCCAAACTGGCCTGGGCCGCGCAGGACCTCAACGCAGAAGGCGCCACCGGCAACGCCGCGGCCGCCAAGGTGGATGACGGTCTGGCCCTGATTGAGGCGGCAGGGCGCTCTCTGGCCCAGCTGCTGGAAGAAATCGACCGTTTGCCGCCCGACACGCTGCGCGGGATGGCTTGATTCGAAGCTGCGCCTCGGCACGCCCCGCGCTTTCAATTTGCTAGCTGCTTGCGCTTGTCTGGCAAGCGCTGCAGCTGCATTTCTTTTCCAAGACTTAGAATCCGAGGTTTCCCCAGCACTTGCACCGATTCACCGCCATGCTCCAGCTCCTGTCGCGCCGCCAGTTCACCGCCCGCCTTGCCGCCACCCTCGCCGCACCTGCCGGCATGGGCGCCGCCTGGGCCGCGCCGGACGAGCGGGCGATCCGCATCATCGTGGGCTTTCCGCCGGGCGGCGGCTCGGACGCGATTGCGCGTCTGCTTGCTGAAAAGCTCAAGGACGAGCTGAAGCGCCCGGTGCTGGTGGACAACCGTCCCGGCGCCGGTGGCCAGCTGGCGGCCCAGCTGCTGAAGGCCGCGCCCGCCGACGGCACAACGGTGTTCCTGTCGCACGACCACACCATCTCGATCCTGCCGCAGGTGGTGGCGCGCCCGGGCTTTCAGCCGCACACCGACTTCGTCGCGCTGGGCGGCTTTGCCACCTTCGTCAATGGCCTGGCGGTGTCGCCCGGCACGCCGGTCAAGTCGATCCCCGAGTACGTGGCGTGGGTCAAGGGCCAAGGCGGCAAGAGTTCCGTGGGCATTCCCGCGCCGGCCTCGACGCCTGAGTTTCTGGTGCAGCTGCTGGCCAGGAAATACGGGCTGGACCTGGTGCCGGTGCCCTACAAGGGCAGCGCCCCGATGATCGGCGACATGCTGGGCAACCAGATTCCGGCCGGCATCGGCTCGGTGCAGGACTTCATCGAATACCAGCGCACCGGGCGGCTGCGCACCATCGCGGTGCTGGGTGCCAAGCGCCAGGCCGCCATACCGGACGTGCCCACGCTGAGCGAGCTGGGCTTCAAGGGGCTGGAAGACACGCCGTTCTACGGCATCTGGGCGCCCAAGGGCACGCCGGCGGATTTCATTAACGCCTTCACGCACGCGCTGGACAAGGTCGTGGCCCTGCCCGACGTGCACAAGCAGCTGACCGAGCTGGGGCTGACTGTGGGCTACATGACGCCGCGGCAGCTCGATACGCGCGAGCGCGCGTACACGCAGGTGTGGTCGAAGATCATCCGGGACAGCGGGTTCAAGCCGCAGTAGAAGGGCACCCCCCTGAGCCGCTGACGCGGCTTCCCCCCTCTCTCTTCGGGAGGGGGGACAACGCCGGTCGCCGCCGCAGGTGCGGCGACGGCGTTCGCTGGGTTGGCCTGCTCCGCGGCCGTGCGATCTCGGGTGGCGCAGGACGGATCGGGCTGAACCAGCCACCGCTGGATACTGCACTCCGCGACGTTTTCGCAAGATGGTGCGCGTTGAACCGCGGACTTCATGCGGTGCGCGCACCGCACTGTCAAACGGTCACGCGTACGTCACCCAATCCTCATACTCGGGCCCATTCAGGTGCGGCAGCGTGTTGTAGGTCAGCAGCTGATGGCGCTTGGGGTTGAACAGGAATTCGGTGATGGCCGTGTTGCGGATGCGCAGGTTCAGCTCGATGCTGGCGATTGTGGGCGCGCCCAGGACGTGGCCGACGGCGGTGGCGATGGGGCCGCCGCTGCTGACGATCAGCACCTGGCCGTCACCGCCGTGCAGGCCGCGCACATGGTCCAGCGCGCCGACCACGCCGGCCAGAAAGTCGGCGTAGCTCGGCATGCCGACGGGTTGGATGCGCCCGTCCATCCAGGCCTGCAGGCCTTCGCGCAACAGGCGGAAATGCTGGCGGTACCGCTCGGGCGTGTCGGGCTTGGGCAAGGGCTCGGGATGGATGGCGGCGATGACGGCGTGGCTGTCGTACTCGTTCAGCCCCGGCCATTCGGTGCGCGCCGTATCCAGCCCGGCGCCGGCGGCGATGCCATCCCAGGTCTGGCGCTGGCGGCGCAGTGTGCCGGTGAGCACCGCGTTCAGCCGCAACCCGTCACCGTGCCGCGCGCGCAGGTACTCGCCCAGCCGCACGCTCTGGCGCTGCCCCAGATCGCTCAGCTGGTCGTAGTCGGCGGCGCCAAAGCTGGCCTGCCCGTGGCGCACGAGGTAGAGGGTTCCCATGCGCGCATTGTGTGGGTGCGGTCGCGGCGCAGGCGCCGCGTGGGCGACACCGGGTGGGGTTCCGCACGCAGCTGGAGACGTCTCTTTATTCGCCGCGCTTCAAGCAAAAACTAGCCAAAAGCTACACCACAGCTGCGCAGGCAGCTATTCTTTCTGAAGCATTTCGACCATCAGTGGTGCGTCCACGTTGCCGCCGGTCAGGGCCACGCCCACGTTCAGGCCGCGCAGCGCGTCGCGCTCCTGCCACGCCGCGGCGAAGGCGGCGGCGCCCGCGCCTTCGGCCACGTTGTGGGTGTCGACGTAAATGGCGTGCACGGCCTGGGCAACTTCGTCGTCGGTGACTTGCACCACGTGGTCCAGCCCTTCGGCCAGCGCCTGAAGCGCGCCAGCGTCGGCGCGGCGCACGGCCATGCCGTCGGCCAGGCGGGTGGTGACGGCGGCTTCGACCACCTCGCCCGCGGCCAGCGAATCGGCGTAGGTGGTGGCGTGCGCGCTGACCACGCCGACGATGCGTGCGCGGTGCCCGAGCGCGTTACGCGCGGCGATGGCCGACACCGCGCCGGAGCCCAGGCCGATCGGCACGTAAACAACATCCAGCTGCGGCACGGCGCGCAGGAATTCCCACCAGTACGTGGCCACGCCGCGCAGCAGGTCGGCGTGGAAGCTGGGCACCATTTGGGCGCCGCGCTCGGCCGCGAGCTGGCGCGCGAATTCGGCGCTGGCGGTGAAGTCGTCGCCGTGCTCGATCAGTTCGACCCCGAGCGCGCGCATGGCGGCGTTCTTTTCGACCGAGTTGCCGCGCGGCACGACGATGGTGCAGGCCACGCCGTGGGCGCGCGCCGCCCAGCCGATGCTTTGGCCGTGGTTGCCACGCGTGGCGCTGACCACGGCGCGCGGCAGCGCGCCCTGCGCCGCCATCTGCGCGAAGTAGGTCAGGCCGCCGCGGATCTTGAAGGCGCCAACCGGCGTGTGGTTCTCGTGCTTGACCCAGCAGTCGGTGCCCAGGCGTTCGGACAGCAGGGCCCAGCGGTACTGCGGCGTGGCCGGGAAGTCGCGGTAGACGACGTCGGCGGCGGCTTCGATCTCGGCCAGCGTGGGCAGGTGCACGGCCGGTGTCGCGGTGTGGGAGGCGGTGGCGGTGTTCATGAGGGACGTTTTTCGGTCAACAAGCGCAGGGCCAGCGCGGCGAGCACGGTGCCCATGAACCAGCGCTGCGCGGCGATCCAGCGCGGGCTGCGGTTCAGAAAGCGCGACACACCGCCCGCGCCCAGCACCAGCAGGGCGTTGACGCCGCCGCTGATGCCGATCTGCAGCGCGCCCAACACCAGGCATTGCAGCAGCCAGTGGCCGCGCTCGGGGTGCAGAAACTGCGGGAAGAAGGACAGGTAGAACATGGCCACCTTGGGGTTCAGCAGGTTGGTCATGAAGCCCATGGCGAACAGCTTGCGCGGGCCGTCGTGCGGCAGCGCGCGGGTCTGGAACGGGGCGCTGCCGCCGGGGCGGACGGCCTGCCAGGCCATCCACAACAGGTACAGCGCACCGGCGATGCGGATCGCGTCAAACGCCATCGGCACGGCCAGCAGCAAGGCCGTGAGGCCGAGCGACGCCGCCAGCAGATGCACGACGAACGCCAGCACCACGCCGGCCAGCGAGGTCAGCCCCGCGCGCGGCCCCTGCGTCAGGCTGCGCGACACGCAGTAAATCATGTTGGGGCCGGGCGTCAGCACCAGCACCAGCGCGGCCAGCGCGAACAGCAGCAGTTCCTGCGGCGAGAACACCGTCATGGCGGCGACGGCGACAAGGAGGAGGAAGACAGCGTGACCAGCCCGCGCGGCGTGCGCAGCGTGGCGCGCAACTCGGCCACCGGCGCGGCGTCGACCCGCAGGCGTGCGTCCTTCAACGGCGCGGCCAGGCCGGCGGCGCGCAGCGCGGCTTCAAGTGCCGGTGCTTGCGGGTGGGCGAGCGCCAGTTGCTGCAATTGCACGCCACTGTCGGGCATCGTGGCAGCAGGGTGCGCCGCGCCCCATTCGATCAGCGTGGGCAGGCAACCATCCAGCAGGCGCTGGCCGTCGTCCCGCACGGTGATCTGCCAGCGCAACTCGCCTGCGGGCGTCATGCGGGTGGCGGCGCGCACTGGCCCACGGTCCAGGCCGAGCGCGGCCAGTTGCGCGCTGGCGGCGGCCACGCCGGGCACGCGCGCAACCCAGTGGATCAGCCGTGGGCCGCTCTGGCGCACCTGCGCCTGCAGCGCCGCATCGTCCATGTCAAACCAGCGTTTTGTGCCTCCAGCCCTAGAGCTATCAGCGCGGGCAGCTTCTGGACTGATAGCAATGATCTCCAGGTAGCAGCAGGCAAAGCCCGGCCCGCTCAAGGCCAACAAGCGGTTGTGCGTGCCGAACATCGGGTGCTCGCCACCCGGGCCGGGCGTGACGCCCAGCGTGGCTTCGGCCCAGGCCACGCCCTGGTCCAGCGTGTCGGCCAGGATCACCAGATGGTCGACGGCGGCGTGGTCGAAGCCGTCGCCTTCGGACGGCGCGGTGCTCACAGCGTGACCTCGCCGCGGACCACGCCGACGCAGTCGCCACCGACCCAGACCTGGCCGTCGCCGGCCTGCGCGATGTGCACCCGCCCGGCGCGGCCCAGCGCCGTGCCTTGCGCCGCGACGTACTGCGCGGGCAGGTCGCCGGTGCCGATCAGCCACTGCGCCAGGCTGGCGTTCAGGCTGCCGGTGACGGGGTCTTCGTTCACCCCGATCGGGGCGGCAAAGGCCCGCACCTCGATCGCGGGCGCGTCTGCCGCGGCGCCGAAGGCACGCGCCTCGCGGTTTGAACGCGATATCAATTGTGTAGCGCCTTGCGCTTGATGGACGCCCGCTACACCCACTTTTTGCCCTAAATCGGCGAGCACCGAGTGCTGGGGCTCCAGCGCCAGCACGGCATCGGCGTCGTGCAGCAGCAAGCCGAGCCACACCGGCCCGTTGTCCAGCAGCTGCGCCTTGGCGATCTGCGCCGCCTTCAGCCCCAGCGCGGCAGCCACCTGCGCCAGCACGGCGGGGCTGGGTGCGCTCATGGCAACGGGCGGCGCGGCGAAGGCCAGGCGTTCACCCCCGCCCACAGCCTCGCGCCGGATCGGCACCAGGCCTTTGGCGCACTGCTGCACGATGACGTCGGCGCGCTTCGGCTGCCCGCCCGCCGCCAGCCAGGCGTGGCACGAACCCAGCGTGGGGTGACCGGCGAACGGCAGCTCGCCCCCCGGCGTGAAGATGCGCAGCTGGTAGTCGGCCTGCGCGTCGGTCGGCGGCAGTACGAAGGTGGTTTCGGACAGGTTGGTCCAGCGCGCAAAGTGCTGCATGGCCGCGTCATCCAGGCCGGTGCCGTCCAGCACCACGGCGACCGGGTTGCCGTAGCCGGGCGCGGCGGTGAAGACGTCGATTTGCTGGAAGGGGCGGTTGCGCATGGCAGGTCAAGGAATGACAAGAGGATCAGGATCAGGGCGTGGGCGACGCAAAGCCGTCCTGGTCGCCCCGGTAGACGAAATGCAGCTTGTTGCCGTCCGGATCGCGCAGGTAGGCGCCGTAGTAGCCGGCGCCGTAGCGTGCGCGTTCGCCGGGCGCCCCCTCGTCTTGGCCGCCAGCGCGCAGACCGTTGTCGTACGCGCGGTGCACTGCAGCAGCCGACGGGGCCAGAAAAGCCACCATGCTCCCGTTGCCTGCGCTGGCAAGCTGGCCGTCGAAGGGCTCGTAAACGTAAAAGCGCGGCAGCGCGCTGCCGGGCTGAACCCAGCAGGCCGCCGCTGGGCCGCCGTCGGGCGCCACGGCGCGACGACACAGGCCGATCGGTGCCAGCACCGCGTCGTAGAACGCGGCGGCGCGCTCGAGGTCGCGGGTGCCGACGCTCACATGACTGAACATGGCATGCGCCGGGTCAGCGCCCCGCACCACGCACCACCTTCGCCAGCGCCGCCATGCCGCGGTCGATCTGCTCGGGCGTGGAAGTGACGAAGGACAGGCGCAGCGTGCGCGGGTCGGCGTTTTCAGCGTAGAAGGGCGCACCGGGGACGAAGGCCATGCCGGCGTCCACCGCGGCGGGGAGCAGGTCCTTGGCGATCAGGCCTTCGGGCAGACGCACCCAGATGAACATGCCGCCCACCGGGCGCGTCCATTCAGCGCCGGTGTCGCCCAGCTCGCGCTGCAGCGCGGCCAGCATGGCGTCGCGCTGCTGGTGGTAGCGGTCGCGGATGGTGGGCACATGGCGGTCCAGGAAGCCATCCTTGATGACCTCGGCGACCACGCGCTGGTTGAAGCCGGGGGTGTGCAGGTCGGCCGCCTGCTTGGCCTGCAGCAGCTTGGGGTACAGCTCGGGCGGGGCGATGACGTAGCCCAGGCGCAGGCCGGGCGCCAGGATCTTGCTGAACGAGCCCAGGTACAGCACGCCTTCGGGCCAGCGCGCCAGCAGGGGCGCGGGCGGCTGCGACTCAAACCACAGTTCGCCGTACGGGTTGTCTTCGACGATGGGCAGGCCGAATTCGCGGCAGACGGCGATCACGTCGTTGCGGCGCGCTTCGTCCATGGTCCGGCCGGTGGGGTTCTGGAAGTTGGGCAGCAGGTAGATGAAGCGCGGGCGCTCACCTTTTTCTAGCGCCTTGCGCAGAGCGGGCGCGGACACACCGCCAAAATCGCTTTCAACGCTTTCGATGCTCGGCTGCATGGGCGTGAAGGCCTGCAGCGCGCCCAGGTAGGTGGGCGACTCGACCAGCATGCGGCTGCCTTTGTCGAGCAGCACCTTGGCGATCAGATCCAGGCCCTGCTGGCTGCCGGTGGTGATCAGCACCTGGTCGGGCGAAATGTGCGCGCCCTGCTTGGCCATTTGGGCGGCGACCCATTGGCGCAGCTCTGGCAGGCCTTCGCTGGACGCGTACTGCAGCGAGGCGCGCGCGACGTTCAGGTCTTCGCCCAGCACGGCGGCGCAGGCGGCGTGCATGGCCTCGACGGGAAAGGTCTCGGGCGAAGGCAGGCCACCGGCGAAGTTGAGGATGCCGGGGCGCTCAGTCACCTTCAGGATTTCGCGGATGGCGGAGGGGTTCATGGCGTGGGCGCGCTCGGCCAGTTGCCAGGGGGAAAGCGTTTCGCGGGTGTTCATCTGGAAGTTCCTTGTCAATCTCTCGGTCAGTCAACCACAAACAACAGGGCGCCCTGGGGCGCGCGCGAGCGGTGCGGCTCGGCACCGTCGGCCACCTGGTAGCTCCTGCGGGGGCGCAGCACGAACTGGCGCCCATCCTTCAATTCGGTGTGCAGCTCGCCCGCCAGACAGTACAGGATGTGGCCCTTTTCGCACCAGTGGTCGGACACGTAGCCGGGCGTGTATTCGACCATGCGCACGCGCACGTCGCCCTGCTGCTGGGTGCGCCAGAAGGCCTGCCCGGCTTCGGCCGAATGTTCGACGCGCTCGACGGTCGGCCAGTCGGTGACGTTGAAGGGAATGTCGGTCATTTTCATGCGTTCGGCTCGGGTTCAGCGCAGCTTGCGGCTCAAGAACACCGTGGCGACCACCGCCAGCGCGAAGGCGATCGACAGAAGATCGGGCCGCTCGCCCAGCAGCGGCCAGGCGAACAGCATGGCAAGGAACGGCTGCAGCAGCTGCGTCTGGCTGACGCGCAGCGCGCCGCCCCAATCCAGACCGCGGTACCAAGCGAAAAAGCCGGCCCACATCGACACCGAGCCGACGTAGACGAAGCCTGCCCAGGCGGACGGCCGGATGTCGGCCGCGTTGGCCGGCCACAGCCACCACGCCAGCGGCAGTGTGACCGGCAGCGCGCCCAGGCAGACCCAGCAGATGACCTGCTCGGCGCCCAGCTCGGGCGTGACCTTGGCGCCGTAAACGTAGCCGACCGATGCCGCCACCATGGCGCCGACCAGCAGCAGGTCGGCCGGCTCGAAGCCAAAGCCGCCGTGCCCACCCGCGCGCAGCCACGCGAACAGCACGACCAGACCGCTGCCCAGCACGGCGCAGACCCAGAAGGCCGGGCGCGCGCGCTGGTGCAGCACCCACGCGGCGACCATCGCCGTCGTCAACGGGAGCAGCGCAGTGATCACGGCGGCGTGCGTGGCCGTCACGCTGCGCAGCGCCCAGGCCAACAGCAAGGGAAAGCCCACCGCGTTGCCCAGCATCGACATCGACAGCATGCGCCATTGCCGCGCCGTCGGCCAAGGTGAGCGCACCACCAGCAGGAATAACGCCGACAGCAGGCCCGCCATGGCGGCGCGGCCGAAGGTGACGAAGGCGGGCGCCAGTTGGGGGTCGTCCACCGTGCCGGTGGCCAGGCGCGTCGCAGGCAGGGTGACGGCAAAGCAGGCCGTGCCCAGCACGCCCAGCCAGAAGCCGGCCAGGCGGCGCGCGTCGTCGTGGGGAGAAACGGTGGCGGTGCTCATCGCAGCGCCGTCCAGGCCATCCAGCCTGCCGTTATGACCAGGGCCAGGGCCATCAGTCGGTTGAACCAGAGCAAGCGGCTGCCCTGCGCCAGCCAGTCGCGCAGCAGCGAGCCGACCATGGCGTAGGTGAAGTTGCTGGCAAAGCCGAAGACGACCATCACGGGCACGACCAGCAAGAGGCGGCCCCCTGCATCGGGGCGACCAGCGATCCACCCGGCCACCACCGACAGGGCCAGCATCCAGGCCTTGATGTTCAGAAACTGCAGCAGCACGCCCTGCCAGAAGGTGACGTCGAGCTTGCGTTCATCCGCTTGCGACAGCGTGCCGCTGCGCGCCAGCTTGGAGGCCAGCCACAGCATGTAGCCCAGGCCCACCGTCAGCACGGCCCAACGCAGCGCCGGCACAGCGACGATCAGCGCGCCCACGCCCAGCGCACAGGCCAAGAACAGCAGCCCCCAACCCACCGGCACCGCGCAGACGAAGCGCATCGCGCCGCGCAGGCCCCGGTTGGCGGCGATGGCGGTGGACAAGGTGGTGTTCGGCCCGGGCGTGAAGCTGGCGGCGGTGGCCATCAGCAGCAGGGCGGTGAATTCCGTCAGGGGCATGGTGGCACTCTAGCGCCGAACAGCCATACACTACCAATACAGTTAACCGAATCAGATCAAGAACTGTATGGTTTCGGAGCACCCGATCGACCCGGCGCCCATGCTGCAGCGCGCCGCCACGCAAACGCTGACGGAGCAGCTGGCAGCGCGCTTTGCCATGCGCATCCGCGACCGGCTGATGGCGCCCGGCAGCCGCCTGCCCAGCGTGCGCCAGTGCGCCGCGCTGCACGCGGTCAGCCCGTCCACCGTGGTGGCCGCTTACGACCACCTGCTGGCGCAAGGCCTGGTCGAAGCGCGGCGCAACCGCGGCTTCTACGTGCGCGACTGGGCAAAGAAACTGCATCCAGCCGGCGCTGGATCTGCGCAAGCAGATTCTCTTTCCATAGCATCCACCGACCCGGCGGAAGCGCGCCGGTTGAACGCGCCCATCAGCGCGGCCACGCTGATGCGCGGCATGTTCCACAGCGGCGGCAGCGACCGGCCGCAGCCCGGCATGGGCGTGTTGCCGCCCGAATGGCTGGACAACGACTTCATGGCCGCGGCGCTGCAGCGCGTCAGCAGCGGCCACGGCTTGCGCGACGCCACCGTGCGCTACGGCGACCCGCAGGGCGACCCGGCGCTGCGCCGCGCGCTGGCCGACCGCCTGGCCGAGCAAGGCATCGCCGCCGTGCCGGCGCAGATCGTCACCACCGTGGGTGCCACGCAGGCGCTGGACATTGTCAGCCGCACGCTGCTCAAGCCTGGCGACACGGTGATGGTGGAAGAGCCTGGTTGGTCGGTGGAGTTCGCCCGCCTCTCGGCCTTGGGCATGCGCCTGCTGCCGGTCCCACGCGGCCCCGACGGGCCCGACCTGGCGGTGATGGCCCGCTATTGCGAAGCCCACGCCGGCACGCGCGACGCGCCGCGCCTGTTCGTCAGCGTCAGCGTGCTGCACAACCCGACCGGCTACAGCCTGAGCCCGGCCAGCGCGCACCAGCTGCTGAAGCTGGCGCAGCGGCACGACTTTTACGTGGTGGAAGACGACACCTACCACCACCTGGTGCCCGACCACGCCACGCGCGTGTCGCAGCTGGACGGACTGCAGCGCACCATTTATGTCAGCGGCTTCGCCAAGATCCTGGCGCCGGCGTGGCGCATCGGCTTTTTGGCGGCCCCGCCGGCCCTGGTGGAGCCGCTGCTGGACACCAAGCTGCTGACCACACTGACCACGCCCGCGCTGCTGGAGCGTGCGCTGGCCCAGTGCATCGAAAGCGAGCAGCTGCAGCACCACGCCGAGCGGGTGCGCACGCGCCTGGCGCTGGCGCGCGCGCGCAGTGTGCACCACGCGCGCGCCGCCGGCTGCCGCTTCGTCACCGACCCGGCCGGTCTGTTCGGCTGGGTCGACACCGGCGTGGACACGGACGCGTTGGCGCTGCGCCTGCTGGACGTCGGTTACCTGCTGGCGCCGGGCGCGCTGTTCCACGCCACGCGCGCCCCCAGCACGCTGATGCGCATCAACTTCGCGTCGGCGCAGGACGGCGAGTTCTGGCGCCAGTTTCAGCAAGCACGTGACGCGATGGCGAAAAGCGCATGAGCGGCTCCGTCCTGGCGCTGGTGCTGCTCGGCGCCCTGCTGCACGCGGGCTGGAATTCGGCCATCAAGGCCGGCGCCGACAAGGCCGTCGAGATGGCGCTGATGCGGGTGGCCGGGCTGGTGCTGGCCCTGCCGGTGCTGGCCTGGACCGGTTGGCCCAACTCAGCTGCCTGGCCATGGCTTTTGTTGTCGGGCACGATTCACTTCGCGTACTACTGGCTGCTGGCCACGGCGTACGAACGCGGTCACCTGAGCGTGGTCTATCCCGTGATGCGCGGCGTGGCGCCGGTGCTGGTGGCGCTGCTGGGCTGGACCTGGCTGGGTGAAGCGTTTTCACCCTGGGCCGCAGCCGGCGTGGCGGCCGTGGCCGGCGGCGTGCTGTGGCTGGGTCTGATCGGGCGCGCACCGGCTTCGTCCGGCACGCACGGGAGCGGTGTCGGCTGGGCGCTGTTGAACGCTGGCGTCATCGCCGCCTACACGCTGGCCGACGCGCAAGGCGTGCGCGCCAGCGGCAACGCGCTCGCCTACGTGATGAGCCTGGCGCTGCTGGAAGCGCTGCCGTTTTCGCTGTGGGTGCTGTGGCGGCGCCGCGGCCAGGGTCCGGACTTGCGCGCCATGGCCCGGCAGCGCTGGCCGTGGGCGCTCGGCGGCGCGGCGGCCTCACTGGCGAGCTACGGCATTGCGCTGTGGGCGATGACCCAAGCGCCTGTCCCGCTGGTGGCGGCCGCGCGCGAAACATCGGTCCTGTTCGCCGTGCTGATCGGCGGCTGGTTCCTACGCGAACCGATCGGCCCGCGGACTTGGCTCGCGGCGGTGTGCGTGCTGCTGGGCCTGGGGCTGCTGCGCTTGGCGCACTGAGCGCTGGCCGCAGCCCGTCGCACGGTAAGTCAGGCCGCGTCGGGCACCACCGCCGTCACTTCGATCTCCACCTTGGCCCGATCTTCCATCAGCGCCGCGACCTGCACGCACGTCATGGCGGGGAAGTGGCGGCCGATGACGTCGCGGTAGACCGGGCCCAGCTCCTTCAGGCGGGCGTTGTATTCCACGCGGTCGATCACGTACCAGGTCATGCGAACCATGTGCTCGGGCCCGGCGCCACCGGCCTTGAGCACGGCCACCACGTTCTGCAGCGTCTGACGGCACTGCTCGATGAAGTCGTCGGTCTCGAACTGTTGCTGGGCGTTCCAGCCGATCTGGCCACCGACGTAGATCTGCGTGCCGCGCGCGGCAACGCCGTTGGCGTAGCCCTTCGGCGCGGTCCAGCCTTCGGGTTGGAGGGATTGGTTCATGCGTTCTGCCTCAGCTTGAAGCGCTGCAGCTTGCCGGTTTCGGTGCGCGGCAGCGCGGTGACGAACTCCACTTCACGTGGGTACTTGTATGGGGCGATGGTCTGCTTGACGTAGTCCTGCAGCGCCTTGGCCATGGCGGCGTCGCCGTGGTGGCCGGGTTTGAGCACGACCACCGCCTTGATGATCATGCCGCGCTCGTCGTCGGGTTTGCCGACCACGCCGCACTCGGCCACGGCTGGGTGCGCCATCAGGCAATCCTCGACCTCGGGGCCGCCAACGTTGTAGCCCGACGTGATGATCATGTCGTCGTCGCGCGCCTGGTAATGGAAATAGCCATCCTCGTCCTGCGTGAAGGCGTCGCCCGGGCGGTTCCAGCCATGCTGCACATAGGTGGTCTGGCGCTCGTCCTGCATGTAGCGGCAACCGGTCGGGCCGATCACGGCCAGCTTGCCGATCTGCCCGCGCGGCAGCTCGGCGCCGTCCTCGCCCACCACCTTGGCCAGATAGCCGGGCACCACCTTTCCGATGGCGCCGCGCCTGACCTCGGCACCGGCAGACGAGATGAAGATGTGGAACATCTCGGTGGCGCCGATGCCGTCCAGCATCTCGATGCCGCTGGCTTCCTTCCACAGCTGGCGCGTGGCGTCGGGCAGGGCTTCACCCGCGCTGGCGCAGATGCGCAGGCTGGGGATGCCGATGGCCTTGGCGTGCGGCGCCAGCTGGCGGTAGAAGGTGGGCGAGGTGTAGCAGATGGTGACGCCGTGCTCGCCCATCTGGCGCACCATGGTTTCGGGGTTGTACGGCACGTCGGGGTAGTAGATGCTGGCGCCCGCCCACATCGGGAACAGCAGCAGCCCTCCCAAGCCAAAGGTGAAGGCCAGGGGCGGCGAGCCGGTGACGATGTCGTCCGGCGTGGCCTTGAGCACATGGCGCGGCCACGCCTCACACGCGGCCAGCACATCGCGGTGGCTGTGTACCGCCGCCTTGGGGCTGCCGGTGGTGCCGCTGGTGAAGGCCAGCAACGCGATGTCGTCCGCGGCGGTGGGGCAAGCGCTGAATTCGGCCGGCTGGCTGGCGACCAGCGCGCCCAGGTCCTGGTCGTCGCCCGGCGCGTTGAACTTCAGCACGTGGCGCAGGGTGTCCGGGTGCTGCTTTTGCGCGGCCAGCAGTTCGTCCAACAGCTTGGCGTCGCAGATCGCCGCCACCGGCTCGCCCTTAGCGATGACCTTGGCCAGTTCTGGCGCGCGCAGCAGCGGCATGGTGGCCACGGCGATCAGGCCGGCCTTGACCACGGCCAGCCACGCCAGCGCCATGCCGATCGAGTTGCCCCCGCGCAGCAGCACGCGGTTGCCCGGCACCAGCTTCAATTCGTTCACGAGGTAGTGCGCGATGCGGTCGACCCGCTCGCGCGCCTGGGCGTAGGTGAAAGTGACCTGGGGCGAACGCAGCATCGGCCGGTCGGCCCAGCCCTTGTCTGCCGCGTCATCCAGCAGGCGCTGCACCAGGTTGACCTGGTCGGGAATCTGCAGCTCGGGCAGGTCGTAGCGAAACTCAGGCCACTGCGCTCGCGGCGGCAGGCGGTCGTGCACGAAGCGGTCGGTCTGGGCGCTGGGCGTGGTCATGTCAACTCCGAAGCGGTCAATCGCGTGGACGCGTGGCGGTGCAATGGGCGAGCGGTACGCGGCCGGGTTCAGCAAGCGCCGACGCCGGACCCGCGCCGGCGTCTGGCGCTGTCCCCCCTTGGGGGGAAGACGCGCAGCGGCTCAGGGGGGTCATGTCAGACTCGCTTTGCCGATGATCAGCTGCTGCACTTCGGTCGCGCCTTCGTAAATGCGCAGCGAGCGGATGTCGCGGTACAGCGATTCGACCTTGGTGCCCACCTGCACACCCAGGCCACCGTGCATCTGCAGCGCCATGTCGATCACGCGCTGCGCGTTTTCGGTGGCGGTCATCTTGGCCATGGCGGCGGCCACGCTGCGCTCCTTCATGGTGCCGTGGCCGGTGTCGCGCATCCAGGCGGCGCGGTAGGTCAGCAGCGCGCCGGCGTCGATCAGCGCGGCCATCTCGCCCAGCTTGGCCTGCGTCAACTGAAAGTCGGCCAGCGTCTGGCCGAACATCTTGCGTTGGCGCGCGTGGTCGATCGCCTCGGCCAGCGCGCGGCGCGCCATGCCCAGCGCGGCGCCGGCGACGCTGGCGCGGAAGATGTCCAGCGTCTGCATCGCCAGCTTGAAGCCGCCGTTGACCTCGCCCAGTGGCGCGTCGCCCGACACCTGGCAGTCCGTCAGGCGCAGCGTGGCCAGCGGGTGCGGCGCCATCACGTGGATGTGGGCGCTGTCGTCCAGGCCCGGCGCGCCCTTGTCGACGATGAAGGCGGTGATACCGCGCGCGCCGGCCTGCGGGTCGGTCTTGGCGAACACGCAGTAGAAATCGGCGATGCCGCCGTTGCTGATCCAGGTCTTGGTGCCGTTCAGGCGCCAGAGCGAAGAATTTGAATGATTCTGGCCTGCAGGCCTACTGTCATCTGCGCAAGCAGCTACCGTTTGCATAGCAGCCACATCGGACCCTGCGTCCGGCTCCGACAACGCAAAGGCCGCGATCTTCTGCCCGCTGGCCACCGCCGGCAGGTACGCGGCCTGCTGCGCCGGCGTGCCGCCGAGCGAGATGGCGCCGCTGCCCAGGCCCTGCATGGCGAAGGCGAAATCGGCCAAGGGCGAATAGAAGGCCAACGTCTCGCGCAGCACCACCAGCGCGCGCGAATCAAGCTGCGCAAGCGCCCCGCCGTGCGCCGCCGCCACGCCATAGCGCAACCAACCGCCGTCGCCCAGGCGCTTGACCCAGTCGCGGCAGGCGGCGCGGTCGTCGGCTTCATCCACGCGCTGCGCATTGGCCCAGTCGGGCAGGCGCGCGGCGATGTCGCGGTGGGCCGCGTCAAAAAACGGCAACGCAAGATGCGCGCTGGACGGCACCAGGGCCGTGGCTTGCATGACGCCGGCGCTCATCAATCGCCCCCGAACACCGGCTTTTGCTTGGCCACGAAGGCTTCGTAGGCGCGGCGGAAATCCTGCGTCTGCATGCAGATGGCCTGAGCCTGCGCTTCGGCCTCGATCGCCTGGTCGATGGTCATCGCCCATTCCTGGCTCAGCATGGTCTTGGTCATGCCGTGCGCAAAGGTCGGGCCGGCGGCCAGCTCGCGCGCCATGGCCTGGGCTTTTTCGACCAGCTCGCCGGGCGCGTGCAGCGCATTAAAGAAGCCCCAAGCCAGGCCTTCGCTGGCCGTCATGGCGCGTCCCGTGAACAGCAGCTCGCTGGCGCGGCCCTGGCCGATCACCCGCGGCAGCAGCGCGCAGGCGCCCATGTCGGCGCCGGCCAGGCCCACGCGGGTGAACAGGAAGGCGGTCTTCGTGCCTTCGGTGCCGTAGCGGATGTCGCAAGCCAGCGCCATCATGGCGCCGGCGCCGGCGCAGATCCCGTCGATGGCGCCAATGATGGGCTGCGGGCAGTTGCGCATGGCCTTGACCAGGTCGCCCGTCATGCGGGTGAACTCCAGCAGCTCGGGCATGGTCATCTTGGTCAGTGGGCCAATGATGTCGTGCACGTCACCGCCGGACGAGAAATTGCCGCCCGCGCCGGTGACCACGATGGTCTTGACGTCGGTGGCGTAGCGCAGGCCGTTGAACAGGTCGCGCATCTCGCCGTAGCTGTCGAAGGTCAGCGGGTTCTTGCGCTCCGGCCGGTTGAGCATGACGGTGCCGACGCCATCTTCGCTGCACGACCAGCTGAAGTGCTGGGCCTTGTACGGTGCGCGCGCGTCGAACTGCGGGCGCATGGGGTTGCTGCTGCCGATGTAGTGTTTCATGCGGTTTCCTGAAAGTGTTCCTTGACCTTGCCGAGCAGCTGGTGCATGGCATCGATGTCCTGCGGTGACAGCGCGGCGAAGGCGTGGACGATCCACTCTTCGTGCGCCTGCGCCATGGCGCTGAACTGGCGCCGACCCTTGGGTGTCAGGCGCACGCGGTAGGCGCGCCGGTCGCCTTCGACCACCAGGCGCTCCACCAGGCCTTCGCCTTCCAGCTGGTCGGTGATCCCGGTCACGTTGCCGCCCGTCACCATCATGCGGCGCGACAGCTCGTTCATGCGCAGCCCCTCGGGTGCACGCTCCAGTTGGGCCATCAGGTCGAAGCGCGGCAGCGAGGTATCGAACTGGTCGCGCAGATCGCTGCGGATCTGCTTTTCGATCAGCTGGGTGCAGGTCAGCAGGCGCAGCCAGAGGCGCAGCTCCTCCGGGTGTTCTGAATGGGCGCGGGCTTCCAGGTCCATGTCAGGCCACCACACGCCGCGCTTCGGCCTTGAAGTCGTTCAGCTCCTTGTCGGCCGCGTCGGCGATCGCCTTGTGGCGGGCCAGCTCGCGGTACATCTGGTCGCGCCCGCTCAGGTAGGGCTGCGGCCAGTGGATGGCCTGCGACTGCAGCTTGGCGGTTTCATGCAGCGTCCAGGCCGGGTCCGCCAGGTGCGGGCGGCCGACGGCGCACAGGTCGGCACGGCCGGCGGCGATGATGCTGTTGGCGTGGTCGGCCTCGGAAATCGCCCCTACAGCCATGGTGGCGATGCCGGCTTCGTTGCGGATCCGGTCGGCAAACGGCGTCTGGTACATGCGGCCATAGACCGGGCGCGCATCGCGCGTGGTCTGACCCGATGACACGTCGATGACGTCGCAGCCGGCGGCTTTGAACAGGCGCGCGATTTCCAGCGCGTCGGCCGGCGTGTTGCCGCCGGGCGCCCAATCGTGCGCGGAGATGCGCACGCTCATCGGCTTGTCGGCGGGCCACGCGGCGCGCATGGCGCGGAAGACTTCCAGCGGGTAGCGGCAGCGGTTCTCCAGCGAGCCACCGTACTCGTCGGTGCGCTGGTTGGTCAACGGACTGATGAAAGACGCCAGCAGGTAGCCGTGCGCGCAGTGCAGTTCGAGCCAGTCGAAGCCGGCCGCATCCGCACGGCGCGTGGCGGCCACGAAGGCGTCGCGCAGCGCATCCATTTCGGCGCGGGAAAGTTCGGCCGGCACCTGGTTCTGCTCACCGTACGGCACCGCGCTGGCAGCGGCCAGCGGCCAGTTGCCGCTGGGCAGGGGCTCGTCCATTTCTTGCCAGCCCAATTGGGTCGAGCCCTTGGGCCCGCTGTGGCCCAGCTGCAGGCCGATCTTGGCGTCGCTCTGCGCGTGCACGAAGTCGACGATGCGCTTGAACGCGGCTTGTTGCGCGTCGTTCTCGAGCGCCGGGCAGCCGGGGGTGATGCGGCCGTCGTAGCCCAGCGCCATGGTGGGCGAAGTCATCTCCACCATCACCATGGCCGCGCCGCCGACGGCGCGCGCGCCCAGGTGCACCATGTGCCAGTCGCCCACGACGCCGTCGACCGACTTGTACTGGGCCATGGGCGAGACGACGATGCGGTTCTTGAGCGTGAGGCCGCGCACCGTGAACGGCGTGAGCATCGGCGGCGGCGGGTGGCTAACGGCGTCTACCGTCAAGCCATCGCGCTCGGCAATCCAGCGTTCGTAGCCTTCCAGCCACCCGGCATCGCGCAGGCGCAGGTTCTCGTGGCTGATGCGCTGGCTGCGTGTCAGCATGCTGTACATGAATTGCGGCGGCTCCATGGTGTTGCAGTAGCGTTCGCCACACACTTCAAACCATTCCATGGCGTTCCAGGCGGCGTTTTGCAGCTTCAGCGCCTCGACGCTGCGCAGCGCCTGGTAGCGCGTGAGCACTTCGCCGATGTGTGCCGGCGCGTCGCCCATTTCCTTGAAAAGGCGGGTGAGTTCGATGGCGTCTTCGATCGCCAGCTTGGTGCCCGAGCCGATGGCGAAGTGCGCTGTGTGCACCGCGTCGCCCATCAGCACGACGTGGCTGCCGTGGTCGTTGCGCAGCCACCATTGGTCGCACTTGACGCGCGTGAAGTTGAGCCAGGCCGAGCCGCGCAGGTGGCGCGCGTTGGTCATCAGCTGGGCGCCCTGCAGGTTGTTGGCGAAAAGCTTTTCGCAGAAGGCGATGGATTCGTCCTGCGTGGCCTTGTCCAGACCGTGGGCCAGCCAGACATGCTCCGGGCATTCGACGATGAAGGTGGTGGTGTTCTCGTCGAACTTGTAGATGTGGGCCTGAAACCAGCCGTGCTCGGTCTGCTCGAACAGGAAGGTGAAGGCGTCGTACAGCTTGTGCGTGCCCAGCCAGATGTAACGGTTGGGGCGAACCACCAACTCGGGCTTGAACACGTCCTGGTGCAGGGTCCGGATCTTGGAGTTGATGCCGTCGCTGGCAATGATCAGGTCGGCATCGGGGTACTGCGCGTCCGAATCCGCGTCGGTCTCGAACACCAGCTTGACGCCCAACTGCTCGCAACGCGCCTGCAAGATATTGAGCAGCTTCTTGCGGCCGATGCCGACAAAGCCGTGGCCACCTGAGCGGATCACTTCGCCCTTGAAGTGCAGCTCGATGTCGTCCCAGTGGTTGAACGCCTGCTCGATCTCGGCCGCGGTCACCGGATCCCAGGCGCGCATGTTGTCCATGGTGGCGTCCGAAAAGACCACCCCCCAGCCGAACGTGTCGTAGGGCTTGTTGCGCTCGACGACGGTGATGTCGTGCGCGGGGTTGTGCTGCTTCATCAGCAGTGCGAAGTACAGGCCGGCGGGCCCACCGCCGATGCAGACAATGTTCATGATTGGATATTTTAGATATGAACGATTCGCTGTCAACCGTGTTTTTACGAGGCGCCGCAAGCGCCGTTTCCAGCGAAAAGAAGCCGCTGGCCCGCTTCATGCCTCCTAGGCAAGCGCAGCGAGCGCGGCTCGACGGATTGGACAGCGCGGGGGCGCGCCGTCCATGATGGCCTGCCTACTTCAGCAGGACGAACTTGCCGTTCTTGACAGTGATCAGTTCGCGACCACGCTGGTCAAAACCGCTGTGGTCCTGCGGCGTCATGTTGTAGACGCCCTGCGTGGCCACCAGCTCCCTAGTCTGCTCAAGCGCGTCTCGCAGTGCCGATCGAAACTCTTTCGTCCCGGGCTTGCCAGCTTTGGCGGCGAGCGGAATGGCGCGCTGCAGCAACAAGCCCGCGTCGTACACGTTGGCGCCAAACGTGGCAGGCTTATTGCCGTTCAGCTTCTCATAGGCCGCAATGTAGTCGGACGCCATTTTCTTAGACGGGTTGCTGTCGGCGATTTCTGGCAGCACCAGCATCAAGCTGGCTGCGAGGATCGTGCCCTCGACCTTCTTGCCACCCAGCTTCAGGAAATCCGGTAGCGCAGCACCATGGGTCTGGTACACCTTGCCGGCGTAGCCTTGATCAGCCATGGTGATCTGCGGCAGCACCGATGGTCCGCCGGGTGCTGCAATCAAGACGGCGTCTGGCTTGGCACCTACCAGCTTCAAACCTTGCCCGGTCACCGACGTGTCCGAGCGCTGGAAGCGCTCGTTCGCCACGATCCGAATGTTGTGCTTGGCGACGAGGCCGCTGACGACCTTGTACCAGTTCTCGCCGTAGGGGTCTGACAAGCCGATGAAGCCCAACGTCTTGACGCCAGTCTTGACCATGTGGTCCACCAGCGCCTCGGCAATGATGTCGTCGTTCTGCGTGGTCTTGAAGACCCACTTCTTCTTGTCGTCCATGGGCAGCACAACGGCAGCGGTGCCCACCGGCGCCAGCAGCGGCACACCGGCATCGGCAATGAACTGGATGACGCCCATGGCATTCGGCGAACCCGATGGGCCGATGATCGCGTCCACGTTGTTTTCGGCGATCAACTTGCGCACCGAAGTCACGGACGTGGTTGGATCACTGGCATCGTCGAGCGCGATGTATTCGACGCTCAAGCCATCGATCTGCTTGGGCAGCAACGGAACGGTGTTCTTCTGCGGAATGCCCACGAGGGCCGTCGGACCGGTGGCAGACGATACGACGCCCACCTTGACCTGGGCCGACGCGACTGAAGCCAGGCCAAGAGCCATGGCCACGGTGGCCATGGAACGAATTCGATGCGCTAACTTCATGGGATGCTCCTTCGGTGCAAGTCAGGGGTTGGGGAAATCCGTTGGCCTTCAGATCGTGAGCGAACCCACACTGGAGCCGCCGCAAACGAACAAGGTCTGGCCGGTAATGAATCCGTTGTCAGGATCGATGAAAAAGTCCACTGCGCGCGCGACGTCCGCCGGTTCGCCCAGGCGCTTGACCGGCAGCGCCGCAGCGAGCGCACGTTCGCGCTCGCTGCCGGCTTCAACCACGTCGTAGAACATGTCGGTGCGGATTGGGCCCGGTGCGACCACGTTGACCGTGATGCCTTCCGGCGCCAGCTCCAGCGCCCAGGTGCGGGCCATGCCCAGCATGCCGGACTTGGTCGCCGAATACGCGGTGCGTGTCGCCAAGCCCTGGGCGGCCCTTGACGACAGCAACACGATTCGCCCGAACCGCTGTGCTCGCATGGCGGGCAACGCCGCCTGCACGAGTTGGATCGCGCACGCCAGGTGCAAATTGACCAGTGCATCGACGTCCGCCAACTGGACTTCCGGCAGCAATGCGGCGCGGATCACACCGGCGTTGTGAACAACGGTGGTGACATCACCCCGTTGGGCGATGGCGCTGGCCGCTGCGGTGGTGGCCGCGCGATCGCTCAGGTCGACCTGCATGTGGATCAAGCGCGGATGCACCAGCTCGCCTGCACGCCGCGCCATCGAGATGACCTCATAGCCGTCCCGCAGCAGGTGTTCGCAGATCGTTCTGCCAATGCCTGCGCTGCCACCCGTGACCACTGCAACCTTGGAAGGTTCGTCCATAGGGTTGTTCCTTTGCTCCAGTCTGCGGCAAGCTCAGGACGAAGCCATGACCATGGCCAGCACGCGCAAGGGACTGCCGCTGCCATGGCGAATCTTGAGCGGAGGACAGATCAGCACGGCACCGACCGGCGGCAGAAGGTGAAGATTGGTCAGGCACTGCAGGCCATACTTGCCCGCACCGTGCATGTAGTAGTGGCAGGGATACGGTGGCCGCAGGTGATAGCCTTGGCCCGCGTCGGTGCCGATGGCCTCTGAACCGAAGCCCAGCACATCACGCTCTTCCACCAGAAACCGCACCGCTTCGGTGCTGGGGCCTGGCGTGTGTTGACCCGTTTCATCGAAGTTCTGGTAAGCGACGGGATCACTTCGCTGTGACCAATCGGTGCGCATCAGCACCCACGCACCCCGGGGAATGCGCCCGTGCAGCGCCTCGAAGTCAAGAATGTCTTGCACGCTGAGGAGATAGTCCGGATCCTCATTTGCCTGCTGGCTGCAGTCGATGACGCAAGCCGGCGCCACGAAATGCTCCGGCGGAATGGTGTCGACCGAATTGTTGGGCAGATCGCGCCCGGAAATCCAGTGGATCGGCGCGTCGAAATGCGTTCCCGTGTGCTCTCCGCAAGAGAAATTGTTCCAGTACCAGCCCGGGCCGCGATCGTCATAGCGTGAAACCTCCTCGATCCGAAACGGCCAGCATTGACCCATTTCCGGCGGGAGTGCGATTTGCGGAAACTCGGGCGTGAGCGCTTGGGTAAGGTCGACCACACGCAATTGGCCCGCGGCCAGTGCACCAACCAATGCGGTCAACGGACACGTCGTCAAAGCTTCCATCGTTCAACCTCCGCTCAAAGAGAGCTCGCGCTCGAGCACCTTGGGATTGCTCCGCCAACGCTCCAACCACTCTTGCGCCACGTCGCCGGGGTACACGTCCTCCACCCCGTCACGCAGCGCCGAGACGACCGCCTTGGCCAGCGCCTCGGGCGCCAGTTTGGGCGGTGGCATCTGCTGATTCCACTCGTCGTCAACAGGACCAGGAAAAACGTTGACGACACGGATGCCTGCCGGTCGCATCTCCGCGCGCAGACACTGCGCCAATGAGAAGGCCGCTGCCTTCGACGCCGAGAACGTCCCATGTGCCGGAAAGTTGGACAGTGCGTAGATGGACAGCAGGTTGACCCAGGCCGTCGCATGGGCGGCTCCGTCCGCGGAGCGTCCTTTCAGCGCCGGGCCGAACTCTTGAGCCAGGCGCAGCAGCCCCAGGTAGTTCACCTCCATCTCGGCCCTGGCCACATCGGTGCCACGCCGCGCCGAGATGCCAAAGCTCCGATGCACTTCGGCGTTATTGATGACGATATCCACCTTGCCACCGATCTCGCCCGCAAGCTCCGCTACCGAGCGACCGTCGGTCACATCCAGCGGTACCCAGCTGACCTGAGGCAATGCCGTCAACTCGTCGCTGCTCGGCATCTTCTTCCAGGCTTCGGCGCGGCCGACCCATACCAGTTCGGCCCCCGCCTTGACAAGCGCGCGCACCAGCGCCTGGCCAACCGGCGTCTTTCCATCGGTCACGAGCACCTTGCGGTGATGGGGGTCGGATGTCATCTCGCGCAGCATGCGGTCGTCTGCCATGTGTGCCTCGTCATGTTCAGGAAATGCGATCAGAACCGCCTGGCCCGATCGGTCCAGACGCGCCCCCAGGCGAACCGCGCACGGCGCATGGCCAACCGCGGCATGCAAATGCACCATCAGACTCGGCCCGGCTTCAAGCTGAACCATGCCAAGGCGCCACGGGAGTCGCTCGCGGAAGTACAGGTCGTTGCTGTGGTGCAGCGTGGTATCGGCCAACAGGCGACCTCGACCAGCCTGTTCGCGCCAAGGCAGTCGCGACGACAGGCACCGATAACAAGCCTCGCGCGGCGGGTACTGCACCGCACTACAGTCTGCGCAGGTTTGCAGCACGAAGCGCCCTTCGGCCGCCGCCGCGGTCAGCGCCAGGGCGACACGACCACGGGCGCTTGGTGGTAGGTTGATCTGGGGCGTACGCAGCACCGGGTTCTTGCGCGGCGGACGCATCAAGGGCATGGTCATTCGGCTGCCTCCAGAATGGCCGCGCCCGTGCACAAGCAACGGTCGTAAGTCACCATGCCGAAGCCGCAGACCATGCCGAGGCGGGCATCCGGCACGCTGCGCGCCCCGGCTTCTCCCGTCAGCTGACGGATGGCCTCGACCATGCCGATGAAGCCGCCCGCAGCGCCGGCCTGTCCGACCGAAAGCTGTCCACCACTGGTGTTGTTGGGAAAGTCGCCGTCCCAGGTCAGGGTACGTTCACGCACGAATGCCGGTCCTTCGCCTTTTTCACAGAACCCCAGGTCTTCGAAGTGCATCATCACGACGACCGGATAGTCGTCGTAGGTCTGGATGAAATCCACGTCGCCGGGTTGGGCGGCCGCCATGGCGTACAGGTCGTCCCGGTCCATGCGCCAGCCGCCACGGACCATGATCGGGTCATCGGCATAGGCGTTGTGTCGCTCGATGGCGCCGCGCACCTGAACGAAGCGCAAACCCAAGTCGCGTGCGCGCGATTCACTCATCACCAGGAACGCGTCAGCGCCCGCGCAGGGCATGACGCAGTCAAAAAGATGGAGAGGATCGGAGACTGCCTTGGCCCCCATGTACTCGTCCAGTGTCAGCGCCTTCTTGAACAGTGCATTGGGGTTGCGCAAAGCGTTGGTCCGCTGACTGACAGCGATGCGCCCAAAGTCCTCGCGCACGGCCCCGTAGGTCCGCATGTAGTTCGCCGTGATCATTGCGAACACCGAGTTGGGGCCACCCGCCCCATACGGGTACGTCGCATCGCGCGCGAAGTGGCTGAAGCCCCCGAGCGTCTGTCGAAAGGAGTCCACGTGATTGGTGTCGGCTGCCACGCAGGCCACGACATTCGCGTCCCCAGCCTGCACAGCGCGTGCCGCACGGCGCAAGGCCATCACACCAGAAGCTCCGCCTGTAGGAATGTGATCCAGCCACCGCGTGCTCAGGCCGAGGTGCTGTGTCACACCCACCGCGGTGTCGGGCCCCAGCGAAAAGCTGCTCACTGTTAGCCCGTCGATCTGACGCTGGTCGATACCGCTGGCTTCGACCAGCTGACGCAAGGCTTGACCCAGGAACCAATGCGCCCCTTCTGTGGCATAGCGGCGGTAAGGCACCGTCACTGGCACCGCAACAGCCACACCTTCGTAGCCCTGGCGTCGGAATGCTGCCATGGAATTGCGCCTCTCAGCCCGCTGAGATCAGGCATGCAATGCAAGCCCAAGATCTCATCGCGCCACCTTGTAGCCCACCGCTTCGCGGTCCCAGGTGTCGGGAGAGATACCGCGTTCGCGCAACTTGAACTTCTGGATCTTGCCGCTCTCAGTGGCAGGCAGGCGCACCATGTATTCAACATAGCGCGGCACCGCGAAGTACGCCATCCGCGTCTCGCAAAAGCGCATCAGCTCGATCTCGTCCAATGCCACGCCCTCGCGCAGGACGATCGCGGCCATGACCTCGTCCTCGGCCAGTTCGCTGCGCACTGGAAACACCGCAGCTACTTCGATCTGCGGGTGACTCAACAGCACCTGCTCCACCTCGTAAGACGAAATGTTCTCGCCTCGTCGCCGTATGGCGTCCTTCAGCCGGTCGATGAAGCGGAAATAGCCGCGCTCGTCACAACTGACGCGGTCGCCGGTGTGGAACCAAAGGTTGCGCCACGCTTCCACTGTCTTGTCGGCCATGCCGAAATAGCCGGTTGCGAAAGAGAAGGGTTCCTTGGCGCGCAGGATCAACTCGCCCTGCTCGCCAGCAGGCACTTCATTGTCCTGATCGTCCACGACGCGGGCCTCGAACCCGTCGCGGACCTTTCCCATCGTGCCCAACACCTGCTCGTCAAGCGTGGCACCGATCACGAAGTTGGTCTCGGTTGATCCGTAGCCCTCAAGAAGATGCAAACCGAAGCGGGCCACAAACTCGGCCTGGAATTGCTCGGGCACACCGGGTGCCAGCGCGATGCGTACGCCGTGCGCGCGATCCTGGGGTCCGGGCTGCCGCGCCAGAAGAATCGGCACCATGGCGCCCAATACGTACGTCACCGTTGCGTGGTGATTCGCCAGCGCCTCCCAAAAAGCCGAAGCCGAGAAGCGCTTTTCCACCACCAGCGTCGAGCCGGTCAGCAACGCCTGGAAAAATGCGTTGAGTGCGTTGGTGTGAAAGAGCGGCAGCGTGGTGTGCAGAACTTCCTTTTCGCCCAGTCCAAGCAGGCGCGCACTGTGCACGCCCCACCAGAAGTACTGCGCATGCGGACAGCAGACGCCCTTGGACAAACCGGTGGTGCCCGACGTATACAGGATGGCGAGCATGTCGCCAGGTCGCACCGGCGCGGCGTCCGCGCCGACACCGTCCGCGTGAGGAAAGGGTTGTACGTGGCTTCGCGCTGGTTCAGAGCTTGCGCCAATCAGCCAGACGCGCTCCAGGGGCAACGGCTCACCTTCCAACTGGTTGACCGCCGCCCAACCCTCCGGCTCAGACACCAGCAGCCGCGCCCCAGAGTTGGTGAGGACGTGACGCAGCTGTACGCCGCGCGCCGCGACATTGATCGGCACTGTGACGGCGCCGATCCAAGCGCAACCCAGCAGGGTCTGCATGAATTCCGCCCGGTTGGTGCAGATCAGTGCAACACGATCTCCTGCGGCAATTCCGGCTGCGCGCAATTTCTCGCCATACGCAGCCGCCATGCGCACCGCGTCGCGGTAGCTCCAGCGCTGATCACCAAGCACCAGCAGCGCGCGATCGCCATGGCGCTCTGCCTGACGCTGCAACATCGTGGGCAGCGTGCGGTCGGCGGCTGAAAAAAGTGCGACGAGGTCGCCGTCCGGCGCCGCGTGAGAGGGGGACGTCTGATGCATGGCTCAGGGAAAAAGGCAGATGTTGCCGAAGGCCGCATCGCTGTTGACCAGGTCGACTCGCTTCATCGCGATGCGCAGCCCATCCGGCGTGCTCACCAGCTCGTGCGTGGCCCATCCTGCCAACAACGTCTGAGCGTCCTGCCTCGTTTCAACGTAGTGGAACGCGGTGCGCACCTGGTAGCGACCGGAGTCGGGCGACATTTCCACCACGTCGGGTTGCTGCAACAGGTGATGACAGCGGCTCGGCGGCTGTTGCGAGTAGGTACGCGCGCCGGCGAGGCGCTCCACCCGGATGCGCAGCAGCAGCTTGTCCTCGTGCATCAAGGAGGTGTGCAGCCTGGCGTCTGTCTGACCGGGCACGAGTGGCATCCAGTACACGCCATCCTCGGCAAACAGGTCAAGCCACTCGTCGAAGCGCGCTTCATCCAACAGCCGTGCTTCGGCGTACACAAACTTGGCCAGCACCTGTTCGTTGACCGGCGCAACGGCCATGGCGGCGGCGGTCATGCGTGCACCTCCGGCGTCATGAAGCGAACCCAGGCGCGAAACTGGTTGCGCATCTGGCGCTCGCTTGTGCCGTTGACCACGGCTTCCGGCGTGTCGGCCTCATTGGCTTCCGCGAGACGCGCCACGTTGATCCAGTCGCGACCCTTGGCATGCAAGGCCTGCTGGGCGCGTTCGTACATTTCGAGGTCATCGTGGCCTACGACGGAGGTCGGTGCGTTGATCAGCCGGTTGTACATGCAGGTGCGCGCCAGCAGTTCGTCGGGCGCACCGACCAGCCGAAAGGTCCACGATTCGACCAGGGTCCGGTCTGCAGCCATCGGCTTGAAGATCCGCAAGGTCTGGATAGGCCCTTTCACCATGATATTCGGGAAGTACACCGTGTTGTGGCGCACATCACCCATGATCGCCTGCGCCCGGTCTTCGCCGTACGCGGCCACCATCTGCTCCCAGTAGCCGGGCACGGGCGAATAGGCGGCATGGATGGAATCCGAGACGCCGGTGTGCCCATGGCCGTTGTCCCAGACGCGAATGCCCATCTTCTCGAAGAACTCGTAAGGGCTCATGAAGGGCGCGAACTGCTCCACCGCCATGGGCTTGGGCGTGCCTTCAGGCGCGCGGTTCCAGACGGCGACCGCCGTGCCCGCCGATGACTCGTGCGCCACCATGGGATGGCAGGTGTCGGTCTGGTTGTCGACCAGCATCTTCCAGTTGCACTGGTGCATGTAGCGCAGCACCCCGCCAGCGACCTCCAGGCGGCCTTCGGGCGAACGGTCCACCATGTTGTCGATGGTGGACAGTGAGCCGCCAAAGTAGTCCTCGAACGAAATGCCCTCGGTGGCGAGCCGACAGAACACGAAGTCGCGGTAGACGTGCACAGCGCCGGCCGTAGCCATGCCGCTCTTGGCTTCGCAATCCTCAAAGCCGGTGTCTTCGTAACCCTTGCGCAGCGGCAGCGAGAGCAGCGCGCCGTCCGTCTTGAAGGTCCAGGCGTGGTAGGGGCATCGGAAGAATTTGCCGGTGTTGCCACAAGCGCCGCCCGCGACTTTCACGCCCTTGTGAGGACAGCGGTTCACCAGCACACGCACGCTCTGGTCGCTGTGACGCACCATGACCACGGGCTCGGTGCCTACGGTTGTAGTGAAGTAGTCGCCCGGTTGCGGCACCTGGCTGGCGTGGCCCACGTAGATCCAGGCGTTGACGAAGAGCTGTTCCATCTCAAGCTCAAACAGCTCGTCGTCGATATACAGATCCTTGTGCACCTCACCGGGTCTGACCAAGGCCCTGATGGCCGCCGCATTCTCGCGATATTTGCTCATCCTCGGCTCCTTCCGTTCTACAGATCGAGCACCAGTCGCGCGCCCTTGGCGCGCGACACACATGCCTGCATGACGTTGCCCTCGGCACGCTCGCGCGCCGTGAGCACGTAGTCCCGGTGATCGATCTCCCCTTCCAGCACGGCGACGGCGCAGACGCCGCATTCGCCGCGCTGGCAATCGAACATGGGGTCAAGTCCGTTGGCGATCAGCACGTCCAGCACGCTCTTGTCGGCAGGCACGGTGAACGTGCGTCCGCTCTGCGCCAGCACCAATTCGAAGGCATGGTCCCCCGACGGTGCGGCCGGTGCCGAGAACAGTTCGAAATGAATGCGCTCGCGGGGCCAGCCGCGCTGAGCCGCTTCGGCCAGCACCGCGTCCAGCATGGGCTGTGGGCCACAGACGTACAGATGGTCGTGCGGCCCACCCTGCGCCAGGACGGTGACGGCCGAGAGCGGCGCGCCCGCTTCGGCGTCCACGTGCAATTGAAGATGCTCGCCCAGCATCTGCCGCAGTTCGTCTGCAAACGCAGCCAGATCGCGCGATCGCACGGCGTAGTGCATGCGCACGGGGCGGCGCTGCGCGTGCAAGCGCGTCGCCATGCTGACGAGCGGGGTAACACCAATGCCTCCGGCGATCAGGACAGCCGCGCCATCGTGCGCGTGGATCGCAAAGTCGTTGCGTGGCGGCTGGATGTCCAGCGTGGCGCCTGGCCGCAGCTCGTGCATGAACGCCGAACCCCCGCGTCCGGCAGGGTCGCGGCGTACGGCGATGCGGTAGGAGACAGGCGCCTTGGGGGCCCCGTCGTCCGTGTCGATCAGCGAATACTCGCGCCACTCGTCCTGATCCTTCACGCGCACCCGCACGTGTGCACCCGCTTCAAAAGCAGGCAGTGCCAGACCTTCGGCAGGCACCAACGTGAACTCACGGATTTCGGGGTGCAGCACCCGAACATTCGAGACGGTGACGCGCAACGTATCCATCAGAACCTCTTGCCAGAAAGAGGGCGCTGATCGCTGGCGGCGCCATGGAAAGCCGACCCAGCAGCGGATGCACCCCAGCCACCGCCATCCATGGTCCCCCGGGCACGCCACGCCAAGCGCCGAGATGGCCAAAAACCGCCTGATCCGAGAAACCGCGCTGTCAGCATCGAGTTCTTCATTGAGCGAATCAATCAGGTTTAAATTGATTCAAATGGATGGAGTTGACTCAGTGTAAG
The DNA here is from genome assembly GCF_008017535.1 of Ottowia flava. Classification (GTDB taxonomy): domain Bacteria; phylum Pseudomonadota; class Gammaproteobacteria; order Burkholderiales; family Burkholderiaceae_C; genus Ottowia; species Ottowia flava. The sequence continues at coordinate 70,204 of NZ_VRUA01000007.1, forward strand.
CTCCTTCGATTCCATCGGGAACCCTAGGACTTACCCCAGTCCGTTGGCCCATGTCTGGGCGGTTCATTTGCACATGCCAAGCTCCGAAAGATCTCCCGTTTCGTCCTTCGTGGACGACTACCTGCCTGCGCTGCTGGCGCTGGCCAGCCATTTCATTTCGGACGAGTTCCACCGTGTCGTGCTTGCGCAGGACCTGACGGTGAACGAATGGCGCGTGCTGGCCTGTCTGGCCGATGGCAATCTCATGTCCACTGGCGAGCTGGCGCGGGTCTCGCTCACCACCCAGCCCACCGTCACCCGGGTGATCGACCGGCTGGCGGCACGCGGCGAAGTGCGCCGCGTCGACGATGACAGCGACCGACGGCTGACGTTGGTGCAAATCACCCCGGCGGGTGCGCGCATCGTCAAGCGCCTCGCTGCCTTGGCACGTGAACACGAGGCACGGGTGCTGGCCCCCATGGGTCCGCAGCGCGCGGCCGACCTGAAGGACGCGCTGCGGCAGCTGGTGTCCGAACACGCCCCCGGGACCTTGTCGTCCGCGCTGCGCGCAGCGCCCCCCGGGCGCGGTCGACGGGCGCTTCGCTGACGCGCACACGCCACGCACTCTGGTTACGATAGGGCACCGCGCAAGCCGCGCCACCCGGCGAGGGGCGCTTCCCGGAAGTCGAGGAGAACCACCGTGCTCTACAAATTCAAGTCCCAGGCCACCGCCGACGTAATCATGCTGCGCGACAGCGCCGAAGAAATCCTGCGCATCGTGGGCAAGGACGCCGGCCCGACCGGCATCATCACCGTGGCCCAGATCCCAGGCGCCGTGGCCGCCTTGCGCGCCGAGATTCAGCGGCGCGAAACCGCAGCGCCCGGCCAGCATGCGCCCGACGATGTGGCCCAGCAGGTCAGTGGCGACGCGCCCGAACAGGCGTCTGACGAGCCGATCTCGCTGCGCCGCCGCGCGGCGCCTTTCATCGAGATGCTGGAGCGCAGCGCCGCCGACGGCAAAGACGTGGTCTGGGGCGTCTGATCGACCCTTGAGGGCCGACTGGCTGGGAGGCCGGTCGGAGCGGGCCGCCTGCTCGCCCATCGACCGTTTTCAACGCTGCAACTGCTATGCTTTGAGTAGCTGCTCGCGCAATCGACTGTAGGGCTGCAGGCACTTTTTCTCTAAATTTTGCCTATCGAGGGCGGCCCACCCATCAGCTGATCGACGACGGCCTGACAGGCCTCTCCCTCGCGGACACCCAGGGCCTCGGCCAAGGCGTTGGCGTGACCGACCACGCCATCGGCCAAGGTGCTGCGCGCTTCGCCAATGCGTGCGCTCGTGTGGAGCACCGCGCAGGCAGCGATGCCGTGGCCCTGCAGGAACGGCAACGCCGCCAGACCGGCCGCATCCAGGCCGATGCCCGCATCGTTGAAGATCGCCAGCAGCGGGCGGGCCGCCAGCGCGTACTGCGCCGAACTGATGCCGCCATGCGAGCCGCTGACCGCCACACAGCCCGCGTCGGCGCCGGGCTGGAGCTCGGTGATGGAATCGACGACGCGCAGGGTGGGCCTCATGGCGCGTGACGATAGCAAAAAGAAAGCCGCGCGAGGCGGACGCACTCGCGCGGCGATCGGGTGAGCGACGCGGTCGATCAGTCGGCGTACTGGCCGGCGGACTTGATCACCGGGCCCCACTTGGCCACTTCCGACAGCACGAATTTCTTGTGCTCTGCCGAGTTGGCCCGCGCATCGTTGACCACGATCGCGCCCAGGCTTTCCTCGCTCTTGACGAACTGCGGGTCCTTCAGGGCGACCTTCAGCGCGTCGTTGATCGTCTTGACCACGGCGGCCGGCGTGCCCTTGGGCGCGTACAGGCCGTGCCAGATCGACACGTTGAAGCCCTTCAGACCGGCTTCGTCCAGCGTCGGCAGGTCTTTGTAGACGGCGGGCTGCGTCAGGCGCTTGGGCGTGGTGACGGCGTAAGCCTTGATCTTCTTGGCCTCGACCTGGCTGGTGGTGTTGGTGGTCTGGTCGCACATGATGTCGACCTGGCCGCCCATCAGGTCGGTCATGGCGGGCGCCGTGCCCTTGTACGGCACGGTCGTCATTTCGGTCTTGAGCGCCTGCTGGAACATCAGGCCGCACAGGTGCGAGGCCGAACCCAGGCCCGCGTTGGCCAGGTTGATCTTGCCCTTGTTCTGGGCGATCCAGTCGGCCAGTTCCTTGTAGTTGTTGGCGGGCAGGGTCGGCTTGCCCACCACCACCATCGGCACCTCGTTGATCAGGCCAGCGAACTCGAATTCGTCCACCACGTAAGGCAGCTTGCGGTACAGGGCCGGCGTGGTGGCCATGCCGACGTGCGTCACCAGCAGGGTGTAGCCGTCGGGCTGGGCGCGGAAGGCCTTGGCGGTGCCGATGGAGCTGCCGGCGCCGGCAGCGTTGTCGACCACGATGGTCGCGCCATTCAGCGGCTTGCGCAGCGCCTCGGCCAGGTCGCGCGCGACCTTGTCGGTGGGGCCGCCAGCGGCGAACGGCACGATGATGGTGATGGTCTTGCCAGCTGCCGGGAACGACTGGGCCTGGGCGCCCAGCGCCAGAACGGCGGCGCCGGCGGCCATGGATAGCTTGAACAGTGCGGACATCGAATACTCCTGTGAAGCGTTGAAATCGGAAAAACGGTCGATCCTACCCAGTCACAACGCGCTGACCATCCGGGCATCTACGGGGAAAACACCGATTTTTCGGCGGATTCGCCATCTTCAATGGCTTTGTTGACGCAAAACAAGTCTGCGCCGGTACCGACCGCGCCGCATTGCGGCGCCGTCATTCGTAACTGCGCGCGTCCTCGATCACCTTGCCGTCGTTCGGCAGGCTGCCGAGGGAGACCACTTCGACATCGCCGCGCAGCTTGGTGACGTCGCGAATGGCGTCGCCCACACGCTGGGCCAGGCCCTCTGCCGCGGCCGATTCGACGCGCAGGGTCATCCTATCGTCCGCCATGGCGCCGCTCACCACCAGGCGCGCACGCGCGATCTCCGGGAAGCGCTTGACGATTTCGGCCACTTGGCCCGGGTGCACGAACATGCCCCGGATCTTGGTGGTCTGGTCGGCACGTCCCATCCAACCCTTGATGCGGGTATTGGTGCGGCCCGTGGGGCAGGCGCCCGGCAGAATGGCCGACAGGTCGCCGGTGCCGAAGCGGATCAGCGGGTAGTCGGGGTTGAACACGGTGACGACCACCTCGCCTACCTCGCCCTCGGGCAGCACGTCGCCGGTACCGGGGCGCACGATCTCGACCAGCACGCCTTCGTCCAGCACCAGGCCTTCGCGCGCAGCGGTTTCGTAGGCGATCAGGCCGACGTCGGCGGTGGCGTAGCTCTGGAAGGCGGCCACGCCGCGCTCGGCGAACCAGTCGCGCAGCGAGGGCGGGCAGGCTTCACCACTCACCATGGCCTTGCTCAGGCTGCGCACATCGGCGCCGGCCTCAGCGGCTTTTTCCAGCAGGATGCGCAGGAAGCTGGGCGTGCCCATGTAGCCCGCGGGACGCAGTTCGGCGATGGCCTGCAACTGCTGTTCGGTCTGGCCGGTGCCGGCCGGGAACACGGTGCAGCCGACGGCGCGCGCGCCGCTTTCCATGATGAAGGCGCCGGGCGTCATGTGGTAGCTGAAGGCGTTGTGCGCCAGCTCGCCCGCGCGAAAGCCGGCCGCAAACAGCGCGCGCCCGGTGCGCCAGTAGTCGGCGGCGACGCCTTCGGGTTCGTAGATCGGGCCGGGGCTGGCGAACACGCGCTGCATCAGCGCGCCGTAGGTGGTCGTGGCGAAGCCGCCGAACGCATCTTTGCCCGCGGCGCGGCTGGCCTGCTGGCGCGCCAGCAATTCGCTCTTGCGCGTGACCGGCAGCCGCGCCAGCGCGGCGCCCGTGGTCACGGCGCCCGCATCCACGCCCTGCAGGATCTGCGCGAACGCCGGGCTGTGCTGCTGGGCGCGCGCAATGTGGGCGGGCAGCGCCGCCAGCAGCGCAGCGTCGCGTTCGGCGGGCGCGCGCGTTTCAAGGGCGTCAAAAAACTCTGCACTCATGACACATGCACCTTGTCGATTACTCTTGATTTGATAGCTGTCCGCGCTTATTGCACTAGGGCCAGAACAATAAAAGACTTCAAATCAGGCTACCGCCCGACGCACCCACCCCGCCAGCAAACGCCGTGCGCGGACCTGCGCCGCGCACTGGCGCTGTCCCTCCTCCCGAAGCGCGCAGCGCGAAGAGAGAGGAGGGAAGGCGCCGCAGGCGCCTCAGGGAGGTGGACCGAATCACGCCAACCAGCGCTTGCGGCGCTTGTAGCTCTTGACGTCCTTGAAGCTCTTGCGCTCGCCGCCGCCTACGCCCAGATAGAACTCCTTGACATCCTCGTTGCTGGCCAGATCGCTGGCGCGCCCGTCCATCACGATGCGGCCGCTTTCCATGATGTAGCCATAGTCGGCGTACTTCAGCGCCATGTTGGTGTTCTGCTCGGCCAGCAGGAAGGTGACCTTTTCCTTTTGGTTCAGGTCCTTGACGATGTTGAACACCTCTTCCACGATCTGCGGCGCCAGGCCCATCGAGGGCTCGTCCAGCAGCACCATGTTCGGGTTGGTCATGATCGCCCGGCCAATGGCGCACATCTGCTGCTCGCCGCCCGAGGTGTAGGCCGCCTGGCTGGTGCGGCGCGTCTTCAGGCGGGGGAAATAGTTGTAGACCTTTTCCAGGTTCGCCGCGATCTCGCCGCGGTCGCTGCGCGTGTAGGCGCCGGTCATCAGGTTTTCCTCGATGGTCAGGTGCGCAAAGCAGTGGCGCCCCTCCATCACCTGCACCACGCCGCGTTTGACCAGGTCGGCGGGACTCAGGTTTTCGATGCGCTCGCCCTTGTACTCGATGGTGCCTTTGGTGACTTCGCCGCGCTCGCCCTTGAGCAGGTTAGACACCGCGCGCAGCGTGGTCGTCTTGCCGGCGCCGTTGCCGCCCAGGATGGCGACGATGCCGCCTTCGGGCACGCTAAGCGAGACGCCCTTGAGCACCAGGATGACGTGGTTGTAGATCACCTCGATGCCGTTGACCACGAGCAGCGGCGCACCGGCGGCGGGCGTTGAAGGGGCAGCGAGGGCGGGTTCGTCGGTCGTCATGCGGGCTCCGTGGGGCCGGGCGTAAATCTCGAATCTGGCGCGGGGGCGACGTGGCGCCAATGCGACGCCACGTCGTGCGGCGCGGGGACCACTAGGCCACCCGCGCCGGTCACCTGCATCAGTTGCAGGTGCGCACCTTCACGTTCTTCTCTTTGGCGTACTTGTCACCGTACTCCTTGACCAGCGGGTCGACCATGGACTTGTCGGCCTGGTACCAGTCGGAGACCACCTTGAACTTGCTGCCGTCCCACTGCGCGATGCGCGCCCAATCGGTGCCCAGGTGGTTGTCGCAGCTGGTCTTGATGGGGCGGATGATCTTGCCGAAGCCCAGCTCGTTCAGGCGCTCCTGCGTCAGGTTCAGGTTCTCCAGGCCCCAGCGCACCTGCTCGGGCGTCATGACCTTGCCCTTGCCGTACTTCTCCTGCGCGGTGCGGATGGCTTCGACCTGCAGCATCGAGATCATCATGCCGCGCGTGTGCGCGATCTGGCCCAGCTCCTTGGCGTCCTTGGCCGTGCCCTGGCCCTTGTCGTAGACCTGGGCCTTGACTTCGTCGTGCACCTTGTCGCGGTCGGCGGAGTTGTGGATGGTGACGGTGTTGTAGCCCTTGGCACCCGCGCCAATGTCCTTGACGTCGTGGTCGGAGCCGGCCCACCACACGGCGTAGATCTTCTCGCGCGGGTAGTTGGTGGCCTGCGCCTCGCGCACGGCGGCGGGCGTCATCACGCCGGCCGACCACAGCAGCACGTAGTCGGGGCGGTTCTGGCGAATCTGCAGCCAGGTGGACTTTTGTTCCACGCCGGGCGCGGTCACGGGCAGCTTGATCAGCTCAAAACCGTCTTTGGCGGCGCGCTTTTCCAGCAGCGGGATGGGCTCCTTGCCGTAGGGCGAGTCGTGGTAGACCAGCGCGATTTTCTTTCCCTTGAGGTTGCCTTTTTCCTTCTTCAGGATGTCCTGAATCATCGAATCGGCGGCGGTCCAGTAGTTGCCCAGCATGGGGAAGTTCCACTCGAACACGCGGCCATCGGCCGACTGCGACAGGCCGTAGCCCATGGTCACCAGCGGCATCTTGTCGCCAGGCGCCTTGTCGGTCACGGCGAAGGTGATGCCGGTCGATTGCGGGTCAAAGCCGGCAGCACCGCCGCCCTTGCCCTTCAAGCGCTCGTAGCATTCGACACCCTTGGCGGTGTCGTACGCCGTCTCGCATTCTTCGTACGAAATCTTCACGCCGTTGACGCCGCCCTTGGCGTTGACCAGCTTCAGGTAGTCCTGCTTGCCGTCGGCCCATGGGATGCCCAGCGGGGCAAATTGACCGGTGCGGTACACCAGCAGCGGCACAAACTGTTCCTGCGCCTGCGCCATCGGCGCGAACGCACCCGCGAAGGCCGCGGTAGCCAGGGCAATGCACTTGAGTTTCATGGTTTGTCTCCTTGGGTTTCGACGGGTGGTGAATGACAGGGAAGGAAAGGATTCAACGTGACGAGCGAGGGCGCGGGCGTCAGGGTTAGTGCGGTGTTCAGTGCGGGAAAGGCCACATGCGCAGCTTCTGGCGCGCGGTGGACCACAGCCGCGCCAGGCCATGCGGCTCGACGATCAGGAAGAACACGATCAGCGCACCGAAGATCATGTGTTCCAGGTAGGTGGCCGTCGCCGTGGACAGCGGCAGGCCCAGCCAGTGCGGCACGTAGTTCAGCAGCAGTGGCAGCAGCACGAAGAAGGCGGCACCAAAGATGCTGCCGACGATGGAGCCCAGGCCGCCGATGATGATCATGAACAGCAGCTGGAACGAGCGGTCGATGCTGAACGCCGCCGGCTCCCACGCGCCCAGGTGCACGAAGGCCCACAGCGCGCCAGCGACGCCGACGATGAAGCTGCTGACCCCGAAGGCGCTGAGCTTGGCGTACATCGGGCGGATGCCGATGACCGCGGCCGCCACGTCCATGTCGCGGATGGCCATCCATTCGCGGCCGATGGCGCTGCGCACCAGGTTTTTCGCACCCAGGCCGATCACGCACAGGATCGACAGGCACAGCAGGTACTTTTCCATCGGCGTGTCGATCTGCCACCCGGCGATCGACAGGGGGCCGGCGCTGACCGAACCGGACGACGAGTCGTTGGTGACCCACTTGGCACGGCTGGTCAGCCAGTCCATGAAGAACTGCGCCGCCAGCGTGGCCACCGCCAGGTACAAGCCGCGGATGCGCAGGCTGGGCAGCCCGAACACCATGCCGAACACCATGGCCACCAGACCGCCGCCCAGCAGCGACACCAGCAGCGGCATGCCTTCAAAGCGCACCTGCAGGTTGTAGGCGGCGTAGGCGCCCACGGCCATGAAGGCGCCCGTGCCCAGCGAGATCTGGCCGCAGTAGCCGACCAGGATGTTCAGCCCCAGCGCGCCCAGCGACATGATCAGAAACGGGATCAGCACCGCCTGGTAGGTGTAGTCGCTGGCGAACAGCGGCACAACCAGAAACGCCGCCGCGATGATCAGCAGCACGGCCACCCGGTCCTGCGCGATGGCGAAGATCTGCTGGTCGGCGCGGTAGCTCGTCTTGAACTGGCCGTTTTCGCGGTAGAACATGTCGTTTCAGCTAAAAATCAAGGGTTGGTCGGTGCTGGGCAATCGCAGGCAGCTATGAAATCAATAGCTCAAACGCGGTCGATGATCTTTTCACCGAACAAACCCTGCGGACGCACCAGCAGCAGACACAGCGCCAGGCCGTAGGCGAACCAGGTCTCGATGCCGCCACCGACCAAGGGGCCAAGGTAGACCTCGGACAGCTTCTCGCCCACGCCGATGATCAGGCCGCCGATGATGGCGCCGGGCAGCGATGTCAGCCCGCCCAAAATCACCACCGGCAGCGCCTTGAGCGCGACCAGCGACAGCGAGAACTGCACGCCGAGCTTGCTGCCCCAGATGATGCCGACCACCAGCGCCACCACACCGGCCACCGACCACACGATGACCCACATGCGCGACAGCGGAATGCCGATCGACTGCGCCGCCTGGTGGTCGTCGGCCACCGCGCGCAGCGCGCGGCCGGTGCGGGTGAACTGGAAGAACGCCGTCAGCGCGGCGACCAGCGCCGCCGCAATGCCGGCCGCGTACAGGTCTTCCTGGCTGACCAGCACACCGCCGTCGAACAGGTTGTTCAGGATGAAGATCGGGTCCTTGGGCATGCCCACGTCGATCTTGTAGACCGCGCTGCCGAACACCAGCGGACCAAAGCCGTCCAGCAAATACGCGATGCCCAGCGTGGCCATCAGCAGCGTGATCGGCTCCTGATTCACCAGATGGCGCAACGCCAGCCGCTCGATCAACCAAGCCACGCCGACCATGATGGCGATGCTGACGGCGATGGCCAGCGCCACCGTCACCGCGCCGGGCTCCATATTCAGCCAGCCCGGAATCCATTCCGAAAAGCGCGCCATCGCCAGCGCCGCGAACAGCACCATCGCACCCTGCGCAAAGTTGAACACCCCCGAGGCCTTGAAGATCAGCACGAAGCCCAGCGCCACCAGCGCGTAGAGCATCCCGGTCATCAGCCCACCCAGCAGGGTTTCCAGAAAAAATCCCATTCAGATCACCTGCTCTTGTTGTTCCAGGCGCGCGCGAAGCGCCGTGAAAGCCCCCACACGTCTGCATGTCCCGCAACCCGTGGCCGCGCCAGCCGGCCACCCCAGCGAACGCCGTGTGCGGACCTGCGCCGCACACCGGCGTTGTCCCCCCTCCCGAAGCGCGCAGCGCGCAGAGAGAGGGGAGAAGGCGCGCAGCGCCACAGGGGGGTGTTCATCAGTGCTCCGTGCCCAGGTACGCCCGGATCACGTCTTCGTTGTTGCGCACCTCGTGCGGCGTGCCGTCACCGATCTTCTTGCCGTAGTCCAGCACCACGACGCGGTCGCTGATGTCCATGACCACGCCCATGTCGTGCTCGATCAGCACGATGGTGGTGCCGAATTCGTCGTTCACGTCGAGGATGAAGCGGCTCATGTCCTGCTTTTCCTCGACGTTCATGCCGGCCATCGGCTCGTCGAGCAGCAGCACCTGCGGCTCCATCGCCAGCGCGCGGCCCAGGTCAACGCGCTTTTGCAGGCCGTAGGGCAGCTGGCCCACGGGCGTCTTGCGGTGCGCCTGGATTTCGAGAAAGTCGATGATGCGTTCGACAAACTCGCGGTGGCGGATCTCTTCGCGCTCGGCCGGGCCGATGCGCAGCGCCTGCAGCAGCAGGTTGCTTTTGATCTTCAGGTTGCGCCCGGACATGATGTTGTCCAGCACGCTCATGCCCTTGAACAAGGCCAGGTTCTGGAAGGTGCGCGCCACGCCCATTTCGGCCACCTGGCGGCTGTTCATGTGGCTGAAGGTTTGGCCGCGGAACGTGATGCTGCCTTCGCTGGGCACATACACGCCGTTGATGCAGTTGAGCATCGACGACTTGCCCGCGCCGTTGGGGCCGATGATGGCGCGGATCTCGTGCTCGCGCACGTTGAAGCTGATGTCGGTCAGCGCCTTCACGCCGCCGAAGCGCAGGCTGATGTTCTGGATGTCCAGAATCACGTCGCCGATTTTCTTGATGCCAGATTCGGCTTCGGCGCTAGAACCATCAGCGCTATCAGCTACCATTTCAGGAGCAACCGTATTCATGCCGCGCTCCTCACCGCCGGGTAGGTCTTGGCGTCCAGCATCTTCAGCGTGGCGCTCACCTTGCCGGTGCGCCCGTCTTCGAACTTGACCGCGGTTTCGATGAACTGCTCAGGCCGCCCGCCGTACAGCGCATCGACCAGCACGCCGTATTTCTCGGCCACGAAGCCGCGGCGCACCTTGCGCGTGCGGGTCAGTTCATCGTCGTCCGGGTCCAGCTCCTTGTGCAGCACCAAAAAGCGCTTGATCTGCGTGTCGGCCATGCCGTCTTCGCTGGCCAGGTCGGCGTTCACCTGCTCGACGCATTCGGTCATCATCTTCAGCACTTCGGGCTTGGCGGCCAGATCGACGTAACCGGCGTAGGGCAGGCCCTGGCGTTCCGCCCAGTTGCCGACGGCTTCAAAATCGATGTTGAGGAAGGCGCAGACGTTGTCCTTGCCGTGCCCGAAGCACACCGCTTCCTTGATCTGCGGGAAGAACTTGAGCTTGTTCTCGATGTAGTTGGGCGCGAACATGGCGCCGCCGGCCAGCTTGCCCACGTCCTTGGCGCGGTCGATGATGCGCAGGTGGCCATCGGCGTCCAGAACGCCGGCGTCACCGGTCTTGAAATAGCCGTTCTCGTCGATCACCTCGGCCGTGGCGTCGGGGCGCTTGTAGTACTCCTTGAGCACCGACACGCCCTTGACCAGAACTTCGCCGTTGTCGGCGATCTTCAGTTCGATGCCGGGCGCGGCCTGGCCAACGCTGTTGAGCTTGACGTGGCCGTTCTGCTGGATGCAGACGTAGGCGCAGGTTTCGGTCTGGCCATACAGCTGCTTCAGGTTCACGCCGATTGAGCGGAAGAAGCGGAACAAATCCGGCCCGATGGCCGCGCCTGCCGTGTAGGCCACGCGGATGCGCGACAAGCCCATGGCGTTCTTCAGCGGGCCGTAGATCAGCACGTTGCCCAGGCCATACATCAGCCGGTCGCCAATGCCCACCGACTTGCCGTCCAGGATGTCGGAGCCCACGCGGCGCGCCACATCCATGAACTTGCGGTGCAGCCACTGCTTGCTCTTGGCGGCGTCTTCCATGCGGATCGACACCGAGGTCAGCATGCCTTCAAACACGCGCGGCGGGGCGAAGTAGTACGTTGGCCCGATTTCGCGCATGTCGATGTTGATCGTCTCGCTCGACTCCGGGCAGTTGATGGTGAAGCCCGCCACCAGCCACTGCGCCAGCGAAAACAGATGGTCGCCCACCCAGGCTGGCGGCAGGTAGGAGAGCACGTCGTCGCGGCTGTTCAGCCCGTCGGTCTGCACGCCGCCTTCGGCCGAGCCGATGAAGCTGCGGTGCGTCTGGCAGACACCCTTGGGGCGCCCAGTGGTGCCCGAGGTGTAGAGGATGACGGACACGTCGTCCGGCTCGCCCGCGGCCAGCGCCTCGACGAAGAACTGCGGGTGCTGCTTCTCGTGCGCCTGGCCCAGGTCCATCAGCTCCTGCACGCTGATCAGGCCGGGCTGCGTGTAGTTGCGCAGGCCGCGCGGGTCGTCATAGACGATGTGCGTGAGGCCGGGCGCCTCGGCGCGCAGCTCCAGCATCTTGTCGACCTGTTCCTGGTTTTCGGCGAACACGAAGTGCACTTCCGCGTCCTGCAGCACGAAAGCCATCTCGGTCGCGACCGCGTCCTGGTACATCGGCACCGGCACGCCGCGCAGTGCCTGCACGGCCGGGAACATCAAATACAGGTGCGGACGGTTGTCGCCCACGATGGCCAGATTGTCACCGGCGGCGAAGCCCAGCGCGCGCAGGCCGCCAGCCATCCAGCGCACTTCGTCGAGCGCGCGCTGCCAGCTCCAGGTCTGCCAGATGCCGTATTCCTTTTCGCGCAGCGCCGGGTCGTTCGGCCGTTCGCTGGCGTGCTTTTGCAGCAGGCGGGGAAAGGTGGTCGCCATGGGCGATGTGTCTCCTGTGGCGAGGTGCTGGCACAGCCGCACCTACGAATTGAACCGGATGTTACGACTCTACTTTGACGTCAGGTTGTCATTTCAACGACAATTTGCGGTCCGTTTGACGGGGGTTTTCCCTCGCACTGTCCGCCCTGTCCGGCGTTTCAGATGGAACATTCCTGTGCGTTCGCCCCCCTAGAATGCGGCAACTTTTGACGCTGAAATGCAGTGCACCCGATGCACCGCACGCCAAGATTCAGGTGCCCACCCTCCATGCTCCGTCAGCTGCGCCTGCACGCTCTTCCTGTCATGTTGGCCTTGGTCGTCCCCTTCGGGGTTCGGAGCGCCGTGCTTTCCGTCTGCCCGCTGAAGGGTGCCACCGATGAGCCCAACAGGCGGACGCAACTGCTGGCGGAATCGCCTATGCAAAACTGGGCATTGAACCTGCACGATGGTGCACAACAACCTGGTGAAACCGCCTGCGCCAGCCTCCAACTGCCTGTGGATGCCAGCGCCGTACAGTGGAGCACCCTGCTCGCGTCGGACGACCCCCTGCTCACGGCTCACACACTGACCCTGCAGGGCACCGCCAGAGGCGCAGCATTTGACGTCAGCGAGGTTTTCACCAGCGGCGACGAGCCCCCTGAACCAGCCGACAGCAGTTCAGCACCATCAACAGGGCCTGTACCGGCATGGCAAGCCTTCGGCCGCGAAGAGCGTGCGCGCGTCCAATCAGATGGCCGGCTGGTGTGTGCTGCCGGTCAGGCACCGGCGGGTTTTTTCGCCCGACTGCCGCCTGCGTCGTCTCCAGGCGGTCAGCCCGTCTTGCAGGTCGTGGCTCGCGGACGTGGTCAGTTTCAGATAGGCATGTCCGATCCTGACCGGCTGGCGCGCGAATCACCCCTCGCGCTGGGAACGCTGTCCGCGAACAAGGATTGGCGCGTGCACGAACTTACGCCCCTGGCGCCCCAGGCGGAATGGACCGCCGTTTCCATCGCCTGCCCCAACGTCGAAGCGGAACTGGAGGTGCGCTCACTGGCACTGCACGCCGGTCGCCAGCAACGGGCTGCGTGGATGTGGTCACCGGCACTGTGGCAAAGCTCGCCAGACCAAATTTGGACGTGGGTCACGGCCCATCGCCTCAACACGGTGATGATCACGGTGCCAGTTCAGCAGGAACGGGTGGCCAACGCAGATGTACTACAGCGCTTCCTGATCGAGGCCACACGACGGAACGTAGCAGTCTGGGCAGTGGCAGGCGACCCGCGTGATGTCCTGCCATCCAGCCATGTGGCATTGCGCGCACGCTTGGCGGCGTACCGCGACTACAACCAGACAGCGGCCGCGAGTGCCCGGCTCGCGGGCGTGCAGTTGGACATCGAGCCTTACCTTCTGCCAGGCTACCGACTGAATCCCCGTGCCTGGCGCGACGCTTACCTGGGAACCGTTCAGGCTGCCCGTGAGGAGTTGGGCGCGGCGATCCCTTTGGACATGGTGGTGCCCGTCTGGTGGGGGACAGACAGACATTGGGGGCCTGGCTGGCTCGACGCCTTGGTTTCATCCGGCGTCAGCCTCACTGTCATGAACTATCGAACCAACGAGGCTGCCCTGATAAAGGGTGCCGCCCCGTTTCTGGACTGGGGAACGCGTTACCGCCGGCCGGTGACCATGGCGTTGGAGTTAGGCCCCATCCCCGACGAAACCCGACGGGCGTTTGCCCGCGGTCAAGGCCAGGGTGAGCTGTGGGCATTGGCCTTGGGACAACACACTGCGCTGATCCTGTTCAACCGACCTGTGGAAGGCTTAAAGGGGTCTGCGTGGCAATACCGGAACAGCCGAAATTTCTCTGGAACGCATGTGACTTTCGAACGGAAACCGGCTCAACTGCAGCAAAGTGTCGAGCATCTGCTGCCCACATGGGCGGCATGGGAGGGGTTTCGGGGCATCGCCATTCATGGTCTGGACGTGACACCAAAGTGAACTCAGCGCAAACCCCCCCTATTGCTACTGCCCATGTCATAATTTTTATTAATTCATTTTCAGTACTTCTCTTTTTGAAAATCAATGACTGATTTGGTGGCTCCGGACATTCTGATCGTCGAAGACGACTCCTTGGCCGCGGATCTGCTGAAATTCGTGCTGGAGCGCGACGGCTACCGGGTAGCGCATGTGTCGGACGGTCGGGCCGCACGCCGCGCGATCGAGACCCAGGTGCCACCGCGCTTGGCTGTGATCGACATCGACTTGCCTTACCACGATGGCTATGAGTTGATCCAGGCGATCCGGGTGCAGCCCGCTTGGCGTCACCTGCCGATCCTCATGATTTCGTCCCAGAATTCTGAACGCGACATCGCCCGCGCGCTTGACGAAGGCGCCGATGACTTCGTGGTCAAGCCATTTCAGATTGAGGTGCTGAAAGCACGGGTGCGGCTTCTACTGCGTCGCGGACGATGAAAGCGCTGGCCACTTCCGTCTTGACCTTCAGCCTGCTCGCGCTGGGTAGCCATGGCTATGCGGCGCCATCGACCGAGGGCACTGCAACGGAGCTGGAGTTTCAGGCGCGCGCCCGGCTCGCGCGACAGGCCGACGATCCAGCGGCCTTGGCCGATCTGGCACGCGCCCTCGCCTGGCAGGAGCGCTGGGACGAGGCTCAGGCTCTGTACGAGCGGCTGCTGAGAGCGACGCCCGACGATGCCGACCATCTGCTCGGGCTGGCGCAGATCTGGAAAGGCCGGGGGCACCCGGATCGGGCGCTGCCACTGCTTCGGCGCGCCCGAGCGCTGGCGCCCGACTATCAGGACGTGTGGCAGAGCGAGATTCAGGCCCTTTCGGCGTCTGGCCAGCCTGAGCAGGCGCGCAAATTGAAAGAGCTGGCGCACCAGCGCTTTCCAGACGCCGCCTGGGCGGCTGCGCCACCCACCTCAATGCGTCCGGCCACGACGGTCTCGGTGGACACCGAGTTCGCTCGACTGTCGGGCGCCCGTGGAGACCGGCGCGAACAGGTGCTACACGTTGTGCACCAGTGGCGCCCTCGCACCAACGTCTTTGGAGGCGTCATCCGGACCCAGCAATTGGGAACACTTGACCGTTACTTCTACGCTGGTACTACTCTCCCTTGGGGTCCCGGCAGCACCTTGCAACTGGAGCTAGGCGGCAGTTCGACCCACCATATCGCGCCGAAGCAGCGGCTCGGCGTGCAATGGCAGGTCCAACCTGGCAGCGGTTGGGATCTCGGTGTCGGCTGGCGACTTTCCCGGTACGACACTGCCACCGCTCGCCTTTGGCAACTGAGCGCCGACAGGTATTGGGGATCGCACCAATGGGGCTACACGGTCTATCTGGGTAGCGCGCGCGGAGCCAACGCGGTGTCACACAAACTCATGTGGACCTACCATCTGAGCGACCACGACCGCATCGGCATTTCCCTGAGCCATGGACATGAGATTGAAGCGGAAGGCGCGCGGCTGTCGCGCACCCAGGTTCGGTCCGCTTCTCTCTCCGGCCACCATCGGCTGACCGATGCGTGGGCTGCCACCTGGACGCTCGGCTGGCTCCAATACCAACCCGGCTACCTTCGCCGTGGCGCGCATGTGGGGCTTAGATATACCTTCTGACAGCACATCGTTGGTCTTCACGATCGCGATCGTGACCACGCTGGCAAGCTTGGTACTGCTGCTGCTGTGCGGGCTGGTCCAGATCCGGAAACGCCGCCAGATGTTGCGCGTCGCGGAAATCCATGCCCAGTGGCGACCGATCTTCCTGCACGCCATCGAGGGCGAGCGGTCCGAGTTACCCCGGGGCAAGGCGCAGCGCTCTGTGGTCGTGGTGCAGCTTTGGCTCCAGCTCGCGGAGCTGATCCGTGGTACCGCGCAAGCACGGCTGGCGGCGTTCGCTCACGACCTCGGGTTCGAGCACGCGGCCCTGCGCTGGCTTTCATCCCGCGCCCTGCGTCGTCGCATGCTGGGTGTGGCGGTGCTGGGCCTCATGCGTTCCCACGCAGGCATCGCGCCGCTGGCGCGGATGGTGCGCGACCCGGACCCGGTGCTGTCCGTGCTCGCCATGCGCAGCCTGCTGTTGATCGACGCCGCAGCACACCTGCGGCACTGCTTGCCCGATATCGCGATGCGTGAGGACTGGCCGCTGATCCGGGTGGCCGCGGTGCTGGCCGAACTGCCATCTGAAGTGGTTCATCCACTGTTTCGCAAGGCCTTGCAGGACCACCGTAGCAAGGGTTCAGTGCGCCTGCTTCAACTTCTGCAAACCGCACGGATTGAAGGGG
Organism: Ottowia flava; assembly: GCF_008017535.1. Lineage (GTDB taxonomy): Bacteria > Pseudomonadota > Gammaproteobacteria > Burkholderiales > Burkholderiaceae_C > Ottowia > Ottowia flava. The sequence goes on from NZ_VRUA01000007.1 coordinate 86,184, forward strand.
ACAAACCCACCCTGGAGCGCTTTCTCTTGCTGATCCAGCCGGCCGAAGTGCTGGTGGCCGCACTCAAGGCGACCCGGTCGCCCCAACTGGTGCGCGCGGTACGGGGCCTGATCGGGCACCCGAACGCGGAAGTTCGCACGCACGTTGCGATAGCGCTGGCGCGCATCGGCACGCGCGACGATGCGCTGCGCCTTGCACTCATGCTGTCCGATGAGTCGTGGGCTGTGCGCTACCAGGCGGCGGTCGCCCTGACGCGCTTGCCCAATCTGGCCCGCAGCCACCTCCGCTTGCTTCTGTCCGCCCTGGTGAACACGCAAGCCACCGCGATCATCAATCAGGCGCTGGCCGAACGCGACGCGCTGCGACGCTTCCGGACGACATGAGCATGTGGGAATGGGCGACCCACCCGGCATGGCACCACCTCTTCAACGTGGTGCAGTGGCTGTTCATCGCCTACGTGATGGCCCTGTTGTTGGCCAACCTGACACTGGCGGCCTTCGCCTGGCGCGCGGTGCGGCGTCATCGCGACACGCTCGAGTGGAACCTTCTGCCGCAAGCGCACGGCGAGTTCAACCTGCCGGTGAGCCTGCTGGTGCCCGCCTTCAACGAGGTGGCCGGCATCGCGGCCTCCGTCCGCTCGCTTCTGTTGCTGGAGTATCCACGCTACGAGATCCTGGTGATCAACGATGGTTCGACCGATGGCACGCTACCCGAACTCATTGAACATTTCGACCTCGTTCCATTCCCCGAGGTCAACCACCTGCGCATCCCATGCGCCACCATTCACGCCGTGTACCGCTCGCGCCGATACCCCAACCTGCGAGTGATAGACAAGCGCAACGGCGGCAAGGCGGATGCGCTGAACGCGGGTATCAATTGCGCAAATTACCCTCTCGTCTGCGCGGTCGATGGCGACTCGATCCTGCGGCGCGACGCACTGACGCGCGCCGTTAAGCCGTTCCTGGAAGACTCACGCACCATCGTTGCGGGCGCGTCGATTGGCATCGCCAACGGTTGCCGCATCAGCGGCGGCCAACTGGAGGCGGTGGACATCGGCACCAGCTTCTTCGCACGCATGCAGGTGTTGGAGTACCTGCGGGGCTTTTTGCTAGCGCGCATGGGCTGGTCCCCACTCAACGCCATCCTCATCGTTTCCGGCGCGTTTGGGGTGTTCAACAAGGAGGTAGTGGTGCGTGCCGGCGGCTACCGAACGCGCACTATCGGCGAGGACATGGAACTCATCGTGCGGCTTCACCACGACTTTCGCCGTGGCCGCACGCCCTACCGCATCGCCAGCGTGCCCGAGCCCTTGTGTTGGACCGAGGCGCCCGAGATCCTGTCGGTGCTGCGCAGTCAGCGCACGCGCTGGCAGCGCGGCCTGGCCGAAAGCCTGGCGCTGCACCGTTCTTTGGTGCTGGCCCCGCGCTCTGGCGCGGTGGGGTGGGCCGCACTGCCACACTACGTGGCGTTCGAGTTGGTGGGGCCGGTCATCGAGCTGGGCGGATCGGGGCTGCTGCTGATCGGCGCCGTGCTCGGCTGGGTGCACTGGCCGGCTTTTTTTGCCACCGTGTTCTTTGCCATGAGCGCTGGTGCCATGATCACGGCGCTGGCACTGCTGCTGGAAACCACCGCCACGGCGCTCTACCCGCGCCCGCGGCAGATCCTCCTGCTGGCCGCCTATAGCTGGCTTGAGAACCTCGGCTACCGGCAGTTGGTGGTTGTCTGGCGCATTCAGGGTCTGTGGCACTGGGCCCGCGGTGCTCAGCATCAATGGGGCACGATGACACGCCAGGCCGCCCTGGGCGACGTGACGCGGCCCGCCGATCTGCACGCGCTGTACGATCCGGAGGAGTTCGACGCTGAAAGCCTGCGGCGAGTGCAGGCCGCCATCGCGCGGACCCGGCGCATTTAAGTCCGCAGCACCCGACTCCGCCATGACCGAACTGAGCCTCCACCAACGCCGCCGCCGGCCCACGGAAGAAGAGTTGGCGGGTATTCCCTGGCTGGCACAGGTGTCGGCCGCTGACCGTGAGCGGGCGGTGTACGAGTTGCGCATCTCCGATGCCGCGCCAGGAGATGTGGTGTGCCGCATCGGTGGGCCCGCCACCTACTGGTTCGGTGTGGTCGATGGCCTGCTCAAGATGAGCACCGACACCGCGCAGGGCCACACCATCACCTATTCCGGGCTCACGCGCGGCGGCTGGTTTGGCGAAGGCACGGTGCTCAAGCGGGAGCCCTACCGCTACAACATCCAGGCCCTGCGCAACAGCCTGGTGGCGGGCTTGCCGGTGGACACCTTCCACTGGCTGGTCGACCACTCGATCGGCTTCAACCGCTTCCTGATGAACCAGTTCAACGAGCGCCTCGCGCAGTTCATCGGCACCATCGAAGCCGACCGCACCCCGAGTCCTGAGGCACGGGTCGCGCGCAATCTGGCGTCCATGGTCAACCCGGTGCTGTTTCCCGGCGTGGGCGAGGTGCTGCGCATCACGCAGCAGGAGCTGGCCTATCTGGTTGGCCTGTCACGCCAGCGCGTGAACGAGGCGCTGCAGGAGCTGTCCGCCGAAGGGGTGCTTCGCATCGAGTACGGCGGTTTGCGCATCCTCGATCTTCCGACGCTGCGGCGCCGCTCGCTGGGTGAAACCCACCCGCTGAAGCGCTGAGCGCGCCGCATCAACGCAGAAAGCGACCGTCGCGCCCGATCATGGTCAGCTCGACCAGGGTCGAGGCGCTCCGTCCGGGCTCGCTGAAGCCGACCGGGAATCCGCCCAGATCAAGCTGGCGCGTGCCCCACACGGTATCCAGAAAGGTCTGCCGGGTCGCCGCCGGCCCTGCGCGGCGGAGCATTTCAGCCAGCAGGCGGGCGTTGAGGTAACCCTCCATGGCCACGTACGATGGTTCTTCGGCTATGCGAGCAGCCTTCCAGTCGCGCTGAAAGTCGCGGCTGAGCGGAACCGACTGGCTGACGGGCGACGGCACGACCTGGGAGATCGTCACACCCACGCCATCGGCGCCCATGGCCTTCAGCGTGGTCGCCGCGCCCAGCACCGACAGGCCGTACAGGCTCAGCCCGCGCCGCTGTGCGCGCAATCCCTTTACGGTATCCAGCGCAGGTTTGCCCGCCAGGCCCAGCACCACCGCCTGGGGCTCGGCGGCCACCAGCTTGGCCACCGCCTCCGCCACGTTGCTACTGTCGCCCTCCACACTGACCGACGCCACCTGCGTCAGACCGTGCTTCTGAATGGCGCGCGCGGCGCCGCCTTCTACTTCCTTGCCAAAGGCGTTGTTCTGCCAGGCGATGGCCACCCGCTTGAGGCCAATCGTGCTCAGGTGGCGCACCACCTGCTCGGCTTCCTCAGGGTAGCTGGCGCGCACGTTGATCACGTTGCGCGCCTTCGCCCGCGCACTGGTGGCTCCGGTGTAGGGCGCGAAGAATGGAATGCCGCTGCTCAACACCTTGGGGAGCATGGCCTCGATGGCCGGTGTGCCGAAGCAGGTGCTGAGCAGGAAGATGCTGCGGTCGGCCAGCAGCGTGTCGATGTTTGCCACGGCCTTGCCGGCATCGTAGCCGTCGTCCATTACCACTGGTTCTACACGGCGCCCATGAATCCCACCCGCGGCGTTGACGGCCTCGAAGGCAGCCTGAGCGCCATCGCGGGTAGCGCGCCCCAAGTCGCCCAGTGCGCCGCTCAGCGCAGTCGATTGCCCGATTCGAATCGGCTCAGACGACTGGGCCCGCACCGCCAATGGCGAGGCGATCAATGCCATGCTGCCCAGCACGAAAGTACGGCGTCCGGGCCGCCGGGCGTCCTGACGGAACGGAATGGTCGAATATCGGGCTGGCACGCGGATCACCTCTGGGTCATGGTCGTTGGTTGCCGCCAGACCGGGGAACTCCAGCCTGGCGTCGTGGCCCCGCCGGCAATAACCTACCTAGTACCGCCGACAAGTGAGCAAATGTTACGATGACGCATTGACGTGAAATTGTCTTAATGACGACAGTTTTCGCGCGATTTGTTCAGGTTTTTCCCTAGCTGCGACGAGATCGCTCGTGCGCACCAGAAACCGCCGCGGCGTTAACCCGGGGTTTCGTTCAAACGGCCCTCAACTAAGCCGTCCGCGCCCAGTCGCGCACCTGCCGGTTGGCGGGTGTTCATCGCGCGAGCTTCAAGCGAGTCACAGTCTCAGGTCAAATCTTCCGCGCGCTTGACCCGTTGTGCGACACCAGCTCTTATTTTGATAGTCCACACGATTCAGCGCTGAGCTCAAGCATCAGCCTCGCGGCAGTCAGCGCAAGTCCCGTGCACGGCCAGATCAACCCGCGCGGCCTGATGGCCCTGACGCGCCAGCGTCTGGCGCAACGCCTCTGCCACGGCGCGCGCCGCGGGGTCATCCTCGGGCAGCGGAATCTGGCGTTGGCAGGCGTCGCACTCGAACAGCGGCCCGTGGGGAGACTGCGCCTCAGCCAGCGCTGGCATGCAAAAACGCCAGACGCGCTCAGCCCCCGACGTGCGGCGCGCCAGCAGACCCGCGCCGACCAACCGCTCGAGCAGGCGGTACAGCGTGACGGCGTTGACCGGTTCACCCAAGGCTTGCAGCCGCTCTGCCAACTGCGCGTGCGTTGGCGACCAGCCCGGCGCACCATCGAACAGCGCCAGCACTGCCTGCAATGCGCGGGTGCGGCGCAAACCCGCCATGCGCAGGCGCAAGGCCCGTTCGGGCAAGAGCTCGGGAGGGGTATCGGTGGTCATGCTGTCATGGGTGAGGCGCAACATCATTATCGCAACTCACTTGCGTTATGATGCCCGGCCGCGGGCGCCTATGCAAGTCGATTGGCCCGCCCTTCATCTGCTTTCTCGCCCCACGCCCATGGCTGCCCCTGATCCGCTGCCCCGCACGCCGCTGCTCTTGCGCTCGGCGCTTTGGCGCGTGGGTGTGGCCCTCGCGCTGTCGGCGCTGCTGGTGATGCTGTGGCACTGGGCGCTGCAGGGCGGCGGGGCCTGAGCATGACCCACGCCCCTGCTATCGATTTGCACGATGTGACGCTCGGCTACGACGGGCACCCCGCCGTGCACCACCTCAGCTGCGCCATCGCGCCCGGCACGCTGATGGCGGTGGTCGGCCCCAACGGCGCGGGCAAGTCCACGCTGGTCAAGGCGCTGGCCGGGTTGCTGCAACCGATTGGCGGGCGCATCGACGGCCTGGCCGGCCGGCGCGTGGCGTATTTGCCGCAACAAGCTTCGCTGGAGCGCGGCTTTCCGATCCGCGTGGGCGAATTCGCCGCCATGGGCTTGTGGCAGGAAACCGGTGCGTTCGGTGGCTTCAGGGGCGCCCAGCGCCAGCGCGTGCGTGACGCGCTGGCCGCCGTGGGCCTGGACGGCTACGCCCGCCAGCCGATCGACACGCTGTCGGGCGGCCAGCTGCAACGCGCGCTGTTTGCGCGCCTGATGCTCCAAGATGCCGACATCTTGCTGCTGGATGAGCCTTTTTCCGCCATCGATCAGCGCACCACGGCCGATCTGCTGGCGCTGCTGCACCAGTGGAACCGCCAGGGCAAGACCGTGCTGGCGGTGCTGCACGACCTGCAGCAGGTGCGCACGGCCTTTCCGCGCACGCTGATGCTGGCACGCGAGCTGGTGGCCTGGGGCGACACCGACGAGGTGCTGACGCCGGAGAACCTGCGCCGCATGCACGTCATGCCCGAAGCATTTGACGAACACGCGCCGGTGTGTGAGGTGGCGCCGTCCGCTGGCGACGTGGCGCACGGCCACCACGACCACGCCCATGGCCACGCCCATTCGCACGATCACGTTCACGCGCACGCGATGAGCCCCGAAGGGCGCCAGCCATGAGCGCGCCCGCGCTGGACGCCGGCCTGTGGGGCCTGCTGATCGGTCCGCTGGTCGAATTCGGCTTCATGCGGCGCGCGCTGGTGGGCTGCATTGCGCTGTCGCTCAGCTGCGCGCCGGTCGGCGTATTCCTGCTGCTGCGGCGCATGAGCCTGACCGGCGACGCCATGGCCCACGCCGTGCTGCCGGGCGCGGCCATCGGCTACCTGATCGCCGGCCTGTCGCTGCCCGCCATGACGCTGGGCGGCGTAGTCGCCGGGCTGCTGGTGGCCGTCGGCTCAGGCTTGGTGGCGCGCTCCACCGTGCTGCGGGAAGACGCCAGCCTGGCGGCGTTTTATTTGATTTCCCTCGCGCTGGGCGTGCTGATCGTGTCCACGCGCGGCAGCAGCGTCGACCTGCTGCACGTGCTGTTCGGCACCGTGCTCGCGCTGGACGACGCCGCGCTGGCGCTGCTGGTGGGCACGTCCATCGTCACGCTGCTGGCGCTGGCGCTGCTGTACCGCCCGCTGGTGCTGGAATGCCTGGACCCGCAGTTTCTGCGCAGCGTCAGCCGCTTCAGCGCGCTGGCGCACTACGGCTTTCTGTGCCTGCTGGTGATCAACCTGGTGGCCGGCTTTCACGCGCTGGGCACGCTGATGGCGGTGGGCATCATGGTGCTGCCGGCCGCGTCGGCGCGGCTGTGGGTGCGCAGCGTGCCGGCCATGATGGTGCTGGCCACGCTGCTGGCGCTGGCGGCCTCGGTGGTGGGGCTGCTGCTGTCCTACCACGTCGAATGGCCGACCAGCCCGGCCATCGTGCTGTGCCTGGGCGCGACCTACCTGGGCTCGCTGGTGCTGGGGCGCCAGGGCCTGTGGCGCGGCGGTTCGCGCGCCGCGCGGCGGCATCTGCAACGCTGAAGCTCGGTACGCCCGATTTTTAAACAGAATTGGCCTCTGGCCGTACAACCATCTGCGCTAACAGCTATGAAAAAACGAGCATTTCTGATCGCCATCACCAGCGCTTTGGCCGGCGCGTTGGCGCTGCCCGCCCAAGCTGCCGAGCCGCTGCGCGTGGTCGCCAGCTTCAGCATCCTGGCCGACATGGTCCGCCAGGTCGGCGGTGACCGCGTGGCCGTGCAGGCCCTGGTCGGCCCCGGTGAGGACGCGCACGTGTTCCAGCCGTCGCCCTCGCACGCCCGCCAGGTCGGCCAGGCGCAGCTGCTGGTCACCAACGGCCTGGGCTACGAAGGCTGGATGGCGCGCCTGCTGCAAAGCGCCGGCTACAAGGGCCCGCAGGTGGAAGCCGCACGCGGCGTGCGCACCCTCGACGCCGCGCCCAGCGCCAACCATGACCACGACCACGGGCATGGCGATCACGACCATGACCACGGCCCGACCGACCCGCACGCCTGGCAAGACGTGGCCAACGCCAAGATCTACGTGCAGAACATCGTCACCGGCCTGTGCGCGGCCGACGCCGCTGGCTGCGCCGGCTACCGCACGCGCGCCGAGCGCTACACGGCCGAGCTGAGCCAGCTGGACGCCGACATCCGCGCCGCCTGGGCGCCCGTGCCCGCGGCGCAGCGCAAGGTCATCACCTCGCACGCCGCCTACGCCTACTACGGGCGCGCCTACGGCGTGCGCTTCTTCGCGGCGCGCGGCCTCAGCACCGACAGCGAGCCGTCCGCGAAAGTTGTGGCCCAGCTGGTGCGCCAGATCCGCAGCGAGGGCATTCGCGCCCTGTTCGTCGAAAACGTGAGCGACCCGCGCCTGATCGAACAGCTGGCGCGCGAAACCGGCCTGCGCCCGTCCGGCACGCTGTACTCCGACGCGCTGACCCCGGCTGGCGGCGACGCCACCACCTACGTCGCGATGATGCGCGAGAACACGCGGCGCCTGGTGGGCGCGGTGCGCACGGCGCGCTGACCGCCGGCACGAGCGAGCAGCGCGTCCGGTCTTCGCCCTGCGCGCCGGACGGAAAGGCTTGAGCGGACTAAAATTACGGGTTCCGCGCCAAGGAGCGTTGCAGCGGGCCATTGGCGCCCGTCAGGCTTGGCGTCCAGACTTTCCGTGCAACGACGCTCACCTGATGACCACATCCCACAGGTGAGCCCATGAACACCCCCCCCTCCACGCCCCCACCGCCCATGCGCCTGTCCGGCCTGGAGCCTGTGCAGATCGACGCCGACACGCTGTTCGTCAACGTGGGCGAGCGCACCAACGTCACCGGCTCGAAGGCCTTCGCGCGGATGATCCTGAACGGCCAGTTTGAAGACGCCCTGGCCGTGGCGCGCCAGCAGGTCGAGAACGGCGCACAGGTGGTCGACGTCAACATGGACGAGGCCATGCTGGATTCGGAAGCGGCGATGGTGCGCTTTCTGAACCTGATGGCCAGCGAGCCCGACATCGCGCGCGTGCCGGTGATGGTCGACAGCTCCAAATGGAGCGTGATCGAAGCCGGCCTGCGCTGCCTGCAGGGCAAGGGCATCGTCAACTCGATCAGCATGAAGGAGGGCGTCGAGCCCTTCAAGCACCACGCCAAGCTGGTCAAGCGCTATGGCGCGGCGGCCGTGGTGATGGCCTTCGACGAGCAAGGCCAGGCGGATACGTACGCGCGCAAGATCGAAATCTGCGAACGCGCCTACCGCGTGCTGGTCGACGAGGTGGGCTTCCCGCCCGAAGACATCATCTTCGACCCCAACATCTTCGCCGTGGCGACCGGCATCGAAGAGCACGCCAACTACGCGGTCGAGTTCATCGAAGCCACGCGCTGGATCAAGCAGAACCTGCCGGGGGCCAAGGTGTCGGGCGGCGTGTCCAACGTGTCGTTCAGCTTCCGCGGCAACGACCCGGTGCGCGAGGCGATCCACACAGTGTTCCTCTACCACGCCATCCGGGCGGGCATGGACATGGGCATCGTCAACGCCGGCATGGTCGGCGTGTACGACGACCTCGAGCCCGAGCTGCGCGAGCGCGTGGAAGACGTGGTGCTCAACCGTCGCACCGACGCGGCCGAGCGCCTGCTGGAGATCGCCGAAAGCGCCAAGGGCGCGGCCAAGGACGACAGCAAGAAGCTCGAATGGCGCGGCACCCCGGACGCGCCCCGGAGCGTGAACGAACGCCTGAGCCACGCGCTGGTGCACGGAATCACCGACTTCATCACCGAGGACACGGAAGAGGCGTACCAGCAGATCGTGGTGCAAGGCGGTGGCCGCCCGCTGCACGTGATCGAAGGGCCGCTGATGGACGGCATGAATATCGTGGGCGACCTGTTTGGCGCCGGCAAGATGTTCCTGCCGCAGGTGGTGAAGTCGGCCCGTGTGATGAAGCAGGCCGTGGCCCACCTCATCCCCTACATCGAAGAAGAGAAGAAGGCGCAGGAAGCCGCTGGGCTGGACGTGTCGAGCAAGGGCAAGATCGTCATCGCCACGGTGAAGGGCGACGTGCACGACATCGGCAAGAACATCGTCACCGTGGTCCTGCAGTGCAACAACTTTGAAGTGGTGAACATGGGTGTGATGGTGCCCTGCCACGAGATCCTGGCCAAGGCCAAGGTCGAAGGCGCGGACATCGTCGGCCTGTCGGGCCTGATCACGCCCAGCCTGGAAGAGATGCAGTACGTCGCCGGTGAGATGAACAAGGACGACTACTTCCGCATCAAGAAGATCCCGCTCTTGATCGGTGGCGCCACCTGCTCGCGCGTGCACACGGCCGTGAAGATCGCGCCCCACTACGACGGCCCCGTGGTCTACGTGCCCGACGCCTCGCGCAGCGTGAGCGTGGCGCAGAGCCTGCTGGGCGAGCAGAAGGACAACTACGTGGCCGAGGTGCTGGCCGACTACGACAAGGTCCGCACCCAGCACGCCAACCGCAAGAAGACGCCGCTGTGGCCGCTGGCCAAGGCGCGCGCCAACGCGACCCAGGTCGACTTCGACCACTTCAAGCCCGCGCCGCCGCGCGCCATGGGCCGGCGCGTGTTCCGCAACTTCGACCTGGGCGAGCTGGCCAGCTACATCGACTGGGGCCCGTTCTTCCAGACCTGGGACCTGGCGGGCCCGTACCCCGCCATCCTGCAGGACGAGGTGGTGGGCGCAGAGGCCACGCGCGTGTTCGCCGATGCCCAGCACATGCTCAAGCAGATCATCGAAGGCCGCTGGCTGCAGGCCAACGGCGTGGTCGGCCTGTTCCCCGCCAACCGCGTGGGCGACGACATCGAGTTCTACACCGACGACACGCGCAGCCAGGTGCTGATGACCTGGTACGGCATGCGCCAGCAGACCGAAAAGCAGACCGACGCCCAGGACGTGATGCGGCCGAGCCGCTGTCTGGCCGACTTCGTCGCGCCCAAGGACAGCGGCGTGGCCGACTACGCCGGCCTGTTCGCCGTCACCGCCGGCATCGGCGCCGACAAGAAGGACAAGCAGTTTGAAGCCGCGCTGGACGACTACAGCGGCATCATGTTCAAGGCCCTGGCCGACCGCCTGGCCGAAGCCTTTGCCGAATGCCTGCACCAGCGCGTGCGCACCGACCTGTGGGGCTACGCGGCCGACGAGGCGCTGACCAACGAGCAGTTGATCAAAGAGCAGTACCAAGGCATCCGCCCCGCGCCGGGCTACCCCGCCTGCCCCGACCACACGGCCAAGACCGCGCTGTTCCAGGTGCTGAACGCCGAAGAGATCGGCATGCACCTGACCGAAAGCCTGGCCATGTTCCCCGCCTCCAGCGTCAGCGGCTTTTACCTCGGCCACCCCGACGCCACGTACTTCAACGTCGGCCAGATTGGTGAAGACCAGCTGGAAGACATGGCCGAGCGCCGCGGCATGGACCTGAACGTGCTGCGCCGCGCGCTGGCACCGAATCTTTAACGCTCTGTTTTAGATAGCTGGTCGCGCTGGTGGCACTAGGGCTGCAGGCGGATTTGGCTTGAAATCCGCCAAAACGCCGGCGATCCAAATCAAGCCGTCAACGTGCCCTGCGACGCGCCTCAACGCGCGGGCGCGGCCACCAGCGCATCCAGCGCCTCGGTCGGCGCCGCCGTTGCTCCGCCAGGGCTGGCCGACGCGTAGTACGCCAGCGTGCCGGCGGCGCCCGGCAGGGCCACGCGGTGCAAACAACTGGGCGCGGCATCATGCCGACACGCCGCGGACAGGTCCGCCGCACCAGGCGCTTCGCCATGTGGCGCGGTCTGCGCCAACGCCGCCGCAAAGCACAGGGCGCCCATCCCAAGCGCCAGCACGCGATGCGCGCATCGGGAAAATCTGTACCGCCGCATACCCATCAGGCTAACCGGCCACGCGCCAGGCTGTTCGCCAGGTGGTCAGCCCAAATTCACGTCCAGCCCAGGGCCAAGGGGTAGCCGCGCGGGTTTTCGTTGGTGCGGCTCAGGGTGAAGCCGCGCTGCGGGTCGAAATCGGCGGTGCCCAGCCTGGTCGGCAGCCAGACGGCGCCACCCACGATGTTCATGGTCTCGACGGTCATGTCGCTCCCCTCCCTCTGTTCTTTTTTCCTCGCGGCCGCAGGGTCAGTCCGGCTCGTTCTGCGCGCGCGCCAGACGCTCGCTCAGCCAGTACACGTCGTCGCCCACGCTGCCGTCGGGCCGGTGGCGGTTGAGCACGCGCGCCAGCACGAACATCAGGTCGCTCAGCCGGTTCAGGTAACGGCGCGGCGCGGGGCGCACGGCCGCGTCCTGCTCGCCCAGCGCGACCACGGCGCGCTCGGCCCGGCGCGCCACGGTGCGGCACACGTGGGCCTGCGCGGCGGCGCGGGTACCGGCGGGCAGGATGAACTCTTGCAGCTTGGGCAGCGTGGCGTTGTACTCGGCCAGCGCCGCGTCCAGCTGCGCCAGCGCATCGTCCTTCAGCAACTCAAAGCTGGGGATCGACAGCTCGCCGCCCAGGTTGAACAGCTGGTGCTGGATGTCGATCAGCAGCTCGCGCACGCTGGCCGGCAGGTCTTCGCACAGCAGCAGGCCGATGTGGCTGTTCAATTCGTCCACGTCGCCCATGGCGTGGGGGCGCCCGCTGGCCTTGGACACGCGCGTGTTGTCGCCCAGGCCGGTGGTGCCGTCGTCGCCGGTGCGGGTGGCGATTTGGGTGAGGCGTTTGCCCATGGTGTTTGCTCCGTTTTAAGTAGCTGACCGCGCAGTATTGACGGCGGCCCGCAGCCCCAAAAGGTAAGAATCCACGCCAAAGCCGCAGATCTGCCCGCGCGCGATGTCGCTGATGAAGGACTGGTGGCGGAAGGCCTCGCGCGCGTGGATGTTGCTCATGTGCACCTCGACGATGGGGCACTTCAGGATCGCCAGCGCGTCGCGGATCGCCACGCTGGTGTGCGTCCACGCGCCGGCGTTGATGACCACCGCATCCACCGCATCGCGGTGCGCCTGGTGGATGCGCTCGCACATCGCGCCTTCGTGGTTGGTCTGGAAGGACTCGGCGCGCACGCCCAGCTCGGCCGCCAGGCTTTGCAAGGCCGCGTCGATGTCCGCCAGCGTGGCCGTGCCGTACTGGGCCGGGTCGCGCTGGCCGAACATGTTGAGGTTGATACCGTGCAGGACGAGGATGTTCATGGCTATTCCGTTGACCCGTAGCGAACGGGCAGGCCAATTACATCATCTAAAAATGCGATTGCGCCCACGTCAGCTGCTTGCGGCAGCGCGCTATTTACATCTGAATTGAACTTCCGCCCCTGCAAAGGACGAGAACGGTGTGTACGGTTTCGCCTCGGAACTTTGCACCACCATCTGCTTCCCCTGCTTCGCACAAAAAGCCGACGCTTCTTTGAGGATCTCAACCTTGGTCGCGTTGCCGTTGTACGCCATGGCGTCTTCCTTCGCGTACACGTATTGCCCGCCACCCAAGTCAACGATTCCTGAGTTGGTTGCGCACCCCACCACCATCAAAGACAAGATTGTTAGCCCGGTAATACGCATTCTGTTCTCCGATTGATTTGGAAGAAACTGAATGCTATCGTGTTACTTTTACCCGACGCAAGTCTCTAGCGACATGCAGGACTTAGGCGCGACTGGCTCAAACTATTCCAGCGGCACCGTCAGCCGCGCCAGCGCCTCGCGCGTGTCCGGCCGCACGCCGCGCCACCACGCAAAGGCCTCGGCGGCCTGTTCGACCAGCATGCCCACGCCATCGGCCACGCGCGTCACACCGGCGGCCTGGGCAGCGCGCAGGAAAGGCGTCAGGCCCTTGCCGTAGACCATGTCGTAGGCCAGCGCGCCGGGCGCGAAGGCGCTGGCGGGCACGGGCGGGGCGTCGCCGCTGAGGCTGGCGGAGGTGGCGTTGATCACCACGTCAAACGGCGCGGCGCCGGGCAGCGCGTCAAAGCCGCCGCCGCGCAGAACGCAGGCCCCGGCGTGCGGCGCCAGTTCCTCGGCCAGCGCACGCGCCTTGTCGGCCGTGCGGTTGGCGACCAGGATCTCGGCCGCGCCGGCCAGCGCCAGCGGGCGCAGTGCGCCGCGGGTGGCGCCGCCCGCGCCCAGTACCAGCACGCGCCGCCCGGCCAGCGCCGCGCCCAGGTTGTGTGTGATGTCGCGCACCAGGCCGATGCCGTCGAAGTTGCGCGCTTCGATGCGGCCGCCGTCAAAACGCAGCGCGTTGGCGGCACCGGCCAGGCGCGCGTCTTCGCTGGCCTCGTCCGCCGCGGCCAACGCCTGCACCTTGAAGGGCAGCGTCACGTTCAGCCCGCGCCCGCCGCTGGCGCGAAAGTCGGCCAGCGCGCGCGCAAAGCCGCCTTCGTCGGCACCGCCATCGATCAGCCCATAGGTCATGTCCTGCCCCGTCGCCTGGGCGAACAGGCCGTGGATCAGGGGCGATTTGCTGTGGGCGATGGGGTGGCCGATGACGGCGTAACGGTCGGGCATGGGCGGTTGGGGTTCTGGCGGGAAAGCTGGCGCAGTGTAGAACGGCGCTGCGCAGGGCACCGCAGGCGCGCCCGCGGACGCGCTCGCTCTGGGGGCCTCGCGCGAACCGGGCCAGCACGCCACGCACTGATTTCAAGAGGAATTGGCCTTCAGCCCTACAACCACCTGCGCAACCAGCTCCTGTTTTTGAAGCATTCTTGCCCACCTTGCTGACGCCACCCACCCAGCGCGCCGCCGCGCCCAACGCCGTAAACTGAGGCCATCTCCCACGCCCACAGGATCTGCGCCATGAACGCCCCGACCGAACTCGCCCACGTCGCCCCTGAGATCAAGCCGCGCGAGGTGCCGGCTGCGCTGACCGACGCGCTCAAAGCCCGCTTTGGCGCCCAGTTTTCCGAAGCCATGGTCGTGCGCGTGCAGCACGGGCGTGACGAATCCGCCTTTACCACCGTGCCGCCGCCCGCCGCCGTGGTGTTTGCCGAAAGCACGGCCGACGTGCAAGACGCCATCCAACTGTGCGCGCAGTACAAGGCGCCGGTGATCCCCTACGGCGTCGGCTCGTCGCTGGAAGGGCACCTGCTGGCGGTGCAAGGCGGCATCAGCCTGGACGTCAGCCGCATGAACAAGGTGCTGAGCGTCAACGCCGAAGACCTCACCGTCACCGTGCAGCCCGGCGTCACCCGCAAGCAGCTGAACGAAGAAGTCAAAAGCACTGGCCTGTTCTTCCCCATCGACCCGGGTGCCGACGCGTCCATCGGCGGCATGAGCGCCACCCGCGCCAGTGGCACCAACGCCGTGCGCTACGGCACCATGCGTGAAAACGTGCTGGCGCTGGAAGTCGTTACCCCGAAGGGCGAAGTCATCCGCACCGGCACCCGCGCCAAGAAAAGCAGCGCCGGCTATGACCTGACGCGCCTGTTCGTCGGCAGCGAAGGCACGCTGGGCGTGATCACCGAAGTGACCGTCAAGCTCTACCCGCTGCCCGAGGCCGTGTCCGCCGCCATCTGCAGCTTCCCCACCATTGCCGACGCGGTCAACACCGTCATCCAGATCATCCAGCTGGGCGTGCCCATCGCCCGCGTCGAGCTGCTGGACGCCGGCAGCGTGCGCCTGGTCAACCAGCACAGCAAACTGAGCCTGCGTGAAGCGCACATGCTGCTGATGGAATTCCACGGCTCGCCCGCCAGCGTGAAAGAGCAGGCCGAAACCGTGCAGGACATCGCAAGCGAACACCACGGCGCCGACTTCGAATGGGCCGACACGCCCGAAGAGCGCACGCGCCTGTGGACCGCGCGGCACAACGCCTACTTCGCCGCCGTGCAAAGCCGCCCCGGCTGCCGCTGCATCACCACCGACGTGTGCGTGCCCATCTCGCGCCTGTCCGACGCCCTGCTGGACACCGTGGCCGAAGCCGACGCCAGCGGCATCCCCTACTTTCTGGTCGGCCACGTCGGCGACGGCAACTTCCACATGGGCTATTTGATCGACCCCGACGACGCCGCCGAACGCGACCGCGCCGAAGCCCTGAACCACCAGGTCGTCCAACGCGCCCTGAAGCTGGGCGGCACCTGCTCAGGCGAACACGGCGTCGGCCTGCACAAGATGGGCTTTCTGGTCGAAGAGACCGGCGCGGGGGCCATCGCGATGATGCGCAGCATCAAGCAGGCGCTGGACCCGGACAACATCATGAATCCGGGGAAGGTGTTTGCGGGGTGAGGCTCCCAATTCGATCAAATAAACGTTTGCACGAGTTGAAGAAGGATTGCAGAAGGCATCGTGAAAATCACTTTTCACGCCCCTTCAGTTTTGTGAAACGCGCAACTTTTTCAGCTTCAACGCATCAGATTTATTGTTGTCGCATCCGCTAGGATAATGCTGCCATCTACACTCGAGCCGATCCGGGAGAAGGCCCGAATTGCCTTGATTGATGTTCAACCCGCAGGAAAGCCCCGCTCCAATGAGAGCAAGGCGCTCATGCTCTCCTCACGAACAAATGGCGGCCAAAGCTTGCCTGAGTACTATCTTGTCTATTTTTTACTAGTCGACCTTCTTGGCTATGAAAATATCGGTCAATGGGAAAAGGTTGCCTGGATAATTCCCGTACGCTACCGGGGCCGTCTTTACTCGATAGAGCATCGAAAATTTGGCGTCGGAATCTTCGCTCCAAACCATGACCCCGCAGCTAGCAGGAGCGTGACGCCCTCTCCAGAAGACGAGTCGGATGCTAGCGAGATCGCCACCGCGATTAACAATGCCATCTCTATCGCAGCACCGTACTTTGAATGGCGCGCTGAACAGGCAGCGTTAACGTCAAGTCTCAACGTTGTAAATAAAAACGAAAACCTTTTTGCTCGCTACTGCTTTTTTCGAGACAAGTATCTGGATCTAACAGTCGAGGCGGAGCAATGCAAAGCCGAATGGTACGTCCAAAAGACTGACCTATCAGACGGTACCTCATTTACCACATGGAGCAATCAATCCCGTCAACTTCGTGAACAAGCGAAATGGTACGCCCAAGCCGCAATCGAGGCATTTTTTGGTTGGACCGAGCACGCCTTTATCCACCTCGCGATAATTCAGGATCGCATAAAAACCGGGGCAGATGTTGGTGCTCTGGCCGCAGCAGATTGGAAAAGCAAATTCAAGTCAGCACTCGATTTAGCAGATCACGAAACCAAGAATCACTACGACGCCCTTCTCGATTTACGTGCGCAAGTCAGAAATTTTATAGCTCATGGAGATTTTGGGAAACAGGGCGAGGCCTTTAGATTTCACTCTGGCGCCGGTGCAGTACCTGTTCTTTTGACACGCGGACAGCGAAACCGGTTCAGCCTTACGGGGAAGCCCGCATTCGAAGAGTCTAGCGCCATGGAATTGCTTGAGAGGTTTTTAGCTCATCTTTGGTCAGGCTCGAGAACGCCAGCAAAAATATATATTTTCAGTCACTTGCCATCGATTCTTACGCATACGATGGACGGCACATATTCGCGTGCCATGGCCTCTGAGCAGACAATGAATGACCTCGTGAAACATATGCATCATCAGTTTGACAGGGCGGCCAACATGGATTGGTGATTGTGCAACTCCAACACAGATTCATTCATGAGACCCTTCACCGACCCAGCAGTGGCTGCGCACTTCGACGCGTACCCGCCTGCAGTACGCAAGAAGTTGCTGGCCTTGCGAGAGCTCATCTTCACCGCAGCCGAGCAGTTGAAAGAAGTGGGTCCGCTGCAGGAAACACTGAAGTGGGGAGAGCCGGCGTACGTCACCGCGCAGACCAAGAGCGGCAGCACCGTGCGCATCGATTGGAAGGCCAAGTCGCCTGAGCGCTACGCCATGTACTTCCATTGCCAGACCGGGTTGGTGGATACCTTCAGGACCTTGTTCCCGCGTGACTTCAAGTTCGAGGGGAACCGCGCACTGGTTTTCGACCTGTCGGACAAAGTGCCCACCGATGCCTTGGCGTTTTGCATCCAGGCTGCGCTGACCTACCACTCAAGGAAAAAGCGCGCGCTGGGGCGGTGATTCGCGGCGGCCGTCAGGCCTCGTTTCCAGTGACCTACATGACCTGTCGGGCTGCTGCCCGCCTACAATCCCCCTCCTGCGCACCCCGCGCCCCATGGGTTCCCTCACCCCCATTCATCAAAAAGGTCTCCCTCATGTCGTCCCCTTTGGCGGCGCCGTCGCGCGTACCGCTCTTTCTCTCGCTGCTGGTGGCGTTCCATATCGCCATCGTCATTGCCAGCAACTACCTGGTGCAACTGCCGATCACGCTGCTGGGCTTTCACAGCACGTGGGGGGCGTTCAGCTTTCCGTTCATCTTTTTGGCGACCGATCTGACGGTGCGGCTGGTGGGCAAGACGCCTGCGCGGCGGGTGATTGCGTGGGCGATGGTGCCGGCGCTGGTGGCGTCGTACGTCGTGGGCGTGCTGTTTCACGACGGGTATTTCAACGGCTGGGGCGCTCTGGGCGATTTCAACAACTTCGTGTTCCGCATCGCGTTTGCCAGCTTTGCGGCGTACGCGCTGGGGCAGCTGCTGGACATCCAAGTGTTCGACCGCATGCGGCAGGCCAGCCGCGCGTGGTGGCTGGCGCCGGCGGCGGCGTCGGTGGTGGGGCAGGCGCTGGACACGGTGGCGTTTTTCAGCATCGCGTTCTGGCGCAGCAGCGACGCCTTCATGGCTGCCCATTGGGTCGAAATTGCCTGGGTGGACTACGTGATCAAGCTGCTGGTGAGCCTGCTGCTGTTCGTGCCCGCGTACGGCGTGGCGCTGGCGGCGATTGTCCGGGTGATGAAGGACGGGCGCGCGCCGCAGGTGGGGACGGCGGCGTAGGCGGCTGTGCGCTGGGGTTCAGCAGCAGACGGGCCAGGCGCCCGGTCGGGCGCGGCGCGGGGCAAGTGAATTTGCTATCAAAGCAGAAGCTTGCTGCGCAATCTGCTCTTGGGCCAGAGGCCGATTTGACCAAGAAACCCGTCTTCTAAACACAGCGCTGCCGCGCAAGCGTTGGCCGCGCCAAGCAGCCGCCCACAGCGTCCCGCACTACACCTGCAAACGCCCCCGCAGGCGCCTGATCTGCCCAAAAGGGCATGTCCGAAAACGGCGAGTATCTGCCCGCCGCGCCACTACCATGGCGCCATGGACCAGCCGCTTTCCGCCGCCCAAGCCGACGCCTGCTACCGCGCGCTGCAGACGCACGACGCGCGTTTTGACGGGCGCTTTTTCACCGGGGTGACGTCGACCGGCGTGTACTGCCGCCCGGTGTGCCGCGTGCGCACACCGCTGCGGCAGAACTGCCGCTTTTTTGACTTCGCCGCGCAGGCCGAGGCGGCCGGCTTTCGCCCCTGCCTGCGCTGTCGGCCCGAGCTGGCGCCGCAGGCGCAGGCCTGGTCGATCCAGGACGCCAGCGCCACGCTGGCGCAACAGGCCGCTCGCCTGCTGGACAACCCCGAGGCATTTACCGGCGCCGTCAGCGTGCAGACGCTGGCCGACCGCCTGGGCGTGAGCGACCGGCACCTGCGCCGCATTTTTGAGGCGCGCTTTGGCGTCACGCCGCTGCAGTACTTGCAAACGCGCCGCCTGCTGACGGCCAAGCAGCTGCTGACCGACACCGATTTGCCGGTGACGCAGGTCGGCCTGATGAGCGGCTTTGCCAGCCTGCGCCGCTTCAACGCGGCGTTTGCGCAGCACTACGGCATGGCGCCCAGCGCGCTGCGGCGCGACGGGGCCGAACGCCGCACCCGCCAGACAAGCGCCACCGGCCCCGTCACGCGCCTGGGTTACCGCCCGCCGTACGACGAAGGGGCGATGCTGCGGTTTCTGGCGCAGCGCGCGGTGCCGGGCATGGAATGGGTCGACGTGGCGGCGATGCGCGTGGGCCGCAGCCTGTCGCTGCGCGGCGCCGACGGGCAGTGGCGCCACGGCTGGCTGAGCTTTGCCTTTGAGCCCGAGCGCCACCGCGTCAGCCTGCAGGTGGGCGACACGCTGCGCGCCGTGCTGCCAGCGCTGATCCACCGCGTGCGCGCCTGGCTGGACCTGGACGCAGACCCGGTCGCCATCAACGCCGTGCTGCACGCGCACTTCCCGGACGGCGACGGCCTGCGCGTGCCGGGCGGGCTGGACGGGTTTGAACTGGCGGTGCGCGCCGTGCTGGGTCAGCAGGTCAGCGTGGCGGCGGCGCGCACTTTTGCGACGCGGCTGGTGACGCACTTTGGCGCGTCGGTCGACACGCCGTGGCCGGAGGTGACGCGCGCCTTCCCCACGCCCGCCGCGCTGGCGCAGGCCGACGGGGATGCGCTGGGGGCCTTGGGCATCGTGCGCCAGCGGCAGGCCGCCATTACCGCGCTGGCGCGGGCGGTGGAGGCCGGCCAGCTGAACCTGCAACCCGGCGCCGACGTGCCCAGCACCCTGGCCGCGCTGCAAGCGCTGCCGGGCATCGGCGCGTGGACGGCGCACTACATCGCCCTGCGCGCGCTGCGCTGGGCGGATGCCTTCCCGGCCGGCGACGTGGCCTTGCACAACGCGCTGGGCGTGCGCGGCGAACGCCAGCCCGCGCGCGCGGCCGAAGCCGCATCGCAAGCCTGGCGCCCCTGGCGCGCCTACGCCATGATCCGCGCCTGGACGGCGGGCACCACGGCGCTCACCCCACCCGAGAAAGCGTCCCCATGAAATTCCCCACCACCACCGTGCAGACGCGCTGGGCCAGCCCGCTGGGGCCGATGATCCTGGCCGCGTCGCCGGCCGGCCTGGTCGGCACCTGGTTCGACGGCCAGCGCCATTTGCCCGACGCGTCGGCCTGGCCCGTGCAAGACGACCACCCGCTGCTGCGCGACACGGCGGCGCAGCTGGGGGCGTACTTTGCCGGCACGCGCGACACGTTTGACGTGCCGCTGGACCTGGGCAGCGGCACGCCGTTTCAGCAAGCGGTGTGGCAGGCGCTGCTGCGCATCCCGCGCGGGCAAACGCTGACGTATGGGCGCATCGCGCGCGACCTGCAGCGGCCCGACGCCATGCGCGCCGTGGGCGCGGCCGTGGGCCGCAACCCGGTCAGCGTCATCGTGCCCTGCCACCGCGTGCTGGGCGCCAGCGGCGCGCTGACCGGCTACGCCGGCGGGCTGGACCGCAAGCGCCACCTGCTGGCGCTGGAAGGCGCGGACGTGGCCGCTGCCACGGCCAAACTGTTCTGAACGCGATGGCCATGACCGGCGCATCCGCCACAGCTGCTGCCACCGAGGCCACGCCGCCCTGGTTGGGCGAGTTCGTCCTGTTGGCCGCGGTGTGGGGCGCGTCCTTCTTGTTCATGCGCGTGCTCGGTGCCGAGGTGGGCGCCATCCCGACGGCCGGGGCGCGCGTGGCGCTGGCGGCGCTTAGCTTGTTGCCGCTGATGTGGCTGCGCAAGCTGTGGGGCGTGTCGCGCCAGCACTGGCGCGGCATGCTGGTGGTGGGCCTGCTGAATTCGGCGCTGCCGTTCGCGCTGTACGCGTGGGCGGTGCAGTCGATCAACACCGGGCTGGCGGCGATTTTGAATGCCAGCTCGCCCCTGTTCGGCGCCATGGTGGCGCGCTGGTGGGTGGGTGAGCGGCTGACGGCCACGCGCATCGCCGGCCTGGCGCTGGGCATGGCGGGCGTGGTGGCGCTGGCCGGTGGGCAGGCCGAATTCAAACCCGGCGGCACCGGCTGGGCCGTGCTGGCCTGCCTGGGCGCGTCGCTCAGCTACGGCGTGGCCGCCTGCTACACGCGCGAAAAGCTGCCCGGCGTGCCCCCGCTGGCGATTGCCACCAGCAGCCAGATTGCCGCAGCCCTGCTGCTGGCCGTGCCCACGGCCGTGCTGTGGCCGTCGCACCCGCTCAGCGCCCATGCCTGGGGCGCGCTGGTCGGCGCGGCGGTGCTGTGCACCGCGCTGGCCTACGTGCTGTACTTCCGGCTGATTGCGCGGGCGGGGCCGGCGCGGGCGATCGCCGTCACCTTCTTGTCTCCGGTGTTTGCGGTGGGTTATGGCGCGCTGCTGCTCAGCGAACCGATCACGCCGCGCATGCTGCTATGTGGCGCGGTGATCGTGCTGGGCACGGCGCTGGCGACGGGCTTGGTGGGTGCGCGGCGGCGGCGTGAAGATGAACGGGTCGCCAGGAGCAAGGCGAACGGGTAACGGGACCGCACAGACGGATCAGCCGTTCGTCCGCCCCTGACCGTGACCGCCAACGCATCCTGCGCCCGGTCCGCCTCCAGCCGTCACTCCAGAGCGCAGAACCGGGCGCCGTGCGCTGCCACGACCACCGCGTCGTCAGCCAAAGGATAGGGGCAAAACCAGCGCTTGCCTATCCACCAAATGACCGATGCCAAAAGTCATGGCAACGCCATAGATAGGCAACGAAAAAACCGCGCAAGCCCTACAAGGACTTGCGCGGCCAGCTATGAAAATAGAAGTATCTGATGCGATCAGTTCGGCGCCACACCCAAGGCGCGCACGGTCTCCACGTCCAAATAGCCGTGCACCGGCAAGCCGCGCGCCCGCTGGTAGCGGCCGACGGCGGCGAGCGTTTCCGGGGCCAGCACACCGTTGACCGGGCCGGGGCTGAAGCCGGCCGACTGCAGCGCGCGCTGCACTTCCTGAATCTTCTGCGGCGCGGTGTTGGTCTCGCACATGACTTCGCGCTTGTCTTCGTGCGCCTCGCCCACCTTGACCAGCCAGCTGATCGTCTCGTACACGGCGGGCACGTCGACGGTGCGGGTGCTGGCCGGCTGGTCGATGACCTGGCGGCTTTCGGTACGGTAGACGGCGGGCACGACTTCGTCGCGCACGCTGGCGGCCTTGGCCACTTCGATACGGTCCATTGGCTGCACCAGCGCCGGCACGGCGACCTGGCGCAGGCTGGCGGGCTGGTCCACTTCGTAGCGGGTGACGGCGGCGGTTTCGGCCGGCACGTTCACTTCGCGCGTGCTTTCGGCGCGCACCAGCACCTGCTTGGGCACGCTCTTGTAGGTGGCGGGCACCACCACGGCTTCGGTGCGGGCGGGCTCCACTTCGACGCGGCGCTTGATCGTGCGGTAGGCCTCGGGCACCTCCGTCACGCGCACGGTCGCGGCTTCAACCGGCACGTAGCGCGTCACGTTGCGGTACTCGGCCGGGATGCGCACTTCGCGCACCCAGCTGTCGGGCGCCAGGGCCCGGTCGATCTGCACACCGGCGCCTTGGCGCACGCTGGCCACGCGGGTCACGCGCTGGCCGTTGGCGGTGGCAACCAGCTCGCCGCTCGGGTCGAACTGGTAGCCCAGCGCACGGGCGCGGTCGTAGTCGATCTCGGTGCGGTACACGCTCTGGTAGACGGCGGGCACGTGTTCGGTGCGCACCGTAGCTTCGCGCACGATGGCCTGGCGCGTCACGTTCTTGTATTCGGCGGGCACGGCCACGTCGGTGAAGGTAGCGGGCGCGCGCAAGACCTGGCGCGTCACCGTCTGGTACTGCGCCGGCACTTCGACCAGGCACCAGACATCGTCTTCCAGGTCCGCGTTGTCGGCGGGGGTCATGCCCGCGTCGACCACGCCGCGCGACACGCCGCCCGTGGCGGCCGGCACCAGCGTGCGGCCGGCCACCGGGTAGCCCTTGAACTGGCCCGTGGGGTCGACCACGAAGCCGCGCATTGGCACCACCTCATGCGCCTGGCCCACCCAGGCCCGGCCGCGGCGCCATTCGCGGTAAGGTTCGCTGACCTTGACCTGCTCGGTCACGACGTCGTACGCGGCGGGAATCGCTTCGCGGCGCACGCTGGCCGGACGCACTTCCACCGGCACCACGGCCGTTTCCACGGCGGCCGGCACCGGAATCACCTTGGTGGTGGCGGCGCTGCGCAGGCGCTGCTCGGGCACCTGCTTGGTCGGCAGGACCACCGGCACGTACTGCAGCACTTCGGGGCGCACCAGGATGCGTTCGACCTCGCTGCGGTAGCGCGTCGGCACGGTTTCAGTGCGCGTGGTGGCGGCGTTGACCAGCACGCGCTCTTCCACTTCCTTGAATTTAGCGGGGATCACGCGCTGGATGGTGTGCTCGGGCACGTCCACTACGCGTTCAAACGCGTGTTTGTAGACCGGCGGCGTCACCTCGTACCGCGTGGTCGCTGCGCGGGTTTCGACCTGCTCGGTCGTGGTCTTGAAGGTGGGCGCCACCGGCTCGTCGCGCACGCCGGCGGGGCGCACGACCACGTTTTCGGTCACGGTGCGCAGCTGGGCCGGCTCGGCCACCTGCTGGCGCGTTTCGGGCTGGACCAGCACCTGCTCGGTCACCGTCTTGTAGGTGGCGGGGATGACCTCTTCGCGCTTGGTGGCGGGGGCGATCAGCACCCGTTCGCTGCGCGTTTCAAAACGCGCAGGCGTCAGGATCTGGGCAAAACACTGGTTGGGCAGCGATTCGATGCGCGGCGGCACCTGCTGCGCCACGACGGGCGCGGGCACCGGCGGCACCGGGCGCGGCAGGTTGCCGGAAAAACCGTTGTCGCACTGCGCCATGGTCACCCGCACCGGCTGGCCTTGGGCGTCGCTGTACAGGTTGAGCGGCATGTCGGGGCTGAAGGGCACCCATTTGCCAACCAATTCGGGCGTGATGTCCGGGCGGCCCTTGACGTGGCGGATGCCCAGGTCGCACGCCCCGCGCGTGTAGTCGGCCGCGCTGTAACGCAAACCGGCGGCCTGTGCCGTGGCCGTGGCCAGCTCGCTCAGGCGGATGGTCCGCACCGCGGCTTCGCCCTTCTGGCGCGCCGGCGGGCGGTTGGTGACGGGGCGGTAATAGCGCGCATTGCCGGCCTGGACGGCGGCGTCGCATTCGGCCGCGCTGTCGTAGCCCACGTTGCCGTGCTGGTCGGTCACCATGCCTGCCTGCGCGGCGGTGGCCAGCGCCAGGGCGCTGCCGCCCAGCACGCCGCCCCGGCGCAATGCCGCCCACATGGCGGCTTTGGAGGTGGTTCGTGGAGACTTCATGTGGACTTCCCTCGCGCGACTTGACTCGTCTTGTGCACTGTGAAGCGACGCCCGCCACGGGCGCAGCCATTCAGCGTCAAATAGTAACCGCAGGGCGACAAAATGTGTCTGAGTTGGCAATCACTTGCGCGTCAAACGCAACAAACTGCATGAATTGCGGGTGCCGCTGTGGTGACCGGTACTCGGCGGGCGCGGTTGGCGCAGTGCGCTGGCGACTGGGCAACGCAGACCCGCACGCATTGCGGCGGCTGATCGCGCCCATCTGATCGCGCAGCGCCAAGTCTTGAAACAGAATTGCTAAACAATTCAGCCTCCAGGCCTACATCCACCTGCGCAAGCAGCTATCCATTCAGGAGCGAACAGCTGCGTTGGCAAGCAACAGCGACATCACACGCCAACCGCTATCCCCGTTCAGCGCGCAACCGCGCCCGGGTGCCCCAGCTGGTCGATGCGCGCCGGCGGCAGGTTGGCCAGCACGCGTTCGCTGTGCTGGCGGTGCAGGCCGGCCGTCTGCCAGGGCGAAGCGCCGCGCAGCGCGTAGGTGAACTGCAGCAGCCGCCCGTGCGGGGCCAGCACATGCGCACCCGCGCGCAGAATGCGCTGGCGCGCCGGCTGCGGGATGGAGAGCAGCGGCAGGCCGGAGACGATGGTGTCGACCGGCAGCGGCAAGCCGTCGGCGCCGGCCGGCATGTGGCCGCTGGCGTGCCAGTGGCCGATGTCGGCGGCGTCGCCCTGCAGCACGCAGACGCCGGGAAAGCGGCGGCGCAGGTGGTCGGCCAGCGCAGCCGACTGTTCCACGACGACCAGGCGCGCCGGCGCGATGCCGTGCGCCAGCAGCGCGGCGGTGATCACGCCGGTGCCGCCGCCCAGTTCAACCACCAGGCCGGGCTGTTGCGCGTCGACCAGCGCCGCCATGCGCGCGGCCAGGCGGGGCGAGCTGGCGCAAATGGCGCCGACGGTGCCGGGCTGGGCCACCAACTCGCGCAGGAACAGCGATTGCGGCGAACGCGCGACGGCCAGATCGACTGCGCGACGCATGCGGTCAACGCCGACCCGTGCAGCGCGCGCGGCCAGCGCCGTGCCCGCCGCGCCCGTGCCGTCACGCCGGGCCAGACGGGCCAGGGCACGCACGCCAGGGGCGCGGACGACACGGTTGCTTTGCAGACGCATGAAAAGGTTCGGAGTGCGAAGGTCGTGCAGCTTAAACGCTTCCGGCCCGGGGTGCCGGTCGAAATGTAACGACCGCGCGGCTTCCGCCGCGCGCGTTCAGGCCGCGTCGCCCCCGCCGCTGCGGCGCAGGCGCTCGATCAGGCCGTTCAGCTCGTCCAGCGACGCGAAATGGATCGCCACCTCGCCCGTGGGCTGCAGCTGGCCGCCCTGGCGCACCTGCTTCTTGACGCGCACTTCCACCTGCGCAGTCAGCAGGTCGGACAGCTCTTCTTCCACGCGGCGCACGTCGCCCGCCTTGTCGGGCGCGCGGGCGGGCTTGCGCGGCGCCGTCAGGTTGAATTCGGCCGCCAGCTTCTTGACCAAGGCTTCGGCCTCGCGCACCGACATCTTGCGCGCACTGACCTGGTTGGCGGCAGTGA
This sequence comes from Ottowia flava, assembly GCF_008017535.1. Taxonomy (GTDB): domain Bacteria; phylum Pseudomonadota; class Gammaproteobacteria; order Burkholderiales; family Burkholderiaceae_C; genus Ottowia; species Ottowia flava. The sequence continues at coordinate 111,942 of NZ_VRUA01000007.1, forward strand.
TCTGCGCCGCGCCGTCCAGCGCCAGCAGCGCGCGGGCGTGGCCCATGTCGATGTCGCCGGCCATCAGCATGGTTTGCACCGGCTCGGTCAAATTCAGCAGGCGCAGCAGATTGCTGGCGGCGCTGCGGCTCTTGCCGACGGCCTGGGCCGCCTGTTCGTGGGTCAGGCCGAAGTCGTCGGTGAGGCGCTTGATGCCTTGCGCTTCTTCCAGCGGGTTGAGGTCTTCGCGCTGGATGTTCTCGATCAGCGCCATCGCGGCGGCGGCTTCGTCCGGCACCTCGCGCACCAGCACGGGCACCTCGTCCAGCCCCGCCAGCTTGGCCGCGCGGAAGCGCCGCTCGCCCGCGATGATCTCGTAATCTGCTACAGATTGCGTAGCTGCTTGCGCAGATCCTTCTAGGGTTGCAGCCCGATTGGATGCAGAAAGCTTGCGCACCAGGATGGGCTGCATGATGCCCTGCGCCTTGATGCTTTCGGCCAGCTCGTACAGCGCGCCTTCGTCCATGTGCGTGCGCGGCTGGTACTGGCCGGCCTGCATCTCGCTCAGGCGCAGCATCATCGGCGTGCCGGCGGGCGTGCCGGGCGCGTCGCTCGCGGCCGGGTCCAGCGCGGAGGGGGCCAGCAGCGCGTCCAGGCCGCGGCCCAGGCCTTTGGGTTTCTTGGTGACCATGGTGAACAACTCCTCAAGGTGTGCGCCGCGCCCGCAGGCGACGGCGGCGGCGCCACAGGCGCAAAACAATCCCCAGCGCAACCAACGCCAGCACGCCGGCCAACGCCAACTGGCCCAGCGCGGCCACCACGGCGGCCGAACCGCCGACAGCCACCGCCATGATGACGGACACGACGTTGGCGATCGCCTCGAAGCGGGTGATGTCGCCCGGTGACGGACGCTCGGGCGGCGGCGTGGGGGCGCTCATGCGGCCATCGACGCCAGCATTTGTTGATCTGTGGCCGACACGATGCACAGGCGCACCTCGCGCGCGCCGGCGGCCTTGACCAATTCACTGCACGCGCGCTTTTCGACCTGGGTGTAACCGCCGTCCGGGTCGGGCGGCAGGCTGACGACGACCGAGGGCGCGGCGGTGAACAGCGAACGACCCTGAAACTGGTGCAGGGCGAACTTGATCAGCTGCTCGGTCAGCTGAAAGTCGTTGAACAGCGAGCGCGGGTGGGCGAAGGGGTTGACCACCTCGCCCGTGGCGCCCGCGCCCTTGGCCAGGTGCGCCGCAAGCTTGGCACGCGCATCGGCACCGACTGCCAGAACCTGGTTGTGCCCGCCCGCGGTAGCGCCGATGGCGATCTCGGGCAAGGCCGACCATTCGGCCTGCGTGCGCAAATCGCGCAGGCGGATCTGCGTGGGCGACAGGTCCAGCCGCCACACGGGCAGCCAGCGTTGGAGCCAGCCCGGCAGCTTCATGCCCGGCCCGCCAGCGATAGCAGCAGGTCGTGGCCCTCGTCCCAGTCGCCCAGACCGGAATCGGCGTTGATGTGGCCTTTGGGGCCGAGGTTGAGCAGGTCGGCGCCCCAGTCGCTGGCCAGGCGCGTGGCGGAATCCAGGCTGCCGAACGGGTCGTCGCTGCTGGCCACCAGCACGGCCGGGAACGGCAGGCGCTGGCGCGCGGGCGGTGCCCAGCCGGGGATTTGCTGGCGATTGTCGTCGCGCTCGATGTCGGGCGGGGCGACCAGCAAGGCGCCGGCAATGCGATCGGCGTGGCGCGTGTGGGCGGCCCACCAGGCGGTCAGGATGCAGCCCAGGCTGTGCGCGGCCAGCAGCACCGGGCCGGGGTGGGCGCTGACCACGTCTTCCAGCCGCGCCGTCCAGTCGCCGCGCAGCGGGCGCATCCAGTCGTGCTGGTCAACGCGCTGGTGGCCGGGGCGGCGCTCCCAGCGGCTTTGCCAGTGGTCGGGGCCGCTGCCCTGCCAGCCGGGCAGGATGAGGACGGTTGGAGAGGTCACGTGGATACTATGATTTTAGTAGCTGCTTGCGCAGACCCACCTAGGGCTGGAGGCCGATTTGGCTTGAAAAAAAGCCATGCCACGCGCGGTCAGCGCAGACCGCGCTCGACCAGCTCGTGCGCGAAGGCCACGAAGGCCTGACTGCCCTTGGCGGATGGGTCGAACAGCACGCCAGGCAGGCCGTAGCTGGGCGCTTCGGCCAGGCGCACGTTGCGCGGGATGACGGCGTCAAACACCTTGTCGCCGTAGTGCGACTTGAGCTGATCGCTGACCTGCTGCTGCAGCGTGATCCGCGGGTCGAACATGACGCGCAGCAGGCCGATCAGGCGTAGGTCACGGTTGAGGTTGGCGTGCACCTGCTTGATGGTGTTGGTCAGGTCGGCCAGGCCTTCCAGCGCGAAGTACTCGCACTGCATCGGCACGATCACGCCCTGCGCGGCGCACAGGCCATTGAGCGTGAGCATGCTGAGCGAGGGCGGGCAGTCGATCAGGACAAAATCGTAGTCGTCCGCGACGGCAGCCAAGGCGCCCTTGAGGCGGCGCTCACGCCGCTCTTCGCTGACCAGTTCGACCTCGGCGCCGGCCAGCTCGCGGTTGGCACCCAGCACGGCGTAGGCGGCGCCGGCTTCCTTCAGGCGGTCGGGCACCACGACGGCCTCGGCCACGGTGGCCGATTCCAGCAGCACGTCGTACACCGAATTTTCCAGCGCCCGCTTGTCGACGCCCGAGCCCATGGTGGCGTTGCCCTGCGGGTCCAGGTCGACCAGCAACACGCGCTGGCCGATCTTGGCCAGACCGGCGGCCAGGTTGACGGTGGTGGTGGTCTTGCCGACGCCCCCCTTCTGGTTGGCGATGCAGAAAATCTTCATTACTTTTGGATCGCCAGCTTCAGGCCGAACGCAAGCAGGATGGACCCGGCCATTCTATTCAACCAAACCGCGGTGCGCGGGTTCGAGCGCAGCCGCGCCGCCGCAAAGTGCGTGATCAGCGCCACAGACATGCAGTAAGCCAGGGTTAGCGCCGCAATCGTGGCCGCCAGCACGGCGAACGTGGTCAGCCCCGGCTGACGCGCCGGGTCGATGAACAGCGGCACAAAAGCCATGTAGAACACGATGGCCTTGGGGTTGAGCAGCGTGATCAGCAGTGCCTGGCGCAGGTACTGGCGTGGGTGGATGGTGATCGGCGGGGCGCTGCCGGGGCGCGTGCGCAGCATCTGAAAACCCAGCCACGCCAGGTAGGCGGCCCCGGCGTACTGCACCGCTGCGAACACGGATGGGTTGGCCTTGAGCAGTGCCGCCACCCCAGCCACGGCCAGCCAATACAGCGCCTGATCGCCGAGGATGATGCCCAGCGTGGCGGCCGCACCGCCGCGCAAACCGCCTTTGCTGGTCGAGGTGATCACCGCAAAATTGCCGGGCCCGGGGATGGCCAGAAACACGACGACGGCGACCACGAAGGCCCAATAGTCCTGAATGCCGAACATGGCGGCGTCCTTTGCGATGAGGAGAAAAAGGGGGAAGTCAGGCGTGGCCGCGCGGGCGCAGCCAGAGCAGGCAGCGCTCGGCATCCAGCCCGGGCACCCGCAATTGTTCCACGTGGAACACCTCAACGGTGGGCGGCAGCGCGGCAATTTCGTCGTCGGGGTGCTTGCCTTTCATGGCCACCCAGACACCCTGCGGCGCCAACGCGCCGACCGACCAGGTGGTGAAGTCCACCAGCGAGGCAAAGGCGCGCGACGCCACCACGTCAAACGCTTGCCGCACCGATTCCACCCGCGCGTGCAAGCCCGTCAGGTTGCGCAAGCCCAGCGACACCGCCACCTGCTGGACAAAGGCCGCTTTCTTGGCCACCGCGTCGACACAAGTCACCTGCGCCGTCGGGCAGCAAATGGCGATCACCACGCCCGGCAGGCCACCGCCTGAACCCACATCCAACAGCTTGAAGGCGCCCTCACCCCTCTGCTGGCGCAATGGCGCGATGACAGCCAGACTGTCCAGCAAGTGGTGCGTCAGCATCTCCTGAGGGTCGCGGACCGCCGTCAGGTTGTAGACCTTGTTCCATTTGGCGAGCAAAGCCAAGTAGTCTAGCAACTGGGTGCGCTGCCCAGCGGTCAGCGCCACGCCCAGCGCCTGCGCGCCTCGGTCCAACGCGGCGGCCAGATCGGGGCCGCTCATGCCGCCTGGGCCGCATCGGCGGCCGCGAGCGTCGGGCCGGCAAAGCCTTTGAAGCCGCCTTTTTTCAGGTGGATCAGCAAGAGCGAAATCGCCGCGGGCGTCACACCACTGATGCGGCCGGCCTGCCCCAGCGTATCCGGCCGGTGCTGTTGCAGCTTCTGCCGCACCTCGATCGACAGCGCGGTGATCTGCAGGTAGTCGAGGTCGGCGGGCAGGCGCAGGCTCTCGTAATAGGCCGTGCGCCCCACTTCCTCACGCTGCCGGTCGATGTAGCCCGAGTACTTGGCAGCGATCTCGACCTGCTCGACCACCGGACCAACGGCGTCTTCGCCCAATGTTTCACGTGAAACATCGGTGGAGCGGTGCTTGCCGTCGTCCATGCCCATCAGCGCGTCGTAGCTCACACCCGGGCGGCGCAGCAAGTCGAACAGGTTGTGCTCATGCTCGATGGCCTTGCCTAGTACGCGCTCGGATTCCGTCGCAGGCAGATTGCGCGGGTTGACCCAGGTGGACTTCAATCGCTCTGTTTCACGTGAAACCGCATCGCGCTTGCGGCTGAACGCCTCCCAGCGCGCGTCGTCCACCAGACCCAGTTGGCGACCAACTTCCGTCAGACGCATGTCGGCGTTGTCTTCGCGCAGTTGCAGGCGGAATTCGGCGCGGCTGGTGAACATGCGGTAGGGCTCGGTCACGCCTTTGGTGATGAGGTCGTCGACCAGCACGCCCAAGTAGGCCTCGTCACGGCGCGGCAGCCATTGGCCGCCAAAGTCGTCGGCGCGGCCCTCCAGTTGGCGGCATTGCAGTGCGGCGTTGATGCCGGCAAACAGGCCCTGCGCCGCCGCCTCTTCGTAGCCGGTGGTGCCGTTGATCTGGCCTGCAAAGAACAGGCCGCCGATCTGCTTGGTTTCGAAGCTGCTTTTCAGGCTGCGTGGGTCGAAGTAGTCGTATTCAATGGCGTAGCCGGGGCGCAGGATGTGGGCGTTCTCCAGCCCCTTCATCGACCGCACCAGCGCCAGCTGGATGTCGAACGGCAGGCTGGTGGAAATGCCGTTGGGGTAGACCTCATGCGTGTCCAGGCCTTCGGGTTCCAGAAAGATCTGGTGGCTTTCTTTATCGGCAAAGCGGTTGATCTTGTCTTCCACGCTGGGGCAATAGCGCGGCCCCACGCCCTCGATCTTGCCGGTGAACATGGGGCTGCGGTCAAATCCGCTGCGGATGATCTCGTGCGTGCGCGCGTTGGTGTGCGTAATCCAGCACGGCACTTGCTGCGGGTGCATGTTGGCGCGGCCCATGAAGCTGAACACCGGCATGTGCGGGTTCTGGCCACCGGGCATGCCGTCGCCGGGTTGCTCTTCGCAGGCCGTGAAGTCGATGCTGCGGCCGTCCAGGCGCGGCGGCGTGCCGGTCTTCAGCCGGCCTTGCGGCAGTTTCAATTCCTTCAGGCGCGCGGACAGCGAGACCGCCGGGGGGTCGCCCGCGCGGCCGGCCTGGTAGTTGTCCAGCCCGACGTGGATGCGCCCGTCCAGGAAAGTGCCGGCCGTCAGCACCACGGTGCGGCCACGGAAGGCGATGCCGACCTGCGTCACGGCGCCGACCACGCGGCCGCCTTCCAGCAGCAGATCATCGACCGCCTGCTGGAACAGCCACAGGTTGGGCTGGTTCTCCAGCATGCGGCGGATGGCGGCCTTGTAGCGCACGCGGTCGGCCTGGGCGCGGGTGGCGCGCACGGCGGGGCCCTTGCTGCTGTTAAGGATGCGGAACTGGATGCCGCCCTCGTCCGTGGCCAGCGCCATGGCGCCACCCAGTGCATCCACTTCCTTCACCAGATGGCCCTTGCCGATGCCGCCGATGCTGGGGTTGCAGCTCATCTGGCCCAGCGTCTCGATGTTGTGGGTCAGCAGCAGGGTCTGGGCGCCCATGCGCGCGGCCGCCAGCGCGGCCTCGGTGCCGGCGTGGCCGCCGCCGACGACGATCACGTCGAAGTGCTGCGGATGGGTGTAGGTGGGTGGGGGCACGGCAAATGGCGGCGCTGCTGGCAGGCCGCGTCCTCTGAATTCGGGAAAGGCGCTTATTTTAAAGGCAATTGGCCATTCTGTCGCGACCACACTGCGCAGACAGCTACCCTTTTCATAGCATCTAAGCGCCGCCAATCGACCATCTCACGCCGCCCTGCTATGCTGACGGGCAGACCGTCAAGGCGCCCAGCCAAGGAATGCTGGGGCATGTATGTCGGTCCAACCAGGAGACCAAGACTTCCATGGCTACCGCCAAATCCAAGAAGGCCTCGCCGGCCCCCGTCACCAAAGCTGCGCCGAAGACCTCGGCCGCGGCCGCCCCGGCGCCCACCAGCGCGCCCGTGCACCAGGTGCCGTCCTACCTCGATCCCAACCACCTTGGCCCCTGGGGTATCTACCTCACGCAGGTTGACCGCGTCACGCCCTACCTTGGGCCGCTCGCGCGCTGGGTCGAAACACTCAAACGCCCCAAGCGCGCGCTGATCGTCGACGTGCCCATTGAAATGGACAACGGCACCATCGCGCACTTCGAAGGCTACCGCGTGCAGCACAACGTCAGCCGCGGCCCCGGCAAGGGTGGCGTGCGCTTCCACCAGGCGGTGACCCTGTCTGAAGTGATGGCGCTGGCGGCCTGGATGTCGGTGAAGAACGCCGCCGTGAACGTGCCCTACGGCGGTGCCAAAGGCGGCATCCGGGTCGACCCGCGCACCTTGTCCAAGGGCGAGCTGGAACGCCTGACGCGCCGCTACACCAGCGAAATCGGCATCATCATCGGCCCGCACAAGGACATTCCGGCACCCGACGTCAACACCAACGAGAAGGTGATGGCCTGGATGATGGACACCTACTCGATGAACGTCGGCGCCACCGCCACCGGCGTGGTCACCGGCAAACCGGTCGACCTGGGCGGCTCGCTCGGCCGACGCGAGGCCACGGGCCGCGGCGTGTTCACCGTGGGCGTTGAGGCGGCGCAGCAGATCGGCCTGCCGATCGCCGGCGCGCGCGTGGCGGTCCAAGGCTTCGGCAACGTGGGCGGCATCGCCGGCAAGCTGTTCGCCGAGGCGGGCGCCCTGGTCGTCGCGGTGCAGGACCACACCGGCGGCATAGCCAACGACAAGGGCCTGAACGTGCCCAAACTGCTTGACCATGTGGCAGAAACCGGCGGTGTGGCCGGCTTCAAGGGTGCCGAAGCACTCAAGCCCGGCGAGTTCTGGGGCACCAAGTGCGACATCCTGATCCCCGCCGCGCTGGAAGGCCAGCTGACCAAGGAGAACGCCGGCAAGGTGAAGGCCAAGATGGTGATCGAAGGCGCCAACGGCCCCACCACCCCCGAGGCCGACGACATCCTGCAGGACAAGGGCATCCTGGTCGTGCCCGACGTCATCGCCAACGCCGGCGGCGTGACGGTGAGCTACTTCGAATGGGTGCAGGACTTCTCCAGCTTCTTCTGGAGCGAAGAGGAGATCAACCAGCGCCTGGTGCGCATCATGAAAGAGGCGTTTGCCGGTGTGTGGAACACCGCGCAACAGCACAAGGTCAGCCTGCGCACCGCCACCTTCATCGTGGCTTGTACGCGCATCCTGACGGCGCGCGATCAGCGCGGCCTCTACCCCTGATGTACCGCAGGGCGGTGCCGGTGCGCACCGCCCCAGGCCCATCTGCGGTGGCGCAAGCTCAATGCGCCACGCCTTGCATCCAGGCGCTGCGGATCAGCTGACCGCACTGGAACGAATCGAAACCGCTGCCCGACTGATCGGCCCGCGCCACGATGCCGTACCAGGTCTTGCTGGCATCCATCCACGGGTAGAAACCGAACGAGCCGGCGCTGGTAGCCGGGTTGGTGCAGACCGCGTGCGCGCCCAAGCACCCGTGGACCCGACGGTAGGCGCACCGCCTTTCCGGCGTCTGTACCGAGGTGTCTGGCGTGCAAAGGTCGCACCGCAGCGCCTCGGCCGTGGTGTGGGGCGCCCGACAGGCTCAGCCGTTGCCCTCGGCGCCCCGCCGTTGCCGGCGCCGCAGCCGTTCGGCCCAGGCCTGCGGCGTCTGCGGCTTGACGAACAGCGCAATCACGTCAGGCGCCGTGCGCTGCAACACCGCTTCGATGCGCTCGATGCAGGCCTCGATCTCCACCGCCGTCATGGCGTCGTCGAAAGCAACGCTGATCGCGGCAATCACCGTGTGCGGCCCCTGCTGCGACGTGATCACGCCGTTGATCGTGCGGATGCCCGGCTCGCCCTGCGCTGCTTCCAGAATCAGGCGGCGCACGCGCGGCAGGGCCGGCTCGCCCATCAGCAGACCCTTGGTCTCGACGGCCAGGAAATAGGCGGTCGCCGCCAGCACCCCACCGATCAGGATCGAAGCGATGCCGTCGGCCTCCGGCAGCTCCAGCAGGTGGCTGGCCGCCACACCGGCCAGCGCGATCATGAGGCCCAGCATCGCTGCACTGTCCTCGAACAGCACGACGAACGTGGTCGGATCCTTGCTGTCGCGCACCGCCTGCAAGGTGTCGACCTCGCCGCGCGCCCGCTTGAACTCGCGCCAGGCGACCCACCACGAAGCGCCCTCGAACGCCATCGCCGCAAGCAGGACGACGTAGTTGATGATCGGCCGCTCGATCGGCTCAGGGTGGCGCAAGTGGTGCACGCCTTCGTACAGCGAAACCCCTGCGCCCAGCGCAAACACGAGCAGCGCGACGATGAATGACCAGAAATACAGCTCGCGCCCATAACCGAACGGATGCGACTCGTCTGCCGGCCGGCGCGCGCGCTTCATGCCATAGAGCAGCAGCACTTCGTTGCCGGTGTCGACCAGCGAGTGCACACCTTCGCTCAACATGGCCGAACTGCCGGTCAACGCCGCCGCGATGAACTTGACCACTGCCACGGCCAGGTTGCCAGCCATTGCCGCGTACACCACCATGCGGCTGGAATCGGCCTGCTGCGTTGTCATGGCGGGGTGCCGCGGCTGGTCGCGCGTGCTAAAGCATTACCGCTCGGGCGCTGAATACGTCAGGCACACACCCGCACAGGACATTGGACGCGCCAGCGTGGCTTCGGTGAATGTCATGGCCGCTTGTCCAGAGCCCTGGAGACTGCGAGCGGCCGGCGCAGGCGCGGCCCGCAAGCGTCATTTCAACGCGTTGCCAATCGCCTTGCCGCCCAGCATGGCCAACACCAGCATGACCACCGCAACGACGAGAAACAGAATGAACAGGATCTTGGCGATGCCAGCCGCGCCCGCGGCAACACCACTGAAGCCCAGTAAACCGGAGATCAACGCGATCACGGCGAAAATAATGGCCCACTTCAACATGGTTGGATTCCTCTTTTTTTCGTGTACAGACGGTTTTCGGGTTTGTTGTCGACGATTGTGGGCAGGGCATGTGTCCGGCCGGCGTCGGCGAGCGAGGCCGCACGCCGTAGGACAACGCTGCACACAGGCAGTACCTTGCACCGCGTATTAGCTATATTTCTGGAAGCTGCCTGCGCATTACCAGCAAGGGCTTTGACCTGCTTTGATCGATAACACCGCTCGCCCCGACTGCCGCCCGGGATGCGGCGCCTGCTGCATCGCACCATCGATCAGCTCGCCGATTCCGGGCATGCCGCAGGGCAAACCGGCCGGTGTGCGCTGCGTGCAGCTGGACGCCGACCTGCGTTGCCGCCTGTTCGGTCGGCCCGAGCGCCCGGCAGTTTGCGGCGGGCTGCGCCCCGAACACGCCATGTGCGGTCCCGCCGACGACGGCGGCGCGCACGCGATGCGCTGGCTCACCGCGCTCGAGCGCGCGACGGCCGCAGCCGACTGACGTCTGGCAGCGCGGCCGCGCGCCCGTGCCAGGCAGCCGCAGCCGCAGCCGCGCGATCGGATCTTGAATGTGCTTTTTTTTACCCGCCTGTCCTCCCTGACTGCTGGTGCCCCCCTTGCCAGGGGCGTGCGCGCTGGCCGGCAAGTCGGCGACAGCGCGCACCCATTAAATTTATGTTTTAAAGCATAGGGATAAGTGCCTGCGGGAAGCCCGTGCTCACTGCGCGACAAAGGCCCGAGCCGTGACGTAGTTGGCGTTGGCTGCCACGGGTGTCCTGTACCCGGCACGGCAGCGCGTCGATGCGCGCTCGGGCCACCTCCACGCCAAATGCCGATCTTTGGTACGCTGGTTGTGGCCCGGGTGACGTGCCTGCAGTCAAGCCGCACGCGCCGCACCCGCGCCTTGTTCAACCCTGGAGCCGTTTCATGAAACTGTTTTATTCCGCCGGCGCCTGCTCGCTGTCGCCCCACATCGCACTGGAAGAGTCCGGGCTGAAGTACGAAGCCATTTCCGCACCGACCAAGACCAAAGTGCTGCCGGACGGCTCGGACTACCGCAAGATCAACCCGCTGGGCTACGTGCCTTACCTGGTGTTAGACGACGGGACCGGCCTGCGCGAAGGCCCGGCCATCGTGCAGTACATCGCCGACCAGGCGCCCGACAAGAAGCTGGCGCCACCCAACGGCACGCTCGCGCGCTACCAGTTGCAGAGCTGGCTGAACTTCATCGGCACCGAAGTCCACAAGAACTTCAGTCCGCTGTTCAATCCGGCCATGCCCGAAGAGGCCAAGAAGCTGTTCGTCACCAACCTGCTCGGCCGCCTGAAGTGGGTGGATGGCGAACTGGCCGGCAAGTCCTACCTGATGGGCGACGACTTCACCGTGGCCGACGGCTACCTGTTCGTGGTGACCAACTGGGCCAAACCGATGAACATCGACCTGTCGGATCTGCCCAACCTGCTGGCGTTCCGCGAGCGCGTGGCCGCGCGTCCTGCGGTGCAGCGTGCGATGCAGGCCGAAGGACTGACCTGATCGCAGACGGGATGCGCAAGCGCGCACAACCACGGCAGAGGTTGTGCGAGCATTGCCTGGTCAAGCTACTTTTTTAATAGCTGATCACGCTTATTGCTATTGCGCTGGCGGCCAATATACTCAAAAACCGATTCGATCGCCATCAGCGCGGTGGCGATCACAGCACGGGCGGCGCCGGCTGCTTGCTGGGCTTGCGCCAGGCGTCGGTGGTCATGTGGTCCACCTGCACACTGTTGCTGATCGCCAGTTGCTTGCCCTGCGTGCCGCTCAGCACCTTTTGCATGGCGCGGTCGACAGCAGCCTGCAACGCCCGGTCGCCCTTGCGCATGACGAGGGCGTAGGGCTCCACCGTCAGCTGCTCTCGGCGCAGGGCCAACGCGGGGTCTTTGGGGATCATCAGCTCGTCGGCGACCAGCGTGTCGATGGTCTTGTTCTTGAGCAGTTGCACGCCCTCGCCGTAGCTGCTGACTTCGCGCACCGGGCCCAGCAACAGCGTGGCGGCCTTCTTGGCGGCGTAGGTCTTCATCAGCCCCTGCGCGGTGGAGCCGCGCAGCACGCCGGTGCGGCCGAATTCGCGCGGCGACGCGTACTGCGTGTCGCCGGCGCGGTAGGCGGCCACTACGCGCGACACGTAGAAGGTGTCGGAAAAATCCACCAATTCGGCGCGCGCGGCGGTGTTGGACGTGATGCCGCAGTGCAGGTCGATCTTGCCGTCTTTCAACATGCTGAACGAATCGAACAGCGACACCGGTTCGAACTTCACGGCGATAGGCGCCTTCAGCTCTTCACTCATGTGCTGCACGATGGCCTGGCACAGGCCCCAGCTGAAGCCGGCCGGCTTGCCATTGCCGTCCAGGTACGAAAACGGTTGCGCATCCTTGCGCACACCGAGGGTGATGCTCTTGCTGGCCGCGATCTTGGCCAGCGTATCGGCGGGCGCCGACTGCGCGAACGCGGGCGCGGTGGACAGGACGGCCGCGCACAGCACGGCGCGGTGAATCAGGGTGGCAACAACGGGACGCATAAGAAGCTTTCTTGCAACGGTCTTGCGCGGCCGACCTCCGGCGCGCTCCGGCGCGCATTGTTGGCGCCGCAACGGGCGCCGCCTAGGTCTATGGCGCCACAACGGTGCCCAGTATGCGCACTAGTTCCGCCATCGGTGCAAGCGCCCGACGCGCCCGCGCAATAAGTCACATCAGCGGCTTCTGCCGCCAGGCCATCAGAGCGCCCAGCCACAGCGCGCCGGCCGAATACACCAGCCCGCGCGCCAGCCCACCCGCGCCGTCGGCCACCCAGCCCACCACGGTTGGCCCGACGATCTGGCCCAGCGCGAACAAGATGGTGAAGGCACTGATGCCCGCCGCCCACTGCGGCTGCGGCAGGTTGTGGCGCACAAAGGCCGTGGTCGACGCCACCACCGACAGGAACACCGCGCCAAACAGCAGGCCCGAGGCCAGCACCACCGGCCACGCGCCGGTCAGCGCCGGCAGCACCGTGGCCACGCCCAGCAGCGCGTTCAGCAGCGCCAGCGCACCGCCGCCTTTGGCGCGGTTGAGCAAGCCGGCCCAGATGCGCGCCGACGCCACCACCGCCAGCCCCAGCAAGGCGTAGAACAGCGTGATGGCGCCGGGGCGCACGCCTTGCTCGCGCAGCAGCGCGATCACAAAGGTCATGTAACCGATGTAGCCCACACCAAACAGCGTGTAGCCAACCAGGGCCGGCACCATGCGCCGCCAGGGCAGGGGATGGTGAACAGAATTGGCCTTTGGCCCTACAGCCACCTGCGCAACCAGCTCCTCTTTTTGAAGTACCCTGGCAGGCCACAGCAAGCCCAGCGTGGCCAGCACGCAGGCCAGCGCCAGCCCCCACCAGGCCCAGGCCCAGGCGTGCGGGGCCGCCGCGCCCGCCGCCAGCAGCGCCGGCACGCCCAGCGCCGACACCACGATGCCCCAGCCCGTGCCGCCGTAGTACAGGCCCAGCAGCAGGCCGGCGTGCTCCGGCGCGCGCGCGCCCAGGCGCGCCGCCATCAGCCCGCCGGCCACAAACACCAGCGCGCTGGCCGCGCCCGCCAGCGTGCGTTGCAGCATCAGCGGCCCGGCCGCGGTGAAAAAGCCCGACGCCGCCATGAACACGCTGGCCAGCAGCGCGCCGCCCAGCAGCACGCGCGACGCGCCAAAGCGGCGGATCAGCCGCGGCGTGGCCAGCGCGCCGATCAGGTAGCCCAGCGCGTTGGCGGTGTTCATGGCGCCGGCCAGGGTGTAGCTCCAATCCAGGTCCTCGCGCATCACCGGCAGCAGCAGCCCGTAAGCGAAGCGCGTCACGCCCAGCGACACGGCCGCGCCCAGCGACAGGGCAAGCGCCAGCCACAGCAGGCGGCGCAGGGAAGACTCGGGCGCGGGCATGCGCGCATTGTGGAGCAGGCGTGCGGCCGCGCGCCGCGCCGTGGCGACAGCGGCGCCCGCCCGCGCCGCGCACGATCGGCGCACAATGATCGGCCACTTCGACACCGCGCCAGCCGCAAGGACCCTTCGTATGCCGACGAGCCTGTTTTCCGCCGCCCGCGTGGGCGCCATTGACGTCGCCAACCGCGTCGTCATGGCGCCGCTGACCCGCAATCGCGCGCCCAACGCGGTTCCCACTCCGCTGATGGCCACCTACTACGCGCAGCGCGCCGACCCCGAAACCGGCGCCGGCCTGATCGTCAGCGAAGCGACCGCCATCAGCCCGCAAGGCCAGGGCTACGCCGACGTGCCCGGGCTGTACGGCTCCGAGCAGATCGACGGCTGGAAGAAAGTCACCCGCGCCGTGCACGAGGCGGGCGGCAAGATCGTGTGCCAGCTGTGGCACGTGGGCCGCGTGTCGCACCACCTGCTGCAACCCGATCATGGGGACCCGGTCGCCCCTTCCGCCATCCGCGCCAACACCAAGACCTACCTGATCGACGGCGAAGGCCAGGGCGGCTTCGCCATGACCAGTCAGCCGCGCGCGCTGCACCGCCACGAGATCCCTGGCATCGTGCACGACTACGCCGTGGCCGCGCGCAACGCCGTGCAGTCGGCCGGCTTCGACGGCGTGGAAATCCACGGCGCCAACGGCTATTTGCTGGACCAGTTTTTGAAGACCAACGCCAACCACCGCAGCGACGACTACGGCGGCAGCATCGCCAACCGCGCCCGCCTGATGCTGGAAGTCACCCGCGCCGTGGTCGACGCCGTGGGCCACGACCGCGTCGGCATCCGCCTGTCGCCCGTCACGCCCGCCAACGACATCCACGACGACGACCCGCAGCCGCTGTTCGATCACCTGCTGGCGCAGCTGGCGCCGCTCGGCCTGGCCTACGTGCACGTCATCGAAGGCGCCACCGGCGGCCCGCGCGTGGTGGACGGCCGCCCGTTCGACTACGCCCAGGCCAAGGCCGCCTACCGCCAAGCCGGTGGCCGCGCCGCCTGGATGGTCAACAACGGCTACGACCCCGAACTGGCGAAAGACGCCATCGCCAGCGGCCGCGCCGACTTGGTCGCCTTCGGCAAGGCCTTCATCAGCATGCCCGACCTGACCGAGCGCCTGCGCCGCGGCGGCCCGTTCCAGGGGCTGGACAAGGCCACGATGTACGGCGGCGGGGCCGCCGGGTACACGGACTACCCGCCGCTGTAAACATCACTGACGCCGTGACGCGCGGTGCTCAGCCCGCGCTCCCCGTTGGGCCGCGATAGTCGCCCATTCACAACACTCCCGTTGAAAGCATTGGCTTCCTGCGAAAAACCGCAAGCAGTTAAGTCGCAATGCATAGGCAAAACCGCCAAAATACTATACTCAACGTCATATAGGGAGCGTCAAAAATGCAGCCAACATTCGTCCGTTCACTGATCAGCGGCGCGGGCCTGACCCTGCTGGGCGCAGCCGCCTTCGCCCAGGCGATCGACCTGTCCAGCGGCAGCGCCGTGGTACCGCCCGGCGTCTACGGGATCGACGTCACCGTCACCAGCGGCAGCGGCGGCGGCGGTGGCAGCGATGCCGAGCGCACCATCGGTACCACGACCACGCAAGGCCCGGGCGGCCAGGGCGGTGCCAGCACCACCGTCACGGCGACCATCGCCGTCCAGCCTGGTCAAACGATCACCGTGGTGCAAGGTGCGGCAGGCGCAGGCGGTGAAAACAAGCAACACAACAACTCTGGTGGCAAGACCGGTGGCGCCGGCGGCGCGGGCAACGGCGCCGGCGGCACGGGCGGGGGCGCCAACCACAAGGATTACAGCGGTGCCGGTGGCGGCGGCGGCGGCGCCAGTTCGCTGACCGTGGGCAACCTCATCATCATCGCCGGCGGTGGCGGTGGTGGTGGTGGTGGCAGCTGGGGCGTGCCCGGCGGGACGGGTTTCGCGGGTGCCACCGCGGTCGACAACGTTGCGACCTGCGCGGGCGCGCCGGGCGTGGTCGGCGTGGGCGACGAAGCCGCGGGCGTCAACGGCAACACCTCCGGTGACGGCGCAGGCGGTGGCGGTGGCGGTGGCGGCTACACCGGCGTGGTCGGTGCCGGTGGTGCGGCCGGGCGCGAACACGCAGAACCCTTCAGCTCGGGCGGCGGTGGCGGCGGCGGTGGTTCTTGCTACTTTGCGGGCGACGCGAACAACAGCTTCGTCTCCGCGCCCATTGCCGCGGCCGGCCCCAACGGCGGCACTGGCGGATCGAGCAGCGACAATACCGCTACCTTTGCCAACGCCGGCACCGCAGGCACCGTCACGGCAGTGGTCAACCCCGCGGTGGTCGCTCCTCCGGTCGTGGCCGTGCCGACCCTGGAAACCTGGGGTCTACTGACGATGGGCACACTGCTGGCGGGCTTCGGCATCCGTCGCGTGCGCAAGCAGGGCTGACGTCCAGCCCAAGCACCTGCCCGGCCGCGTGGCCGGGCAACACATAAACAAGGCGCCTGCGGGCGCCTTGTTCATGCCCTCAGCCGGCCGCCTTCAGCGCCGCCGCGTGGTGCGCCATGTGCTCGCCCATGAAGCTGGCGATGAAGTAGTAGCTGTGGTCGTAGCCCGGGCGCATGTTCAGCGTGAACGGGTGGCCGACCTGCTCGCACGCGGCTTTCAGCAGTTCGGGCTGCAGTTGGGACAGAAATTCGTCGTCCGCGCCCTGGTCCACCAGGATCGGCAGACGCTCCTTGGCGCCGGGGATCAGCGCCACGGTGTCGTGCGCGAGCCATTGGGTGCGGTCCTCGCCCAGGTAGGCGGTGAAGACCTTCTGGCCCCAAGGCACGGCGCTGGGCGCGACGATCGGCGCGAAGGCCGACACGCTCTGGTAGGCGCCGGGGTGGCGCAGCGCCAGCGTCAGCGCGCCGTGGCCGCCCATCGAATGGCCGAAGATGCCCTGGCGCCCGCTGGTCTTGACGCCCTGCTGTTGCAGCAGGGCGGCGACCACCTCGGGCAGCTCGTGCACCACGTACTCTTCCATGCGGAAATTGGTGGCCCAGGGCGCCTGCGTGGCGTTCACGTAAAAGCCCGCGCCCTGGCCCAGGTCGTAGGCCGGGTCGTTCGGTACATCATCGCCCCGCGGGCTGGTGTCCGGCGCGATCAGGATCAGGCCGTGCTCGGCCGCGAACTGCTGCGCACCGGCCTTGGTGATGAAGTTCTGCTCGGTGCAGGTCAGGCCGCTGAGCCAGTAAAGGACCGGGCAGGCCTCGCCCTTCAGCGCGGCGGGCGGTAGGTACACGCCCAGCTTCATCGGCGTGCCGGTGCTGCGGCTGGCGTGCTGCCAGACTTCCTGGCGACCACCAAAACTGGCGTGGTGTTCGGTGCGTTCCATGGGGCTTCTCCTCTGGAAATGACTACAAAAACAGGAGCTGCCTGCGCATATCAGGCGCCGGCCAGCGGCCTAAAACACGTGAAATCCGGTCAGCGCCGCCGCGGCTCGAAGCGCTGGTAGCGCCCCGGTTGGGGCAACGCCGTCTCGTCCATCAGCTGCCAGCGGCCGCGCAGATCGCGCGTCAAACGAAACGCCGACATGCCGGGCACGCCCGGTTGCGTGACGACGATGCGGCAGCCATCGCGCTGCCAGCGCGCGTCAACGGTGTCGGGGCGCTCATGCAGCCAGCTGTCAAAACGCGGCGTGCTGTCGGCCACGCGGCAGGGCGCGTCAGCCCAGGCCAGCGGCGTGACAAGCAACCAGGCCAGAGCTATGATTTTCATAGCTTGCCGCGCAAGTCCCTGTACCGCCACAGGCCGATTGGGCACTTAGTCGGCGTAGTGCACCACCGAGCGGATCGACTTGCCTTCGTGCATCAAATCGAACGCTTCGTTGATGTCCTTCAGGCCCATGGTGTGCGTGACGAAGGGCTCCAGCTGGATCTTGCCGGCCATCGCGTCCTCAACCATGCCCGGCAGTTGCGAGCGTCCCTTCACGCCACCGAACGCCGTGCCCAGCCATTTGCGGCCCGTCACCAGCTGGAACGGGCGGGTAGAGATCTCCTGCCCCGCACCGGCCACGCCGATGATCACGCTCTGGCCCCAGCCCCGGTGGGCGCATTCCAGCGCCGCGCGCATCACGTTGACGTTGCCGATGCACTCAAAGCTGTGGTCCACGCCCCAGGTCGTCATGTCGACGATCACCTGCTGGATCGGCTTGTCGTGGTCCTTGGGGTTCACGCAGTCGGTCGCGCCGAAGGTGCGGGCCAGGTCGAACTTGCCGGGGTTGGTGTCGATCGCGATGATGCGGCCGGCCTTGGCCAGCTTGGCGCCCTGAATCACCGCCAGGCCAATGCCGCCCAGGCCGAACACGGCCACGCTGTCGCCTTCCTGCACCTTGGCAGTGTTCTTCACCGCGCCCAGGCCCGTGGTCACGCCGCAGCCCAGCAGGCAGACCTGCTCGGGATTGGCCTTGGGATCGATCTTGGCCAGCGACACCTCGGCCACCACCGTGTATTCGCTGAACGTCGAGCAGCCCATGTAGTGGTAAATCGGCTCGCCGTTGTACGAAAAACGCGTGGTGCCGTCGGGCATCACGCCCTTGCCCTGGGTGGCGCGCACGGCCACGCACAGGTTGGTCTTGCCACTCTTGCAGAACAGGCACTCGCCGCATTCGGCGGTGTACAGCGGAATCACGTGGTCGCCGGGCTTGACGCTGGTCACGCCCTCACCCACTTCGACCACGATGCCCGCGCCTTCATGGCCCAGCACGGCGGGGAAGATGCCTTCGGGGTCGTCGCCCGACAGCGTGAAAGCATCGGTGTGGCACACACCGGTGTGCGTGATCTTCACCAGCACTTCGCCCTTCTTGGGCGGTGCCACGTCGATCTCGACGATCTGCAGGGGTTCTCCGGCCTTGAAGGCCACGGCGGCGCGGGATTTCATGAAAAACGGTCTCCTAGAGGGTTCGGGTCAGGCGCCGCACGCAGCCGATCACTTGAGGTAGGAGCGCACCAGCGCCGCCACCTCGTCGATCGTCTGCGCCGGGTCGCCGGCGGTCACGGCATCAGGGCCGAAGTTCTCACGCAAGTGCCCTTCCAGCACCTCGGCCATCAGGCCGTTCACGGCCCCGCGCACCGCCGCCAACTGCTGCAGCACCTGCGAACAGCTGGTGCCGGCGTCGATCGCGCTTTCCAGTGCTTCGGCCTGGCCACGGATGCGGCGCAGGCGCGTGATGGCGCGTTTTTTCTCTTCGGGCGTGTGCGGCATGGCGGGCCTCGCGTGAAAATACTCTAGGGTAGTATAAACGCACGCGTTGCATTCCCCTTTTGAGGGCTTCGGACGCGTGCTCGCGCGCAGGGTGCCACAGCGCGTGGGGCGCCGCAACAAGAAGGCCGCCCTGCGGCGGCCTGGAAATGGTAAGGCGGCGTAAAAAGCCGCTCAGTCCCCCAAACCGATCGGCGCCGGTGCCTCGCGCACGATGCGCGAGAACAGCGTTTCATAGACCGGGTCGGGCTGGTATTTGCCCGTCAGCGGATCGCAGTTCTTCTCGAATGCAGCGTCCAGCTCGTCCCAATCGGCCGCCGTCAGCGCGCGCTCGGCCGCGGGCAGCACCTCGGTTTCTTCCAGGCGCATGTGCTCCAGGTACAGGTTCACGTAGCGCGTGAATTCGGTCACGAAGAGCTGACGGCGCGACTCGCCCAACAGCTCCCACGCCAGCAGCAGGTGCTGCACGTCGCGCACCGCGCGCTCGGTATATTCGTGGTCGCGGTCCAGCCGCGCGATCGCCAGGCCGACCTCCGGCGCGGCCTTGGCCACCCGCGGGAACAGCAACTGGCTTTCCTTCGGGTGGTGCCGGCGCTCGGGAAACTCGTCGATGTAGAACAGCATGGCGCGCAGCACCTCGAAGAAGTTGCGCGGATCGTCCCTCGGGCCCCGCTCCACCATCATGCGCATCGACTGCAGCATGGCGGCCAGCGACGAATGCTCGTCGCGAATGATGTCCAGGGTGCGGTGTTTCATCGGGTCTCCTCGGGTTCCGACCAAGTCTAGGAACGACCCGCGGCGCGTGGTATGACCTGCGTCAAGGAACGGGTGAGCCACCCCGCCGACGGCACGACACCGCCTCTGCTTCTGCTGGCTGGGCGCTCAGCTGCATTGGGGCGCCCAGCCTAAATTTTGTGACTGGCGCATAAGCTGCCGAGCGCCTCCCTTGTTTCGGGTTTCTTAAGCGCCCCCCTGCGCGCTCAGTGCCAACCACCTTCCCGACCGAACGCGTCTTATCATGTGCCAACCTCTTCACGGTCGCGTCATCTTCGCCATGCATGCACGCCGCAACAGCAGCCCGCGTGCGCCAGCCAAGCCCATGCCGATCACCGGCGCGACCCCCGGTACATGACCCCATCCGATCCCCGCCCCATTCACAACACCAAGAACATCGACCTGTTGCGCGGCAGCGCCGCCATTCTGGTGGTGCTGAGCCACTTTGAAGCGCTGCGCGGTATCCACTTTGGCTGGTTCGGGATCAATGGGGGATGGGTCGGCGTACAGCTGTTTTTCGTGATCAGCGGCTACCTGATTATTCAGAGTGCTTACAAATATTCGGCCCGCGAATACTTTATTCATCGGATTTTCAGGATTTTCCCGGCTTATTGGTTTTGGTACATCGTTTTCGGCTTGTTGAGTGGGAAATTGGTGGCATCGGCGTTGGCCGACCCGTATTTCTACGCGAACCTGGTAATGCTGCAGCACTTCATTCCAGAAGCGTACCTGCGCTACACCTTTATCCCCCCGTCGTGGACGCTGAGTGTGGAATGGGTCTGGTATATCCTGGCCTTTCTGCTGGCGCTGACCAGTCGCACGCTGATCCTGCCGTACTTTTTGATCTCAATCGTCGTTGCCACGTGGTGGGCGGCGGGCGGCGTCCTGCTGCACCCGCTGGCGGAGTCCTTGAATCAAAAAGACCCCATTTACGTCTATTTCTTCCTTTCCAATAACCTGATCGGACAGTTGCCATTTTTCCTGATGGGTTGTGTGATTTACCTTTACCGCCCCAAGCTGCCGATGGTTCCGGTCGCACTGGCGTCGGTGGTTGCCCTGGCGACCTTTTCCCAATGGTCGCCCCACTTCCCCAACCCGATTTTCCTGACGGGCTTGGCGATCGGCGGGATCTTCTGGACCTTCATCAACATGAAGCGCACTTTTCACGGCAGGGTCGTGCGTTTTCTGTCCGACACGTCCTATTCGATTTATCTCGTCCACTACCTCGTTATCGCGTACGTGTCGGAGCACCTGGAACACAAATACGCTGTCGTGCTCGTGTCGCTGGCCGGCATTTTCAGCATCGCGTACCTGAGCTACCGCTTCATCGAAAAGCCGTTCATGCGGTGGGGCCGCCAGCTCGCCAACAAGGGAGCCGGCCACCCAGAGAAGACGCCGGCGTGAAGGCGCTGGCCGACCGGCCGACGCCACCCACTCATTCCTTCCCGCTCGGCTTCCAGCGCTTGAGCAGCAGCGCATTGCTCATGACGCTCACGGAGCTCAGTGCCATGGCCGCACCGGCCACCACCGGGCTGAGGTAGCCCAGCGCCGCCAGCGGGATGCCCGCCACGTTGTAGATGAAGGCCCAGAACAGGTTCTGGCGGATCTTGCCCACCGTGCGGCGCGAGATGTCCAGCGCCGCCGGCACCAACCCTACATCGCCGCGCATGAGCGTAACGCCCGCCGCGTGCATGGCCACATCGGTGCCGCTGCCCATGGCCATGCCGACATCGGCGGCGGCCAGCGCCGGCGCGTCGTTCACGCCGTCGCCGACCATGGCGATGACGTGGCCCCCGCGCTCCGTGGGCGCGCGGGGTGTGCTGCCCGGGGCAGACGCTGGTTCAGTGCCCACGCCGAAACCCGCGCCTTGGCGCAACGCGTCGATCGCCGCCGCCTTGTCGCCCGGCAGCACGTCGGCCATCACCTCGCCCGCGTCGGGGTTCAGGCCCAGGCGCCGCGCCATCGCCTCGGCGGCGCCGCGGTTGTCGCCGCTGATCATCACGGCGCGCAGGCCCCGCGCATGCAGCGCGTCAATGGCCGCGCGGGCGCCAGGCTTGGGCTCGTCGCCAAAAGCGAGCAGCGCGAGGGCACGCGGCGTTTCGCTTTCTTGACTGCGCACGGCAACTATCGAAACGGTAGCACCTCGCGCTTGTTGCTGTAGGGCTTCCGCCTCAAAAGGCTTCAAATCCACGCCCAGCTCCTGCATCCAGCGCTGGCTGCCGATCAGCACCGTGGCGCCGTCCACCCAGCCTTCGGTGCCGCGCCCGGGCACGGCGCGGGCGTCCTGTGGCTCGGTCAGCGTCAGCGACGCGTCCTGGGCGGCGGACACGACCGCGCGGGCCAGCGGATGTTCGCTGCCGCTTTGCAGACTGGCGGCGGTGCGCAGCGCGGCCGCTTCATCGACGCCCGGCGCGGGCACCAGCGCCAGCAGGCGCGGCCGACCCTCGGTCAGCGTGCCGGTCTTGTCGAAAGCGACGGTGTCAACGCGGTGCGCCACCTCCAGCGCTTCGGCGTCCTTGATCAGAATGCCGAACTTGGCCGCCACCCCGGTGCCTGCCATGATGGCCGTCGGCGTGGCCAGACCCAGCGCGCACGGGCAGGCGATGACCAGCACCGCCACGGCGCGGATGATGGCCGTCTCCAGCCCGATACCGGCCAGCCACCAGCCCACGAAGGTCAGCAGCGCGATACCCAGCACCGTCGGCACGAACACGGCTGAGACCTTGTCGACCAGCCGCTGCACCGGCGCCTTGGCCGCCTGCGCGTCTTCGACCAGCCGAATGATGTGGGCCAGCACGCTTTCGCTGCCGGCGGCCGTCACTTCCACCCGCACGCGGCCGTCGCCGTTGATCGACCCGCCCGTGAGCGTGTCGCCGACCGACTTGGCCACCGGCAGCGGTTCGCCCGTCAGCATGGATTCGTCCACCTGCGTCGCGCCATCGGTCACGCGGCCATCGGCCGGAATGCGCTCGCCCGGGCGCACGACCAGCGTGTCGCCGCGGCGCAGTTCGTCCACGGGCAAATCTTTCTCGCTGCCATCCCAGTCGATCACGTGCGCCACGTCGGGCCGCAGCGCATGCAGCGCGCGGATGGCCGCCGTGGTCTGGCGCTTGGCGCGCGATTCGAGCCACTTGCCCAGCAGCACCAGCGTGACCACCACGGCCGCGCTTTCAAAGTACAGGTGCGCGTGTTCGCCGTGGCCCGAAAACAGCCACAGCCAGACCGACAACGCCCACGCCGCCGAGGTGCCGATGGCCACCAGCAGATCCATGTTGCCGCTGCGGGCGCGCAGCGCGTGCCAGCCCGCCTTGTAAAAGCGCGCGCCCAGCCAGAACTGCACCGGCGTGGCCAGCAGGAATTGCACCCACGCAGGCGGCATCCACGTGATGCCGAAGGGCATGAGCAGCATCGGCAGCACCAGCGGCGCCGACAGCAGCAGGCCAATGCCCACGGGCGCAAAACCGGCCCAGGGCGAACCGTTGGCGTCGTCGATGGCGGCATCGGCCGCGCGCGGCTCGTAACCGGCATCGCGCACGGCGCGGCGCAGTTGCGGCGCCAAGGCCTCAATGCCCGGCGCCGTCACGCGCGCCGATTCTGTCGCCAGGTTGACGTTGGCGTCGGCCACGCCCGGCACCTTTTTCAGCGCCTTCTCGACCCGCGCGACGCACGAAGCGCAGGTCATGCCGCCCACGCCCAAGTCCAGGGTTTGCAGGGTTTCGGTGTTCATGTGGGCAGTATGAACCTTGCCATCATGGCAGAGTCAAGCCGTAAAGAGAATTTGAAAGAAATCAGGCTCCAGCACTACAACCACCTGCGCTGACAGCTCCTAACTTCATACCAAAAACCCAGCGGTGTTCGACCAGGCTTGACCTTCCCACCATGGCAAGCCTCAGACTTGCGCCATCATCGTCCCACCGCCCCCCAAAGGAGACCCTCATGCAACAGCAATTCACCGTCACCGGCATGACCTGCGGCCACTGCGAAGCCGCCGTGACCCGCGCCATCAAGCAGCTGGACGGCGGCGCGCAGGTCAAGATCGACCGCAGTCAGGACCTGGTCGAGGTGGACTCGACCGAACCGCGCCAGGCCATCGCCGACGCCATCCGCGAAGAGGGCTACACGGTCGAGGCCTGAGGCCCGCACCGACGGCCCGCCACCTTCCATGACGCCCGATTTGCCAACGATGACGAACGACCCCGTGCCCATCGGCGAGGCCGCGCGCGCCTCGGGCGTGTCGGCCAAGATGGTGCGGCACTACGAATCGCTCGGCCTCCTCGGCGACGTGGCGCGCACCGAATCGGGTTACCGGCAGTACGGCGCGGCCGACGTGCACACCCTGCGCTTCATCAAGCGGGCGCGCGACCTGGGCTTTTCGATGGCCGAGATCGCCGACCTGCTGAGCCTGTGGCGCGACCGCTCGCGCGCCAGCGGCGACGTCAAGCGCATCGCCCAGCAACACGTGGCCGACCTGGACGCGCGCATCGCCGCCATGCAGGCCATGCGCCACACGCTGAACCAGCTGCTGCATCACTGCCACGGCGACCAGCGGCCGGACTGCCCGATCCTCGACGACCTGGCCGGCGCACCCCCGCCGTAGCCCTGCCGCGCGGCCTGCGCCAAGCCGCGGCCGAACTTTACAAAGCCTTATCCGGCGGTGATCGCACGGATACATGCGCCGACCACACTTACCTTCAAGCCGATACGCCAGACATCCCGTCCGGCGGCCAACGGCCTCGCCGGGATGGCCCGGCGACACCGCAAGGAACATCGACATGACCAAGGCACCCAAGCACCTCCTCCTGGCCACCCTGCTGGCCGCCACCGGCATCGTGGCCACGGCACAAACCCCCGCCTCGACTGCGCAGCCGGCACCCACGGCAGCGCCCGCCGCCGGCGACGCCAGTGCCCAGCCCGGGCAGCGCCAAGCCCGCGGCAACCCTGCCGAGCGCCAGAAGCGCTGGGCCGAACACCGCGCCAAGCGCCAGGCCGAACTGAAGGCCGCGCTCAAGCTGACCTCCGCCCAGGAAGGCGCGTGGATCACCTTCACCACTGCGACGCAGCCGCCCGCCCGAGCCGAGCGCTCTGCGCAAGACCGCGATGCGTTCAAGAACCTGAACACGCCGCAGCGCATCGACCTGATGGAAAAGCGCATGGCCGAACGCCAGGCGCACATGAAGCAGCGCGGCGATGCGGTCAAGACCTTCTACGCCCAGCTGACGCCCGAGCAGCAGAAAGTGTTTGACGAGCGCGGCATGCGCTTCGGCAAGGGCGAGGGCAAGCGCGGTCACCGCGGCGGCCACCATGGCCACCATGGCATGGGCCCCGGCCCCCGCTGATCGGCGCACGGCGACCGACCTGGCGTCGGTTGTTCCCCTGCAGGTGACGCGCCGAGTGCCACCGCAGGTCCTCGGAACCAGCCCCGGCCCTTGGGTCGCGGCTGGTTTTTTTTTTGGACTGTCGAGCGGAGCCCTGCCTGCGCCGCGTGTGCCCGGCGGCAGGCGCAGACTTGACCCACATCAAGCTTACGCCGGTATACCCAGTCCAATCGGCCGCCAGCGCCCACTGGAAAAGCGCGAGCAGCTATAGTTTTGAGAATCCCGGGGCCCGCCCGCCAACTGGCACACCCCGGCCTTTGGACGTAAGCTGAGTCCCGTGCCGCACATCGCCCCTCCGCCCCCACCGCTGCCGCCGCGTCCCGCCCGCGGCACCCTGAAACTCCCGGCCGTGCGCCAGGTGCCGGTGTCGGCGCCGTTCCAATGGCTGGCGCTGGGCTGGCGCGACCTGTGGCGCTGCGGCCGGTGCAGCCTGATGCACGGCGTGGCGCTGGCCGCCTTCGGCGCGCTGCTGCTGTGGCTGGCGCGCGACCACTTCTGGCTGCTGGCCGGTGCCTTTTCGGGCTTTCTGGTGGTGGCGCCGGTGCTGGCCACCAGCCTGTACGCGCTCAGCCGAGCCATGGAGCGCGGCGAACCAGCCAACTGGCGCACCATCCGCAAGACCTGGACGCGCTGGCAGTACTCGCGCCCGGCCGTGCACGGCGGCTACTGGAGCCTGGTGCGCTTTGGCCTGCTGCTGTCGCTGGCCGGCACCGGCTGGGTGCTGACCTCGGCCGCGCTGATCACCGCCATGGCGCCGGAGCCGGTCAACACGCCCATGGACTTCGTACGCCACGTGGTGCTGTCGCACCGCGGCTATCTGTTCGAGCTGTGGCTGACCATGGGCGCGCTGATGGCAGCGCCGCTGTTCGCGTCCAGCGTGGTCAGCATGCCGCTGCTGCTGGACCGACGGGTGGACGTGCTGCAGGCCGTGCTGACCAGCTGGCAGACGGTGCTGACCAACCCGGGCGCCATGGCGCTGTGGGCGGCGCTGATCATGGGCCTCACGCTGCTGGGCATGGCGACTTGCCTCATCGGCCTGATCGTCATCCTGCCCTGGCTGGGCCACGCCAGCTGGCACGCGTACCGTGCACTGGTCGACGCCAGCACGCTGCCCGAGCGCCTGCCGCCCGAGGGAGGCCGCTGACCATGTTCGGTTTCAACGAAGAGCAGATCGCCTGGTTCGGCCTCACCGTCGGCGTGGGCGCGTTCATGCTCTACATGGTCTTCATCATCGCGCAGCTGGCCTGGGAGTCGAAGGCCGGCAAGTTCGGCACCTTCGTGCTGTTCCTGGCCCTGGCCTTCGGCATGGTCGGCTTTCTGGCCAAGACGGTCATCCAGTGGGTCCTGGAACGCTGACGCGCTGAACCGGCCGGCCGCGTTGTCGGCGCGGGCGGCGTACGCCCCATCGCCTTGTGGATAAGTCTGTCGCCAAAAGCCGGACAACCTGCTACTTATCCACAGAAGCAGGCCGCGTGCCCAAGTTGTACCCAATTCCGGCACCGCTGACGGCACCCGGCTGCACAGACTTTGTCCGATTGCAAATCCTTGTCACGTCACAGAAAAAAGTACTTGTCCCAAAAAACGACCAGCCTCTACTACCACTACTAATTTGAAATAAAGACATTGGAGAGAAGTCAGCACCCGCCTTTTCCACCCAAAAAGCCGCAGCGCGGCGCGGTCGTGGTCAACTTCGGCCGCTGGCCGTCCCGGCGTTGCTATCAGCCGTTACATCCCGGCCGTCACGGGCAGGCGCCACACCCCGGGTCCGCTGGTAAGATCGGCCGGCTTTTCCCCCGTCCCGCACCCGGGCCATTTCCTCGACGCCGCTTTGCGCCCATGTCCGTAGCCCTCGCCGGCCGCAGCCCCACCACCTTCGAGATCAAGAGCGCCAGCCTGCCGCTGCTCGCGCTGCGCCTGAAGTCGCCCGATCTCCAGGTGCTGGAGGACGAATTGCGCGCGCAGTACGGCGACAAGCCCGATTTCTTCGACCACGACCTGCTGGTGCTGGATCTGTCCACGCTGCAGGCCGAAGCCAGCGAGGAAGCATCGCCCGCGGAGCTGGACTTTCCGGCGATCGTGGCGCTGCTCACCGCCCACCGCCTGCGCCCCTTGGCCGTGCGCGGTGGCAACGACGAACAGATGGCCGCCGCCGTGGCCGCCGGGCTGCTGGCTGCAAACGACGTGCGCGTGCAGACCGCCGCGCGCCCGCCCGAGCCGCCGCCCACCACCGCCACGGCCGCTCAACCCGAGCCGAGCGCGCTCGAAGCCCCACCGCCCGGCGCCCTGGTGATCGACCGGCCGCTGCGCTCCGGCCAGCAGGTGTACGCCCGCGGCCGCGATCTGGTCGTCATGGCCATGGTCAACCCGGGCGCAGAGGTCATTGCCGACGGCCACATCCACGTCTACGCCCCGCTGCGCGGCCGCGCCATCGCCGGCGCGCGCGGCTGGCCCGACGCCCGCATCTTCGCGCGCGAGATGAAGCCGGAGCTGGTGTCGATCAGCGGCGTCTACCGCACCAGCGACGAGGCCTTGCCCGGTGAAGTCTGGGGCCACGCCGCCACAGTGCGCCTGCAGTCGTCGGAAGAAGCGGGCGACAAGCTGATTTTTGAGCAAGTGAACGCGTGATGAGGTACCCCCCTGAGGCGCTGACGCGCCTTCCCCCCGCGCTCTGCGCGCTGGCGCGCTGCGGGCAGGGGGACAACGCCAGTGGCCGGCGCAGGTCCGGCAACGGCGTTTGCTTGCACGGCCTGCTCCGCGGCCATCTGACTTCAGGCCGAGCGCTCGCGCGCACCGGCTACCGAATCGATTGAACAAGGTGATCACAACATGGCAAAAATCGTCGTAGTGACTTCCGGCAAGGGCGGTGTGGGCAAGACCACCACCAGCGCTGCCTTTGCCTCGGGCCTGGCACTCAAGGGCCACAAGACGGCGGTGATCGACTTCGACGTCGGCCTGCGCAACCTCGACCTGATCATGGGCTGCGAGCGCCGCGTGGTGTACGACCTGATCAACGTGATCCAGGGCGAAGCCAACCTGACGCAGGCGCTGATCAAAGACAAGCAGTGCGAGAACCTGTACGTGCTGGCCGCCAGCCAGACGCGCGACAAGGACGCGCTGACGGAAGAGGGCGTCAAGAAGGTGCTGGACGACCTGGCCGCGATGGACTTCGACTACATCGTCTGCGACTCGCCCGCCGGTATTGAAAGCGGTGCGCTCCTGGCCATGCGCTACGCCGATGAGGCGCTGATCGTGACCAACCCCGAAGTCTCCAGCGTGCGCGACTCCGACCGCATCCTGGGCATGCTGGGCAGCAAGACCCAGCGCGCCATCGACGGCAAGGACCCGGTCAAGGAACATTTGCTGATCACGCGCTACAACCCCAACCGCGTGGCCGACGGCCAGATGCTGAGCCTGCAGGACATCCAGGACATCCTGCGCGTCAAGCTGATCGGCGTGATTCCTGAAAGCGAAGCCGTGCTGCAGGCCTCCAACCAGGGTCTGCCCGCCGTGCACCTGAAGGGCACCGACGTGTCGGGCGCCTACCTGGACGTGATCGACCGCTTTCTCGGTGAAACCGACAAGCCCATGCGCTACATCGACGCCGAAAAGCCCGGCTTCTTCAAGCGCCTGTTCGGGGGCAAGTAAACGATGTCGTTCCTCTCCTTTTTCCTGGGCGAGAAGAAGAAGACCGCCAGCGTCGCCAAGGAACGCCTGCAGATCATCCTGGCGCACGAGCGCGGCGGCCGCACCGGCGCCGACCCCGACTACCTGCCCGACCTGCAGCGCGACCTGATCGCCGTGATCAGCAAGTACGTCAAGATCGACCCGAAGGACATCAAGGTCAACCTCGAGCGCGAGGAAGATCTGGAGGTGCTGGAGGTCAAGATCGAGTTGCCGGAGAAGAAGTAGCACCCCCCTGAGGCGCTGACGCGCCTTCCCCCCGCTCTCTTCGCGCTGGCGCGCTGCGGGCCGGGGGACAACGCCAGTTGCCGGCGCAGGTCCGGCAACGGCGTTCGCTGGGGTGGCCTGCTCCGCGGCCATTCGTCCGGCGGGCTGGTTGGCGTGGTACGGCGACAGCGAGCGGCGGGCTTGTCAGAAGCGTCGACAGCGGCTTCCGTCCGGCCGCAGCGATTGTCGATTTGGTCGCTGGTGTGCCGGGTTGTGACGATGGTCGTGATGCGATAAATTGAATTAAATCGACCTCTAGCCCTACAACCACCTGCGCGGTCAGCTTCTTATTTAATAGCAATCTAGAATGGCTGGCATGTCTTCAGCCACCGCCTTGCCCAAGCCGACGATCCTGGTGGTGGAGGACGAGCCGGGGATTGCCGACACCATCCACTACGCGCTGGCCAGCGACGGCTTCGAGCCGGTGGCTTGCACCAGCGGGCGCGAGGCGATCACATCGTTCAGCGCCGCGCCGCCGGCGCTGGCGATTCTGGACGTGGGGCTGCCGGACATGAACGGCTTCGAGCTGTTTCGCCGGCTGCAAGATCTGCCGGGCGGCAAGCAGGTGCCGATGCTGTTCCTCACCGCGCGCACCGGCGAGATCGACCGCGTGGTCGGGCTGGAGCTGGGCGCGGACGATTACGTGGCCAAGCCGTTCTCCCCGCGCGAATTGGTGGCGCGCGTGCGCACCATCCTGCGGCGCAGCCAGCGCGCGAACACTGAACCCGTGGCGTTCGCGGCGCCTGCTGCTGCCGCCGAAGAATTTAAAGAGAATCGGGCTGTGGCCCTAGAGGAATCAGCGCGGTCAGCTCCTGAAAAAGGAGCGGAAGGCGCGTTGCAACATGGTGCCCTCAGCTGCGATGCCGAGCGCCGCCTGATCCGCTTTCACGGTCAACCGCTCGAACTGTCGCGCTACGAATACGGCCTGCTGGCCACGCTGCTGCAGCGCCCGGGTCGTGTCTTCACGCGCGACGAGCTTCTGGAACGCGTGTGGGACGATCCAGGCGACAGCTTCGACCGCACCGTGGACGCGCACATCAAGACCCTGCGCGCCAAGCTGCGCGCCGTGCGCGAGGACGAGGACCCCATCCGCACGCTGCGCGGTGTGGGCTATGCGTTGCGCGAGGCCTAACGGACCGCGGCCTTCAGACTGTCGCTTGCGTCAGTGCTGTCGAGGCTTTGAAGGAATTGCCGAATGTTGTCTTGCGCCGCCCGATTAATGGATTCCCTTGCCCGAGTAACTCCATAGAAAGCATACCCGGCAGGTACGACGCCTAGCGAAGTGACATCCTTCGAATAAAGAACGGCACCCGAGGCTCGATCGATCACTTCATATCGGGCAACTGAGTGCGTTCTCATCTCAGCTCCGAATCGCGGTATCTCAAACGCGAGAATCTTCACTTGAATACTGACTTTGGTGGCTGCCTCATCTCGGAAAACCGTCATTCGATCAAGGCCCGCTTGCAGAGCTTCCTTCCAATACGCCGTTACCCTATCCATATCTGTGGGAATTCCACCCTGCTGCTCACCAGGCTTTGCGAGCGTGACAGTGATAGACCGTAGTTCAGCATCTACTTTCTTCTTCGAAACCTGGACATCGGAAACGGAGAAGTTCAGTGGAGGTGGTGCTGTGCAACCAGCTACCAATGCGGTTGCGACAATCAAAAGAAGGGTGCGGAGAAATCTCATACAAAGAGGAAAAGGATCCGAGGATGAATAAAGTATCTGCTAGATACCTTATTATACGATTAGATACAACTCTTTCATCCCGTACTTCGCGTGTCACGCCGCACCCGCATCTTCCTCGCGCTGATCGCGGTCTACGCCATCGGCATGGCGGCGCTGCTGTACCAGCTGCTGGCCGACCTGGATCCGCGCTACCGCGAATCGGCGGAAGAGGGCCTGATCGAGACCGCGCAGCTGATGGCCACGGTGATCGAGCAGGACGTGGAGTTCGGCGCGCTGCCGACCGACCGCATCGGCGGCATCTTCCGCGACCTGTACGCGCGGCGCTTTTCCGCGCAGGTCTACCAGCTGCACAAGACGCGCGTGGACCTGCGCGCCTACGTCACCAACCGCCACGGCGTGGTGGTGTACGACTCGACCGGGCGGGCGCTGGGGCAGGATTTTTCGCACTGGCGCGACGTGCGGCTGACGCTGCTGGGCGAGTACGGCGCGCGCACCACGCGCGACGTGCCGACCGACGCGACCAGCACGGTGATGTACGTCGGCGCGCCGATCCGCTGGAACGGCGAGATCGTCGGCGTCGTCACGCTGGGCAAGCCGGTGCAGAGCTTCGGCCAGTTCGTGGCGGCGGCGCGCAACAACGTGATCTATGTGGGGCTGGTGTCCGGCTTGTCCGCGTTGCTGTTGGCGCTGGTGCTCTCTTTTTTGCTGATCCGGCCGTTGGGCATCTCCAGCGACCTCTTCGCCGCGCTGCGCACCGCGTGGTGGCGCGACGAGGGTGGGCGCCGCCACTTCAGCCCGCGCCGGGCCTGGCGCGCGGTGCGGGCGCAGGCGCGTGCGGCCGGCCAGGAGGTGCGCGACGCGATCGCCGGGCGCAACTACGTGCAGGACTACGTGCGCCAGCTGACGCACGAGCTGAAAAGCCCGATCTCCGCCGTGCGCGGCGCGGCCGAACTGCTGCAGGAGCCCGGCATGCCGCCTGAGCAGGCGGCGCGCTTTGCCGCCAACATCGCGCGCGAGTCCCACCGCTTGCAGGAAGTGGTTGACCGCATGATGGAGCTGTCTGCGCTGGAAAGCCGCCGCATGCTGCGCGATCAGCAGCGCGTGGCGCTGGCCCCGATGCTGGAAGAGCTGGCCGCCGCGGCGCGCGCCCAGGCGCCGCGTTTGCGC
This sequence comes from Ottowia flava, assembly GCF_008017535.1. Taxonomy (GTDB): domain Bacteria; phylum Pseudomonadota; class Gammaproteobacteria; order Burkholderiales; family Burkholderiaceae_C; genus Ottowia; species Ottowia flava. The sequence continues at coordinate 143,540 of NZ_VRUA01000007.1, forward strand.
ATCGACGTGCAGATCGATGACGACGTCGCGGTGGAAGGCGACCCATTCCTGCTGCGCCGCGCGGTGGGCAACCTGCTGGACAACGCGGTGGAATTCACCGCGCCGATGGCTTCGCTTGCGCCGGGCGACGCGGCGCGGGGCGAGTCCGGCAGCGCCGACATCGTGCTGCGCCTGTCGCGCGACGGCCGCATGGCGCGCATCGCCGTGCGCGACCACGGCCCTGGCGTGCCAAGCTACGCGGAGGGCAAGCTGTTCGACAAGTTCTTCTCGCTCGCGCGGCCGGGCTCGCAGAAGAAGAGCACGGGGCTGGGCCTGTCCTTCGTGCGCGAGATCGCCACCTTGCACCAGGGCAGCGTCGACGTGGGCAACGCTGTGCCGCGCCGCGGGCCGGATGCGCCGCGCGCCGACCAGGGCGCGCTGGCCGTGTTGCGGCTGCCGGCCCTCAAGCCATGAAAAAAGCGCCTGGCCGGTGGGCGAGGCGCTTGCGCTGTGCTGGCGGTACCGACCGCGAGGTCGACGCCAGGGGCCTGCTTACTGCGAGGCGATTTCCAGATGGGCCGCGCGGGCTTGCTGGACGAACTCAAGGAACGAAACGATCACGTTGCGCACGGTGGACTCCATGTCACAGGAGATGCCATCGAAAGGGATCTGGCCGCGTGCATCTCCATCCGGGCCAGCCCTACGGGAAAACAACTAAGTAGAATCCCTAATATCTAAAGTATACAACATCCGGCCAGTTGGTGCTGCGCTGCAGCACTCTGCCCTGTCAAGGTGGTGCGCGTGGCCGCTGCGGGGGTTCGGGGGCCGACCGGCTTGGCCCTGCGGCGACGCAGGTGATGGCTTGCTGCCGCCAGCGCTTGGCAGGGGCGCGTGCCGCGGGCTGGACCTTATCCGCGGCGTGGCTCGCCCAACCCCACAAGCCCGATCGCCCACAAAAAAGCGGCCCGAAGGCCGCAGGGCACGCCACCGAGGAACCGTGGCATGTCAGGAGATCCTTGTGCGCTTCAGGCTGCCTTCCAGCTGCCACCGTCTTGCTTGAAGACGATTTTTTCGGGCAGGCTGGACAGCGAACCTTTGTAGACCTCGCCACCGTTGGCGAAGATGGCGAAGTTCTCGTCTTCCACCAGGAAGAAGGCCTGGCCGGTGGGGGCGGTCTGCAGCTCGGCGCAGCCGGATGCTTTGACGGTCACGCCGCCTACGCCCTGGCCGGCACCGTCCAGGAATTCGACGCGTACTTTCTTGGCTGACATGTGGTGTTCTCCTTGCCTAGCGGCAGTGATGTCGTTGGTCGATGAGGAACCCTGACTGTGACAGCCAAGCTTTGCCTTCGCGCAGCGTTGGCGACCTCGTGCGCGACAAATTGCACGCTCTCGCAACGTCTGTCGAAGGGCCTGTGAACGGCCCGCCACGACATTTTTCACACCCACGCGCATCGCGTTCAACTGATATTAACATGTGATGGAAATATGGTTCACGGCGGCTCTGAATCGGCGCGAGCAGCTATGGATTTCGTAGCTCAAATGGGTCGATCACTTCTCACATCGATTGCGGTTGCGGCGCACCGTCGGGTGCCGCAGTGGCGGGCGCGGGCTTGGCTGGTGTGGCGCCCATGCACCACCAGTCGACGTGACGCGTGGTCAGCATCAGCGTGGCCAGCATGCCGAAGACCAGCAGTGCGCCCAGCAGCAAGGCATTGCTCTCTGACGCCAGCAAACCGTAGAGCGCGCCATACAACACCGCCACGTACGCGGCCAGCGTGCCGCCGCGCCGCACGCCGCCCAGCACGGCGCTGAAGTAGGTGCCGAGCAGCAGCACACTGGCGCCCGCTGCGCTGGCGTAGGCGATGGCAAAACCCAGCTTTTCCGACAGCGCCAGCAGCAGCAGGAAGAACACCGCGATCGACAGCCCGACCAGCGCGTACTGCACTGGGTGCAGGCGCAGGCGCTTGAACAACTCGACCATAAACACCGCCATCAGCACCAGCGCGATGAAAAGCGCGCCGTACTTGGCCGCGCGCTCGGCCATCGAATAGACGTTGACGGGCTGCGCCAGCGCCACGTTGAAGCTGTCCAGCGCGCCGTCGCCGGCCCGGGCCTGCTCGTCCGACGCGGTCAGCGACGCGCGCAGCTGGTCGCGCGTCTGGCTGGTCAGTGCGGCGATGCGCCAGCGCGCGTCAAAGCCGCTGTCGGTCACCGTGCGCTCGGTCGCCAGAAAGCGCCCGCCAAAGCGCGGGTGCGGCCAGGGCGAAGTCAGGTGCGCGGTGGTTTCGTCGCCCAGCGGCGCGATCGACAACTCGTTCTGCCCGGCCAGTTGCAGTGCCAGCTGGAACGGCATCGCCTGCCCGGCGTTGAAGGCCTGCAGCGCTGCGCCCGACAGCGGGGCGTGCACGCCAGCGGCCAGCCAGGAGCCGGTCGGCACGTGCGGCACGCGCGCGTTGAAGGCCAGCGCCGCACCCGCCAGCGTCAGCCGCGGCGCGCCTTCCAGCCCGCGCAGGTCGGTCACGCTCAGCGCCAGCAGCGGCGCCTGCACTTCCACGGTCGACCCCGCCACCTTCTGCGGCAGCTGCGCCGGGGTGACCGGCGCAAAGCGGCCGTCGATCTGCCCCTTGAGGCGGTAGAACGGCACGGTGAAGATGCCGCGGTAGCGCTCTTCGGGCGTCAGCTGCCCGCGCACGTCCATCTGCTGCGGAAAAAAGAGCTGAAAGCGCTGTTCTGACCGGGGCTTCAGGCCGATCTGCTCGCCGCGTTCGTTGCGCTCGGCGACCTGCCAGCGCTCGACGTAAGGCACGAACAGCACCGGCCCCACCAGGCGCTGCGGGCCCACGTGGGTTTCGGCCAGCTCGCTCACCGCCGACGCCTGCGTCGCGTTGCGTTCGCGGATCAGCGACTCGATTTCGCCCAGCGGGATGCACAGCAGCAGCAAGAGCAGCAGCAGGGCCAGGACTTTGGCCAGCGTCGATTCGCGCCAGGCGGCTAAGCGGTTCATGGGGTGTTCCCTTGTTCGGTGTGGTGAGGGCGCCGATGCTCGCGGCTACCGACGAAGCGCGTGTGAAGTCGCAGCAACGCTTCGGTGTGCGCGTTTCACCGCGACTTCACGCCGACTTCACACAGCGCGATCGCCTTCGCAGGCACTTCATTCGCCCTTCGGGTGCGGCTTTCAAAGTCCGCTCCATGCGCTGCTAGCGATGTGAGGACGGCGGCGCAGACCCCCCACCCCAGGCCTCACGCCCGACCAGAAAGAGAACACACCATGCGCCACTTTCCCTTGCCCGATGCCAGCGCGGTGCTGCGCGCACTGCCAGAGCTGGCGCCACGCCTGCCGGTCCCCGAGCCGCTGCGCTGCACGCTGGAGGGCGCGCTGCACACCGGCCGCCAGGCCAGCGTGTGCCTGCAGCGCGCCAGCTGGTACGTGCTGCTGCTGGGCCTGGTCGCGTTGGCGCCCAGCGTCCATGCGCAGGACGGCAGCACCGCGCCCGCCAAGGCCGAAAGCCCGTACTTCTTCGTCAAAGGCGCGCAGCCCGGCGTGGACGCGCTGCCGCTGAAAAGCACCGACGTGCAGGTCAACATCAGCGGTGTGATCGCCGACGTGGTGGTCACCCAGCGCTACAAGAACGAAGGCACGGTGCCGATCGAGGCCAAGTACCTGTTTCCCGGCTCGACCCGCGCCGCCGTCAATGGCCTGAACGTGCGCATTGGCGAACGCCTGATCGCAGCGAAGATCCGCGAAAAGCAGCAGGCCCAGGTCGAGTACAACGCCGCCAAGAAGGAAGGCAAGACCGCCGCCCTGCTGGAGCAGCACCGCCCCAACGTCTTCCAGATGAACGTGGCCAACATCCTGCCCGGCGACGACGTGCAGGTGGAGCTGCGCTACAACGAATTGCTGGTGCCGACCGACGGCAAATACCAGTTCGTCTTCCCCACCGTGGTCGGCCCGCGCTACGCCGGCATGAGCAAGGAGCCCCCACGCTCCCCTGCTGCGCAAGGTGCGCTGCCCCCCGAGGGGACGATCGCCGCCTTGGGGCGGCCCGGCGGCGGCGGCAACGCGCCCACCGAAGCCAGCAGCGGCCAGGCCTTGCAGCGTGCCGCCGGGTTCCCGGCCCAGCCCGTGCTGCACCAGGGGGAGGTCAGTCCCAGCGCCTTCAACCTGAAGGTGAATCTGGCCAGCCCGATCGGCATCCAGGAAATCCGCTCGCCCAGCCACGCCATCGACACGCAGATCGACGCCGACAGCGCTGCCAAGCAGGCCAGCGTGCGCCTGGCCGACACCAGCTCGCGCGGCGTCAAGGGCAGCAACAACCGCGACTTCATCCTCGACTACCGTTTGAGCGGCAACGGCATCCAGACCGGCGTGCTGCTCCACAAGGGCGAGAAGGAGAATTTCTTCTTGGCCATGGTGCAGCCGCCCAAGGCCGTTGCGCTCAAGGACATTCCGCCGCGCGACTACATCTTCGTGGTCGACATCTCGGGCAGCATGCACGGCTTTCCGCTGGAAACGTCCAAGGCGCTGCTGCGCGAGCTGATCGGCAACCTGCGTGCCAGCGACACCTTCAACGTGATGCTGTTCTCGGGCAGCAACCAGTTCCTGTCGCCGCAGTCGGTGCCCGCCACGTCCGCCAACATCAACGCCGCCATCGCCACCATCGAGAAGATGGGCGGCAGCGGATCGACCGAGCTGCTGCCCGCGCTGCGCCGCGTGTACCAGGCACCGAAGGACCCGGCCGTGTCGCGCAGCATCGTGGTGGTGACGGACGGTTATGTCACCGTCGAATCCGAAGCCTTTGCCCTGGTGCGCAAGCACCTGGGCCAGGCCAACCTGTTTTCCTTCGGCATCGGCGGCTCGGTGAACCGCCACCTGATGGAAGGCCTGGCGCGCGCCGGCATGGGCGAGCCCTTCATCATCACCCGCCCCGACGAGGCCGAGGCCCAGGCCAAGCGTTTCCGCCAGATCATCGCCACGCCCGTGCTGACGCAGGTGAAGGCGCGCTTCGAGGGCCTGGATGTGTACGACGTTGAGCCCGAGCAACTGCCCGACGTGCTGGCCGAGCGCCCCGTGATCGTGTTCGGCAAGTGGCGCGAATCCGCCACCGGCGCCGCGCAGAAGCCGCAGCTGATCGTCGAAGGCCTGACCCCCGGCGGCGCCTACCGCCAGGCCCTGCCGATCGACACGCAAGCCAGCTGGAGCGGCACTGGCGCGCTGCGCCACCTGTGGGCGCGCCACCGCATCGCCGCGCTCAGCGACCAGGAAGCGCTGACCGGCGGTGAAGAGCAGAAGGCCGCTATCACCCGCCTGGGCTTGGACTACAGCCTGCTGACGCAGTACACGAGCTTCATCGCCGTCGACAAGGTGGTGCGCAACCCGGGCGGCAACCAGGCGACGGCCAACCAACCCAGCCCCCTGCCCGAAGGCGTGACCGACAGGGCGGTGGGCGATGCCAGCGCACTCGGCGCCGCCGTGGGCAGCACGCCGGAGCCGGCGACCTGGGCGGCGATGTTGGTGGTGCTCGCGGTGCTGGGCGGGGCCGTGGCGCGGCGACGGACGGATCGGTTCACTGCGTGAACCGATCGGCCGCCGCGCTCACCCCCCTGAGTCGCCTGCGGCGCCTTCCCCCCGCTCTCTCCGCGCTATCGCGCTCCGGGCAGGGGGACAACGCCGAGGGCCGGCGCAGGTCCGGCCCTGGCGTTCGCTGGGCTGACGGGGGCAATCGAAACCGGGTGCCGCCGTTGAGTCGCTTTACTCTCAATTAGATAGCTGCTCGCGCAAGTCCCTCTAGCGCCAGAAGGCCAGAACGCCTGAAATTGATTCTGTTGACGAGAACCACCATGTCCCTTCCTCTCATGCTCCGTCACCCCCGTTTGCAGCCCTGGTCGCTGCGCGTGGACCGCGCCCCGGCGCTGGCCTGGATCGCGCTGCAGACGCTGGCGCTGTGGCCGACCTGGCGCTGGGTGGCGGCGCGCTTGCAGGACGGCTCGGACGACCCGCTGGGCGTGCTCGCCCTGCTGGCGCTGGCCGCGCTGGTGGCGGTGCTGCGGCGCGATTTGCGCTGTGCGCCGCGCCTGGGCTGGTTGATGGCGGCGGGGGTCGGCACGCTGGCGGCGACGCTGCTGCGCGGCGCGGCGCCGGCGCTGGTCACCAGCCTGGTCGCGGTACTGGCCTGGGCCGCAGGTTTGCTCGCCTTCTTACCGGATGCCCGCCGCGGCGCCATGCGCGCCGAGGGCGGCGTGCTGTGGCCGGCGCCGCGCCTGGCCGTGGGGCGGCTGCCGGTGCTGGGGCTGGCCGTGCTGGCGCTGCCGTTGATCGCGTCGCTGCAGTTCTACGCCGGCTACCCGCTGCGCGTGTTGACGGCCGAGGCCAGCCGGTGGCTGCTGGCGCCGTGGTTCGCCGTGGTGCGCGAAGGCAGCAGCCTGAACGTGGGCGGCGTGCTGGTGATCGTGGACGCGCCCTGTTCGGGCGTGCAGATGGCCTGGGCGGGCTACTTCACCGCCTGCGCCGTGGCGCTGTGGGCGGGCCGGCGCGACCGCGACTTTGCGCTGCGCCTGCCGCTGGTCGGCGCTGCCGTGCTGGTTGGCAACGTGCTGCGCAACAGCGTGCTGGTCGCGCTGGAAGCCGGCCCCGGCGCCGCGCCCTGGCTGCACGAAGCGGTGGGCCTGGTGGCGCTGGCCGCGGTGTGCGCGCTGATCGCCTGGGGCATGGGCCGGCGCCCTGCCATTGATCGCGTCTGCTCTTGATTCAGTAGCTGCCCGCGCAGATTGCACTAAGGCCAACGAGGAGTTTGATCATGAAACTGTGGACCAACACCTTCACCCACCGCGTGCTGGGAAAGAGCGCGTTCGGCGCCGCCATGCTGGCCTGTGCGCTGGCCGCGGCCATCGGCCCTGGCACCGACGGCGCGGCGGCCAGCACCGTCGCCAGCGCACCGGCCGAGCTGCCCAACGACTGGGACGGCCAGCCGGTGCGGCCGCTGGCGCTGTCGGCGGTGGAGCAGCGCTTTGCCCAGGCCTTTCCCGGCCACATCGCTCGCCTGACCGACGGCCGCCAGATCGTCGTGCTGCGCGAAGTGCGTCAGCCCACGCGCCTGCTGCACCCGGCGGTGGACTGCTACCGCGCGCTGGGGTACCGGATTGAGGGCGAGCGACTGGAGCGCATGCAGGCCGAATTCAAAGAGCCCGCACCGCGCGCCGACCCGCTTCGGCACACCATCGCCCTGCGCGTCACCGACCGCCTGCCGCTGGTCGACGCCGACGCCGCGCCCGCCGCGTCGCCCACGGACAGCGCCCAGGTCCAGCGCTGCTTCACCGCGCGCAAGGACGGCGTCGCGCTGCGCGTGTGCGAGCAGATCGAAGACGCCGCCGGCCGCCGCTTCGCCGACACCTCGGCCTGGTACTGGGCGGCGGCGTTCGGCCGGTCGCCAGGCCCGTGGCGTGCCGTCACCGTCACGCGGCCCTGGCAGGCCGATGATGCATGAAACAGGCCGTTGGCCCTACAACCATCTGCGCAAGCAGCTTCCGAAGTGATAGCAACAAGTTGGCTGACACCCGCAACGTTTCACCCCCAGGACGCCACCATGGACCCCGCCGCCGCACCTCAACGCACCTCGCCCGACCCGTCCCTCGCGCCGCCGCCGCGCCGCTGGCGCAGCCGTCTGCTGCGCGGCCTGGCCGTCATCGGCCTCACCGCCGCCGTGCTGCTGACCGCGCTGTGGGCGCTGCTGCGCGTCGCGCTCATGCCGCAGACCGGCGAATGGGCGACCGAGCTGGGCCGCGGGCCGCTGGCCTTGCGCGCCGGCGTGCCGCAGCTGGTCTGGCTGGCCACCACGCCGTGGATTGGTGAACGCTTGGACGGCGTGCGCGTTGCCACGCGCCTGGGTCCCGTCACCCTGGGCTGGCGCCCGGCCGGCGCCGAAGGCCCGCAGCCCACGCTGATCCTGCACTGCGAGCCCTGCACGCTGCCGCTGCCCGCCGCCGTGGGGCAGGACACGCTCACCGTGCCCGCCGCGCAACTGGCGCTGGCGCGCGACATTACCGACGCCAACGGTCAGCACCTGCGCGGCAGCCTGCTGCTGGGCGCGCAGGCGCCGGACGGCGACCGCCCCGTGCTGGCCGCGCGCTGGCGCGCCGAACGCGAAGGCCCGGGCTGGCGCGTGCAGCTGAAATGGCAGGACGCGCCGGCGCGCGACTGGGTCACGCTGCTCGGCCCCGACCTGCCCGAACTGGCCAGCGCCCGCATCGACGGCACGCTGGCGCTGTCGGCCGAGCTGACGCTGCCCGGGCGCGCGCTGAAGGTGCAGCCGCAGCTGACCGGCTTCGCCGTGCAAGGCCTGGGCACGGCCGAGTGGGCGCACCTGCGCCCCGCCTGCGGCGCGGCCGTCATGCACGACCCGCGCGGCTGGCTAGCGCGCGCCGTGCTGGCCGCCGAGGACCAGAACTTTTACGAGCACCCCGGCTACGACCTGCCCGCGCTGCTGCACAACTGGCAGGGCAACCAGCGCGCGGGCGCCATCGCCGGCGGCGGCAGCACGATCACGCAGCAACTGGCCAAGCTGATGGTGGCCGGCGGCGACCGCACGCTGCAACGCAAGCTGCGCGAGCTGCTCTACGCCGTCGAAATGGAACAAACCCTGGGCAAGGCGCGCATCCTGCAGCTGTACCTGAACCTAGCGCCCTGGGGCGAATTGGCCGACGGCCCGCCCGCGCGCCGCAGCCTGTGCGGCGCCGAAGCCGCGGCCCAGCATTGGTTTGGCGTGCCCGCGCGCCGCCTCAGCCCGCGCCAGGCCGTCACCCTGGCCGCCATGCTGCGCAACCCCCAACACGAAGCCCAACGCTGGGCCCGCGAAGGCAGCGTCGACCCCGACCGCCTGGCCTGGATCGCCGACCAGACGCGCGGCGTGCCTATCCGCACCCGGCGCGCGCTGGCGGCGCAGCTGGCGGCGGAACGGGACCGGTGGGTGGTGCGCAGTCCGTCGATGGAGCCGGGCCGTGAGCCGAGCGCGGCGGAGGCCGCGTCAGCGGCGCACGCCAGCGACCGTGCGTTGAAGCTGGCGGCGAAGTGACGGTGGCGGGGGCGGCGCGTAGAGCCCGCGCTCGCTCGAGGGCAGCGCGGGCGCGGGACCCAAGGCCCTGCGCGCCGTCGAAGCGCGTTTCGGCCATGAATGGCACGCGGGCCACCCTGTGGCGACGGGGCGCGGATCGCGCGTGTGGGCGTACATGCAGGGCCGGTATCATGGCCCCTCGCCCGCTCCGCGCGGGCCCAGCCTTGACGACCGCGCCTGCCATGACCGAAGACACCGTCGCTGCCGACCCGTCGGACCGCCCCTTGATGCCGCCCGAGCCCGAATCGGGCGGCGGTGCGCTGCGCTGGGTGATCACGGGCGTCGCGGCGGTGCTGCTGGTGGTGGGCGCCTGGCGCGCCTACGAATGGTTCATCGCCGACGTGGCCAAGCGCCGCGCCGTGGCCTCGGGCGCGACGCCTACGCTGCAGGCCCCGCCGGAGGCGCAAGCCCCGCCGGCCGAGCCGCCGCCGGTGGCGGCGGTGCCGCGCACCGTGCAACCGCCCGCGCCGTCGCAGCCCGCCCCGTCGGCCGGTCCTGCCGTGACGGGCCTGGAAGGCGTCAACAAGTGCGTGGTCGATGGGCAGGTGACCTACACCAACACGCCCTGCCCGGCCGGCTCGACCCCCGAGCCGCGCAGCTCCGGCATGGCGGAGGCGGATACCGAGCAGCCTGCGGGCGTGGACGCCAACGGCGTGACCGGCTCGACCGGCGACAGCGGCCCGGCGGTGCGCGTGGCGCGCCCAGCGGTGTTCACGGCGTCGGGGCACGATCCGTCGCAACAGGCGTCGCTGTGCGGATACTGGTCGGCCGAGATCGAGCGCCTGGACTTCGAGTTCCAGCAGCCGCTGCCGCCGCCGGTGCTGGACCAGATTTCCACGCACCTGACCAACTTGCGCGGTCAGTTTGCCGAGGCCAAATGCGGGCCGCTGCCCAAGTCGGCCGAGGACAAGGCTTCTGCGCCGGCCAAGCCGGTGGCGCGCAAGCGGGCGCCGGCCAAGGTGGTGGAAGAGCGCAGCGCCGACTGAGCCTCGGGCTGGCCGGACTGTGACCACTGCGGTCCTTCGCCGCCCCAGGAGACTTTGCCGCGGACGTGCGCGAGGGCACGGTGCGTTCGCTGATGCGACTGCGGGCAATTTGCTAGTATTTAAGTGCATGAGCGGTGCGCGCAAGGTGCAGTTCGCCCGCCTGCCTTGGCAGCGTACACAAAAAAAGCCTGGCGCACCGCAAGAGCGGAGCTACCAGGCAGGGAGCGACGGAGGGCGGGCCGCTCGACTGAGAACCTGAAGGCCGGTGCGGCCCGCCCTGCAGGTCGCAGGGCCGCCGCACGGGCTTTAATGCGCGCTCAGGGGCGCTGCGCCGGGGCGGGCTTGGTGCCGCCGGCAGGGGCTGTGCCCGGTGCCGTGCCGCTGCCGCTCTTGCCGGGCATGGCCGGCTCGAAGCCGGGCGGCAGGCCGTTGGTGGGGGCGCCGGGAGGCGTGCCGCCAACCGCGGGTGCGGCCGCGCCGCCCACAGCCGGGCCCGGCGGGGCGACCTGGGCGCCTGGGTGCAAGCCGCCACTGTGGCCCATGGAGGGCGCTGCTGCGCTGGCCGGTCGCGCGGGTGCGGTGCCGGGGGCGGTCTGCGCCAGTGCGGAGACGCTCCAGGAAAGCGCCGTGGTCATCAGCAAGGCGGCGGGGACGGTGCGCAGGTTGCGTTGGGTCATGTGCGGGGTACCTTTCGGTCGTTGAACACAGGACGCAGTCTGACGGCCAATCGCGTTACATGGCGGGCGAAGATGTTGGCGTTGTAACGGTGTGAATGCGTACTCACTTTACAGGTGGCGAGTGAATGTGAGGCGCCGGTAAAGCGCCGGGCCGACTCCGTGTCGGCCGCAAAATCGGTCACTGCACCGCGCTGCCCCCGGTCTTGCTTCCGCGCCAAAGCCGCCTTTGCAGAGGTCAGCGGGGCCGGGGGGCAGCGGTTTGGCCCCAAGCGACGTTGGCAGCCGGCACCGCCGCGGTTGGCGAAAAAACCTCCTGCGCAGTAAAATACGCAGTTACCTTCACGGGCCCCCAGGGCGCGACAAGGGTGCGGCGACAAGCGCCGCCTGGTGCGATACGGGCCAGGCAGGCGTCAGCGCTCCACCGCGCGTCAGTGACCGGTAGGCGGGCGCGCCGCACCCAGGCGCCGCCACTGCGATGGCCTTGCCCGCAGTCTTCGCCTTTGCGCAGCCGGTTGCTGGCGCACTTGCCCTGTGGCTTCCGTGCCATTCCAGGTGCCATCCGCCGGCGACGGTCAGCGGTTCGCATCCTGCATCACCCTCGCGCTTGTCCGGCCGGCAAGCGTGCCTCAGGTGGCGGGAATGGTGGCAGCGTACGAACAGCACGCCGCGGGGTCCGTGTCACCCATTCGCGAGCGGCGCTGCAAACGCCCAAGGCCGGTGGACGCACCGAGGAATCGAATCAACCATAGGGATCCGTACATGGCCAAGGAAGAACTGATTGAAATGATGGGCATCGTCAACGAAGTGTTGCCCGACACCCGTTTTCGCGTGACGCTGGACAACGGGCACGAGCTGGTGGCGTATTCCGCCGGCAAGATGAAGAAGAACCACATCCGCATCCTGGCGGGTGACCGCGTGACGCTGGAGCTGTCGCCCTACGACCTGACCAAGGGCCGCATCAGCTTCCGCCACCTCGAGCGCCGCAACGACGGCGGTGGCGGTCCGCGCCGCCGCTGATCGGCGCCAAGCGTTGGCGCACCGGGCCTGCCGCCAGGCCCCACGGATGCGCCCGGCGCTGCCGAAACGGCAGGGTTTCGGCACCGCACCGCGTGACGCATCGCGGTGACGGTTTGGGTTGATTTGGCCTGTGGCCCTACAACCACCTGCGCAAACAGCTATTGTATTTGTAGTATTCAGCGATCGCACCCACGCTGTGCGACCGCTGCATGGCATCGTCTGCTACCGTCCGACCATGTGGACTTGGTTGCGCGACAACGGGTGGTGGATCTGGGCGGTGGGCTGTACCACCGGGTTGGTCGTTTGGCGCATGCGCCGATCACCGACGGAAGGCCCGCTCACGGAAGGCCCGCTCCTACGGCGGATCTGGTGGGCGCTGGTGCCCGCATCGGACCCGGACGACCCCCGCCTGCGCCCGATCTCCGCCAAAAGCGCTTGGCTGATCGGCGCCGCTCTGGTGATCGCGTTCCTGGGCTTTCTCCTGCAAGGGCCATAGTGCGGGCTGGAACCCAGCCGGCCGGCAAGCCTTCCGCTCAGCCGCGCTTCGCCCGCCGCTCCCGAACCGCTTTCGCCAGCCCATCGAGCACCGGCACGGTCTGCTCGAAGCTGATGCAGGCGTCGGTCACCGACACGCCGGGCTTCAGTGCCTGACCCTCAACGATGTCCTGCCGCCCTTCCTGCAGGTGGCTTTCAATCATCACGCCCATGATGCGCTCGTCGCCCGCGGCGACCTGCGCGGCCACGTCTTCGGCCACCACGATCTGGCGCGCGTGCTGCTTGCTGCTGTTGGCGTGCGACAGGTCGATCATCACCTGCTCGCGCAGGCCGGCTTTCTTCAGCAGTTCGCAGGCCGCATCGACGTCGGCCTTGGCGTAGTTGGGCGCCTTGCCGCCGCGCAGGATGATGTGGCAGTCGGGGTTGCCGCGCGTGTCGAAAATGGCGGCTTGGCCCATCTTGGTCAGGCCCAGGAAGGCGTGCGGTGATTGCGCCGCCAGCATCGCGTCGGCCGCCACCTTCACGCCGCCGTCGGTGCCGTTCTTGAAGCCCACCGGGCAGCTCAGGCCGCTGGCCAGCTGGCGGTGGCTCTGGCTTTCGGTGGTGCGCGCGCCGATCGCGCCCCAGCTCACCAGGTCGGTCACGAACTGGGGGCTGAGCAGGTCGAGAAATTCGCAGCCCACCGGCAGCCCCAGCGCCGACACGTCCAGGAGCAGACGGCGCGCCATCTGCAGGCCTTCGTTGATGGCGTAGCTGTCGTCCATGTGCGGGTCGTTGATGTAGCCCTTCCAGCCCACGGTGGTGCGCGGCTTTTCGAAGTACACGCGCATCACGGTCAGCAGCTCGCCCGCGTGGCGCTGCGCTTCGGCGCGCAGGCGGCGCGCGTACTCCATGGCCTGCGCGTGGTCGTGGATCGAGCACGGTCCCACCACGACGATCAGCCGGTCGTCCTGCCCGTGCAGCACGCGCGCGATGGCGTGGCGGCTGGCTTCGACCAGGTCCTGCGCCGCTTCGGGCGCGGGCAGCCATTCCTGCAGGATGGCCGGGGTGAGCAGCGGGCGCACGGCGCGGATGCGGCGGCCGTCGGTGCGGGTGGTGTCGAGGGTGCTGGGGGTGTCTTGGGATGCCATTGAGCGATTATCGGTGTTTTGTGCCTCTGTCGCCCGCCCCATCAGCGCTAGCAGCTATCAATTTTGACGATCATCAGGCAAAGGCCCGGCCAGTGCGGCAGTGCGTTGCCGTGTGCGCACCATCGTGATGGCGTCGAAGGGGCAGCGCAGCGCGCACAGCGCACATCCGGTGCAGCCGGCCGCATCGTCCAGCGTCGACGTCTTGCGCCCATCGCTGGCGTGCAGGCTCAGCACGTGCGGATCGCACACGCCGACGCACCAGCCGCAGCCGGTGCAGCGCGCCGGGTCGATCACCGGCAGGGCCTTGCGGGGCGCGCGCGACGCGGGGCGGTAATTGGCCACGACGGCGGGCGCTTCACTGGCCCAGCTGCGGCAGGCGCGCCATCACCTGCGTCAGCAGCTGGCGGCTCTGCTGGATGACCTGGGTGCGCCAGGCCGGCGAGCTGGGGTTGAACATCTCGACGTAGTCGCGCCGGATGCGTTCGCGCTCGGCATCGCTGGCGTAGCCGTGCTGCACGCCCTGGTTTTCCAGCACGCCGATGTGCAGCGACTTGATCGCGCCCAGCGTGCCCTGGCTGTCCATGGTGCCGTACTCGAACACGCCGGGCAGGTGCGTGCCGCCAGCGCGCAAGCTGCCGATCCAGCCGCTGACGTCACCGGTGACGGTGTAGAAGTCCTGCCCCGTGCCCCAGTCGATGGCGTGGCCCTGGAACACCTGCTCCAGCCCCTGGCGCACGCGCGGGTCGGTCGGCGGGTTCAGGAACACGTGCAGGTGCCCGCGCGCGCCGTAGCCGGTGTGCAGATCGAGCGACATCGACAGCGGGTAGGCGTTGACGATGCGCCGCAGCGTGGGCGCCAGCGCTTCCAGCTGCGGCGCCAGCGCGCTGCCACCGTAGTAGATGCCGCGCGGCTCGGCGTACTGGCCCTGCAGCACCGCCTGGCGCAGCGGCGCCATGCCGTGCTGCGCCAGCATGCCCAGTGCGCGCAGCAGGAAGAAGCGGTGCGCGGGGGCGCCGGTGTCGGCCACGTCGCGGGGGTTGATCAGCGGGTCGACCAGCGGGTAGCCGGCGTTGTCGCTCAGGTACAGCGCGGCGCTGGCGGCGGCGTTGCGGTTCAGGTCGACGTTCTGCTCGGTCACGCGGCGCTGGCGGGCAAAGCCGTAGGGGTTCATGCCGTGCAGCAGCAGCACGCCGGTGTCGGCCAGTGCCGCGGAGGTCATGAATTCGTCCATGAACAGGCGCGTGACCGCGCTGCCGGCCGGCCCTTCCACGCCGTGCGTGCCCGACAGCAGGATCAACAGCCGCCGCGGTTCGCGCTGCGCGGGCACGTAGACGCCGTCCACCGTCAGGCCCGGCACCTGCGCGCTGGCCACCGGGATGCGCAGCTGCTCCACCCCGCCAAAGCGCCGGGCCAGCGCGTCGGCCTTGTGCACGAAGGCTTCGCGCGCGGGCGCGTAGTCGTTGATGAAGTAGGCCAGCGCCCCGGCGTCGGGCGGCACGGCGGGGTCGGGCGCGGTGTAGCTGGCAAAGCGCCACATCGCCCAGGCCGTGACCAGGGCGAGCAGCGCCGCCAGTGTCAGCAGCGTCCGGGACAGCCATCGAAGCAGCATGGTGCGCAGCGCCAGGTGGGGGCGCGCGGCGTGCGGTGCCGGCGCGCGGGTCAAGGTGCTGCGTATGATGCCCGAGATGTCTGACACCATCGCCCGCCTGCTGCGTATCCATGGCCGCGTCCAGGGCGTGTACTACCGCGCCAGCACGGTGCAGCAGGCCGAGCGCCTGGGCGTGCACGGCTGGGTGCGCAACCGCGCCGACGGCAGCGTTGAGGCGCTGGTGCAAGGTACGCCGGACGCCGTGCAGGCGCTGATCGACTGGGCGCACCAAGGCCCGGCGCGCGCGCAGGTGGAGCGGGTCGAGGTGAGCGAGGCGCCCGCCGAGGCGGTGCCCGGCTTCACCCAGGCCGGCACGGTTTAGAGCAGCCCCCAACGATCGGGAGGCGAACGAAGCCCTGACACGCGCGCGGGCATCGTCTGCGGGGGCGGCAAAACGGGCGGCGGCGCCCAAGAATGTGGTTTTGGCACACCGGCACGGAGGCCAACGCCATGTCCGACACCGCATCCGTTCACCTGCACCGCGTGCTCAGCGCGCCGCCCGAGCGCGTTTACCGCGCCTTCCTGTCGCCCGAGGCCTGGGCCAAGTGGCTGCCGCCGCACGGCTTCACTGGCCAGGTGCAGGAGATGGCCGCCGAGGTCGGTGGCCGCTACCACATGAGCTTCACCAACCTCACCACCGGCCACAGCCACGGCTTTGGTGGCGAGTACCTGGAGCTGGTGCCCGAGCAGCGCCTGCGCTACACCGCGCGCTTTGATGACGCCAACCTGCCCGGGCAGATGCAGACCACGGTGACGCTGGCCAAGGTGTCGGTCGGCACCGACGTGCGCATCGTGCAGGAAGGCATACCCAGCGTGATCCCGATCGAGGCCTGCTACCTCGGTTGGCAGCAGTCGCTGCAGCTGTTGGCGCTGCTGGTGGAGCCGGAAATTCGCGAGTAGCGCCGCTGCTAAGGGCCAGCGACCCCAGGCCCGCGGCGCGACCGTCACGCGGGGGAGAGCACTGATTGATAAAGAAATCGGCCGTCGGCCGTACGGCTGCCTGCGCAAGCAGCTATTGAATCGATAGTATATTGGGCTGCGCGCGGTCGTAGCCAGGACCGCTTTGGCCTTACAGCGTGCGCCCCAGCGGCGCCACGCCAATCCAGGCCGCGTGCAGCCAGAAGGCGAACACCGCCCACGCCACCGCGCCCACCACCACGGCGATCAGCGTGCCGGCCAGCGTGCCCGGCGCGTACACGGTGCCCAGCGCGCGGTCGCGCTGGCGCGCGGCGCGAAAGTCCAGCACCGCCCACAGCAGGAAGGCGCCAAAGAGCACCATGTCGGCCAGCTTGCCCGTGGCCAGCAGGTGGCCAAAGGCCCACAGCTTCACGCCCAGCACCATCGGGTGGTGCAGCTTGGCGCGGATCTGGTTGCGCGGCACGTAGGCGGCCGCCAGGAAGACGAAGGCCACCAGGGTGAACAGCGAATTCAGGTGCTTCATCATCACCGGCGGCGACCACACCACCACCGGCTGCTGCCGCGCCAGGCCGTAGCCCCAGACGATCAGCCCGAAGCCGATCAACGACACCACCGAATACGCCGCCTTCCAGCCCTTGTCGCCCAGGCTGGCGATGGTGCGCGTGCGCCAGCCGTCGGCAAAGATGCGCACCGAATGCGCGCCCAGGAACAGCACGAGGCCAAGAATGAGTACGGTCATGTGGGGCTGGGCTGCGTCGGGGTGGCAGCCTGATCGAGGGAGGTGAGCCGATTATGGGCGGATCACGCGCCTGAGGGCGTGTTCGCGCGCGCGTAATGGGCCAGCAGCCCACAGCTGGGACAACGCCAGCTTTCCACCGGCAGGCGCAAGCGCCCGTCGAGCGCCAGGCCCTGCCAGAAACTGGGGGCCGGCGCTCCCTCGATCCATTCGGCCACGCGGCCCTGATCGTTGTAGCCGCGGTCCAGCAGGAAGCCGCTTTGCATGGGTACCTGGCAGGCCGTGCAGGCGGGTGGCACAGGCGGTGCACTCATGGGGCCGACGCGCGCCGTTGCGCTTGCAGCCTCCGCTGGAAGGCGCCGAGCGCGGCCGAGCCGGCGCCGATTTCCAGATCCGGCTCTCCGTTGGCGCGCAGCCGCGTGGCGGCCACCGGCACGGCGGCGTGCTCCAGCAGATCGTCGGCACTGGCGCTGGGGGCGCCTTGCGCGGGCGCCAGCAGCGGATAGATGTTGAAGCGCACCCAGCGCTGGCCGGCGGTCGCATCGGGGCCGGGCAGCGCTGCTGTCGGCTGGGCTACGCCCGCCCCACGTGCTGCGCTGCGCAACAGCTGGAGCACCAGGTCGCGGTGCGCGGCCTCGTCGCCAGAGGTCGCGCGCAGCCCGGACTGCAGAGCGCCGACCAGGTAGCCCAGTGCGACCGCGTGCGTGTAGGCAGGTGTGCCGTCGTCGGCCAACGGGCCATCCGAGAAATGCCGGACCGCGTCTTCGCGCAGGTCGGCGCCCAGCGCCAGCTGCGCCAGCACGCGGGCCATCGGGTCGACGTTGCGGCTTTTCCAGTGGGCCCGGGCCCAGTGCGCCAGTGCGTGGGCCTGGGTGGGGTCCGACGACTGTGCCAGCGCCAGCACGGCGTGCGGCGCGTCAGTGTTCAGCGCGGCGGCCAAGGCGGGATCGGTGGGCGTGTCGTTAGGTTGCATCGGTGTCGGGTGGGCAGCGGCCGGCGCGCCCGAAGCGGGCGTTGCGATGACCGCACTGGCACCGGCCTCGCCCGCGCCTTGGTCCGAGCAGGCCGCCAGGCCCGTCAGAGCCAGCAGCGTGGTTGCCAGACCCAGTTCGCGAAAGTGCCGGCCGAGCGCCGCGCAAAAAGCCATCGGCGTGACCGTAGCACAGCCAGCGTTCAAGGTCGTGACATTCGACGTCGCAGCGCGCCGCCGTCGCCCGAGGCCACGGCGCGGCCCCGGGGCACTGGCTGGTATCAGGGCTTGGCCTTGTTGGCCACGAGGTTCCACGTGTCCTCGAAGGCAGAGCGCGACGCGCTGCCGTTGGCCACTTCACGGTCGACTTCGCCATTGGGACGCACTTCGCCGGCCGTAACCGGTTGCATTGCCCAGAACATCTTGTCTTCTGCCCCGAGTTGCGACGAGATGGCTTGCTCGTACGCCAACTTGACCGCAAAGCCCGTCCACTCCTTGAGCACCGAGGCACCCATGCCCACCGGCCGTGGCGAGACCTTGTCGATGATCGACAGGCCGCTCTTGATCACTGCGTTGGTCAGCTCGGCCTGCTTGGCCGCGTCGCTGGAGATGGAGCGCGTGGCGGCGTTCATGGCCCCAGCGAAGTAGCCAAGTCGCTCGGCGTTGATGTAGCGGTCCGTGCCGTCGGGCGCCTTGGTGGTGGCGCCGAAGTTCTGGATTGGGTCGCCCTTCAGGTCGTTGCCGAGGGACAGGCGCGCCTGCACCGCGCCCAGCTGGTCGAACTCGCTCGCGTTCAGGGCCGACTTGGCGTAGGTGGCCAGCGCCGAGCCATCGCGTGTCTCGGCATTGGAGGCCAGCTCGCCCACCACGCCGTTGACATCGCTCATCAGCAGGCTGTGCATGCCGGCCCGCATGGCGGCGGTGTCGGCCAGCACCGGGGCGAAAAGGTTGCCGGACTCGGCGTCCTTCAGCACGTTCGCGCCTGCGGCGAACACGCGGGCTTTCAGGTCGGCGTTATCGGTCTTGCCTGCCACCTCCATCAGCCGCTGGAAGGTGGCGGTGTCGTAGTGGCTCGACACCGAGGAGCCGCCCATCGACGAGGTGGTGATCATCGTCGGGTCGGCAGCGGCGTTGACCACGGCATTGAGTTGCTCCGACGTGAGCGATTCCAGGGCGTTGCGCGCAGCGGTGGGGCTGTTGCCCATCGTGGCTATCACCTCCGCCACGGCGCGCGCCTGCGGGTCGGACATTTGTGTCATCGTGGTGCCGAACGAGCTGCCGGTGACCCGCGCCTGATCCGTCAGCGCGCCATTGGCACTCAAGGCCTTGATGTATTCCTGCTTGGTGTTGGTGGACGCGTGGCGACCCACCGCTGCGCCCAGCGCCGCGACATCGTCGGACGAGTCGAGCTTGCCCAGCCCCATGCCTTGCTGGGTGTTGTCGAAGGCCGTGGTCAACCGCGCCAACTGCGCGCCGTCGAGCTGCCTGGCCATGGTGTCGAAAAACGCGGTCTTTTCCTCTTTATTGAGGCCGCCACCGACCCAGCTGCCATCGTTGACCTCGTTGGCCAGATGCCGCAACTCGTCGTCCGACAGCGTGTTCACCACCGCGTTCGCTTCCGCACGGGGCAGGCCGGAGATGGTGTTTTGAACGGACTTGACGTCATCTGCGCCCACGGGATTGAGAAAGCCGGAGCGCATGCGCTCGCGAATATCCGAGACCGCCCGGTCGACCCGAGCCGGGTCGACGGAGGGAGCGGGTGCACCGCCGGGTGCCTGCGGCCCCTGACCGGGCGCGTGTGGCCCCATCGTCGGCGGGACTGGAAAGACGGGCGGGCCCTGAGGTGGAACGGTGGGCGGTACCGGCGTGGGCGCAGGTGCTGGTGTGGGCGCAGGTGCTGGTGTGGGCGCAGGTGCTGGTGTGGGCGCAGGTGCTGGTGTGGGCGCAGGTGCTGGTGTGGGCGCAGGTGCTGGCGTGGGCGCAGGTGCTGGCGTGGGCGCAGGCGCTGGCGTGGGTGTAGGCGCCGGTGTGGGTGTAGGCGCCGGTGTGGGTGTAGGCGCCGGTGCTTGAGGGGCCGAGGGGAGTCGAATCTGGTCGCCCTGGAAGATGGCATCGGCATCCCAGGTACCTGGCTGGCCACGCCCGAAGTCGATGCCGTTGCCCACGCTGTTGGGGTCAAACTGAGGATTGGCGTCCAGCAGCTGCTGCAAGGTCACGCCATGTCGGCGTGCGATGTCACTGAGCGTGTCGCCGTCTTGCACGGTGTACTGTTGCTCGTAACCGGGCGTGGCAGACGGGATGGTCATCCCATTGTTTGGCGCCTGTGGCGCGCCATGGGGCGACCTGGCGGGTGGAGCGCCTGGCCCCACCTGTGGTGGCGCACTGACTGGCGGCGGGGATTGGGTGGGCTGAACGGGACCAGACACGATGCAAAACTCCTGAGGGGTGGTGCGCCGTGTGGGCGCCTTCGCCAGGCCACGCAATGCAACCCGGAACACGGCAAACTCTAGGGAGGGAGAGGTGTCCTGAAAAGTCGTGCCGTTCCCATTGGGAAGACTACCTAGTCATATTTTTGTCATATGTCAACTGCGGATATTCCCCATTTTTCGGGGGCCATGGTCTCATTGATCGGTGCCCCGACCGATGTGGGCGCCGGCGAGCGCGGCGCCAGCATGGGCCCGGAAGCGCTGCGCGTGGCCGGCATCACCGAAGCCCTGCGCGCGCAAGGCGTTCAGGTCCACGACGCGGGGAATGTGAGTGGACCGCCCAACCCCTGGCAGCCGCCTGTCGACGGCTTTCGCCACCTGCCCGAAGTCGTGGCCTGGAACCGCGCCGTGCACACCGCCGTGCTGGCAGAGCTGCAGGCAGGCCGCCTGCCCGTGCTGATGGGCGGCGACCACTGCCTGGCCATGGGCAGCATCAGCGCGGTGGCGCGTCACTGCGCGGACCGCGGCGCGCCGCTGCGCGTGCTGTGGTTCGACGCGCACGCCGACTTCAACACCGCCGCGCTCACCCCCAGCGGCAACCTGCACGGCATGCCGGTGGCCAGCCTGTGCGGCGACGGGCCGTCTGAACTGGTCGCGCTCGGCGGCTTTTCCGCCGCGCACCCCGCGCTGCGCCCGCAGGACCTGCGCCAGATCGGCATCCGCAGCGTGGATGCGGGCGAAAAGCAGCTGGTGCATGCGGCGGGCATCGAGGTGTTCGACATGCGCTACATCGACGAACACGGCATGCGTGCCACCATGGACCGCGCCCTGGCCGGCATGGCGCCGGGCACGCACCTGCACGTCAGCCTGGATGTGGACTTTCTCGACCCCGAGATCGCCCCCGGCGTCGCCACCACCATCCGCGGCGGTCCCACCTACCGCGAAGCGCAGCTGTGCATGGAAATGGTGGCCGACACCGGCCGCATGTCGTCGCTCGACATCGTCGAAATCAACCCCGCCTTCGACACCCACAACCGCACGGCCGAACTGGCGGTGGATCTGGTGGAAAGCCTGTTCGGCAAGAGCACGCTGATGCGGGTGCGGCGCTAGGTGTAGTTTCTCAACACGTTGTTCCCGTCGAATGCGAGTCGCGTGATGGGAGGCAGGTGTTCGGTGGCT
>NZ_VRUA01000008.1 GCF_008017535.1 Ottowia flava
GGCGCCTTGCTGGGGCAGGCTTTATCTCACGGACGGGCGTAGCTCACTTCCAAGTAATTCGTGCAGACCTTCCTTAGGCGGGCCGTGTTCTTGGCCAAGCCGCGGTAGCGCACCTTGGCGTAGCCGAACTGCTGCTTGACCACCCGGAACGGATGCTCGACCTTGGCCCTGATGCTGGCCTTGAGCTTCTCGGCCTTCTCCCGAAGCCTGTCGAGCTCCCGCGCTGGATCGAGCCGGCGCCGCTTGCCAGGACGCATGGCCACTTCCCAGCGCACGACGCTGCCCTCGCACTCCTTGCGCTTGTCCACGCCCTGGTAGCCCGCGTCGCCCCAGGCATCGCTTTCCTGCCCATGCAGCAAGGCCGCCGCCTGGGTGACATCGGCGACGTTGGCGGCCGTGCCGATGACGGTATGCACCAGCCCCGAATCGGCATCCACGCCGATGTGGGCCTTCATGCCGAAATGCCACTGGTTGCCCTTCTTGGCCTGGTGCATCTCCGGGTCACGCTTGCCCTCGGCGTTCTTGGTCGAACTCGGCGCGGCAATGATGGTGGCGTCGACCACCGTACCGGTCTTGAGCATCAAGCCCTGCCGGGCCAGGGTGGCGTTGATGGCGGCCAGCACCTTCGGCGCGAGTTGCTGCTTCTCCAGCAGGTGCCGAAAGCGCAGGATGGTGGTCTCATCGGGCATGCGCGCCGAGCCGTCGAGCCCGACGAAGCGCCGGTACAGAGGGCGCTCGTGCAGTTCCTCTTCCATGGCCGGATCGCTCAGGTTCCACCACAGCTGCAGGCAGTGGATGCGCAGCATGGTCTCCACTGCAAAGGGTGGGCGGCCTCCCAGGGCCTGGTGCGCCCCGCGGGCATGGGGCTGGATCAACGCCACCAGCGTCGACCAGGGCACAACCTGGTTCATCTCTTCAAGGAAGACTTCCTTGCGCGTCTTCTTGGGCAGCGGGTCGAGGCCGAGGTTGATCTGGTCCATGGCCCCGATCCTCGCTCATCCGATGCTTGCCTGCCACCGGGCCGGGAGGTTTTGCAGACCTTCCTTAGCAGCCCTTGCACCTGAAATTGAAAAACAAAAAGAAAGAGCTAAGGCTGGGATGCGTACGAAAGATTCCCGCCGTCGAGTTAGGGCGGCTCGACCGCTGGCCGACACAAAGCAGAGCCTCACGAACGGCCCTATGGCCGCCGTGAGGACAGTCAATTGCCACCATATACGACTCATCCGAGCGACGGCGGCGACCATGGCCAACGCAGAGGCTGTCCAGACATGAAGCAGGAGCGACGCACGCCGCAGTACACGACGCGGTGGGAGGACGTTCCCATTGTGAGCGTGATCCCTGTGGTGTACGTCCAGATGGCTGCCGAACAAATCCCCAACGCATGAGCGTGCTTGCGTTGGAGCTGACGGGAGATGGTCCAATCGGGTCCATTTTTCTGAGAGTGTTTTGCGATTGTGATTTCGACATCTTCTTGGCCAGGCGGCTGGCTCCTGGCGACCACGCTGATCCTTTGCTTCAGCGTCTGTGCTCCCACCCCGACATCGGCGCGTACGTCTCAGTTCGACAGAACGGCGTCACTAACACCCGAACCCAGCAGTTTTGCGCAGTGCCCGCAGTTTTTTATGGGCGGGAACCCTCCGGCCATCACACCCCGCCCTCAGCTGCGTGAGCTGTGCTACGAAGCCTTTGCGGTGCTGCACAGTGGGACGACCCGACCCGAACGCCGGTCTATGTGGCGCAGCGTCTGAACCGACGCAGCGTCGAGGATGCGGACGAGAAGCGTGCCAAGAGATTCTTTGCAGATGCGCGGCTGCCCAGTGGCGAGCGGGCAGAGCTGGAGGACTACAGGAACTCCGGCAAATCCATCAGGGCTTGGTACTGGCTGCCCGACACCATGAACAGGCGCTGATCTAGCAGGGTTTGCTCGGCGGCCAAGCAGGTGCTGTCCAGAATGAAGTCCGTCAGGGATTCATGCGCCACCTCGGCGGCACGGCGCAGCGCCACCTCCTGTTCGGGTGTAGCGCGTAGTCCCAACCGAGCAGTGCGTACAGAAGGAGGACCGACTAGAAGGCATGCCGGACTGGCCCGCCATGGCGCTGCGCGAACTGCAACAGGTGGCGGGTGATGCCTTGCCGCAGGACGGTGCCGAACTGTTCGCCGCGCTGTCGGCGATGAAGCAATGCGAACTGGTCAAGCGGCTGGCAGTGTGTGTGGCCGTGACAGTAAACATGGGGATACCCCGTGCCACCACGCAGCAACCGAACGCGGAACTGGCGCAGATCGAGGGGCTGGATAACCGTTCAGTTCCCTCCTTCGTCACTTTCTGCTCGCACCGTAACCATGGTGACCATGCCCATACTGCTTCGTTTGAGCCTTGCACAAGTAACTCGCCCGATAAAAGAACGCCGAAACCGACCCAGGATCGTTGCGCGCGAGCATGTACGACGGATTCTCAGTGAAATGCACTAGCGGCTTGGCGCTCTCGACTGTCTCATTCAGGGCACTTGCCCAAGCCTCCCAGATGCGATTGGCGATATTTCCGCCAGACGCTCGGTAGGTGCCCAGCCAATTAAAAGCGTGCCCATTCAAGAACATCGCGAAGTGGTAATGGACTCGACCACAATCACCGACCTCTCTCACCCAGAAGTATCGAACCTCGGTGTCATGGAAAAACGAGCCCTCCTTGGCAAGGCATTGCCTGTTATGCCTTATTTTTGCCTTGAACGACTCGATAAACCTGGATGCCACGGAATTGCAAAGCTCAACGGAGTTTGCATCCATACCCAGAGGAAGATGAAGATCAAACCTGAACGCGAAGACCTTTGAATATTGGGTCAGTGACTTACATACCACCGCATGCAATGCCTCCAGGTACTCCTTGATCATGGGGTAGCTCCTCCCCATGACAGATAGTTCGTTGTACTCATCACCCAAATGTAAATGATGATTCTTACCTAATTCGTAATCCATAGCAACCTCACTCACTTCAATGCCTAACCATTCATCCATGATGTTAGTATTTATTTATATTACCAATACCTAGATCAAAAATTAAGACAATCACTCAACTCACAAATCCCCCCCTCTAAGGAACAGCAGAAAATCATTCACACAACGAATTTCCCACTCTGGAAAAACGGGATGATCAATAGGCCGCTCTCGACTCCTTTCGCTGACGCAACCACTCCTCAATCTCTTCCTGAAGCCAGCCAACGGATCGAGGTCCCAGCTTCAGAGGCTTTGGAAAGTGGTTGTTTTTCATGTACAGATAAAGCGTGGATCGTGGTAGGCCAGTTACCTCACGCACCATGGGGAGTCTCAATACCTTCATGCCTTGCACCTTGCGAAGTTTCGTACAGAGCATTCCCACGGTCCGTTTTTCTTTATTGGGCCTGTCGTTTATTTACCATGGACGGGGAAGCACAGAGCCACGCGCGAGACAGGTCTCTCCCAGTGAACTTGGTCGACGTGAGTCCCCCATGGGCCGCCGGAAAACCAGGACAGCCGGAAACAGTTCGCCAGATGGGCTCAATGACATTGACATGGAGCAGCTAATGAAAAGTGTCATATATTCAATCTACTTTTCTTCTAGAAGCAATCTACATTGCACCTCCATCATCTCTTTTTTTCATCTATAATTCATCATGTTTCCTCATGGAGAATCATCATGGCAGTGAGCAGTGAAAAAAAAGACGTGCTATCGATTTATTTTGGCGTACGACTAGCTTCCGAGCGCTTGTTTTCTCTTGTGTGGACCATGATTTGCACATACGATCCGCAATTTCAAAATCAAAACATCGAAGGAAATTCAGAAGAAATCATCAGATATTTAAACAACAGCCATGGGCTACGAGAAAATGTGAAAAACATGCTTCGATACGCCTTAATTCCAGACGAAAATCTTGATTGGATCACAGATAGCAAACGGCAGCTCACATGGATTTTTAACTACATCAAATCGATCCCCGGAGCTCAAAAGTCCCCCATACGAGTTCCAATTCATTTATCAAAGAGAAATCAGGTCATTGCCTATCTTGACTATTGGTCAGGAACATCTCTCCCCGACGTACTGGCACGCCTTGGATTCAATCACACAATGCAGAGCAACTGGGAGATTCAAACCAAGCCGGATCGCCACTTTGACTGGCTGAAGAAAGATGGCAGCCCGGAAAAGATAAATTTCCTCTGGGATTGGCTGCCAGCCAATAGTGGAATATTTACTGGCAGGAATATATTTATCGGACATGAGGCAAGATTCAAAAACCACGAAGATGTTCTAATTTTCTCCGATCAAGCCAGACTATCCAATGCAGACATTATTCTTCTGAACCAGAGAGCCCGGAGAACATGGCTCCAGCGGCAGCAGAGGGCCAAGGCGGTGGATAAAGGGCAATGCAATTTCGTACTAACAAAGAGCACGATCGCCAAGCTGGAAAAGCTCGCTCAAAAGCATCGCTCAAACCGAACCGAGATAATTGAATTGCTTATCAACGAGGAGTTCAGAAGCGAGCACCACATTCACCAAGTAAAGCTCCGCCCACTGAGTCCAGAAACCCAAAAAATAAATTAATCGCCCCTAGAGGGGCGCGTAATATTTCAGAGGTATCACATTGCACGAAAAGGCCGTGCAATAGCCGAGCACATAAGCCATGGTCACGGCCACGGCCACGGCCATTTGGCTCTGACGGACAGGGTCTAGATGTGGGTTCACCGAGAACCTCCTGACGGTTGCAGCGGTAGACCTGGATATGCGTGGAGCAATATCGATAGGATGTTTCTCAACGCGATTGCGAAGGGACTCAACTCACGCGGACTTGGCACAAAAATGCGCCCATTCTTCCATCATCTGGCGCCGTTTCTCCAAGGCATCCCCCCGGCGGTAGGCGGCCTCGACCTTGCTCTCCAGCGTGTGCGCCAAGGCCTGCTCCGCCAGCTCCCGGGGGTAGTCGGTCTTCTCCCCCACCCAATCGCGGAAGGTGGAGCGAAAGCCGTGGGGCACGGCGTCCACGTTCATCCGGCGCATCACGGCCGTCATGCTCATGTCCGAGAGTGGCTGCCCCTTGGTGCCAGGAAACAGCAGTTCCGTGTCTTCAAATCGAGGGAGTTTGTGCAGTAAATCCATGGCCGCCTTGGATAGCGGGACACGGTGCTCGGTGCTGGCCTTCATCCGCTCGGCGGGGACCGTCCAGACGGCGGCTTGCCTGTCGATCTCCGACCAAGTCGCGCCCCGTGCCTCTCCGGACCGCGCGGCGGTTAGCACCACGAATTCCAGGGCGCGCGCCGCGATACCTTCGCGTTGGCGGAGATACGCCATGAAGCGCGGAAGATCCTCGACGGGAATGGCACGGTGGTGTTCGACCTTCTGGATCTTGGAGGGGGCCGCCAACACCTTGTCCAGATGGCCTTTCCAGCGCGCCGGGTTCTCCCCGGTCCGGTATTTGCGCACGGTCGCCCAGTCCAGGATGGATTCGATGCGCCCCCGCAACCGGCTGGCCGTCTCGTTCTTCGTGCTCCAGATCGGCTCCAGGCAGGCGAGTACGTGCGGGAGATCGATCACCGACACGTTGAAATGGCCGAGGTGAGGCATCGCATAGGTCTCGAGCGTGTTCTCCCACTGCTGGCGGTGCTTGGGGTTGCTCCACTCGGGCGCCTTCGCCCGCAGGAACTCTTCCATGCACCAGCGAAATGTCTTTTCGGTGGCAGCCTGCGCGGCCAAGGCCATGCGCTGTTGCTTTCGCGGGGCCACGGGATCCACCCCTTCGCGCAGGCCGGCGTGGATCTCCCGAGCCTTGTCGCGAGCCTCGGACAGCCCCACGGAGGGATAGGCACCCAGGCCGATGTCGCGCCGCTTGTCACCCACCATCAGGCGCAGAACCCAGCCCCTATGGCCTGCGCTGACTCGCAAGTGCAGGCCAGGAGCACCGCCCACGGCATGCCGCCCATCGGTCTTGATCGCCGCCACGGCGCGATCGGAAAGCTGCCTGGCCACCTTGGGCATGGGAGGGTCTCCGCCAAAAAATCTTGTCCCACATTATGCCCACATAAAACACTGGCTGTGGCTAGAGCTGATTGGATCTTCTTGGACAACAAATAACAAATAATCTATTTGAAATCAATAACTTACCAAACATCCATGGACATCATTGGAACTGCATTTAGCGGACGCCCTCTCCGCCACGGTGAGATCAACGACAGCCTTTGCAACGTATCCGGTTGCAAAGGCTTTGTCTTTTGGGTCGATCAGATCCGTCAGTCCGGCGTGGAACGGTCTCGCCCAATGCGCGGCAAGCCGCTCCCATGCGTGTCGGCCGCAGCCTCGCTTGCTGGCGTTGTTTCCATCCCTTTCAGAACGCCTCGATCGACTGCACTGAGGCACTGTCCAACTGGACCGAACACCTAGCGTCCCTGGGCTTCGGCCGCTAGCATGGGTACCATGAACATCGTCATACCCTTGCTCGTGTTTTTCTTCATCGGCGGGGCGATGATCATGGCGCTTGGCGTATTCGTATTTCCGCTGTACCTGCTGGCGCTCTGGCACGCAAACAATAGCTTGGAAGAGGCGCACGCAGCGCAGCAACTGCTGGACCCTGATGGGGCTTCCAACGCTGAGCAGGTTTGTCCCTGTTGCGGTCAGGCTGTGCGTGTCCGAGCCCACCGTCGCAGGCGGCAGCGCAAGCAGCGGTATGCGCGGTCAGGTGAGGATTGAGCGCACAGGCAGCGGCTGTGAAATTGCACCGGACGACTGCTGCCCATTTAGCACCTGAGGCAGGCAGGCACACAGCCCGAAGTGCAGCCAAAAGGCTCTCCAGCCATGCTGGCGTGATGCCGGCTCTTCGGCCGTTGACCGCCCAGGTGGCCTTACTTGGTCAGCGACCGCCCTTGCGGTAGTACTGCGGCGTGTGACCTGTCCAGCGCGAGAACGCGTTCCTGAAGTTGGACACGTCGCTGTAACCCAGGCGCGAGGCCACTTCCACGGTGGACATGCGCGTTTTGCGAAGGTATTCGATGGCCAGCAGCTTCCGTACACCCGCCAGCAGCTCGCGGTAGGTCGTGCCCTCGGCTTCAAGGCGGCGACGCAGTGTGCGCACCTGCATGCCCAACTCAATGGCCATGGCTTCGGTGGTCAGGAACTGGCGCGGGGTCTTTTCCAGCAAGGCCCGCCGAACTTGCGAAGCGACGCCGCCGACGTGCGACATATCGGTCAGGAACTGCTGGCAGAACTCCTCGGCCATCAGATGGGACACCGCGTCCGGCGTACGACTGGGCTTGTCCAGCCAGTAGGGATTGATATCCCAGCGATTGACGGGCTGGCCGAACAGCACCGGGCAGCCCAGGTATCCGGCGTAGCGCTCGGCATTGGGTGGCGCAGCGTAGACGAACGACACCGCCTGAAAACTGAACTCGTCGCCATACAGATCGCGGCAAATCCGCGTCTGGGAAGCACTGAAAAATTCCAGCGCGAAACGATAGACCGGGTCGGTCGGGTCGGTGCTCAGGGCAACGCCCATGGTCAGCCAGGCGAGTTGCTCCTCACGGGCGAAATTGAGCAGCCGAATGACCGAGCCCGTCACCTGGTTGTACTTGAGCGTGAACTGGATTTGCTCCAACAGCGTAGGGCTGCTCAGGATGCCGTAGCCGTACATCCCATACGCCGCAACATGCATGCGCGTACCAGCGCGAAAGGCGAGGTCAGGATCCTGTGACAGCCGCAGGCCGTTCTTGATCACCGTCAGGAGTTGGGCATAGGAAACGCGCGTCGAAGTCGAATACAGCATGTCGGGCGTCAGCCCGGTCCCAGACAAAGCTTCCGGCGCGCCGACGCCCTCTTCCGCGAGCGTCGCCACGATGGCGGAGATTCTCTGCGGTGCGTACAGACGCGATTCCCAATCGAGCAGAAAACTACTAGCAGTCATCTTCAAGCTTCAATCACTAAAACACTTGCAACCACGGATTGCGTTTCAAAACGGAAAGTGCAACCACCATTCCCATCGTCCGAGTCCAAACGCATCCTGGACGCGCGCTGAATCGACTTGCCAAGTGCAATGGCACACACCTGTATTCAACTCGCAATCGATGTCATATTGGTATTACCACCAATCGAAACACCCCCCAGAGCATTCATTCACCCCATCGACTGTGGGCTCACGTTCACAACGTGAAGAAGTCAAGGTTAAGCCGAAATACCTCTCATTTTGATGGTTTAATTGACCTATTTCGATGTTAAATTTCTCCTCCTCCCTAGGCGAATTGACGCAATTACTGTCTATTTGGCCAAAGTCCACTCACATCGGTATATCCATGTCCTTTTTTCACATTTCCATGAATAACTCACACGGCAAACATCGACAATCGATCATTTGTTACAAAAATTCAACAATCAATCCTATTTTTACTACTAAAGCTATAGAATTTCCCCGTTATCACTTGTTTCAAGGAAATCAAAATGTCCCTCGATGCCAAGCTCGCAAGCGTCAGCACTACGATCCCGGAGTGTGTTGCGGCCGGATATGTCGATATCGGCTCAGGCATGTTGCTGTCAGTCAAGACGGTCGACTCGCACCCCCAGGAAGTGATCGCGTTGCTGGCAGCGGCAACGGCCGACATGTTTGCAGGCCCGAATATCAGCACGATCGAGCGGCTATTTAAAAAAGCTCGCGGCATCGCCGACGATGGGCATCACTATTTCCAGGAAATGGTGGTCAACAGCGACAACCTGGTGCACGTCTTCCTGCGCGGCAAGCAATATCCTGACTACGTGGCGGTCTTCGTCTGCCGAAAGAGCGCCAACCTTGGCATGGCCCTGACCAAGGCGCGCATGGCCATGCCTGAAATCGAAGGCGCGGTGTAATCCTTAAGCCGTACTCAGCTTCGTTTATCTGGCTGGTCTACCTATCCCGCTTTTTCCGGTTTTTTCGATGTCTGCCCTCCAGCTTTCAGGATTCGGCGTCTGTTTTGGGCACCGGGTAATACTGTCGAACATCGACCTTGAACTTCCCGCACAAGGTGTGGACGTTCTGATGGGGCCAGTCAAGACGGGTAAATCAACCCTGATGCGCACGCTCGCCGGTTTGAATGCCTGCACGACCATCCATCGGCATTGGGGATGCGCGAAACTGGCCGACCGACCGGTGGGTGCTGGCTGGCGGCCGACACTGGTGCAGCAGCATGCCGCGCTGTTCAAGTCTTCGGTTCAAGAAGCGGTGCTGGCACAGAGCGCGCCCGCCACGCGGGCACAGCGCGACGAGGCCGCTCGCGAGGCCTTGCAGGCCCACGGGTTGGGCAGCATCGCCAATGGGCTCCGCCAATCGGTGCTTGAGTTGCCGGTGCACCAACAGCGGGCGATCAACATCCTGGCGCATGCGCTGCCTTGCCCGCCGCTGCTGATGGTCGATGAGCCGACCTACGGCCTTCCGCCCGATGCTGCCCAGTGGCTGGTGGACTGGCTGCGCGCGCTGGGGGACAAGGTGCGCCTGTTGGTGGTGCTGCACCACCAGGGCCAGGCCCGACGGCTGGCCGACCGCGTGGTGTTGCTCGGGGGAGGTGTTGTGCTGGCGCACGGGCCAAACCCGCGCTTTTTTACCCATCCAGTCAACGACTGGGTGCGCCAGTTCGCGCTAAGCGGCAGCTTGTCGGTAGCATCGCCGGACGCGCGGGAAGAAGACCTTGACCCCTCGGTTCCGCCGCCCCCGCGCCTGCCCCAGGCCGCGCTCGACGCGGTGGCGGAATTCACGCAACGCCCGCCTCCGGCAGCACCCGTCGCGGCGGCCGTGCCACCGCCCTCGCCGCGGCCTCCACCGCCCGTGGATGTGCCGGCGCTCGCATCGATCGCTGTCAACGGCCACGCCACGACGCCACCGGCCAGGCATTGTGCGTCCACGGCGCCCATGGCCACGGTCGGCGCAGCGCTGCCGCCGCTGTCCCGCACGGGGGTCGAGACGGCCTCCATGGTCGGAAAGGCGATCATGACCGAGTACCGCGGGCCACACGGCTTTCATTGGATCATTCCCGGCACGCTCGCAGGCTGCGGCGAACCCGGCGCGATGGCGCCAATCGATTACGACATGCAGTTGCTCGCCAACCTGGGAATTTCACATCTCGTCACCCTGACGGAGAATGACATCGACGAGAACGCACTCGAACGCAACGGCCTGAAAAACATCCACCTGCCCATCTTCGACCGCGAGGCGCCCTCCGTCACACAGGCCTACATGCTGGTGCGGCGCATGCAGTTGCTGCTGGACCAGGGCCACGTCATCGCGGTGCATTGCAAAGCGGGCATTGGGCGCACCGGCACCATCCTCGCTGCTTGGCTGATACGTGAGGGGGGCCTGAGCGCATCCGACGCGATCGCCCGGCTGCGCAACATCCACACCTACTACGTGCAAACGCGCGAGCAGGAAGTCTTTCTCGAACGGTTCGAGCAGGACATTCTCAAGCGCACCTGAAGCGCCAGTATTTTCAAGCGAAACTGGCCTGAAGCGCGCTCTTATAGAGCGCAACCAGCTATCAAAAGCGCAGTGTCCTGACCCCATTGGCCGTGCCCAGCAGGCACACGCTGGCCTTCTGGTGCGCGAAAACACCCACGGTGACGACGCCCGGCCATTGGTTGACCTCGCTTTCAAAGCCCAGCGGGTCGGTGATCGCCAAACCGCGCACGTCCAGAATGTGCTGGCCGTTGTCCGTCACCAGCGGCTGGCCGTCTTTCACGCGCAGCGTGGCCTGCGCATTCATCGCGGCAAACTGGCGCGCAATGCGCTGCGCCGCCATCGGGATCACCTCCACCGGCAGCGGGAACTGCCCCAGCACGTCGACCCGCTTGGAATCGTCCGCGATGCACACGAACTGGCGCGCCTGCGCGGCCACGATCTTCTCGCGCGTCAGCGCCGCGCCGCCGCCTTTGACCAGGTAGCCCTTGGGGTCGATCTCGTCCGCGCCGTCGATGTAGACGGCCAGCTCGCCGACCTCGTTGGCGTCGTACACCGGGATGCCCAGTGCCTTCAGCCGCGCGGTAGACGCTTCTGACGACGACACGGCGCCGGCGATGCGGTCCTTGACCAGCCCGAGCTCGTCAATGAACTTGTTCACCGTCGATCCGGTGCCCACGCCCACGATTTCGCCGGGCACCACGTAGTCCAGCGCGGCCTGGCCGACCATGGCTTTGAGTTCGTCCTGGGTCATTTGCGACAATTCCTCCGGTTCACACAATGTCTTGCGAAGAATTATCCAATGGCCCTGCTCCCCTACGGTCTGGCGCGCCCCTTTCTGTTCAACCTGGACCCGGAGGCGGCGCACGAGATGACCATCGACGCCCTGGCGCGCGGCGCCGGCACGCCGCTGCAATGGGCCTGGTGCGGGGCGCGGGTGGACGACCCGGTCATTGTGGCGGGCCTGCACTTCCCCAACCGCGTGGGCCTGGCAGCGGGCTTGGACAAGAACGCGCGCGCCATCGACGGCTTTGCCGGCATGGGCTTCGGCTTTGTCGAAGTCGGCACCGTGACCCCGTTGGCGCAGCCGGGCAACCCCAAGCCGCGCATGTTCCGCCTGCCGCAGGCCCATGCCCTGATCAACCGCATGGGCTTCAACAACGACGGGCTGGACGCGTTTGTACGCAACGTCAGAAACTCCCGATTTCATAGCAGATCGCGCAGTTCTGGCAAGGGCCAACGCATGATTCTTGGCCTGAACATCGGCAAGAACGCGACCACGCCGATCGAGCGCGCCACCGACGATTACCTGATCGGCCTGGCCGGCGTGTACCCGCACGCCGATTACGTGACGGTGAACATCTCCAGCCCCAACACCAAGAACCTGCGCGACCTGCAAAGCGACGCCGCACTGGATGCGCTGCTCGGCGCGCTGAAAAGCCGCCAGCGTGAGCTGGCCGACGAACACCGGCGCCAGGTCCCGCTGTTCCTGAAGATCGCACCGGACCTGGACGCCTCGCAGGTCCAAGCCATCGCGGACGCGCTGCGCCGCCACGCCATCGACGGCGTGATCGCCACCAACACCACGCTGTCGCGCGAGGCGGTGCAAGGCATGCGCCACGCCGACGAGGCGGGCGGCCTGTCCGGCGCGCCGGTGCGCGAGGCCAGCAACCGCGTGGTGTCCGAGCTGCGCGCGGCCCTGGGCGAGGGCTTCCCGATCATCGGCGTGGGCGGTGTGATGAGCGGCGCCGACGCCGTTGCCAAGATCGACGCCGGGGCCGACCTGGTGCAGATCTACACCGGGCTGATCTACCGCGGCCCCGCGCTGGTGCAGGAAGCCGCCGCCCAGCTGCGCCAGCGCGCGGCCCGATGAATCCGACCCCGGGGGCGCCGGAGCCAGCAGACCCACCGGGCCGCCCGGACATCGAAGCCACCGGCGTCGGATCGGCCCACCCGGCGCCGTCGCCCGCGCCGAGCGCACCCGATGGCCTGCCCCAGCCCGCGCGGCGCTGGGCCATGGTGTGCATCCTGATCGGCATTGGCCTCTCGGTGCTCGATTCGAGCGTCGTCAATCTGGCGCTGCCCACCATCGCACGCGATTTCGGCGGGCCGGCAGCGCATTCGATCTGGATCGTCAACGCCTACCAGCTGGCCGTGCTGATGCTGTTGCTACCCTTCGCCACCCTGGGCGACAAGGTCGGCTACCGCAAGGTCTACATCGGCGGTGTCATGGGCATGCTGGTCGGCAGCGCCGGTTGCCTGTTGGCGCGCGACATGCCCACCCTGATCGCCTGGCGCGCCGTGCAGGGCGTGGGCGCGGCCGGGCTGATGGGCGTCAACGCCGCTCTGGTGCGCCTGACCTACCCGCGCGCCGAACTCGGGCGCGGCATGGCCATCAATTCGGCCACCGTGGCGGCCACGTCCGTGGGCGGGCCGGCCATCGCAGCGGCCGTGCTGTCGGTCGCGCACTGGCCATGGCTGTTCGCCATCAACCTGCCGCTGCTGGCCGGCCTGTTGTGGCTGGCCCCGCGCACGCTGCCATCGCCGCGCGGCAACCCGGCAATCCGCCTGCGCCTGGGTGACGTGTTGCAGAACGCCTGCACCTTCGCGCTGATCTTCCTGGGCGTCGAATTGCTCGGCACCCGCGCCAGCAGCAGCGCCACGCCCAACCTCACGCTCGGCGCAGCCATGCTGTTGGCCGGGCTGGCGATCGGCGCATGGTATGTGCGCGGGCAACTGGCGCGCAGCACGCCGCTGCTGCCGGTCGACCTGATGCGCAATCCGGTCTTTGCGCTCACCGTGGGCACGTCGGTGTTGAGCTTTGCGGCGCAGACGCTCGGCTTCGTCGCCATGCCGTTCCTGCTGCTCGGCGAGCATGGCCGCTCCACCGCCGAAGCGGGGCTGCTGATGTCGGCCTGGCCGCTCGGATCGATCGTGGTCGCGCCCTTGGCTGGCCGGCTGATCGGTCGCGTCAACGCTGGCGTGCTGGTCGCCATGGGCTTGGGCATCCTGAGCCTCGGGTTGGTCCTGCTGGCCACCCTGCCCGCAGCCGCCAGCAGTGTCCACATTGGCCTGTGCATGGCGCTGTGCGGTGTGGGTTTTGCGCTGTTCCAGTCGCCCAACAATTTCACGCTGGTGACTTCCGCGCCCACGCACCGTTCGGGTGGCGCCAGCGGCATGCTGGGCACGGCCCGCCTCATCGGCCAGACCAGCGGCGCGGTGGCGGTGGCCATCGTGTTCAGCGCGGTCGGCAGCCGCACCGGCGGTCCGATCACCGCCCTGTTTCTCGGTGCGCTGTCGGCCTTCGTGGCGGGCATGCTCAGCCTGCGGCGCCGGGCCGCGCTGGCGTCGGTGTGAGTCAGGAACCGGCCAACGCGGCGACAACGGCCTGCCCCAGCGCCAAGCAGCTGGTCAGACCAGGAGACTCAATGCCGAACAAATTGACCAGCCCGCGCACGCCGTGTTCGCGCGGGCCCTGAACCGCGAAGTCGGCCGCCGACTCGCCCGGTCCGCTGATCTTGGGGCGGATGCCGGAGTAGCCGGCCTGCAGCGCACCAGGGGGCAGGCCGGGCCAGTAGCGGCGCACTTCGGCGTAGAAGGCGTCGCCGCGGGCCGGATCGACCAGGTAATCGTCCGGGCCGTCCACCCATTGCACATCGGGGCCAAACTTGGCCTGGCCGCCCAGGTCCAGCGTCAGGTGCACGCCCAGGCCACCGGGTTCGGGCACCGGGTAAATCAGGCGACCAAAGGGTGCGCGGCCGCTCAGGGTGAAGTAGTTGCCCTTGGCGAAGTGCGCGCGCGGCACATGGTGCGCGGCCAGCCCGCGGGTGCGTTCGGCGAGCGCAACGGCCCCCAGACCGGCCGCGTTGACAACGGTGCGCGCGTGCAGGCGCACACCGCCTACCGCTTCAATTTCAATAGCTGCCTGCGCAGATGGTTGTAGGGCTGCAAGGCTAAAAACCTCTGAATTGACGGCCAGCATACCGCCCGCGTTCTCCAGATCGCCCAGCAGCGACAGCATCAGCCCGTGGCTGTCGACGATGCCCGTCGATGGCGACAGCAGCGCGGCGTGACAGGCCAGCGCAGGCTCCAGGGCCTGCGCCTCGGCCGCGCTGAGCAGGCGCAGGTCGTGCACGCCGTTGGCCGCGGCACGCCCCTGGATGGCCCGCAGCTCATCGACCTGCGCGGCGCTGGTCGCCACGATCAGCTTGCCGCAGCGCTGGTGCGCCACGCCGCGCTCGGCGCAGTAGGCGTAGAGCATGTCCTTGCCCTGCACGCACAGCCGGGCCTTCAGCGACCCTTGCGGGTAGTAGATGCCGGCATGGATCACCTCGCTGTTGCGCGCGCTGGTGGCGGTGCCAAAGGCTTCGGCGCGTTCCAGCACCATCACCTCGCGCCCCGCCAGCGCCAGCGCGCGGGCGACCGCCAGGCCAACCACGCCGGCACCGATGACGAC
This sequence comes from Ottowia flava, assembly GCF_008017535.1. Lineage (GTDB taxonomy): Bacteria > Pseudomonadota > Gammaproteobacteria > Burkholderiales > Burkholderiaceae_C > Ottowia > Ottowia flava. The sequence continues at coordinate 14,881 of NZ_VRUA01000008.1, forward strand.
GGTGTCCACGGTCTCAACGCCGTCGCTCATGCTTCGAATCCTTCCAGGACGTGGCAGGCGTTGTCGCCCAGTTCGGCGCTGGCGTAGCCGCCCTCCAGCACCATCACCGTGGGCAATGCAAGTCGCTGCAGACGGGCGCCCAGGCGCGGGAAGTCGTCGGCCTGCAGGCCAAAGCCCGCAATCGGGTCGGCGCCAAAGGTGTCCAGCCCGAGCGAGACGACCAGCGCGTCCGCCCCGTGCGCCGCCACACGCTGGCAGGCCGCGTCCAGCGCGTCGAACCAGGCATCGGGCCGCGTGCCCGCCGGCAGCGGCAGGTTCAGGTTGAAGCCCGCGCCCTCGCCCTCGCCGGTTTCGTCGGCGTGGCCGAGATAAAACGGATATTCCGTGCGTGGATCGCCGTGCAGGCTGACGAAGAGCACGTCGGCACGGCGGTAGAAGATCGCCTGCGTGCCGTTGCCGTGGTGGTAGTCCACGTCCAGCACCGCCACGCGCGCCGCACCGCCCTGGCGCAGGGTTTGCGCGGCCACGGCGGCGTTGTTCAGGAAGCAATAGCCGCCCATGAAGTCCGGCCCCGCATGGTGGCCGGGCGGGCGCGTGGCGCAGAACGCCGCGCGCTCGCCCGACAGCAGCGCGTGCGCTGCGCTGGCGGCGGCGTCGGCGCCGCCCTTGGCCGCGGCCCAGGTGCCCGCGGCCAGCGGGCTGCCGTTGTCCATGGCATACAGACCGAGCCGGGCAATGAAATTGGCGGGCTCCACGTCACTGCGCAGCGTGCGCACGGGCCAGACCGAAGGGAACGGCTGCACGTCGGCGTTGGCCCCATCCAGCGCCAGCCACTGCCGCCAGGCGTCCTGCAAAAAGGCCAGGTAGCGCGGCGCGTGCACTTCCGCCAGCACCGCGGTGCTGTCGTGCGTGGGCGACCCGACGGGCACGCCACGCGCCGCCAGGGCTTCCAGCACGTAGCGCGCGCGGGTCGGGTTCTCAAAGCACGGCACGCGCTGGCCGCGGAAGAATTCGTCGCGCGGGTTGTGGCCGGCCTGTTCGGGGTTGCTGAAGATGCGCATGGACTGGGCAAGTGTGCAGACAGCAGATTATCGCAGCTTCGCAATCGCCTGTTCTGCCAGCACCGTCCACTGTCAGACAGCGCTGACACACCCAGGCCGCGCCGCCCTACCAGCCCACTGCAGGCGCGCCGACCCGCGTGCTGGCGCGTACCCCCTACAGTGGCCTTCGACTCGGGGACTTTCCCCGTCCCGCAATACCCGAAGTGCAAGGAGATCACACCATGAAGCATCTGACCCCGACCCTCGCCGCGCTGCTGGCCGCCGCGTTCTTTTCCGGCCACGCCATGGCACTGACGAAAGCTGAGTACGACGCGGAGAAGGACCGCATCGAAGCGACCTACAAGTCCGAGAAGGAACAGTGCAAGTCGATGGCCGGTAACGCCAAGGACGTGTGCGAAGAGGAAGCTGAGGGCAAGGAAAAGATCGCAAAGGCCGAGCTGAAGGCGCAGCACGAGCCCACGCCGCGCAACCACCAGAAGGTGCTGGAAGCGCGCGCCGATGCGACTTACGAAGTCGCCAAGGAAAAATGCGACGACCTGAGCGGCACCGCCAAGAACGCCTGCGAGAAAGACGCCAAAGCCGCGCACACCAGCGCCAAACAGGCGGCCAAGGCAGCCAAGTAACCAGGCAAAGCGATCGCCGCCGCCTTGGACGGTGGTCGCGCTTTGCCCCCGACGAGCCGATCCGGTCGGCCGGGGCGCAAGAAAAAGAGAACTCAGGCCCGCTGAACAGCGGGCTTTTTCATGCATGCGCAGCGCGCACGCAGAGGCGGCTTCAGCCCAGGTCTTCCAGTTCGCGAAACACCGTCTGCTTGGGTGAAAAGCCGTGGTTCAGCGGACCAGCGCCGTGGCCGGTGCGCACGCCCGCGCCGCTCTTGAGCGCGTCCAGCACGAAGCTGCGCGCCGCCTCGGCCGCCAGGCGCAGCGGCAAGCCCTGCGCCAGGAACGCCGCCAATGCTGACGACAGGGTGCAGCCCGAGCCGTGCACGTTGGGCGTGTGCACGCGCTCCGAGCGCATTACGTGCGATTCGCCGCCGCGCTCGATCAGGTAATCCTGCACTTCATCGCCCGCCAGGTGCCCGCCTTTCAGCAGCACCGCGCGCGCGCCCATCTGCAGCAGCGCCTGGGCGGCCGCCGGCATGTCGGCCGCGGTGGCCACCGGGCGCCCCAGCAGCAGCGCGGCTTCGTCCAGGTTGGGGGTGATCAGGTCGGCGCGCGGAAACAGCTCGCTCACCAGCGCCTGCACCGCATCCGGCTGAATCAACGTGGCGCCGGTGGCCGAGACCATCACCGGGTCGAGCACCACGCGCGTCAGCCCGTGGCGGTCGATCGCCTGCGCAACCACGTGCACCAGCTCGGCGCTGTGCAGCATGCCGATCTTGACCGCGTGCGCACCGATGTCGGTGGCCACGGCGTCGATCTGCGCTGCCAGGAATTCCGGGGGCGCGGCGTGGATGGCGCTCACGCCCTGTGTGTTCTGCGCCGTCAGCGCGGTCACGGCGTTCATGCCGTAGCAACCCAGCGCGGCCAGCGTCTTCAGGTCGGCCTGGATGCCGGCACCGCCGCCGGAATCGGAGCCGGCAATCGCCAGCACGCGCACGTATTCATGGGTAGGAGGAAGGGAATCCATCGACATTTCATCGGCCCTTTGGTCGAAACAAACATGTCCAGAGCGCCATTAGAGCAGGTGCACCAGCCATCCGTATTTCAGAGCGCAACCCTGCGGGCTTTTCAATCGGCGCACGCCAGCGACGGGTGCGGCAGCGCCGGCACCGGCAAGCGCGCGGCCGCACGTCCGCGCGCGATGGCGGCCTGCCAGCCCGGTGCCTGCGCGGCGGGGTCGTCGCCCAGCCCGCGCACGATGCACACGCCCGCCGCGCCGCTGCGGGCAGCTTCTTCCGCCTGTGCGTGCTCCAGGATGCCGCCGATGGCCACCACCGGCGCGCCCGCCATCTGCACCCACCAGGCCAGGTTGTCCAGACCCTGCGGCACCCAAGGCATGTCCTTGGTCAGCGTGGGCCAAATCGGCCCGCAGGCCGCGTACCAGGGGTGCAGGCCGCGCGCGCGTGCCAGCTCCCACAGGCTGTGGCTGCTGATGCCCAGCTGCAGGCCGGTGGCGGCCAGCTCGGCACGCCCGGCGGTGCCCAGGGTGTGCAGGTCTTCCTGGCCCAGGTGGAGGGCCAGGTGCGGCGCAGCGCTGGGTTCGCGTTGCGCCAACGCGTGGGCGATGCGCCAGTGGTCGTTGACGACCAGGGTGGCGCTCGCCGCTTGGCAGGCGGTCAGGGCGGTTTGGAGCTCAGTTTCGAGGCCGGTGAACCATGGCGCGTCCACGTCACCCGGCGTCTTGATGCGCAACTGCACCGTCTTCACGCCGGCCTGCAACACGCGCTGCACGCGCGCCGCGCTGTCGACGATGGCGTACAGGCCGAGGTCGGCATTCTCAGATGAAATTCGGCTCTGGCCCTTGTCCCATCTGCGCAGGCAGCTATCCAAATCGTAGTCGTCGCCCCAGCCCATGCAGGGCGTCAACGAGGGATCGGCGCCAAACCCGGCGGCCGCCGCCACGGGGCCAGCGCCCTGCCCCGCTGCATAGCCGCGGCGCAGCGCGTGGGTGGTCGCCATCTTGGCGAGCACCAGCGCATCGGGCGCGACAAAGCCCAGCGCCATCGCGGCGGCGGCGCTGCTGGCGAACGTGCAGCCGGTGCCATGGGTGTGCGGCGTGGCCACGCGCGGCAGCGCCAGCCAGCCACTGGCCAGCAGGGTCTGCACCCAGTCGAGCGACCAGGTGGGCTGCGCCGCGCCCTCGTCGCCGCCGGTCACGCAAACGCTGGCGGCGCCCAGGGCCTGCAGCGCGGCGGCCAGCGCGGGCGCGTCGGTGCTGTCCGGCAGGCCGGCGAGTCGCAGCGCCTCGCGCCGGTTGGGGGTGAGCAGCGTGGCGCGGGGCAACAGCAGGTCGCGGTAGGCGTGAAGGGTGGCCTCGCCTGCGAACGCAGTGCCGCTGGACGAGCGCAATACCGGGTCGACCACCAGCGCCACGCTGGGCTGGCGTTCGCGCAGGCGGTCCACCCAGCGGGCGACCACGGCGACTTGCTCGGGGCCGCCCAGCAGACCGGTCTTGATGACGGTGGGCGGCAGGTCATCGGCCAGGGCGGCGAGTTGCGCGTCCAGCACCTCGGGCGCGACGGGAACCACCTGCGTCACGGCCTGCGAGTTCTGCGCCGTGATGGTGGCAACCACGGGACACAGGTGCACACCGAACGCCTCGGCCGCGCGCTGGTCGGCCGCCAGGCCGGCGCCGCCACCGGAATCGTTGCCGGCAATGCTCCAGACAATGGGCTTGGCGTAGTCGGATACTTCTTTTTTTTTGATAGCTGCCTCCGCAGGTGGTTGTAGGGCCACGGTCAGTTTCCGATCAAAAACGGGTTACCGGTCACCGGGGTGGTGGCGGTGGCGAAGTCCTGCTTGGCCATCACGCCGGCGCGGTAGGCGGTGCGCCCGGCCTCAATGGCCTGGCCGAAGGCGGCGGCCATGCGCAGCGGGTCGCTGGCCTGGCTGACGGCGCTGTTCAGCAGCACGGCGTCGAAACCCATTTCCATGGCCTGCGCGGCGTGGCTGGGCGCGCCGATGCCGGCGTCGATGATCAGCACCACGTCCGGCAAACGCTCGCGCAGCGTGCGCAGCGCAAAAGGGTTGATCAAACCCTGGCCGCTGCCGATGGGCGCGCCCCAGGGCATCAACAGCGGGCAGCCGGCGTCGAGCAGGCGCCTGCAGGTGACCAGGTCGTCGGTGCAGTACGGGAAGACGGTGAAACCGTCCTTAGCCAACTGCCGCGCGGCCTCGACCAGCTCCACCGGGTCGGGCTGCAACGTGTATTCGTCGCCCACGACTTCCAGCTTGACCCAGGGCGTGTCGTACAGCTCGCGCGCCATGTGCGCCAGTTGCACGGCCTCGCGCGCCGTGGTGCAGCCGGCGGTGTTGGGCAGCAGGCGCGCGCCCTGCGTCTGCATGGCGGCGCGGATGATCTCGACAAAGCCGTTGTCGCCCGCCGCCGCCAGCTGGCGCTTGAGGCCCACGGTGACGATCTGCGCGCCCGAGGCGACGATGGCCTCCCCCAGCACCTGGGGCGATGGGTAGCCGGCGGTGCCGAGCAGGAAGCGGCTGGTCAGCGCGGTTTCGCCGACCCGCCAGACGTCGGCGGCAGAAAAATCAAGAGTGGTGGTCATGAAGAGATTCGCTTGAATGCGTGAAAACGGAGGCAAGGGGAGGAGGCGGCGTCAGCAGGTTCCGACAAGGCGCGGGGGCAAACGCGCACAGAACCAGCACGGCGACACGAGCACGATGTCATTTCTGGTCGATTCTGCATTCCCAAGGAGCCCCCATGAGCACCCCACCCCAAGCCGCCGACATTGAAAAACTGGAACACGCCTTTTGGCAAACCATCGTCGACGGTCGCCATCAGGAAGGCGCCGCGATGCTGACCGAACCGGCCGTCATGGTGATGGGCCGGGGCGCGATGCGCTTTGACCACGCGCAATACCTGCAGATGGCGGGTCAGGCCGACGCCGCCATCGAAAAATTTGCGCTGTCCGACGTGGAGGTCCTGCTTCCCACCGACGATGTGGCCGTCATCACCTACAAGGTGCAGCGCACCATGAAGCCGGCTGGCGGCCAACCGGCCGAAATGGCCACGGTGGATTCGAGCACCTGGGTGCGCCAGGGCGGCCAGTGGCTGTGCGCCGTGCACACGGAAAGCATGGCGCCGGCCGCCTGAGCGCAGGCAAGGCGCGTCAGCGCGCCACCAATCGTGCTGGCGACGGCGCGGCCTACCCACCGATCCGCTCTTCATTCGATAGCTTGCTGCGCTTGTCCGGCAATGCTTGGCGGTCAATTTGTTCACAGATTCAACCACCCAGCCCGCAAGCCCCAGACGCCGATGCCAGCCGCCACCAGCAACGCGACAAACGCCAGCCACTCGGCGCGCGACAGCAGCGCGCGCCCATGTTCGCGCCGCGCCCAGGCGTACAACAACGCCCCCGGCGCGTACAGCAGGGCGGACAGCAGCAGGTATTTCATGCCGCCCGCGTACAGCAGCCACGCGGCGTACAGCACAGCGGCGGCGCCCACGCCCATGTCGCGCAGGCGCAGCGCAGCCTGCGCCGCCCCGTAGCCCTGCCCGCGCCAAGCCAGCGCCAGGGCAAACAGCGCCGCCCAGGTGTAGGGCAGCAGCACCATGGAGGTGCCCAGGTTCACCAGCGACAGGTAGGTCGAATTGCTGACCAGCGTGATCAGCAGAAAGGCCTGCACGCAGCCGCTGGTCAGCCAGAGCGCCGGGGCCGGCACGCCGCGCGCGTTTTCACGCGCCAGCCAATGCGGGGCCGTGCCGTCGCGCGCGGCCATGTACAGCGTCTCGCTCGACAACATCAACCACGACAGCAGCGCGCCAGACAGCGAGATCAGCAGCCCCACGCTGATCAGCGCCGCACCCCACGGCCCCACCACGTGCGCGAGCACATGTGCCATCGACGGGTTCTTCAGCCGCGCGAGTTCCGGTTGTGACAGCACGCCCAGCGACAGCAGGCTCACCGACACCAGCAGCGCCAGCGTGAACAGAAAACCCAGCAACGTGGCGCGACCCACGTCGATGCGGCGCGCAGCGCGGGCCGAATACACGCTCGCGCCTTCCACGCCAATGAAGACCCACACGGTAACCAGCATCATCCCGCGCACCTGCTCGGTCACGCTGCCCAGCGCAGGGTTGGCACGGCCCCAGATGTCCTGCGTGAAAAGGTCTGTGCGGAAAGCCAGCGCGACCAGCAGCACGAACAAGCCCAGCGGCACCAACTTGGCCACCGTGGTGATCTGGTTGATGACCGCCGCTTCCTTGATGCCGCGCAGCACGAGCGCGTGCATGGCCCACAGCATGACCGACGCGCAGCCCACCGCCAGCGGCGTGTTGCCGTCGCCAAACACCGGCAGGTAGTGGCCCAGCGTGCTGAACAGCAGCACGTAGTAACCCACGTTGCCGAGCACCGCCATGAACCAATAGCCCCAGGCAGAGCTGAAGCCCACGAACGGCCCGAAGCCGGCGCGCGCGTAGGCGTACACCCCCGAGTCCAGATCCGGGCGGCGCAGTGTCAGGTTCACGAACACGAAGGCCAGCGCCAGCATGCCCAGCCCGGTGATGCCCCAGGCCAGCGCCGTGGCGCCCACGCCCGCGCTGGCCGCGGTGTTCTGCGGCAGCGAAAAAATGCCGCCGCCGACCATCGAGCCCACCACCAGCGCGGTCAGTGGGCCAAGTCGCAGTTGGGCAGGGGCGGTCAAGGCGCGGCTCCGTGCGCCCACAGGCTCAGGCGGTCCTGCATGAAGCCTGCGCGCCACGCAGCGGCCACGTCGCCCTGCCGCCGCACATCCAATGGCAAGGCCGTCACCACAACTCGACCACCTTGCCGCCGTGGCGCTCCACCTGGGCTTGCAAAAAGTCCCGCATCGGATCGGGCAGGCTCTCGAGGGGCAGCGTCATGGGCGCGCCGCCGGCAAGGATCAGCGTCCAGTGCTCAGGGTACTGGCGCAACTGCGTCACGCGCGGCCAGGCCAGCGCAATCTCGCCGTGTCGAGTGGCGATTTGAAACCGCGCGTCCGACAGCGTCAGCTGCGCTGTCGCGGGCTCGCCCAGATCGCGCAACGCCACGCGCGCGCGCCGCGCCAGAAGCCAGCGCATCGACCATGCGAACAAAAAGCACAACAGCCACACCGCGGCCAGCGCCTTGTCCCACCACATGGAAGACGCGCTGGCCCACCCGAACAGCAAAGCTCCGGCCAATACGAGCATCGCCCACCAAAAGCTGGATCCAAACAAGCTGTGCCAGTAGCGGCGGGTCGCCATTTGCACCAGCTGCGGCGAATAGCGCAACTCGGCCTGAAGACTCACGCCCGCAGCGGCCACCCTCAACCGCCCACGATCGGCTGAAACAACAGCACCACGTCGCCCGCGACCAGCACGCGCTCGCGCGAGCCGCGCGCGACGAAGTCACCATTGACGGCGGTGCTGACGGATTTCTCTTCATGCCCCAGGGCGGTGACCAACTGCGCCAGTGTCGTGCCGGCGGCAAGCCAACGCGGATGACCGTCCAACTGGATAGGAACGGCGCCCGCGCCGGGTGCGTCTTGCGGAACAAAGATATCGGTACTTTTCATGGCTTGGCCGGCGCCCAGATTGCGGGGCCAGCTATTCAAATCGCAGCAAATTCGGCAATGTCGCACCGCTACCACGCGGCGCATCAATGCGCGGCTTCGGTTATACCCCCTGCCAGGGAAGGCAGGCCGAGGGCGTGCGCGGCCGGTGCGGCCAGCGCCTGTTCGACCAGCGCCGGCGCCAGCAGCCAGCCGTGACGAAACAAGCCGTTGATCACCAGGCGGCGCCCCGTCCATTCGACGCGCGGGTTGTTGTCGGGCGAGGCCGGGCGCAGGTTGACGTCGAGCTTCAAGATGCGCGCCTCGGCCAGCGCTGGCACGACGCTGTGGGCGGCGGCCATCAACTCGGTCGCACTGCGCAGGCTGACCGGGGAGCGGTCTTCGCTTTCGACCTCGCTGGCGCCCACCAGCACGTCCTGCGGTGATCGCGGCACCACGTACACACGGTGGCGCGGGTGCAGCAGCCGCACCGGGCGCGTGAGGCCGTGGCCCGGCGCCTGCAACCAGACCACTTCGCCGCGCACGCCGCGCACCGGCACATCGGGCCGCGCGCCCACGCCGCGCACGTCGATCACCACGTCAAACGCCAGCATGCGCCCGTCGGCCAGGCGCAGCGTGCCGCCGCCCTCGCCCGCCTCCACGGCGATCACGCGCTGGCCCCAGTGCCAGTCGACGCCAGCCGCGTCACCGTGCAGCGCCATCAATGTGGCCACGGTGTCGATCTGGCCTTCGCCCGGCAGCAGCCAGGCATGCGCCGGCCCCTGGATGGACGGCTCCAGCGCGCGCAGCGCGGCCAGGTCCAGCGCCTGGGCGCCTTCCGGCGGGCTGGCGTCGCGCCAGGCGGTCGTGGCCGTGGCCGTGGCCAGTCGGTCCAGCATGCGGCGCGCCGAGCCCAGGTCGTTGCGGTGCGCCACCAGCAGGCTGCCACGGTCGGCAAAGGCGGGCTGTGCCGGCAGCGCTGCGGCGATGTCGCGCCACAGCGCCAGCGAACGCCAGCCCAGCGCGGCCACCGCAGGCTCGGCGTTGTCGAGTTCGGCCAGCGGACTGAGCATGCCCGCCGCCGTGAAACCTGCCGCCGTGGGCACGTAGGGATCGGGCGCCTGGCTGCGCGGCACGGGCGCGGGTGAGGCGGCCGTGTCGAACACGCTCACCTGATGGCCCGCCCGTGCGAGCTGCCACGCCAGCAGGCGGCCCAGCAGGCCCGCGCCCGCCACCCCGATGCGCATCGACTCGATCATGATTTCGCTTTCAAAAAGATAGCTGGCTGCGCCCGATGGACGGGCGCTGCAGGTCAATTTGGCACTAAGCCTTGTGGATGGGCACGTAGAACTCGCCGCCCTTGGCCTGGAACTCGGCAGACTTCTCGTCCATGCCGCGCCGCAGCGCCTCCTGCTCGCTCAGCCCCTTGGCGGCGGCGAAGTCGCGCACCTCCTGCGTGATTTTCATCGAGCAGAACTTCGGTCCGCACATGCTGCAGAAGTGCGCGGTCTTGCTGCTGTCCTTGGGGAGGGTTTCGTCATGGAATTCGCGCGCCGTGTCGGGATCGAGCCCCAGGTTGAACTGGTCTTCCCAGCGGAATTCAAAGCGCGCCTTGCTGATCGCGTCGTCGCGCGCCCGTGCCGCCGGGTGCCCCTTGGCCACGTCGGCCGCGTGCGCCGCGATTTTGTACGCGATGATGCCCTGCTTGACGTCGTCGCGGTCGGGCAGGCCCAGGTGTTCCTTGGGCGTCACATAGCAAAGCATGGCCGTGCCCATCCAGCCGATCATGGCTGCGCCGATGGCGCTGGCGATGTGGTCGTAGCCCGGCGCGATGTCGATGGTCAGCGGGCCCAGCGTGTAGAACGGCGCCTCGTGGCAAGTTTTCAGCTGCTCGTCCATGTTGGCCTGGATCATGTGCATGGGCACGTGGCCGGGCCCTTCGATCATGGTCTGTACGTCGTGCTTCCAGGCGATTTGCGTCAGCTCGCCCAGCGTGCGCAGTTCGGCAAACTGCGCTTCATCGTTGGCGTCGGATGCGCAGCCCGGGCGCAGGCCATCGCCCAGCGAGAAGCTGACGTCGTACGCCTTCATGATCTCGCAGATCTCTTCGAAGTGCGTGTACAGAAAGCTTTCCTGATGGTGCGCAATGCACCACTTGGCCATGATGGAGCCGCCGCGGCTGACGATGCCCGTCACGCGGTCGGCCGTGAGGTGGATGAAGGGCAGGCGCACGCCCGCGTGGATGGTGAAGTAGTCCACGCCCTGCTCGGCCTGCTCGATCAGCGTGTCGCGGAAGATGGCCCAGGTCAGGTCTTCGGCGATGCCGCCGACTTTCTCGAGCGCCTGGTAGATCGGCACCGTACCGATCGGCACCGGCGAGTTGCGCAGGATCCAGTCGCGCGTGGTGTGGATGTTCTTGCCGGTGGACAGGTCCATCACCGTGTCAGCGCCCCAGCGGATCGACCACACCAGCTTTTCGACCTCTTCCTCGATGCTGCTGGTGACCGCGCTGTTGCCGATGTTGGCGTTGATCTTCACACGGAAGTTGCGGCCGATGATCATCGGCTCGATTTCCGGGTGGTTGATGTTGGCCGGAATGATGGCGCGGCCGCGCGCCACCTCGTCGCGCACGAACTCGGGCGTGATGCGGTCGGGGATTTGCGCGCCCATGGGGTTGCCATGGCGGCGGGCCTCGCGCCGGGGGTCGCCCAAATGCTCGGCCAGCCATTCCATGCGGCCGTTTTCGCGCAGCGCGATGTATTCCATCTCGGGTGTCACGATGCCACGGCGGGCGTAGTGCATCTGTGTGACGTTGGCGCCTGCCCTGGCGCGGCGTGGCTGGCGCTGAAGGCCCGCGGCTTCGCGCCGCAACTGGTCGATGCGCTCGGCGTCGCGCGCCTCCAGCTTGCCGCCGTCGTCGAGGATGTGCGCCAGGCGGCCTTCGTAGGCTTCGGTGTCGCCGCGTTCGGCGATCCACCCGGCGCGCACCGGCGCGAGGCCTTGACGGACATCGATCGTCACCGCGGGATCGGTGTACGGGCCGGACGTGTCGTAGAACGACACCTCGCGCCCGTTGGTCAAGCGCACGTCGCGCACCGGCACACGCAGATCGTCACGGCTGCCAGCCATCGTGCCTTTGGTGGATGCGGGCAGTGGCTCGCGCGTGAGCGCCAGCAAATGGGCCAGTTTGTCGGGTGCGTTCATTTCAGGTCTCCGTTGGGGTCATGACAAGGACTCCGGATGACCTGTCGGGCGATGGTCCGCGTGCTGCGGAATGCCCTTGGGCTGCTGCTCTTCCTTACGCCGGTACTAACCGGATCAAGTTGACGGGTTCAGTCGATGTCTCGACCATCTCAGCTCGCCTGACGCGGGCACCCCGGAGTGTGCGCCGATGATAGCGCGCCCTGCAGCCCAGCGCGCGCTGAAGCTGTCTGCGTCAGCCTTTCGACAAAATTTTCGAGTCGCTTGAGAAGTCTCAATTTCCGGCATATAATGCGAGGCTTGTTCCCTGATAGCTCAGTCGGTAGAGCGACGGACTGTTAATCCGCAGGTCCCTGGTTCGAGCCCAGGTCGGGGAGCCAACAAACGCAAGGCCTCGCACGAAAGTGCGGGGCCTTTTCGTTTCTAGGCGTGACGAAAACGTGACGGCGGCACCACGTTCCGCCCTTCCCGACTCAGCTCGATCCTGGTCGCCGCGGACAACAGGTTCTCGGTTGCAAATTTGGCGTAGCGATCCATCATGCTGCGCGACTTCCAGCCACCCAAGTCCTTGAGCTCGTTGCAGGACGCGCCTGCCTGACGGTGCCAAGAAGCCCAGATGTGCCGAAGAGCGTGAAACCGGAAATCGCTGATCCTGGAGCGATTCAACGCCATTTGCCAGGCCGTGTTGATCCCGTCCCATCGGATGGGCTGGCCGTTATAGGTGAAGCAAAACTCCGGGTTCTTGCCGATCTTCGAACGATGCCATTCAGGGCGGCTCACAGGTGCCCAAAAAACTGGGGCGATTCACAGTTCAAAGCCGCTTCAAACGCGGAAACAGCCGCTCCGCGTTACCTCGATCAATCGCATGCCGCTGCTCCGGCGTCAACGCAAACTCATCCAGCAAACGCGCGAAGTGCCAGGACCTTTGCTTGGGAGCAAACGGCCAGTCGCTGCCAAACGTGATGTGGGTGGGCTCGGCGAAGGCCAGCAGGCTGGGCAGCGCGTACGGGCTGCTGGACAGGGCCAGATCGAAATAGAAGCGCTTCAGACGCGCGCAACCCTGGGCCATGTCTTCACCATCATCGGCGCAGGCACGGGCCATGCGCTCAGCGGCGAACGGCACGAAGCCGCCGGCGTGCGACAGGATGATCTTCAGGTCAGGGTAACGTTCAAACGTGCCGACGCGCGCCAGGTTGATGGCGGCGCGCGTGGTGTCCAGCAGAAAGTCGGCCACGAAGGGCGCGATGCCGGGCACGGGTGGGCACGGCAGCGACGAGGGGTGGATGAAGACCACGGCGCGGCGCGCGTTCAGCTCGGCCATCAGCGGCTCCCACGCCGGATCGCCCAGGTAGGTGCCGCGCACATTGGCCAGCAGTACAACGCCGTCGGCGCCCAGCACGTCGAAGGCGTGGCGCCCTTCGGCGATGGCGCCCTCCACGTCGGGCAGGGTCAGCGTGGCGAAGAAGCCGAAGCGGTCGGGCGCACCGCGCACCACGTGGGCGGCGAATTCGTTGACCTCGCGCGCCTTCTCGCGCGCCTCGCCGTCATCGCCCAGGTGGGCGCCGGGGGTGGACACGGACAGGATACCGGTGGCGATACCGGCGCCGTCCATCAGTTCCAGTGCGGCGGGCACGGTCCATTCGGGAATGGCGCGGCCACCGGCGTTGATGCCGCGCGACGCCAGCCACGCCGCATAGGCGGGCGGCACGACGTGCAGGTGGGTGTCGATGCGTTGATGGGTGGTCATGGCGCGCTCCTGCCTCACTCGGCTTTCAGGTCGGCCTGCTTCACGGCGCCGGTCCACAGCTTCTGCTCACGCGCGAGAAAGTCGCGCGCATCCTTCACGCTGCCGCCCACTGGGTAGGTCGCGGCGGTCTGCAGTTTCTGCACCAGCGCGGGCGCTTTCAGCGCCGCATTCACCGCATCGTTGAGCTGCTGCACGCGCGCGGCCGGCACGCCCTTGTTGGTGAACAGCATGAACCAGCCAGACACCTCCAGCCCAGGCACGGTGGCCTTGGCCAGCGGGTAGGCTTCCAGCCCCGGCAACACCTGGCGGGAGGTGACGGCCAGCGCCTGCAGGCGCCCCGCCTTGACCAGCGGCAGCAGGGGCGCGATGCCGTCGACCGACACCTGCGTGTCGCCGCCGACCACCGACTGGATCGCCTGCCCGCTGGTGCCCATGGGCACGTTGCGCAACTGGATGCCCGCCATCTGCTCCAGCAGTTCACCGCTCAGGTGTGGGACCGACCCTCGCGAAGGGCTACCCAGGGTCAGATCGTCCGGCTTGGCTTTGGCCTGCGCCAGCAGTTCGCCCAGCGTCTTGATCCCGGTCTTGGGATTGGCCACAAACAGCATGGGCGTGTCGGCCACCACCGACACCGTCTCGAAGTCGCGCGCCATGTCGTACTTGGCCGCGCGGTAGAGCAGCGGCGTGAGCGTAACCACCGCAGCCTGCGCCAGCAGCACGGTGTTGCCATCGGCCTTGGCCGATTTGGCGGCCAGCGTGGCGACGATGCCGCCCGCGCCGGGCCGGTTGTCGATGACCACGGGCTGGCCCAGGCGCTGCGTCAACTCATCGCCCAGCAGGCGCGCCACGATGTCGGGCGCGCTGCCGGCGCCTGAGGGCACCACCATGGTCAAGGGCGGGGTCGCGCCGGCCCAGCCGGCGGTGCTGATCAGTCCGGCGGCGATGGCCAGGCGCACCCAGTGGCGTCGTTGCATGTGTCTTGTCTCCTGTCGGTGGAACGGACCACGGCAAAGCAGGCGATGGGCCCGCGTTTTGACCGTGTTGCCACGCAGCGTACGGGGCGTCAGAATTCGCGTCTACGGCATGAATTGAGTATGCCAAATCGATTTCATGGATATCAGAACCATCGATCTGAACCTGCTGCCGGTGCTGGACGCCCTGCTGCGCCAGCGCAGTGCCACCCTGGCGGCGCGCGAGCTGGACATGAGCCAGTCGGCACTCAGTGCCGCCCTGGCGCGCCTGCGCAAGCTGCTGGACGATGACCTGTTCGTGCGCACGGGCCGCGGCCTGCTGCCGACAGCGCGGGCCAGCGCGCTGGCTGAGCCGGTTGCCGCCATCCTGGCGCAGGTGCGCGAGCAGGTGCTGCGCGCCGGGGCGTTCGAGCCCGCCACCGCGCAGCGCAACTTCCAGCTGCTGCTGTCCGACGTCGGCGCCTACGTGCTGCTGCCGCGCATCGTGCGCGCGGTGCGCCAACTGGCGCCCCAGGTGTCACTCACGCTGCACCCGCTGGGCGGCACCGACATTGCGGCCGAGCTGACCGATGGCCGGATCGACCTGGCCATCGGCCACTACCCCGCCCTGCCCGACACGCTGTTCCAGCGCCGCCTGTTTGATCGCCATTTCGTCGGGCTGGTGCGCCGCGGGCATCCGCTGGCGAGCGGGTCGCGCCTGAACCTGCGCCGCTTCGCGGCCACGCCGCAACTGGTGGTGCGGCTGACCTCGGGCATCCAGATCCACATCGACGAAGGCCTGGCGCAGCACGGCCTCAGTCGAGCAGACACGCTGGAGCTGCCGTCCTACCTGATGGTGCCGCCGCTGCTGGAAGCCACCGACTACCTGGCCGTTGTGCCCGGCCAGTTGGCCGACGCCTTTGTCGCCGATGGCCGGCTGGCCGTGGTCGACCTGCCCTTGCCTCTGCCCGAAAGCACCATCCGCATGCACTGGCACCGGCGCTTTCATGAAGACCCCGGCAATGTCTGGCTGCGCGGGGTGGTGGTGGCGGAGCTGGGCCTGTGATGGGTGGCTGAGCCCCGCCAACGCAGATGTATGCACCAACACCCTTCTGGCAGCCCATGCAGGATGCTGGCACGACCCCGGCAGCAGCTTTGGAAAACTACTTATTTGATAGCTGCCTGCGCAGGCCTGGCATGGTCCGAAGGCCAATTTTTCTTGAGTGTTCCTAACGACTTCAGGACTTGTCTGGACGCCAGCCGTCCGGCTTTCAATCCGCTGAAACCAGAAAGTCCCGGCTGATGTGCCCGCCCAGCGCGTTCACCCGGTCGAGGAACTGCGTTAAAAAGGCGTGCAGCCCGGTCGCCAGGATCTCGTCGATGTGGCCAAAGCGCAGGTCGGCGCGCAGGCGGCCGGCGTGGCGCATGGTTTCGCCGACCGGGTCGGCGCCGACCAGGCGCAGGTTGCCCACCACTTCGCCCATGCAGTGGTGCAGCGAGCGCGGCATGTCGTGGCGGAGCATCAGCAGTTCGGCCACGCGCTCGGGCTCGATCACGTCGCGGTAGACCTTGCGGTAGACCTCGAACGCGCTCACGCTGCGCAGGATGGCCGACCAGTGGTAGAAGTCGTATTCGATGTCGCGCTCGCTGGCGGTGCCGAAGAAGTCGCTTTCGACCGCGTGAAACTTCACGTCGAGCAGGCGCGCGGTGTTGTCGGCGCGCTCCAGGAAGGTGCCCAGGCGCAGGAAGTGAAAGGCCTCGTCCTGCAGCATGGTGCCCAGCGTGACGCCGCGCGACAGGTGCGAGCGGAACTTGACCCATTCGAAGAACTCGCCCGCGTCGCGCTCGAACGCGCCGGCGCGGCGCAGGCGCACGATCTCCAGCCAGGTCTGGTTCAGCGTTTCCCACACTTCGGTCGTCAGCGTGCCGCGCACGGCGCGGGCGTTCTCGCGCGCGGCTTTCAGGCAGGCCATGATCGACGCAGGGTTGCCCTCGTCCAGCACCATGAAGTTCATAACGCCCTGCGGCGTGACCTCGCCGTGGCGCGCGGTGTAGGCCGGCAGCAGCTCGCTGATCGACAGGATGCCGGTCCAGCCGTGCTCGGACACCGCCGCCGACTGCGGCAGCAGCGAGGTTTCGTAGTGCACATTCAGCAGGCGTGCGGTGTTCTCTGCCCGTTCTGTGTACCTCGACATCCAGAACAGGTGGTCGGCGGTACGGCTCAGCATGACGGCTCCTCGGGCAGAGAACACCGCGCGTGCTGCGCACGCCTGCGGTGTTGTGGCGAAAGACCGCCTGCGGCGGCCTTTTCTGCCCGCTCGGTGTAGCGTGACATCCAGAACAGGTGATCAGCGGTGCGACTCAGCATGGTGCAACTTCCTCAAGCTTCCAGTACCCAGGTGTCCTTGGTCCCGCCACCCTGCGACGAGTTGACCACCAACGACCCTTGCTGCAGCGCCACGCGCGTCAGCCCGCCCGGCACCATCTGCACTTCCTTGCCCGACAGCACGAAGGGCCGCAGGTCGATGTGGCGCGGAGCGATGCCGGCGTCGACGTAGGTCGGGCAGCTCGACAGGCTGAGCGTGGGCTGGGCGATGTAGCCCGAGGGGTTGGCCAGCACGGCGGCGCGGAAGGCCTCGATCTCGGCGGCCGTGGACGCGGGGCCGACCAACATGCCGTAGCCGCCCGCACCGTGCACTTCCTTGACCACCAGCTCATGCAGGTTGGCCATGACGTACTGCAGGTCTTCCGGCTGGCGGCACATGTAGGTGGGCACGTTGCTGAGGATCGGCTTTTCGCCCAGGTAGAACTCGATCATCTTGGGCACGTAGGGGTAGATCGACTTGTCGTCCGCCACGCCGGTGCCGACGCCGTTGCAGATCGTCACGTGGCCGGCGCGGTAGGCTTCCATCAGGCCGGCGCAGCCCAGGGTGGAACTGGGGCGGAACACCTCCGGGTCCAGAAAGTCGTCGTCCACGCGGCGGTAGATCACGTCCACCCGCTTGGGGCCGCGCGTGGTGCGCATGTAGACGAAGTCGTCCTTGACGAACAGGTCCTGCCCCTCGACCAGTTCGACGCCCATCTGCTGGGCCAGGAAGGCGTGTTCGAAGTACGCGCTGTTGTACATGCCGGGCGTCAGCACCACGACCGTGGGGTTGGCCGAGGTGCCGGGGCTGCTGTCGCGCAGGGTTTCCAGCAGCAGGTCGGGGTAATGGGCGACCGGTGCCACGGGGTGGCGCGCAAACAGGCTGGGGAACAGCCGCATCATCATCTTGCGGTCTTCCAGCATGTAGCTCACGCCGCTGGGCACGCGCAGGTTGTCTTCCAGCACGAAGTACTCGCCCTGCCCGTCCACGCGGCCGGCGCGCACGATGTCCACGCCCGAGATGTGCGAATAGATCTGGTTCGGCACATCCACACCCTGCATGACCTGGCGGTACTGCGTGTTCTTCAGCACCTGGTCTTTCGGGACGACGCCGGCGCGCAGGATTTCCTGGTCGTGGTAGACGTCGTGCAGGAAACGGTTGAGCGCCGTCACGCGCTGCACCAGGCCGCGCTCCAGGTGGTCCCATTCGTCCGCCGGGATGATGCGCGGGATCAAATCGAACGGAATCAAGCGCTCGGTGCCCGAGCCGTCCCCGTCCTTGGCGCCGTACACCGCGAAGGTGATGCCGACGCGCCGGAAGATCACCTCCGCCTCTTCGCGCCGGTCGCGCATCTGCTCGGCGCTCTGCCCGGCCAGCCAGGCCGCGTACTGCTGGTAATGCGAGCGCACGGCGGCGGCGGCATAGGCCTCGGGCAGCGCCGCCGCGTTGGCAAGCGATTCGTACATTTCATCGAACGGGTGCATCCCAAGGCCTCCTGCTGCCCGCCACCGCGCCACCATGCGCAGTTGCCGGCCAAGCTAGGATAGCAAGAAGGGCGCCAGCCCGGCAAAAGCCCCGGCTGGCGCGGCTTTCAAGGCAGCTGGTGCTGCCAGTAGCGGCGCCGCAGCGCGCGTTCGCACCCCAGCGCGCCGGGCTGTGCACTCCGCCAGTGCATCGCACCACAATGGGGCGAATCGACCACCGCGATGCCGCGTTCGGCATAGCGCGCGAGCACGGGCGCGGCGGGGTGGCCAAAGCGGTTGCGGTAGCCCGACTGCACCCAGGCCCAGCGCGGCGCCACGGCGTCGATGAATTCGGGCGTGGACGAGGTCCGGCTGCCGTGGTGCGGCACCAGCAGCACCTCGGCGTGCAGCCCGGCGCCGTGCGCGTGCACCAGCGACAGCTCCTGCGCCGCCTCGATGTCGCCCACCAGCAAGGCACCGGCGCCACCGGCCGCGCGCACGCGCAGCACGCAGCTGAGGGCGTTCGGCTTCAGGCCCTTCGCGTCGTACAGCGCCGGCGTGGGGTGCAGCACCTCGAAACGCACGCCGTCCCAATCCCAATGCTGCCCCGTCAGGCAGCGCAGCACGGGGCGCACGCCGCGCAAGGGGTGATCGGCCTCCAGCGACGACAGCACGGCCGCTTGGGGCTGCCCGGTCAGCAGCGCCGCGGCGCCACCGGTGTGGTCGCTGTCGCGGTGGCTCAGCACCAGCGTGTCGACCCGTTCACCCAAAGCGCGCAGCAGCGGCAGTAGCACGCGGTCGCCGGCGTCGCTGTCCAGCGAATAGCGCGGGCCGGCGTCGTACACCAGGCTGTGCGTGGCGGTGCGCAGCAGCACGGCGTTGCCCTGCCCGACGTCGGCGGCCAGCAGCTCAAACTGCCCCGGCGCAGGTCGCGCCGGCTGCCACAGCAGCAGCGGCGCCAGCAGCGGCAGCCCCACCACCCGCAGCTGCCATGGCCAGGGCAGCGCGAGCATCAAGCCGCCGGCCACCGCGGCCGCGCCCAGCACCAGCGGCGCCTGCGCCACGGCCACACTCGCGCCCGGCCAGGCCGCCAGCCACTGCAGCAGCGCGATCAGCGGCTGCAAGGCCCACGCCGCCGCTTGCCACAGCGGCGCCCACAGCACGCCCAGCACCGCCAGCGGGGTGACGAGCACGGTCACCCACGGGATGGCCAACAGATTGGCCAGCAGCCCCACCACCGAAGCCTGCCCGAACAGCAGCAGCGACAGCGGCGTGAGCGCCAGCGTCACCACCCATTGTTCGCGCAACAACTGAACAAATCGACCGCCAGCGCTATAACCATCAGCGCTACCAGCTCCTGAATCGGTAGCAAACAGCACCCCGACAGCGACAAAGCTCAGCCAGAAACCCGCCTGCAGCCAGGCCCAGGGGTCCCACGCCAGCACCAGCGCGCAGGCCAACAGCCAGGTCAGCCACCACGGCCAGCGCAGCCCGCTGACGCGCAGCGCAGCCACAGTGGCCAGCATCAGCACCGTGCGCTGCGCCGGAACGCCCCAGCCGCTGAACAGCGCGTACGCCGCCGCCAGCGCCACGCCGCCGACCAGGGCCGCGTGCGGCGCCGGCCAGCGCAGGCAGGGGTTGAAACGCGCCGGCCACCGCAGGCTCGAACTCCAGCGCGCGCTGCGCCGCCACGCCCAGCCGACCACGGCCGCGGCGAGCCACGCGAACATCGTGATGTGCAGGCCCGAAATGCTCATCAAATGCGCGACGCCCGTGGTGCGAAACAGGTCCCAGTCGCCGCGCTCGATCAGCGCCTGGTCGCCCGTCAGCAGCGCCGCAACCACCGCCGCGCGCCGCTGTGCCGCCGGGTCGGCAGACGGCGCGGCGGTGCGCATAATGCGGTCGCGCACCGCCTGGCGCAGGCGCTCGACGGCGTGACCTTCGCCGCTCGCCAGGCGCTGCGGCACGGTGTCGCTGGCGCCCGCGCGCACATAGCCGGTGGCGCGCACGCCCTGCTCCCACAGCCACAGCTCGTAGTCGAAGCCGTGCGGGTTGAAGTTGCCGTGCGCCGCCTTCAGCCGCGCGGTGAAGCGCCAGCGTTCGCCGGCGTGCAGCTCGGGCAGCGCGGCGCCGGTGCCGGGCGCCGTTGGCGCGAAGCCGCCACCATCGCGGTACCAGCCGATCAAAAGGCGCGGCGGCACCGCCACCGGGCGGCCGTCCTGCGTGGCCTGCACCACGTCAAAGAAAAAACGCGTACCCTGCTCGCCCAGCTGCGGCATGCGCGCCACAACGCCGGTCAGCTGCAGGTCCACGCCTTCCAGCGCCGCACCGATCGGCGGCAGCTGCGTGGCGCGCCCGCCGGTCAGTGCGAAGGCGAGCAACGCGGCGCTGATGGCGGCCAAGGCCGTGACCGGCAACACGTGGCGGCGCCAGCGAACGACCACCCAGACGGCGCCTGCCGCCGACAGCAGCGCAGCCACCGCCAGCAGGGCGTACGCGGCCAGGCCCCACAGATCGCGCTGCTGCAATTGCAGTGCCGTGCCCGCGATCCAGCCGGCCAGCGCGGCGGGAAGCAGCCAGGCCGTGCGCGCGACAGCGGCGACAGAGCTGCTGCCCGGTTCATTGGCGTGCTGCGCAGGCGCGCTCATTCACTATCCCATTGATAGCTGCTTGCGCAGGTGTCTGTAGGGCTGGCGGCCATTTTCTTTTGCAATCCTCCCTGGCGGGCACGGGCCACGCACGCGCCCTGCGCCAGCACCACAGCGTAGCGGATGCGCGGCTTGGCAGCGCCGCCGGTCAGCGCCCTGCCCTACACGCCGCTGGCCCGCCGCTTGCTAGCATGACTTCGTCCCCGGTACACCTTTGGCAGGCAACGCATTCCATGGCCATTCACGTCGCCCTCACCCACGTCACCGACTACCGCTACGACCGGCCCGTGCAGCTGGGTCCGCAAACGGTGCGCCTGCGGCCGGCGCCGCACTGCCGCACGCCGGTGCTGTCGTATTCGTTGACCGTGCAGCCGGCGCAGCACTTCATCAACTGGCAGCAGGACCCGTTCGCCAACTACCAGGCGCGACTGGTCTTTCCGGACAAGACCACCGACTTCCGTGTCACCGTGGACCTGGTGGCCGAGATGGCGGTCTACAACCCGTTCGACTTTTTCCTGGAGCCCTCGGCCGAGCGCTTCCCGTTCAGCTACACGCCCGAGCTGCGCGAAGACTTGGCGCCGTACCTGCAGGCCGACACGGCCACGCCGCTCGTCGCGAAGTACCTGGCCGGCATCGACCGCAGCGAGACGCCGACCATCGATTTCCTGGTGCAGCTCAACCAGCGCGTGCAGCGCGACGTGGCCTACCTGATCCGCATGGCGCCCGGCGTGCAAACGCCCGAGCAGACGTTGCAGTTGGCCAGCGGCTCGTGCCGCGATTCCGGCTGGCTGCTGGTGCAGCTGCTGCGCCACCTGGGCTTGGCGGCGCGCTTTGTGTCGGGCTATTTGATTCAGCTGGCACCGGACGTCAAATCGCTGGACGGCCCCAGCGGCACCGAGGTCGACTTCACCGACCTGCACGCCTGGTGCGAGGTGTATTTGCCCGGCGCCGGCTGGGTCGGCCTGGACCCGACCAGCGGCCTTCTGGCCGGCGAAGGGCACATCCCGCTGGCCTGCACGCCGCAGCCGTCGTCGGCCGCGCCCATTGAGGGGCTGATGGACGAAGCCGAGGTGCAGTTCAACCACACCATGACGGTGACGCGCCTGCTGGAAACGCCGCGCGTCACCCTGCCCTACAGCGACGCACAGTGGGACGCCATCCTGGCCGCCGGCGACGCGGTCGATGCGCAGCTGCAGGCCGGCGACGTACGCCTGACCATGGGCGGCGAGCCGACCTTCGTCGGCGTGGACGACCCGGACGGCCTGGAATGGAACACCACGGCGCTGGGACCGACCAAGCGCGTGTTCGCGCTGGACCTGCTGTACCGCCTGAAAGACCGCTACGCCCCGCGCGGCCTGCTGCACCTGGGCCAGGGCAAGTGGTACCCGGGCGAGCAACTGCCGCGCTGGGCGCTCAGCCTGTTCTGGCGCGAAGACGGCCAACCGCTGTGGCAGGACGCGCGCTGGCAGGCCGACGAGCGCCAGCCGCAGAACGCCACGACCGAAGACGCGCGCCGCTTCACCGAAGCGCTGGCCCAGCGACTGGGCGTGGGCACCGCCACCGTGCGCCCGGCCTACGAAGACACCTGGCACTACCTGCAGCGGGAGCGGCAGCTGCCCTTCAACGTCGACCCCTTCGACAGCCGCCTGGCCGACGAGGCCGAGCGCGAGCGCCTGCGCGCCGTCTTCACGCAAGGGCTTGACGCGGTCGTCGGCTACGCTCTGCCTCTGCACGCCACGGCGCAGCTCGAGAACCTGCCCGAGCCGTGGCCGTCCGCCGACGGGCAGCGCCCGCGCTGGCTGAGCGCGCGCTGGTGGTTCCGCGGCGACAGGCTGACGCTGGTGCCAGGCGATTCGCCCATGGGCTTCCGCCTGCCGCTGGCCAGCCTGCCGTGGGTCAGCGATGCCGATCTGGCGCGCCACCTGAATCCCGACGGCTTTGAAGAAAAAGAGCCTCTATCCGTAGATGAATCTGCGCAGGCAGCTACAGAATCAGGAGCAATTTCCAGCCCCTCCGAAGACGGCAAGGACCCGCGCGACCGCGCGCCAGCGCGCCATGAATCCGCCGCGTGGGTGCCACGCACCGCGCTGGTGGTCGAAGCGCGCGACCCGGTGCGAGGCCACAGCGTGCTGGAGGAATTCCCCGACATCGAAGGCGATGACGACGCCGCCAACGCCGCCCGCGCTGCGCGTGAGCGGCACCGCGCAGCGGTCGAGCGCTTCGCCCCGGTGGCCGGCGCGTCGCGCGTGCTCTACGTCTTCATGCCGCCGCTGGAGCGGCTGGAGGACTACCTCGACCTGTGCGCCGCCATCGAAGCCACCGCCGCCGAGATCGACCAGCCCGTGGTGCTGGAAGGCTACCCGCCGCCGCGCGACCCGCGCGTGAAGATGCTGCAGATCACGCCCGACCCCGGCGTGATCGAAGCCAACGTGCAGCCCGTGGCCAGCTGGCGCGAACTGGTTGGCAACACCGAATTTCTGTACCGCGCCGCGCACGAAGCGCGCCTGTCGGCCGAAAAGTTCATGACCGACGGCCGCCACACCGGCACCGGCGGCGGCAACCACGTGGTGCTGGGCGGTGCCACGCCGGCCGACAGCCCCTTCCTGCGCCGGCCCGACGTGCTGGCCAGCCTGCTGGTGTACTGGCAGAACCACCCGTCGCTGTCCTACCTGTTCAGCGGCCTGTTCATTGGCCCCACCAGCCAGGCGCCGCGCGTGGACGAGGCGCGCGACGACCAGTTGTACGAATTGGAGATCGCCCTGCAGCAGCTGCGCGCGCAGACCGGCGCCGCGCCGGGTGTCGTGCCCGAAGCCGGCGCCGTCGCGCCCTGGCTGGTCGACCGCACGCTGCGCAACCTGCTGGTCGACGTCACCGGCAACACGCACCGCAGCGAGTTCTGCATCGACAAGCTGTACGCACCCGAAAGCCCCACCGGGCGGCTGGGCCTGCTGGAGTTGCGCGCGTTCGAGATGCCGCCGCACGCGCGCATGGCGATCGTGCAGCAGCTGCTGATCCGCGCGCTGGTGGCGCGCTTCTGGCGCACGCCGTACCCGCGCGCGCCGATCCCTTGGGGCAATGCGCTGCACGACCGCTTCATGCTGCCGGCCTTCGTGCAGGCCGACTTTGCCGACGTGCTGGCCGAGCTGCGACAGACCGGCTTTGCGCTGGAAGACGCATGGTTTGCGCCGCACCAGGAGTTCCGCTTTCCGCTGGTCGGCGAGCTGGACCTGCCCGGCCTGCGACTGACGCTGCGCCACGCGCTGGAGCCCTGGCACGTGATGGGCGAGCAGAACGCCGGCGCCAGCACGGCGCGCTACGTCGATTCGTCGGTCGAGCGACTGCAGGTGCAGGTCAGCGGCTTCAACGCCGCGCGCTACGTGCTGGCCTGCAACGGGCGCGCGGTGCCGCTGCAGCCGCTGGGCGCCGAAGGCAGCTACGCGGCGGGCGTCCGCTTCAAGGCGTGGAACCCGTGGTCGTCGCTGCACCCGTCGATCGAACCGCAGGGGCCACTGACTTTTGACGTGATCGACAGCTGGAACCAGCGCAGCGTGGGCGGCTGCCGTTACCACGTGGCGCACCCCGGCGGGCGCAACTACGGCAGCTTTCCGGTCAACGCCTACGAAGCGGAAAGCCGCCGCCTGGCGCGCTTTTCGGTGGTCGGGCATTCGCACGCGCCGTCGGCCCTGACACCCGACGATGCAGCGCGCGCCGGCAGCCGCGCGTTTCCGTTCACGCTGGACCTGCGCCGCCACGCCCGCCCGCGCGCCTGAAGCCAGCCCGGCACGCGGGCCCTTGGGCGACAATAGCCGGGTCATGTCTGCATCGGACACCGCATCCGAGGAATTGCGTCTCTTGCGCTCACAGTTTCAGGGCGCCAGCGGCGCACATTTTCCCCGCGCCGCCGAGGCGCACTACGACGAGCTGTTCGGCCAGCGCGCCCGGGCCGTGACCGGCGCCAGCGCGGCCGACACGCCCCTGGCCCCGGCGTGGGCGAACTTCTTTCGCGCGCTGGGCCCGCAGGGCTGGTCGCAGCTGGACCAGCGCGCCACGCGGCTGGCGCGCCAGCTGCGCGAGAACGGCGTTTCCTACAACGTCTACACCGACGACGTGCAGTTGCAGCGGCCCTGGGCGCTCGACCTGTTCCCGCTGCTGATCACCCGTGCCGACTGGGCCCACATCGAAGCCGGTGTGCTGCAGCGCGTGCGCGTGCTCGAAACGGTGATGGCCGATGCCTACGGTGAACGCCGCCTGCTGCGCGAAGGCCTGGTGCCCCCCGCGCTGGTGCAGGGCCACCCCGACTACCTGCGCGCGCTGCACGGCGTGGCACCCGTCGGCGGCCAGCACCTGCACGTGGTGGCCATGGACCTGGCGCGCGGCCCCAACGGCCACTGGTGGGTGGTGTCGCAGCGCACGCAGGCGCCTTCGGGGTTGGGCTACCTGCTGGAAAACCGGCTGGCGGTGTCGAGCCAGTTTGCCGAGGCGTTCAACGCGTTGCATGTGCGGCGGCTGGCGGCCACTTACCGCGATTTCATCGAGGGCCTCAAGCGCCTGGCGCCAGGCGGCGCCGACGCGCACGTCGCGCTGCTGACGGCGGGCCCGTACAACGAGACCTATTTCGAACAGTCCTACCTGGCACGCTACCTGGGTGTGACCCTGGTCGAGGGCAACGACCTCACGGTGCGCGGCGAGCGCCTGTTCCTCAAGACATTGCACGGCCTGCGGCCGGTGGATGCGCTGATCAAGCGCGTGGACGACGCCTGGGTCGACCCGCTGGAGATGCGCCCCGACTCGCGCCTCGGCGTGCCCGGGCTGGTGCAGGCGGTGCGCGCCGGCAACGTGCTGATGGCCAATGCACTGGGATCGGGCTTTCTGGAGTCGAGCGCGCTGCTGGGCTTTCTGCCCGCGCTGGCGCGCCGCCTGCTGGGCGAAGAACTGAAGCTGCCCGCCCTGCACACCTGGTGGTGCGGCGAACAGGCGGCCATGCAGGAAGTGCTGCCGCAACTGGCGCGTTCGGTCATCAAGCCGACCTACCCGTGGTCGCTGTCGCGCGGAACCTTCGAAGCCGGGGTCGGCCCGCTGATGGGCCCCGAACAACTGGCCGACTGGGTCGACCGCATCCGACACACCCCGGACGAGCACACGGTGCAGGCCTTCCTGCCCACCTCGCAGACGCCAGTGTGGCGCAGCGGCCCGGAAGGCTCGCGCATGGCGATGCGCTCGTCCATCCTGCGCGTGTTCGCGCTGTCGGACGGCTCGGGCGACTGGCAGGTGCTGCCCGGTGGCATGGCGCGGCTGGTGGCTGGCGACGCCGGCATCGCCAGCATGCAGAGCGGCGGCTCCAGCGCCGATGCTTGGGTGCTGGACGAACAGGCGCCCACCGACGAAACCGACCACAGCCCCCTGGCGCCCACCATTGCCGCCACGCCCGGGCCGCAAGGGCTGCCACGCGAGCGGCTCGTCACCAGCCGCTCGGCCGAAAGCCTGTTCTGGCTCGGGCGCTACACCGAGCGCGCCGAGAATGCCGCCCGCCTGGCGCGCATCACGCTCGAAGCACTGCACGGCGAGGAGGACGCCTCGCCCGCCATGCTGATGTGGCTGGGCCAGCTGGCCGAAAGCGCTGGCCTGACCGCCAGCGGCGAACCGGAACCGCTGCAATGGCGAGCCGAATTCGAACGCGCCCTGATTGCCCACCTGGGCGACACCCAAACGGTGCCGAGCGTCGGCTACAGCCTGTGGTGGCTGCGCAGCGCCGGCGCCGCGCTGCGCGAGCGCTTGTCGACCGAACACTGGAACTTCATCAAGCAGGCGCAGGAGCAGTTTCGCGACGACTGCGAAGCACTGAACCGCTTCGATCCGCCGGCTGCGTCGGACGCGCTGTCCGCGCTGGACCGCCTGAGCCAGAACCTCGCGGCCATCACCGGCGCGCAGAACGACCGCATGTGGCGCGACGACGGCTGGCGGCTGCTTTCGGCCGGGCGTCAACTGGAGCGACTGGGCTTTCTGACCGACGCCCTGTCGCGCGGCTTCTACACCAACGCCGTGCACGACGCCGCGGGCTTCGGCGTGGTGCTGGACCTGTTCGACTCGGCGATCTCGTTCCATGCGCGCTACCAGCGCAGCCGCGAAATCCCGGCGCTGCTGGAGCACGTGGTGCTGAACTACCAGAACCCGCGTTCGCTGGCCTGGGTGGTGCAGACACTGAACGGGCGCCTGGGCTACCTGCACCAGCGCGAGGCGATGGGGGTTGAAAACCTGTCGCAGCGCCTGCGCCAGCCCGACATTGCGGAGCTGCCCACGCTGTGCGAGGCCGACGCCATCGGTGATTTCGTCCCCCTGCAGGCGCTACTGCACGCACTGGGCGACGCGGCGGGCGAGCTGTCGGACGCGATCGCGCTGCGCTACTTCAGCCACACCGACGACGCGCGCCGCAGCGTGGGGGCCTGAGCATGCGTCTGGCCGTCACGCACGACACCCGCTACGACTACCAGCCGCCCGTAGCGACTGCGCGGCACCTGATCCACCTGATTCCGCCGCACACCCCGCGCCAGACGGTGCGCGACCACCGGCTGGAAGTCAGCCCCACGCCCACCGTGCGACGCGACGAGGCCGATGTGTACGGCAACCAGCGCAGCATGATCGAGCTCGACCGCCCGCACGACGGCCTGCTGGTGCGCGCGCGCAGCCTGATCGACACCAGCGTACCGCCGCTGCCCGAGAGCAGCATGGCCTGGGAGGCTGCGCGCGAAGCCTTCCGCTACCGGGCCGAGCAGCCCTACCACGCGGCCAGTGAATTCGTTTTTCCCTCGGTTTACGTGCACCCGGGCGACGGGTTCGCTGCGTACGCGCGTGGCTGCTTCACCCCGGGGCGCCCGCTGATCGAAGCCGGGCGCGCGCTGATGCACCAGGTGCATAACGAATTCACCTACCGCGCCCACGTGACCGAGATCAACACGCCCGCGGCGCTGGCGCTGCAGCGGCGCGAAGGTGTGTGCCAGGACTTTGCCCACGTCATGCTGGCCTGCCTGCGCTCGCTGGGGCTGGCGGCGCGCTACGTCAGCGGCTACCTGCTGACCCAGCCACCGCCGGGCATGCCGCGTCTGGTGGGCAGCGACGCTTCGCACGCCTGGGTGTCGGTCTACCTGCCCGATCTGCCCGCGCAGCCGGGCAGCGACGGTCCCGGCGGCTGGTACGACCTGGACCCGACCAACGCGCGCGATGGCTGGGGCACGCCGGGCGAGGATTTCGTGCGCCTGGCCATCGGGCGGGACTACGCCGACGTCTCCCCTCTGCGCGGCGTGATCAACGGCGCCGGGCAGCACCGCCTGCACGTGGGCGTTACAGTCGAACCGTACGAAGCCGACCAGCTGCCGCCCGAATCGCCCGCCAGCTGACGGCCCCGATTTCCATCCAACCGAGACACCGCCATGAGCATCCAGAGCCAACTTGACCAGCTGGGCATCACTCTGCCCCCCGTTTCCGTGCCCGCCGCAGCCTACGTGCCGTTCGTGCGCACCGGCGACCTGGTGTTCCTGTCCGGCCACATCGCCCGCAAGGACGGCAAGCCCTGGGTGGGCCGCATGGGCCAGGACATGACCACGGCGCAAGGCGCCGAGGCCGCGCGCGCCGTCGCCATCGACCTGATGGGCACGCTGAAGGCCGCCGTGGGCGATCTGGACAAGGTGCGCCGCATCGTCAAGGTGATGAGCCTGGTCAACAGCACGCCCGATTTCACCGAGCAGCACCTGGTCACGAACGGCTGCTCCGAACTGCTGGCCCAGGTCTTTGGCGACAAGGGCGCGCACGCCCGCAGCGCCTTCGGTGTGCCCACGCTGCCGCTGGGCGCGTGTGTGGAGATCGAGCTGATCGCCGAGGTGGCGTGAGAGCAGGCTCGGGGCACTTGACCCGGCGCGGCGTTTTCAGATCCAATCGGGCTCTGAGCCTACAGTCACCTGCGCGACAAGCTACCTTTTAAATAGCATCTTCGGTTCCGGCGTGGGCTTCCCTTGAGCGCCAGCGCACCAGCAAAAAAGGCGACCTATCGGGTCGCCCTTTTTATATCCAATCGGCGTCAAGACTTACAGCCACCAGCGCAGGCAGCTATTCTTTCAATCGCCTACTGCCTGCGCTTGCGCCCGCCAACGGTGCGCTCGCCTCTTACGCCGTCTCGCGCTGGCTGCGGATCGCAATGCCCTTGATTTGCCCCGCCTCGGCCGTCGCGGGCCGCTGCGGCGCCGGGTAGCGCTCGGGGTTCAGGCGGTGCAGCAGTTCGGTTTCGCGCACGCGGGCCAGCGCCACGTTCGCCAGCTTGACGTGGCCATAGCCGCGCATCGACAACGGCAGCGCCGCGATCTGCGTGGCCAGCGCCAGCTGCTCGGCGCCAATTTGCGGCAGCAACTCGCGCACGCGGTCCTCGAAGCGCGTGATCAGTTCGCGCTCCATGCGGCGCTCGTCGGTGCGTCCGAACACGTCGAACACGCCGCCGCGCAGCGCCTTGCCCTTGGCCAGCCAGCGCATGGCGCGCCACATCCAGCTGCCCAGCTCGACCTTGCGCGGCGGCTCGCCCTGCTTGGCGCGGCTGAGCACCGGGGGCGCCATGTAGAAGCTCAGGCGCACGTCGCCTTCAAACTGCTGCGACAGCGCCTTTTCAAAGTGGCCGTCGGTGTACAGGCGCGCGACCTCGTACTCGTCCTTGTAGCTCATCAGTTTGCGCAGCGACTGCGCGACGGCGCGCGTGAGCGGCCAGGCGTGTTCGTCTGCGCCCTGCAGCGTCAGCGCCTGCTCGGCCGCGTAGACCTCGCGCACCAGCTTGGCGTAGCGTTCGGCCCAGGCGGCGTTCTGCCAGGCGGTCAGGTGGCTCATGCCCTGGGCGATGAGGGCGTCGATGCCCCGCACTGCGGGCGCGTCTGGCTGGACGTGGTCGCCCAGCAGCGCTTCGCAGGCGCCGGGATCGGCCGCGGCCAGGCGGCCAAGCGAAAACGCCGCCACGTTCGACGCCACGGCCACGCCGTTCAACTCGATCGCGCGCAGCAGCGCGGACAGGCCGACGGGCACCAGCCCGCGCTGCCATGCGTAGCCCATGGCTAGGATGTTGGCGGTGACGGTGTCGCCCAGGAAATCCTGTGCCAGCGTCTGCGCGTCAAAGGTTTCCACCCGGTCGTCGCCCGCGGCGAAGCGCAGCTTGCCCAGAAGCAGATCGGTCTTCAGGTCGGCGTCGGGGTTGCGCAGCGATTCGGCCACGGGGGTTTCGTGCACGTTGGCCAGCACGCGCGTGCGGCCGTGGCGCACGGTGCCCAACGCTTCCGGCTGCGCGGCGACGACCGTGTCGCAGGCCAGCAGCGCGTCGGCCTGCTGGGTGTCGATGCGCACCTGGTTCAGGCGCTCGGGCACATCCGCCAGGCGCACGAAGGACATCACCGCTCCGCCCTTCTGCGCGAAACCCATGAAGTCCAGCACGCTGGCGCTCTTGCCTTCCAGGTGGGCAGCCATGGCGATGACGGCGCCCACCGTCACCACGCCGGTACCGCCCACGCCCGTGACGAGCAGGTCGTACGGCCCCGTCCAGCGGTGCAGCGCAGGTTGCGGCAGGCCATCCACCAGCCGCTTGAAGGCCGCCTGACCGGCATCGCCCGCCAGCGCACCGGCCTTCTTGCGCAGCTTGCCGCCGGTCACACCGACGAAGCTGGGGCAAAAGCCCTTGGCGCAGGAATAGTCCTTGTTGCACGCGGTCTGGTCGATCTTGCGCTTGCGGCCGAGGTCGGTTTCCAGCGGCAGCACGGCGACGCAGTTGCTCTGCACGCTGCAGTCGCCGCAGCCTTCGCACACCGCTTCGTTGATGAACAGGCGCTTGGCCGGATCGACTAGCTCGCCCTTCTTGCGGCGGCGGCGCTTCTCGGCGGCGCAGGTCTGCTCGTAGATCAGCACGGTGACACCATCCACGTCGCGCAACCGGCGCTGCACGGCGTCCAGCTGGTCGCGGTCGTGGAACTCGGTGCCCGCCGGGAACTTGCCCTTGATCGCGTCGTACTTGCCGATGTCGTCGGACAGCACCACGACCTGCTTGACGCCCTCGCTCTCGACCTGGCGCGCGATGGCGTCCACGCTGATGACACCGTCCACCGGTTGGCCGCCGGTCATGGCCACCGCGTCGTTGAACAGAATCTTGTAGGTGATGCGCGCCTTGGCCGCCACCGCCTGGCGGATCGCGAGATAGCCCGAGTGGTAGTAGGTGCCGTCGCCCAGGTTCTGGAAAACGTGCGGCATCCGCGTGAAGCGCGAGTGCGACACCCAGTCCACGCCTTCGCCGCCCATCTGGATCAGGCCTTCGGTATCGCGCTCCATCCAGTTGGCCATGAAATGGCAGCCGATGCCCGCCTTGGCGGTAGAGCCTTCAGGCACCTTGGTCGACGTGTTGTGCGGGCAGCCCGCGCAGAAATACGGCAGGCGCTTGACACTGTCCGACGCGTTGCTGAGCAGCTCGGGCAGCGTGAAATCGCGCACGTGGGCGCGGCGATCGCCAAAGCGTTCGGGGAAATGGCGGATCAGCCAGTCGGCCGTCAGCTCGATCAGGCGCGAAGGGCGCAGCTCGCCCAGGCTGCTGACCAGCGGCTGGCCTTGCGCGTTTTTCTTGCCCAGGATCGCGGGGCGCGTATCGCTGGGCAGGTTGTAGAACAGCTCGCGCAGCTGGTTTTCGACGACGGCGCCTTTTTCCTCGATCACCAGGATCTCGCGCAGGCCATCGGCAAACGCCGTGGCCCGACCCGCGTCGATCGGGTACGCCAGGCCGATCTTGTAGAGGCGCACACCGGCAACGGCCAGCATGTCTTCGGTGATTTCCAGGCGGCGCAGCACCTCCATCAGGTCGTAGTGCGCCTTGCCACAGGTGACGATACCCACCGTCGCCTGCGGCGCGGGGATGGTCAGCCGGTCGATCGAATTGATGGCCGAAAAGGCCGCCACGGCTTGCAACTTCTGCGCAAGCCGCTCTTCAATCTGTAGCGACGGAAAGTCCGGCCAGCGGTAGTGCAAGCCCTCTGCAGGCGGCTGGTGACCGGTGAGCGCGCGCACTTCGTCGGCGCTTTTCCAGGCAGCGACGCGTGCATTGATCGCGTCCAGATCGACGGTGGCGCCGCTTTCCACCACCTCGGACAGCGAGGTCAGCGCGACCCAGTTGCCCGAATAGCGCGACAGCGCCCAGCCGTACAGGCCGAACTCCAGGTGCTCGCCCACCGTGGCCGGAGCAACAACGGGCATGTGGTATGCCTGAAAAAGCTGATCGCTCTGGTGCGGCATGGAGGACGACACACAGCCGTGGTCGTCGCCCGCCACCACCAGCACGCCCCCGCGCGGCGAACTGCCGTAGGCGTTGCCATGCTTGAGCGCGTCGCCCGCGCGGTCCACGCCCGGGCCTTTGCCGTACCACATCGCGAACACGGCGTCGCAGGTCTTTTCGGGATCGCTCTCGACGCGCTGCGTGCCCAGCACCTGCGTGGCGCCCAGTTCCTCGTTGATGGCGGGCACGAAGTTCAGACCTTCCTCGCGCCAGGTTTTGCCCGCCTTCCAGATCTGCTGGTCGACCATGCCCAGCGGCGAGCCGCGGTAGCCGCTGACGAAGCCTTGCGTGTTGAGCCCGGCGGCCGCGTCGCGCCAGCGCTGCATCAGCATCAGGCGCACCAGCGCCTGCGTGCCGGTCATGAAAACCTGGCCTTCGCGGGCCCAGAGGTTGTCGGCCAGCTGGTAGCCCTGGCGGACGATGGTGTCGGGGGGGGCCGCGCCTGCGGTGGTCGCGGCGGTGGCAGAGGTGGCGTTCATGAGCTTGTCTCCGGTGGGATCGGCTTGTCGTGTGTCGCAGGCAGTCCGTCACTTTAGGTCGCTCGATGAAAAAAAGGTGCCCTGAAAACGCTGAGATAACGCCAAAATAGGAATCCCATTCTCGAAATAGACATCATTTAAGAACATGATTCTTGATCACTACAGTCTGGCCATCCTGCGCGAGTTGCAGCGCGACGCACGCCAAACCGTGCAGCAGATCGCCGAGCGCGTCGGCCTGTCCACCACGCCGTGCTGGAAGCGCATCAAGGACATGGAGGCCGCGGGCGTGATCACCGGCTACAGCGCGCTCGTCGACCGAGGGCGTGTCGGCTTGGGCCTGCTGGTGCTGGCCGAGGTCAACCTGAGCCAGCACAGCGCCGACACGGTGCACGCCTTCGAGCGCGCCGTGCAGGCGACGCCCGCCATCGTGCGCTGCTTGTCCACCACCGGCCAGGCCGACTACGTGCTGAGCGTGTTGGCCCCCGACATCGCCGCCTACGAGCAGATTCTTCACACCGAACTGTTCCGGCTGCCTGGCGTAACGCACGTGCGCTCGTCCATCGTGCTCAAGGAAGTGAAGGCCGATGTGCGCCTGCCGGTGCCGGCGCAACCGCCCGAACCGGCCCCGGCGCCAAGACGCCGGCGGCGCGCCGCAGACGGGGGTTGAGGGCATCGCAGCGGTCTTGTCCGACAGACAGGCGGCCCGGGCGCCCGCCATCATCGCTTGCACCCTTCCCCTAACCCACCGGAGACGATCGCCATGCGCCGCCCAGCCACACCCCCGTCGCTGCACTGGAGGTTCACGGTGCTGACCTTGCTGGCCGTGGTGGTAGCGTTCGGGGTGCTCGCGCTGCTGCCGACGACCCCGCCGGTGACGCACGACGAAGTCAGTGGTGCCATCGACCACCTGATCGGCGCCGACAGCGGCCACAGCTCCCCACCCGCCACCGCGCCTACACGCTGACGCGCTGGCGGGCGCTCGGGACGCCGCCGCCACGTCGAATTCCGGGGCCACTTGAGTCCGGTCGCGCAACCGGACTTTCCCGCACCTCTGTCCCGGCTCGGCTTTCGCTGCAACGGCAAGTCGCCTGTTGCTGACGCTCCCCTGCACCTGGTTGGCCGAATCCCTCAGCGCGTTATCCCTAGGAAATGCCTGCGCGCGTGTCATGGCCGCTGCATTCCACCGCACCGATCTGCGCCCCGTCTGATCCAGATCAACGCGCGTGCATGCCCCGCCGAGCCGCCGTGGTGACTTGAACTATGTCAAGGAACCGCGCGGGGTCAATCTAGATGATGTCAAGGCCCGGCGAGATATTCAGCGGCCATCGACGGGCAAACCCAAACAGGCCGCTCCGGTGACTCGGAAACAGACGATGAAAACGAACTTGAGGAAGTCCAGACTCTCGCCGCTGACGGCGGTGCTGACCACAGCCTTGCTGATGGGCGGCGCTGCCATGGCGCAGCAGACGGCTGCGCCATCCGCGGGCGGCCACAAGGCTGACGTGACGCCTGCTGAGCAGAATTACCAGGGCGCACCTTCGCCCTTGGCCAACGAACCCATGCATCAGGCGGCCAACCCTAAGGCACCGCCGATGTCGCAGGCCGAATTCGACCGCGCGCGCCAGATCTACTTCGAGCGCTGCGCGGGCTGCCATGGCGTGCTGCGCAAGGGCGCGACCGGCAAACCGCTGACGCCCGACCTGACCATTCCCAAGGGCACCGACTACCTGAAGGTGTTCATCGGCTACGGCTCGCCGGCCGGCATGCCGAACTGGCTGACTTCGGGCGACTTCGACGAGAAGACGGTCGATCTGATGGCCCGCTACATCCAGCACGACCCTCCCACACCGCCCGAGTTCTCCCTGGAAGACATGGAAAAGTCGCGCAAGGAGTACGTGCCGCTGGCGCAGCGCCCGACCAAGAAGATGAACAACTACAACATCAACAACATCTTCTCGGTCACTCTGCGTGACGCGGGCGAGGTGGCGTTGATCGACGGCGACACCAAGAAGATCATCAACATCGTCAAGACCGGCTACGCGGTGCACATCTCGCGCACCTCGGCCTCGGGACGCTACCTCTATGTGATCGGCCGTGACGCGCGCCTGAACCTGATCGATCTGTGGATGGAAAAGCCCGACAACGTGGCCGAGATCAAGGTGGGCCTGGAAGCGCGCAGCGTGGAAACGTCCAAGTTCAAGGGCTGGGAAGACAAGATCGCCATCGCCGGCACCTACTGGCCGCCCCAGTTCGTGCTGATGGACGGCGACACGCTCAAGCCGCGCAAGATCGTGGCGACCCGTGGCATGACGGTGGACAACGAGTACCACCCCGAGCCGCGCGTGGCCGCCATCGTGGCCAGCCACCAGAAGCCCGAATTCCTGGTCAACGCCAAGGAAACCGGCAAGATCTGGATGGTCGACTACACCGACCTGCAGAACCTGAAGACCACGCAGATCGACTCGGCCAAGTTCCTGCACGACGGCGGCTTCGACTCCACCCGCCGCTACTTCATGACGGCCGCCAACGCGTCCGACAAGATCGCGGTGGTCGACACGAAGACCAGCAAGCTGGCCGCCCTGGTGCCCGTGGGCAAGACGCCCCACCCGGGCCGTGGCGCCAACTTCACGCACCCGAAATTCGGGCCGGTGTGGGCATCGTCCGGTCTGGGTGATGAGAGCATTGCGCTCATCGGCACCGACCCGGTCAAGCACAAGGCCAACGCCTGGAAAGTGGTGCAAAGCCTCAAGGGTCAGGGCGGCGGCTCGCTGTTCATCAAGACGCACCCGAAATCCAGCAACCTGTGGGTGGACACCACGCTCAACCCCGATCCGAAGCTGAGCCAGAGCGTGGCGGTGTTCGACATCAAGGACCTGAGCAAGCCGCCGCAGATCGTCGACATCGCCGGGTGCGCGGGCATCAAGGACGACGGCCCCAAGCGCGTGGTGCAGCCTGAGTACAACGTCAAGGGCGACGAGGTCTGGTTCTCGGTGTGGAACACCAAGGACAAGGAGTCTGCGCTGGTGGTGGTGGACGACAAGACCCGCACCTGCAAGACCGTGATCAAGGACCCCAAACTGGTCACGCCGACGGGCAAGTTCAACGTCTACAACACGCAGCACGACGTTTACTAAGCCCCCTGTGCCGCTGGCGCGGCTTCCCCGCGGGGGACGGCGCCAGTGGCCGGTTCAAGCCCGGCCACGGCGCCCGCTGAGATGGCCTGCTCCGCGGCCCGCTTGGCGGCTTGCTTCGCAGCCGCCCACGGATGAGCCGTGGATGTGCTGACGATCCCCGGGCACCAGCCGGTGCCTGATTTCACCAAGGAGATGTTTCGATGAAATCGCTTGCTTTGATCGCCACCGCGCTGGCCTTTGTCGCCACGCCGGCGCTGGCCAACCCTGAAGCCGCCATGACCAAGGGCGGCTGCATGGCCTGCCACGCCAAGGACAAGAAGCTGGTGGGCCCGTCCTTCAAGGACATTGCGGCCAAGTACAAGGGCCAGGACGTCAGCGCCAAGCTGATGGACAAGGTGCGCAAAGGCGGCTCGGGCGTGTTCGGCCCGATCCCGATGGCGCCTAACGGCCCCGACAAGATCAGCGACGCCGATCTGAAGGCTGCTGTCGACTTCATCCTGAAGTCGTAAGCGGATCCACGGGCTTCGACATGCGCTGGAAAACTTCTCTTTTGATAGCTGGCTGCGCAGTTCTGACAAGCGCTGCAGCCGCAAAAGACCTCAACTCCGGCGCCTCTGACACCACCCTGCCCGCCGCGCGCCAGACCCAACTGGTGCGCATGGTGCGGCAGGACTGCGGCTCGTGCCACGGCATCCAGCTGACCGGCGGTCTGGGCCCCGCGCTCACGCGCGAACGCATGACCGAGATCCCGCTCGACAGCCTCGTCGCCGTCATTTACCAAGGCCGCCCCGGCACGCCCATGCCCGGCTGGAAGACCATGATCAGCGAGCCCGAGGCCGCCTGGATCGCCCGGCGTCTGCAGACCGGCTTCCCTCTGGATTCGGGCCCGGCGCCCTGATCCCTCCATGAAACTTTCAGCCATGCGCCTGGCCCTCGCCTTCCGGTTTTCCACCCTGCTGCTGGCCGCTGGCCTGCTGGCAGGCTGCGCCACGTCAGGCACCTCGTCTCCCTCATCTTCCCTGCTGGTGCCGCCTGAGCGCGGCAACGGCGACCTGGGCCTGGTGATCGAGCGCGAATCCGGCACCCTGGGCGTACTCGACACCACCGCCCGCACGCGCCTGGGCACGGTCGCTGGCCTGGGCGACTTGTCGCACGCCTCGGTCGTGTTCTCACGCGACGGCGCGCTGGCCTACGTGTTCGGGCGCGACGGCGGGCTGACCAAGGTCAACCTGCGCACCGGCGCCATCGAAGGCCGCGTCATGCAGGCCGGCAACAGCATCGGCGGCGCCATTTCGACCGATGGCAGCCTGATCGTCGCGCAGAACTACCAGCCCGGCGGCGTGAAGGTGTTCGACGCGCGCACGCTGGAACAGTTGGCCGACATCCCGGCTGTGGTGGACGGCAAGGCCTCGCGCGTGGTGGGCCTGGCCGACATTCCGCGCAACCGCTTCATCTTTTCGCTGTTCGACGCGGGGCAGATCTGGATCGCCGATCTGGCCGACCCCAGGCAGCCCAAGATCCAGAAATTCGCAGGCATCGGCAAACAGCCCTACGACGCGCTGATCACGCCCGATGGCCGCCACTACATCGCCGGCCTGTTCGGCGAGGACGGCCTGGCCAAGATCGACCTCTGGGCGCCCGAGCCGAAGGTGGAACGCATCCTGCCCGGCTACGGCAAGGGCCAGCAGCCACTGCCCGTCTTCAAGATGCCGCACCTGCGCGGCTGGGCCGTGGCCGGTCGCCACGCCTACCTGCCCGCCGTGGGCCGCCACGAAGTGCTGGTGGTCGACACGCAGACCTGGCAGGAAGTCGGCCGCATCCCGGTCGCCGGTCAACCGGTGTTCGTGATGGCGCGGCCCGACGGGCGCCAGGTGTGGGTCAACTTCGCGGTGCCAGACTACGACACGGTGCAGGTGATCGACACGCAGACGCGCCAGATCGTCCAGCGCTTGAAGCCCGGCAAGGCGGTGCTGCACATGGAATTCACCCCGCGCGGCGACGCGGTGTGGATCAGCACGCGCGACGACCACCGGATCTCGGTGATCGACACGCAGGGTTTCAAGACGCTGGCGACGCTGCCGGCCAAGTCGCCAAGCGGGATCTTCTTTACGTCTCGCGCTGCGCGCACGGGGTTCTGATGGGACACCCCCCTGAGCGGCTTCGCCGCTTCCCCCCGCTCTCTTCGCGCTGCGCGCTTCGGGCAGGGGGACAACGCCGATGCCCGGCGCAGGTCCGGGCATGGCGTTTGCTGGGGCGGCCTGCTCCGCGGCCTTTCGCGCGGTGGGGCGCGGTGCGGTGCGGGGCTTTTGCCAAGGGTGCTGCAACGCCGTCGTTCAAGGCTGCTGCGTCGAATCTCGGCGCGTGGACAGTGGCAGGAGTGGGCACCGGGACGGATCGACATGCCTGACACATCGCGCGCTTTGCGCTCCGCCCTGCCCGACTCGCCAGCCTGGCTGCCGCGCCTGCTGAACGAATGGCAACGCGGCTTTCCCTTGGCAAATCGGCCATTTGCCCTAGTGGGACAAGCGCTGGCAGCTACAGAAAACGAAGTGATCGACGCCGTCGCCAGCCTGCTGGCCAGCGGCGCGGCCAGCCGCCTGGGCGGGGTGTGGGCGCCGGGCGCGGGTGGCAGTGCGCTGCTGTGCGCGATGGCGGTGCCGCCGGCGCAGCTGTCGGAGGTGGCGGCGCGGGTGTCGGCGCACCCGGGGGTCAACCACAACTACGAGCGCGAACACGGCATCAACCTGTGGTTCGTCACCACCGGCTGCGACGCGGTCGCGGTCGAATTTGCGCTGCGCGACATCGAACGCGACACCAGCCTGCCGGTACTGCGCCTGGCGATGCAGCGCGCTTACCGGATCGATCTGGGGTTTGACCTGCACCGCCCTGCGGGCGCTGGCGGCGTGCAGCAGCGCGCGCCCAAGGTGCGCGCCGAACACGCGCCGCTGGCCGCGCTGGTGGAAGCCGGCGTGCCGCTGGTGCCGGCGCCCTACGCACAGTGGGCGGCGCAGCTCGGCTGCAGCGAGGCCGAGGTGCTGGCGCAGTTGCAGGCCTGGCTGGACGCCGGCACGCTGCGGCGGCTGGGCTTGGTGGTGCGCCACCACGAGGCCGGTTTTGCCGCCAACGCCATGACGGTGTTCGACCTGCCGGATGATCAGGTCGACACCTTTGGCGAGCGCCTGGCTGCGCAGCCGGGCGTGACGCTGTGCTACCGCCGCACGCGCGCGGTGGGCTGGCCCTACAACCTGTACTGCATGGTGCACGGCCGCAGCCGCGAAGACACGCTGGCGCTGCTGCAGGCCGCCATCGCTGGCGCCGGGTTGCAGGCCGCGCCGCAGCAGGTGCTGTTCAGCCGCCGTCGCTTCAAGCAGACCGGCGCGCGCTACTTTCGGCCCTTGCCCACGGGCGATGCTCAGCCCGCTGGCCCGTCGGCCGCACCGGAGCCCGCCCATGCTGACTGACCCGCTGCACCCGCCTGCGCCGCGCCTGCCGGTCGGCATCGAGCTGGACGACGCCCGCCTGATCGACCACCTGCAACTGGAACTGCCGTTGACCGAGCGCCCGTTCGCCGACACCGGCGCCGCGCTGGGCATGAGCGAAAGCGCCGTGATCGAGCGGCTGGACCACCTGCTGAGCGCGGGGGTGCTGACGCGCCTGGGCCCGCTGTTCCAGATCGAACGCGCCGGTGGCCAGTTCATCCTGGCGGCGCTGGAAGTGCCCGAAGCGCGCTTCGCCGAAGTCACGGCGCTGGTGAACGATCTGCCCGAAGTCGCGCACAACTACCTGCGCGACCACCGCTTGAACATGTGGTTCGTCGTCGCCGCCGAAACGCCCGAAGCCGCCTGGGCGGCCTGCGACCGCATCGAAGCGGCCACCGGCCTGCCCGTGCACGCCTTCCCGAAGGAGCGCGAATTCTTCGTCGGCCTGTACTTGCCGCTGCTGACCCCCGCGCGCCAGGCAGCGGCGCCCTCGCTACCCCGAGGCAGCGCCGGCGCCCCCGCCCACAGGTTGAGCGATGACGACCGCGCACTGATCGCCGCCACCCAGGCCGGCCTGCCCCTGGTCGCGCGGCCCTACGACAGCGTGGCCGCCCTGCTCGGCACCACCGGCGCCGCCGTGCGCCAGCGCCTGGCCGATCTGCTGGCCGCCGGCGTGGTGCGCCGCGTCGCCGCCGTGCCCAACCACTACCGCCTGGGCTACGTCGCCAACGGCATGAGCGTGTGGGACGTCGACGACGCCGAGGTCGACCGCCTGGGCGAGTTGCTGGGCAGCCAGCCCGCCGTCAGCCACTGCTACCGCCGCCCGCGCAAGGCCGGCGTGTGGCGCTACAACCTGTTCGCCATGCTGCACGGCCACAGCCGCGACGAGGTGCTGGCCCAAGCCGAAGCGGTAGCCCAGCTGCTGGGCCCCGCGTGCCGCGCACACGACGTGCTGTTTTCCAGCGCGATCCTGAAGAAAACGGGCCTTAGGCTACGGCAGGCGATCTAAAAGGTTGCTGAAATACCTCACGCGACCCACCGCGCAACGCTGGCGCCCACGCGCGCAAGACAGTGCGGCATGCGTGAATACGGCACTTTCACCGAGAGCCTGTTCAGCGCTAAGAAGCTTGACGACTTCGTGTCGGCCCGGGCCGGCAGCCAGCCTGCCCGCACTCGGCGACGGCTACGCCGCCACCTTCGGCGCGCAGGTCGGGCAGCTCACGGTGCCCAGGCGCCGGTGGTAGAGCACCTCGACGCCGCTGGCCACTTCCGCGCCACAGTGGTCGCACAGCGTCGCTGCGGACAGGGTTTCGCGCTCGAAGCCTTCGGTGTAGATCTCGACGCCGCCTTCGACGCGCGGCCAGCTGGTCGACTTGACGATGTCGGGGCGAAAGTACTCCTCAAAACGCGTCCAGCGCTGGATCTGCGCTTCGCTCAGGCCATGCTCACGCAGCGTCTGCACCATCAGCGACTGGCGGAAGTCGAACAACTCGTGCGTGATGATCATCCAGTGGTGCGCATTGCGCGGGCGGTCGCCGAAGTAGATCTTTTCTCCGGTCATGGCCAGGCGCAGGAACGAATACTGCTTGTCGATGGCGCGCTCGATGGTCACGCCGCGGAAGAACGGTCCAAGCCGCTCATCCGCATAGACCTTGGGGTAGAAATCCTCCAGCACCGCACGTACGGTGCGCCCCTCGTCCAGCTCGTGCCACAGCGCGAGGTCGGTGTGCGTCATCGGCAGGCCCTGCGACGGCACGCCGTCGAACGGGCCGCGCACCTCGAACATCCAGCCGAACTCGGCGTCCGGGCCAAAGCCTTCGGGCAAGCTCGTGCCGGGGCGCAGCCTCAGCTCGCCAGTCATGACCATGTCGACCGCCGGGTCGGAAGTGATCACGATCTCCGGCTCCACCCCGCTGGCGGTGACGACGCGCAAGGTCTGCCCCCGGCGGTAGCGCAGCGCAGGCTGCGGCTCGAAGATCAGCCGCACCACCCCGTCGTCGTGACCTGCGGCTTCGCACAGCATGCACGCAGTCAGCAGGTCGTCGGGCTGCGGTGCCCTCAAGTGCATCGGGCCTTGCGCATGGCACTGGCAGGGCAGCAGGTAGTGCATGCGCACCAGGTGATCAGACAGGCCGTGCTGCGCCGCCGCGGGCACCGGGCCTTCCGTGCACTGCATCAGGCAGGTGTGGCAGGAGCCGCTTTTGCACGAGAACGGCGCATCGATCCCGACGCGCAGCAGCGCGTCGAGCACGGTTTCACCCTCCCACGGCTCGACCGATTGGCCCCCGAAGTTCAAAGAAGCAGGCATGGCACCTCCCACAGGTCAACAGTGACAGCCTTAAATATTAGTACTTTCGTATTTATTTACAGTCAGGGTTTGACCTGTGTCACCCAGCAGGACGACGTATTGCACTGGCAACGAACGCATTTCGCCCGCGCGACCGGGCTGCGCCCCGCCCAGCGCGCAAGCGGCCACGGTCGGCGTCTGCCCCGAGCGCTGACTCAAGCGCGTGCGCGGCGGCGCATGCCCAGGGCACCCAGTGCCGCAGCCAGCAGCCCGGTCAGCATCAGGCCCCATTCACCCATGGTCGGCACCGCCACGGGCGCGACCGCCGCAAAGCGCGCCGACACGGTGACATTGGAAGTGACGGCCGCCACGCTGCAGCTGGCGCTGGTGCCAGACGCAGCACAGGCGTCGCCCCAGCCGGCCAATTGGTAGCCGGCAGCGGGCGTGGCCGTGCAGGCGAGCGGCTGGCCGTCGCTCACGGTCGCGGGGCAGTTGATGCTACCGTTGGTCGGCGCAGTCACGTTCACCAGCCAGACGCCTGGAATTTGCTCAAACGCCGCCTCGACGGCGCAGCTGGCGGTCGGCTCGCGCACCGTGATCGCCGTTCTCGACGCATTGGTGCTGACGCCGCTGGACGAAGCGCCGCAGCTGCCGCCGACGGCGCTGACCAACCGATAGCCCGGCTGCGGGCTGACCGTGACATAGCCTGTGCCGCCCG
Source organism: Ottowia flava (assembly GCF_008017535.1). GTDB lineage: Bacteria > Pseudomonadota > Gammaproteobacteria > Burkholderiales > Burkholderiaceae_C > Ottowia > Ottowia flava. The sequence goes on from NZ_VRUA01000008.1 coordinate 56,912, forward strand.
AACTGGCAGTTTGCTGCGACGCCGGACTGACGCTGCCGCGCCCGGCCGAGCCGGCTGCCACGCTGGCGCTGATGGTCAGCGTACTGCCGGCGGCGCCTCCGCGCACCAGGCGGACGTTGTAGTCGCCCCGCCCAAATAGCCCGAGCGTGGGGTTACCGGTGACGAAATCGATCGCCATCGGAAAAATCATGGTGGGCGGCTGGCTGGCTGTCCAGAATGTGCTCGCCGGCGCACCGGGAAACGCCGTCGCGTTGATCGCGGGCGTGCTGCCAGCCTCCACCAATCCCTGCAGTTCCTGAAAACTGGGCACGCGCCAGTCACTGAAGCCGCCCAGCGCATCGGCGTTGGCTTCTGCCGCCGTGGCGAGCGCCACTGTCCAGGAGTTGTAGACGGCGGCGGTGCCAGTGCAGGTTGCGCCGTCCCAGCTTTGGCCCAGGGCGCAACGCTGCCAGATCATCTGCGTGGCACCGTCCGTCACCACTGCCCCGTTGGGCGTAAAAGGCGCAGCCCACGCAGCGCTGCTGACCAGGGCGGATAGGCCCAACAGGGCGATGGCGACAAATTGGCGCAGCGAGGAAGGTGCGTTTGGCATCATGAAGTTTTTCGATAAAAGTGCTGTCAGCCTTACAAGGACGTGCGCGGACAGCTATGGTTTCAGGATCGGCGGCATCACGCACCGCAAGTGCCTGATGACTGGGAGAAATCGAATGTTCTGCTTACTAAGCGTGTCGATTAAACCGACTCGCCGCCGATGTTCATATCCCTGAAACTGGGTATTTTTCGGAGATTCATGCCCAGCGCGCGGCGACCGGGGCGCGCGGCGGCTGGCCCGGATGCGTGACTTCTGACCTGCGGGCCGGTGTGCATTGGGCCGGCAGCCCCTGGCGTTCGCCGATCCCTCACATACCCCGCGAAATACCTGAGTTCAGGGATGTTCAAATCGGGCGCGTTGCCGCAAAGTCGCGCTATCTTTCTACTGATTGGCCCGCCCTCCCAAGTGAACCCACCCCTCCTTTCCGCCGAAACCACCCTGCCCGCCCCCGTGTTGGTGGTGGAGGACGAGCCGCTGATCCGCCAGCGCCTGCGCGATGTGCTGCTGGGCCTGGGGTATGCGCCCGATGCGCTGAACTTCGCCGCATCGCTGGCCGAGGCGCGCGGCTTCATGGCCACCGAGCCGGTGGCGTTGGCGCTGGTCGACCTTGGCCTGCCGGACGGTAGCGGCATTGACCTGATCGCCGAGTGGCGCGCGGGCGATGCGGCGCTGCCGATTCTGGTGATTTCGGCCTGGAGCACCGAAGACGCCATCCTGGCCGCGCTGCGCGCCGGGGCGACGGGCTATGTGCTGAAGGAGCGTGACGACCTGGAGGTCAGCCTGTCGATCCGCAGCGTGCTGCGCGGCGGCGCGCCGATCGACCCGTTCATTGCGCGCCGCATCATCGCGGAGCTGCAGCCGGTGGCGAGCCCGGCCGCGCAACTGGACGAGCCGCTGAGCGCGCGCGAGCAGCAGATCCTGTGCATGGTGGCCGATGGCATGAGTAACCGCGAGATCGCAGACGGGCTGAACCTGTCGCGCCACACGGTGGAATGCCACGTCAAGCACGTGTACCGCAAGCTGGCGGTGAACTCGCGCGTGCGGGCGATCAGTGAAGCGCGCAGCCGCGGGCTGCTGGGTTGAAGCCAGAATGCCGGGTGTGCCCGGCGTGGCGCGCCCGGCGATATTTTCAATGAAATTGGCAATTTGCCCTACAACCACCTGCGCTGGCAGCTATTGTTTTTGATGCGCATGGTGTCGATGTTTTGCTCGTTGTCCCGCCTGTTCGGCGGGCAACGCCTGGCGGCGTTCGCAGGCGTCGCTGGGCCGCGGCTGTGCGGCGCGGCAGCGCTGGCCTGGGCGGGGATGGTGGTTCTTGCGGCGCTGCTGCACACCCTGCCAGCGCAGGCGCAGGGTGCCCATGGCTCGGGTACCGCACCTCGCACGGCCCCGCAGGCCAGCGGCGCGGCCGCAGGCTGCGCGCCGCAAATCACCGACGTGCACGCCGTGCGCGGGCAGGACCCGGGCGACGTGCGCCGCGGACCGCCCACCCGCCTGCCTGCTTCGGCCTGGACGCCCGTCACGCTGCCCGATCGCTGGAGCGACCCGCACCGCTGGCCGCATTTCGACGGCGAGGTCTGGTACCGCATCGACTGGCGGCTGCCCTGCCCGTCGGCGCCCGGTGCAGCGGCGACCGATGTGGCGTTGTCGCTCGACTCCCTGAACATGGCGGGCGAGGTGTGGCTGAACGGCACCTTGCTGTGGCGCGACCGCCACCTCACGGAGCCGCTGTCGCGCAGCTGGTTCATGCCGCGCTACTGGCTGCTGCCGGCGCACCTGCTGCGGCCAGACGCCAATGCCGTGTGGGTGCGCGTGCTGGGCCTGCATGTGCAGTCGCCTGGCCTGGGCGGTGCGCAGATCGGTCCGGCCGACGGCGTGTTCGCGGCGTACCAGAATCTTCTGTGGCGCCAGCGCACGCTGCTCACGCTGAACCTGGCGGTGTCTGGCACGTTGGGCGTGCTGTTCTTCTTCGCCTGGGCCATGCGGCGCAGCGAAAAGGCCTATGGCTGGTACGCCCTGGCGGCGTTCACCTGGGTGCTGTATGCCGCCAGCCTCCTGGCCACCGAGACTTGGCCATTCCGCGATTCGGTGATGGCCGCGCGCGCGAATATGACGGCGCTGGTGCTGTACGTGGCGGCCTTCAGCGTGTTTACCGCGCGCTTCGCCGCCCGCCCTACGCCCAGGATGGACAAGGCGCTGGCCCTGCTGGTGTTCGCCATGGTGGCCATGGTGTGGCTGTGCACGGTTTCCGCCCTGGACCATGTGCTGCTGGCCGCCTTCCTTGGCGCGGCCCTGATCTACCTGTTGGCCTGCCTGCGCTTTGTGGTGTGGGCGCTGCAGAGCCGCCAGGCCGACCAGCTCATGCTGGCCGCCTGCCTGACGGTGTTCGCCGTGGTCGGCGCCCACGACGTGCTGATCCTGGTGCGCCTGCTGCCCGACGCCGTGCCGTGGACGCCCTACAGCAGCCTGGCCGTCACGCTGTGCATGGCGCTGGTGCTGGGCTGGCGCCTCGCGCACACCATGCGCCGCATCGAGCGCTTCAACGTCGAGCTGACCCACAGCGTGGCGCACGCCCGCGCCGAGCTGCAGACCACCATGGCGCGCGAACACGCCCTGGTGCTGCGCAACACCCGCCTGAACGAGCGCCTGGGCATCGCCCACGAGCTGCACGACGGGCTGGGCGGCTCGCTGGTGCGGTCGATCGCCATGGTGGAGCAAGCGCGGGCGCCGCTGGAAAACCGCCAGGTCCTGTCAATCCTGAAGCTGCTGCGCGACGACCTGCGCCAGATGATCGACAGCGGCTCCAGCACCGGCGTGACGGTGCCCGCCACACCTCAGCAGTGGCTGGCGCCGCTGCGCCACCGCTTCACGCGCCTGTTCGACGAGCTGGACATCCGCTCCAGCTGGCACTACCCGCCCGACTGGCAGCAGCCGCCCAACGCCCTGCAATGCCTGGCGCTGACGCGGGTGGTGGAAGAGGCGCTGACCAACGTCATCAAGCACAGCCGCGCCAGCCAGGTGGACGTGACGCTGGCCCATGGCGACGACCAAGACGTGGTGCTGCGCATCGAGGACGACGGTGTGGGCTTCGACGTGAACGCCGTGCAGGCCGCTGGCGTCAGCGTGGGCATGCGCAGCATGCAGGCGCGCATAGCGCGCGTGGGGGGCGAGCTGTACGTGCAGTCGGTGCCCGGTGGCACCGTGCTGACGGTGCACCTGCTGCCCGCCCTGATGCCGGACAGTGCGCCGGCGCCGCTGTATCGCGATTGAACGGCGGCCGCATGGGGGTGCGATTCCCCCGTTTTTTTGCTACCTAAAGAATAGCTGTCCGCGCAGATGGCTGTAGGACAAAAAGCCAAAAACACCAAGAATCAGACCTGGAAGCCGGCCCAGGGCGTCTGGCCACCGTCGGCCAGCCCCTGTCACAGGAAGCGGTCGAGCAGCTTGCGGCTGTGCCGATCCATCGCCTGCAGGTCGCGAATCAGGTACTGCACGCCGTGGTTGTCGTTGACGATCAAGAGGCCGGGGCCCAGGCGGCGGATGTCTTCCTCGCCTTTCAGCACGAAGCTGGTGGCACCGCGGTCGGTCTCGACGTCCCAGGTGCTGGGCGTGCCGAAGCTGCTGACGCTTTTCAGGCGCTGCAGCACGGGCATGAATTCGCGCTGCTCCAGCGCCTGGGCGACCAGGGCGCGGGTCGGCTCGGGCAAGGCGGACAGGCGCTCGACCCAGGCCAGCTCGTGCCCGTCGACGTCCAGCAGGCTGATGCCTTCGTCCGGCGCGGCAATGGGGAAGGCGCGCACGGCGACCACGCCTTCGTGGCGCTGGCCCTCGCCGTCGGTCAGCACGAGACGGCCGAAGGCGTCGCGCTCCAGATCGAACACGGTGTGCACGCTCATGGCTGGGTCTCCTCGGCGGCGTCGGGTGCGCCGGGCTCGGCGCGGTGGCTGTGGGGCATCGGGGGTGGCGCTGGCGCGGGCTGCAGGCTGGCGTCGTCCACTTCCAGCATGCGGTCGCGCTCGGCCTTTTCCTGGCGCGCCTGCGCTTCGTACAGGCGCCAGTAGGCGCCGCGCCGGGCGATCAGCTGCTCGTGCGTGCCCTCTTCCACCTTGTCGCCCTTGTCCATGACGACCAGGCGGTCGGCCTTGCGCAGCGTGGACAGGCGGTGGGCGATGGCGATAGTGGTGCGCCCGCGCACCAGGTTGTCCAGCGCCTTCTGGATCTCGCGCTCGGTTTCGGTGTCGACCGAGGCGGTGGCCTCGTCCAGGATCAGGATGCGCGGGTTGATCAGCAGCGCCCGCGCGATGCTGATGCGCTGGCGCTCACCGCCCGACAGGCCCTGGCCACGCTCGCCCACCAGCGAGTCGTAACCCTGCGGCAGGCGCAGGATGAATTCGTGCGCGTGGGCGGCGCGCGCGGCCGCCACGATCTCTTCGCGCGTGGCGTCGGGTTGGCCGTAGGCGATGTTCTCAGCGATGGTGCCGAAGAACAGGAACGGCTCCTGCAGCACCAGACCGATGTTGCGGCGGTAATCGGCCACGCGCACGTCGCGCAGATCCACCCCGTCCACCAGGATGGCGCCCTCGGTCACGTCGTAGAAGCGGCAGATCAGGTTGACCAGCGTGCTCTTGCCCGAGCCGCTGTGGCCCACCAGGCCGATCATCTCGCCCGGCTCGATGGTCAGGTTCAGCCCGCGGATGACCGAGCGGTTGCCGTAGCGCAGCGCGGCGTCTTTCACTTCGATGCGGCCTTCCACATGCCCCAGCGGGACCGGGTTTTTGGGCTCGGGCACGCTGGAGACGTGGTCCAGGATCTCGAAGATGCGCTTGGTGCCCGAGGCCGCCTTTTGCGTGACCGAGACGATGCGGCTCATCGAATCCAGCCGGGTGTAAAAGCGCCCGATGTAGGCCAGGAACGCGGTGAGCACACCGACGGTGATCTGCTGCTTGCTGACCAGCCAGATACCGCAGGCCCAGACCACCAGCAGGCCGATTTCGGTCAGCAGCGTGACGGTGGGCGAAAACAGCGACCACAGCTTGTTCAGCTTGTCGTTGACGGCCAGGTTGTGGCGGTTGGCGTCCTTGAAGCGGCCCGCCTCGCGGTCTTCCTGCGCGAAGGCCTTGACCACGCGGATGCCGGGGATGGTGTCGGCCAGGACGTTGGTCACTTCGGACCAGACGCGGTCGATCTTCTCGAAGCCGGTGCGCAGACGGTCGCGCACGACGTGGATCATCCAGCCGATGATGGGCAACGGCACCAGGGTGACCAGCGCCAGCGTCGGGTTGATGGTGAACAGGATGATGGCCGTCATCACGATCATCAGCACGTCGGTGGCGAAGTCCAGCAGGTGCAGCGACAGAAAGACGTTGATGCGGTCGGTTTCCGAGCCAATGCGCGCCATCAGGTCACCCGTGCGCCGGCCGCCGAAGTACTCAAGTGAAAGCTTGAGCAAGTGTTCGTAAGTTGTTGTTCTTAAATCGGCGCCGATCCGTTCGGACACCAGGGCCAGGATGTAGGTCTTGGCCCAGCTGAGCACCCAGGCCAGCAGCGCCGAGCCCAGCAGGCCCGCCAGCAGCATGGCGACCAGACCGGTGTCGATCTGCTGACCGGCCTGGAACGGGATCAGCACCTTGTCCATCAGCGGCATGGTCAGGTACGGCGGCACCAAGGTCGCTGCCGTGGCCGCCAGCGTCAGCAGGAAACCGGCCAGCAGCTGCCAGCGGTACGGGTGGGCAAAGCGCCACAGGCGAAACAGCGTCCACGTCGAGGGCGGCTTGTCCTCGACAGCGGTGTCACCATCCTCGATCAGGGCGGCCGGCAGGTCGGCCGCAAGCGCGGGTGTGGCGAGAGCGGCCGCGGCCGGGTCGGCCTGGAGCGCTTCAAACTGGTTCAAAAGGCGCAGGGCGGCCGGGTTCTGCCCCAGCGTGAAGCGCCAGACCGCCAGCTGGCCGTCTGAGTCGCGCAGCGCCAGGGCGCCGACGCCGGCGTGGTCCGTGTGCGAGAGGGTCAGCCCAGGGCGCAAATCCCAGCTTTGCCACCCTGTTTCATCCGGAAACCGTGAAATAAGCCGTTGATTTGTAATGAGCACGGCGCCGCTGCCAAAGCGCAGTTGCGCGTCCAAGTCAACTTCTAGCACCCCCAGCACGTTTTCAGAGGGTCGCAGCGGCGCTCCTTCTGCCAGTGCTTGTGTCATCGGGAAGGGGGAAATCTGTTGCGACATGGAATGCATACGTAGCGGGCCGAATACCTCTGGGCAATTCGGCCCCGATCACCAGAAATTCAAGGAAAGCGAGCGCACTCCCCATGAGGCGAATCGATCAAAGCGAGCGTGTCGCCACCAAAGGTGGCGGATTGTATCCGCGGCCTTTGCTGGCCTCGACACTGGCATCAGCCGACAACGGCGTCGAATCCACGCCGGCGCCCGCCGCCGTCGCACGCACCTTCCCCGACATGGTGATCCGCCAGATGACCCACCTGCGTGGGCCCAACATCTGGACCTACCGCCCGGTGATCGAAGCCATCGTCGACATCGGTGAGTTGGAAGACTTCCCCTCCAATACCCTGCCCGGTTTTTACGAGCGTCTGACCACGTGGCTGCCCGGCCTGATCGAGCACCGCTGCAGCGTCGGCCGCCGCGGCGGCTTCCTGATGCGCTTGCGCGACGGCACTTGGCCCGGCCACATCCTGGAGCACGTGGCGCTGGAGCTGCAAACCCAGGCCGGCATGAAAACCGGCTTTGGCAAGGCCCGCATGACGCACGAGCACGGCGTCTACAAGGTGGTGATCCGCACGCGCGATGAGGTGATTGGCCGCCTGGCGCTGGAATCGGCGCGCGATCTGGTGATGGCCGCCATCAACGACCGCCCCTACGACCTGGCCGCCACGCTGGCCAAGATGACCGATCTGGTTGACCGCCGCTGCCTGGGCCCGAGCACCGCCTGCATCGTGGACGCCGCGGGCGAGCGCGGCATCCCGTCCATGCGCCTGAACGAAGGCAACCTGGTCCAGTTGGGCCAGGGCGCCGCCCAACGCCGCATCTGGACGGCCGAGACCGACCGCACCAGTGCCATCGCCGAAGGAATTTCGCGCGACAAGGACCTGACCAAGCAGCTGTTGTCGGCCGCTGGCGTGCCCGTACCCGAGGGCCAAACGGTCGAAAGCGCCGACGAAGCCTGGGACGCAGCCGAAAGCGTGGGCCTGCCCGTGGTGGTCAAGCCGTCGGACGGCAACCATGCGCGCGGCGTGTCGCTCAACCTGAAAACCGAGCAGGAAGTGCGCGACGCCTTTGTCGCGGCGGAAAAAGAAGGCTCCGAGGTCATCGTCGAGCGCTTCATCCCCGGGCACGAACACCGCCTGCTGGTGGTGGGCGGCAAGGTCGTTGCGGCGACGCGCGGGGAGATCACCCGCGTCAGCGGCGATGGGCGTTCCACGATCACGGAGCTGGTGCGCACCCAGGTCAACACCGATCCGCGCCGTGGCGAGGAAGAGCAGTTTCCGCTGGACGTCGTACGCATGGACGATGCCGTCGTCCTGTTGGAACTGACCCGCCAGGGCCTGACACCCGACAGCGTGCTGCAGCGTGGCCAGTCGGCCGTGGTGCAGCGCACCGGCAACATGGCCAACGACGTCACCCAACAGGTGCACCCGGACAACGCTGAGCTGATGGGCCTGGCGGCGCGGGTGGTGGGTCTGGACATCGCGGGTATCGACCTGGTGGTCGAGGACATTTCGAAGCCCATGGAGGCGCAGGGCGGTGCCATCGTTGAAGTCAACGCCGGCCCTGGCCTGCTGATGCACCTCAAACCGGCCGTGGGCCGCGCCCAGCCGGTGGGCGACGCGATCGTCAACCACCTGTTCCCTGCCAACGAGTCCGGCCGTATTCCCATTGTCGGCCTGCTGGGTACGGGCGACAGCTCGCTGGCGGCCCGGCTGGTGGCTTCGATGCTGCAGCTACACGGCTGGCAGACCGCCCTGGCATGCCGCGACGGCCTGTTCGTTGGCGCGCGCCAGCTGTCCACCAGCGACGCCCGCCGCTACGACGATGGTGAGCGGATGCTGATCAACCGCACGGTGCAGGCCGCCGTCCTGGAGACCACACCGCGCCAGATCCTGACCGAAGGCCTGCCCTACGACCGCTGCCAGGTGGGCGTAGTGATGGCCATGCCGGGCGCCGATGGCCTGGCGGACCTGTACATCACCGAAGCCGACCAGCTGCCCAACATCGTGCGCACCCAGGTCGACGTGGTGCTGACCGGCGGCGTGGCGGTGCTGAACGCCGACAACGCCGAAGTCGCCGATCTCGCCGATTACTGCGACGGCGAAGTGCTGTTTTATGGGCTGGACCCGGAAAACGAGACGCTGGCCGCCCACCGCGCCCGCAAGGGCCGCGCAGTGATCGCGCGCGACGCCAGCATCGTCCTTGCCTCCGGCCCGGACGAAACGCCGCTGATCAACCTCTCAGCGCCCATTTTTGCGCCGATCACCAACGAACCCCCAGCGGACGTCCGCCCCCAAGTGCTGGCGGCCGTGGCGGCCGCTTGGTCACTGGGTGTTTCAGCAGACCTGATTCGAGCGGCTTTGTTGCGTTTTGGCGAAGCTCATCACAACTTGGCTGTCCACTGATTTCGCCCGCGGCACGTTAGTCACTTCGTATTCCCACTTCAGGACCATTCATGGAAGTCACCCGCATTCGCGCGCTGCGCGGCCCCAACCTCTGGAGCCGCCACACGGCCATCGAAGCCGTGGTCACTTGCGACGGGGCCGAGCGCGACCTGCGTGCCACCCCGGCGTTCGAAAAGCGCCTGCGTGAGCTGTTTCCTTCGGTCGGCGCCCTGCACGCCAACAAGCCCAGCACCCCGATTTCCATGGCGCACGCCCTGGAGCTGGTCGCACTGGCACTTCAGGCCGAAGCCGGCTGCCCGGTGACTTTCAGCCGGACGACCGAAACCGAGATTCCCGGCACCTTCCAGGTCGCCGTGCAGTACACCGAAGAAGCTGTCGGTCGCCTGGCCTTGGAAAAGGCCGAGCAGCTGTGCGCTGCCGCCGCGGCCGGCGCCGATTTCGACGTGCCCGCCACGCTGGCCGAACTGCACGAGCTGGACGAGGACGAGCGCCTTGGCCCGTCCACCGGCGCCATCGTGGACGCGGCGATCGCGCGCGGCATCCCGATCAAGCGCCTGACCAGCGGCAGCCTGGTCCAGCTGGGCTGGGGCAGCCAGCAGCGCCGCATCCAGGCCGCCGAAGTGGACGGCACCAGCGCCATTTCCGAATCGATCGCGCAGGACAAGGACCTGACGAAGAAGCTCCTGCACTCGGCCGGCGTGCCGGTGCCGCTGGGCAGCCCGGTGACCGCGCTGGAAGACGGCTGGGCCGTCGCACAGGAGATCGGCTTCCCGGTGGTGGTCAAGCCGCAGGACGGCAACCAGGGCAAGGGTGTCACCGTCGGCATCACCGACCGCGCCCATTTCGAGATTGCCTACGAAGCCGCCGCCAAATACGGCGTGGTGATGGTCGAGCGCTTCCTGCCCGGTCACGACTTCCGCCTGCTGGTGGTCGGCAACCGTCTGGTGGCCGCCGCGCGTCGCGACCCGCCGCTGGTCATCGGTGATGGCCAACTGACGGTGCGTGAACTGGTGGCCGAGGTCAACAAGGACCCCCGCCGCGGCGAAGGCCACGGCACTTCCCTCACCAAGATCCGCATCGACACGATCGCCGAAGCCCGTCTCGCCGCCCAGGGTTTGACGCCCGATTCGGTGCCCGAGCTGGGCCAGCGCGTCGTGCTGCGCAACAACGCCAACCTCTCGACCGGTGGCACCGCCACCGACGTGACCGACAGCGTCCACCCTGAAGTGGCCGCCCGCGCCATCGAAGCCGCCCAGACCGTCGGCCTGGACATTTGCGGCGTCGACGTGGTGTGCGAAACCGTCATCAAGCCGCTGGAAGCGCAAAACGGCGGCATCGTTGAAGTCAATGCGGCGCCTGGCCTGCGCATGCACCTCAGCCCGTCGTTCGGCAAAGGCCGCGACGTCGGCGGCGCGGTGATGGACCTGATGTACCCGAACGGTGGCAACGGCCGCGTGCCCGTGGTCGCCGTCACCGGCACCAACGGCAAGACCACCACGGTGCGCCTGACCGCCCACCTGTTTAAGGCCCAGGGCCTGCGCGTCGGTATGACCAACACCGACGGCGTGTACGTCAACGGCCGCCAGATCGATTCGGGCGACTGCTCCGGCCCGCGCAGCGCGCGCAACGTGCTGGCCCATCCCGACGTGGACGCTGCCGTGCTGGAAACCGCCCGCGGCGGTCTGTTGCGCGAAGGCCTGGCCTTTGACCAGTGCGACGTGGCGATCGTCACCAACCTGGGCGCTGGCGACCACCTGGGCCTGAACTACATCACCACGCTGGAAGACCTGCTGGTGCTCAAGCGCGTGATCGTGCTGAACGTGGCGCCCACCGGCACCGCCGTGCTGAACGCCGCCGACCCGGCCGTCGCCCGCATGGCGCCGCACTGCCCGGGCAAGGTCACCTTCTTTGCCCAGGACGGCAACCACCCGGTCATCGAAACCCACCGCGCCCAGGGCAGGCGTGTGGTCTACGTGGACCGTGGCGACATCGTCTGCGCCGAAGGCGGCTTTATCAAGCGCTTGCCGCTGTCCCGTGTGCCGCTGACCCGCCAGGGCCAACTGGGCTTCCAGGTCGAGAACGCCATGGCTTCGGTCGCCGCCGCCTGGGCCGTGAACGTGTCTTGGGACGCCATCCAGAAAGGCCTGGCCAGCTTCATCAGCGACTTGCACGGCGTGCCCGGCCGCTTCAACGTGTTCGACTACCGCGGCGCGACGCTGATCGCCGACTACGGTCACAACCCGGACGCCATTGCCGCCCTGGTCGGTGGCGTGGAAAACATGCCCTCGGTGCGCCGCTCGGTCGTCATCAGCGGCGCCGGCGACCGCCGTGACGAGGACATCACCGCGCAGACCCGCATCCTGGGCGCGGCGTTCGACGACGTCATCCTCTACCAGGACGCCTGCCAGCGCGGCCGCGCCGACGGCGAAGTGCTGGGCCTGCTGCGCGACGGCCTGAAGGGCGCCACCCGCGCCCGCCACGTCGAGGAGATCCACGGCGAATTCACCGCCATCGACCACGCGCTGGAGCGCCTGAACAAGGGCGACCTGTGCCTGATCCTGATCGATCAGGTGGAAGAGGCCCTGGCCCACATCCGCCAACGCGTGGAGCAGGCCAAACCCGCAGCGCCCCGCCGCACCCGTGCGGCCGCCAAGCGCACCAAGACGGCCGCCGCCAAGCGCGAACCCGCGCTGGCCGGCGAACGGCAGCACGCGCACTGGTAAGCCGTGGCTTCAGTGGCAGCCCCAGCGCCGGCCACCGCCTAACGTCTGCCTACTTGCCCAACAAAAAAGCCCGCCCGGCATTCGCCGGCGGGCTTTTTGCTATTCAAACAGGAGCTGGCTGCGCAGCACCATACAGGGCCACGGCACGATTAAGCTCGCAAAAATAGAGTGCACCTTTCGGCGCCCAGGCAGGTCTATCGCCAAGCTGTGCAGATCGCTACGGCCGTGTCCTCACCCAGCCGTTACGAATCTGCACCAATGGCTCCTGGTTCATTGGCAAAGGACAGCCGATCTCATTTCACCGCTTTGGCCAGCGTTGGCGCCTTATTCCCCGATACGACGAAGGTCGAGGTCTCATACATGTTCTTGATCGCGGCGCCCTTGGTACGGATGGTGGTGACCACGTCAAACTGCGGCACCGGCGCGTTTGCAGGGCCAGCATTGGCAAGGGTGCTGATCTCCGCATCCACGTTGAGCTTGGCGCCCACCCCTTTGGCCGAAGCATCTTCTACGTTGAAGTAGACCGTGGGCAACCAGGCGCCACCAAAATTGGGGTGCCGGGCACTGTGGTACGCCACCACGTTGAATTTCGCGATGAACTGGTGGGTGTGCCACCACTTGTCGCCACGCTGGAAACGCACCGACACCGATTGGCCGCGCTGGGCGTTGCCGTAGTTCAGCGGGTTCTTGTCGGCCACCGCCAGCACCGAGGTCTTGGCGCCTCCCACGTCGGTTTGCGGCGCGCCGTCCTTGATGATGTCCCACAGCATCTTGGAGGCATGGATCGCCAGATCGTATTGGTTGGTGCCTGCCGCCGCCTTGGTGCCCGCTCCGCTCACATAGCCTGCGACGAAGGCGGTCATCGACGTCCCTGCTTGCGCGCTGCTGTAGGCCACGCGCATGTCGTTGAACGTGTGCTGACGCCCTGCCATAGTGTCCAAAAAAACGCGCCAACTCAGGCCGTTGGCCTGCACTGCAGCCAATAGACCGGCTTCGTTGGTGCCCGCAGCCTCCACGAAAGTGCTGACTTGCCGCTCGGCCTCTTCCTGGGCCGCAAAAAAGGGCACATCGTCCAGCGTTTCGTAGAAATCAACGAAGCTGGCCATGCTCATTCCGCTGTGCTGGTAGGCGGCGTAGATCTTCGGAACCATCTGATCGAAGTCGTCGATGGCGTCGACCAACATCGACGCAGTAGCTTCCAGCCCGTGGCGCTGCTTCAGCGCGTTCCAGAGCTCGGTGTAGAAGGCCTTGGCAATCGCTGGGTCGATCTGCTGCGCCGCTGACGCAGAGACCAGGTTGCTGTCGTACACCTTCAGCGATTCGGTGATCGGGATCAGGGTCCCAGGTACGGTGCTGGCGTCTTCGGCCGACACCAATTCGCCCTTGGCCGACACGGCATACAGCACGTCGTCGCGTTCCATGACCAGTTTGTCGTCCACCATCATGGTGGTGGTCAGCGTGTCGCCCGCGCGCTGCGCAGACGCGTCGGTGCGGTCGTCATCGCCGCCGCCGCAGGCGGCCAGCAGCAGGCTGGTGACAGCCAGGGCGGTGCGGGTTTTGGCATGTTTGTTGGCGGAATGGCGCACGGGAACTCCTTTTTAAGATCGTTGGTTAGTGGCTCGCCCTGCTCGCCGCCCAACTGACCTGCTGGCCCGGTTCGACTTCGGTCACAGAGAGGACCCGCCTTGATTGGAGGTTTTTCGTGTCAATTTGCATATCCCTGAAACTGGGTATTTCGCACCCCAGAAACAAAAAAACCTGCTCAAGCTGAGCAGGTTCTCAAGGCGCCCCGGTACGCCAGGACCCAGTGAGACCGACAGACGCTACAGCGCCAGCCGCGCCCGCGCTTCGGCGTACTCGCGCTTCAGCCGCGCGATCAGCTCGGCCGCCGGCATCACCTCCTTCACGGCGCCGATGCCCTGGCCACAGCCCCAGATGTCCTTCCAGGCCTTGGCGGTGCTGTCGCCGCCAAAGTTCATCTTGCTGGGGTCACTCTCGGGCAGGTTGTCCGGGTCCATGCCGGCGTTGCGGATGCTGCCCTTGAGGTAGTTGCCGTGCACGCCGGTGTAGAAGTTGCTGTAGACGATGTCGTCGGAATTGCAGTCGACGATCATCTGCTTGTAGCCTTCCACCGCCCTCGCCTCTTCGGTGGCGATGAAGGCTGAGCCGATGTAGGCGAAGTCGGCGCCCATGGCCTGCGCGGCCAGGATGGCGCCGCCGCTGGCGATGGCGCCCGACAGCGCCACCGGGCCGTCAAACCACTCGCGGATCTCCTGGATCATGGCGAAGGGGCTCTTCACGCTGGCGTGGCCGCCGGCGCCAGCCGCGACCGGGATCAGGCCGTCGGCGCCCTTCTCGATCGCCTTGCGGGCAAACACGTTGTTGATCACGTCGTGCAGCACCACACCACCCCAGCTGTGCACGGCCTGGTTGACGTCTTCACGCGCGCCCAGGCTGGTGATGATGATCGGCACCTTGTACTTGGCGCACAGCTGCATGTCGTGCTCCAGCCGGTCGTTGCTCTTGTGCACGATCTGGTTGATGGCAAAGGGCGCGGCCGGGTTGTCGGGGTTCGCCTTGTCCCAGGCGGCCAGGGCTTCGGTGATTTCGGCCAGCCACTCTTCCACCTGCGAGGCCGGGCGAGCGTTGAGCGCCGGCATGGAGCCGACCACGCCCGACGTGCACTGCGCGATCACCAGCTTTGGGTTGCTGACGATGAACAGGGGCGATCCGATGACGGGAAACTTCAGGCGCTGGAGCACCGGGGGCAACTTGGACATGCGCAGGCTCTTTCAGGAACGTGAATTGGGGAATTTGAAAGAAATCAGGCCGCAGCCCTACGCCCATCTGCGCAGGCAGCTACGGTAAAGATAGCAATCAACCGATGAAGCGCGAGCGTCAGAACGCCTCGGGCGCCAGCGCGGTGACGCTGGCCGCGCCTTCGACGATGGCGTCGCGCAGGCCAGGGGCGCGCGTCAGGATGTGGTCGGCGTAGAAGCGCGCGGTCACGGCCTTGGCCTTCATGAAGGCATCGTCGCCGGCGGCTTCGGCCACCAGCAGCGCACGGCCCAGTTGCCAGCCGGCGACCAGGTTGCCGGCCAGCAGCAGGTAGGGCACGCTCCCCGCGTAGGCGGCGTTGGGGTCGCTCTTGGACTGGGCGGCGATGTACTCGGCCGAATCGACGAAGGCCTGGCGCGCGGCGGCCAGGCGTTGGGCCACGGCCTTGGCGTTGTCGGTGCCGGACGCGGTCAGGGCCTTTTCGGTCGCGGCGATCTGCTCGGCGATGGCCTTGGCGCCCTGCGCACCATCGCGCGCGGTCTTGCGGCCGACCAGGTCGTTGGCCTGGATGGCGGTCGTGCCTTCGTAAATGGTCAGGATCTTGGCGTCGCGGTAGTACTGGGCGGCGCCGGTTTCCTCGATAAAGCCCATGCCGCCGTGCACCTGCACGCCCAGGTCGGTCACTTCCAGGCTCATTTCGGTGCTGTAGCCCTTGACCAGCGGCACCATGAATTCGTAGAAGGCCTGGTTTTGCTTGCGCACCTCGGCGTCCGGGTGGTGGTGCGCAGCGTCGTAGGCGGCGGCGGCGGTCAGCGCCATGGCGCGGCAGCCTTCGGTCAGCGCGCGCATGGTCATCAGCATGCGGCGCACGTCGGGGTGGTGGATGATGGTGGCGGCGCCCTTCACGCTGCCGTCCACCGGGCGGCTTTGCACACGCTCCTTGGCGTAGGCCAGCGCGTGTTGGTAGGCGCGCTCGGCGATGGCGATGCCCTGCACGCCCACCGCGTAGCGGGCCGAGTTCATCATGATGAACATGTATTCCAGCCCGCGGTTTTCTTCGCCCACCAGGTAGCCGGTGGCGCCGCCGTGGTCGCCAAACTGCAGCACGGCCGTGGGCGATGCCTTGATGCCCATCTTGTGTTCGATGCTGACGCAGTACACGTCGTTGCGGTCGCCCAAGGCGCCGTCGTCCTTCAGAACAAACTTGGGTACGACGAACAGGCTGATGCCCTTTACTCCCTCGGGCGCGCCAGCCACGCGCGCCAGCACCAGGTGGACGATGTTGTCCGCCATGTCGTGCTCACCGTAGGTGATGAAGATCTTGGTGCCGAAGACCTTGTAGGTGCCGTCGGGCTGCGGCTCGGCCTTGGTGCGCACCAGCGCCAGGTCGGAGCCGGCCTGCGGCTCGGTCAGGTTCATGGTGCCGGTCCATTCGCCCGACACCAGTTTCTCGAGGTAGGTGGCCTTCAGTTCGTCGCTGCCGGCGGTCAGCAGCGCCTCGATGGCGCCATCGGTCAGCAGCGGGCACAGGGCAAAGCTCAGGTTGGCGCTGTTGAGCATCTCGATGCAGGCCGCGCCGATCGCCTTGGGCAGCCCCTGGCCGCCGAAGTCCGTCGGGTGCTGCAGGCCTTGCCAGCCGCCTTCGGCGAACTGTTTGAAGGCCGCCTTGAAGCCCGGCGTGGTGGTGACCACGTGGTCCTTCAGGCTGGACGGGTTCAAGTCGCCCGGCACGTTCAGCGGTGCGACCACGCCTTCGTTGAACTTGGCGCACTCTTCCAGCACCGCCTGCGCGGTCTCCAGGCCCGCGTCCTCGAAACCGGGCATCTTGGCCACTTCTTCGATGCGGGCCAGGTGCTCGATGTTGAACAGCATGTCCTTGACGGGGGCTTGGTAGCTCATGGGCTGACTCCTGAAAACGGGCGGGTATGACGTGAAAAAGGGCATCGCGCGCGATGCCCTTGCGTGGAGCGCTCTCCTAAGTAGAGCAACTCCGTCGATTACAGGGCGCGGCGCTTACAGCGCCTTGACCAGCTCCGGCACGGCCTGGAACAAATCGGCCTCGAGGCCGTAGTCGGCCACGCTGAAGATCGGCGCTTCCGGGTCCTTGTTGATCGCCACGATCACCTTGGAGTCCTTCATGCCGGCCAGGTGCTGGATGGCGCCGGAGATGCCGGCGGCGATGTACAGCTGCGGCGCGACGATCTTGCCGGTCTGGCCGACCTGCAGGTCGTTGGGTGCATAGCCCGCGTCCACCGCGGCGCGGCTGGCACCGATGGCGGCGCCCAGCTTGTCGGCCAGCGGCGTCATCACTTCGTTGAACTTCTCGGCGCTGCCCAGGGCACGACCACCGGAGACGACGATCTTGGCGGCGGTCAGCTCAGGACGGTCGTTCTTGGCGATCTCGGCGCCGACGAAGCTGCTCTTGCCACTGTCGGCGGTGGCGGTGACGGTTTCGACGGCGGCGCTGCCACCCGTGGCGGGCGCGGCGTCAAAGCCGGTGGTGCGCACGGTGATGACCTTGGTGCCGTCGGCACTTTGCACGGTGGCGATGGCGTTGCCGGCGTAGATCGGGCGCTCGAAGGTGTCGGGGCTGTCGACCTTGGTGATATCGCTGATCTGGGCCACGTCCAGCTTGGCGGCCACGCGCGGGGCGATGTTCTTGCCGCTGGCGGTGGCCGGGAACAGGATGTGGCTGTAGTTGCCGGCCAGCGCCAGCACCTGGGCGGCCACATTTTCGGCCAGGCCGTGGGCGAAGGCTTCGCTGTCGGCGTGCAGCACCTTGGCCACGCCCGCGATTTGCGCGGCGGCCTGGGCCGCGGCGGCGGCGTTGCTGCCGGCCACCAGCACGTGGACGTCGCCACCGCAGGCAGCGGCGGCGGTGACGGTGTTGAGGGTTGCGCCCTTGATGGCGGCGTTGTCGTGTTCGGCGATGACGAGTGCAGTCATGGTTTGTGTCCTCGGAATTTCTGTGGGCAGACCTGCCTTGCCCAGGGAACCTGCGGAGCTGGCTTGGCCAGGCTGCTGGGTTCGTCCCCTGGGGGAAGGCGGCCGTAAGGCCGACTCAGGGGGTCAGATGACCTTCGCTTCGTTTTTCAGCTTGTCGACCAGGGTGGCGACATCCGGCACCTTGATGCCGGCCCCGCGCTTGGGCGGCTCGGCCACTTTGAGGGTCTTCAGGCGCGGCTTGGCATCAACGCCCAGGTCCTCGGGCTTGACGGTGTCCAGCTGCTTTTTCTTGGCCTTCATGATGTTGGGCAGCGTGACGTAGCGCGGCTCATTCAGGCGCAGGTCGGTCGTGATGACGGCAGGCAGGCTGATGGACAGGGTTTCCAGGCCGCCGTCGACTTCGCGCGTGACCTTGGCCTTGTCGCCCTCGACTTCGACCTTGCTGGCGAAAGTCGCCTGCGGAAGGTCGGCCAGCGCGGCCAGCATCTGGCCGGTCTGGTTGGCGTCGTCGTCGATGGCCTGCTTGCCCAGGATGATCAGTTGGGGCTGTTCCTTGTCGACCAGGGCTTTGAGCAGCTTGGCGACGGCCAGGGGCTGCAGCTCTTCGCTGGTTTCGACCAGAATGCCGCGGTCGGCGCCGATGGCCATGGCGGTGCGCAGGGTTTCCTGCGCTTGCGTGGGGCCGCAGGAGACGGCGATGATTTCGGTAACGACACCTTTTTCCTTCAGACGGACGGCCTCTTCGACGGCGATTTCGTCAAAGGGGTTCATGCTCATCTTGACGTTGGCGATGTCCACGCCAGTTCCGTCGGACTTCACGCGCACCTTGACGTTGTAGTCCACCACGCGCTTGACCGCGACGAGTGCTTTCATTCCTGGATCTCCTGTTGTAAACGGCTCCCACACCTGGCGGCCTGGCCGCCGGCGGGGTCAAAAATGATTCTAGTGCACCGCAGCACCTGCCAAGGTCGCGGCCGGCACAGGCCTGGGCGGCCCGCGTGCAGTCCGGCTGAGCAAAAAAATTATAGGGGCCCCGTCGCCGATCCTTCCCCCTCTCCCTCTGGGCGGGCTGCCGGTGCGGGGGTGGTCGACGCCGCCGTGTGGACCACGCGCTGCGGGAACGGGATATCGACGTTGTTGGCGCGCAAGGCGGCCAGGATGGCGGTGTTGACCTCCGAGCGCAGGCCCAGCTGGCCGGCCTCAGGCTCGTTCATCCAGTAACCCACGGTGAATTCCAGCGCATCCGCGCCGAACGCCGTCAGCATGGCGGACGGTGGCGGTTGGCGCATGACGCGCTCGCAACTGAAAGCGGCGTCGCGCAGCAGCTTCTTGACCAGCTCCACGTCGCTGTCGTAACCCACGCCGACTACGGTCGACTGCCACACGCGGCGGTCGGCCAGGGACAGGTTTTCGATGCGCTGCGTCACCATCATCTCGTTGGGCACGATGGATTCGCGCCCGGTGGAGCCGCGGATCACGGTGTAGCGCGCCCGAATGTCGCTGACCTGCCCCTCAAACCCGTCCACCCGCACGATGTCGCCAATGCGGATGGCGCGCTCGGCCAGCACCACGTAGCCCGACACGTAGTTGGACGCCAGCTTCTGCAGGCCCAGGCCGATGCCCACGCCAATGGCGCCGCCCAGCACCGACAGCGCCGTCAGGTCGATCCCCACCGCCGACAGCGACACCAGCACCGCGATGAACATCAAAATGGCGCGCAAGCCGTTGGCCACCATCTTGCGCATCGACAGGTGCTCGCCCACCGCGTGGCGCAGCAGGCGGGATTCGATGGCGGACGACAGCCACAGCGCCAGCAACAGGGCCACGCCGACGTTGACGCTGCCTTCGATGATCGCGCGCAACGTCAACGACACCCCGCCCACTTTCCAGCGCACCGTTTCCGACTCTTCCAGCAGCACCGGCAACAGGCCGCTGATCCAGAGCACGGCAATGATCCAGATGCCCCAGGACAGCGAGCGCTCCAGTACGCTGACGCCCTGCGCGTCCGGGAAGGCCGAGCGCAGCACGCGCGCGCCCAGACGGATCACCAGCAGCGCGATCAGCGCCGGCAGCGCCACCCGAAACAGCGGGATCGGCAACGCCATGGCCAGCAGGATCTGTCGCCCGGCCACGGCCAACATCAGCCACAGCGCGGGAAACAGGGCGCCGTCGTAGCCGTGATTGCCAAAAATGATCGACTTGTTGGGTGGCAGCTTGTGCCATCGGCGCGCTCCCGCGCGCGACAGGAACCAGGCCAGCACGCCGCTGACCACGATCGCCACGATGGCGGCCAGCGCTGTCGGCTGGGTCACGGCGGCCCACCAAGCCTCCCAGTCGTCGATGCGCAGGCCGGCGCTGCGCGTCAGTCGCGCACCGGCTTCGCTCAGGGACGGGGCGTCCGCCACGATGGCTCGCGTTTCTCGATGAAGGCCTGCACGCCTTCCTGCGCCACGTCCAGCACCATGTTGCAGGCCATGCTCTGGCCAGCCAGCTGGTAGGCCGCTTCCATGCCCAGTTCACGCTGCTGGTAGAACAGCTGCTTGCCCATGGCCACGGACTGGCGCGGCTTGGTCAGGATGGCGTTGACCAGCCGATCGACTGCAACGTCCAGTTCGGCCTCCGGCACGACATGGTTGACCAGGCCGCGCTGCTGCGCTTCCTGCGCGCTGATAAAGCCGCCGGTCAGCAGCATTTCCATGGCCTGCTTGGCGCCCATGTTGCGCACCAGCGGCACACTGGGCGTGGCGCAGAACAGGCCGACGTCGATGCCGTTCACGCCAAAACGCGCGCTGTCCACCGCCACCGCCAGGTCGCACTGCGCCACCAGCTGGCAGCCGGCCGCGGTGGCCAGGCCCTGCACACGGGCGATCACCGGCACCGGCAGTTTCTGGATCGACAGCATCATCTTGCTGCACTGGGCGAACAGGCGCTGGTAATAGTCCAACTGCGGGTGGGCCTTCATCTGCTTCAGGTCGTGCCCGGCGCAAAAGGCTTTGCCCTCAGCCGCAATGACCAGCACGCGCGCGCCCTCGTCGCCGGCGATGGCGTCCAGCTGGCGCTGCAGCTCGGCCAGCGCGGCTTCGCTCAGCACGTTGAAGGCCTTGGGCTGCGCCAGCGTGAGGCGGTGCACGCCACGGGCGTCGCTCTCGTGGCGCACGGGCAGTTCGGTGTCGGCAGGAGTGGCTGTGTTCATCGTGGCAAAACGGGTAGCGGGTACACCAACGGCGGGTCAGACGGTGTTTTCTACCTGGCCCAGTCGGCGCCTGATGACTATGATTTCAGTAGCTGCTTGCGCTGATGGTTGTAGGGCTTGAGGCCAATTTTCCTTGAAATCGACCAGCCCAGCCGTCAGACGTCGGCCAGCACGCGTACGTGCGCTTCCACGCTGCGCGCCAGGGCGTTCAGGTTGTAGCCGCCCTCCAGGCAGCTGACGATGCGGCCCTTGGCAAAGCGCTGGGCAATGTCCTTGATGCGCTGCGTCATCCAGGCGTAGTCCTGGTCGTTCAGGCCGAGCTGACCCATGTCGTCTTCGCGGTGGGCGTCAAAGCCGGCGCTGACCAGGATCAGTTCGGGCTGGTGGGCTTCCAGGCGCGGTATCCACATCATCTCGACCAACTCGCGGATGTCCATGCCCTTGGTGTAGGCCGGCACCGGCAGGTTGACCAGGTTGTTGTCGGTCCTGGTGGAGCCGCCTTCCGGGTAGAACGGGTGCTGGAAGAAGCTGACCATCAGGATGCGCTCGTCGCCGGCGACGATGTCTTCCGTGCCGTTGCCGTGGTGCACGTCGAAGTCGACGATGGCCACGCGCTTGACGCCGTGGCGCTCGCACGCGTACTTGGCGGCCACCGCCACGTTGCTGAAAAAGCAGAAGCCCATGGCCTGGTTGCGTGTGGCATGGTGGCCGGGCGGGCGGGTGCAGCAGAAGGCGTTTTCCAGCTCGCCGGTCATCACCGCGTCGACCGCGTCGATGGCCGCGCCCGCCGACAGCAGGGCCGCGCGGTAAGTGTGCTGGTTCATGGACGTGTCGGTGTCCAGCGAATAGTGGTCGGGGCCACCGGCCTGCATCTCTTCGATCAGAATGTCGTTCAACCCGCGCAGCGCGGCGACGTGGCGGCGGCCGTGCCCCAGCAGCAATTCGCCCATGGCGGCGGGGGTGGGTTCGCGCCGGTCCAGCGCGTCGGCCACGCCGGTGATCAGCAAACGGTCCTCGATCGCGTCCAGCCGCTGCGGGCATTCCGGGTGCCCCGCACCCATGTCATGCTTGCGGCAATCGGGATGTGTGAAATACCCGGTTTTCCCCACGCTTGTCTCCTGTTTCGCCATACGGTATCGAATATCCGTTACCTTCCTTGCATGAACGTGACACAGAAAATCAAGACCGTTCTGGATCAGCTTAACACGGTGATGGTAGGCAAATCGACCCAGGTGCAGGACGGCGTGGCCTGCCTGCTGGCCGGCGGCCACCTGCTGATCGAGGATGTGCCGGGCGTCGGCAAAACCACGCTGGCGCACGCCCTGGCGCGCACCTTCGGGCTGCAGTTTTCGCGGGTGCAATTCACCGCCGACCTGATGCCCAGCGACCTGTCCGGTGTGTCGGTGTACGACCGCGGGCAGGAGCGCTTCGTGTTCCACCCCGGCCCCGTCTTCGCCCAGGTGCTGCTCGCCGACGAGATCAACCGCGCCAGCCCCAAGACGCAAAGCGCGCTGCTGGAGGCGATGGAAGAAAAGCAGGTCACCGTGGAAGGCGAAACCCGCCCCCTGCCCTGGCCCTTTTTCGTGATCGCCACCCAGAACCCGCACGACCAGCTGGGTACCTACGCCCTGCCCGAATCGCAGCTGGACCGATTTCTGATGCGCATCAGCCTGGGCTATCCCGAGCGCAGTGCCGAACGCGAGCTGCTGTCGGGCAACGGCCGCCGCGACATGCTGGAGACGTTGCCAGCCGTGCTGTCGGTGCAGGATTTGACGGCACTGCAACACGCCGTGGGCGCCGTGCACGTCGCGCCGCCGCTGCTGGACTACGTGCAGGATTTGATCGCCGCCACGCGCAACGGCCGGTGGTTCCTGCAAGGCCTGTCGCCACGCGCCGGCATCGCCCTGATGCGCGCCGCGCGCGCCCAGGCCCTGATCGCCGGGCGCGATTACGTCGCCCCCGACGACGTGCAAGCCATCCTGCCGCAGTGCGTGGCGCACCGCATGGTGCCGGTGAGCGATGCCGGGCGTGGCGCGGTGGAGCAGGTGCGGGCGATGATTGATGCGGTGCCGCTGCCTTGATCTTCGCGTTGCAGCGGGGAATTTTTTGAGAGGAATACGGCTCTGGCCCTTATGGAGATTGCGCGGTCAGCTATGCAATTGGTAGTTTTGGGGGCCATGGTCAAAGGTCGCTGGCCGGGTCTCGGCCCGGCGGCCGAGGTACTTTTCTTTGCTTCGCCAAAGAGAAGTACCCAAAAGAAAGGCGACCCCACGTCTGCGACCCCTGCGCGGTGGGCAGGGGCAAACCTGCGTCGCGGCTCTGTCGGGGTGGGCCGCAGAACTCACTGCGCGCTCTTTGAGCGCTCCGTTCAAACAGCCGCGGCCAGTCAGAGCACGAAGCGGCTGCATGCTGCGCTGCAGCCGCCACCCCGCCAGAACCGCACCGCAGGCGCAGCCTCAAGGGGTGTTGAACAGCCACACAGGCCATCGCTGCGCTCGGCCCTTGGGTCCCCAGGGCCGAGCGCAGCGATGCCCCGACTCGTCTTCACTCCCCTGTGGACGTGCCGAGAAGCGCAGAGCGGGCGGTGGGCGCGGGCACCGAAGGATGACCGCGCTTTGTGCTCTGACTCGCTGCAGTTGTCTGAGCGGCGCTGCGCAGCAGCAAAGCGAGTTCTGCAGCGCCACCGCCCGATCGAGCATCGCAGGTTGCCCCGCAGCGCAGCGAAGGGGACACGTCCAGTGGGGTCGGCTTCTTTTGCCGCCGGGCGCACGTCCCGGCCTCTCACGCCAGCCAGGCACGCGCCGCACCATTCAAAAGAAACCGTCTCCCGGCCCTACAGCCACCTGCGCCACCAGCTATGAAACCCGAAGCACTCCCCCTCCCCTGGTGGGCCTGGCGCGCCAAGGCGCGGCGGCGGGTGCAGGCCTGGTGGCACCAGCGCATCCCGGCGCTGGACACGCGCACGCTGACGCAGCGCTGCGTCTACATCCTGCCCACGCGGGCGGGGTGGATGCTGGCATCCACCCTTGTCGTGCTGTTGATCGGCTCCATCAACTACCAGCTCAACCTGGGCTATCTCCTGACCTTCCTGCTGGCCGGCTGCGCCGCCGCCGGCATGGTCGTCAGCCACAGCACCTTGCGTGGGCTGACCGTGCAATTGGTGCCGCCGCAACCGCTGTTCGCCGGCGCGCTGGCCACGCTGGACGTGCGGCTGATCAACGCCCGGCGCACGCCGCGCTACGCCATTGGCGTGGCGCTTCTGGACAACGACGCTTGGTCCTGGGCCGATGTGCCGGCGGGCGGCCAAAGCACGGTGCAAATCAGCTTTCAGCCGCCGCGCCGCGGCCTGCACCCGGTGCCGCTGATCCGGGCGGAGACGCGCTTCCCGCTGGGCACCTTCCGCGTCTGGACGGTGTGGCGGCCGGCCTCGCAGATCCTCGTCTATCCCCAACCCGAAGCGCTGCCGCCGCCGCTGCCGCCGGGCGAGCCGCGCGCCGGCACGGGCGTGGCCGGCAACGCGCGCAGCACCGGTGAATTCGACGGCGTGCGCGCCTACCAGCGCGGCGACCCGATGAAGCTGATCGTGTGGAAGAAGTTCGCCAAGTCGGGCGAACTGGTGTCGCGCGACACGCAGCACATGCAGCGGCAGGAGCTGTGGCTGGACTTTGCCCGGGCCGGTTCGCTGGACGTGGAAGCGCGCCTGTCGCGCCTGACGGCCTGGGTGCTGGCGGCTGACGCGCAGGACCTAGACTACGGCCTGCGCGTGCCCGGCATCGAAATCGCCCCAGCGCACGGCGCCGCGCACCGCCTGCGCTGCCTGGAGGTGCTGGCCACATGCTGAACGCTCCTGCCGCTGGCGCCAGAGCGCGCCGCCCGTCCTTCTTGGCGCGCCTGCAGCACCTGCCGCGCGACACGCGCGACACGCTGTTTCTGCTGGTCGTGATCGGCTGGGTCATCCTGCCGCAAATCGCGCATTTGCCGACCTGGTGCGTCGGCTTGGCGGCTGGCGTGCTGGTGTGGCGCGGCTGGCTGGCGCTGCAGAACAAACCGCTTCCTTCGCGCTGGTGGCTGGCCGGGCTGCTGGTCGTCACGCTGGTGGCGACTTGGGCGTCGCACCGCACGCTGCTGGGGCGTGACGCGGGCGTCACGCTGGTGGTCGTGCTGCTGGCGCTCAAGACGCTGGAGCTGCGCGCGCGGCGCGACGCGCTGGTGGTGTTTTTCCTGGGCTTCTTCGCGATGCTCACCAACTTCTTCTATTCGCAGTCGCTGTTGACGGCCGCGGCGATGGTGATCGCCCTGCTCGGCCTGCTGACGGCACTCATCAACGCGCACCGCCCGGTGGGCCAGCCCAGCCTGCGCGAATCGGCGCTGATGGCCGGCAAGATGGCGCTGGCCGGCGCGCCGGTGATGCTGGCGCTGTTCGTCTTCTTCCCGCGCTTTGCGCCGCTGTGGGGTCTGCCCAGCGACGCTCTCACGGGCAAGAGCGGCCTGTCGTCGCAGATGGAAGTGGGCGCCATGGCCAAGCTGGCGCTGGACGAGCGCGTGGCCGCGCGCGTTAAGTTTGACGGCGCCCCGCCGGTGCAAAGCCAGCTGTACTTCCGCGGCCCGGTGCTCAGCCACTTCGACGGCCGCAACTGGACGGCCAACGGCACCGCCGACGGCATGGCCGCCACCATCGCCCCCGGCCCGGGCGACCTGCAGGTCAGCGGCGAGCCGATCCGCTACCAGATGACGATCGAGCCCAGCCAGCAACCCTGGCTGCTGACGCTGGACGTCGCGCCCAAGGCGCCCGAATTGCCCGGCAACCAGCGCGCCCGCATGACGGCCGACATGCAGTGGCTGGCCTACCGCCCCATCACCGACCTGCTGCGCTACCGCACTGAAAGTTATGCCGACTTCCAATACGGCCTGAAGCGCTGGGATGGCCGCCCGGCCGACATGCGCGAATACCTGCGCCTGCCCAGCGGCTTCAACCCGCGCACGCAAGCCATGGCCGACGATCTGCGTGCGCGCCTGGGTGATGCCGACGCCATGGCCTACGTGCGCGCCGCGCTGGAGCGCCTGCGCACCGGCGGCTACGAATACACGCTGGAGCCCGGCGTGGCCGGCCGCGAAACGGCGGACGAATTCTGGTTCGACACCAAGGCCGGGTTTTGCGAACACATTTCTTCGGCCTTCGTCGTGCTGATGCGCGGCGCCGGCGTGCCGGCCCGCATCGTCACCGGCTTTCAGGGCGGCGAGATGAACAACGTCGACGGCTACTGGACCGTGCGCAACGCCGACGCCCACGCCTGGGCAGAGGTCTGGACGGCCGAGCGCGGCTGGGTGCGCGTCGACCCGACAGGCGCCGTGTCCCCCGGGCGCGTCGGCCAGTTCCAGCGCCTGCGCGCGCCCGACGGCATGGTCGCCGGCGCGCTGGGCACGCTCAGCCCGACGCTGCTGGCCCAGCTGCGCGCCACCTGGGAGGCGGTCAACAACCGCTGGAACCAGTGGGTGCTGAACTACACGCAAAGCCGCCAGTTCGACCTGATGGAAAAGCTGGGTATCTCCAATCCCAGCTGGGAAGACCTGGCCAAGGTGCTGGCCGGCCTGCTGATCGTCGCTGCGTTGGGCGGCATGGTCTGGGCGCGCTGGGAACGCAGCCAGCACGACCCGTGGCTGCGCCTGCTGCACAAGGCGCGCCAGCGCCTGGCAGACGCCGGCGTCAGCGCCCCGCCCCAGGCGCCCCCGCGCGAGCTGATGCGCGCCGTCGAGGCCAGCGCGCTGGCCGATCCGCTGCGCGCCGAACTGCTGCGCTGGCTGCAGGCGCTGGAACGCCAGCGCTACGCGGCCGCCGGCAGCAAGGGCGCGGCGACCAGCCTCGCTACACTTGGCCGCGAGTTCCAGCAAATGGCGTGGCCCCGCCCCGCCTGACCCCGATCATGCGCAGTCTGTCCCGCCGCGGTCTCTCCGGCCTGGCCTTGTCCACTCTTTTTTTGGTAGCTGCCGGCGCAGTTCCCTCTAGGGCCGCAGCCCAGAATCGTTCCAGGCGCCGCAGCGCAGACCTGCCGGACGAACCCTACGCCCTGCGCCCTGAGGCCATGCGTTTCGCCGACGACCTGGCCGCGCGCCGCGGGCTGGACCCGCTGTGGGTGCGCGGCGCCATTGGCCAGGCCGTGTTCCTGCGCAACGTGCCGCGGCTGATGCTGCCGCCCGCGCGCGGCACGGCCAAGAACTGGCGCGTGTACCGCAGCCGCTTCATCGACGCCGTGCGCATCCGCGCGGGGGTCGACTTCTGGCAGCGCAACGTCGCCAACCTGGCGCGCGCGCAGGCGCAGTTCGGCGTGCCGCCCGAAATCATCGTCGGCATCGTCGGTGTGGAAACCATCTACGGCCGCAACGTCGGCAACATCCGCGTCATCGACGCGCTGGCCACGCTGACCTTCGACTTCCCGCGCCAACACCCGCGTGCCGAGGCGCGTCAGGCCTTCTTCCAGGACGAGCTGGAACAGTTCCTGACCCTGTGCCAGCGCACCGGCATGGACCCGATGGCGCCCTTCGGCAGCTACGCCGGCGCCATGGGCCTGCCGCAGTTCATGCCCTCCAGCTGGACCAAATACGCGGTCGACTTCGACGGCGACGGCCGCGTCGACTTGTGGAGCAGTGAAGCCGACGTCATCGGCTCCGTCGCCAATTACTTCAAGGGTTACGGCTGGCAGCCCGGCCTGCCCACACACTACCCGGTTCGCCTGTCGCCCGAAGCGCAGATGGACGCTCTGCTGGCGCCCGATATCCTGCCCAGCTTCACCCCCGCGCGCTTCGTAGAACTGGGCGCCCTGCCCGTCGGCGGCACCAACCACCCGGGCCAGCTGGCGCTGGTCGAGCTGCAAAACGGCGACCCGTCCGTGCCCGGCAACGAGCCCGAATACATCGCCGGCACCGAGAACTTCTACGTCATCACCCGCTACAACTGGAGCAGCTACTACGCCATGTCGGTGATCGATTTAGGCAATGAGGTGGCGCGAGCGATGGGGCGGTGAAGGGGCAGCTCAGACGTACCTGAAGGCAGACGCCGGCAAGGGGCGTGCTGTCGATCCATTCCAATGGTCTCGAACGCCTGCGCGCTGGCGGCGTACCCGTCTGTCATCTGCTCGGTCGGTGCAAAAAAGCCGGGCGCGGCGCGCATCGGCATCGGTGAGTGCGCAGGACCGGTGCCGGCCGCGGCCTCAGGCTTCCAAAACTTCTGTTTCAATAGCTGGCAGCGTCTGCTCTGCAAGGGCTGGAGGCCTAAAAGGCTTCAAAACCTCGTCGATCAGACCCGCCGCGCCGCCGCCAGGCGGAGCGGCTGTTTCAGCTCCGTTCCTGGCCGGTTCGGCGCTCGTGCCGGGCGACGGTTCGATCCCGCCGCCCCTGGGGCCGCGCGCCCAACGCCGCTGCGTGGAACGCCCGACTGGATCCCGTGCCCGACCTGCCTGCAGTCAAGACACGGGGGTAGGCCAAGCACTCAATCGCTGCGCGTGATGGTGGCGGTTCTGGCGTCTGGGAGGTCCCGGGCGATATTGAGGCTCACTATCAAGGCCTGAGTGCGTCGTCGGAGCAGGTCCTGCATGCGGAGATACGCCAATTGCAGAATCGAGTCCAGGCTGTCGATCATCGCCTTGGCCCTGGTGGCCATCGTCTCCCCAAAACGGCTCTCGGCGGCCCCCGTGCAGTCGATGTTCAAATGCCATGCACAGTAGGTGCGCCAGCGCTGGTCGTCCCAACCGTTCTGCGCCAGGGCCTGATTCCAGGCGGCGGTGCGTGCCATGTTCGCCTTGATGGCATCCTCCACAGCCCTGATGTCCGAGTCCAGTCGGTCCATGCGCTCCAACTGCACTTGCGTTGTTGGCAAAGGCGGGCATCTCGTCCAGCAGGTCGTAGAACGCGAGGTATTGAGGCAACGTCACGCCTGAGGCGTCCACGTCGTCCATGAGGTCCACGACGCGCCCGTCCAGGTCGTCGATCTCAGCCAGGATGGCCTGTGGGTCGCGCGTGCCTTCGCGCTCGGCCACCGCGTCCCAGAGCTGCTGGTAGAACTCGACCTGAATCCGCTGGAGCTTGGTCGGGTCGAGGATCTTTGCCTGCTCCTGCGGGGCAGCCAGCGTGTCGGAGCGGCGGCCATCCCGCTCGACGAACTCGAGAATCGGCACGCGCTCGCCGGCCAGCAGGTCGGGCTGGTCGCTGTCGACCAGCGCCCCTTGGGGCGTCACGCCGTAGACCACATAGTGGCTCACCTGGCTGCCGCCTGCCAGCAAGGGTGTTTCCGTGGCGAACTTCTCACCCGGACGCATCTCACTGAGGGGCGTGACGGCGGCACCTCCATCTCGATCGCCGTCGCCACCGCAGCCCGCCATGGCCCCCGCCACGAGCGCTGCCGCGCACCAATTGGCCCACCGCGCCATGCTGTCACCTTTTGCCATGAAGTTCATGGCAAGGCGATTGAAACCAAAACGGAATGCCCTGCCTATCCCTGAAACTAGGTAATTTGCGGGCGGCGCTGCGAGGGTGAAGCGAAAGTAGCCGCGTGCCGATCAGGTCAGTGCGATCTGCATCCCACCGGCCAAGGCCAAGGGGCCGGCCCCTGAGCTGCACGGGTATCCCGTGAGCCCCGGCGCGTGGAGCGCCAAGGCCCAAGTTCAGCCTAAGACGGGGCCTGCGCGTGAGGGTGTGAATGGCTTTCTGAACCGCCCACCAAACATCTTCAACACGACCGAAAGCAGCCGCGCGTTCGAATTCGACGCTTTGGGCACCGCCCACAGTTGCGGTGAACGGACGAGGCTGACGTGGGCACTGCCGCACCATCTTTTCGCTATCTTTTCAGAAGCTACCAGCGCATATGCAGGCTGCCTTCAGAAGCGTTTTTAGCCTGAATTTCCGCACAGGTGCACCGCGGCAAAATACCCAGTTTCAGGGATATGCAAAGTCACCAATAAAACATCCAATTACCTCTCTGCCCCAATGTTCATCTGTTTTTAGGTCCTTTGCCCCATGTCCCTTGCTGCCCGCCCCGCCCACCATGTTTTCCGTCTGAGCGCCCTGGCCGCCGCCACCGCGCTGTCGCTGGTCGCCTGCGGTGGCGATGACGGCGATACATCCGTCACGCCCCAGGCCAGCGCGCTGAAAGTCGGTGACCAGTACACCGTCGCCGTGCAGGTGGGCGATCAGGCGCCCAGCAGCGAAAGCTTTCGCGTCTACGGCATCACCGATCAGCTGGATGTGGTCAGCACCGACAACGGCAAGCTAATCCCGGGCAGCCTGTTCGCGCTGCCGGATGCGCCAGCAGCCAAACAGGCCGGTCAAATAGAAGACTCGTGCGACCAAAACACCGCCTGGGGCCGATTAGAGTGCTACATGATGGTGACGGCGCAGCTTGAGGCGCAGATTCAGGCGCTGCTTAGGGCCCAGTTCGAAGCCATGAAAAGAGTTCAGCTGAGCAAGGACTTCAAGAACGCCGAAGCGGTCGACCCGGCGGCGGTGCTGCACCAAATCGCCGACCTCGACATCGACCTGCCCACCGTGATGGCCGACCTGTCGCGCTCAGGCCTGACGCCGCTGGAATACGTCGAGTTCTACGACACGTTGGACGTCGCGCCCGGCTTTGCGAGCCAGCAAGATGCCGAAGGCCAGTTGATCGGGTTCTTTCAGAGCGTGCAGGAAGAAGTCGAGCAAGGCTACAGCTGCGGCAACATCAACCCGGCACGCAACCGCTGTGGCCCCACCAAAGCCGCCGCTGCAGCTGAAGTCAGCGCCACGCCCGCCGTAGCCTACGTGCCCAACCAAAAGGACTTCCTGGCTGCGCTGGCCGCACAGGGCATGAGCTGGAAGGACTTTCTGGCCCGCATGAATGCACGTGGTCAGGACTTCGCCCACTTGCTGCTGGCTTTCCACGACTGGGCCGTCGCCACCTCGCCCGCCACCGACGCCACCCTCTTCCCCGCCTTCATCACCGCCTATTTGGCGGGCGAGGTCGGCAAGACCGCCGCCACCGTGCAGCCCAAGAACGCCGCCGCCGCCGGGGCGGTGATGCAGGGCGTGGGCTCGCTGCTGTCGGTGGCCTGGGACATCGTCAAGAACAGCCGCCCCGTAGTGGACGCCGAAAGCACGCAGAACTTCGTGCTGTCGCAGCAAGACGCCGACCCGATGCACTACGCCGGCGCCACCAAAGACAAGACGAGCACCGTCACCGTCAAGTTCACCAGCCCCGGCGTGACCTGGGCCGAAACGCAGTTCCGCCTGGACGGCTACTACAACGCTACGCACAAGACGCTGGC
The DNA here is from genome assembly GCF_008017535.1 of Ottowia flava. Classification (GTDB taxonomy): domain Bacteria; phylum Pseudomonadota; class Gammaproteobacteria; order Burkholderiales; family Burkholderiaceae_C; genus Ottowia; species Ottowia flava. Next base: position 88,052 of record NZ_VRUA01000008.1, read on the forward strand.
GGGCCGCTGGATGCCGCAGCTCAATTTCGAGGTGTTCCAGGCCAGCGCCAAGCCCAGCATCTCGCTCAAGGTGCGCGCCAATGTGACCAGCGTGGTCAACGTCGGCACCCACGACGCGCCCATGCCAGAGACCGAGGTGCGCGTGGACATCACGCAGGGCAGCCTGTTTCAGAGCAAGCTCAAAAAGGTGTGGTTCCGCGCCCACGGCGCCGAAGGCTTCAGCATCGTTGAAAAGAAGTAAGCCAGCCGGGTACGCCGCCGGGGGCCTTGCGTTCGGCACCCAGGAATTACTCTTTTTTTGATAGCTGCTTGCGCAGGTGGTTCTAGGGCCACAGGTGCATTTCGTCTGAAAATTTTGCGAACGCGGCACCCGCATTCGACGTGGGGCGCCCATCGGCCGGCCCGCCTCCGCTGTCCAACGCCCATGAAACACCTGCTCGCCCCGCTTCGTCTCACCCTGGCGCTGACCGCCGGCGCCCTGCTCGTCGCCTGCGGCGGCGGCAATGACCACAACGGCGCCCCGCTGCCCGACCCGCTGGCCAGCTACCGCACGCAAACCCTGCAGTGGTCCGCCTGCGCCGAGGACGCGCTGGGCGAGAGCTTCGTGCCGATGATGCAGGCCGTGCTGGCGCAGTACGGCGAGCGCCTGCGCTGCAGCCTGATGCGCGCGCCGCTGGACTGGCAATACCCGGCGCGCGGCGACATCGTGGTGGCCGTGTCGCGCCTGGCCACGGCGCGGCCCGAGGCGCGGCGCGGCGCGCTGCTGACCAACCCCGGCGGCCCGGGCGCTGACGGCATGCTGGTCGGCAGCCTCAAGCTGGCCGACGGCCTGGCGCGCAGCGCGGCGGCCAGTGCCGACGGCACCGCCAGCGCGCAGCAGGGCGTGCTCGACGCCTACGACCTGGTCGGCTTTGCGCCCCGCGGCACGGGCCTCGGCACGCGACTCGAATGCAAAAGCAGTGCGCCCGCGCAGGCGGTGGACTGGAGCGCCGCCGACTGGGACACACCCGAAAACCTGTCCCGCGCCGCGGCCAACGACCGTCTGGCCGCCGAAGCCTGTCTGCAGCAGCCGCTGGCACCACACGTCCACAGCGAGGCCAACGCGCGTGACATGGACCTGCTGCGCGGCCTGCTGGGCGAAGACAAGCTCAACTTTGTCGGCTATTCGTACGGGAGCTGGCTGGGGGCCTGGTACGCCGGCCTCTTCCCCGACAAAGTCGGGCGCATGGTGCTCGACGGCGTGGTCGACTTCACCAGCAGCTTCGAGCAGGTCATGGTGCTGCAGGCGCCCGCGCGCCAGCGCCTGTTTGACGAGGTGCTGGCGCCTTACGCCGCGCGGCACCCGGCGCACTTCCAGCTGGGTGACAGCGCGGCTGCGGTGCGTGGCGTGATGCCTGCGCTCAGCCCGCGGGTGCAGGCGGTGCTGTCCCAGCAATTGGCCGATGTGGTTTACGCCGCTGACGACGCCGACGTCTTGCTGAGCTTCGTCGCAGCCGCCCAAGGCCTTGACCAGGTGCTGCACCGCACAGTGCCTGAGCAGAGCGACGCGGTCGAGCAGGCGCTGGAGGCCCAGGTGTTCGCTGCGCAGAACGGGACGCGAGACGCGGTGCTGCGCATGTACGCGAAGACGCTCTACCAGCGTTACCGCGCCACGTGGGTGCTGCCGTCCACGGGCAACGCCGGCCTGAGTCCCTTCCTTTCGGTGTACTGGGCCACCCTGTGCAACGACACGGCCGCCACCACCGACGCCGCCGCCTGGGCCCACACGCTGCGTGGCATCGCCCAGCAGGCGCCGATGTTCTTTGCAGACAACGCCCGCAACGTGTGCGCCACCTGGGGCGGCCCGCACGTGCAAAAGCCCGCGCTGGCACCGCTGCAGTCGATGGACCTGCTCTTCGTGCAGGCCCAGTACGACGGCGCCACCCCGGCCGAAGGCGCCGACCGCTTTTTCGCCCAGCTGCCGCAGGCCCGCCGCGTGAGCGTGCAGGGCAGCTACCAGCACGGCGTTTACCCCTACAACGATCGCTGCGTCGACCCGCTGGTCAGCCGCTACCTGCTGGGCCAAACGCCCACGGCGCGCGACACCGCGTGCGCCACGCAGGCCTTGCCACAGGACCGCGCCACGGCCGCCGACGAGCCCAGCGCAAAAGCCCTGGCGCTGCGCGCGCTGGCGCGACTTGGCCGCATTCATTGAACACACCATTGACCTACCCCAAACAAACCATGCTCTTTGCACAACCACACCACCACTTGCTGCCGCGCCTGGCGCACCTGTCGCGCCTGGCGCTGCTCCCTTTGGTCGCTGCGCTCACGGCCTGCGGCGGCGGGGATGACGAAGCCCCCGACCCGCTGGCCAGCTACCGCACCCAGACGCTGGACTGGGCGGCGTGCGACCCCGCGATCCTGGGCGAAGCCATCAGCAACCAGACCCGCGCAGCCTTCGAACAACTTCAACCGAGCGAGCGGCTGCGCTGCGCAAAGTTGCGCGCGCCACTGGACTGGTCGCAGCCGGGGCGCGGCGACGTCAGCGTCGCCCTGATGCGCCTGGCCTCAGCCGAACCTGCGCAGCGCCGCGGCGCTCTGCTGTTCAACCCGGGCGGACCGGGCACCGACGGCCTCAGCCTGGCGTTGCGCCTGTTTGCCGCATTCGGCATCAGCGACGCCCAAACGCCGCAGGGCGCACTGCAACTGCGCCTGCTGAATGCTTACGACATGGTCGGCTTCTCCCCGCGCGGCGTGGGCGCCAGCACGCGCCTGTCCTGCGACAGCGACGCCATGGCGCAGCCGGTGGACGAAACCGTCAGCGGCTGGAGCACGCCAGACAACCTCAAGACGCTGGACCACAACCGCGCCCAGCTGGCCGAAGCCTGCCGAAAAAACCCGCTCACGCCCTACATCAACAGCGACGCCACCGCGCGCGACATGGAGCTGATGCGTGTGGTGCTGGGCGAGGACAAACTCAACTACCTGGGCTATTCCTACGGCACCTGGCTGGGTGCCTGGTACGCCAGCCTGTTCCCCGAGAAGGTCGGGCGCATGGTGCTGGACAGTGCCGTCAATTTCAGCCTCAGCTTTGAGGCGGGTGTGGAGCTCCCGCAGCCGGCCGCCCGCGCGCGGCTGTTCGACGAGGTGCTCGCCCCCTACGCTGCGCGACACTCCGAGCGTTTCCAGCTGGGCGCCAGCGCAGACCAGGTGCGTGCCGCCGTGCCGGCCCTGAGCGAGCGTATGCAACCGGTGATGGGCCGGGTGTTGAGCCACCTGGGCTACGGCTCAAGCAACGCCGACGCCTACTTGGACGCGATGGCGGCCGGCCAGGGCCTGAACGCCGTGCTGAAAGCGCTGGGCGACCCAATCGACGAAGACGCCGCCGAGGCGGCGCTGGACGCACAGGTCTACGACCCACTCGACCCCCGGCGCGATGCCCTGCTGCGCGACTACGTCGCCGAAACCCTGCTGCCCCTCTATGCGGCCCTGTGGCTGGAGCCCCAGCCCAACGCCATCGCGCTGGCTGGTGCCACCGGCCAGGCCGTGCGTTGCAACGACACACCCGTCACCACCGACTGGGCCAGCTGGAGCCCCGTTGTGCGCAGCGCCGCCGCTGCCGCGCCGCTGTTCTTCTCCACGCTGCTGGACAGCCGCGTCTGCGCGTTCTGGGGCGGCCCCAGCGTGCAAAAACCTGACTGGACGCCGATGAAGGCGCTGGACATCCTGTACGTGCAGTCCGAATTCGACAGCGCCACCGCCACCCCCAGCGCCACGGCCTTCTTCAACCAGCTGCCCGGCGCGCGCCGCGTCTACGTGCCCGGCGAATACCAGCACGGCGTGTACCCCTACACCGACGACTGCGTGGACCCCACCGTGAGCCGCTACCTGCTGGGCGAAACCCCCACGCAGCGCGAGACGGTGTGCAGCGCCAAGCCGCTGGCGCTGGACGCGCCGCAGGTGGCCAAAGCCCACCGCGCCAGCGCTTACCTCGACCCGGCCGCCGCCGCCGAGCTGATCGATGCCTTCAAGCGTGGCCTGATCCCGGCGCGCCGCCTGCCGGGCGCCGGGCACTGACCAAGGTCGGGGAGCGTGGTCATGCGCGCTTCTCCGCTAGATGAATGCTCCTCTTTTCGGAGCTTCTCGCGCAGATTGCACCAGGGTTTCAGCCACTTTTTATACCTGAAACCGGGTGGGCATGCGCCGAGGTCTACGACACGCTGGACCAGATTCTGGCGTTCGCGTCGGCGGACGACGCAGAGCTGCGGGCGATGCGCTTTTTTGACGATGTCGAAGAATACGAGCTGCAGGCGCGGCCTGCGCGACCCTGCTTCGACGACGGGGATGGGAAAGCCCGAGGTTTCCTGACTGCAGCCAGAACACCAAGGCCGTCGCCGACGATGCCGCCAGAGACCCGGTGCCGGCGGCCACTCAGCGGGTCTGGCTCGACGCCTTCGCCGCGCTGGGCACCAATTTCCCCCAATTTTTGAGCGCCATGGCTGAGCGCGGCAACGACTTTGCGCGGCTGACGGGCGTGTACGCCAACTGGCGCGGTGCGCACCCTGACGCTACGATGCCGCTGGACTTCATCGCGGCCTACCTGTCGAGCGTCAAGCTGGACGCCATGGCCCGCACCTACGCTTTCCCCGACAGCGCGCGCTTCAAGGTGGAAGCGACGCAGGCCGGTTTGGGCGTGGTGAATGCGCCGCCGGCTGCACCCCAGGAGACATATCTGAGCTACCGTAACGGCTTCGCGGGCGGCACCCGCCAGGCCGGGCCCTGAACACAATGTCTGCCCTGCGTGCATCCGCCAAGTGAGCGGCGCGTTGCGCGTTCAGCAGCGCGGTAAGCTCCGCGCTTGCCTGCCGCCAACCCCGCCTCCCGCCGCATCGCCCACCTCGACATGGACGCGTTCTACGCGTCGGTCGAGTGGCTGCGCTACCCGCAGCTCAAGGGACTGCCGATGGTCATTGGCGGCGGGCGGCGGCGCGAAGACGACCTGATCGGGCGCCTGAACGCGGAGCGCCCAGAGCGCGCCTGGACCGCCGAGCATCTGGCCGAAATCCCCGTCGACTGGTTCCCGCTGCTGAAGGACTACGTCGGCCGCGGCGTGATCACCACCGCCACCTACCCGGCAAGGCAATTTGGCGTGGGCTCGGCCATGGGCCTAATGAAGGCCGCCAAGCTGTGCCCGCAGGCGATCCTGCTGCCGGTGGACTTTGACGAATACCGGCGCTTTTCGCGCGCCTTCAAGACGGTGGTCCGCGACATCGCTCCGGTGATGGAAGACCGCGGTGTGGACGAGGTCTACATCGACTTCACCGAGGTGCCCGGCGGCCAGCGCGAAGGCGGGCGCGTGCTGGCGCGCCTGCTGCAAAAGAGCATCTTTGACGCGACGGGGCTGACCTGCTCGATCGGTGTGGCGCCCAACAAGCTGATCGCCAAGATGGCGAGCGAATTCAACAAGCCGAACGGCATCAGCATCGTGCACGAAACCGACCTGCAGCCCCTTATCTGGCCCCTGCCCTGCCGCAAGATCAACGGCATCGGCCCCAAGGCCGATGAAAAGCTGCAAGGCCACGGCATCCGCACCGTGGGCGATCTGGCCGCGCGCGAGCGCCCCTGGCTGGTGCAGCACTTCGGCAAGGCCTACGGCGCCTGGCTGCACGACGCCGCCTGGGGCCGCGACGAGCGCCCGGTGGTCACCGAAAGCGAGCCCGTCAGCATGAGCCGCGAAACCACCTTCGACCGTGACCTGCACGCCGTGCACGACCGCGCCGAGCTAGGCGCGGTGTTCACACAGCTGTGCGAACAGGTCGCGGGCGACCTGCAGCGCAAGGGCTACGTCGGCAAGACGATCGGCATCAAGCTGCGTTTTGACGACTTCAAGATCGCCACGCGCGACACCACCGTGGCCGAGCACACGCAGGACGCGCGCCGCATCCGCCAGGTCGCCGGCCAGTGCCTGAAGCGCGTGCCGCTGGAGCGGCGCCTGCGCCTGTTGGGCGTGCGCGTGGGTTCGCTGGTGAAGGTGGGCGAAGCGCCGCCGCCCGAGGCGCTTCCGCTGTTCGAATAGCCAAGACCCAGCGCGCTGGTCGGCGCACCGCGCTCCCTAGAATGCAAGCATGACCGACCGCCCCCGCATCCTCGTTTCGCGCGCCATCTTCCCCGAAGTGCTGGCGCAACTGGCCCAGCACTTCGACGTGGAATCGAACCAGGACGATGCCGCCTGGTCGCGCGAGGAATTCGTCCGCCGCCTGCAGGGCAAGCAGGGCGTGCTGACCACCGGCAGCGAGCGTGTCGACGCCGAGCTGCTGGCCGCCTGCCCCGCCCTCCAGATCTGCGCCAACATGGCCGTCGGCTACAACAACTTCGACGTGCCGGCGATGAGCGCGGCCGGCGTGCTGGCCACCAACGCGCCCGGCGTGCTGACCGAAACCACGGCCGACATGGGCTTTGCCCTGCTGATGGCCGCCGCGCGTCGCGTCACCGAGGGCGAGCACTTCCTGCGCGCCGGTGCATGGAAGCGCTGGTCCTACGACATGCTGCTGGGCCAGGACGTGCACGGCAGCACGCTGGGCATCGTCGGCATGGGCCGCATCGGTCAGGGCATCGCCCGGCGCGGCGCGCACGGCTTCGGCATGAAGGTGATCTACCACAACCGCTCGCGCCTGCCCGAGGCGGACGAGCAGGCGGTGGGCGCGCGCTACGTCGGCCTGGAAGAACTGCTGCGCAGCGCCGACCACGTGGTGCTGGTGCTGCCCTACACGCCCGAGGCGCACCACCTGATCAACGCCGAGCGCATCGCGCTGATGAAGCCCGGCGCCACGCTGATCAACATCGCCCGCGGCGGCCTGATCGACGAGAACGCGCTGGCCGCCGCCCTGCAGGCCGGCCGCATCGCCGCCGCCGGGCTGGACGTGTTCGAGGGCGAGCCCCAGGTCAACCCGGCCCTGCTGGCCTGCCGCAACGTCGTGCTGACCCCCCACATCGGCAGCGCCACCGGACCGACGCGCATGGCGATGGCGCAGCTGGCGGCAGACAACCTGATCGGCTTTCTGACCCAGGGCAAGCCGGTGACGCCGCTGAATGCGGACAGCGTGGCCCACCACGGCTGACCGGCGCTGATTTCATATAAAACATGCCTCCAGCCCTTGCTGGTCAAGCGCGAGCAGCTCTTTTTTTCATAGTCCACCGCCTGTGATCACCGCACCGGAATTCATCGCCAAGTGGGGCCCTGGCGGCTCTGCGGCGCACCTCAACGAAGAACAGGGTGCACAAAGCCACTTCCTTGACCTGTGCGAGCTGCTCGGCGTGCCCAAGCCCGGCAGCCCGGGCCTGGCCGACGAATACCTGTTCGAACGCCAGTCGCTGGTACTGGGCGAGGCGCGCGGCTACGCCGACGTGTTCTACCGCGACCACTTCGCCTGGGAAAACAAGGCCCCCGGCAAGAACCTGGACGCGGCGCTGCGCCAGCTGCAGCAATACAGCCTGAACCTGAGCAACCCGCCGCTGCTGGTGGTGTGCGACCGCCTCACCATCCGTGTCCACACCCAGTTCAACGGCCACCCGAGCGAAACGCACACCGTCCGCATCGACCAGCTGGACCAGCCTGCCCAGCGCGACCTGCTGCGCCGCCTCTGGACCGCGCCCGACAGCTTTCGCCCGCGCCAGACCAACCGCGACATCACCGAAGAAGCCGCCCGCAGCTTTGCCACCCTGGCCGAACAGTTGCGCGGGCGCGGTCACCACCCCGACGTGGTGGCGCACTTTCTGACCCAGTGCCTGTTCTGCTTCTTTGCCGAAGACGTGGGCCTGCTGCCCGGTCGCATGTTCGAACGCCTGGTCGGCAACCGCCAGATCACCAGCGACCGCCTGACCGCCGGCCTGGCGCAGCTGTTCAGCACCATGCAAAGCGGCGGCCTGTACGGCCCTGACGACATCCCCTGGTTCAACGGCGGGCTGTTCCAGCGCATCGACGTGCCCCAGCTGGAAATCCTCGACATCACCGAGCTGCGCAACGCCGCCAGCCTGAACTGGTCCGCCATCGACGTCTCCATCTTCGGCACCCTGTTCGAACGCGGGCTGGACCCCGCCAAGCGCAGCCAGCTCGGCGCGCACTACACCGACCCGGCCACCATCGCCCGCATCGTCGAGCCCGTCGTCACCCGCCCATTGCTACAACAATGGGAGCTGGTCGCGCACGACCTGCAAGCGCTGACGGCCAGAATCAAGCGCCACGGCGACGCCAGCTACCGCAAGGCGCACGCCCGCTTCATCGACTGGCTGGAGAGCCTGCGCGCCTACCGCATCCTCGACCCGGCCTGTGGCAGCGGCAACTTTCTGTTCATGGGGCTGAAGGCGCTCAAGGACATCGAGCTGTTCACCCTGTCCGCCGCCGCCGACCTGGGCCTGGACCGCGAGCAGGACCTGGTCACCGGCCCGCACAACATGCTGGGCATCGAGCTGAACGAATACGCCGCCGAGCTGGCCCGCGTCAGCCTGTGGATCGGTGAGATCCAGTGGCGCATGGCCCACGGCTACCCGCCCAAGACCAACCCGGTGCTGGAGCCGCTGGAGCAGATCGAATGCCGCGACGCGCTGCTGCAGTGGCTGCCCGCCGACCGTCCGGTGCAGGACGCGGCGCAGGCATCGGGGACGGATCCCGATGTGGCGCAGCCAAACCCGGGCGCCGACCCCGATCCCGGCCCGCAAGGCCCCCGCGCCGTCGAAGCGCCGTGGCCCAAGGCGGATGTGGTGATTGGCAACCCGCCGTTCATCGGTGATAAGAAAATGCGCCGCGAACTGGGCGACGCTTACGTCGACGCGCTGCGCAAGACCTTCCAGGGGCGTGTGCCTGGCGGTGCCGACTTCGTGTGCTACTGGTTCGAGAAATCGCGCGCCGCGCTGGTGACGCACGGCCTGGTGGCTGCGGGCCTGGTCACCACCAATTCGATCCGCGGCGGCGCCAACCGCAAGGTGCTCGACGCCATCGTGCGCGACAGCCGCATCTACGACGCCTGGAGTGATGAGCCGTGGGTGAACGATGGGGCGGCGGTGCGGGTTTCGTTGGTGGCGTTTGGGAACGTCGCCCCTCCGATCCATCTCGACGGTCAACAGGTTGACCTTATTCAAAGCAGCCTTGACGAGGGAAGCGCTGGAAATGCTGACCTGACATCCGTCAAGCGGTTGTCTACAAATGGGGGCGCGAGCTTTCAGGGACCGGTACTTGTTGGCGATTTCGAGATACGGTATGCGACGGCGAAGCAGTGGCTCTGGACGCCCAATCCCCATGGTCGACCCAATGCGGACGTTGTTCGCCCACTCATGAACGGCAAGGACATCACCAGTCGCTCTCGTGGCGTGTGGGTGGTGGATTTCAATGCCATGACCGAATCGGACGCCAGCTTGTTCGAAAAGCCGTTCGAATACGTACGCCAATACGTCAAGCCGTTTCGAGACAAAAACCGCGATGAATCACGCAAGAAGCGTTGGTGGCTACACGGACGCCTTGGAACCGATTGGCGGACAGCTACGCGGTCTGTGGATCGATACGTGGCGACCTCACAGGTTTCAAAGCATCGAACGTGGACTTGGCAGAGCGGCGTCGTCTGGCCGCATCAAACCGTTATCGCCATCGCCCGCGCCGACGACACCACCTTCGGCATCCTGCACAGCCGCTTCCACGAGCTCTGGTCGCTGCGCATGGGCACGTCGCTGGAAGACCGGCCGCGCTACACCCCCACCACCTGCTTTGAAACCTTCCCCTTCCCCGCCGGCCTGACGCCCGCCGACACCGCGCACCAGCGCACCGAGGCGCTGCCGGGCGGTGCGTTGATCCCGGCGGGCCTGAGCGACGATTCAGAGCCAAATCGGCCTCCAGACCATTCCCAGACTGCGCCAGCAGCTATCAAAATCATAGAAACCCGGGCCGCTGCCAGCACCATTGCCGAGGCCGCGCACCGGCTCGACGGACTGCGCCAGAACTGGCTGAACCCGCCCGAATGGACGCAGCGCGTGCCCGAGGTGGTGCCGTTGGGCATGACCGCATCGCCCTACCCGGACCGCATCGAACCCAGGCCAGACCTGAGCGAAGCCGACGCCAAGGCGCTGCAAAAGCGCACGCTGACCAACCTCTACAACCAGCGCCCGGCCTGGCTGGCGCAGGCGCACGCGCAGTTGGACGCGGCGGTGGCCGCCGCCTACGGCTGGGCCGACTACACGGCCGACATGCCCGACGACGAGATCCTGCGCCGCCTGCTGGCGCTGAACCTGGCGCGTGCCGCGACAGCGCCGCCGACGCCGTCCGCGCGTGCCGTGACGTCGTCGGCAGATTGATCAAGTTTTTGGCCTGAAACCCTTTCCTGATCTGCGCGAGCAGCTTTCAACTTCATAGCAGAATCCATGAACGCAGCCGCCGCCGACGACGACGATGAAGACCGCATGGTCGACGTGATGTCGCCGGAAGTGCCCGAGGAGATTCGCCAGGCGGTGCTGGCCCGCAACGCGCCCGATGCCACGCTCTGGCGCTGCCCGCGCAGGTCGGGGCTGCGCGGCCCGCTGTCCTGGCTGGGCATCGGGCAACGGCGGGTGATCATCGAGTGGTGGCTGTTGAGCGCCGATGGCGAGCTGATCGAAGCGTTCTGGCTGACATGACACCCCGCGCGGCGCTCGCGCCTGACGCACCCCAACCGACTTATCCATGGCTTCTACGTTTCCCGACTGGTTGATCTGGCTGGCCCTGGCCGGCCTGTTGCTCAACGCCATCCTGCTGATCGTGCTGCTGCTGCGCCGGCCGCAGCGGCCGGACGACGTGGCGTCGCGCGGCGAGCTGCAGGCGGTGGTCGGGCAGGCCGTGGGGCAGCAGCAGGAGCGCCTGGCGCACGGGCTGCGGCAGGAGATGGGCGAGTCGGCGCGCGACGGGCGGCAGGAGCTGGCGCAGACGCTGCTGCGCTTTCAGGACGCGGTGATGCGCCAGGGCGCCGAAGCCACGCGCACGCAGAACACGCAGATCGACGCCTTTGCCCAGCAGCTGGCGCACCTGCGCGGCGGCCTGTCGGAGACGCTGACGCAGCAGCTGACCGCCTTGAGCGAAGCCAACGCGCGCCGCCTGCAGGAAGTGCGCGGCACGCTGGAGCAGCAGCTGGCCGCGCTGCAGGCCGCCAACAGCGCCAAGCTGGACGAGATGCGCCGCACGGTGGACGAGAAGCTGCACGCCACGCTGGAGCAGCGCCTGGGCGAGAGCTTCAAGCAGGTGGCCGAGCGGCTGGAGCTGGTGCACCGCGGCCTGGGCGAGATGCAGCGGCTGGCGCAGGACGTGGGTTCGCTCAACCGGGTGCTGACCAACGTCAAGTCGCGCGGCGTGTTTGGCGAGGTGCAGCTGGCCGGGCTGCTGGAGCAGGTGTTCACGCCCGAGCAGTACGCCGCCAACGTCGAGACGGTGCCGGGCAGCAACGCGCGCGTCGAGTTCGCGATCCGTCTGCCGGGCCGGCGCGAGGACGGCGCGCCGCTGTGGCTGCCGATCGACGCGAAGTTTCCGCGCGAGGATTACGAGCGCCTGCTGGCCGCGCAGGACGCGGCCGACGCGCCGGGCGCCGAAGCCGCGGCCAAGGCGATCGAGGCGCGCCTGCGGCTGGAGGCGCGCACCATCCGTCAGAAGTACATCGCCGCGCCGCACACGACCGACTTCGCCATCCTGTTCCTGCCGACCGAAGGCCTGTACGCCGAAGCGCTGCGCCGCCCTGGCCTGGTGGAGGCGCTGCAGCGCTACCACCGCATCACGCTGGCCGGGCCGACCACGCTGCTGGCGACGCTGAGCAGCCTGCAAATGGGCTTTCGCACGCTGGCGCTGGAAAAGCGCAGCGCCGAGGTGTGGGAAGTGCTGGGCGCGGTGAAGACCGAGTTCGGCAAGTTCGGCGAATTCGTCAGCAAGGTGCGCGGCCAGGCCGAGAACGTGGTCAAGACGCTGGATCAGGCGCAGACGCGCACCAACATGATGAACCGCGCGCTGCGCCAAGTGGAGGCGCTGCCCGACGAGGCGGCCGGGCGGCTGTTGCCGGGCGGCGGCGCGGGGATGGACGCCCCGCCGGACACGTCGGCGCCACCATCGCCTGCGCCATGAACGCTATACCTTTAGTAGATGTTTGCGCAAATGGTTGTAAGGCCAGTGGCCCATTTTCCTTGAAAGACGGACTTTCATGACCGGGCGCGAGCTGCTGCGCCTGATGCTGGCGCAAATCTGTGTGCACACCGCCATGACCGGCACGCGCCTGGCCGCGCCGCTGTTGGCGCTGCAGCAGGGTTACAGCGCGGCGGCGGTGGGCGTGTTGCTGGCGCTGTACGCGCTGTCGGGCGTTTTTCTGGCGCTGCCGGCGGGGCGGCTGGCGGACCGGCGCGGGCTGCACCTGCCGATGCAGCTGGCCGTGGGCGCGGCGGTGCTGGGCGCGGGGATGGCGGCGGCGTTTCCGGTGTACAGCGTGCTGTGCGTGTCGGCGCTGCTGACCGGCGCATCGGCCGGCGCGATGCAGATCGCCATGCAGCGGCACGTGGGGCGTTCGGCGCGCGGGCCGGACGAGTTGAAGCACCTGTTCAGCTGGATCGCCGTGGCGCCGCCGACGGCCAACTTTCTGGGGCCGTTTGCGGCGGGGTTGCTGATCGACTTTGCCGGTCCGCAGCCGGCGGACATGGTCGGCTTTCGCGCGGCGTTTGCGCTGATGGCGCTGCTGCCGCTGGTCGGCTGGCTGCTGGCGCGCGGCGCGCCCGAATCCGAGGCGCTGGCCGGCAGCGCGGCCGAGCAGACCAAGAGCTCGGCCTTTGAGCTGGTGGCGCTGCCGGGCATCCGCCGCCTGCTGTTCGCCAACCTGCTGCAAGCGGCAGCGTGGGACGCCCACACCTTCGTGCTGCCCATCCTGGGCCATGAGCGCGGCATGGCGGCATCGACCATCGGCGTGCTGCTGGGCTCGTTCGCCGTGGCGGCCGCGGTGGTGCGGGTGGCCCTGCCGCGCCTGACCGCCAACGTGCCGGAATGGCGCGTCATCTACTTCGCCACGCTGGTGGCGGCGGTGGCGCTGCTGGTCTACCCGCTGATGCCTGACGCCTGGACCATGGGCATGTGTTCGGTGGTGCTGGGCCTGGCGCTGGGCGCCGTGCAGCCGATGGTGCTGGTGCTGCTGCACCGCGTGGCGCCGCCAGCGCGCCAGGGCGAGGCCATGGCGCTGCGCATGATGACGATGAACTTCTCCAGCTTCCTGCTGCCCATGCTTTTCGGCTCGATCGGCGCGGTGACCGGCGTGGCCGGCCTGTTCTGGCTGGTGGCGGGCGTGGTGGCGATCGGCGCACGCGAGGTACCGGGGTTGCGGGAGGTGGACGCGCCGGGTACCCCGCCATCCAGCAAGATATGAACGAAATCGGCCTCCAGCCTTACAACCACCTGCGCAAACAGCTCCCGATTCAATAGCACACAGCATGGGCGACGCGGTGGCAAAAGGATGCCCGAGCCGCGCCGCAGCGTGTTCAGTCTTCCAGACCCAGGTCCTGAATCTTGCGCGTGATGGTGTTGCGCCCGATGCCCAGGCGCTGCGCCGCTTCGATGCGGCGCCCACGGGTGCTGGCCAGTGCGGCCTGGATGAGGCGCGCTTCGGCGCGGTGGATCAGCCGGTCCCACACGTCTGGCAGGCCGGCTTCCAGCAACTGGGCGGCTTCGGCCTCCAGCGCGCCCTCCCAGCCGTTCGCGGCGTCGCCGCGGGGGCCGGGGTCGAGGGGCAACGCCGCCAGCGGTGGCGCGGCGATGCCATGCTCCAGCACCTGGCCACCGCCGCCATCGGCCAAGGCGGGCGCCTGGACCGGTGCCGCACCGGGCGGCGCCTCGGTGCGCGGGGGCACTGCCAGCACTTCGGGCGGCAGGTCCTTCAACTCGACCACCTGCGAGGGCGCCATGACGGTCAGCCAGTGGCAGATGTTTTCCAGTTGGCGCACGTTGCCGGGGAAGGGAAAACCTTCCAGCCGTGCCAGCGCCGGGGCCGATATCTGCTTGGGCTGCACGCCCAGCTGGCGGGCGCTCTGCGCCAGGAAATGGCGGGTCAGCGACGCGATGTCCTCGCGCCGCTCGCGCAGGGGCGGCAGGCGCAGGCGGATGACGTTCAGGCGGTGGAACAGGTCTTCGCGGAAGGCACCATCGGCCACGCGCTGCTCCAGGTTCTGGTGCGTGGCGGCGATCACGCGCACATTGGCCTGCACCGCCTGGTGGCCGCCGACGCGGTAGAACTGCCCGTCTGACAGCACGCGCAGCAGGCGCGTCTGCAAGTCGAACGGCATGTCGCCGATCTCGTCGAGGAACAACGTGCCGCCCTCGGCCTGCTCGAAACGGCCGCGGCGCAGCGTCTGCGCGCCCGTGAAGGCGCCGCGTTCGTGGCCGAACAGCTCGGATTCGAGCAGGTCCTTGGGGATGGCCGCCGTGTTGATGGCGACGAACGGCCCGCCTGCGCGGCTGGAATGCTTGTGCAGCGCGCGCGCCACCAGTTCCTTGCCGCTGCCGGATTCGCCGGTGATCAGCACCGTGACCTGGCTGTGCGACAACCGGCCAATGGCGCGGAACACGTCCTGCATGGCCGGCGCCTGGCCCAGCATCTCGGGCGCCACGGTCTGCGGCGCTTCGGCCACGGCTTCGCGCTGGCTTTCGGTGACGGCGCGCTGAATCAGCTCGACCGCCTGCGGCACGTCAAACGGCTTGGCCAGGTAGTCGAACGCGCCGCCCTGAAAGGCCGAGACCGCGCTGTCCAGATCGGAAAACGCCGTCATCACGATCACCGGCAGTTGCGGCAACCGCTGCTTGACGGTGGCCAGCAGCTCCAGCCCGTTGCCGCCGGGCATGCGGATGTCGCTGACCAGCACGCCGGGCGCGTCGGCGCCCGACGCGTCCAGCGCGCTCAGCACTTCGCGCGGGTTGGCAAACGAGCGCGTGGGCAGCGCGGCACGCGCCAGCGCCTTTTCAAGGACGAAGCGAATGGACGGGTCATCGTCGACGATCCAGATCGGCTTCATGGGGGTATCGCTCCTGCAAACTGAAAGGCATGGGCACGGGTGTCCGGACAACCCCTGGCCTGGCCAGCAGCTCAGGGCAAGGGGATCAGGATCCGGAAATCCGTCTTTCCGGGCTCGCTGGCCAGCTCGATCAGGCCGCCGTGCTGCTGCACAAAGGTTTGCGCCAGGGTCAGCCCCAGCCCGCTGCCTCCGTCGCGCCCTGATACCAGGGGTTGAAACACTCGGTCCTTGATCGCGTCCGGCACACCGGGCCCGTTGTCGATGACATGCAATTCCAGTGCCAGTCTATAGCGCTGGCGCCCGAAAGTGACCTGGCGCAGCACGCGCGTGCGCAAGGTGATCTGCGCATCGCCGGCCGCGATGCGCTCGGTCAGCGCCTGGGCGGCGTTGTGCACCACGTTCAGCACGGCCTGGATCAGCTGTTCGCGGTCGCCGCGCAGTTCGGGCAGCGAGGTGTCGTAGTCGCGCACCACCTTCAACCCGCGCGGGAATTCGGCCAGCACCAGCGAACGCACGCGCTCGCACACCTCGTGGATGTTGACTTCGCCCAGCACCTGGCGGTGGCGATGCGGCGCCAGCAGGCGATCGACCAGCAGCTGCAGGCGGTCGGATTCGTGGATGATGACCTGGGTGTACTCGTGCAGGCTGCGGTCGCTGATCTCCATTTCCAGTAGCTGCGCCGCGCCGCGGATGCCGCCCAGCGGGTTCTTGATCTCGTGCGCGAGGTTGCGAAACAGCTCCTTGTTGGCCTTGGCCTGATCGGCCAGGCGCTCTTCGCGCTCCTGGCGCGCCTGCTGCTCCAGCGGCAGCAGCTCGACGATGATTTCGCCAGCGCGCTCGGTCTGGGCCACGATCGCGTGCACGGCCAGAGGTTCGCCGCTTTGGGGTTTGAGTTGCGCGTCGTAGCGCAGGGCGGCGAACTGGTTGCCACGCACACCCTCCAGCGCGTGCTGCAATGTGTCGGCCTCGGCGAAGTACTGCGCCAGGCCCGTGCCTTCGATGCTGCGCCAGGACAGGCCGATGGCGTTTTCCAGCGCAGCGTTGGCGAACAGCACGGTGCCGTCCTGCGCAACCACGGCCACCAGCGTCGGCAACAGGTCAAAGGCCTGAAACCGGGCGGGGTGCGGTCGACGGGCGGCGCCCAAGGTGACGGTGGGATCAAGAAAGCGAAAGGCGCCGTGGCGCCATCAAGTGGGCACGGCGACAAGCACCGCGCCCACGGGAGGTATCAGCGGAAGCGGCCCAGTTCGCGCTTGATGCCGTCGATGTCCGACTGGTTGCGGGCGATCGAAGCCTTCATCTCGGCCACGCGGTCCAGGTACTTCTGGTAATTGCGTTCGTTGCCCTGGCGCTCGGGCTCGCCGTTGTTGTATTCCTTCTTGAGCTCGGCCTGGCGCGATTCGGCGCGGCGCAGCTCCTGCTCCAGAATGGCTTTGGCGTCGGAATCGCGGGCGCGCTGGTCGGGTGTGTCGATGCGCGGCGCGGCGGGAACGCTGGCCACGCGAGGCGCTGCGGGCGCATCTGACGAGTTGCTGCTGGAGCGCGCGACCGGCGCGGACTGGGTGGCTGCCGGGGCGGTGCCGCGCACCACTGTCACGTTGCCGCCTTCAACCGCCTTGCAGCCGGAGCGGCCCTTGATCTGGTTGGTGTACTCGTTGCCGCAGCGGTAAATGCGCTCCTGCGCGGCAACGGGCAGCGCTGCGCCGACCAGGCTGGCCGCCAGAACCACTGAGGAAATCAACAGGGAAGCTTGGGTCATCGTCGGTCTCCAGAGTCGGCCAGCAGCCGGCGCCGGGGATCAAAAGTGGAAGTATCGGCCATGTAGAGTCGGATCACCACCCGGTGTTCCCGCCCACGAACGCAAAAGGCGGCACAAAGGCCGCCTTGTTGCACTTCCGTTGCGATCAGGTCACAGGGAATAGTACATGTCGTACTCGGCCGGATTGACCTGCACGCGGATGCGGTTGACCTCGGCCATCTTCAGCTCGATGAAGGCGTCGAGCATCGAATCGGAGAACACGCCGCCTTTGGTCAGGAAGGCGCGGTCCTTGTCCAGCTCTTCCAAAGCCTGGTCGAGGCTGTGGCAGACGGTCGGCACCAGCTTGTCCTCTTCAGGCGGCAGGTGGTACAGGTCTTTCGTGGCGGCTTCGCCCGGGTGGATCTTGTTTTCGATGCCGTCCAGACCGGCCATCAGCAGGGCCGAGAAGCACAGGTACGGGTTGGCCATCGGGTCGGGGAAGCGCGCCTCGATGCGGCGGGCCTTGTCGCTGGCCACGTGCGGGATGCGGATCGAAGCCGAGCGGTTGCGGCTGGAATAGGCCAGCTTGACCGGCGCTTCAAAGTGCGGGACCAGGCGCTTGTAGCTGTTGGTGGTGGGGTTGGTGATGGCGTTCAGCGCGCGGGCGTGCTTGATGATGCCGCCAATGTAGTGCAGCGCCGTGTCCGACAGGCCGGCGTAGCCCTTGCCCGCGAACAGGTTCTTGCCGCCCTTCCAGATCGACTGGTGCACGTGCATGCCGCTGCCGTTGTCGCCGTGGTAGGGCTTGGGCATGAAGGTGGCGGTCTTGCCGTAGGCGTCGGCCACGTTCCAGACCACGTGCTTGAGGCGCTGGGTCCAGTCGGCGCGCTCGACCAGGGTGCTGAACTTGGTGCCGATTTCCATCTGGCCAGCGCCCGCGACTTCGTGGTGGAACACCTCGACCGGGATGCCCATGGCTTCCAGCAGCAGCACCATTTCAGCGCGCATGTCGTGCGTGCTGTCGACCGGCGCCACGGGGAAGTAGCCGCCCTTGGTGGTCGGGCGGTGGCCGCGGTTGCCGCCTTCGAGCTTGGCGCCGCTGTTCCAGGGTGCCTCGTATTCCTCGATCTCATAGAAGCTGTGGCCGGGCTCGCAGCTCCAGCGCACGCCATCGAACACGAAGAATTCGGGCTCGGGCCCGAAGTAGGCGGTGTCGCCCAGGCCGGACGCCTTCAGGTAGGCCTCGGCGCGCTTGGCCAGCGAGCGGGGGTCGCGCTCGTAGGCCTTGCCGTCGCCCGGCTCCAGCACGTCGCAGGTCAGCACCAGGGTCGATTCTTCGTAGAACGGGTCGATGTGGGCCGTGGACGGGTCGGGCATGAGCAGCATGTCCGACGCCTCGATGCCCTTCCAGCCGGCGATGGACGAGCCGTCGAAAGCGTGCCCTTCACTGAACTTGTCTTCGTCGAAGTGCGAGACCGGCACCGTGACGTGCTGCTCCTTGCCGCGGGTATCGGTGAAGCGGAAATCGACGAACTTGCACTCGTCTTCCTTCACCATTTTCATCACGTCTGCGACCGACTTGGCCATGGAAATCTCCTGAGCGGGGTATGGGGTCAAACAAAAAAGGTTTGCGCAGTCATTTGCAGCTTCCGTGCCAGCCACCGCCGCAGCGGGTGGACCGACAGCACCGCAGTGGCGCATGACCGTGATTGTGCCCTTGCTTGGCGGGCGTGCTGGAGCGCCGTGCACAGAATTCGTGAAGCCGCAGCCGGCCCGCCGCACCGCATCGGTGCATAACGCGGTTTTGCACCGTTTTGGTGCTAAGTCGCGCGCACGATTTCGGGGCCGTATTGCAGAGCGAAGGGCGCGAGCCAGCGGCGCAGGTCCGCGTAGGCGGTTTCGACCGCGGCCGGTTCGCCCTTGACGCCCAGGTCGATGTGGGCGCCGTACTCGGGGTGATCCACGCTCGGCAGGCTGAACACCTTGACGCCCGGATGCGCGGCTTCGACCCGTTCCATCACCGGGGTCAGCGTGCCTTCCATCGCGCCCAGCACGATCACGGACTTTTCGACCCAGGCGTTCTGGCGAAAGCACTGCGACCAGTCGGTATCCAGTGCCCAGGCCATCATGGGCCATGCCATCACCGGGAAGCCCGGTGCAAAATAGATAGCTGCCCGCGCAGGTGTATCTAGGGCAAAACCGGGAATCTTGTTGTAAACGTTGGGCATCAGGCGCGCCCCTTCGGGGAACATGCCCATGTTCAGCCGGTGCAGGTTGTCCGGCCGGTCGGGCTCGTAGGGCAGGCCCTTTTCACGCGCAGTGTCGGCGATGCGCTCCTGGATCAGGCGCTTGGCCTCGGGGTGCAGCACCAGCGGCCGCCCGAACGCCGCCGCCGCGCACTGGCGGGTGTGGTCGTCCGGCGTCGCGCCGATGCCGCCGGTGCAAAACACCACGTCGCCCGAAGCGATGGCCCGCCGCAGGGTGGCGGTGATGCGCGCCGGATCGTCCCCCACGTACTCGGCCCACGCCAGTTGCAGGCCGCGCTCGCCGAGCAGTTGCACGAAGTACGGTAGATGCTTGTCGGCGCGCTTGCCGGAGAGGATTTCGTCACCGATGACGATCAGGCCGAAGGCAGGGCAATTCATGGGTTTTGTGTGAAAACACAGCGAAGGAGGCTTTCTCAACATTCGCCCTCTGATGGGCGCGTCTGCCGCATTGGCCGCTGTAAACATGAAACATGGGCAGATATCACCTTTGACTGTCAATCAATCGACTCAGGGAGCCTACATGTCAAGAGACAGCCACCATCGTACGGTCAGCGGATCGCCTTGGCTGCTGCGTTTGACCGCGCCCGATCCTGACCCCGCTTACAAGGCGGGCGGCGGCAGAGTCGGCGGGGCTGCCTCTTCGGTACCGCCAGCCTCCACCAAAGGCCGCTCGCCCTGCCCTGCCCGCTGCGCCTGCAGCGCTGCCAGGCAATAGTGGGCGAACCAGAGCGACGAGAAGATGAACACCAAGGTGTAGATCCAGATCGCCACCGGGATCAGCAGCGCGAAGGCCACCGCAAACAGCGCAAACGACGCCCACACCACCCCCGGCGCGGCGCCCAGGTAGCCGCAGACCACGCCGATGGCCAGCAGCCGGGTGCGGTGATTCTTCATCAGCGTGCGGCGCTCTTCGGGGCTGGCGTGCTCGCTCAGCGCATCAAAGCTCATCACGCGGTAGGTGAGCCAACCCCAAATCAATGGCGGCAGCAGCAGGATCAACGGCGGCACCAGCCACAGCGGCACCGACACCAGCAGCGCGACCAGCGCCACCGCCGTGCTGCCCAGGGACCAGGCGACCGCCGCAACAAACGAGCCCGTGCCACGCCGCGCCAGATCGGGAAAGCGCCGCGCCGTCACCAGCTTGAGCACGGCCGGTGTCAGCATCAGCGCCACCAGCAGCAGCGCGCCCACCACGATCAGCGGCGTGGCCAGCAGCACCAGCAGGACCGGCGCCAGCACTTCGCGCAGGGCATGGGCGCCGAGCGTGTCGAGCCAGCCCGTCAGCGTGCCCATCACGGAAGATCCGTCCAGCCACTGGTTGAGCGCCGCCAGCCACGGCGTCCAGAAAAAGTAGCCCAGCACGCCCACCAGAATCAGCATCACCGCCAGCGGCAGCAGCGACAGCGCGATCACCCGCGGGTTAAGGCAGTACGCGGCGGCGCGCCAGAACGAATCGAGCACCAGTTTCATAGTTGGACAGCATAAACGGGCGCCGCGCCGTGCACATGGCGCCGTGCGCCCACGCCGGTCCGGCCGGGCGCCGACGCTCGCTGTCGGACTGGGCTGGCACCGCCCGCCCGCGCGGCTGCGCACAATGCGCGGATGCCCGATGAACCCCAGCCGGTATCCCCGCCGTCGACCGTCCCTGCGCGCCCATCGCCGGTGCGCGACCTGACGCAAGGGCCCATCGCTTCCACCCTGCTCGTTTTTTCCCTGCCGATCCTGGGCGGCAACGTGCTGCAGTCGCTTAACGGCTCGGTCAATGCGGTGTGGGTCGGCCGCCACCTGGGCGAGGCGGCGCTGACGGCCACGGCCAACGCCAACAACGTGATGTTTGCGTTGATCGGGCTGATCTTCGGCATTGGCATGGCGGCCACGATCCTGGTTGCCCAGGCCATGGGCGCCCACAACCTGGCGCAGGCCAAGCGCGTGATGGGCACCAGCGCCACGGTGTTCGGCCTGGCGTCGGTGGCCATGGCGGCGGTGGGCTGGCTGCTGTCGCGCCGCATCCTGCACTGGATGGGTACGCCCGAAAACGCGCTCGACCTGGCCGAAGCCTACCTGCGCGTGATCTTCCTCGCCATCCCACTGCTCTACCTGTTCGCGTTCGTGCAGGCGGTGCTGCGCGGCGCGGGCGATTCGCGCACGCCGTTCATCTTCCTGGCGCTGGTCGTGGTGCTGGACATGGCGCTCAACCCGCTGTTCATCTTTGGCTGGGGGCCGGTGCCGGCGCTGGGCATCACCGGCTCGGCGGTGGCCACCTTCGTCGCCAACGCCATCAGCCTGGCCGCCCTGCTGCTGTGGCTGCGCAAACGCCACCATCCGCTGTGGATCGGGCGTGGCGAGCGCGCGCTGTTCCGCCCCGACATGGCGCTGGTGCGCACGCTGATCACCAAGGGCCTGCCCATGGGCGTGCAGATGGTGATGATCTCGATGGCGATGATCATGATGATCTCCATGGTCAACGCCTACGGCGTGGCGATGGCCTCGGCCTACGGCGCCGCGCTGCAGCTGTGGACCTACGTGCAGATGCCGGCCATGGCCATCGGCGCGGCCTGCTCGACCATGGCGGCGCAGAACGTCGGCGCCGGACTGTGGCAGCGTGTGGACGCCACCGCCCGCGCTGGCGTGCTGTGCAACCTGCTGCTGACGGGTGCGATGGTGGCGGTGATGCTGCTGGCCGACCGCCACGTGCTCGGCTGGTTCCTGCCCGACGGCAGCCCGGCGCTGGAGAACGCGCGGCACCTCAACCGCATCGCCATCGGCTCCTTCATCTTCTTTGGCGTGACCTTCGTGCTGTCGGGCGTGGTGCGCTCAACCGGCGCCGTGGTGCCGCCGCTGATCATTCTGGCGGCCGCGATGTGGGGCATCCGCGTGCCGGTGGCGCGCTGGCTGCAGCCGCTGTGGGGCGCGGACGCGATCTGGTGGAGCTTTCCGATCAGCGCTGTGTGCGCCGCGCTGATGTCGCTGGCCTACTACGTCTAGGGCGGTTGGCGCAGCGCGCGCATGCTGCCCGGTCAGGCGCCTTGCGTGGGCTGCCCGGCCGAAGTGGGCGGTCAGCCGCCGGCGCCGGTGGCCGCTGCGGTCACGCCAGGGACGACCGATTTGCCGTTGGATCTGGACAGCGACGCGCAACCTGCGGCGGCGTGACGGCGGAAGGCGTGGCCTGCGCGCGGCCAGCGCGCCGCATTGGGCGCCCGGGGGGCGGGCCTCACCCCGAAATGGCAAATTCAAGACAAATCAGCCTCCAGCCCTAGAACCACCTGCGCGACCAGCTATCACAATCGTAGTAATTGTTGCCCACACCCCATCGCTTTGTCACCGTGGCCCACGCACTGCGCGCCATGGTTGCGGCCCCTGCCGTCACCGCGCGCCTGCTCAGCGCAGCACGTAGTCCACGGCCTGCGGCTCGGGCGTGCGCGGCGGCTCGTCGATCAGGCGCAGCAGGCTGGCTTCGATGCCGTGAGACAGCGCGTCCAGCGGCAAATCGTTCGGCTCGGTGCCAAACGGGTCTTCCAGCTCGGCGCCCACCGCCTCCAGCGCGAGGAAGGTGTAGGCCACGAAGCAGACCATGGCCGGCGTCATCCAGCCCAGCGTGTCCACCAGGCCGAAGGGCAGCAGCAGGCAGTACAGGTACACGCTGCGGTGAATGATCACGGTGTAGGTGAAGGGGATCGGCGTGCTGGCGATGCGCTCGCAACCGCCCAGCGCATCGGCCAACTGCGCCAGGCCGCGCTCAAACACCGGCACCACGGCGGGCGCGATCTGGCCGCGCTGCTGACGTTCGCCCACCCAGGCGTGCAGCTGCAGCAACAGGCGCGACGTCGGCTGCGGCGCGCCGGCCAGCGCCCGGGCCTCGCCTTCGGGCAGGAACTGCGCGAGATCGCCCGCCGCATCACCGCCACGCAGCTGGTGCTTCAGCGCGTGGGAGAAGGCGCACAGACGGTGGATGAAGTCGCGTGCACCCGCCGGGTCGGCCGGCTGCGGCAGCGTCAGGGTCTGCGCGGCCAGCGTGCGCGAGGTGTTCAGCAACTCCCCCCACAGGCTGCGCGCTTCCCAGAACCGGGCGTAGGCCGTGCTGTTGCGAAAGCTGAGAAAGATCGCCAGCGTCAGGCCGATCAGCGAAAACGGCACGAAGGTCAGCGACACCTTCCAACTGAGCAACTGGCCGTGCACCACCGTGACCAGCACCGCGAGCAGCGTCACGCCCAGCAGGCGCGGCGCGATCGACGGCAAGACCGAACCGCGCAGCACGAACAGCAGCGGAAACCAGTGGAGCTTGGGGCGAACGATCATGCGACGCGGGTCAAGAAGAAGCAGACACGGCTGACGGGTAGAGCGTCCCACGCCACACCCTGGGATTCAGAGAAAAACGACCTCTGGCCCTACAACCACCTGCGCAGGCAGCTATACCAATCATAGTAGACCATTCAGGCTCGCGCGCCCCGGGACGTCGCCTGGGTCCGTCGGTGGCAGGCCCAGGTCGGCCTGCGGCTCACCAGAAGGCGTCGTCCGTGCGTGCCCGCACGCGCGCCAGCTGCGCCAGCGCCAACTGCCGCACCAGCGCTTCGGGCACGGCCCGCGTGTACCGTACCTGCAGAAAATTCGCCGTGGTCGGCCAGCCGGCCAGCGCCTGGCGATGGTCCGCTAGGACCGCCGCGGACGGCGCGAAGTTCAGATGCGCCCGGGTTGCGGCGAACGAGAAAAGAAAGCGCGGCTCCACGAAAAACGGCACCTTCCATTTGATGCACTGCTGCGCCTGCGGCGCCACGTCCTGCAGGATGTGGTGTAGGGCGCGCAGGTGCGGCTGCGCCGCGCCGGGCGCTGCGGCGATGTACTCAGCGACCGAGTGGACCGGTAGGGCAGGCACTGGGCTGTCTGGCGCGCTGGCGGCATCAGGGCGACGCCGCTGCGCACCTCAGGGTGTGTCGGTCTTGGGCGTGGCGCCAGCCGACCGTTCGGGCTGGCCGTAGTGCCCGCGCAGCAGCCGCTTCAGGCCCAGCCACTGCTGCGCCCAGAAGCCGCGCCCGTAGTCGCGCCCGGCGAGCACCTGGTCTTCGATGCCGGTGGGCTCGGTGCCGGGGCGCCAGTCGGCGCTGCGAAACAGCATGTCCCACCACGGGAACAGCACGCCGAAGTTGCCGCCGTAGGGCAGGCGCGCCACGGTACCGGGCTCGTGCCCCAGGCTGAGCGCGTGGTGGCGGCGGTGAAAGCTGGGGCTAATCAGCAGGCGTTCGCCCACGCGGCCCCAATGCCAGCGCAAGTTGGCGTGCTGCAGGCTCTCCAGCAACTGGGTGACGGCGACCAGGGCGACGAACTGCGCCGGCGCGACGCCGATCAGGATGGCGACGACGACGAAGACCGTGTCGGTGATGACGGAGTCGAGCAGGTGGTTGCGGTTGTCGCTCCACATCGTCATCTGGCGCTGGCTGTGGTGCACGGCGTGCAACTGCCACCACCAGTGCCAGTGGTGCTGGGCGCTGTGCACCAGGTAGCCGATGAAGTCGAACACCACCAGGTAGAGGGCGAAGCTGACCCAGGCGTTGTCGGTCACGCCGGGCCAGATCTGGTCGATCTGCAGCGTGTGCAGACCGTGCGCGCGCAGCCAGCCGATGCCGTTCGTCAGCCATTCCTCGACGCTGAAGAACATCATCAGCTTGAACAGGCCCAGCTTGTGGAGCAGCGTGTAGAGCACGTCGATGAAGATGGCGTGCCGGTCGCGCACCGGCTCGGCCGGCCACAGGCGCTGCAGCGGGCCGATGAGCAGCACCATCAGCACGATCTGGACCACGCCGACCAGCAGCCAGCCGGTGGCGGTGAAACCGTCTTCCAGCAGGTTGCCCGAGCCGGCCCAGAAGGCGAAGGGCACGATCAGCGTCTCGAACACCCATTGCTGGGCGCTGGCGAAGGCGTCGGTGATGGTGGTCAGCACATCATCCCCCGTGCTGGGCGATCCATGCCTGGTACTTCGGGTGCTCGCGCAGCGTGCGAAAACAGAAGCCGCGCGCCTTCAGCCCGGTGACCAGCGGCTCCAGCACCGCCGGGGCCCACGCGTCCTGGCGCGACCAGATGCCCAGGTGGGCCAGCAGGATGTCGCCCGCGCGGATGTCGGCCAGCGCTTTTTTGAGCAACGCCTCGTTCGGGTACTGCGCGCTGGGCAGCTCGTCACCCAGAAAGCCCGCCGGCGACCAGCCGACGTGCTGGTAGCCGCAGGCTTCGGCCGCCGCCAGCAGTTGGGGCGACGTCTTGCCGCCCGGCGCACGGAACAGCGGCAGCGGCTTCTTGCCGGTGACCGAAGCCAGCCGGTCGGCCGCCAGGGCGATCTCTTCGCAGTACTGGCGTGCCGACCAGACCATGCGCTTGCCCGCCTGCGGTCCGGCCGAGGGCTCGATGCGAAAGCGCGGCTGACCGTCCTGCGCCTTGGCATCGCCGCGCCAGTACGCGTGTTGCCAGGTGTGCGATGCGAATTCGTGCCCTTCGGCGGCGCGCGCCTTCCACCATGGCGCCCAAGTCTTGCCCAGGCTGCCGTCGCCTTCCTTGGTGCGTTCGTTGGCGGCGAAAAAGGTCACGCGCACCTGCTGGCGCCGCAGCACGTCGGCCACCAGCGGGGCGACGCCCATGTGGCCGGTGTCGAACGTCAGGTACAGCGGCTTGTCGCAGGATTCAGAGGGTTTTAGCGCCTCAGCGCAAGCCCCACCTGCGCAGGCAGCTATCAACAAAATAGCAATCAGCGGTCGCATGGCAACGCGGCGCGGTGGGCGCTCAGAACCGCCCGGCGTGGTCCAGCGTCCACACGCCGTGCGGCGACTTGCCGACCTTGACCTGGTGCACCACCTGGCGCTTGGCCACGTCGATCAGCGTCAGCTTGCCGGCCCAGCGCGAGCCGACCATGATCAGCGTGCCGTCGGCCGACACATCCATGCAGTCCGGGCCCGACGGGGCAGGCATGTTGGCCACCACCTGCATCTGCGTGTAGTCGATCTTGCTGATGGTGTTGGCCACGCGGTTGCTGACGTACACGTGGCGCCGGTCGCCCGCCGCGCGGAAGGCATGTGCGCCCTTGCCCGTGGGGATCTTGCCGACCAGCTCGGGCGCCTTGCCGCCGGCCACGTCGTACACCTCGACCCCGGTGCCGCCGGTCAGGCCCAGCAGCAGACGCTGCCCGTCGGGCGTGCCGAACACGTCGGCCGGCAGCGAGCCGGTCTTGACGCGGTGCGTCAGCGTCTGGCTGGCCAGGTCGACGGCCACCAGTTCGTCGCTGTCCTGCATGCTGGCCCACACCGTGGTGCTGTGCGGATCGATCCACAAATGGCTGGGCGTGCGGCCGGTGGCGATGCGCTTGACGAGCGTGGGGTCGCTGCCGTCCCAGCGGTAGATGTCGATGTGGTTCAGCCGGTTGGCGGCGGTGACGAACCACTTCATGTCCGGCGAAAAACGCAGGTGGTAGGGGTCCAGGATGCCGCGCACCACGCGCTGCACTTCGGCGGTGCGCGGGTCGATGAAGGTCAGTGAATCGCTGCCCGCGTTGGCCACGATGACCGAGCGCTCGTCCGGCGTGAGGTACAGGTGGTGCGGCTCCTTACCGGTGGGAATGCGCTTGATCTCGACCCAGCGCTGCGAATCGATCACGCTGACGTTGCCATCGAGGGAATTGAGCACGAACACCGGCGCGCCGTGGCGCGGCGCGGGCGGCGTGATGGCGCCGGGGGCGATGGGGGTACGCGCGGGCACCGGAGCCTGCGCGACAGCGTGCTGCGTGAGCGCCCCCACGCCCGCCCCCAGACCGACCGAACCGGCCCATCCCAGCAAGCCACGGCGCGAAGGGTTGCCGGCGTCAGGTCGCGCCGAAGCGATTCGAGGGGTCACAAGAGCACCGCAGAAGCTGGATCAACGAGAAAGTGTAGCCGTGGGCAGCGCCGCCGGGCTCTGTCTTAACATCCATCGCATGGAAATGGTGGACATCGACGGCGTTTTTCTCGAAGTGCAACCCATCGCCGCCCCGCCCGGCAGCGATCCGGCGCTGGCGCCGCTGGTGTTCCTGCACGAAGGCCTGGGCTCGGTCGCCATGTGGCGCGACTGGCCGGCCAGCCTCTGCGCAGCCACTGGGCGCGCGGGTTGGCTGTATTCGCGGCGCGGCTACGGCCAGTCCAGCCCGGTGCCGGACGTGCGTGGGCCATCGCGCGAAGGCGCGGACGGCCGCCGCAGCGGGCGGCTCTTGCCCGACTACATGCACCGCGAGGCGCTGAACGTGCTGCCCCAGTTGCTGGCGCACCTGGGCTTGGCGCGGCCGGTGTTGATCGGCCATTCGGACGGCGCCACCATCGCCCTCATCCACGCCGCGCACCACCCCGTGGCCGCGTGTGTGGTGCAGGCACCGCACGTGATGGTGGAAGGCGTCTCGGTCCAATCCATCGCCGAAGCGCGCGACGCCTTCAGCACCACGCCGCTGCGCGAGCGCCTGGGCCGCTACCACGCCGACGTGGACGGCGCCTTCTGGCAATGGAACGACGTGTGGCTGAGCGAGGCCTTTCGCGCCTTCGACATCCGCGATGAGATCCGCGGCATCCGCGCACCGCTGCTGGCGATCCAGGGCCTGGATGACCAGTACGGCACGCTGGCGCAGATCCACGACATCGGCCGGGCTGTGCCGCAGGCCGAGCTGCTGGAAGTGCCTGACTGCGGGCATTCGCCGTTCAAGGACCAGCCTGAGGTGGTGAACGCGGCGATCGCCGACTTTCTGCGCCGCAGAGTCCCGGCCGGCGTCTGAGCCGCCGTATCCCGGCCAGCGTCTGGACCGCCAGCGGCCCTCCGGCGTCAGCGTCGGCGCCGCGCGCTGCCTCCGCCTACTGGTCCAGCCAGTCGCAGATGCCGCGCCACTGCGCCAGGTCGCGCGCCACGCGGCCGGGGGCGATGTCGAACAGGGTCAGACCGCGCGCGGCCAGGTGCACGTAGTTCTGCGTCGGGCGCAGCATGCCGAGCACCGGCAGGTGCAGGCCCTCGACGAACTGGCGCAGCTGGTCGGCCGACAGGGTGCGCTCATCCACGCGCATGCCGACGATGCCGATGTCGCGCGGCTCGCCGCTGCGCAGCTCGGCCACCTTGTCCAGGAATTCGCGCGTGGCGTAGATGTCGAAGATGCTGGGCTGCACGGGCACCAGCACCTTGTCGGCCAGGCGCATCACCTCGCGCAGGCGCGTGCCGTGCAGGCCGGCGGCGGTGTCCAGCACCACGTGCGTCGTGCCCTTGGGCGGGCGCACGATGAAGTCGCGCTGCACGTCCCACGCGGCAATCGGCTTGGCAGCTTCGGGCCGCAGGCCCAGCCACAGGCGGGATGACTGCTGCCGGTCCACGTCGCCCAGCATCACCGAATGGCCCTGGTTGGCAAAGTAGCCGGCCACGTTGGTGGCCAGGGTGGATTTGCCCACCCCACCCTTGGGGTTGGCGATCACGACGATCGGCACGGCTACTTCCTTCTGAGTTGGTGTGTGGTCGGCGCCCCAGACGCCCAGCCACGTATGTTAGCGGTTGTACAGGGCCCACCAGCCGCTGCGCGCCCACGGATGGGCCACATGGCCGCTTTTGAATGATTTGTGCCGTCAGCCCCACAACCACCAGCACTGGAAGCTCCTCGATTTATAGCAAACTGGCCGCCACCGCGTCCCACACCAGCTTCACGCCCGTCAGCAACATGCCGAGGTAGATGAAGCGGTAAAACAGCTTTTGGTCGATGCGCCGTGCGATGCGCACGCCCAGCCACACGCCCACCGGCGCCAGCGGCAGCAGCACCAGCGAGGTGCCCAGGTTGCGACCGTCCAGCAGGCCCAGCCAGGCGTAGGGCACCCATTTGGCCAGGTTGATGACGAAGAAGAAGTACGCCATCGTGCCCGTGAAGACGATCGGCGACAGCTTCAGCGGGATGACGTAAGCGTTGACCGGCGGTCCGCCCGCGTGGGCCACGAAGCTGGTGAAGCCCGACGTCGCCGTCAGCACCGCGCCCCACCAGCGCGGCGGCGGCGCACTGTCGGCGCGTGGCGGAAACAGCAGGCGCTGCGCCAGAAACGCCAGCGTGAACACGCCCACGATGCCGGCCACCCATTCCACCCGCATCAGCCGAAAAGACAGCGTGCCGATCACGATTCCGACCAGCCCCCAGGGCAGCAGGAACGTCAACAGGCGCCGGTCAAAGTCCTTGCGGAAGGCGGCGATGCCCAGCAAGTCCATCACCAGCAGCACCGGCATCAGGATCGCAGCAGCCTGCGGCACCGTCACCGACAGCGCCATCAGCGGCACCGCCAGCGAACCGAAACCTGCGCCGAAGCCGCTCTTGCTGATGCCCAGCAGAAGCACCGCCGGGATGGCGACGACGTAAAAGCCCCAATCGGTGATGACGGTCATGGTGGGGCGTCGCTGGCGTATGTTTGGGCTGGCAGCGCAAACTGATTGCTATACCAACGATAGCTGGCTGCGCTGATGGCTCTAAGGCTTAGAGCAATTCGCAGGCCTGATCGAATGGCAGACGTGGGTTGCGCGCGAACAACTTGCTGTCGTCGCCGTGGCCCAGGTTGACGAGGAAGTTGGCCTTGAAGCGGCTATCGGGGAAGAAGGCGGCGTTCACTTTCTCGATGTCGAAACCGCTCATCGGCCCGCAGTCCAGCCCCAGCGCGCGCGCGGCGATGATCAGGTAGGCGCCGCCCAGCGTGCCGTTGCGCAGTGCCGTGGCCTGCGCCAGCGCCGGGTTGCCGGCGAACATCTCGCGCGCGCCTTCGCCGTGCCAGACCTGCGGCATGTGCTCGAAGAACTGCGTGTCGGTGGCGACGATGGCGGTCACCGGCGCCGTCATCGTCTTGTCCACGTTGCCGGGCGACAGGCAGTCCTTCAGGCGCGCCTTGCCTTCGGGCGTGCGCACGAAGACGTAGCGCGCGGGCTGGGTATTCATTGAGGTGGGGCCGAGTGCCGCCAGCTCGTACACCTGGCGCAGCAGTTCGTCAGGCACGGGCTGAGGGGTGAAGCCGTTGGCGGTGCGCGCCTGGCGGAACAAGGTGTCGAGGGCAGCGGAATCGATGGCCGACATGGAAATGCTCGGGTGGGGAAGAAGAAACAAGGGCGCCACTGTAGCCCCTTGCGCAGGGCCCTGCGCCGCGCTTGCACAATAGCCGCCCATGGACCTGATCACCTCGCTGCCCGCTTCCTGGGGGCATACCTTGCGCGTGACAGTGGAAGTCATCGGCACGGTGGCGTTTGCACTGTCCGGCATTCTGGCGGGCATGCGCAAACGCATGGATGTGTTCGGCATCACCGTACTGGGGTTCCTCGCGGCGTTCGGCGGTGGCACCTTGCGCGACATCCTGCTGGATCGCCGCCCCTTTGTCTGGGTGTCCGAGACGGCCCTGCTCTGGCTGGTACTGGGCCTGTGCGCCTCGTCGATGGTGCTGCTGCGCGGCGGCAGGCGGCGCATCAGCGACCAGGCCATTCAGGTGGCCGACGCGTTGGGGCTGGGGCTGTTTGCCGCCTCTGGCGTGCAGTATGCGCTGGTGGCGCAGTTGCCCGCGCTGGTGGCCGTGCTGATGGGCGTCGTCACCGGTGTCTTTGGCGGCGTGATGCGCGACATTGCCTGCAACGAGACGCCCACCGCGTTTTCAGACCACCGTCCCTACGCCGTGTGCGCCTTCTTCGGCGGCTGGCTGTACGTCGCGGCCCAATGGCTGGGCTGGTCCGCCTGGGCCAGCTTGCTGGCCAGCGCGGTTTTCCCCACCGGCCTGCGCCTGCTTGCCGTGCGGCTGGACTGGCGCCTGCCCGGCTGGCCAGAGTAGCCCGCCGCCCCAACGCTTGACGGCGAGGCCAAACCTACGCCGTCAGACGCGCTTTGAGAAAGTCGATGACCGCTCGAACCCGGCGCGGCACGTAGGCGCGCGACGGATACAGCAGCCAGGCAGCGGTGCCGAAGTCGGGGGCGGCCAGTTGGTAGGCCGGAAACAGATTCACCAGCCGCCCGGCTGCGATGTCGGCGTCTACCAGCCAGTGCCCAAGCATCGCGACGCCCAATCCGTCCAGCGCTGCACGACGCAGGGCCATGGCCGAGGACACGACCAACCACCCGTGCACATCGACCACGTCCACGTGGCCCTCTGGGTCCTGAAAAGCCCACTGCGTCCGAAACCCCGGCTTGGGAAAGCGCAGACAGGTGTGGTCGGCCAATGCCTGCGGCGCGGCGGGCTGGCCATGCCGTTGCAGGTAGTCCGGGCTGGCGCACACCCGGTAATGCAGCGGCGCCAGTCGGGCACCGATCAACGATGTGTCCGCCGGTGGGCCCAGCCGGATCGCGAGGTCGATTCGCTCGGCCACCAGATCCACCACGTGGTCCGCCAGATGCAACTCCAGCTCCAGCGCCGGGTGCAGCGAGTGCAGTTCGCCCAACAGCGGCACGACCAGGGCCTGTCCAAATGCTACGGTGGCCGTCAATCGCACAACGCCTTGCACCTCACCACTGGCCGAGCGTGCCTGGTCGGCGGCCCGCTCCAGCGCTTCCAACACCAGCACCACCTGCTCGTAGTAGGCAGCGCCCGCGTCGCTGAGCGACACGCGATGGGTGTTGCGTTGCAGCAAGCGCGCCCCAAGCGACGCCTCCAGTGCAGCTACCGCACGCGACACCGCAGACGGCGCCATATCCAGGCGGCGGGCGGCTTCGGCAAAGCTGCCGTGGTGGGCCACTTCCACGAAGGTTTTCAGCTGCTGCACGTTCATGGCCCAGCACTGTAGGGCAGCCGACGCGACGGGCGCGCCTTGGGTGTGATCGCTCATCGGCGCTGGCCGTGCGCATTGCGCAATAGCGCATTGCGCTCGCCATGGTGGTATCCGGCGTGCGGCGCGGCGACAGTGACACATCACCCACCGAAAGGCCACCATGACCGCTTCACCTTATCGACCGATGCTGCTCCGCCTGGACAGCAGCGCACGCACCGAAGGCTCGCACAGCCGCCAGCTGGCCGACCAAATTGAAGCCCACTGGCGGGCACGGCACCCCGACGGGCGTGTGCAGCGGCGCGACCTGGCGACCGAAGCGCCGCCACACATCGACGCGCAGACCATTGCCGGCTTTTACACACCGCCCGAGCAACTCAGCCCGGCGCTGCGCGCCGCCACGGCCCGGTCGGACGCCTCGATCGCCGAGCTGAAAGTGGCCACCACCCTGCTGATCGCATCGCCGATGTACAACTTTTCGGTGCCGTCACCCCTGAAGGCCTGGATCGACCAAGTGGTCCGGGCCGGCCACACCTTCACCCTCGAAGGCGGCCGCCCGCGTGGCTTGGTCGAGCGTCCCAGCGCGGTGCTGGCGCTGACCTACGGGCTGCCAGGCTACGGCGACCAACTGGCCACGCTGGACCATTTGCGGCCTTACCTGCAGTCCGTGCTCAACTTCATTGGTATCAGGGATATTCAGGTCGTTTCGACCGAGGGCACCGCCGCTGATCCGGCCCAGCTGGCAGGTATCCCGGCGGCCGTGAAAGAGCGCATCGACAGTCTGTTCAGCGAGCCGGTGACAACGTGACGACAGCACGCTCCCCGTCGCCACCGGCAAGCCCCACCGCCTGACCTGCCATCAAACCCGCTCAAGAATCAGCGCAATGCCCTGCCCCACGCCGATGCACATGGTGCACAGCGCGTACTTGCCGCCGGTGGCGTGCAGGCGGTTGACGGCGGTGGTGGCCAGGCGCGCGCCGGACGCCCCCAGCGGGTGACCCAGGGCGATGGCGCCGCCCCAGGCGTTGACGCGCTCGTCGTCGTCCTTCAGCCCCAGCATGCGCAGCACGGCCAGGCCTTGGGCGGCGAAGGCTTCGTTCAGCTCGATCACGTCCAGGTCGGCCAGCTTCAGGCCCGTGAGGGCCAGCACCTTTTCAGTGGCGGGCGCGGGGCCAATGCCCATCACGCGCGGCGCGACGCCGGCGGTGGCCATGCCGACCACGCGGGCCTTGGGCGTCAGGCCGTATTTGCCGGCCGTGGCCTCGTCGGCCAGCAGCAGGGCGCAAGCACCGTCGTTCACGCCGCTGGCGTTGCCGGCGGTGACGGTGCCGTCGGGCTTGACCACGCCTTTCAGAGACGCCAGCTTTTCCAGGCTGGTTTCACGCGGGTGTTCGTCGGTGTCAACGACCACGGCGTCGCCCTTTTTCTGTGGGATGGTGACGGGCGTGATTTCGCGCGCCAGGTGGCCGGCCTTTTGCGCGGCGACGGCGCGCAGCTGGCTGTTCATGGCCATCTTGTCCTGCGCTTCGCGCTCGATCTTGTAGTCGGTGGCGACGTTCTCGGCCGTCTCGGGCATGGAGTCGACGCCGTACTGCGCCTTCATCAGCTTGTTGATGAAGCGCCAGCCGATGGTGGTGTCGTACACCGCATTGGCGCGGCTGAAGGCGGATTCGGCCTTGGGCATGACGAAGGGCGCGCGGCTCATGCTTTCGACGCCGCCCGCTATCATCAATGTAGCTTCCTGCGCTTTAATGGCGCGGGCTGCGGTGCCCACGGCATCCAGACCCGAGCCACACAGGCGGTTGATGGTGGCGCCCGGCACGTCGATCGGCAGGCCGGCCAGCAGGCTGCTCATGTGGGCGACGTTGCGGTTGTCTTCACCGGCCTGGTTGGCGCAGCCGTAGATCACGTCGGTGACGGCGGCCCAGTCCACGTTGGGGTTGCGTTCCATCAGCGCCTTGAGCGGGATGGCGCCCAGGTCGTCGGTGCGCACGCTCGACAGCGCGCCGCCGTAGCGGCCGAAGGGGGTGCGGATGGCGTCAACGATAAAGGCTTGGTTCATGGTGTCTCCAGATCAATGAATGTGCGCGGTCAGGCCGCGGCCAGGGGCAATTGGATCAAATCCTGCAGGGCTTCGCGCGTCAGGCCGTCGACCAGGTCGATCACGCGCAGGCCGTCGGGCCCGCATTCGAGTGTCGCCAGGTCGGTGTAGATGCGTTTGACGCAGCCGATGCCGGTCAGCGGGTAGCTGCATTGGGCGACGATTTTGCTTTCGCCCTTCTTGGTCAGCAGGTCCATCATGACCCAGGTCTGCTTGGCGCCCACGGCCAGGTCCATGGCGCCGCCCACGGCGGGGATGCTGCCGGCCTCGCCGGTGCTCCAGTTGGCCAGGTCGCCGGCCGCCGACACCTGGAAGGCGCCCAGCACGCAGACGTCGAGGTGGCCGCCGCGCATCATGCCGAAGCTGTCGGCGTGGTGAAAGTAGGCGCCACCGGGCAGCAGGGTGACGGGCTGCTTGCCGGCGTTGATCAGGTCGTAGTCTTCAGCGCCCGCGGCCGGCGCCGGGCCCATGCCGAGGATGCCGTTTTCGCTGTGCAGGATGACCTCGCGCCCGGCCGGGATGTGGTTGGCCACCAGGGTCGGCTGGCCGATGCCCAGGTTGACGTAGGCGCCGTCGGGGATGTCCTGCGCCACGCGTCGGGCGAGTTCGTCTTTGCTTCGTTTTTGGTAGCTGCTCACGCTGATTCTCCTAGGGCCAAAGGCCGATTCAGGCCGCAGCCTTGAAGCCACCCGCCTGCGTGGCGACATGCGCCACCTGCACGATGCGGCTGACGTGGATGCCGGGGGTGACGATGGCTTCCGGGTCCAGCTGGCCCAGCGGCACGATCTCGTGCACCGTGGCGACGGTGAACTTGGCGGCCGTGGCCATCACCGGCCCGAAGTTGCGCGCCGCCTTGCGGTAGGTCAGGTTGCCCCAGCGGTCGCCGCGCTCGGCCTTGATCAGCGCCACGTCGCCATAGATCGGGTATTCCAGCACGTAGTCGCGCCCGTTGATCTGCCGCGTTTCCTTGGCGCTGCCGTCGGCGTTCTTGGCCAGTTCGGTGCCGAAGCCCGTGGGCGTGAAGAAGGCGCCCACGCCGGCGCCGGCGGCGCGCAGGCGCTCGGCCAGGTTGCCCTGGGGCACCAGCTCCAGCTCGAGCTTGCCGGCGCGGTACAGGCCGTCAAACACGTAGCTGTCGGCCTGGCGCGGGAAGCTGCAGATGACCTTGCGCACGCGCCCGGCCGCCAGCAGCGCCGCCAGGCCGGTGTCGCCATTGCCGGCGTTGTTGTTGACGATGGTCAGCTCTTTCGCGCCCTGCGCGACCAGGCCGTCGATCAGCTCGGTGGGAATGCCGGCGGTGCCAAAGCCGCCGATCAGCACGGTGGCGCCATCCTGCACGCCCGCCAGCGCATCGGCCACAGAGGGCGCAATCTTGTCGATCATGGGTGTCTGTCTCCGGTCATGGGCACGCCACCGGATGGCTGGCGCGCCTGGTTGGGCCCGATGGGTGCGCGGACGCGGCACCGTGGCGCCGTGCTGTCGCGCCCCGCGGGGCGTTCCGTGTCGCATTGCGCCCCAGCTCCAGCCCATCGAACGCCAGAGAAAGTTCGCAATACGAACACTTGTTCGTATAATGAATGAATTGTAGCGTCCGCCGGACGTGCTGTGAAGCCTTGTTGGAGAAAGCCATGCCATCGCCCCCCAACCCGCCCGAGCCCGACGACACGCCAACCGCCCCGGCGGGCGAGCTGCCCCCGCGCCCAGGCGACAGCTACGTGCAGTCCTTCGCGCGCGGGCTGGAGGTAATTCGCTCGTTCAGTGCCAAGGCGCCGCAGCAAACGCTGTCCGAGGTCGCCGCGCGCACCGGCCTCACGCGCGCCGGGGCGCGCCGCATCCTGCTGACATTGCAGACGCTGGGCTATGTCGACAGCGACGGGCGCTGGTTCCGGCTGACGCCGCGCATTCTGGACCTGGGCTTTGCCTACCTGTCGTCCCTGCCGATCTGGAACCTGGCCGAGCCGGTGATGGAGCAGCTGGCCGAGCAGTTGGGCGAATCGGTGTCGGCCGCGGTGCTGGACGGCACCGATGTGGTCTACGTGCTGCGCGTGTCCACGCGCAAGATCATGCGCATCAGCCTGGCCGCCGGCTCGCGCCTACCGGCGTACTGCGCGTCGCTCGGGCGCGTGCTGCTGGCCGGACTGCCCGACGACGCAGCGCGCGCCGTGCTGGAGCGCAGCGACCGCATCGCGTTCACCCGCCGCACGCTGACCGAGGTCGACGCGCTGATGGACGAAGTGCAGCGCGCGCGCAGCCAGGGCTGGGCGCTGGTGGACCAGGAGCTGGAGGAAGGCCTGATTTCAATGGCCGCCCCTATCCTGGGCCGCAACGGCCAGGTGCTGGCCGCCATCAACGTCTCGGGGCAGGCCAACCGCACCAGCGCGCGCCAGATGCAGCAGGCCATGCTGGCCCCCTTGCGCGAAGCGGCCGAGCAGATCGGGCGGCTGCTGGCGGCGCGCTGAGCGCCGAACACCTCCACCAGCGCGGCCTGGCGGCGTCGGGCCGCTATCGTGCCAGCGCGTCCAGCGCGCCCGCCGCGTGTTAGCCTTGCCGCCATGTTCGCCCCCAGCCAAGCCGACGTCCGCCGCTTCTTCTGCGACGCCTGGGCCAAGTCGCACACCGACCAGCCGCTCGAAGCCATCGAACAGCTGGCGGCCGGCTGGGTCGCCGAGCACCCGGAATGGCACGCCGATTTCGCCGACGCCGAAGCCGCCATCGCGCGCGACTACGGTGACGGTGCGGTCGGCGGCAACCCGTTTCTGCATTTGTCGATGCACCTGTCGATCAGCGAACAGTGCAGCATCGACCAGCCGCGCGGCATCCGCCAGGCGGTCGAGCTGCTGGCCGCGCGCCTGGGCGATCTGCACGAAGCGCACCACGAAGCCATGGAATGCCTGGGCCAGATGCTGGCCGACGCGCAAAGCAGCGGCCGCGCGCCCGATGGCGAGGCCTACGTCGCCTGCGTGCAGCGACGCGCCACGCGCGGCTGAGGGACGCGCGCGACCCGGCAGCAGCGCAGCACAGGGGGCGCCCCATAGCGCACGCGAAATACTATCTATTTGATAGCTTATCGCGTAGGTGGTTGTAGGGCCAGAGGCCGATTTCTCTTGGAAACCGTGTTCCAGACAGCAAAAAGCCCGCGCAAGGCGGGCTCTTTCGTGCGGGGCTGAGCGCTTCAGCGGAAGCGGCCCTGCGGCACGGTCTTCAGCTCGCCCTGCAGACTGCCGATGTACTTGGACATCGCCTTGAGTTCGGCGTTGGAAAACTGTTTGGCCATGCCGGCCATGACCGGGTTGGAGCGGCCCCACAGCTGGTGCGTGTTGTCGCGGTAGGCCTTGAGCGAGACGAACATGTAGTCCGGGTACTGGCCAGCGATCTTCGGGTAGGTCGGATCGATCGGCTTGGAGAAGTTGTCGCCGTGGCAGGACACGCAAGCGCCCTTTTGCAGCAGCGCACCGACCTGGGCGCTGGGGGCCGGCGGTGCGGGTGGCTCGGCCGCGCCTTCAACCTTGCCCAGCTGCGCGTAGTAGGCGCCCAAGTCGGCCATGTCCTGCTCGGTCAGCGAGATCGCGATGCCGCGCATCGTCGGGTGTTTACGGTCGCCCTTTTTGTAGGCTTCCAGGGCCGCGACGATGTACTTGTCGTTCTGGCCAGCGATCTTCGGGACCTTGTACACCTCGGGGAAAGTCGACTGGTAACCCTGGATGCCGTGGCAACCAATGCACATGGCGGCCTTGCTGTGGCCGGCTTTAACGTCACCCGTCACGCCCTGGGCTTGAACGGGAAGCGCCGCCGTCAGCGAGAGGGCCAGGGCCGCGAACATGGGAGACAAGGTCATTTTCATTTTGCGCGCACAATCCACGTGGTTTGATCCAGATCAGTCGCGGATTGTAATCAAGCTGCAACCGCACAAGCCACCTGGGTATCCTTGCTGTCCCATTCCACTCCGACATGAAATTTCAAGGCTCCGACAACTACGTCGCCACGCAAGACCTGATGCTGGCCGTCAACGCCAGTATCACCCTCAAGCGCCCGCTGCTCGTGAAGGGCGAACCCGGCACCGGCAAGACCATGCTGGCCGAGGAAGTGGCCGAGGCGCTGAAGCTGCCCCTGCTGCAGTGGCACATCAAGTCCACCACCAAGGCGCAGCAAGGCCTGTACGAGTACGACGCCGTGAGCCGCCTGCGCGACAGCCAGCTGGGCGACGACCGCGTCAAGGACATCCACAACTACATCGTCAAGGGCGTGCTGTGGCAGGCCTTCACCGCCGACGAACCCGTGGCGCTGCTGATCGACGAGATCGACAAGGCCGACATCGAATTCCCGAACGACTTGCTGCGCGAGCTCGACCGCATGGAATTCCACTGCTACGAGACGCGCGAAACTATCCGCGCCAAGCACCGGCCGGTGGTGTTCATCACATCGAACAACGAAAAAGAGCTGCCTGACGCCTTCCTGCGCCGCTGCTTCTTCCACTACATCAAGTTCCCCGAGCCCGAGACGATGAAACAGATCGTCGACGTGCACTTTCCCAACCTGAAGAAAGAGCTGCTCGCCGCCGCGATGAAGGTCTTCTACGACGTGCGCAGTCTGCCGGGTCTGAAGAAAAAGCCATCGACCAGCGAGCTGCTGGACTGGCTCAAGCTGCTGGTGGCAGAAGACATCCCGCTGGAGGCCCTCCAGTCGGCCGACAGCAAGGTCAGCGTGCCGCCGCTGGTGGGCGCCCTGCTGAAGAACGAGCAGGACGTGTCGTTGTTCGAGAAGCTGGTTTTCATGAACCAGCGCAACCGCTGAAGCGCGCATGTCACCCTTGCTGCTGGAAGGCCTGACCGATGCCGCCGGCTTTGTGCTGGGCGGGCTGGTCGGTTTTGGCGTGGCGCGCCTGCTGGGCTTTGACCTCTTCGAGCCCGGCTATGGCAACGGCAGCATGTTTGCCATCTTGGCCGTGGGTCTGGGCGCCGGCGGTGGCCGCGCCCTGGCGCGGCGCTGGCGTCTGCGCCGCCAGGCAGAGCGCCAGTCCAAGTCCTGAAAGGCCTCACCGCCATGACTTTTGTCGAACCCGTGGTGCTGCGCGAGCGCGGCGTGCGGCTGGAACCCCTGACGCTGGACCATGAAGCTGGTCTGCGCGCCGCCGCCGCCGATGGCGAGCTCTGGCGCCTGCGTGTGACCAGCGTGCCTGAGCCCGAGCAGACCCGCGCCTACATCGAAGCTGCCTTGCAGATGCGAGCGGAAGGCCACCGCTTTCCCTTCGTCGCGGTGGACGACGATTCCGGCACCGTGCTGGGCAGCACCAGCTACCACGACATCGTGCCGGCGATCCAGCGGGTGGAGATCGGCTGGACCTGGTACCGACGCAGCGTGCAGCGCAGCCACGTCAACACCGTGTGCAAGCTGATGCTGATGCGCCACGCCTTTGAAACCCTGGGCTGCCCGGTGGTCGGCTGGCGCACCGACAACTACAACTTCGCGTCGCAAAAAGCCATTGAACGCTTGGGCGCGCGCAAGGACGGCGTGATCCGCCACCATGCCCTGCGCCGCGACGGCACGGTGCGCGACACCGTCATGTACAGCATGACCGCCGGCGAATGGCCGGAAGCCAAGGCACAGCTGCTGTACCTGCTGGACCGGCCGCGCTGAAGTCGCCCATGCCTGTCGTGGCGGGCATCTGCGCGAACCCCTCGCGCAGGCCAATCGCTGCAAGTCGGTAGCGAACAAAGCTGCTCTGCCTGCCACAGCGCGCTGCGCGGTGTCGCCCTCACAGCACCGGCGCCATCATCCCGACCGTGTTCTGCACCAGCCGACGCCACAGCGACCAATGCTGCACCTCGTCGGCGGCCAGCAGCCGCGACACCGACAGGTAGCCCATCTGCCGCTCACGCACGCTGGCGGTGACGGCGGGGTCGACGATCAGCAGGTTGTTTTCGAAGTTCAGCTCGAGGCTGCGGCGGTCCATGTTGGCCGACCCGACCAGCGCCGTGTGGCCGTCCAGCGTCAAGGTTTTGGAGTGCAGCAGGCCGAGCGGGTACAGATGCACCTCCACGCCGCAGGCCAGCAGATCGGCCCAGTTTCCGCTGCTGGCGTTGCCGACCAGCCAGGAATCGTTGCGCTCCGGGAAGATGATCGTGGTCTTCACACCCCGCCTTGGCGCCGCGCACAGCGCGCGCAGCATGGCCTCGTCCGGCACGAAGTACGGGGTGGTGATGATCAGCTCAGACCGCGCGGCGTACATGCAGGCCACGAACATGTCGGACATGGCGTTGTGGCGCGTCACCGGCCCGGTTTCGAACACCTGCGCGATGCCGCCATCGGCAAAGCGCTCGACCGGCTCGGCGCTGGTCAGAGCTTCCAGCCCCGGCTCGCCATGTT
This sequence comes from Ottowia flava, assembly GCF_008017535.1. Taxonomy (GTDB): domain Bacteria; phylum Pseudomonadota; class Gammaproteobacteria; order Burkholderiales; family Burkholderiaceae_C; genus Ottowia; species Ottowia flava. The sequence continues at coordinate 128,280 of NZ_VRUA01000008.1, forward strand.
CAGGAATCCAGCCGCTCAGAAACAGTGCTTGCAGTTGCCGCACCACCGGGCCTTCGCAGCGCAGCAGCACGTCCACCCACGGCGCGAACTTGGCCTTGACGCGGAACTCCGGGTCGGCGCAGTTTTGGCTGCCGCAGTAGCCGATGCGGTTGTCGATCACCACCAGCTTGCGGTGATCGCGCAAATCGACCCGGCTGAACGGCAGGTGCCAGATGCGGTTGACATCGTCCAGCGTGGCCAGCAGCTGCACACCCGCGGCAGCCATCTGGCGCCACAAGGGGCAGCCGTGAAAGGCACGCGAGCCCAGTGCGTCCACCATCACCCGGCAGGTCACGCCGCGCTTGGCCGCGGCCGCGACCGCCTGGGCCACCCGCGTGCCGGTACCGTCCTGGAGCCAGATGTAGAACGCGATGTGCACGTGCTCGCGCGCCGCCTCGATGTCGGCGATCAGCACGTCCATCGCTGCCTTGGGGTCGCGCATGGGCTCGCCAGGTGAGGCCAGCGGGTCGCCCAGCAAACGGATGCGGTTGCCGCTCACGGCGGGCAGACCGTTGATGGAGCGCGCCATGTCCACCAGGGGCGCAGCATCCGGGGGCACGGACACCACCGGCTCCGAGGACATGCGCAATGCGGCAACGGTCTCGCGCAAGCGCTCGAAGCGCCCGCGCCCGATATTGGTTTCGCCCAGCAGAAAGTAGGCGATCACGCCACCCACCGGCAGCAGCAGGATCGTCGCCACCCAGGCCACACGCGATGCGGGCGTGCGGTTGGCGCGGGTCAGCGCGCGAACCACCGTGACCAGGTGCAGGACAAACAGCACACCCGCCCAAAGCAGCGGCATCCAGGCGTTCGGGCCGTTCGGCATCAGAGACATGGGGTGTCCTTCAGTTGCGGTGCGGGCGATGCTAGCGCAGCGCCGCTGCGCGGCATGCCACGGCGGCACTGCGGTCAAGCCCGGGCTGCCTGCGTCCTGTCGGCGACGCGGTCACAATGGCCCGAACCCGATAATTGCCGGTGAAAGAAGGCCGTGCCATGCTGATCGATTTTTTCTACACCTTGCGCGCCGCGAAACTACCGGTGTCCGTCAAGGAATTCCTCACCCTGCTGGAAGCGCTGCAGGCCGACGTGGTCGGCCCGCGCCAGCCCGAAGCCTGCTCGATCGACGACTTCTACTACCTGGCCCGCACCGCGCTGGTCAAGGACGAGAAGCACTTCGACAAGTTCGACCGCGCCTTTGCCGCCTACTTCAAGGGCGTCGAGCAGATCGCCGACTTCCGCAAGGAAGTGCCGGCCGAATGGCTGCGCCAGCTGCTCGAAAAAGAGCTGACGCCCGAGCAGAAAGCCGCGATCGAGAAGATGGGCTGGGACGAGCTGATGGAGACGCTCAAGAAGCGCCTCGAAGAACAGAAAGAGCGCCACGAGGGCGGCAACAAGTGGATCGGCACCGGCGGCACCAGCCCGTTCGGCCACGGCGGCTACAACCCGCAGGGCATCCGCATCGGTGGCAAGGGCGGCAACAAGAGTGCCGTGAAGGTGTGGGACCAGCGCGCCTACAAGGACTACGACGATTCGCAAGAGCTCGGCACGCGCAATATCAAGGTCGCGCTGCGCCGCCTGCGCAAGTTCGCGCGCACCGGCAGCAACTTCGAGCTGGACTTGCCCGACACCATCCGCAGCACCGCCGCCAACGCCGGCTGGCTGGACATCAAGATGGTGCCCGAGCGCCACAACGCCGTGAAGGTGCTGCTGCTCATGGACGTGGGCGGCACCATGGACGAACACATCCAGCGCGTCGAAGAACTGTTTTCAGCCGTGAAGGCCGAGCTCAAGCACCTGGAGTTCTATTACTTCCACAACTGCGTCTACGACTTCATGTGGAAGAACAACCGCCGCCGCTTTGCCGAGAAATTCCCCACGTGGGACATCATCCGCAAGTACAACAAGGACTACAAACTCATCTTCGTGGGCGACGCGACGATGAGCCCCTACGAGATCCTTCAGCCCGGCGGCAGCGTCGAATACAACAACGAGGAACCCGGCGCTGAATGGCTGCAACGCCTGACGCACGCCTTCCCCAAGTTCGTGTGGATCAACCCCGAACCGCAAGGGGTCTGGCAATACCGCCAGAGCATCGCCATCGTCCAGCAATTGATGGGCAACCGCATGTTTCCGCTGACCCTCAAGGGGCTGGAAGATGCCATACGAATGCTATCTAAGTAATAGCTTCCTGCGCAATACTGGCCTGCGGTGCAGACCATTTATTTCGTTTTTTTGACACTTTCGTTTCAGCGCATTGCTAGTAGTTTTCCCAGTGCGACGCAGGCCGCGCTGGGAACGATCCCAGCTGTTGCTGCGCCGATCACCCTGCTCCAATCCCCCTGAAGGGCCCGCCGGTTCGGCGGCGTCCACTTCACCGAGTGAAGGAGCAAACGATGGGATTCAACATCGGTCAGGTCGTGAACACCGGGCGCCAGTGGCTGGGCGATGCCGTGGACAAGGTGGACGAGGTCAAGAACCAGGTTGGTTCGGCGATCGACGGCGCAGTGCATGAGGGTGAAAAGCAGCTGGACCAGTTTCGCCACGGCATGGTGGACTTTGGTCAGCAGCACGGTGGTGTCGTCGGCGGCGCGCTGGCTCAGCTGGTCTCCAATCAGATCGGCCAGTCGGAAGGCGCCCTGCTGGCGGTCTACGACATGGGCAAAGGCGTGGTCCAACTGGCGGACGGTGTCAACAAGGTCACCAGCCCGCTGGAATGGGCAGTGCATGGCGACCGCAACCTGAAACGCCTGGAAACCGCCGCCGCCGCCGGCACGGCACTGAACAACCTGGGCAATCCCGCCATCTGGATCACCAACCCGCAGGCCAACCTGAACACCGGAAAGGCGCTGTGGGACGGCGTGACGCAGGGCTACCAGGACGCGGCGAAGGACGGTGACTATTCCAAGTTCGCCGGTCGCCTGGTGGTGGACGTGGGCAGCATGTTCATCGGCGTGGGCGAGGCCAACGCCGGGATCAAGGGCGCGCAGGGCGCGGGCGCCGTCGCCAAGCTGGGCGAAGGAACGAGTGTCATCGCCAAGGCGGGCGAAGGCGCCAGCACGGTCGCCAAACTGGGTGAAGGCGCAGGGGCGGTGGCCAAGACCGGTGAAGCCGCCACCGCGGCGAAGGCCGCCGACGGCGTTGCCGACGCCGGCAAGGTCGCAGACGGCGCTGCATCCACCAAAGCTGCCGAAGGCGCGGCGACCGCGAAAGGCATTGCGAGCGGCCCGCTGCGCCATGCCGACGGTACGCTGAATCTCGACAACGCTGCCGCGCGCTATGCCGAGGTCATCCAGACCAACAAACCCTGGAAATGGCGCGAGGAGTTTCCGGGCAAGTTCACCAACGCCGAGCGGGCGCAGATCAAGGCCGAGGCCGTCAAGCAAGGGCTGATCCCCGAAGTGCCGATGAAGCCGAACACCCCGTTCGCCGACTTCGAAAAGGCCGGCGTGGTGCAGAAGGTAGATCACCTGCCTGAAGAACTGTGGCTGGGCACCGACCGCGCCCAGTTCGAGTGGCTGGACGCCCGCATCCCAGGTGGACGCCCTGCCGGTACCACCTGGCACCACACCGAGATTGACGGACGCATGGAGCTGGTGCCCTTCGGCATCCATAATGCGACCAACCACAAGGGCGGCCGCTCGCCCGGCATGTGGGCCCACGCACCGCGCTGATGCCGCGCCACCCAGGAAAGACCCGCCATGATTGACTGCGTTGCGGACAGCGCGCTGCCGCCCCCTTCCGAAGCCCATGTGGCAGAGGTGCAGGCGTACTACGAAGTGAAGTTCCCCGCCGACTACCTGCGCCTGCTGGCGCAGTCCAATGGCTGCGAACCCACGCGCAAGTACTTCGATTTGGACGGGAACGAGCGCGTGGTGGAGCGGTTTCTGCCGATGATCGAAGACGCCAAGGCGGATGAGCACAACGGCTGGGCCGATGTCGAGGTGGTGGCTTCCCAGCTCGACGTTCGGCTGGCCACCGACCCGGATGCGCAGAACATCGACCTGATCCCCATCGCGGCGTTGTTCGCGGGCGATTTCGTGGTGCTGGACTACCGCGCCAACCGCGCCATCCCTACTGTGGGCGTCTGGAACCACGAGGCATCAACCGACTTCGCCCCGGTGGTGCAGACCGTCGCCCCGACGGTGACCGAATTCCTCGGCATGCTGCGCGCCGATTGACGGCATGACGACTACCTTTCGGTCGGCGTCTCAACATACTGGCGTGACCTGCGGGGGCGTCGAAGCCTGACACCAAAAGCGCGCCACCGCCCGGCATCGTTTGCCGACGCTCGGCTTTAGCTATAAAAAGAGAAGCTTCCCGCGCTTTACCCGCGCCGCCGATCCGCCATTTCATGGCCCATGGCGCGCTGATCCGGTGCGTCGAGCAGCGCCCGCGCGGCCGGATAAACCACCTCTTCTTCCAGGGGAATGTGGCGTTCGTAGGCCCGCACGAATTCGGCGGCCACCGTGCGCTCCTCATCGGTGAATGGCGCTGCGTCGGTGCCATCCCGCCAGCGCAGCAGGGCCGGGCGTAGGCGCTCCCACATCGCGTGCATCAGCACGTGGTCGGCCTGCAGCGTGCTGACCGCCTCGCGCACGCGCGCGTCTGGGTGGTCGCGCAAGGCGGGGAAAACGTGGCGCTCTTCGTCCTCGTGATGGTGCGGGCCAGCCAGATCGAAGTAGCGCAGCACGTCGGTGGCGGCGCTGCGGGCGTCGGCGTCGCAGCCATGCTGGTCGACGTGCTGGATCAGGCGCTGCAGCAGGTCCAGACTGCGCTGGACGCGCTCATGGCACGCTTCCAGCATCTCGAAAGGCTCATCAAACCCCACGCCGGGCGAAGCAAAGCCCGGAAAGGCAACCGTTGTCTCGTTCATCTGCGAATTGTGTCGTCGTCGGGGGATCGCCGCCCCGTCAACTGCGCAAAGGTTTAACCAGATCAAGCTTTTGGCTGTAACAAAAGGTCGCCGCTCGGAGGCGTGTGGGGCTCGGTTTCGACAAACTCACCCACTACACTTGGCCGGGTGATGAAGTCTGGACACGCGTTACGGCGGTTTCGCAACCCGGTGCCCTGGATGCTGGCGCTGGTGCTCGCACTGCCGGGCTGCGCCCTGTTGCGCGATGAGTCGGCCGCCGAGAAAGCTGCGGAGGCACCCAACAGCACGCCTGGCGCCGTGACCGAAAGCGGCGTGGTGGGCGCGGCCGGTGATACCCCGGCCGTGACCGCGTTCGACATCCGCGTCGAGACCGATGACGAAGACCTGAAAAAGCTGGTCGAGCGCCACAACGAACTGCAGCGCTACCGCGCCGTGCCCGATCTGGACGAAGCGGAGTTCGCGCGCCTGATGGCGGTGACCGAAAGCGACGTGCGCAACCTGCTGGGCACCGAGGGTTACTTCAACCCGCAGATCAAGGTGCGCCGCGAAGACAAGCCTGGCGCCAAGCCGGTGGTGGTGATCGCCATCACCCCCGGCGAAGCGGCCACGGTCCAGCGCGTCAACATCGAGTTCGAGGGGGACATCGCCCAGTCCACCGACGCGGACGCCGTCCACCAGCGCGAGACCATCCTGGACGAGTGGGGCCTGCCTGAAGGCCGGCGCTTCACGCAAAGCCGCTGGTCCAGTGCCAAGACGGGCGCGCTGCGCCACCTCGTCGAGCGGCGCTACCCGCGCGGGCGCATCAGCTACAGCCTGGCCGACGTCAGCGCGGCCGAGTCGCAGGCCAAGCTCGGCGTGCGGCTGGACTCGGGCCCGCTGTTCCGCCTGGGGCCCGCCACCGTGCGCGGCGCCAAGCGCTACCCGCCCGAGCTGGCCGAGCGCCTGTCCTGGCTCAAGCCCGGCGACATCTACGACCAGAAGAAGCTGGTCGACGCGCAGCAGCGGCTGGCCGGCAGCGGCTACTACGACTCGGCCTACATCAGCATCGACCCCGAAGGCGAGCCCGGTGCGGTGCCCGTCACCTACTCCGTGCGCGAAGCCAAGCGCCACAAGATTCAGTTGGGCGTGGGCTACAGCACCGACGCCGGCCCGCGCGTGACGCTGGAGCACCGCGACAACCAGGCGCTGGGCACCAGCTGGCGCGCCGACACCAAGCTCAACCTGAACCTCAAGACCCCGCTGATCCAGACCGAATGGACCTCGCTGCCGCGCGCCAGCGGCTGGCGCTGGGCGGCGCTGGCGCGCTACATGCGGCAGGACGATGGCGCGCTCAACACCACCTCGCAGACGCTGCGCGTGGGCACGGTGAAGACCGAGGAGAAGTACGACCGCAACTTCTACCTGCAGTTTGACCACGCCAGCGTGACCGGCTCGGGCAGCCGCGTGATTCCCGCCGCGCTGCTGGGCGACGGCGCAGCCGTCAGCGCCAATTACGCCTGGACCGGCCGCTATTTCGACACCCTGCCCGTGCCGTCCAGCGGCTATGGCCTGTCGGGCGAAGTGGGTGCGGGCGTCACCACCGCCGGACAGCACAAGCCGTTCATGCGCCTGTACGGGCGCTGGCTGGGCATCCGCCCGCTCGGCAACGGCAGCAGCCGCCTCGTGCTGCGCACCGAAGCCGGCGCGGTGCTGGCATCCAAGCAGGCGCGCCTGCCCTCCACCTACCTGTTTCGCACCGGGGGCGACACCACGGTGCGCGGCTACGGCTACCGGCGCATCGGCATCGACTACGGCGACGACCTGATCGGCCCGGGCCGCTACATGGCCGTGGGCAGCGTCGAGTGGCAGCGCCCGATCCTGCAGGACCGCTTTCCCGGTCTGCTGGAGCACACGCTGTTCATCGATGTGGGCAGCGTCGCCAACGAGACGCGCAATCTGAAGGCGCACTGGGGCGTGGGCACCGGCATTCGCCTGATCACACCCGTCGGCCCGATGGAGCTGGACCTGGCCTATGGCCTGAAGACCAAGTCGATCCGCCTGCACATGACGGTGGGGTTCGTCTTCTGATGACCGAGGGCACGCCTGCCGAGGCGACGTCGGCGACCACAGACGCTATCAATTCAGAAGCTGCCTGCGCTGATGGCTCTAGGGCTGCAGGCCAAAATCATTCAAAAGCACCGCCGCCACGCCGCCGCGGGCCGCTGCGCTGGCTGCTGTGGGCCGCGCTGGCGCTGCTCTTGCTGCTGGCACTGGCACTGGGCGGCGTGTGGATCTGGGCGGGCAGTGAAGGCTCGCTGGCCACCGCGCTGCGCCTGGCCGGCGCGCAACAACCCCTGGTCACCGACGAAGTCACCGGCACGGTGCGCGGCGGCGGCAAGGTGCGCCGCCTGGTGTGGGACAAGGCCGGTTTGCGCGTCGAAGTGCACGACGCCGAACTGCTGTGGACGCCCGCCGCGCTGCTGCGCCGCACGCTGCAGATCGACCAGCTGTCGGCCAGCCGCATCGTCGTGGACGACCAGCGGCCCAAAGGCGAGCCCTCGGCGGGGCCGCCCGCGTCGCTGGCGCTGCCGCTGAACATCGAGGTCAAGGCCTTGCGCGCGGGCGAGTTGCGCTGGGCCGGGCCGCCGCCCTACGCGCTGTCCGACATCGCCGGCCGCTTTGCCTACGACGGCAAGGCGCACGCGCTGGACCTGGACAGCGCCCACATCGAAGGCGGGCAGTACCGCGCCCGCGCCCGCATCACCGCCCACGCGCCGGTCTCGCTCGACGTGGCCCTGGCCGGCGCGCTGACGGCCCCCGTTCCCGGCGCCGAAGCGCCCGTGCCGCTGACGCTGCAGGCCACGCTGGCCGGTCCGCTGACCGAGATGCGCGCGCAAGCCGACCTGCAGGCCGCGCCCGCGGCGCCGGGCGCCTCGGCCCCCGCCATCCCGGCATTGCCAGCGCCCGCCGGGTCAGCCACTTCGAGCGCCAGCGCGCCCGCTCCGGCCGCGTCGGCGCCCGCCGCACCGCCTGCTGGCGCGGCGTCGGGCGCCAGCCCCAGCGAAATCCCTGAAGCCCACGCCACCGCGCGCCTCACGCCCTGGGGCGCGCAGCCGCTGCCGGAGGCCCACGCGCGCGTCCGTGCGCTCGACCTTGGCGCCATCTGGGCGCAGGCACCACAAACCCACCTGACCGGCACCGTCGACGTGCGCCCGATCGACGGCGCGGCCAAGGACGCGGCCGGCTGGGTGGTCGACGCCGACCTGGTCAACCGTGGCGCCGGGCCGTGGGACCAGCGCCGCCTGCCGCTCGACCGCCTGCTGGCCGACCTCAGCTGGCAGGGCGGCGTGGCCACCGTGCGCTCGCTCAAGGCCGAGCTGGGCGGCGGCACGGTCGAATCCACCGGCCGTTGGGCGCAGCCGCCGGCCACACCGGCCAGTGCCGCGGCCGCCCCCTCTTCCGGCGCTTCGGCCACCCCGGCGCCCGGTGCCAGCGCACCCGCCAGCACCGCTTCGGTCCCCGCCACCACGACAGCAGCCGCCGGTCGCTGGTCGCTCGACACACGCATCCAGGGCGTCAACCCGGCCGCGCTGCACAGCCAGCTGGCGGCCTTCCCCATCGACGGCACGGCCACCGTGGCCGGCGAAGGTGAGGCGGTCGACTTCGACATTGCGCTGCAGGCGCGCCCCGCGCGCGCCACCGCCCCGTCGCGGCGCGGCGAATCGGCGTCCGAAGCGCTGGCGCGCGATTTGCGCGCTGTGCGCCTGCGCGACGCCCAGGCCAAGGGCCGCTGGGTCGACGGCCTGCTGGCGCTCAGCCAGCTGCGGGTGCGCACCGACGATGCCGAACTGGCCGGCAGCGCGCAGGTGCGCCCCGGCGCGGTCGACCAATTGGGCGGCCAGGCCGACCTGCGCCTGACCGCGCCCGGCGCCGCGGTGCAGGTCAAGGGCGAACTGCAACCCACCAGCGGCGCCGGCACGCTGCAGGCGCAACTGCAGGACGCCGCCCGCGCGCTGGCCTGGGCGCAGAAACTGCCCGGCGCCAACCAGGCGCTGGCCGGCGCGCACGCCAAGGGCAGCGCCCGGCTGGACGGCAGTTGGCGCGGCGGCTGGCGCGACCCAACGGTGCAGGCGCAGCTGACCGCACCGTCGCTCGACTGGACGCCGCCCTCGACGAAATCCGCTGCAACGGCCACGCCGATCCAGCTACGCGCGGTCGACGCGCAACTCAAGGGCAAGCTCGCGCAGGCCGATCTGACGCTGCAAGGCCAGGTGATGCAGGGCGAACGCCAGCTGGACCTGCGCCTGGCGGCCAGCGGCGGGCGCACCACGCCCAACGCCAGCCTGGCCGCGTCCAGCTGGCGCTCGCAGGTGTCGCGCCTGCAGGCCAGCGTGCGCGACCCTGCGTTGGGCGAAGGCGCCTGGCAGGCCGCCACGACCGCGCCCGTGCCACTCAGCTGGTCACCCGCGCAGGGTGGCCAGTTCGAAGCGGGTGCGGGCGAACTCACCCTGACCTCGCCCGCGCCCGCATCGCAGGCGCGCGTCGCGTGGGGCCCGGCGCGCTGGCGCGGCGGCGAGCTGACCACGACCGGCCGCATCACGGGCCTGCCCTTGCAGTGGGTCGAACGCTTCGCCGGCAGCGAGATGCAGGCCGCGGGCGTGACCGGCAACGTCATCTTCAATGGCGACTGGGACGCCGCCTTGGGCCGCACGCTGCGCGTCACCGCCAACCTGGCGCGCGCCAGCGGCGACATCAGCATCCTGACCACCGACGGCGCCACCGGCGTGCAATCGCGCGTGGCCGCCGGCCTGCGCGACGCACGCCTGACGCTCACCAGCCAGGGGCAAGCACTGCAGTTGCGCCTGCTGTGGGACAGCGAACGCGCGGGCACCGTCAACGGCCAAGTGCGCACCGAGCTGTCGACGCAGCGCGGCGCCGAAGGTCAGACGCAGTGGTCGTGGCCCGAATCGGCGCCGCTGCAGGGCGAGTTGAAGGCGCGCCTGCCGCAGATCTCGGCCTGGTCGGTGCTGGCGCCGCCCGGCTGGCGCCTGCGCGGCGCGCTGGCGGCGGATGCGCGCATCGGCGGCACCCGCGGCAACCCGCTGGTCAATGGCACGCTGAACGCCGACGACGTCGCGCTGCGTTCGGTCGTCGATGGCCTGCAGTTTGAAGGCGGTCGCCTGCGCGCGCGGCTGGACGGCACGCGCCTGGTGATCGACGAATTCCTGCTGCGCGGCGCGGGCGAGCAAGGCAGCGGCGGCCTGCTGCGCGCCACGGGTCAGGCGGGCCTGGTCGATGGGCGGCCGCAGGCCAGCCTGCGCGCCACGCTGGAAAAGCTGCGCGCCAGCATCCGCGCCGACCGGCAGGTCACCGTCTCGGGCAACGTGCAGGCTGCGCTGGACGGCAAGGCCATCAGCGCCGATGGCCAGTTGCGCGTGGACCAGGCGCGCATCGTGCTGCCCGACGAGAACCGGCCGTCGCTGGGCGACGACGTCATCGTGCGCGGCGCCGACGGCAAGGTGATGTACGGCAAGGAAGCGCCCGGCGCCGTGGCGCGGCCCACCAGCGCCGCAGGGCAGCAGGTGGCCCAGCGCCAGGCCCGCAGCGACGCGGCGCGCCAACGCAGCGAGGCCAAGGCGGCCGAAGGCAGCACCGAACCGCTGACGGCCAAGGTCAACGTGCAGATCGACCTGGGCGACGACTTCAGCCTGAAGGGCATGGGCATCGACACCCGGCTGGCTGGCCGGCTGACGCTGGCCGCCAATGGCCCGTTGACGCAAATGCCCACGCTGAACGGCCGCGTGCGCACCGTGGGCGGTACCTTCCGCGCCTACGGCCAGTTCCTGACGATCCAGCGCGGCTTCGTGGTCTTCAGCGGCCAGATCGACAACCCGACGCTGGACATCGTCGCTCTGCGGCCCAACTACACCAGCGACCAGCGCGTGGGCGTGCAGGTCATGGGCAGCGCGCTGCTGCCGCGCGTGCGCCTGTATTCCGAACCCGCTTTGCCCGACAACCAAACGCTGGCCTGGCTGCTGCTGGGCCGCGCCGCGCCGAATTCGGGTGCGGAAGCCGCCATGCTGCAATCGGCCGCGCTGGCGCTGCTGGGCGGGCGCGAAGGACGGGGTCTGGCCGCCAACTTCGGCCTCGACGAGCTGAGCTTCTCGGGCGGCGGAGACGGTGCCATCGACAGCGCCAGCGTGACGCTGGGCAAGCGCCTCTCCGACAAGCTGTACGCCGCGTACGAGCACAGCCTGGCCGGTGCCAGCGGCACGCTGATGATCTTCTACGAGCTGTCGCGCCGCTGGACGCTGCGCGGGCAGGCCGGGGAGAACTCGGCGGTCGACCTGATCTACCGGCTGAGCTTCGACTGAGCGGCGCGGGGTCCGTTCGGAGGTGGCCCGCAACCTACGATTAAAGCAAGGTGGACTGCTGCCGGTTTCGTGGACACCGGCCTAAGCTTTTAGAGCTTTCTCGAACTCTATCGGACTGACGTAGCCGAGCGTCGAATGGCGACGCGTCGAGTTGTAGAACCGTTCGATGTAGTCGAACACGTCAGCACGAGCCTGCTGCCTGGAGCGATACACCTTTCTGGCCGTGCGCTCGATCTTCAATGAACTGAAGAAGCTCTCCATCGCCGAGTTGTCCCAGACCTCGCCCGCGCGGCTCATGCTGCAGGTGATGCCTTGCTCCTTGAGCAGTTGCTGGAAGTGCTCGCTGGTGTACTGGCTGCCCTGGTCCGAGTGATGCAGCAACGCCACCGGCTTGCCCCGGCGCCACACGGCCATCATCAACGCATCGGCCACGAGTTGCGAGGTCATGCTGTCCTGCATCGACCAGCCAACGATGCGACGCGAGTGCAGATCCAGCACCGCAGCGGCATACAACCAGCCCTCGGCCGTCCAGATGTAGGTGAGTCGGCCACCCACTTCTGGTTGGGCGCGTCGGCCTGGAACTGACGGTCCAACACGTTGTCGGCGATGGCGCTGCGCTGGCCTCGGTCCTGCGGCAAGCCTCGACGTCGTGGCCTCGCGCGCAGGGCCTGTTCTCGCATGAGCCGTTCAATGCGATGCAATCCGCATCGTTGACCCAGTGCCAGCACGTCATGCCACACGCGCCGGGGGCCATAGGTGCGGTCACTGCCCAGAAAGCTCTGACGCACCTGGCTGCCAAGCACCTCGTCTTGCAGGCTGCGTTGGCTTTGAGGCCTGCTGAGCCACGCATAAAAGCCACTTCGCGAGACACCGAGCGCCTCGCAAATCAAATTGACCGGCCAGGCCCCTCGGTGTTTCGCCACGAAGCCGAACTTCACATCGACTCCTTGGCAAAGTAGGCCGCAGCTTTCTTCAAGATGTCGCGCTCCATCTTGAGCTTAACGACTTCCTTGCGCAGCCGGGCTATTTCAGCGTCCTGGACCGCCTGCTTGCCATGGCCCGGGAAGGCCAACTGAGGCGCCTCACGCAACTCGCGAACCCACTTGCGCAACACGTTCTCGTGCACGTCCAGGTCCTTGCACGCACGCCGCTGTCGACCTCGACACGCTTGACCCATTCATGCAGCGTTTGCGGCACGCAGCCAATCTTGGGGGCAATGGATTCAATGGCGGCCCACAACGATGGGTACTCATCACGGTGCTCCTGCACCATCCTCACGCCCGCTCACGGACCTCGGGCGAGAACTTGTTCGACTTGCTCATGGCTCAATCCTCTCAGAGTGTTGAGCCTCCGCGAATCCCGGGGCGATTCAGTTTTCTCGGCCAGCCCAGCGATACTTGAGCCGCCACCACTTTCCGCCTGACGGTGCGACCTCCAGATAAAGACCCTCGCCGTCGAACAGCTTGCGAGCCTTCTCGCTGGGCTTGGCGGCGCGAATTGCGGTATCCGTGAGGGGCATGGGGGCAACTCCGAGGGGTTCGGGGGCAACAGGCAGGAATGTTGCCCCCATTATTGCCCGGTTGCCCCCGCTCTTTGGCGGACGCTGGCGACCGCAAAAACGCGGTTTCCCCAAGAGAAATCCGCCAGACCCGGTTGACTACGGATGCTGGCGGATGAAGTAATGGTCGGCGTGGCGGGATTCGAACTCGCGACCCCTTGCACCCCATGCAAGTGCGCTACCAGGCTGCGCTACACGCCGACAAGCCTTGCATTATAGCGTGACAGAATGCCCCGTTTCGGGCGCAGTCAGCATTTCTCGAATCTCAAGCAGTTCTCGCACCACGAGGTCCAATCGGGCTGCTGGAGCGGCGTTCGCGTCATTTGACGAGGATTCGTCGAGTTGTGGCTCACCGTCCACCGAGAACGGATCTACCGGCGTCGTCGCACCTGCCGGCTCGCCCGTCGGCACGCCTGGCCGGCCGCGCAGGGCGGCATCCAACTCTTGCAGTCTCGTACGCGCGCCGCTGATGGTGAATCCCTGGTCGTAGAGCAATTCTCGGATCCGCCGGATCATCAGCACTTCGTGGTGCTGGTAGTAGCGCCGGTTACCGCGCCGCTTCATGGGGCGCAGTTGGGTGAACTCCTGTTCCCAGTACCGCAGGACGTGAGGTTTCACGCCGCACAGATCACCCACCTCACCAATGGTGAAGTAGCGCTTGGCAGGGATGGGAGGCAGTGAGGATTCCATGAACCGGGTTCGGCGCGAGCAGCGGTGGAGATTAGCCGATGTTGCCCTGATCAGCTACATAGCAATCCACATGCGCTGGCGCGGCAACAACCGACAGCAGTTGCCGGCAATGCGTCACACGCTGTGATCAGGACGCGTCGTCCTGCAGCATTTCCTTGAGCTTCTGGCTGGGATGAAAGGTCACGACGCGCCGCGCAGCAATCGGAATGAGCTCACCGGTGCGCGGATTGCGGCCCGGCCGGGGGGCTTTCACGCGCATCTGAAAGTTGCCGAAGCCCGACAGTTTGACGTCGTCACCAGCCACCAGGCACGCGCCGATCAGATCATAGAATGCGTCCACCATGTCCTTGGATTCGCGCTTGTTCAAGCCGATCTGTTCGTAGAGCATGTCGGCCAATTGCGCCTTGGTCAGCGCCGTCGTCTCCAGGCTGTCCACCGCCAGTGCCAGCATGTCGTCTGCGTTTTCTGCCATCGCTCTCTCCTCTCACGCCGTCAGCATCAGGTCCGCAAGCGGGCACCGACATCTGACTGCAGTTGGCCCAGTACCTCCTGAACCGCAGCGTCAATGCGCTCATCGGTCAACGACTCCTGACCACCGTCCAGTATCAGCCGAACGGCCAGCGATTTCTCGTCCGCAGCGACCGCCCCGCCCGCATCGGTACCCGCCTTTGGACGGTAGATATCGAACAGCGTCGCACTGCGCAGCATGGCCGCAGACGGCGCAGCGTGAATCGAACGCATCAACTGCGCATGCGTGACCGATTCTTTGACCACGACGGCGATGTCGCGCTCCACGGCTTGCTGACGCGGTAGGACGGCCGCCACTGGGAGCGCGTGGTCAAGCACCTCGTCGAGCGCCAGTTCAAACAGCACGGGCGCATGTGACAACTCCCATTGCTGCCGCCAGCGGGGATGCAATTCGCCCACATGCCCGATGACCTGCCCGTTCACCAGCACGCGTGCGCAACGCCCAGGGTGCATGGTGGGGTGGGTGTCTGCCTCGAACTGCGGCTTTCGCGGGCTCAGCAAGGCTTCGACGTCACCCTTGACGTCGTAGAAATCTGCAGGTGGCTGCTTGCCTGCCCAGCCCTGCTGCGTTGCTGGGCCGTACACCGCCCCCGCGATCCGCATGGGCTGCGCTACGCCGGCCACATCGTCCGCGCCGGTACGGGTGCCCGCATCGCGCCGGAAAACGCGGCCCACTTCAAACACGCGCAGGCGATCTGCACGGCGGTCCGTGTTGCGCTTGATGACTTGGAGCAAGGATGCCAGCAGGCTCGAGCGCATCACGTTCAGCTGGCTGGCGATGGGGTTCAGCAGGCGCACTGGGTCGGTGTTGCCAGCCAGGTCGCGCTCCCACGCTTCGTCCACAAAGCTGAAGTTGATCGTCTCCAGATAGCCGAGCTTGGCCATCGCGTGGCGCACTTCAAAGCGGCCATGGCGCGCTTCGGAGCGCACGCGCGGCGTGATCGGCGCCAACGGCGCGGTTTCCGGCAGGTTCTGATAACCGATCAGGCGCGCCACCTCTTCGATCAGGTCCTCTTCGATCTTCAGATCGAACCGGTACGGTGGCGGCGTAACCGTCAGCGTGCCCTGGCCTTCGGTGAAGGGCAGTTGCAGGCGCTGCATCACTTCGGCGCACTGCGCCTGCGACAGCGGCATGCCGATCACCTTGGCGGCGCGCGCCACGCGCAGGGTGACGGGCTGAGGCACCACGGTGTTGGGCGCCTGGTCGTCGACCGGGCCAAACGAAGTTTCGGGCGTGCCGCAGATATCCAGAATCAAGCGGCTGAGATGCTCGATGTGCGCGACCGTCAGCTCGGGGTCCACACCGCGCTCGAAGCGGTGGCCCGCGTCGGTGGCAAAGTTGAAGCGGCGCGAACGGCCAGCCACCGCGTCGGGCCACCAGAAGGCGGCTTCGACATATACGTTGCGCGTGTCGTCCGACACGGCGGTGGCGTCGCCGCCCATGATGCCGGCCAGCGATTCCACCTCGCGGTCGTCGGCGATCACGCCCACCGATTCGTCCAGGGTGACAGTGTTGCCGTTCAGCAGCTTGAGCTGCTCGCCCGGGCGGCCCCAGCGCACGTCCAGGCCGCCGTGGATCTTGTCCAGATCGAAGATGTGGCTGGGCCGGCCGTACTCGAACATCACGTAGTTGGAGATGTCGACCAGCGGCGCCACGCTGCGCTGGCCGCAGCGCGCCAGCCGGTCCACCATCCACGCAGGCGTTCTTGCTTGTGTGTTGACGTTGCGGATCACGCGACCGGAGAAGCGCCCGCACAGGTCGGTGGCGCTGATCTTCACGGGCAGCAAGTCGGCGTTGCCCACGGCGACGGGCGGGAAGCTTGGCGTCTTCAGCGGCGCACCAGTGAGCGCCGACAGCTCGCGCGCCACACCGTACACGCTCAGCGCGTGACCCAGGTTGGGCGTCAGCTTGAGCGTGAAGACCGCGTCGTCCAGCTTCATCGCCTCGCGGATGTTCTGGCCCAGCGGTAGGTCGGCCGGCAGCTCCAGCAGGCCACCGTGATCGTCAGACAGATGCAGCTCGCTCGCCGAGCACAGCATGCCCTGGCTTTCCACGCCGCGCAGCTTGCCCAGCTGGATCTTGAACGGCTTACCGTGGGATTTTTCGTCGTTTGCGGGCGGCAACTCGGCCCCGACCATCGCGCACGGCACCTTGATGCCGACGCGCGCGTTGGGCGCGCCGCACACGATGTTCAGCAGCTCGGGCTGGCCCACGTCGACCTGGCACACGCGCAGGCGATCGGCGTTGGGGTGCTGCTCGGCGGCCTTGATCTCACCCACCACCACGCCGGTGAAAGGCGGGGCCACGGGGCGGATCTCTTCGACCTCGAAGCCGCCCATGGTCAGCACGTCGGCGAGTTGTTCGGTGTTCAGCGCGGGGTTGCAGAACTCGCGCAGCCAGGATTCAGGAAATTGCATGGCAGATCAGGAACGGCGGTGATCAAATATCATTTTGATAGCTGGTTGCGCTTGTTGTTGGCCGATTTCAGACACTTTCGCCTTGAATCTCTTGCCAAATCAGCGCGGCCAGCTATGCTTTTTGAGAAGGATGTCTCAGCGAAACTGCGACAGGAATCGCACATCGCCATCGAAGAACTGGCGCAGGTCGTTCACCCCGTAGCGCAACATGGCCAGGCGGTCGATGCCCGAGCCGAAGGCAAAGCCGATGAATCGCTCGGGATCCAGCCCCATGTTGCGCACCACCTGCGGGTGTACCTGGCCAGAGCCGGACACTTCCAGCCACTTGCCGGCCAGCGGGCCGCTTTGGAACTGGATGTCGATCTCGGCGCTGGGCTCGGTGAACGGGAAGTAGCTCGGGCGAAAGCGCAGGATCAGGTCGTCCGTCTCAAAGAACGCCTTGCAGAAATTGAGGTACGTGACCTTCAGGTCCTTGAAGCTCACGTTTTCGCCCAGCCACAGGCCTTCAACCTGGTGGAACATGGGCGAGTGCGTGGCGTCGTTGTCCACGCGGTACGTGCGGCCCGGCACGATCACGCGCACTTCGGGCATGTCGCCGCGCATCAGCGCCGCCGCGTGCTTCTTG
This sequence comes from Ottowia flava, assembly GCF_008017535.1. Classification (GTDB taxonomy): domain Bacteria; phylum Pseudomonadota; class Gammaproteobacteria; order Burkholderiales; family Burkholderiaceae_C; genus Ottowia; species Ottowia flava. The sequence goes on from NZ_VRUA01000008.1 coordinate 145,364, forward strand.
GCGTGCGCGGTGGCGTAGCGGATCTGCATCGGGCTCGTGTGCGTGCGCAGGCAGTAGGGCTGGCCGTCCTCGTCGGTCATGTCGACGTAGAAGGTGTCCTGCATCGATCGCGCCGGGTGGTTGGGCGGGTTATTCAACGCGGTGAAGTTGAACCAGTCGTTTTCGATCTCGGGACCGTCGCCCACGTCGAAACCCATGCTGGTGAAGATCTGTTCGATGCGCTCCCACGCACGGCTGATCGGGTGCAGGCCGCCCTGCCCGCGCTGGCGGCCCGGCAGGGTGACGTCGAGCGCCTCGGCCTGCAGCTGGCGGTCCAGCTCGGCGTCGGCCAGGGCCTGGCGGCGCGCGGTCAGCGCGGCTTCGATCGCCTGTTTGACCTGGTTGATGGCGGCGCCGCGTGTCTTTTTCTCGTCGACGCTGAGTTGGGCCATGCCCTTCATCAGTTCGGTCACGCGGCCCGACTTGCCCAGAAACTGCGCCTTGGCGTTCTCGAGATCGGCGGGGGCGTGCGCGCGGGCAAACGCCTCGGCGGCGCTTTGGACCAGTTCGTCCAGGTCGGGGGCGGCGACAGTCGGGGCGTTCATCGGCGGCAACTCTTGAAAATCTGAAAATGAAAAAGGGATTGAAGCCAAATCGGCCTCAACCCCTAGAACCACCGGCGCAGGCAGCTACTGAATCAATAGTATCTGCGCGGCGGCAACGGCATCAGGCCAGTTGGGCCTTGGCCTGTGCAACGATGCTGGCGAAAGCCGCCTTGTCGTGCACGGCGATATCGGCCAGGACCTTGCGGTCCAGCGTGATGCCAGCTTTGTTCATACCGTTGATGAACTGGCTGTAGGTCAGGCCCAGTTCACGCGTAGCGGCGTTGATACGGGCGATCCACAGACGGCGGAACACGCGCTTCTTGTTGCGGCGGTCACGGTAGGCGTATTGGCCCGCCTTCATCACCGCCTGCTTGGCAACACGGTAGACGTTCTTGCGGCGGCCGCGGAAACCCTTGGCGAGGGCCAGTACCTTCTTGTGACGAGCGCGAGCGGTCACACCACGTTTGACGCGAGGCATAGTAGTTCTCCTTGTCCGTCAGTTGATCAAAGGCCAGCGAAGGGCAGCATTTGTGCCATGTGACCGAGGTTGGTCTCATGCACATTCACCGCACCGCGCAGGTGGCGCTTGTTCTTGGTGGTCTTCTTGGTCAGGATGTGACGCTTGAAGGCTTGACCGCGCTTGACGGTGCCACCGGGACGGACGCGAAAACGCTTCTTCGCGCTGCTCTTGGTCTTCATTTTGGGCATTTGCATGCTCCTTTTCGTTGTGCTCGCGAGGCGTGCGCTGCAACTTGCCGCGCCCTTGGAGGCCCCGAGCCACTTCTTGTGGCAGGCCTTCCAGCCTGCCCGTTCGCCTGCCGGGGCCACAGCCCCGCCAAACCAATCTTGTTCTGTCCGCCGCGCTTCAGTCGGTCGTTTGCGCCGCCTCGGCCGGTGCCGCAGCAGGCTTGCCGCCACCGCCACCCGGCTTCTTGCGCGCGGGCGCCAGCATCATGATCATCTGGCGGCCTTCCAGCTTCGGGAACTGCTCGACCGACACAATGTCGACCAGTTCGTCCCGAATGCGGTTCAGCAGCGCCAGGCCGAGTTCCTGGTGCGTGATTTCGCGACCGCGGAAGCGCAGCGTGACCTTGACTTTGTCGCCATCCGCCAGAAAACGGCGGATATTGCGCATCTTGATGTTGAAATCGCCGTCGTCGGTGCCAGGGCGGAACTTGACTTCCTTGATCTCGATGACCGTTTGCTTGGCCTTCGCTTCGGCGGCTTTCTTCTGCTCGAGGTACTTGAACTTGCCGTAATCCATCAACCGGCAAACCGGCGGATTGGCCGTGGCCACGACTTCGACCAAGTCCACGTCGTACTCACCCGCAAGGCGCAAGGCCTCCTGGATGGGCACCACGCCCAGTGGCTCGTTCTCGGGCCCGTTCAGGCGGACCTCGGGGGCCATGATTTCTCGATTCAGACGGTGCGCGCGCTCCTCACGATGGCGGCGGTCACGGAAATTCGTAGCGATGGTGTCGATTCCTCAAGTCAAGATGCTATGCTCTGCATAGCGGATACCGCCCGTACGACGCGGACCAAAGCTGGTTTTGAATAAAAATCAAGCTTTAGCAGTAATGTCCGATGCGATGCGGTCCATGAACGCTTGCAAGGGCATCACACCGAGGTCCTGGTTGCCCCGGGCGCGCACTGCGACGGCGCCAGCTTCCCGCTCCTTGTCGCCGACGACCAGGATATAAGGCAGCTTTTGCAGTGAATGCTCCCGTATTTTATACGTAATCTTCTCGTTACGCAGATCGGTCTCCACCCGCAAGCCCTTGTCGCGCAGCGTTTTTGCCACGCTTTGCACGTAATCGGACTGGGCATCGGTGATGCCGGTGACCACCACCTGCACCGGTGACAGCCACACCGGGAGCGCTCCGGCGTAGTGCTCGATCAGCATGCCTATGAAACGCTCCAGGCTGCCGACGATGGCGCGGTGCAGCATGATGGGTCGGTGGCGGGCACCGTCCTCGCCGACGTATTCAGCGTCCAGGCGCTCGGGCATGTTCGGGTCGACCTGCATGGTGCCGCACTGCCATTCCCGGCCCAGGGCATCCTTCAGCGTGTACTCGATCTTCGGGCCGTAGAACGCGCCCTCGCCCGGGCTGATCTGGAATTCGCAGCCCGAGGCGCGCAGACCTTCCATCAGCGCCTGCTCGGCCTGGTCCCAGCTTTCTTCCGAGCCGATGCGCTGCTCCGGCCGCGTGGCGACCTTGTAGATGATGTCCGTGAAGCCAAAGTCCTTGTAGACCTTTTGCAGCAAGGTCGTGTAGGCCGTGCATTCGGCCTGGATCTGGTCGGGTGTGCAGAAGATGTGCCCATCGTCCTGCGTGAAGCCGCGCACGCGCATGATGCCGTGCAGCCCGCCGCTGGGCTCGTTGCGGTGGCAGTTGCCGAACTCGCCGTAGCGCAGCGGCAGGTCGCGGTAGCTTTTCACGCCCTGCTTGAAGATGAGGATGTGGCCGGGGCAGTTCATCGGCTTGAGCGCGTAATCGCGCTTTTCGCTCTCGGTGACGAACATGTTCTCGCGGTACTTGTCCCAGTGGCCGGTCTTCTCCCACAGCGACTTGTCCAGGATCTGCGGCCCCTTGACCTCCTGGTACCCGTTGTCGTTGTAGACGTGGCGCATGTACTGCTCCACCTGCTGCCACAGCGTCCAGCCTTTCGGGTGCCAGAACACCGTGCCGGGCGAATGCTCGTCGATGTGGAACAGGTCCAGTTCCTTGCCCAGCTTGCGGTGGTCGCGCTTCTCGGCCTCTTCCAGCATGTGCAGGTAATTCTGCAACTCGTCCTTGCTCGACCACGCCGTGCCGTAGATGCGCTGCAGCATCTCGTTACGGTGATCGCCGCGCCAGTAGGCACCCGCCACCTTCATCAGTTTGAAGTGTTTGAGCTTGCCCGTGCTCGGCACGTGCGGACCGCGGCACAGGTCTTCAAAAGCGCCTTCGCGGTACAGCGAAACGTCTTCGTTGGTCGGAATGCTGGCGATGATCTCGGCCTTGTAGGCCTCCCCCAGGCCTTTGAAGTACGCCACCGCTTCGTCACGCGGCAGCACGCGGCGCACCACGGGCTCGTCCTTGGCGGCCAGTTCGGCCATCTTCTTCTCGATGGCGATCAGGTCTTCCGGCGTGAAGGGGCGCTTGTAGCTGAAGTCGTAGAAGAAGCCGTTGTCGATGACCGGGCCGATGGTGACCTGCGCTTCCGGGAACAGCTCCTTGACGGCATAGGCCAGCAAGTGGGCGGTGGAGTGGCGGATCATCTCCAGCCCATCCGGGTCCTTGGCCGTGACGATCGACAGCTTCGCGTCCTGCGCGATCGGGTAGCTGGTGTCGACCAGCTTGCCGTCCACCTTGCCGCCCAGGGCGGCCTTGGCCAGGCCGGCGCCGATCGACTGGGCGACCTCGGCCACGGTCACCGGGCCGGGGAATTCGCGTTGCGAACCGTCGGGAAGCGTGATTTGAACCATGAGAAACCTTCAGAAATCGTTCGGGAAACGTCGCCAAAAACAGGCAACGGGCAACAAAAAAGCGCGGCCTTAAGCCGCGCTTGGTTCATTTTTCATAGCACCCTGCGCTTGCTGGGCACCATCAAAACCGCTAACGTGGCTTAGATCAGGCTCCTTGCCGAGGTAGTTCGCGGTGTCATAACCAAGCTGCCTTTCTCGCCCTTATCCAGTGGATGTTGGTGCGCTGCCTCACTTGCGCGAGGAGCGAAACCTGCAGATTTTAACCGCTGCTCGCCAGTTGTGCAGCGGGCGGCTTCTTGCGTGGCCGGGCAGCCAGTTGTTCGGCGTCGGCAGCGCATCTTGCCGCGCTACTCGGCGTGCACGATCTCGCCGCTCGCGTTGTCGACCAGCACCGGCGTTTCAAAGTAGGTCAGCCGTGGCTCGGTGCCGTATTTTTCCTTGACGAAGGCGCGCCACGCGCCGTCGTACACGCGCTCGGCGGCGGCGCGCGACGCCCACAGGTACACGCCGCCGGCGGTCTGGCCATCTTCCGACAGCACGTAGTACTTGCGGATCAGCCCGTCCATGCCCAAGTAGCGCGGTGCGGTGCTGGCGAAGATGGCTTTGGCCTGCGCCACGGTGATGGGTTGGGGCAGGCTGAATTGAACCAGGGCGGTGATCATCGGGGCGTGTCTCCACAAAAGGCCCGTCCCTGCGACGCTGCGCGCCGCGGCAGGGCCGTGCCACGCAGCCTAGCACGCGACACGCATCGGCAGATGGCGCAAGCGATTTACTATGAATTCAGTAGCTGCCTGCGCAGGTTTATCTAGAGACAGCGCCTGATTTGATTGGAAATTCGACCACACGGCGTCTGAAAAGAGAAAAGCCACGGCAGGCCGTGGCTTTCTTGTCTCCTCCGGGTCCGGCGCGCCGCTGGGCAGCGCGCGGGCAGGAAGATCAGTGGAACTGCTCTTCTTCGGTCGAACCGGCCAGCGCCTTGACGCTGGAAGAGCCGCCCTGGATCACGGTGGTCACGTCGTCGAAGTAACCGGCGCCCACTTCCTGCTGGTGCGACACGAAGGTGTAACCCTTGTCGCGCGCGGCGAATTCGGGTTCCTGGATCATTTCCACGTAGTGCTTCATGCCCTCGCCCTGCGCGTACTCGTGGGCGAACTTGAAGGTGTTGTACCAGTTGCTGTGGATACCGGCCAGCGTGATGAACTGGAACTTGTAGCCGAGCGCCGACAGGTCTTCCTGGAACGAGGCGATCTGCTTGTCGTTCAGGTTCTTCTTCCAGTTGAAGGACGGCGAGCAGTTGTAGCTCAGCAGCTTGCCCGGGCACTCTTTCAGCACGGCCTGGGCGAATTCGCGGGCAAAGCCGATGTCCGGCGTGCCGGTTTCGCACCACACCAGGTCGGCGTAAGGGGCGTAGGCGATGCCGCGGCTGATGGCCTGCTCCAGACCGTTCTTGACGCGGTAGAAGCCTTCTTGCGTGCGCTCGCCGGTCAGGAAGGCCTGGTCGTTGGCGTCGTGGTTGCTGGTGATCAGGTTGGCAGCTTCGGCGTCGGTGCGGGCCAGCACGATGGTGGGCACGCCCATCACGTCGGCGGCAAAGCGCGCGGCGATCAGCTTTTCAACGGCTTCACGCGTCGGCACCAGCACCTTGCCACCCATGTGGCCGCACTTCTTGACGGCGGCCAGCTGGTCTTCAAAGTGCACGCCGGCAGCGCCTGCCTGGATCATGTTCTTCATCAGCTCGAACGCGTTCAGCACGCCACCGAAACCGGCTTCGGCATCGGCCACGATCGGTAGGAAGTAGTCGATGAAGTCCTTATCGCCGGGGTTGGTGCCACGCGACCACTGGATCTCGTCAGCGCGGGTGAAGGTGTTGTTGATGCGGCGCACCATGGTCGGCACCGAGTCGTAGGCGTACAGCGACTGGTCGGGGTACATGGTTTCGCTGGTGTTGCCGTCGGCGGCGACTTGCCAGCCCGACAGGTACACGGCTTCCAGGCCTGCCTTGGCCTGCTGCATGGCCTGGCCGGCGGAGATGGCGCCGAAGGCGTTCACGTAGCCCTTCTTGGCATCGCCGTTGATCTTTTCCCACAGCTTCTCGGCGCCGCGCTGAGCCAGCGTGTATTCAGGGCGCAGGCTGCCGCGCAGACGCACCACGTCGGCGGCTGAATAGCCGCGCTTGACGCCTTTCCAGCGCGGGTTGTTGGCCCAGTCTTTTTCCAGGGCGGCGACTTGCTGTTCGCGGCTGAGTTGTTGGTTCGAGTTCGGCATGTGGGTGCTCCAGAAATGAAAGAGGAAACTGAAAGCGGCGGGTGGGAACCGGTGGCTGTTGCCGGGCGATTCGGTGGCGTCGTGGGGCAATCATAACTCTTGTATAAGACCTGATCGGATTCTTATGTCTTATACAAGACTTATTTTTCATTCATACAAATCAATCACTTAAAGTTTATTTATCTCATTGTGAAAATTCATCTCCCATATTGAGAAAAAATGCTGCGGCGCCGCAATAGAATTTTTTGCAATGCAGCAATTAGATTTCTTGATGTGAAATCTAATTCAGTGCAACTTGCGCGCTTCGGCGGAAGCTGACCGGCCACGAAGACCGGAGTGCCGGCGCAACCCAACCCCACGCAGCAAGCCCTTTCAGCTTGCGCAGGTCTCATGGCAGGCGGCCTACGGGCGTGGTTCGTTAAGCGCGGCCCCATTCAAGCCTCACCAGCGCCTGTCTCACCGCCCATGCGCAGCATCAGGGCGGGCTGCTGCTCACGTATATTCGCGCTCACCTCCGCCCGAGACTGCCACCCAAGATGTCCAACGCCCGACCGCTCGCCTACCTGGCCCTGGGCACGTCCATGGCGCTGGTGGGCACCTATGTGGCCCTGTCCAAGCCGCTGGCGGCGGCGTTTCCCGTGATGCTGCTGGCGTGGTTGCGCTTTGGCATGGGCGGCATCGCGATGCTGCCGTGGCTGAAGAAGCCCGCCGACGAACCGCCGATGACGGCGCAGACGCGGCGCCTGCTGTTTCTGGAATCGTTCCTGGGCAATTTCCTGTTCACGCTGTGCATGATCAGCGGCGTCAAGCTGACCACAGCGGTATCCGCCAGTGTGATCATGGCCGCGATTCCGGCGGCGGTGGCGCTGCTGTCCTGGATCTTCCTGCGCGAGCGCGTCGCACCCCGCGTGTGGGCGGGCGTGGCCTGCGCGGTGCTCGGCATCGGCCTGCTGTCGCTATCAAAAACGCAGCTGTCTGCGCACGCTGGTGCAGCGCCGGACGCCAATAACGCTCACAACCTGGTATGGCTGGGCAACCTGCTGCTGATCGCCGCTGTGTTCTGCGAAGCCAGCTATGCGGTGATCGGCAAGAAGTTGACGGGCAGTTTGACGCCGCGGCGCATCAGCGCGCTGATCAACCTGTGGGGCTTTGTGCTAAGCACGCCCATGGGTTTGTGGCTGGCGTTCGGATTTGACTTTGGCGCCGTCACGGCGAGCACCTGGGTGCTGTTGGTCTTTTATTCGCTGGCGGCCTGCATGTGGTCGGTATGGCTGTGGATGACCGGGCTGAAGCACGTGCCCGCCGCGCAGGCCGGCGTCTTCACGGTGCTGCTGCCGATCAGTGCAGCGGTGGTCGGCGTGCTGGCCTTGGGTGAAAAGATGGACGGCACGCAGTTGATCGCCTTCGGCCTCGCCCTGGCCGGCGTGGTGCTGGCCACCCTGCCCTCACGCGTGGCGCTGCGGGTGCGGCCACGCAAGGACTGAAGATCACTGTGGATGGGTCACAGCGGCGGCCGCTCAAGGACCATGCGCAGCTTTCGTCCGCGCATTCTCGCTACCTTACTGATAGCTGCTTGCGCTGATCCATGTAGGGCTGCAAGCCGATTTCATATAAAAATTACGCGAACTCGCCCGGCGCCGAACATCACGCTCAGAGCAGCGCGCGATCCGCCACCACGATGCCGTCTTCATCGGCGTAAAGCCAATCGCCCGGGCGCACCCACACGCCTTGCAACTGCACCGGCACGTCGGCCTGACCTTCTCCGCGCTTGTCGGTGCGCAGCGGGTTGAGCGCCAGCGCACGGATCGGCACGCCGGCGGCGCGCAACTCGGCCACGTCGCGCACGCAGCCATCGACCACGATGCCGGCCCAGCCGTTCTTGGCCGCCGCCACCGCCAGATTGCCGCCGACCAGCGCGCGCCGCAGCGAAGCGCCACCGTCGACCACCAGCACGCGGCCTTCGCCTGGCAGGTTCACCGCTTCGCGCACCCGCGAGTTGTCTTCCGGGCAGCGCAGCGTATACACACGGCCGCTGAAGGGCTGCAACGCGCCGAAGTCGCGAAACACCGGCGGCAGCACGCGAAACGCGCCCGAGGTGTCGCCCTCATGGGCATCGCACAGGTCACAGGTGGCAAAGGCAAGAGTGCTCAAAGGAGGTCTCCAGAATTCAAAGAGTTCTTCAGATGCAGAAAGCATACCGAAGCCAGATGCGACCGAACTCCGTCTGAACGCGCTTCATTCGCGCGGCTTCCAAGCACCGGCCCACACGCTGCCAACCGTCACCAAAAGTCACAGTTCGCCCTCGGAAACCTCCCATGTGCGCGAAAAGTTCGCGAACGCGGTGCCAGCGGGAGGAAAAAGCAACATCCAACTGCGAAAAACCCCAATTTCCCCTTGGAACGGTGCTACTTATCCAGTAGCATCCGTCTCAGCCAAGCAGGGTGCAAACACCCGAGACAAGGCGAGGAAGTTCAGAACCCGATAAAGAGGATCAACAAACATGGCAACTGCAAAGAAAGCTCCGGCCAAGACGGCTGCACCGGCCAAGCGCGCCCCCAGCGCCGCCTTCATGAAGCCGATGACGCCCAGCCCGGCGCTGGCCGCGGTGATCGGCAATAAGCCGATGCCCCGCACCGAAGTCACCAAGAAGGTGTGGGAATACATCAAGGCCCACAACCTGCAAGACGCTGCCAACAAGCGCAACATCAACGCCGACGCCAAGCTGAAGGAAATTTTCAAGAAGCCGCAGGTCACGATGTTCGAGATGACCAAGCTGATCAGCGCACACCTGTCCTGATCAACGCAAGGCGTCTCGCCCAATAAAAAACCGGCCCCAGGGCCGGTTTTTTTGTGCGCGCCAACCAGATGAATCGACGCAGCGCGGTCCGCCCCGCGCGGCAGCGTCGCTGCTTACGCCGACTTGGCGGCCGCGGCCTTTTCCTCGATGGTGTCGAGCGTGACGCGCGTTGTGATGACCTGATCGCTCAGGATCACCTCGATCACCGTCCCTTCGGCGCGCGCCAGGGCAGCGCGCAAGGCAGGCTCGAATTCTTCGGTGCGCGTCACCCGTTCGGCGGCGTAGCCGTAGCTTTTCGCCAGTTGCACGAAGTCCGGGTTGACCAGTTCGGTCCCGGCACGGCGGTGCGGGTACTCGCGCGCCTGGTGCATGCGGATGGTGCCGAACACGCCGTTGTTGAGGATCACGATGATGGTCTTGCCACCGTACTGCACGGCCGTCGCCAGCTCCTGCCCGTTCATCATGAAGTCACCGTCGCCCGCCATCGTCAGCACCGTGCGGCCGGTGGTGATGGCGCAGGCAATGCCAGCCGGCACGCCATAGCCCATGGCGCCGCTGGTGGGCGCCAGCTGCGTCTTCACGCCCTGCGCCAGACCGGGATAGGCGAAATAGCGGTGCACCCAGCTGGCGAAGTTGCCGGCGCCGTTGGTGACCGCCGCATCCGCAGGTAAGGCGGCCTGAATCACCTGCATCACCGTGTGCATGTCGACCGGGCCAGGCAGCGCCTGCGGCTGCTGGTTGGCCAGGTAATCGGCGTGAGCGGCTTCGGCCCAGGCTTTCCAGCGTGCGGCATCCGTCGGTACCAGCGCCGCCAGCGCAGACGCGATCGCTGGCATCGTCGCGCACAACGCCAGTTCGGGCTGGTACACGCGCCCCAGCTCTTCAGCACTGCTGTGCACGTGCACCAGCTTCTGTTTGGGTTGTGGCGCGACAAGCAACGTGTAGCCGCTGGTCGTCATCTCGCCCAAGCGCGGACCAATGGCCAGCACCAGGTCGGCATCCTCGATGCGCTGGGCTAGGCGCGGATTGATGGCGATACCCACGTCGCCGGCGTACAGCGGGTGTCGGTTGTCGAACACATCCTGAAAGCGCATGGCGGTGGCCACGGGCAAGTGCCAACGCTCGGCAAACTGCTGCAGCGCCTGCGCGCTGCGCGGCGTCCAGCCGCCGCCACCGGCGATCACGATGGGCCGTTCGGCCGCGACCAGCAGTGCCTGCAGCTGCTCCATCGCGGCCAGGTCCGGCGCGTACATGGGCGGCTCCCAGCGCGGCAGCGGCTGCAGCGATGCCGGCACCGGCTCGACCAACATGTCCTCAGGCAAAACCAGCACGACGGGGCCCGGGCGGCCGTTCATCGCTGTCGCAAACGCGCGCGCCACGTATTCCGGCAGACGCGCAGCGCTGTCGATGCGCTCCACCCGCTTAGCCATGCCGAAGGCACCGAAGAAGGCGCTGTAGTCCACTTCCTGAAACGCCTCACGGTCGCGCTGGTGGCTGGCCACGTCACCGACAAACAGCACCATCGGCGTTGAGTCCTGCGACGCCGTGTGCACGCCAATGCTCGCGTTGGTGGCGCCCGGCCCGCGCGTCACGAAGCAGACACCGGGCCGGCCGGTGAGCTTGCCGTGCGCCTCGGCCATGAAACTGGCGCCGCCTTCCTGGCGGCAAATCACAAACCGGATCGCGTCGCGGTGCTCATGAAAACCGTCGAGTGCGGCGAGGTAACTTTCGCCCGGCACGCCAAACGCATGGGTAACGCCCTGGGCCAGAAGGCATTCGACAAGAAGGTGGCCTGCGATTCGCTGAGTCATGGCCCATTGTGCACAAGCCGCGCCGGCGGCCGCCGATCAAGCCGCAGCGGTGGCCGCGCGTTCATTGGCGCGGGTACGCAGCCCCACGCCCAGTGCCGCACCAACGGCCAGCAACAAGGTCAGCGCGCCGCCCAGCAGCGTTGCGCGGTACCAGCCGTGGTCCATCATCACCCCGAAGATCAGCGGGGCGACTGCAAAACCCGAATCCAGGCCCGAATACACGATGCCGTACACCCGGCCGGTGGCGCCCTTGGGTGTGGCGCGCTTGATCATCATGTCGCGGCTGGGGCCACCGACGCCGATGGCGAAGCCGGTGGCGGCCAGCGCGACCATGGTGCCTGCCGCGCCCATCAAGCCCGAAGCGCACACAGCCATCAGCACTGCGCCTGCCGCCATGCACCATGCCACCACGCGATCGCTGTTGCGCGGCATGCGCGCGGCAACGAAGCCGCCAATCAACATGCCCAGCGCGCTGGCCAGCATGTAGGCCGTCACGGTCATGGCCGCGGCTTCAAAGCTGACGTTGAACAAGGCTTTGAGAATGGGCGATGCGTAGTTCTGCACCACAGCCAGCGTCATCGTGGACAGAAAGAAGAACGAGAAGCACCACCAAACGACTGGCAGCTTCATAAAGCTCAAAGCGCTGGTGCCGCCGCTGGCCGACGGCGTGGCCTGGTGCACCACAACCTCGGTGCGCAGATGCGCCCGGCCCAGGTACAGGATGACGATGACCACGCCGTAGAGACCCGCCGCCACAAGGTAGGCGCGGTGCCAGTCTGAGAAGGCCACCATCAGGGCAAAGAAAGCCGGCGCCAGGCCCCAGCCCAGGCTGCCGCTCAAACCGTGCGCACTGAACCCGTAGCCGAGTCGCGCGCTGGAAACGCGTTGGTTGAGAATCGAGAAATCCACCGGATGGAACGGCGCGTTGCCCAAGCCAGCGAACACCGACACCAGCATCAGCCCCGCGTAGCTGGTGGCCATCGACCCCGCCAAGCAGGCCGCGATGAAACAGCCGATGGCGGCAAACAGCACGGGCCGGGCGCCCACCTTGTCCACCAGAAAGCCGGACATCGCCTGGCCAACGCCGGAGATGACGAAGAACACCGTCATCAGAAAACCCAGCTGCGAGAAAGTCAGACCAAATTCCGCCGCGAAGATCGGAAACAGCGGCGGCAGCAACAGGTGCGAGAAGTGCGAACTGGCATGCGCCAGACCGACCAGGCCGATCACGGTCGCGTCGTCGCGCAAGGGCGGGGTAGTTACGGGAGCGGCAGCGGCAGCGGCAGCGTCGGCCGTCTGGGTGGCGGGGTTCATGGGCGGTTGTCCTGGCGTGAAGCGGCCACCGACATCGCCCTGGGGCGGTGGCCAGCGGTGGCCAATGCCAGGATGGTAGGCGCAAGCGCTGCATGACAGCACTTGCAGAAAAGCGCGTATTTGACAACAATCGTCGAAAATCCGCCAAACCGGCAGATACTTCACCCAGTCTCACTTCGCCATGCCGTTGCACCGCCCCGCCTCCAGCGCCCTGGCAGTCGACCAAGGTCGTTACCAACCGTCGCCCGAGCGCCCGGTGCGCGGCAAGCGCGCGCGCGAAGTCACCACCGACACCCATTTCGACCCGCACCACCACCCCTGGGCGCAAATCGCCTATTGCGCCAGCGGCACCTTGCACGTGAGCGTGCAAGACCTGTCTGCGGGGCACGACACGCGCTACGTCGTGCCCTCATCGCGCGCCGTCTGGATCGCACCACGCAGCCGGCACACCGTGGCGGTGCTGAGCACGGCCGAGTTGCACACGCTGTACCTGGACCCGGGCGTCGCGCCCGCAGGCTGGCAGACCAGCCGCATGTTCGCCGTCTCGTCGTTGCTGCGCGAGCTGTTCCTGGCGCTCGAACATGCCGAGCCCGGCGCGCGCGAAGCGCACATGACGGCGCTGATGCTGCTGGAATTGGTCCGCGCCGAAACCGCGCCGCTCGGCATCCCACTGCCGCGCGCCGAGGGCGGCGACAAGCGCCTGCGCGCGTTGTGCGAGGCCGTGCTGCATGCGCCGGCCGAGCGCGCCACCCTGGCTGAATGGGCACACCGCGTCGGCGCGAGCGAGCGCACGGCGGCCAGGCTGTTCCGCGACGAGCTCGGCACGTCCTACCCGCACTGGCGCCGCCAGGTGGTGCTGGCCCACGCGCTGCCCTTGCTGGCGCGCGGCACACCCGTCGGCCAGGTCGCCACCGCCTGCGGCTACGCCAGCGAAAGCGCGTTCGGCGCCATGGTCAAGGCGCAGTTGGGGCAGTCGCCCAGCGCTTTTCAAATGAAAACAGGCTGATGCCCTACAACCACCTGCGCGGGCAGCTACTCTATTAATAGCTATGCGCAGTCGTCAGTACTTGGCGGATTCAATTCCAAGTGCAACGTTGATTCAATGCGCGGAGTCATCACGCTGGGTCAATTGGTGCAGGTGC
>NZ_VRUA01000009.1 GCF_008017535.1 Ottowia flava
CAAGAAGTAGCCGCTAGGTCAGCGTCCTACCGTAGCCCATTGCAGGCTATGGTTTGTTAAGTACATATTTCCCAATTTTTACGCAACCAGTTGGGCGCTGCGCAATCCCGCATCGAGGAACTGCAAAGCGCCGAATCGGTTTGATACATGGCCTAACCCCCGACTTGCCCCCGTATAGGGGCAGCCATCAAGAAAGGACGAGGATGCTTTTCTTTTTGCTTCGCATTCTCGCCAGCGCAATCACCCTCACGCAGCCAGCGCCGTGCACGCGCCAATGGCTAGTGAGTCACGAGGCCTCGACAGCCTATCCGGCTGCCGCCCACAGACGCTGGCGATCATGAATCGGGTGTTGGCATGCACGGCGCCAAGACCCGCCAAGAACTTCATTCACGACTTGCCGCCGTAAGCGGCAGCCTTCATCTTGGCGCCTCGGTGGGGCGCGTCCCGGAAGGGGCAAGACACTCAACAGGCAGCGGTTTGAGTCCGCGACAAAACGAGAGCCTGCCAATGCGCCGCTGGTTCGATTCCAGCGCGCCAAGATGATGGCTGCACCAGCGGTCGCAACGCGCACGGCGGCGTTCTCCACGGCGTCGTTACTCCTTTGCCAACATCCGTGCGGTTGCGTTTCCTGGGAAATCTCACAGAAATTCCGCCAGGAAGCTGCCGACTTGAGGCGGCAGAGGAATGGCGGCTCCTTTTACTGTATGGTTGAACATGTGTATATTGAGTGGCATAATCTAGCACATGCGCCGCATGAACATCTTTTTCCCTGAACCGCTGATTGCGGCGTTGAAAGCCTTGTCCAAAAATACCGGGCTTCCCGTGTCTGAGCACATCCGCCGCGCGATTGACGAATACCTGAAGCGCCAATGAGCACCAAGGTTTACCGCTACCGTGTGAAGTCGTTGAACGGCTTGCTGAACAAGCAGGCGCGGGCGGTTTCCTACGTCTGGAACTTCTGCAATGACACGCAGAAGCATGCGCTCAAGTGGCGCAAGCGGTGGCCTACCGGGTTCGATCTTGACAAGTTGACCGCGGGTAGCAGCAAGGAACTTGGCATCCATGCCGGCACCATCAATGCCGTTACCGCGCAATACGCCAAGTCTCGAAAGCAATTCAATCGGCCTTACCTTCGCTATCGCGGCAAGAAGTCGCTGGGCTGGGTGCCACTGAAAGGACGTGATCTGAAACGCGAGGGCAACGCCTTCCGGTTCGCTGGCAACACCTTCCGCGTGTTCAATTCCAGACCCCTGCCGGAAGGCAAGATCAAGGACGGAACCTGCTTTTCTCAAGACCGGCGCGGCAATTGGTTCTTGAATATCGTGGTTGAGGTGCCCGATGTGCAGGCCCGCCAGCCGTTGCGCGGCGTTGGAATCGACTTGGGCCTTAAAGACCTTGCCACCCTGTCCACCGGCGAAAAGATCAAGCACCCTCGGTGTTTCCGCCAACTTGAGGAAAGACTGGCTAAGGCTCAGCGGGCCGGGAAGAAGCGGCTTGCCGCGAAGATTCACGCGAAGATCGCCAACACCCGGCAAGACTTCTTGCATAAGGCCAGCACAGATATTGTGCGGCGCTTCGATTACATCGCTGTTGGCAATGTCAGCAGCGGCAAACTCGCCAAGACCAAGATGGCGAAAAGCGTCTATGACGCATCTTGGCATTCCTTCAAAAAGATGCTTGCGTACAAGTCGATTGCGAATGGCGCATGGTATGAAGAAGTGAATGAGGCTTTCTCGTCTGTAACCTGTTCTTCGTGCAATGCACGAAGCGGCCCTAACGGGCTGAAAGGCTTGCAAGTAAGGCAATGGGTATGTGCTGAGTGCGGTTGCGTACATGATCGTGACCAAAATGCTGCTCTGAATATCCTTGCCCGTGCGGGGCATCGCACGCCTGTAGAGGGAATCCGCCTGCTTTAGCTGGCGGAGGATGTCAAACATGTGGCCATCAAATTGCCCGCGCAGGGCGTGACCGGGCGCGCTGAAATAGCACCGGCAGAGTGGTGAAAGTCCATGATGCAAGCGGCAACCCCGCCTCTGCGAGCCGAACTCATCCTGATAGGTTGGGCTAAGGCAGCTCCGTGGAATGCGGAGCACCTTTTTTATGACGGGAAGGCGCGAATGGTGATCGCGCGGCGAATGGAAACAACCGGGCGGATAGAGCCTCCTAGGCCGGGTCTCCGGCTGCTATAAAAAACGGTGCGCCGCCCAACGCCGGAGCAACACCACCGGCCCCGTCACCCCTTACCCAGCCCGCACTACGCGGGCTTTTCTTTTTCGCGAAGCAATGCATCAGATTGAATTCGGCAGCGTCTGCAGCGGCAAGAGCCGCACGGGCCGCCCGGCGATTGATTTGCTGGGCCAGCGTTTTGGCCGCCCACCCAATACCCTGGAGCAAGACATGCAGAAGCAGTGCACCAAATGCGGCGAGACAAAGTTGCTCCCGGATGCTTTCCATCTTTCATCAAAGTCATCGGACGGCCACGCATCTTGGTGCAAAGCATGCGTGAACAGCATTCGTCGCGAAAACCGCAAGCGCACGTACACCACCGAGAACAAGCAGAAGTGGGCGATCAAGACTCGCTACGGCCTGACGCCCAGCGATGTGCAAGCGATGCTTGAAAAGCAGGGCGGCGCATGTGCCATTTGCGTTCTTCCGCTCACCAAGCACCACATCGACCACTGCCACACCACTGGCAAGGTGCGGGGGTTGCTTTGCCACAGGTGCAACACAAGACTGGGTGGCCTTGATGACAAGCAGTGGAGAGATGCCGCATTTCGCTATCTGGGGCTGCAGGCATGAACTTCATCTCCCTTTGCTCTGGTATTGAAGCGGCGAGCGTCGCGTTTGGCCCTTTGGGCTGGAAAGCCATCGCCTTCAGTGAAATTGAGGGGTTCCCATCTGCAGTTCTGGCCCATCACTACCCCACTGTCCGCAACTACGGGGACATGTCCCTGTTGCGCGACTGGCCCGATGAACTGTTTGCCGATGCTGACGCCATCGTTGGCGGCCCGCCATGCCAAGCGTTTTCCTGCGCTGGCGCGCGCCGCGGACTGCTCGATGCCAGAGGAAATCTCACCCTGATCTATGTGGAGCTAATCGACCATGCTGATGACATCAGAAGAAAGTATGGCAAGCCGCCAATTGTTGCTCTTTACGAGAACGTGCCTGGAATCTTCAGCGACAGAACCAACGCCTTTGGCTGCCTGGTTGGAGGTCTTGCGGGCGAAGACGTACCAGTTGTCCCACCAGGGAAGCGGTGGACGGACGCTGGTTGTGTGTTTGGACCCGAAAGAGCAGTGGCGTGGAGACTCTTCGACGCCCAATTTTTCGGATTGGCCCAACGACGCCGCCGTGTGTTCGTTGTCGCAAGTGCTCGACCGGGGTTTGATCCCGCAGCGGTTCTTTTTGAGTGGAACGGCCTGCGCCGGGATACTGCGCCGAGCCGAGAAACGCGGGAAGTCGCTCCCACCATCCCTGCACGCAGCACTGCAGGCGGTGGCCTTGGAACGGACTTCGACTGCGACGGAGGAGTAGTTCAGGTCTGTCCAACCCTGCGGGCGGGCGGGAACCGAACTGGTGGCGACAGGCCACCCGGAACCGATGTAGACACAGCCGACAGCCTGATCGTGCAGACGGCCCACACCCTGCGCGGCGAAGGCTTTGACGCCAGCGAGGACGGCACCGGGCGCGGCACGCCGCTGGTGCCGGTCAGCCCGATACCAATTGACATGCGCCAAGCGAGTCGCCCGGCGAACGTCAGCAACCCGAAGCCAGGCGACCCATGCCACCCGCTGGCCGCTGGGGCGCATGCGCCTGCGATTGCCTTTGACTGCAAAGCGTCTGGCCAAAACGGCTTTGGCGTAGGCGATGTGGCGTCAACCATGCGCGCCATGGGGCACGCTGGCAGCCACCAGAACGGCGGCGGCCATCAGGCTGTGGCACAGGGTATGCAAGTGCGCCGCCTAACGCCCGAGGAATGCGAAGCGCTGCAGGGATTCCCGCGTGGCTACACCGCCATACCTTGGCGCGGCAAGTCGGCTGACCAGTGCCCGGATGGCCCGCGCTACAAGGCGCTGGGCAACAGCTGGGCAGTGCACTGCGCGCGCTGGATCGGCCAGCGCCTAGAGCGCACCTATTCAACCAAGCCCGCTAGGCGGGCTTTTTCTTTGGAGCAGCCATGAACGCCCCTGACTTTGCCCTGCGCGAGCGAATCCGTGACGCCGCCCAGTTCCAGACCCGCGTTCGCTTTGCCGAGCTGGCGGCCAGGCGAGGCGATTTTCAGGCTACCTGCCGACGCTTGTTCGCGGCTGGCGTGCCTTACGACCAGTGCTACTGCGCGGCAAAAGCGCTGATTTTGAGTGTGAGGAGTGAAGCATGAGAACCCAGTACGCCGGCACACCCACCGGCACCGGCCCTGCCCTGCCGCAGTACCTAAGCGACGCCGAGGCGCGCCAACAAGACGAAGCAGCCTACGAGCGCGCCCTGTACCCAGCGCCCAGCGCAGCGGAACGAACACTGGAAGTGCTGACCGACGATCCAGACGAGTGCTTCATTGCTGCGGAAATCGGCGAATACGACGGCGAACGCGAAGCGCTGGGCCTGCTCCTGAGCGTGCTGGCCGACCACAAAGAGAACAAGACCGGGCGCGAGGCAGACATTCTGCGGCGCTGCGACCAGTTGATTGATCTCGTTTTCAAGAACCGGGGCGACGACTACTGGCGGGGCGTGGATCGGAGGAAGGCGATATGAGCTCGCCCCACGCACACGCCGAATTCCTGCGCGCCCTGGCCGATGGCGAGGTCATCGAAACGCGGCTTGAGGGCTGCGACGACGAGTGGGTGCCGGTCTTGAGTGCCAGTACCACTGCAATGCACATGCTGCTTAACCCGGCCATGTGGACAAACGCTAAGTACGAATTTCGAGTGGCACAGGAGGCCGCATGAACTGGATTCTCACCATGGTTCTGGTGACCACAGGCGCGACTTACGACGTGCCCATGCCAACACAGGCCAAGTGCGAAGCGCTGGCCAAAACCATCAACGCCAAAGACAAGGCGTACCACGCCGAATGCAAGGAGCAGAAATGATGCTGACCATCACCGCACCAGAAATGCGCGGCGCCACCGAATCACGGCGCGCCAACTTCACCACCACCAGCAAAGGAATCATCATCGGTGGATCGTGGCTCAAGAAGCCTACGCCATGGGATGCCCAGGCGATCAGCGGGCCGCACCGCAAGACTTTCATGCAGCGGCTTCGGGCGATGGCGGGGGCGGTATGACCCGCCCGTCCGGCCCAGTGCTGGCGCTCCTTCTGGTACTGGCCTTCCTATTCGCATTCGCTGGCTACCACGACGCACCCAGCGATACCGACGACCTAATCAACACCGCCGCCAATCTGACAGACGCCCAGGGTGCGGCTGTTTTGGCGGGGCTTTCGAGGAAGTGACATGAAACGCCTCCTTGACCTCATTCGCATCTACCGGCAGTACCGTCGCCATCACTCGCGCGCCCATGCTTGGCGCATCGCATGGGGCTGTGCGATTCAGGGTCTGCCTTTCTAGGAGCAAACATGGACAACATGAAACTGTGGCAATCGGTGTCCGTCACCGACCCGAAGGCAGTTAAGCCGATCACAGGCAAGCAATACAAGGGCAACAGCCCAAAGCCATACTGGATCATCCAGCGCGCGACAGAAACCTTTGGCCCATGCGGTCAAGGATGGGGTGTACAGGTCCTTGACGAGCGCTTTGAGCGCTTTGGCGAGCATGAGGCCTTGCACGTTGCCAAGGTGCGGGTTTGGTACATGCGGGACAACCAACGCTGCGAAATCGAGCAGATGGGTCAAACCCGCGCGGCCTATATGTCAGCCGCTGGCAAGCACATCGTGGATGAAGATGCGCCAAAGAAGTCCGTGACTGACGGCATGGTCAAGTGCTTATCTATGCTGGGTTTTGCTGGTGACATTTTCAGCGGCCGATGGGATGACTCGAAGTACGTCGAATGGGCCTCCGAAGAAACGCGCCGTCGCGAAACGCCACTTATTTCCGCTGAGCAGGCCGCAGAAATCAAACAGCTATTGCAGGACACCCAGAGCGACACCAAGAAGTTTCTCGCATGGGTGAGCAAAGGCTGTGGAATGACAGTGGCTAGCGTGGACGAGATGCCCGCTGACGCTTACACCCCGTCCGTAAAAAGCCTCAAAGAAAAACAGAAGGTGCCCGCATGAGCCTGACCCTATATGAACTCAAAGGCCAGTGGCTAGCCCTGGCAGAAAAGCTGTCTGACATGGACCTGGATGCGGACACCATCGCAGACACCATCGAAGGCTCGGATGAGCAGCTTGCACTTGAGGAAAAGGTGCAGGGCTATGAGCTAGTTGCCCGCACGATGGAGGCACCTCGCCAGGCCATCCAGGCGGAAATCAAGCGGCTACAGACGCTGGACAAGGCCATTAGCGCTCGTACCGACGCCCTACGCAAGCGAGTGCAGGACACGATGACCGAATTGGGCATCCAAAAGATAGCTTGCCCGCTGTTCGAGGTTCGCATCCAGAAAAATCCGCCAGCCGTCGAAGTGTTTGACGAGCAGATGATCCCATCCATGTTCTGGCGCACGCCCGACCCGGTGCTGGACAAGGCATTGCTCAAGGAGCACATGAAAGCGGGCGAGGAAATCCCCGGCGCCCGGCTGATTCAAGGCGAGAGCCTGCGCGTGAAGTAACCCCAACCCCCGCCCTGCATGTGGGGCGGCTTTTTGAAAGAGAACCATGAACGTAATCACCATTGCCGGGAATCTGGGCAAAGACATTGAAATTCGCCGCACCCCGAACGGCGATGCGGTTGGCTCGTTTTCTGTTGGCGACAGTCAGGGGCAAGACAAGCCGACCATTTGGTGGCGCTGCCAGCTCTGGGGAAAGAGGGCTGAAGCGCTCGCGCCCTTTTTGCTGAAGGGACAGCCTGTCACAGTGTCAGGCGAGGTAACGGAGCGTGAGTACACCGACAAAGACAACCAGCAGCGCAAGGCGCAAGAGGTGCGCGTGAACAACGTAAAGCTGCAAGGAAGCAAGCAGGGCAGCGCACCCGCGCCAGCACCGCAGGCACGGCGCGCACCGGCTCCGGCTCCGCATCAGGGTGGTTCATCGGGCTTTGACGATATGGACTCAGATGTCCCGTTCACCGACCCCCTAAAGCGCCGCGCCCTAGCGCTTTCAATCTAACCCACCCAGCCCTCCCAGCGAGGGCTTTTTTACGCACAAACCATGTCCCGAATCAACGCAACCGAACTCACCATCACCAATGACCCGTACATCAGCGGGCGAATTGTCCGATCCAAGTACGACCCGATCTTTGAGCAAATCGAAGTAGGCCAGCGCATCGTCTGTCCGCAGGGCACTGCCGCGCGCCTTGCGGTGCAGTTTCGCAAGTGGCTGGCTTCACACGGCTATTCCGATGTTGAAGTGAAGGCGCGGGAACGCTGCGCCGATGGCCAGGGCGGCGTGTGGTGGCTGGCTGGCGAGAAGAAGGCGCAGACACGCTGGAATACGCCAGGGAACAAGGCGCCACTGCGGAAAGCGACGTGATGACCACGAGTGCGCGTCAAGCCTCGGCCTTCAGGCCGGGGAAGGAAAGCGCGAAGCCCTTCAGGGCTTCTTTGGGCGCCACCGATCAATCAGCAGCCGTAGCGCAGGAACACCAGCCATGCGAACCTTTTCCCATTGCGCGCGCGTGAGCCGCAGCGTGCCATGCACCAATTCCTTATCCGGCGCGACAGGCGGGCGCCCGGTCTTTTTTCGTTCTTCCATGCCTGAATTATCCGTGGCACGAGAACAGCTTGCAAGCGTCGTATTTTCGTGCCACAATAACGCCATGCAGACGGCAGTGAAGACACTCAAGATTCGCATCAAGGACAAGCACGCCAGTGTGCTTCGGCGCATGGCGCGCGACGTGAATCAGGTGTTCAACTTCGCCAACGAAACCAGCAGCCGCGCCATCCGTGAGCGTGGCAAGTGGCTGAGCGCCTACGACCTACAGAAGCTCACCGCCGGCTACAGCAGGTGCGATGGCGTTACGGTCGGCAGCGGCACAGTGCAACTGGTGTGCGTGGAGTACGCCACACGCCGCAAGCAGTTCAAGAAGACCCGCCTCAACTGGCGCGTCAGCAACCCGAAGTCGCCCAAGTATTCGCTTGGCTGGATTCCATTCAAGGGCGGGCACGCCAAGTACAAGTCGGGCCAAGTCCAGTTTGGTGGGCACAAATTCAGCCTGTGGGACAGCTATGGCCTGAGCCGCTTTGAGCTGCGAGCCGGATCGTTCAACGAAGACAGCCGTGGACGCTGGTATTTCAATGTCGCCGTCGAGGTCGAGGTTCTCCCCAGCCAGGGGGCATCGGCTGTCGGCATCGACTTGGGGCTGAAAGAGTGCGCCACCACAAGCGACGGCGACAAGCTGCAAGGACGGTGGTTCCGCGAGCTTGAGCCGCAACTTGCAGCCGCGCAGAGGGCGCGGAAGAAAAAGCGCGTCAAGGCGATACACGCCAAGATTGCGAATCGCCGCAAGGATGCAATCCACAAGTTCACCACGCACCTTGTGAAAAACAACGCCGCCATCTTCGTGGGCGACGTGGCTAGCGCCAAGCTGGTCAAAACCAAGATGGCCAAGTCCACACTGGATGCGGGCTGGGCCATGTTCAAAACCGCTTTGGAATACAAGTGCCGTCAGGCAGGAGTGGTTTTTGAGGTAGTCAACGAAGCGTATTCAACCCAGGCGTGTTCTTCATGCGGAAGCGTGGAGGGGCCGAAAGGCTCGAACGACCTAGGAATAAGGCGATGGACTTGTAGTTGCGGCGCGGAACACGACCGCGACGTGAACGCTGCGAAGAACATCGCCCGATTCGGACTGGAATCGCTAGCAGTAGGAGCCCCAGCATGAGCACGGATTTTCAGAATCCCCGTGCTTCAGCGCGGGGAGCAGTCAAAGCAGAGGATATGCTGCCGTTTGAGATCAAGGCAGGCGAACGCATCGCCCAGGCCAAGGTTCAAGACGCCCCGCAATACCGCCTCGAATGGGCAGACGACCTGTCCGCGACGGCGCGGGGTGTTGGCGGGTTTGGCAGTAGCGGGGCCTAGCCATGCAATGGATTTGCACCGACTGCGCTGCCAAGCGCGGCAGCTTCAACCCCGATGGGCACATCGCTACTTGGCACGTTGGCGAGTGCGACGTGTGCCACGAACAGAAGCCAGTGACGGAGCCGAGGGACTTCCGGCCACGGCCTGACGCAGAAGGAACACCATGAAACCCAAAAAAATCTACGGCCCTTGGATCAAGTGGCACGGCGGCGAGTGCCCTGTGCCTCCAGACACACTGGTGGAGGTGCGACTCCGAATTGGGGAGCGAGGGAAGCCAGTCGCTGCAGGCGCCTACGACTGGCCGCACAGTGATGAAGACGGTGACATCGTTGAATACCGCATCGTCCCCGAGCAACCCGATCTCGACGCCGCAGAGAATCTGTTGCGCGCCAACGGCTACACCATCATCCCGCCAGTCAAGCCGCTCACGTTCGATGACGTGGCGCCGATGAAGGAAGCGCCGGAAATTGGAACGTGGTACTGGCTGGTTCAGCCTTTTAATAGTCGAGGGGTAGAGAGTTTTGCCTGGTGCGGCGATGGGTATGACTTGGACGCTTTGCGACACCGCATGGCCTACCGCGATAGAGAGCATGCCCTGATCGCAGCGCGGCACATCTTTGGATTGAAGGGGGGTGAACTGTGACCACACCACGACAACGTGCGGAGCTTGCGACCCTGTATTACTCGGATAGAACATTGAAATGTTGGGTGAAAGATAATAGCGACCGCTGGGTCCCGTTGCGCGATCCCAACTTCAAATCAAGCGCCCTCGAATACTACGTTGGCCACGAACCCCCGCCACCTGACAAGCACACCATCACCCTGACCGTGAATGGCAAAGAGTGGGTGTTGCCCGAGCCGTTGAGGGAGGAGCCAGAAAAAGGCGCAGAGTATTGGATCGTTAACAATGCAGTGAACTCCGGGGCTATGTGCCTGCACTGGGATGGCCAGATTGGCGAACGTTTGGCGCTCAACCACAACACCATTCACGCCACATCCGACGACGCCCAAGCATGGGCCGAGTTCGACAAGTGGTGTAGGGGAGGCGGGGCGTGAGTTCCGTTGTAATCGCCGTTCTCGCCGGCCTGCCAAGCGCCCATGAACTCGCGGGCAGGCATGTCCACCTTGGGAAGCTCAAGGCAGTGCAAACGTGCTGCGTGGGAGAGCCATCATGACCATCAGTGCGTTCCCTGTGCTTGAACGAGGAGGCAGCGGCCTTGAGTTGACCGACCCTGGTATGACGCTTCGCGACTATTTCGCGGCTCGGGCGATTGGGCCGCTGCTGCAGCAGATCGAAGTCTACCCAGATGAGAACTGGCGCATAGCTCTCGCAATTGACGCATATGCAATGGCTGACGCCATGCTTGTAGCGCGAGAAAGGGCGCCATCATGACCACCGACACCGAAACCCAGCAGATTACCCATGTCGCCATCAGTTACGCGGGCCGCATCTGGTCGTTACCCGCGCCGAACCGACACCACGACGTTATCCGGTTCATCGCCAAAGAAACTGGATCGGGCCTGTACGGCCCGCACAGCGAAGGCTTTCTCACCGAGAACGGCACATACCTTGATCGCCTCTCTGCCCGCTGGCTCGCTGAGAGTACCGGCCAGTTCAAGCGCGCAGCCGGTGGAACGCAAAGCCCCCACCTATTTTCGGAGGATTTATGGTGACAGACACCGAAGCGCTGCGGGCGAAGTTTGAGGCGTGGTTCTCGGGCGGCTTCCCACGCTCAGTCGAGCGCAACGTAGACGGCGAGTACAAGTACATGCCGGCCGACTCTGCATGGCGAACCTACCAAGCCGGCCACGCTGCCGCCAAGGCTGAGACTGCGGATGTGGGGGAGCCAGCGGCGTGGATGGCCGTGGTGACGCACTCACGCTCGCAAGGACCGCAGGCGCACTTTGTATCTGATGCCAAGCTGGCAAGGCAGTGGGATTACAACGGCGTTGTTGATGGCGAGCCGTGCATCGTGCAGCCCCTATTCACAGCCCACCAGCTTGCCGCTGCGGTGGCTGCAGCGCGGGAGAAATGCGCTGGTATCGTGAACGAACTCCGCATGGAATGCGCCCGCCGCAACATGCCCGAATCGGCGACCATGCTGTGGCACGCGGAGGACGCCATCCGCGCAGGGGCGAAGGAGCCGAGCGATGGCTAGCCGCAGAGCACGCCAGCGCCGTGACAAGCGGGCGCCGATACCCGACTTTGACGAACAACGCCCCGCCTAGCGGGCTTTCTTTTTGGAGGAACGCATGAGCGCACTACCGTTTCTCAGTGAGGACGAGGTAGACACCTTGTGTAAGCCGCTAACACAGCGCGCGGCCCAACTGCGCAAGCTGTGTAGCCTGCTGGGGGTGAAAGAGCTGCCCCGGCGCCCCGATGGGTTCCCGCTGGTCGGGCGCAAAATGGCTGAGGCGAAGCTGAACCACGACAAACCGATCCAACCTGGGCAATTCAACTGGAGCAAGTGATGGGACGCAAACGCGAGCGAGCCAGCGGGTTTGGCCTGCTTCCAAGGATGGAGGCTCGCCCGCACGCGAATGGTCAAACGGTGACCTACCGCTACCACCCCGTCGGCGGGAAGCCGATCAACCTGGGCACAGATCGCCACACCGCGATGCAGCGGGTCATGGATTTGCTGGGGACGGGTTCGGACGCGGGGACGCTCACCGAACTGTGGCGCACCTACCGAGAACTCCCCCAATGGAACGAGCTGGCCCCCGCCACCCAGAAGGACTATGACAAGTCCAGTAAACACCTGCTGAGGGTCATGGGCGCCGTGCCTGCCGGGCAAATCCGACCGGCAGACATTGCCCGGTATCTTCGGGTGGAGCGGGCCTCAGCGCCCGTCCGGGCCAACCGGGAAGTCGCCCTGCTCTCCAACCTGCTGAACGTGGCCGTGGAGCGCGGCGACATCGAGGTGAATCCCTGCCGTCAGGTGCGCCGGAACAAAGAGGTGCCACGCACCGAGGCGCCGGAGCCGAAGGAGCTGCGCCGGTTCCTCGAATGGCTGGACACCCAATCACCACAGCGCCGGATGCTGGGCCTAATGGCTGAGTTTGCGTCTCGAGCTGGATCGCGCCGGGTGGAGTTCTTGGGGTTAACCCTGCCGCAGATTGATGATGAGGCCGGACTGATCCGGCTTTTCCGGGCCAAGCAGCATGGTGGCAAGCGCAAGGCTGAGGCCGTGATGATTGACGGCGGCATGCAGAGCTTGGTCGAGCGCCTGAAAGCCCTTCCACGGCCCGATACGAGCCTTTCCGTGTTCACCAACAGGGACGGCAACCCGTACACGGAAGAAGCGTTTTCGACCCTTTGGCAGCGGATCATGGTCAAGGCCGAGGCAACTGGCGTGATTGAGCGCCGGTTCACCTTCCACGACTTGCGGGCCTACTACACCACCCAGCACAAAGAAATCCTGGGCGAACTGCCAGAAATTCACGCCAACAAGGCCACCACGGCGCGCGTTTACGACCGTTCCAAGGTGTCAAAACGCCGCGCCATCTGAGGCCGGATATTCCCACGATGGGTCTATATGGGAATATTCTGATGGTTTCGCATCAACTTTGATAGCGCAAAACCCGCGTGAATATTGGTAGGGCGTGCAGGGCTCGAACCTGCGACCAAGGGATTATGAGTCCCCTGCTCTAACCAACTGAGCTAACGCCCCAGACCAGCCACAATTCTAGGCGCTGCCCGCGGGCTTGCCCTGGCTGAGCGCGTTGCTGACCAATCGCGAGGTGATGTCGACGATCTGGATCATGCGGTCATAGGGCATGCGCGTGGGGCCGATCACGCCCAGCGTGCCCACAACCTTGCCGTCGACCTCGTACGGCGCACTGACCACCGAGAGCTCTTCGATGGGCACCGTCTGGCTCTCGCCGCCAATGTAGATGCGCACGCCCTCGGCCTCGCTGGAGACATCCAGCAGCCGGATCAGCTGCGCCTTCTGCTCAAACAGGTCAAATGCGCGGCGGAGCTGGTTCATGTCGGACGAAAAATCGGACACGGCGAGCAAATTGCGCTCGCCCGATATCACGACCTGCTCCTGCGCCTGCGTCATCGCGTCAGAGCCGGCGGCCACCGCCGCCTGCATCAAGGTGGCGATCTCGCCGCGCAAGCGATCCACCTCCTGGCGCAGGCGCGAGCGCACCTGATCAATCGCCATGCCAGAGAAATGCGTGTTGAGGTAGTTCGCCGCCTCCTGCAACGCGGATGCCGAATAGTCGGTTTCCGTGAACAGCACGCGGTTCTGGACGTCACCGTCTGGCGCCACGATGATCAGCAGCAGGCGACGCTCCGACAGCCGCAGGAACTCAATGTGGCGAAACACCGAACTGCGCCGCTGCGTCATCACCACACCGACAAAACTCGACAGGTTGGACAGCAGTTGCGCCGCGTTGGCGATGACTTTCTGGGGCTGGTCAGCGGCCAGCGCGGGCGTCTCAAGCTGGCCGCGCTCGGCGGTCAGCATGGTGTCGACAAACAGCCGATAGCCCCTCGGCGTGGGCACGCGACCGGCTGAAGTATGGGGACTCACAATCAGCCCAAGGCCTTCCAGATCGGCCATCACATTGCGGATGGTCGCAGGCGACAACTCAAGCCCGGGCGCGCTGGACAAGGTGCGCGAACCCACCGGTTGCCCATCGGCGATGTAGCGCTCGATCAGGGTCTTCAGCAGCAGTCGCGCACGGTCATCCAGCATTGAAATCATTATGATGTAATTTGCCGATGAGCCTTCAGTTCCCCCGCGTCGCCGTCGTAGGCAAATACCAGGATTCACCCTCGGGTGCGGCGGTCGAATCCACCCGGGAAGTGATCGCCGATATCGCCGATTTCCTGCGCGTCCAGGGCTGCGATGTCGCGCTGGCCGAGCGCACAGCCCAAACCACTGGCCTGGACACGTATCCCACACTGGCTGTCCCTGCGATCGGCAATGAGTGCGACTTGGCCGTGGTGGTCGGAGGCGACGGCACGATGCTGGGCATCGGCCGACAGCTCGCACGCTATGGCACGCCGCTCATCGGCATCAACCAGGGGCGGCTGGGTTTCATCACCGACATTCCGCTGGGGGAATACCAGGAGTTTCTGCCCGCCATGCTGCACGGGGCCTACGAGGAGGACCACCGCAGCCTGATGCACGGCACGGTGCTGCGGGACGGCCAACCCGTGTTTGAAGCGTTCGCGATGAACGACGTCGTGGTCAACCGGGGCGCTGTGGCCAGCATGGTCGAGCTTCGGGTAGAAGTGGATGGGCGATTTGTCGCCAACCACCGCGCAGACGGCATCATCATCGCCACCCCGACCGGCTCAACGGCCTACGCACTGTCAGCGGGTGGGCCGCTGCTGCACCCGCTCGTGCCGGCGTGGGCGCTGGTGCCGATCGCGCCCCACACATTGTCGAATCGCCCCATTGTGCTGGCCGATCCCGTGGAAATCGCGATCGAGATCGTCGCAGGCAAGGACGCCAGCGCGAGCTTCGATATGCAGTCGGTCACGTCCCTGCACCACGGCGACCGGATCGTGGTTCGACGCTCGGACTTTCGCGTGCGCTTTCTGCACCCCAAGGGCTGGAGCTATTTCGACACGCTGCGCGAAAAGTTGCACTGGAACGAGGGCGGGGTCTGACGTCATGGCATTGCGGCATCTGAGCCTGCGCGACTTCGTGATCGTTGATGCGCTGGAACTCGATCTTGAGGCCGGTTTCACCGCGCTGACCGGCGAAACGGGGGCGGGCAAGTCGATCCTGATCGATGCGCTCCAACTGGTCCTGGGCGGCCGGGGTGATGCCTTGTGGGTGCGCGAAGGCCAGGGGCGCTGTGACATCGCGGCAGAGTTTGACGTTCCAGCCGGCGCCAGCGAGTGGCTTGCAGACCAAGGGTTTGACTCGGGCGCTGACGCGCTGCTGCTGCGACGAACCATCGACGCCTCCGGCAAGAGCCGCGCCTGGATCAACGGCTCGGCCGCTACCCTGACGCAGCTGCGAGAGCTCAGCGAGTGGCTCGTCGACATTCACGGCCAGCACGCCTGGCAAAGCCTGACACGCCCTGCCGCCGTGCGTGCACTGCTGGACGGCTACGCCGGAGCCGACTTGCGGGCGCTTCAATCTGCATGGGACGCGTGGCAACAAGCCAAGGCGGCCTTGGCAACAGCTCGTGGCGCCCAGGACAACCTGGCGCGCGAGCGAGATCGTTTGCAGTGGCAGATCGGCGAGCTCGACAAACTGGCCCCCAGCGAAAACGAATGGGATGAGCTCAACCAACGCCATACGCGTCTGGCCAATGCGCAAGCGCTGATCGATGGCGCCTCTTCCGCGGCAAGCATCCTGGAGGGAGACGATGAAGGTGCGGCCCTTGCCTGCCTTCATCGCGCGCTGGCCCAACTGCAGGCATTGCAGGATATTGAGCCCGAGTTCCGGGCGATGGCGGAGGTGCTGGAAGCCACCATCGCGCAAGCGCAGGACACCGTGCACGGCCTGCACGCCTATTTGCGCCGTGCGGACGTCGATCCTCAGGCGCTGGCGGCATTGGATGACAGGTTGGCGCTGTGGCTGTCGCTGGCACGGCGCTACCGTCGGCCGCCGGAAGAATTGCCCGCCTTGCTGACGTCATGGCGACAAGAACTGACGGCGCTGGACGCGTCGGCCGACTTGGAGCAGTTGGAAACGGCAGCGAACCAGGCCGCCTCTGTCTACGTCAGCGAAGCACAACGCATATCCACGTTGCGCAGCACGGCCGCACCCCAACTGGCGGCAGCGGTCACCGACAGCATGCAGACGCTGGGCATGCAGGGCGGCGTTTTCCAGGTGGCGTTGGACCGGCTCGACGCGCCTTCGGCCCATGGCCAGGAATCGGTGCAATTTCTGGTTGCAGCGCATACTGGGTCAGCGCCACGCGCTATCGATAGAGTAGCATCCGGCGGCGAGCTTTCCCGGCTTGCGCTGGCCATTGCGGTAACCACCAGTGAACTGGGGAGCGCGAACACGTTGGTGTTCGATGAGGTCGACTCGGGCGTGGGCGGAGCGGTCGCGTCCACGGTCGGCCGGCTGCTGCAACGTCTCGGTCAGGATCGCCAGGTGCTGTGCGTCACCCACCTTCCGCAAGTGGCCGCCTGTGCCGATCATCACCTGCTGGTGCGCAAACAGACGGCCCCCTCCGGCACCACCAGTTCGGTGGCACCGATTGACAGCGACGCGCGCACCAGGGAAATCGCCCGCATGCTGGGCGGGGAGCGCCTTTCTGACACCTCGCTCGCGCATGCCGAGGAGATGCTGCAGGCACCTTCCCTATCCACCCAGCAAGGCGGACGCAGCCGAAAGGCCCGCGCATGACCAAGGAGCTGGTCGTCATCACCGGCATGTCGGGGTCGGGCAAGTCGATTGCGTTGCACGCGCTGGAGGACGCAGGCTACTACTGCGTCGACAACCTGCCGCCTGAGCTGTTGGAGCCGCTGCTCGCACTGGAAACCGGGCGGGGTGAACGCAAGCTCGCCATCGCCATCGACGTGCGCAGCGGGCAATCGCTGCCACAGCTGCCCTTGCTGCTGCATGGCCTGGGCGACAAGGGCATCGCTCTGCGCCTGCTGTTTCTGGACGCCAACGACCAGACGCTGGTGCGGCGTTTCTCCGAGACACGCCGCCGCCACCCGCTCTCGCTGCCCGGAGAAACCGCCGACGCCCAGACGCTGACCCAAGCCATCGCGCGCGAGCGCCATCTGCTGGCCGACCTGCGTGACCGATCACACGTGATGGATTCGAGCTTCCTGCGCAGCGCGCAGTTGGTCGCGTATGTGAAGGAGCTGATTGCCGCCCCATCGGCGCTGTTGACGCTGGTGTTCGAGTCGTTTGCCTTCAAGCGCGGCGTCACCCTGGATGCCGACTACGTGTTCGACGTGCGCATGCTGCCGAACCCGCACTATGAACCTGTCTTGCGCCCACTGACAGGCCGCGATCAGCCGGTGATTGAATTTCTGGACGCGCAACCGGATGCGCAGCGCATGCTGGCGGACATCGAGGGGTTTCTGCGTCATTGGCTTCCGGCCATGGCGCGTGACCACCGAAGCTACGTCACCGTGGCGATTGGATGCACAGGCGGGCAGCACCGCTCGGTCTATCTGGTCGAGAAATTGGCGGCCATGTTCAACGCGGATTGGTCCAGTCTGCGCCGCCACCGGGAGCTGGACGGTCTGTGAACAGCGCTGCCTGAGCGGGCACTGGCGCGCCCAGGAATCGCCGGATCGGCGCTGGTAAGCCCAGCGCAGGCCAAGCCAAGGGCGCATACCAAGCGCCTTCGCCCGTGCCGAGCACAGCCCCGGCCGACACCTCTGGAACCGAGACAAAGTGCAAATCCAGATCCCGGTGCGTTAGCACGTGTCTGACCGGCGCATGCTCAACCATCCTGGTCTGCAGTGCTGGCGGCAACGTTGCCAGCAACGCATCCCGGTCTTCAAACGCCGGCAGACAATGCAGCGCAGCCCAGATACCGCTCGCAGGGCGCTGAACCAGCCAGACCCTGTCCTGACCATCCAGCGCGTGCAAGAGCCAGATCGTCTGCTGACTGCGCCGCACCCGCTTCGTCTTGACGGGGTACTTCTGTGGGGCACCTTCGCGCCTGGCCACGCAGTGCGCCGCCAAGGGGCAAGCAACGCAGGTTGGCCGACTGCGCGTGCAAACCTTGGCGCCCAGATCCATCAGGCCTTGGGTATAGGCCGGCATTGACCGCGCAAGATCTCTTGTCGGGAGCGCCTGCTCGGCGCGCTGCCACAGCGCCCGTTCATGCGCCGCCACACTCAGATCGTCCGACACGCCCCAGGCACGTGTCAGCACCCGCTTCACGTTGCCATCCAGGATGGCTGCCCGCTCGCCGAAACAGAAGGCGGCGATTGCAGCAGCGGTCGAGCGTCCAATGCCTGGCAGGGTGGACAGTGCGGCGGCGGACCGCGGAAACCCGCCGCCGTACTCGCTCACCACCACGGTCGCGCAGCGATGCAGGTTGCGCGCACGCGAGTAGTAACCCAATCCGCTCCACAAGCCGAGCACGTCTTCCAGCGGCGCCTGCGCCAGACTGAAAACATCGGGAAACCGCGCCAGGAAACGCGGGTAGTAATCCAGCACCGTGCTCACCTGCGTCTGCTGCAGCATGATTTCGGACAACCAGACCCGGTACGGGTCGCGGGTGTTCTGCCACGGGAGATCGTGTCGGCCTGCCTGTCGCTGCCAGGCAATGACCTGGTCAGCCAACTCCCTCACGTCGTCCGTCACGCGCGAATCAGGCCTCGACCGCCTCAGGCTGCGCAGCGCTTTCCAAGCGTGGGCTTTTGTCCGCGGTCAGTTCGCGCGTCAGTGCTTCGAGCCGGCCCTGCACTTCCATCAGGTGAGCATCCATCTCGTCGATCTCGCCGATGCGTCCATCCAACCCACCCGCAGCGTCCTGGATGCGGCGAATCGCTTCGATGCGGCGGCCGAAGGCCTTGCGGCGCTCGCGCAGCTGGGCATCCAACTGACTGGACAGCGATTTATTCCACAACTCCAGTTCACCCAGCGCAGTCTCGAAAATCGACCTCACTCGCGCCACCAGCGCACGCAGCAGCTTCTCGGCGAATTCCTTGCGCGCCAACTGGACCATATTGCCCACGCCCAGGTACTGCAGATGGCTGCGCTCCACGGCAGTCAGGTCTTCCAGGAAGCGCCGCGTATCGGGCGGCGGCGTCGCCTGCAACGAAAAACCATGTTCCGTGTTCAGTTGCCGGAACGACGCCGTCAGCATCGTCTGGATATCGTTTTCCAGTGCTTGAACCTGAAGCAGCACATCGCGCAGGCTTTCAAAGCCACTGGCATAGGCTTTCTTCACGCCCAGTTTCAGGCCGGGCTCCCGCAACAGGCTGTTGAGCTCCGACAGGGACCGCTTGATCGAGGAACTGCCAAGCAGCTTGAACACATCGCGCAGCACCTTCATGTGGACCGAGCGCACCGTCAGCACACTGGCCGCGCTCCGATCGAAATCGGCTTTTTCCTTTTCCACGCGTAGCCGCATCTGCCGAATCACCGTGTGGTTCTTGCCGCGCAGCCCCTTGAGTTCGAGCAATTGCTCGGCCAACTCGCGCCGCCGCACCCCCAAGGTCCTGCCGGCCTGCGCGTGCAGCTGGCCGACCACGCTCGCGATGGCGGATGTGAGCATGGTCTGGCGCGCACCCAGCACTTGGGAGCCCAGCAGGCGCTCGAAATCCGGCAGGTGGCTGTCGTCCAACAGCGCCGCATCGCCGCGCACCTTGGCCAACAGGCCCTTCTGCGCCGACAGCGCCAGCACCTGGTCGACCGGCAGCCCCAGTGTGTGGGCCGTCTCCGTGCGCTGGCGTTCCACCTGCGCCTGCACCTGTGCGGTGGTGCTCAGTTCGTCCCACAGGGTATCGATCTTGTTCAGCACCACAAAACGTGTGGCCGTCGATGATTCCAATGGCGCCAGGTGCTCGCGCCAGATCGCCAGATCCGACTTGGTGACACCGGTGTCCGCGCCCAGCACGAACACCACGGCCTGAGCCTGCGGAATCAGGCTGACAGTCAACTCGGGCTCAGCCCCGATGGCGTTCAGTCCCGGTGTATCCAAGACGACCAGCCCCTGCTTCAGCAGCGGATGGGCCATGTTGATCAGCGCGTGCCGCCAGCGCGGCACCTCGACGCGACCTTCTGCGTCCACCGGCGGGTTGTCCTCCGGGCGATCGTCGTGCCAGAAACCGAGCGCACGCGCCTCGTCCTTGGTCACGTGCAGCACCTCGGAGACCTTCTCCATCGCGCCCGCCAACTGGTCGGGGTCGTCGACATCGAGGTCGACGCGCGTCCATTGCTCTGGCACGAGGCGCCATTCGACCAGGGCCTGCGGCTCCAGCCGCGTCTGGATCGGCAGCAGCCTCAGGCAGGGGGGCAGCGCGGCGTCATAGCCCAACTCGGTCGGGCACATCGTCGTGCGGCCGGCGCTGGCAGGCATGATGCGCCGCCCGTACGCGGCAAAGAAGACCGCGTTGATCAGCTCCGACTTGCCGCGCGAGAACTCCGCCACGAACGCGACCATCACTTTGTCGGTCTGCAGGCGATCACCCAGGCTGTGCAGCCGCTCGTCGGCGCCATCGTCCAGCAGATCCTGCTCCTTCAGCCAGTCGCCCAGCACCTTCACGCGCAGGCCCATCTCGCGACGCCACGCACCGTGCCTGTCGAAGTGCTCGTTGAAACCTGTCACAGTTGCCATCCCCGCTGGTATGAACGGCATATTACACCGGGGTGTGACCACTCGATGAATTTGAGTGCCAAATTGGCCGCCAGCGCTTTCCCCATCTGCGCAAGCAGCTATGGTTTTTGACAAACCGGGCAGAAAAACGTCGACCTCTGCCCCTGGCGCAGCTGCCGTACGGGCGTGCCGCAGACCAGGCAAGGCTGGCCCTGACGTCCATACACGGCCGCTTCAGCCTGAAAATGCCCCGACTCGCCCGTCGCGCTGGAAAAGTTGCGCAACGTACTGCCCCCGCGGTCGACCGCGCGCTGAAGCACCTCGCGCACCGCCAGGTGCAGGCGGTCGGCACGCGGGCGCGACAGCCGACTGGCGCGCGTGGTGGGCCGAATTCCTGCGCGAAACAACGCCTCCGACGCGTAGATGTTGCCCACCCCCACCACCACGTCGCCCGCCAGCAGCACCTGCTTGATCGGCGCATGGCGGCGCTTGAGCGCCGCGTGAAAGGCCTCCGGCCCGAAGTCTTCGCCAAGCGGCTCGGTACCCAGCCCACCCAATAGCTTGCGCGCCGGTTCCGTGTCGATATCGTCCGACCACACAACGGCACCGAAACGGCGCGGATCGTGCAGACGCAGCACACCGAGCGTGGTCACCAGATCGAAGTGGTCGTGCACATGGGGCGGCGGCGGGTCGGTTCGAAAACTCAGGCTGCCGGACATACCCAGATGCACCAGCAGCACGCCCCGGTCGAAGTGCAGCAGCAGGTATTTGCCACGCCGGCCGACCGAGCGCACGGTGCGCCCATGCAGCGCCTCCGGCGCAATGCCCAAGGGCCAGCGCAGGGGCTTTCCAAGGCGCACGCCCTGCACCTGTGCGCCCAGCAACCGCTGCTCGACGCTGCGCCGCGTCACTTCGACCTCAGGTAACTCCGGCATACGCGCCTGTGGACTCCAAATGCATGGATTATTATGGGTTGATGAAGCAACTGCCGCGTGTACTGGCTGCCTGGGCTCTGGCCAGTGTCAGCTGTGTCGCCCTCTCGCAAACCTCGGCTGCGCCCGCCATTGCAGCATCGGCCCCTGCCAGCTCGACGCCTCCTGCCCAGTCGGCCATGACGGCACGGCTGATGTACGAACTGCTGCTGAGCGAGCTGTCCTTTCAGCGCGGTGACGCGCCGTCCGCCACCGCCCTGATGCTGGACGCAGCGCGCCGCACCAGCGACGAGACACTTTTCAAGCGGGCGGCTGAACTGGCGGTGCAGTCGCGCTCCGGCCCGGCCGCACTGGAAGCCACACGCGCTTGGCGCCAGGCCTATCCCAAATCTGTCGCTGCGGGCCAGTACGAACTGCAGGTTCTGGTGGTGATGGGACGGATCGCAGAAACCGAAGAAGCGGTGCGCCGCTTCATCACCACGCTGCCGGCGCAAGAGCGCGTCAGCTTCATCACGGCGCTGCCCGCGATCTACCAGCGCGTGCCGGACAAGACCGAAGCCGCTGCCGTGGTCGAACGTGCGCTGTCGGATGCCATCAAGGACCCTGCGCTAGCGCCGGCCGCCTGGACATCGATTGGCCGGCTGCGTCTTCAAGCCGGCGACAAGGCCGGCGCGCTGTCGGCCGCCACATTGGGACAGACTTCGAATGTCCAGTCGGAGTGGCCTGCCTTGCTGGCGCTGCAGTTGATGGGTGCGGGCGAGGCCAGCGCCGAGGCGATGGTCAAGCGTTACCTGGCCACTGCCGGCGCGAAGCCTGAAGTGCGCATCGCCTACGCGCGCGGTCTGGTCGAGCTGGGCCGCAACGCCGAAGCCCACACCGAGCTGGCGCACATGACACAGCAGTCGCCCAACGCGCCGGACGCCTGGCTGGTGCAAGGCGCGCTGTTCGCCGACGAACGCGACTATGCGCGGGCTGAAACTTCGCTTCAGCGCTACCTCGATCTCACGGCGCCGCCCGCCAGCGAAACCGGCGTTGACCGCCGCACCGGCCGCGACCAGGCACGCATGATGCTGTCGCGTGTGGCTGAACGGCGCGGCGATCTGGCTCGTGCCGAAAAGCTGCTGGAAGCAGTTGAGTCCCCCGAGCAGGCGCTTGCAGTGCAAGTGCGCCGCGCTGACATGATGGCCCGCCAAGGGAAGCTGGACGCCGCCCGACAGGCGATCCGCTCTGCCCCGGAGCGCGGGCCAGACGACGCGCGCCTGAAAATCCAGGCCGAGGCGCAGCTCCTGCGCGATCGCCAACAGCCCGCGGCCGCCTACCAGTTGCTGGCAGAAGAGTTGAAGAAAGACCCGGACGACGAAGGTCTGCTCTACGACACCGCGATGGCGGCCGAACGCGCAGGCGATGCGGCGGAAATGGAGCGCCTGCTGCGCCAGCTGATAGAGATCAACCCCGAGGCCGCCAACGCATACAACGCGCTCGGCTACTCGCTCGCCGATCGCGGCCAGCGCCTGCCCGAGGCCAAGCAGTTGATCGAAAAAGCGGTGCAACTGGTGCCCGACGATGGTTACATCCAGGACAGCCTGGGCTGGGTCGAATTCAGGATGGGCCGCGTGCAGCAGGCCCGCCGAATTCTGGAGCAGGCTTTCAAATCGCGCCCCGACGCCGAGATTGCCGCGCACCTCGGTGAGGTGTTGTGGACACTGGGCGACCGCGACGGTGCACGCAGGATCTGGCAGGAAGGCCAGCGCCTGAACGCCGAGAACGAAACGCTGGTCAAGACGCTCGAGCGCTTCAAGGTGGCGCCGTGAGCCGCGCCGCATCCATCGAGGACACCGCCGCGCCGCCGCTGTCACGCCGCTCTGTCGGCTGGCTTTTTGCTTCTCTATTGATAGCTGGTTGCGCAACCAGCACTAAGGGCGGGGCCTCATTTGATGCAGAAACCAACCGGTGGAGCGGGCGCCTGGCCTTGAACGTGGCATCCGAGCCGCCGCAGTCGTTTTCAGCAGGGTTCGAACTCAGCGGTCAGCCCGACAAAGGCGAGCTGCGCCTGACGTCACCGCTGGGCAACATCCTCGGC
Organism: Ottowia flava; assembly: GCF_008017535.1. Classification (GTDB taxonomy): domain Bacteria; phylum Pseudomonadota; class Gammaproteobacteria; order Burkholderiales; family Burkholderiaceae_C; genus Ottowia; species Ottowia flava. The sequence goes on from NZ_VRUA01000009.1 coordinate 23,355, forward strand.
GTCATGCAATGGCAACCGGGGCAAGCGCTCCTGAGTCAAGGCGAGCAGGTTCGCCAGTTCGACTCGGTCGAAGCCTTGGCGGCCGAAGTGACGGGTGCGCCCATCCCCGTGCGTGCGCTTTTTGCCTGGTTGCGTGGCCAGCCAGAAGAGGTGACGGGTTGGCAAGCGGACCTCGGTCAGCTGCCAGCGGGCCGCCTCAGCGCGCAGCGTCAAATGCCTTTGCCGACGGCCGAACTGCGCATCGTCCTCGACCGCTGAACATGCGCGCGCTGTACGACGTGCCGGCGCCGGCCAAGCTGAACCTGTTTCTGCACATCACCGGACGGCGCGACGATGGGTACCACCTGCTGCAGTCGGCCTTCATGCTCATCGACTGGTGCGACACGCTGCATTTCGAGCGGCGCGCTGGCGGCGCCATCAGCCGGGAAGACCTGGGCGCACCGTTGCCCGCCGACGACCTGATCGTTCGCGCTGCGCGGGCGCTCCAGCAAGCCACGGGTTGCGCGGAAGGCGTGCACATCGCCATCGACAAGCGGATTCCCGCGCAGGCCGGCATGGGCGGGGGTTCATCCGATGCGGCATCAACGCTGCTGGCACTGAACCGGCTGTGGGACCTGAACCTGCCTCGCGCTGCCCTCGCGGCTATCGGCCTGCAACTGGGCGCCGATGTCCCCTTCTTCGTGCATGGACACAACGCCTGGATCGAAGGCATCGGCGAGCAGATCAGCCCCATCACCCTCCCGCCGGCACGTGTGGCCGTGGTGAAGCCAGCGCAGGGACTCGAGACGGCAGAGATTTTTCGCGCAGAGGATTTGAAGCGCGATTCAAAGGCTGCTACAATCTTTGGCTTTGCTGCAGATTCTTACGGCTTTGGCCGCAACGATCTGCAACCGGTCGCCGAGCGGCTTTGTCCGCAGGTCGCCCAAGCAGTGGCTCTCTTAAAGCGCCACGGCCTTTCGGGCAAAATGACGGGTTCAGGCAGCGCGGTTTTTGCAGTGCTTCCCGATGGGTTTCAGGCGAATAGCCTGTCCATTGACGAACACGCAGACTGGCAAGTTCGCGTTTGCAGCAATCTGGAGTTTCATCCGCTCGTCGGATGGGCTTCTAGCGACGATTGAAGGTGGTTGTTTCAGCAGTATTCGAAACAACGACCGGTGTAGGGGAGTCGCCAAGTTGGTCAAGGCACCGGATTTTGATTCCGGCATGCGAGGGTTCGAGTCCTTCCTCCCCTGCCAAACCATTTCGCCAGCGCATGCGGCAAGCGCCCGCCGCCGCGCACGGGTGATGCCGTATCTGCCCGCCGTTTTTCAGTGACCTGCCGGAAAGCTCATGCAGCCCCATACCCATCCTGACTTTCTGGTATTCACGGGCAACGCGAACCCGGCGCTCGCGGCCGAGATCGCCAGCAACCTCGGCATTGGCCTCGGCGCCGCCGACGTGGGCCGCTTCTCCGACGGTGAAGTCACGGTCGAGCTCAAGCAGAACGTGCGTGCCCGCGACGTGTTCGTCGTCCAGTCCACCTGCGCGCCGACCAACGAAAACCTGATGGAGTTGCTGATCATGGTCGACGCGCTCAAGCGCGCCTCGGTCGAACGCATCTGCGCCGTCATCCCCTACTTCGGCTATGCCCGCCAGGACCGCCGCCCGCGTTCGACGCGCGTGCCGATCTCGGCCAAGGTGGTCGCCAACCTGCTGCAGACCGTCGGCGTCAACAGCGTGCTGACCATGGACCTGCACGCCGACCAGATCCAGGGTTTCTTCGACATCCCGGTCGACAACATCTACGCCTCGCCGGTGCTGCTGGGCGATCTGCGCCTGAAGAACTACGACGACTTGATCGTGGTCAGCCCCGACGTCGGCGGCGTGGTGCGCGCGCGCGCGCTGGCCAAGCAACTCGGCTGCGACCTCGCCATCATCGACAAGCGTCGCCCCAAGGCGAACGTGAGCGAGGTGATGAACGTCATCGGCGAGATCGAAGGCCGCAACTGCGTGATCATGGACGACATGATCGACACCGCCGGCACGCTCGTGAAAGCCGCCGAAGTGCTGAAAGAGCGTGGCGCCAAGAAGGTGTACGCCTACTGCACGCACCCGATCTTCTCGGGTCCGGCCATCGAGCGCATTGCCCAGGGCTCGGCCCTGGACGAAGTGGTCGTCACCAACACCATTCCGCTGAGCGACGCTGCGTCGCAATGCGCCAAGATTCGCCAGCTCTCCGTGGCACCGCTGATCGCTCAGACGATCCAGCGCATCGCCCGCGGTGAGTCGGTGATGAGCTTGTTCCAGGAGCAGGAAAACCTGTTCTGAGCGAACGGCAAGCACTGCTGACCCAAAGTTCGGTTCAGCGGTTTTTTAATCGGAGTCGCACTGGTCGCGGTCGGCTCCATCAGGAGTAATCACATGAAATTCGTCGCTTTTGAGCGCGCAAAGCAGGGTACGGGTGCGAGCCGCCGTCTGCGCAATGCTGGCAAGGTGCCCGGCATTGTTTACGGCGGTGAGGGCGAGCCTCAACTGATCGAGTTGGACCACAACGCGCTGTGGCAAGCCCTCAAGAAAGAGGCTTTCCACTCGTCCATTCTGGACATGGACCTGGGCGGCAAGTCCGGCAAAGTGCTGCTGCGCGACTTGCAAGTCCATCCGTTCCGCCAGCAAGTGCTGCACATCGACTTCCAGCGCGTTTCCGCCAAGCAGAAGATCCACATGAAGGTGCCGCTGCGCTACACGGGCGAGGAAGAATCGACCGCCGTGAAAACCGACAAAGCGCTGGTCAACCACATCCTGACCGAGTTGGAAGTGTCCTGCCTGCCGGCCGATCTGCCCGAAGCCATTGAGGTGGACCTGTCGAAGCTGGAAAAGGGCCAGACCCTGACCCTGAACGACATCACCCTGCCCAAAGGCGTGGAAGCCGTGTTGCACGGCCACAAGGCCGAAGACACCGTGCTGGTGTCCGTGGTGGCACCGGCCGCCGCCGAACCGGAAGCCGATGCTGCCGACGCCGCACCGGCTGCTGGCGATGCACCTGCTGCCGAAGGCGACAAGAAGTAAGCCTTCTGACGCGCATGGCACGCGCGCTTGGGCGCGCTACCAACGAGAACGGCCCGCCCAGTGCGGGCCGTTCTCGTTGGCGCGCCGCTCCACTCGGTCGCGCCGCACGCCACGGATAATCCCTCCATGATCAAACTCTTCGTCGGCCTGGGCAACCCGGGCCCCGAGTACGAAACCACCCGCCACAACGCTGGCTTCTGGTGGATCGACAACGTTGCCCACAGCCTGGGCGTTCGACTGGTGCCAGAACGCGGCTACCACGGGCTGGTGGCGCGCACCAGCGTCGGCGGCCAGTCGGTCTGGCTGCTGGAGCCCCAGACCTTCATGAACCTGTCGGGCAAGTCGGTCGCCGCACTGGCGCGCTTCTACAAGATTGCACCCGACGAGATTCTGGTCGCGCACGACGAACTGGACCTGCCCGCGGGCGAAGCCAAGCTCAAGCAAGGCGGCGGCCACGCCGGGCACAACGGCCTTCGGGACATCCACGCGCAACTCGGGTCTTCCGACTACTGGCGCCTGCGCCTGGGCATCGGTCACCCAGGAAGCAAGTCCGAGGTGGTGGGCTGGGTCCTGCGCCGGCCGCCCGAGGACGAACTGATCGGCATCGAACAAGTGATCGACCGCGCTGTGAAGGCTTTCCCCGATCTGGCCCGCGGCGACATGACCAAGGCAACGCAGTTGATCCACACCAGCAAGCCACCGAGGCCAAAGCCGCTTCGCAAGGAGCAGCCATCAACGCCTGCCGAGCCAGACACACCCGCCAGCGACGGTCCGGTCAACGGCGCCTGAGCGCTTCGCCCGAGGGCGGCCTGTGCCAGCCCCTCAGCTGGTCACGCCCACCAGCCGCCGGTACTTGGTCCACAGCACTTCCTGGCTTTCAACGTGGGCCGGGTCGACCGGAATGCACTCCACCGGGCACACCTGCACGCACTGTGGCTCACCAAAGTGGCCCACGCACTCGGTGCACTTGGCGGGGTCGATGACGTAGATCTCTTCGCCCATCGAGATCGCCTCGTTGGGGCATTCGGGTTCGCAGACGTCGCAGTTGATGCACTCGTCGGTGATCATCAGCGCCATGGATTCACTCTCCAGCAAAGGAAGCTTGGATTATCGGGCGCCAGGTCCGCGCGGCGATTGCCCGCGATCAAAAGCCGCTACCGATTGTGCTGATAATGCCGCCACACCCGACGCCGAGCCCGACGCCGCTGCATGAGCCTTTTTCTCTTCAAACGCATCCTCACGCTGATCGCCACGCTGATCGCCACGAGTGTGATCGTGTTTGCGGTGCTGGAAATCCTGCCGGGCAACGCTGCGCAAGTGCTCATGGGCCCCGACGCGGACCCCGTCGCGGTGGCCGCCAAGGCGACCGAACTGGGGCTCGATCGCCCCGCGGTCGTGCGCTATGGGGAATGGATGCGCGGCCTGCTGCACGGCGACATGGGCATGTCGTACGCCTACGGCACGCCGGTCGCCGAGCTGATTGGCGAACGCCTGCAGCTCACGGTGCCGCTGGCGGTGCTGGCCATGCTGCTCACCACGGTGCTGGCGCTGCTGGCCGGGGTGTACGCCGCGTCGCACCACAACCGCGCGGGGGACGTGGGGCTGATGAGCCTGGCGCAGATCGGCATCGCCATCCCCCACTTCTGGTTCGCGATGCTGCTGATCCTGCTGTTTTCGGTCAAGCTGCAATGGTTTTCCGCTGGGGGCTTTGACGGTTGGTATTTCGACGACGGGGTGTGGGCTGGCCTGTGGGAAGGCCTGAAGGCACTGATTCTGCCGGCGGTGGCGCTGGCCGTGGTGCAGGCGGCGATCCTGGCGCGCTTCACGCGCTCGGCCGTTCTGGAAGTGCTGCGCGAGGACTTCGTGCGCACCGCGCGCGCCAAAGGTCTGTCGCAGCGTGCTGCCCTCTGGGGCCACGTGCTGCGCAACGCCATGATCCCGGTGATCACCGTCATGGGTCTGCAGTTCGCCGAGCTGCTGGCCGGCACCATCGTGGTGGAAAACGTGTTCTACCTGCCCGGCCTGGGCCGCCTGATCTTCCAGAGCATCGCGAACCGCGACGTGATCGTGGTGCGCAATTGCGTGATGCTGCTGGCGGCCATGGTGGTGGTGGTCAATTTTGTGGTGGACGTGCTGTACGCGGTGATCGACCCGCGCGTGAAGGCGAGCGAGATCTGAGCATGCGGTACCACTCAATGACTACACTATTGATAGCTATCCGCGCAGATGGTTCTGGGGCCAGAGGCTTATTTCTCTTGAAATCTGTCGCCTCAATCCACCGCACGGCTCCCGCATGAGCAGCGCCACGCTACCCTCCCCCACGACCCGCGCCGCGCCGGATTTCTGGCAGCGCGCGCGCCGCCACCCGGGCTTTGTCATCGGCGGCGTGCTGACCTTGTTGCTCCTGGCCATGGCCGCGCTGTCGTACGTCTGGACGCCCTACTCCGTCTTCGACGTCGCCATGGACGACAAGCTGCTGCCGCCGTCGGCGCAGCACTGGCTGGGCACCGACGCCTACGGACGCGATGTGGTGTCCCTGCTGCTGGTGGGCGCGCGCGCGTCGATTCTGGTCGGCGTCATCGCCGTGGGCATCGGCCTGGTGATCGGCACTGCGCTCGGCCTGCTGGCGGCAGCGCAGCGCGGCTGGGTGGAAGAAGCCATCATGCGCGTGTCCGACTTCGGCTTTGCCTTCCCGGCCATCCTGTCGGCCATCATGCTCACCGCCGTGTACGGCCCGGGCATCGTCAACGCCATCATCGCCATTGGCATCTACAACATCCCCACGTTTGCGCGCATCACGCGCGCCGCCGCCAACGCGGTGTGGAGCCGCGACTACGTGCTGGCCGCGCGCGCCTGCGGCAAGGGCAAGTGGGCAATCACCTTCGAACATGTGCTGCCCAACATCCTGGCCGTGCTCATCGTGCAGGCCACCATCCGCTTTGCGGTCGCCATCCTGGCCGAAGCCGCCCTGTCCTACCTGGGCCTGGGCACGCAGCCGCCGCAGCCCAGCTGGGGCCGCATGCTGGCCGAAGCGCAAACGCTGATGTTCGACGCACCCCTGCTCGCCGTCTGGCCGGGCGTGGCCATCGCCTTGTCGGTGCTGGGCCTCAACCTGCTGGGCGACGGGCTGCGCGACGTGCTCGACCCGCGCCTGAACCGACGGAGCTGAGCGCCATGCCCTTGCTTGAAGCGCGCGGCCTGCGCGTCGACCTGCATACCCACCGCGGCACGGCGCCTGCGGTGCGTGACATGAGCTTCACGCTGGAGCGCGGCGACACGCTCGGCGTGATCGGCGAATCCGGCTGCGGCAAGTCGATGACGGCGCTCGCGCTGATGGGCCTGGCGCCCGACAACGCCACCGTTAGCGGCAGCCTGACGCTGAACGGGCAGGAGCTGATCGGCCTGCGCGACCGCGACTGGCGCGCCATCCGCGGCGCGCGCATCGCCATGATTTTTCAGGAGCCCATGACGGCGCTGAACCCGGTGCACCGCATCGGCCATCAGGTCATGGAGCCGCTGCGCCTGCACCAGCGCCTGCCTATGGCCGAGGCGCGCGCGCGTGCCCTGGCGCTGCTTACGCGCGTCGGCATCCCCGACCCAGCGCGCCGCTTCGACAGCTACCCACACCAGTTTTCCGGCGGCCAGCGCCAGCGCATCATGATCGCCTTGGCGCTGGCCTGCGCGCCCGACGTGCTGATCGCCGACGAGCCGACCACGGCGCTGGACGTCACCGTGCAAAAGCAGATCCTGAAACTGATCGCCGAGCTGGTGGCCGAACGCGGAATGGCGTTGATCCTGATATCGCACGACCTGGGCCTGATCGCGCAGAACGTGCGCCGCATGCTGGTGATGTACGGCGGCAGCGTGGTCGAACGCGGGTCGGCCGATGCCGTGTTTGCGCACCCCGCCCACCCGTATACGCGCGGCCTGCTGGCGGCGCGGCCCAGCCTGGCGCAGCGCCTGGTGGCACATCGCAGCGAACGCCTGCCGACCATTCCCGGCACCGTGCCCGACTTGTTCGCCCTGCCGCCCGGCTGCCCGTTTGCCGGTCGCTGCGCCTTCACCGAAGACGCCTGCGCCACCGATGAGCCTCCGGTGGTGCCCCTGGAAGGTGATCACAGCTTCCGGTGCAGCAGAGCCGACGTGGTCTTGCATGCTCCTGAAACCGTAGCTGCTCGCGCATGATGGACAAAGGCCAAAGCCCGTTTCTGCTCGAATTGCGCGATGTGACGCGCAACTACCCGCTGCCACGCGAATCGCTGTTCCAACCGGCGGGCGCTGTGCAGGCGCTGCGCGGCGTATCGCTGCAAGTCACGGCCGGGCGCAGCATGGGCATCGTGGGTGAATCCGGCTCGGGCAAGAGCACACTGGCGCGGCTGGCGATGGCGCTGGAAGCACCAAGCTCTGGCGAGGTGCTGTTTGGAGGCAAGAACCTGAACACCTTGTCGCCCCAGGCTTTGCGCGCGGCGCGGCGCGACTTCCAGATGGTGTTCCAGGACCCCTACGGCTCACTCGACCCGCGCCGCGCCATCTGGCGCACGGTGGCTGAGCCCGCAGCGGCGCTGGAGCGCGCCAGCCGCACCCAGCAGCGCAACCGCGCGGCCGAAGCGCTCACCGCCGTCGGCCTGCGCACCGACGCGCTGGACAAGTACCCCCACGAATTTTCCGGCGGCCAGCGCCAGCGCATCGCCATTGCGCGGGCGCTCATCACGCGGCCCAGGCTCATCGTCGCTGATGAAGCCGTGAGCGCGCTGGACGTGTCGGTGCAGGCCCAGGTGCTGAACCTGATGGCGGACCTGCGCGACCAGCAGGGCGTGACCTTCCTCTTCATCAGCCACGATCTGGCTGTGGTCAGCCACCTGTGCACCGACGTCGCGGTGATGAAAGGTGGCCTGATCGTCGAACACGGGCCGGTGCGCCAGGTGCTGCAGGCGCCGCAGCACGACTACACGCGCACGCTGCTGGCTTCCGTACCTGAGATCTGACGGAACCGAAGGCCGGCGCCTGCGCCGCCGCAGCACCAGGCCTTCGCACCTACGGTGTCAGCCGCGGCGGCGGGCATCGCCCGCCAGGCCGCCGCGCGCAAGTCCCGTCAGGAAAACGGCCAGCAGCAGCAGCGCCCACTGTCCCAGCGTTGGCACAGGCGTGGGGCCGACGTCCGCGGCCACCACCAGCGCGCCAGGGTCGACGATGTTGCCGTCTACACGCAGGTCGTCGTCGCCCAGGCCACCGTCGCGCAGGGCAAAGGTGACCATGTTGCCCTGAATGCTGGCCGGCAGTGGGTACCAGTGTGCGCTGGTGTTGTCGGCGCTCTTGCCCCATTTCCAGTACTCGGCACCCGCCGGCAGCGCGCCTGGGAAGCTGAGCTTGACGGTCACCATCGCACCCTGGTCGCAATTCTGCGTGCGCAGCGAGAACATCCCGTAAGGCAGACTGACGTCGGGGCGAGGAAGGCCCTGCGCACCTGCGGCGGCTGGCGTCAGCACCTGCGGCGACGGCACCACGCGGCAGGTCGCGCCACCACCGGTAACCGTGCCCGTCACCGGCTGTTGCCCTGACGTGCCCAGGTTGAACTGGTTGGCCGGGTCGACCGTGGTCGGTGGCGTCACGTTGAACGCCATTTGCGCCACGACGGGCGCATTGGCGCCATCGGTCAACGTGAACGTGAGGGCCGCGCCAGCGGCATCGGCGATGACTGCCGCCTGCGCCAGCAGCGCGTTGATCTGCGTTGGCGTGCCCTGCAGTTGCAGACCTGGTTGGGAGGTATCCGCGTCGGTCAGGCCCAGCAGGCGGGCGTTGCTGGCGGTGATCGTCAGCGTCAAGACCCCAGCTTCAGGGTCTGAGACGGTCAATCCGTCCAGGCCGAACGCCTCACCCGCGACCACGGTGCGCGGCGTGGTCGGAACGCCGGTGATGGCAGGCGGCAAATTGCCCATCGACAACCCCAGCACGATCGGGTTGTGGTCGCTGGATCGGTAGGGCGTCGGCGCGTAGAAGCTCGCGGGCTTGTTGAATTCGGTGTTGTAGTCCAGCGCGACCGGCTCCTGCGCGTTGATGGCCCACTTGACCACATTGCCGACGCGCGGCTGCAAGCCGGCGCTGACGAAGATGTGGTCCAGCGAGCCCCACAGACCGTCGAACGAGTATGAATCGCCGTGGCTGACCTTGATGAAGCCGTAGCCCTCCAGCGTCGTGATCGGCTGCTCCTTGCCATAGGCGTTGAAGTCGCCGACGAGCACGATATTGCTGCTGGTGGCGCCAGTGGGATTGGTGTCGAGCCAGCTCTTGAGCTGATTGGCCGCCATGACACGCGCAGCATTGTTGGCACCTTGGCCGTCGCCCTGGTCGTCGTTGCCAGCACCCGCCAGCACGCTGCCCTTGGACTTGAAGTGGTTCACCACGACGGTGACCTGATCGGTCGCTCCGGCGCCCATCGGCACGGCAAAAGTCTGTGCAATCGGCACGCGACTGCCGCCCACTGTTCCGTCAAAAGCCGGGTACGTTGCCGGGCTGGCCACAGCGGCCATGCCTGCAGGTTCGACCCGGTCGCTCCTGTAGACCAAGGCCACGGTGATGGCGTCCGACCCGGCGCCCGCCACCTGCGCCGCGCCTTCCTTGAACGGGGCCTTGACGTAGTCGTAGCGCGCGCCAGCCGGCTTGTCTGAGCTGGCATTCAGGGCGTCGGTCAAGTCTTTCAGCGCGCTGGCAGCGCCAAAGCCGTTGTTCTGCACTTCCATCAAGCCATAGACGTCAGCGTCCAGCCCAATCAGGTTGGCGACGATCTTGGCGCGTTGACGCTCCAGTTCCTGCGCGTTGTTGGCGCCACGAATGCCCTGCGAGTTGCCCAAAGGAGTATTGAACTTGACTTGCGAGGAGCCAGTGGTAGCGCCCGTCACATTGAAGTAGTTGAGCACGTTGGCCGACGCGATCTTCAGGCCCGCCGCACCCATGGCCGCCTTGAAGTCCGCTGCGGTCGGTCGCTCCGGCCCGCTGAAGCTGGGTGCAACGGTCGGCTGCACGCGGTAGCTGGTTTCGTGCGCAGCGGCGGCTGAGTCAACAAACTGGTCCAGCACCCCCACTACGCTGGCCACGGAATCGCCCGCGCGCAGCGTGTTGGCAGCCGACAGCGGCTGGCCATTGCGGCCATACACGATGGGCGGATTCTGCACACTGAGGCCATCGTCCAGGATGATCTGGCCACGCTGGGTAGCCTTAACAAAGGCCTCAAAACCGCTGGTACTGGGGGCATTCGCTTCGGTGAACTGCACCTGCGGCTGGCCGACGCTGAGTGTCACGGTACCGTATCGGCCCAGCGTTTGGGTGTCGGTCACGACCAGTTGACCGCTGGCCGGACGCATCTCGACCCGCATACCCTCGTAACGCTCTAGAACCGCCATATCGGCCACCGGCAGCGTCAGCACCACAGGGTTGGGCAACGCGGCCGGGCCCTTGACTTCGAAGCCCGTCACGTTGGTCAACTGGGTTTGGTTGCGGTACTCACCCACCACAGCCTTCAACTCGACCACTTGTCCAACGGTGGCGTCTGTCACGCCCGGATTCGTGCCCCCGTAAAACACGAAGATGCCCTCGGAGGTCTCCTCGTTGCCATCGGAGTCGGCAGCTTCTTCCTGCAGGAAGAAGCCGCTCAAGCCTGGGCGGAAGGCCGTGACGACCGCGCGCACGGTGACCGAAGCGCCGAGCTTGGGTGACGCCTCACCTGTCCCCTGGATCGCAGAAATCAAGGTGATGGCTGATGTGGGCGGGGCGCCACCCGGCGTGCCAGGCGAGCCGATGTTGGCGGCTTGGCCGGGCTGTGCGAAGCCGCCTGCCACCCCTACTGCCGCTGGCACGTAGCGTGGGGCACGGGTGGATTGGCCATCCCATACGGCGGATACCCCGTTGCCGATGGAAGTACCCGCGGCGGCGAACGCCGGACCCGCATGAGAGTCGGCCACCGGTGGGGCTTCAGCACCGCTTTGCGATGGGTTGGCGCCATAGACCGAGGTCGAACCATAGTTGAGCGCGGTGACGAGTTGGCCGTTCGGGTCGTAGAGCAGCACGGCATCGCCCTTGCCCAGGCCTTTGCCGGACACGCGGATCACGCCATCGCAGGAAGCCAAGCCCCACGCCGCGCAGAAGGCAACCGCATCGGTCTCGGACGCAACCACCAGTGCTTTGCCCGGTGCCAGCGTGGTGTTGGGCGGAAACACTTTGCCGCCGCTAAACGCTTCAGAGTTGTCGGTCCAACGCCAGTTGGCCAGGTTGACCGGCGTCCTGCCGTAGTTGTAGAGCTCGAAGAAGTCGCCACCCGCGGCGTTGGAGTTGACTTCTGTTATCAGCACGGTGCGCGTCAAGGGCGGAGGCGCACCCGTGGTAAAGGTGAGGTTGCTGCTGACCCAGGCGTTTCCGGCCTGGTCAACGACGGGATTGCCCACGGCCGCCAGAACGTACGCAGCGTTGGGGCTGAGACCCGCTGGCGGACGCAATGTCAACGTGTTGCCGCTGAACGTGGCCAAGCTCGTGTCGCCTGCTGGCAGCGTGGAGATCAAGGTGCCCCCAGCGCGCAGCTCGAACGATCCACCACCGTTGCGCACCGGCTCGCTGAACACGAGTTGGATGCTGGTCGAAGGGTCGACGCCGATGGCGCCGGCGGCTGGCGTGCTGGACTGCAGCGCTGGGGGCGTGGTGTCCACCGCGACGGGGTTGCTCAAGGTGATCCAGTTGCCCGTGAATTGCTGATCGCCGGGCGCGAGATCCTTGGACGGCTTGGTGCGGCCGGGCCAGACGGTATCGCCGTTGTCCTGCAGAAGCTGAACGCGCGTGCCCGCCGCCGTGCTGGAAGGGCTGACCAAGGTCTCGAAACTACCGCCGGTTGCAACCAACAGGGAATCCAGCGCGTTGTCCAGCCGCTGGGCGGTTGTGCTGCTGCCGTCCCATACATACAGCGCGAAATTGCTGCTGCTGGCGGAGGCCGTTGCCGACCCCGCAGGCCCGGCAATGATCAGAAACTTGCCGTCGTCCGTTCGCTCTATGGAGCGAACGCCCCGTCCACCCAGATCGAGCTCGATCGGCGCGCCAAACATGGGAGCAGCCCCGGTCAGCACGGCAGCAGGGTTGGTCAGCGGCACCAGCAGCGCCCTGGTGCGCAGCGCTGCACTGGCCTGCGGCGCGCGAAAGCCCAGCAACAGGTGCCCGCTGGCGGTTGCCGCCATGCCTTCGATTGAAAAGCCGTTGCTGGCCTCCGGCACCACGCCGTTGCCCGAAGAGGCCGCCAGTCCAAAGTAGTTTGCGCCTTTGCCATGGGCATTCCCGCCGTCCCAACTGACCAGGGCCTGCTCCAGTCCGCCGTACTGCGCGACATAGGCGAACGTTGCGCCCGCGCCCGTGCCTGTGACATCCACAGCAAACAGATGCTCACGGTTGTTGGCCTCGCTACCGTCCTTCTTGTTGCTGTGGGAGCCCGTGAAATACAGGCGGTTGCCAATGCGGGTGCTGGCCTCCAGGTCCAGTTCGGAAGAGCCGATGCCCAAGAGGCTGCCATACGACCACTCTCTGACCGCCGCGCCGCCGGCACGCGGGTAGACGCGCAACACGTTGGCCTCGTCGTCGCCCACCACCATCCAGTCGGCATCCAATGCAATGGCAGTGGATGCGTCGGAACTGCCGAACGCCGTGCCTGCGGGCGGCGTGAAGACGTTGGCGCCAGCTCCCGTCGTCAACCGAAGGTTGTCAATGGCCAGGCCATGGTCACTGCCCGCGTCGTTGGTTTCGACCCAGCGCAGCCACAGCGTGGCGCCGGGCGCCCAGCTCAGACTGCTCAGCGTGCCGCCAACGTCTGGCACGCGGCCTGCCACGTTGCCATCCACCGCCGCGGCCGTCGCCGTGTTGACCGGAGAAGACCAATCAAATGCTGCGCCTGCAGCGGTCCACGTCGCGACGTCGGCAAAGGTGCTTCCGATGCCGTATTCCAGCTTCATTGTGTGCGCACTGGTATTGCCACCGTTGCGCCACTGCTCGCCGTCAAACCGCACATTCAGTGCGTTGATCGTGGCGCCTGTCGTGTTGATGGCCGCCAGTGCGATGTAGCCCTCGAAGCTGCCCGACCCGACGCCCCCCAAGGCACGCTCCGTCGCCCCGCTGCTGCCATAGCTGTAGAAGGCGCCGTTGTTGGCTGTGCCACTGTCAGCGCGGTACGTCGCGACCGAGGACTTGTCGTGCTTGAACAAATGCCAGCCGGGAACGGTCTCGTCGTTGACCCAGGTGTTGGCGCTCCCGGAAGTCGCCAGCGTATCGAACTGCTGGGCGTACGAACCATTGAAGGCAATAGGCGCGGCATGAGCGCCGGAGCAGGCAAGGACGAACAGCCACGCCAGCCCGACAAGACTTTTTGACATGTGTGAATGACACCGAAACACCGCGCTCCCTCCTCAGGGCTCGCCACCAGTCGTTTGTCGCAGCCCTTGATGAAACGGCAATGACACGCGAACGCTGCGCTACCATGCGCGCAACTTGCCCGTCACACGAGGAGAGACTTGGAGATGAAACGCCGCGATTTCGCCCTGACCGTGCCCGCCGCTGCTGCGCTGGCGCACCTGCCCGCGCTGGCCCAGTCGCGCAAGGACAGCATCGTGCTGGGCATGACGCTGGAGCCGCCGGGCCTCGACCCAACGGCAGGCGCCGCGTCGGCCATCGCTGAAGTGGTGCAGTACAACGTGCTGGAGACGCTGACCAAAATCCAGTCGGACGGCAAAGTGACACCCCTGCTGGCCGAGCGCTGGGAGGTATCGCCCGACCTGCGCACCACGACCTTCTACCTGCGCAAAGGCGTGAAGTTCAGCAACGGTGAGCCGTTCAATGCGCAGACCGTCAAGTACAGCTTCGAGCGTGCGGCGGGCGAGAAAAGCACCAACAAGGACAAGCGCACCTTCGCCGCCATGGAGAGCGTGCGCGCCGTGGACGACCACACCGTGGTGATCGTCAACAAGGAGCCCGATCCGGACTTCCTGTTCTACCTGGGCCAGGCGACGGCGGTGATGGTCGAGCCCAAGAGCGCCGACACCAACGCCACCAAGCCTGTCGGCACCGGCCCCTACGTGCTCGACAACTGGGCCAAGGGCTCGTCCATCGTGCTGAAGGCCTCACCCAGCTACCGCGCGCCGGGCAGTCTGAAGATCAAGCGCGCCACCTTCCGCTTCATCAGCGACCCGGCGGCGCAGGTCGCGGCCGTGCTGGCGGGCGACGTCGACGCTTTCGTGCGCGTCACGCCACGCGGGGCGACGCAATTCAAGCGCAACCGGCGCCTTCAGACGCTGGTGAGCGGCTCGCGCGCCAAGACGGTGCTTGCCATCAACAACGCGAAGAAGCCCCTGAACGACGTGCGCGTGCGCCGCGCCATCAGCGCCGCCATCGACCGCAAGGCCGTGATTGCCGCGGCCGGCGACGGCTTTGGCGTGCCCATTGGCAGCCACTATGTGCCCGGTGCGCCCGGCTACATCGACACCACCGGCATCAACCCCTACAACCCCGAGAAGGCCAAGGCACTGCTCAAGGAAGCGGGCGTCACCACGCCGCTGGAGCTGAGCCTGGTGCTGCCGCCCCCGCCCTATGCACGCCAGGGCGGCGAAGTCATCGTGTCGCAGCTCGCCAAGGTCGGCATCGTGGCCAAAGTGCAGAACGTCGAATGGGCGCAGTGGCTGGCCAACACCTACGGCGGCGCGCACAACTACGACCTGACGATCATCAGCCACGTGGAGCCGTTCGACCTGGACAACTTCACCAAGCCCGACTACTACTGGGGCTACAACAACCCCAAGTTCAACGAGTTGTACGCGCGCATCAAGACCACCGCCAACGTCGCCGAGCGCAACAAACTGCTGGGCGACGCGCAGAAGATGCTGGCCGACGACGCGGTGCTCGACTGGCTTTACCAGCCGCAGTGGGTCACCGTGGCCAACAAGAACGTGACCGGTCTGTGGAAAGACATGCCGATCTTCGTCAACGACTTGTCGGCGATGGGCTGGAGTTGAGGGGTTGAGGAGTCGGGGGCTGCGCGGCCAAAGGCGGGCGCAGCAACCCGTCCACGGCAACCCGAACCGTCGTTCGCACGCTGTCAATTGCTTCCATTTTGATAGCTACCTGCGCAGATCCTTCTAGGGCTGCCGGCCGATTTCATTCATTTCACCCGTTCTCCCGCAGAACGCATCGCCATGACCGCATCGCTGCACACCCTGAGCGCCACCGAACTCCTGGCCGGCTACCGGCGCCGTGCGTTCTCGCCGGTCGAAGTGCTGCGCGACGTGTTGACGCAAATCGAGCGCTGGGAGCCCGCGCTGGACGCCACCTACCTGCTGCGCCCCGAAGCCGCGCTGGCCGAGGCGCGTGCGTCCGAAGAGCGCTGGCTGCGGCGTCGCCCCACGGGAGCGCTCGACGGCGTGCCCGTCACGATCAAGGACAACATTGCCACGCAGGGCGACCCGACGCCGCTGGGCACGCGCGCGACGCCGCTCGCGCCAGCGCTCGCTGACGCACCGCCAGTCGCCCGCGTACGCGAAGCGGGTGCCGTCTTCATCAGCAAAACCACCATGCCCGATTACGGCATGCTGTCGTCGGGCCTCTCGACCTTTCACCGCATCACGCGCAACCCGTGGGATCTGTCGCGCACGCCCGGGGGCTCCAGCGCCGGTGCGGGCGCCGCGTGCGCCGCCGGCTACGGGCCGCTGCACCTCGGCACCGACATTGGCGGCTCCATCCGCCTGCCAGCGGGCTGGTGCGGCATCGTCGGCTTCAAGCCGAGCCTGGGTCGCGTGCCGATCGACCCGCCCTTCATGGGCCGCGCTGCCGGCCCGATGACGCGCACCGTGGACGATGCGGCGCTGCTGATGCAGGTGCTGAGCGCGCCGGACGCACGCGACAGCATGAATCTGCCACCCCAGCGCATCGACTGGGCGGCCACCTGGAAGAAGCCAAAGCCCCTGCGTGGCCTGCGCGTCGGTCTGCTGCTGGACGCAGGCTGCGGCTTGCCAGTGGCGCCGCCCATCCGCTCGGCCATTGAAGACGCCGCACGCCGCTTCGAAGCCGAAGGCGCGGTGATCACCCCGTTGGCGCCATTCATGACGCCCGCGATGCTGGCCGGGCTCGACCATTTCTGGCGCATGCGCTCGCTGGTCGACCTGAGTGGGTTGACCGAGAACGCGCGCGACAGCGTGCTGCCCTGCATCCGCACCTGGGCCGAGAGCGCCGGCGCGATGAGCGGCGCCGACGTGTACCAGGCCTACGCGCAGACGCACGCCACGCGCGTGGCCACAAACCAGGCCATGCAGGGGCTGGATTTTCTGCTTTCGCCCACGGCGCCCTGTGGGCCTGCCGCGTTCGACTGGCCTTCGCCCACCAACGACCCCCTGCGCGGGCTGGAGCACATCGGCTTCACCGTACCGTTCAACATGGGCGAGCAGCCCGCCATCTCGGTCAACGCCGGGTACGACGACGATGGCCTGCCGATTGGCCTGCAGATCGCTGGCCAGCGCTTCGACGACCTCGGCGTGCTGCAAGTGGCACGCGCCTTCGAGCGCATGCGTGCCCCGCAACGCGCCTGGCCCGAGCCGCCTGCAGCCTGAGCCGCTGTCGAAACGAGGGCGCGCTCCGTAAAATGGCCTGGTGAGCTTTCCTGCCAACGCCGACCTGCACTGCCATTCCGTCGTCTCCGACGGCACCCTGACACCCGAAGCCCTGGCCGAGCGGGCCAGCGCGAACGGTGTCGACCTGTGGTCGTTGACCGACCACGACGAAGTCGGCGGCCAGCAGCGCGCCCTGGCGGCCGCGCGGACGCTGGGCATGCGCTACCTCACCGGCGTCGAAATCTCCGTTACCTTCATAGACACCACGGTCCACATCGTCGGCCTGGGCTTTGACGCCGAGGATCCGCGCATCGTCCAGGGGCTCGCCGACACGCGCGACGGGCGCGGGCCGCGCGCGCGCGCGATGAGCGAACAGTTGGCCAAGGTGGGCATCGAAGGCGCGTACGAAGGCGCGCTCGAGTACGTGGGCAATCCGCGCCTGATCTCGCGCACCCACTTCGCCCGGTTTCTGGTGGAGAGTGGCGTGTGCCGCGACACGTCAGAGGTGTTTCGGCGCTTTCTCACCGAAGGCAAACCCGGCTTCGTGCCGCACCAATGGGCCAAGCTGGGCGACGCGGTGAACTGGATCACGCAGGCCGGCGGCGTCGCCGTGATCGCTCACCCAGCGCGTTACCGCTTCACGCCGAACGAGGAATACGCGCTGTTTTCCGAATTCAAGGAGCACGGCGGGCGCGGCGTGGAGGTGGTCACCGGCAGCCACAGCGCATCGGAAGCGGTGAAGTACGCCGAAACCGCGCAGGAATTCGGCCTGCTGTGCTCGCGCGGCAGCGACTTCCACAGCCCGGATGAAAGCTACACCGATCTAGGCGCGCTGCCACCGCTGCCCCCACACCTGCCCACGGTGTGGTCGGCGCTGGCCGATCGCATCCAGTGAGTGCACAGGTTCCTCGGGACCACCATCCCGATCGGCCAGCGGCCGGACGCGATCGTTCCGCAGAGCGCACTCTGGCCGGCGTGGCCATGGCCGTGCTGGCCGTCGCCTGCTTTGCCACGCTGGACACGGCGACCAAGGTCGCGGTCGCCACCGTGCCTGTGTTGATGGGCGTGTGGTTTCGCTACACCTTCCAGGCGATGGCGACGACCGCCGTGCTGTTGCCCTTGCATGGCCGGAGCGTGCTCCGCACACGGCATCCGGGTTACCAGTTGCTGCGCGGACTGCTTCTGCTGGGCAGCACGATGTTCGCGTTCCTGAGCCTGCGTTACATGCCCATGGCGGAATTCACGGCCGTCGTGATGGTGACGCCGCTGGCGATCACCGTGCTGGCGGCAACGGTGCTCAAGGAACATGTCTCGCCGCTGCGCTGGACGCTGGTTGCGGGCGGCTTTGTCGGCACCCTTCTGATCCTTCGGCCTGGTGGTGATGCCTTTGGCTGGGCGATGCTGCTGCCGCTGGGTTTGGTCGGCACCAACGCCGCTTTCCAGATCCTGACCAGCCACCTGGTGCGCACGGAAAATCCGTTGACCATGCATTTCTATACCGGTTGGGTCGGCACGGTGGCGACCTCTTTCGCGCTGCCTTTTGTCTGGCAGGCCCTTCCTTCCTGGCACAGTTGGGGCACGCTTTTCCTGATGGGCGTAGCGGCGACGGTGGGGCACTTTCTGCTGATCCTGGCGTATCGGCGTGCGCCCGCGTCCACGCTCACGCCCTACCTCTACGCGCAGATCGCCTTTGCGATGTTGGGCGGCTGGTGGGTGTTTCATCAGGTGCCGGATACCGCCTCACTTCTCGGGATTGCCCTGATCGCCGTGTGCGGCGCGGCGGGCGCCTGGCTCACCATGCGCGAGCGGCGCATCCCGATTGAGCCGGTGGAGCCTTGAGGCTCTGACTTGGCCGCACAATAGCGCCATGGCCCAGTATTTCAGCGTCCACCCCGAGAACCCGCAGCCGCGTCTGCTGAAACAGGCGGTTGCGCTGCTCGATCAAGGCGGGGTGTTGGCCGTCCCAACCGATTCCAGCTATTCGCTGGTCTGCCATCTGGACGACAAGTCGGCCGTGGACGCCGTGCGCCGCATCCGTGGGCTGGACGATAAGCAACTTCTGGCACTGATCTGCCGCGACCTGAGCGAGTTGGCCAGCTACGCGCGGGTGGACAACGCGCAGTACCGGCTGCTGAAGCTAGGTACGCCAGGCCCATTCACCTTCGTGCTCGAAGCCAGCAAGGAAGTGCCGCGGCGCGTCAGCCACCCGCAGCGCAAGACCATCGGGCTGCGTGTGCCTGAGAACAGGGTTCTACTTGATCTGCTGGAGCTGCATGGTGGCCCCCTGCTGGCCACAACGCTGATCCTACCTGGCGAGACGGACCCGCTGAACGACCCCGAGGAAATCCGCGACCGGCTGGAAAAACAGGTGGCCGGCGTCATCGAAGCCGGCGCCTGCCCCTTGGAGCCGACCACGGTAGTCGACCTGACGACCTCGCCTCCCGAGGTGCTGCGCCGCGGCCGCGGTGATCCAGCAACGCTCGGCCTTTGATCTCTGCGGGCTGAAGCGCCCGGCCGGTCTGAGACAATGGTGGTGTGGACTTCGCCAATATCATTCAGACCATTGCCATCTACGCCCTGCCGGTGCTTTTTGCGATCACCGTGCACGAAGCGGCGCACGGCTACGTGGCGCGCCACTATGGCGACAACACCGCGGCAGCGCTCGGGCGTGTGACCCTCAACCCGCTCAAACACATCGATCCGATCGGGACGATCATCATTCCGCTGGCGATGTACCTGATGACGGCTGGCGCGTTCCTGTTCGGGTACGCCAAGCCTGTCCCGGTGAACTTCGGGCGGCTGAAGAATCCGCGGCGTGACAGCATCCTGGTGGCATTGGCTGGCCCGATGTCCAATCTGCTGCAGGCCATTTTCTGGGCCGTGGCGCTTTACCTGCTGCGCGGCACGGGTGTCGAGGAACGCTTTTTCCTGGAGATGTGCCGCGCCGGGGTGTTGGTGAACGTCGTGATGATGGTCTTCAACTTGTTTCCGCTGCCCCCGCTGGACGGCGGCCGTGTCGTGGCCGGGCTCTTGCCGCCAAAGGCGGCCATGACCTATGGCCGCATCGAGCCCTGGGGCTTCTTCATCGTGATGGGCCTGCTGGTCGCGGGGGTCATCAGCAACTGGTGGATGCGCCCTTTGATGTCGCTCACATTCGGTTTTCTCGATTTGATCTTGTCGCCGCTGGCAGCATTGCTGAGCTGACCGGCGCCTTTTCTCCAATTTTTCATGTCTTCCTCCACCGCTTCGCGCCGCGTTCTGACGGGCATTACGACCACAGGCACACCGCACCTGGGCAACTATGTCGGCTCCATCCGCGCGTCCGTGCGCGCCAGCCGGGCTCCCGGCGTCCAGAGCTTCTACTTCCTTGCCGACTACCATGCGCTCATCAAGTGCGACGACCCTGAGCGCATCCAGCGCAGCACGCTGGAAATCGCATCAAGCTGGCTGGCTGCAGGGCTTGACCCGGAACACGTGGTGTTTTATCGCCAATCGGACATTCCCGAAATCCCCGAACTGAGCTGGTTTCTCACCTGTGTGACTGGCAAGGGTCTGCTGAACCGTGCCCACGCCTACAAGGCCATGCTCGACAAGAACGCCGCCGCCGGGCAGGAGCCCGACCACGACGTGACGGCAGGCCTGTTCATGTACCCGGTGCTGATGGCGGCCGACATCCTGATGTTCGACGCACATCAGGTGCCCGTGGGGCGCGACCAGATCCAGCACCTGGAGATGGCGCGCGACATGGCCTCCAGCTTCAATCACCTGTATGGCGAGCATCTGACGCTCCCTGAGGTGCTAATTGACGACAATGTGGCCTTGTTGCCAGGTCTGGATGGCCGCAAGATGAGCAAGAGCTACGACAACACCATTGCACTGTTTGGCTCGCAGGCGCAAATGCGCAAACAGATCATGTCCATCGTGACCGACTCGCGCGCCCCCGGCGAGCCTAAGGACACCGAGAGCTCGGCGCTGTTCCAGATCTACCGCGCCTTCGCGACCGATGACGAGACCGCGGCATTTGCTCGCGCATTTGACGAAGGCATTGCCTGGGGCGATGCCAAACAGGTGCTATTTGACCGTATCGACCAGGAAGTCGGCCCGATGCGCGAGCGATATGCTCATTTGACTGCACACCCGCAGGAAGTCGAGGCCATCCTCCTTCGCGGGGCCGAGAAGGCTCGAGCCATCGCCACGCCCAAGATGAGGGTCTTGCGACGAGCCGTCGGCCTGCGTGCGTTGGGCAGCACCGCCGCCACGGCCGTCGCGCCTGTCAGAACAAAAGGGGAGCTGGCCAGTTTCAAGCAGTACCGTGACTCCGACGGCCGCTTTTACTTCAAGCTGACCGAACCGGGAGGCCGGGTATTGCTGCAAAGTAACGCCTTCGAATCACCCCGTGATGCAGGTAACGTCGTCAAACGATTGCAGACGGAGGGTGTTGCCGCGCTACCCGAACTGACAGCACACTTTGTACCCAATGATACCGTTGAACAAACGGATCTTGACGACGCGCTGACAAGGTTGGTATTGCACCACGCAGGGTGAATTCCCAAGTCTTTTTGTCCGTCGGCCCCCGGGAGTATGGGCCCGGCAGTACATAATGGGACATCGCCGTCCCATAACAACCCCATAACAATCCCAAAAAAGGGAGCGCAGGAGCACGGAGATTGACTGTATATGTGATTGATGACCACCCGTTGATGCGCGAAGCGGTGGTAATGCTGCTGCGACGCGTACGGCCAGGCGTAGAGGTGGTGGAGCTGTCTCAACTGTCCGCCATCGAGCGCGAAGTGGCCGACCGAGGAGAGCCGGAATTTTTCTGTCTGGACTTGAAGCTGCCCGACACCGTCGGCGTGTCCGGCGTGAAGTTCCTCAAGAACCAGTTCCCGGACGTGCCGGTCATCGTCATTTCCGCTTCTCCCGCTGAAGACGCGGAGGAATGGTGCCGCGCTGCCGGCGCCGATGCGTACATTGAGAAGTCGGCCGGCGCTGCGGAAATCACTACTGCACTGCGCTCCATGATGGTGATCGACAGCCAGTTGGGCGAGTTGGATGAGGCCACTGGTGAACTGGGTTTTGACACACGCCTGTCCAAACGACAGAAACAGCTCATCGTCATGCTGGATCAAGGGCTGTCCAACCGCGAGATCGCCGACCAGCTTGGCATCAGCGAGCACACCGTGAAGGTGCACCTGTGGCGACTGTTTCGTCGTCTAGGGGTCAAGTCCCGGACGCAGACGCTCCACTTCGCGCGCCGCCATGGTCTGTTGAGCCAGTGAGTCGTTGTGACTCTGGAGCAGGCTCGGAGAGCGGCACCTGCAGGCGAAACACCGTGCCTTTGGCGAGACGCGAACGCAAGGTGATCGGGTAGTCCATCAAGGCGGCCAACCTGCGTACCAGCGACAAGCCCAGGCCAAAGCCGTCTTCGGTCCCACCTTGGGGGACCTTGTAGAACTCGCCGAAGATGTGGGCATGCTGGTCGGCCGCAATGCCCATGCCCGTATCCCACACTTCGAACAGCAAACTCCCTTGGCACCGGCGCACGCCGAGCAGCACCCCGCCATGCGATGTGTAGCGAATCGCGTTCGAGATCAAGTTCCCGAGAATACGGCGCAAGATGATCGAGTCGGTCAAGATCACAGCATCGATCGAACGCGCGCGAAGCACCAATCCCTTCTGCACCGCCAGCGGACGGTATTGAACGAGCAGGTCCTTCAGCAGAGCGCCGACGTTGAGCGGCCGTAGGTTCAACTGCAGGTGATCGACATCTAGCTTAGCCAAATCGAACAGCGAATCGAACAGGCTATTGATGGCCTGGGTGGCCTGCAGGATCTTGGGCGCAAGCTCCTCCACAAGGCGGGGCTCACTGCCCAGCCATTCGGCGTAGATGCCCAGCGCGCTAATGGGCTGCTTGAGGTCGTGCGCCGCGCCGGCCAGAAAGCGGGTGCGGAACTCTGCCCCGCTGCGGGCCGCTCGCGTCTGCTCGCGCAGCGACTGGATCAGCAGCTGGTTCTGGTAGAGCAAGTCGATGACCTGCGCGTGGCGCGCGTGATGCACGCGGATCAGCCGCGCCAAAAGGAGCACGTACAGAACCAGTGCAACGGGCATCCACCAGCGTCGCGGACCCAGCGGGTCGTACAAGCCCACCACCAGTTCCACCGCGACGCTGAGCGCGAGGCAGGCTGCGAACACGACCAGATAAATCCTGGCCGAGCGCAGATGGGGTGCAAGGTAGCTCGTACGCCCAATGCCTCCCGCGATCACAGGCAGCCAGGCGATAAGAGCGTCGGTGGCCGGCAGGTAGCTAAAAAGCCCCAAGGGGGTCAGACCCCAGAACATCCCATTGAACACCCACAGGGGTTCCTGTTTGCGGGCATAGTTGAGCTGCTCTTCCATCGAATGCCCGCGCACCAGACGCTCGTAGTGCTTTCTTACCGTGGAACGCCAAACCACGTCGACCATGGCCAGCGAAGACCAGACCAGCAACACGCCCGCCGGTACATGCTCGTAAGAGAGCATGACCAAGATCGCGGCCATCATGAGGGCCGAGAGCTGTGCCCCGCTCATGCTGCTGAAAAATGCGTTGTATGACGCTGCTTCCAGCCAGTCCGCTTCCTTGCTCGGATCCACGGGCACGGTAATGGCGGCGGTAGGAATAACGGGGCGCATGGTAAATTTTACTATCTAAACAATAGCTGCCTGCGCACAACCAGACTGGTGTTCGGCTATATTTGCTCGCTACTCCGGGATCGACACGTCGCCACATTGCGCGCGCTGGCGCAGCGCGTGCTCCATCACCACCAGCGCCAAAAGCGCCTCCAGGATCGGCGTGGCACGAATACCCACGCACGGGTCGTGCCGGCCCTTGGTGATCACCTCCACCGGTTCCCCGACGGTATTGATGGACGCGCGGGGCACCAGCAGCGAACTGGTCGGTTTGACCGCCACCGCCACTTCCAGATCCTGCCCGTTGCTGATGCCGCCCAGCACGCCGCCGTCGTGATTGGTCTCGAACCGGCCGCCCGGCAGGATGGCGTCGCCATGCATGCTGCCCTTGTGCGCCACGCTGGCAAAGCCGTCGCCAATCTCCACGCCCTTGACCGCGTTCAAACCCATCATGGCCTTAGCGATGTCGGCGTCCAGGCGGTCGTACAGCGGCTCGCCCAGGCCGACGGGCACGTTCTGCGCCGTCACGCGCAGGCGCGCGCCGCACGAGTCGCCCGACTTGCGCAGCACGTTCATGTAGTCCTCGATGGCCGACACGTCGGCCACGGGGGCAAAGAAGGGGTTGCCCTGCACATGCTCCCAGCCCTCGAAGCCGATCGCCAGTTCGCCCACCTGCGTCATGCAGCCCTTGAAGGTGGTGCCGTACTTTTGCTGCAACCATTTGCGCGCCACGGCGCCGGCGGCCACGGTGGGCGCGGTCAACCGCGCGGACGAGCGCCCGCCGCCGCGCGGGTCGCGGATGCCGTACTTGCGCCAATAGGTGTAGTCGGCGTGGCCCGGGCGGAAGGTTTGCAGGATGTCGCCATAGTCCTTGCTGCGCTGGTCGGTGTTGCGGATCAGCAGGCAGATCGGCGTGCCGGTGGTCTGGCCCTGGTACACGCCCGAGAGGATCTCGACCTGGTCGGGCTCGTTGCGCTGGGTGACGAACTTGCTGGTGCCTGGGCGGCGGCGGTCCAGCTCGGGCTGGATGTCGGCCTCGCTCAGCGCCATGCCGGGCGGGCAGCCGTCGATCACGCAGCCAATGGCTGGTCCGTGCGATTCCCCGAAATTGGTGACGGCAAACAGTGTGCCGAAAGTATTGCCGCTCATGCGCCGATTATCCCCAACCGGCAGCGCGCCCGGCGCCGTGGCGGCCTCGAACGCTCAGGGGAAATCGGTATCGGTCTTGCCGTTCTCTTCCGGCCAGTCGCGGATGTAGGCCTTGAGCATGCGGTTCTCGAAATTCTGGCTGTCCACCACGGCCTTGGCGACGTCGTAGAAGCTGATCACGCCCATCAGTTGGCGGTTGTCGATGACCGGGAGGTAGCGCGCATGGCGGTCCAGCATCATGCGGCGCACCTCGTCCATGTCGGTTTCCATGGTGCAGATCAGCGGGCCGGGGTCCATGGCGCGGTACACCGTCGTGCTGCCGAAGCTGCCGCCGTTTTTCACGGCGGCCTGAATCACCTCGCGGAAGGTCAGGATGCCGACCACGCGCCCGTGCGACATCACGACGAGCGAGCCGATGTCGCGCTCGGCCATCAGTTGGGCGGCGTCCGCCAGGCTGTCTTCGGGCGTGATCGTGTACAGAACGTTGCCCTTCAGACGCAGAATATCGCTGACTTTCATGTGAAGCTCCGGTGTCGCGCGCAGGCGACAGTCCCGGGAAATATAGCCCACAATGCGTGGCTTGACCGACCCGGCCCCCGGCCACAACCAGAGGAGACGCCATGTCCGGCTACGCCGACCCTGGCTTTGACACGCTCGCACTGCACGCAGGCGCCGCCCCCGACCCCAGTACCGGCGCGCGCGCCGTGCCGATCCACCTGTCGACGTCCTTCGTCTTCGAATCCAGCGACCACGCGGCCGCCCTCTTCAACCTGGAACGCTCGGGCCACGTCTACAGCCGCATCAGCAACCCGACCAACGCGGTGCTGGAGCAGCGCGTGTCGGCGCTGGAAGGCGGCATTGGCGCCATCACCACGGCCAGCGGCCAGGCAGCGCTGCACCTGACGGTGGCCACGCTCATGGGCGCGGGCAGCCACATCGTGGCCAGCACGGCACTGTACGGTGGCAGCCAGAACCTTTTGCATTACACGATGCGGCGCTTCGGCATCGAGACGACCTTCGTCCAGCCCGGCGACATCGACGGCTGGAAGGCCGCGATCCGACCCAACACCAAGCTCCTGTTTGGCGAAACCGTGGGCAACCCGGGGCTGGATGTGCTCGACATCCCGACCGTCGGCCAGATCGCCCACGAAGCGGGTGTGCCGCTGCTGGTCGACTCCACCTTCACGACGCCCTACCTGCTCAAACCCTTCGAGCACGGCGCCGATCTCGTCTACCACTCGGCCACCAAGTTCCTCTCGGGGCACGGTACGGTGATCGGCGGCATCGTGGTCGACGGTGGCAGCTTCGACTGGGACAAGAGCGGCAAGTTCGCCGAACTGACCGAAACCTATGACGGCTTCCACAACATGGTGTTCAGCGAGGAAAGCACCGTGGGTGCCTTTCTGCTGCGCGCGCGCCGCGAAGGCCTGCGCGACTTTGGCGCCTGCCTGAGCCCGCACAGCGCCTGGCTGATCCTGCAGGGCATCGAGACCCTGCCGCTGCGCATGGAAAAGCACATCGCCAACACCGAAAAGGTGGTGCGCTTCCTGGCCGAACACCCGTTCGTGCAGAAAGTGGGCCACCCGCTGCTCGAATCGCACCCCAGCCACGCGCTGGCCGGCCGCCTGCTCAAGCACGGCGCCAAAGGCGCGGGCAGCGTGTTCAGCTTCGACATGAAAGGCACGCGCGAGCAGGGCAAGAAGTTCATCGAGACGCTGAAGATCTTCAGCCACCTGGCCAACGTGGGCGATTGCCGCAGCCTGGTCATCCACCCGGCCAGCACGACGCATTTCCGCATGAGCGACGAGGCCCTGGCCGGCGCGGGCATCGGCCCCGGCACGATCCGCCTGTCGATCGGGCTGGAGGACGCCGACGACCTGATCGACGACCTGAAGCGCGCGCTGAAAGCGGCCGAGAAGGCGGGGGCGTAACCATGAACCCCCACGTTCCTCACTTCGTGTATTCACTGCCCCCCGAGGGGGCGCAGGCCTCCCTTGGGGCGGCCCGGCGGGAGTCCTGACCATGCACATCCAAGTCAGCGGCGCGCCGCTTTACGCCTACACGGGCGGCAAGGATTTCGATGCCGCCAAGCCCACCGTCGTGTTCATCCACGGCGTGCTCAACGACCACAGTGTGTGGATCCTCCAAAGCCGCTACCTCGCCAACCATGGCTGGAACGTGCTCGCCATCGACCTGCCCGGCCAGGGGCGTAGCGGTGGGGAGCCGCCCGCGACGGTGGAGGCTGCGGCCGACACCGTGCTGGCGCTGCTGGCCGCGGTCGGCGTGGAGCAGGCCGCGCTGGTCGGTCACAGCTTTGGCTCGCTGATCGCGCTGGAGGCGGCGGCGCGCTCGCCTGCCCACGTCAGTCATCTGGTGCTGGCGGGCACGGCCTTCCCAATGAAGGTGTCGCCCGCGCTGCTGGAGGCATCGGTCAAGGCGCCCGAAAAAGCCATCGCCATGGTCAACACCTTCTCGCACAGCACGCTGGCGCCGCCGCCCTCGTCGCTGGGCCCCGGCACCTGGCTGTATGGTGGCTCGCGCGCGCTGATGCGCCGCGTGCTGGCCAGCAACCCCAAGGTGAACGTGTTCTACACGGGCTTCAAGGCCTGCGACGACTATGCCGGTGGCGAGCAGGCGATGCCCGCGGTGCATTGCCCCACCCTGTTTCTGGTGGGCAAGCACGACCAGATGACGCCGCCCAAGTCGGCCAAGGCATTGGCGCAGCATGCGCGGCTGGCGCAGATCGTCGAAGTCGAGGCCGGACACGCGCTGATGACCGAAGCGCCGGACGAAGTGCTGTTCGCATTGCGCGATTTTCTGGCGGCCTGATCCAAGCGCTCGATGGGCGAGAATCACGGCGTCAGCTACTTTTTCAATAGCTGGCCGCGCTTATTCCCGTAGGACTGAGGCCTGATTTGACTTGAAATCGCCTTTGGCCTTCGCCTGCGGCAGAGCATCGGCCGCGTGGGGCGCGGGCACGTTCAGCAGGTCGGCCACGGTGAGGCCGGCCACCCCTTCGTTCTGCCACCAGGCGTCCAGCGCGCGGTCGGGCTTGAGCAGCAGGCGCTCGACCAGCGGGCGCAGGGGCTCCTTGGCGGGCTCGATCAGCAGCACGTGGCGCGGCTCTTCGTTGTCGCGGTCGGTCGCCAGCTGGCCGACCCAGTCCAGCGACGCCAGGGCTTCCAACACCGGGCTGAGCTGCAAGCTGTCGACCCGCAGCAGGTTGGCCAGCTGCGGCAGCTTCAGGCCCCGCGTGGCCGTGCCGCGCATGCGTGCCAGGGCCTGCAGCACTTCTACCGCCAGCTGAAATTCCCAGCCCGGCCCACCGCCGCGCCGCGCCACGCCCGAGAGCAGGCTGGGCAGGTAGGCCGCGATGACGGCGCCGAACAGCACGATCAGCCAGCTGAGGTAGATCCACAGCAACAGGATCGGCACCGTGGCGAAGGCCCCGTAGATCAGCGAATACGTGGGCATGCTGGACAGGTACCAGCCCAGGATCTGCTTGGCCAGACCGATGCACACGGCCACGAACACCGCGCCAGCCAAAGCGTGCTTCCACTTCACCGGCGTGTTCGGCACGAAGCGGTACAGCAGCGTCAGGCCACCGACCATCAAGGCGGCCTGCAACGTGTCCAGCGCCAAGTTCAAACCGCCGGGCATCACGGGGATCAGTCCGCGCGAATGGCTGACCACGTAGGAGGTGATCGCCAGGCTGCCGCCCAGCACCAGCGGCCCCAGCGTCAACGCGGCCCAGTACACCAGCAGGCGCTGGCCCAGCGGGCGGCGGGCGCTGACGCGCCAGATGGCGTTCAGCGTGTGGTCGATCGTCAGCATCAGCGACAGCGCCGTGATGAACAGCACGGCCAGGCCAACGGTGCCCAACTCGCTCGCCTTGGTGGCGAACTGGGTAAGGTAGTCCAGCACGTTGCGGGAGATGCTGGCGGGAATCAGGCTGTCGATCAGCCACTGCTCCAGCGCGTCCTTCAGCTCGGCAAACAGCGGGAAGGCCGTGAACACCGCTAGCACCACGGCAAAGAACGGCACCAGTGCCAGCGTGGTCGTGAAGGTGAGCGAGCTGGCCGTCAGGCCAAGGCGGTCCTGCTGGAAGCGCTCCCACAGCGTGGCGGCCGTCGGCAGCACCGGGAAGTCGGTGATGTCCGTGACAAAGGTCCGCAGCCGGTTCTTGAGCCCGTCCAGATTCATGGTCGGTATGATGCCACCGCCCATGCCCTCGCCTTCCGTTCCTGCACCAGCGCCCTCCCCCTCGTCCGCCCGCACCACGCGCGCCATCGCCGTGCTGGCGCTGCTGGCGCTGACCGCGCTGTGCCTGGCGTGGGAGCTCTGGCTGGCGCCGCTGCGCCCGGGCGGTTCCTGGTTGGCACTCAAGGCGCTGCCGCTGCTGCTGGCACTGCCCGGACTGCTGCGCATGCGCATGTACACCTACCGCGCTCTGGCCTTGTTCATCTGGCTGTATTTCGTCGAAGGCGTGGTACGCGCCACCAGCGACCGCGCGCCGTCGTCTTACTACGCGTGGGGCGAAGTGGTGTTGGTGGTGATCCTGTTTGTGGCGTGCACCGCGCACATCCGCCTGCGACAGCGCGAGGCCAAGGCGGCGGCCGCGGTTTCAGGCACCTGACCTGCCGCCCGCGGAGCGCGCGGCGGACGCGGCTCAGCGCAGGATGCCCGCGAAGAACGCCGCCAGCTCGTCAAAGCCATTGAGCGGCAGCACGTGCGCCACGTACTGGTCCGGCCGCACGACCACCATGCAGCCCTTTTCGCGGTCGATGCGGCGCATGTCGAAGATGTCGCCCGCGCCCTTGTGGTCGACGCAGAACACCTTTTCGTGGTCCTGCAGCCCCAGCTTGCCGGTCTGAGGCTTGAGCAACGAGGGCATGTGCTCGTAGGCCAGCTCATCAAAGGTCTGCTGGAAGATGGCGCGGAAGTCGATGACGGCGTCCACGTCCTCGCCGGGGCGGGTGTGCTTGACGACCGGGGATTGGGGGTCTTTTTCCAGCCAGTCCGCCAGTTGGTGGATGGCCGAACCGGGGTTCGAGCCGTCCGCCTTGCCAGCGAAGGCGTAGATGCGCCAGCGCGCGTCGGCCTCAGCGGCGTGGCCCAGTTGCATCTGCTTGGCGTCCGACACCCGCACCACCGGCGCCGAATGGAAGCGCCGGCCGATCGCCTCGCCCTTGGCCAGCGACTGGTGCGTGCCAGGCGCGAACAGGTTCGAGGTGTCGTACTTCACGGCCGTGCCGCCGGTGAATTCAAGGTTTTCCTTGAACTGGCGAATGATGCGCGGCTCTTCGGTGCCGTCGCGCTCGGCCTGGGTAGTGGGGGCAGACATCACGCGCGACCAGTGGTGGTCGGTGTCGACCAGGCGCTTGGCCTCGGTCAGGCGCTCTTTCGAATAGCTGCGCAGCAAACTCGCGTCGGCGCGGCCCTGCAGCACGTGCACCAGCTTCCAACCCAGGTTGAAGGTGTCCTGCATCGACACGTTCATGCCCTGCCCCGCCTTGGGCGAATGCGTGTGGCAGGCATCGCCCGCGGTGAAGACGCGCGGTGCCCGGTCCGAGCCCTCGGGCACGTCGTCGAACTTGTCGGTGATGCTGTGCCCGATGTCGTAGATCGACCACCAGACGACTTCCTTCACGTCCAGCGCATACGGGCGGATGATGCGGTTGGCCGCCGCGATCATGTCCTCTTGCGTCAGCTTACGGTTGGCCGCTTTCTCGTCGGGGTTGAGCTTGTCCAGCTCGACATACATGCGGAACACGTACCCGCCCTCGCGCGGCAGGATGAGCACGTTGCCCTCGTTCGCCGACGAGATCAGGCATTTTTGCCGCACGTCGGGAAAATCGGTATTGGCCAGGATGTCCATCACGCCCCAGGCCTGGTGCGCTGCGTCGCCGTGCAGCTCGCCGCCGATCGCCTTGCGCACCGCCGAATGGGCGCCGTCGCAGCCGACCACATAGTTCGCACGTACCGTGCGCGTCGCCCACCAGTTGATGCCGGACGAATCCTTCAGCGTCACCGTCACGGGATGGTCGTCGGTCTTCGGGTCCACCGTCAGGCCGACCACTTCCCAGCCGTAGTCGGGCTCCAGGCGCGAGGCCGAGTTCTTCATCACCTCCAGGAACAGCTCGTGCAGCCGCGCCTGGTTGATCAGGATGTGCGGCATTTCCGAGCTGTCGTCGGCCACGTCCTGCACACGGCCCACGCGGCGGATGTGCGCAGGGTTGGCCGGGTCGGGCATCCAGAACGCGGTCTGGTTGACCCAGTAGGTCTCGCGCTTGACCTTGTCGGCAAAGCCGAAGGCCTGAAACATCTCCATGCTGCGCGTGTTGATGCCGTCGGCCTTGCCCTTGATGATGTTGCTGGGCATGCGTTCGACGATCATGGTGCTGATGTCGGGGAACTGCGCCAGCTGCGCCGCCAAGCAGAGGCCGGCCGGCCCAGTGCCCGCGATCAGCACGTCCACCTTCTCCGGCAGCGGCTCGTTGGTGCCGCGGTTGCGGCGGTGGGGCGCGGCCTCCTTGATGTCGGGGTTGCCGCCGCGAAATCCATTCTTGTAGAACTGCATCACCTGTCTCCTTGCGTCTGGGCGCCAAGGTCAAGTGGTTGGCGCGGCCTTCATAATATCTATACTTACTATTCGCGTCCATACTGTATGAATACATATCAATTGACCGACACAACGCCCGTCAGCTCAGCACCAACGCACCGGAGGCCGCAGGAGCCATGAATTCACTCGACATGGCGGGCCACCTGATCCGCCGGCTGCACCAGCAGTCCACCCAGACCTTTGCCCAGCGCACGCAGATGGCGGGCTTCGATTTGACGCAGGTGCAGTTCGCCGCGCTGGACGCCATCCGCGCGCACCCCGGCATCGACCAGGCGGGCGTCGCCGAGCGCATCGCCTACGACCGCGCGACGATCGGCGGCGTGATCGAGCGGCTGGAGCAGAAGGGCTGGATCCTGCGCACCGTGAGCGAGCGCGACCGCCGGGCGCGCGTGCTGTCGCTGACCGAGGACGGCGA
Source organism: Ottowia flava (assembly GCF_008017535.1). Taxonomy (GTDB): domain Bacteria; phylum Pseudomonadota; class Gammaproteobacteria; order Burkholderiales; family Burkholderiaceae_C; genus Ottowia; species Ottowia flava. The sequence goes on from NZ_VRUA01000009.1 coordinate 54,865, forward strand.
GGCGATGTTCGCCGCCCTGCTGCCCGTGGTGCAGGCCTTGCAGGTCGACATCCTGGAGCCCCTGAACGCGAACGAGCGTGAGCAGTTTCTGGGCATGGCGCGTCAGGTGATTGAAGGCTGAACGAAATCACCACGCGCGGGCCAGGCGCACCGCCCTGCGCCTAAGATGAAGTCCGCGTGCACCCGCTGCCCGTGCGACGCCGTGAAAGCCCAGAATAGTCATCGAATCGGCCTGAAGCCCTAGATGAATCTGCGCAACCAGCTACCACTTCAATAGCATTCAGCATGACTTCCTCTGCCCTTGTCCAAGCTCTGCAGCAAGCCGTCGGCACCGCCCACGTGCTGACCGACGGCGATTTGACGGCGTACGAACAAGACTGGCGCCGCCGCGCCCGCGGCCGCGCGCTGGCCGTGGTGCGCCCGGCCGACGCCGAGCAGGTGGCCGCCGTGGTGCGCGCCTGCGCCCAGCACGGCGGCACCATCGTGCCGCAAGGCGGCAACACGGGCCTGGCCGTCGGCTCGGTGCCGGACGAGACCGGCACGCAGGTCGTGCTCAGCCTGCGGCGCATGGACAAGGTGCGCGCCATCGATGCGGCCAACCTGACGCTCACGGTCGAAGCCGGCGCGATCCTGCAGAACCTGCAAGCCGCCGCGGCCGACGCAGGCTTTCTGTTCCCGCTCAGTCTGGCGGCCGAAGGTAGTTGCACCATCGGCGGCAACCTGGCGACCAACGCCGGCGGCACGCAGGTCGTGCGCTACGGCAACGCACGCGAGCTGTGCCTGGGCCTGGAAGTGGTCACGCCGCAGGGCGACATCTGGCACGGCCTGACCGGCCTGCGCAAGGACAACACCGGCTACGACCTGCGCGATTTGTTCATCGGCAGCGAAGGAACGCTGGGCATCATCACCGCCGCCACGATGAAGCTGTACCCGCAGCCGGCCGCCAAGCTCACCGCCTGGGCTGCCGTGCCGTCGATGGAGGCCGCGGTCGAGCTGCTCGGCCTGGCGCACGGGCAACTGGGCGCGGGCTTGACGGGCTTTGAAGTGATGGGCCAGTTCGCCCTCAGCCTGGTCGACAAACACTACCCGCAACTGCGCGTGCCGCTGTGGCGCGAATCGCTCTGGTGCGTGCTGCTGGAAAACTCCGACAGCGAATCCGAAGCCCACGCGCGCGACCGCTTTGAAGCGCTGCTGGAAGGCGCGCTGGCCGCCGGCTGCGTCACCGACGCCGTCGTCGCCGAGAACCTGACCCAGGCAAAGGGCCTGTGGCACATCCGCGAAAGCATTCCGCTGGCCCAGGCCGAAGAGGGCCTGAACATCAAGCACGACATCAGCCTGCCGGTGTCGCGCATTCCCGCCTTCGTCGCCGAAACCGACGCCCTGCTCGCGCGCGAAGTCCCCGGCGTGCGCCTGGTCGACTTCGGCCACCTGGGCGACGGCAACCTGCACTACAACGTGCAGGCGCCCGAGGGCGGCGATGCGCAGGCCTTCCTGCGCGATGAAGAAGACCGCATCAACGCCCTGGTGTTCGACGCCGTCGCGCGGCATAACGGCTCGATCAGCGCCGAACACGGCATCGGCAGCCTGAAAGCAGCCAAACTGCCTCACTACAAATCAGCCGTCGCCTTGCAGCTGATGCGCAGCATCAAGCAGGCGCTGGACCCGCAGGGGCTGATGAATCCAGGGCGGGTGCTTATCTAATCTAATGCCCAGGAGCCCTTGGCGCACACTCGAAGCCAGCTAGAAACCATGTCGCAAGTCACTTTCGCATCGATCATCGTTGGCCAAACCTACTCTCGAGAAACACTCGCGAAGCTGTGGGACTACTCAAGCTTCCACGCGATTGCGCGAGGGGTCGTTACACCAGCCCAAGACGACAAGATCATCCTGTTTGTCACGGAACACAAGCAGAACTCAGCCGAACCCTATCAAGACGCCCTCACAGGAGATCGTCTGGAGTGGGAAGGTCCGACGGATCACTTTGGTGAACAACGAATTCTTGGCGCACGCGAGAGTGGTGATCAGATTCACCTCTTCCACCGCGCTCAGCACCGGATGCAGTTCACCTACCTTGGAAAACTTACGCTGGTTAGCCAGCAGCTCTTTTCTGACCGACCAAGCCGGTTCGTCTTCGCCCTACCTTAACTGATAGCGCACAAAAAAAGCCGCACAAGGCGGCTTTCAAGAAAAAGTGGGCGCGGCATTCACCGCGCCCTGGGGTTCACACCCCGTTGGCTTAACGACTTTTCGGTGCGTAAGGCTTGGCGGCGCGCGGTGCGCCAGCGGGGCGGGCGGCCGGGCGGGCGCCGTGTTTGGCGTGGGCCGGTGCCGGGCGGCCGCTATCGAAGCGGGAGCTGCCTGCGCCTTCCTGGCGCCGGCCGGAGCCCGATTTACCTTCAAAACCGCCACCGATCATGCGGGGGCCGCGGCGCTCTTCAAAGCGGCGTTCGCCACCACCGAAACGGTCACCACCAAAGCGGTCACCACCACCGCCGAAGCTGCGGCGCGGGCCGCCGCGGCCACCGCCGCCGCCTTTGCGCGCAGGGGCGTCCTGCGTGATGGGCGGGTAGTGGCGCGTTGGCTCCAGGCCTTCGATCAAGAGCGGCTTGAACGGCTGGCGTGTGTGCGCTTCGATGTCGGCCAAGCGGCGGCGGTCGCGGAACTCGGCCAGGGTGATGGCCAGGCCGTCGCGCCCAGCGCGGCCGGTGCGGCCGATGCGGTGGGTGTAGTCCTCGGCCTTCATCGGCAGGCCGAAGTTGATGACGTGGGTCACCGTAGGCACGTCAATGCCGCGGGCGGCCACGTCGGTGGCGACCAGGATTTGCACACGGCCGTCGCGGAGGGCCGACAGGCGGCGGTTGCGCACGGCCTGGCTCAAGGCGCCGTGCAGGGACACGGCGGCAAAGCCGGTCTGCTGCAGCTCTTCGGCCAGCTGTTCACATTCCACCTGCGTGCAGGCGAAGACGATGGCCTGGTCGATGCTCGGGTCGCGCAGCCAGTAGTCCAGCAAACGGCGCTTGTGCTCGGGGCTGTCGGCCCAGTACAGCTCCTGGCGGATGTTGGCGTGCTGCTCTTGCGGCGTGGCGATCTGCACTTTACGGACCTTGGCGCCGTTGTCGTGCATGACGCGCATGGCCAGCTGCTGGATGCGCGGCGCAAAGGTGGCGCTGAACATCATGGTTTGCTGGCGTTGCGACGTCAGTTGGTGCACTTCAGCCAGATCGTCGGCAAAGCCGAGGTCGAGCATGCGGTCGGCCTCGTCCATGACCAAAAAGCGCACCTGGTCCAGCTTGATCTGGCCGCTGCGGGCCAGGTCCAGCAGACGGCCGGGCGTGGCCACCATCAGGTTGGCGTTCTGCAGGCGGGCGATCTGCAGCTGGTACGGCATGCCACCGACCACGCTGGCCACACGCAGGCCGCGGCAGTGCTTGACCAGGTCGATCGCGTCGGCGGCCACCTGTTGCGCCAGTTCGCGCGTGGGGCACAGCACCAGCGCACCCGGCACGGCCGGCTTGAAGTGGCGCGAATCGGTCGGGTTCTTGCGGCGCGGACGCTTGGGCGCGGGCTCGCCCGCCGACAGCGCGGCGGTGACCTTGGCGTCCCACGCGGCCTTTTCAGCGGCGGCGATTTCGTCTTGCTGCTGGATCAAGGTGTGCAGCACGGGCAGCAAGAAGGCCGCGGTTTTGCCGCTGCCGGTCTGGCTGCTGACCATCAGGTCGTTGAAGGCACCGCCACCTTCCTCACCGGCCAGGGCCAGCGGGATCGTGCGTTGCTGCACGGCGGTCGGTTCGGTGTAGCCCATGTCGCGCACGGCGGCGACGAGCTCGGGCGCCAGGCCCAGGGCGGCAAAGGCCGCGCCGGGCACGGCGGTGTCGTCGGCCGCGGGTGCGGCGACATCATCAGCAGGCGTGGCCGCGGCAACGGCCACCGCATTTGCTGCGTTTTCAATAGCTGCCTGCGCAGGCTCATCCTGCGTCAGCGCGTGATTTTCTTCAAAAGAAGCCATGATTGCTCTCAAAACTTTCCCGCGCGTTGCACAGCCTGGCGGCCATGGGTGATGGTGCGCGTCATATGGTCGGGTGCCCAAAAAATCAGCCAGGCGCACCCACGGGTTCAATAACAACACCCACCATCTGACGACAACGCGTACGCGGTAGCTGGTGCGGTGACCCGGTGGGTCTGACCAGCCTTCGCGCCGGGAATCGATCTGTGGCTGACCCGAGAAGGGCAACACGCGGATCGCAAGTGGCCGCCTGAGTGGCAGACGAAGTGCCTGCCCGGCAGCCACACGAGAGAAGGAAGATGTGGCGGTTTTCTTCGCGCTGGGCGACGGGCCTGAGTCAGACCCGGGTGCCTTGAAAGCGGTGCGGCCCTTTTGGCGCTGCCAACCACTCCTTGACGCGAAACCGCGAATTATAGAACGAAATTTCTTAATGTGCAACCAAGCGGCATGGTCGCGCCAGAATGCAAACGCCTCGGACGTTCAATGTTCAGGCCGACGCGGCTTGCCGCACATGCGAGCGCCCACTCTCTTTTCAACCAAGGCGCTGCAGCACTCAGACCTCGTCGGGCGGCGCCTCGCTCACCACCCGCGCATGCGCGACCAGACGCGTCAACAGCCGGTCGAACTGCGCCTGCTCGGCGGCCGACAAGCAGGCCACGATCTGCTGGTTGCGCCGTTCCACCGCCGCCATCAGCCGGTGCCACAGGGCTTCACCTTCAGGGGTAAAACTCAGCACCACCCCACGCGCGTCCAGCGGGTCGGGTTTTTTCAGCACCAGACCGCGGTCCACCAGCGACTGCGCGGCGCGGCTGGCCTGGCCCTTGTCCACGTTGGCCAGGTGCGCCAGGTCCTTGACCGACAGCGGGGCAAAGGCACCCACCGCGCTCAGGCAACGCGCTTCGCCCAAGGGCAGACCGATCTCGGCTTCGTACGTGGCCTGCGATACCCGGTCCGTGAGCTTTTGCAGGGTGTGCAGCCGGTGCGTGAAGCTTTCACCCAGTGGCCGCACGGGCGCCGCACCGGGGTGGGCAGTCTGGGACGAGGCGGGCGATGGGCGTGACATGGGTCAAATTATAGTTGCGAGCGCAACCAATTTGCGGAACAATGCGGCATCTTGGCACGGACGCTTGGCCGCAGGCACGCGGTGATCGCGGCCACGCCCTCGGTCGTCGTCGACGCACGGGGGCGCCACTCGATCCACCCTTTTCCACGCCCGTTTGTCGCCCATGCACCAGCCCGCCGACACGCCCCGTCCGTCGATCTATTACGACTACCAGGTCCACGCGCCCTGGCTGGCGTCGCAGCACGGTGCGCAGCCGCGCCATACCGTCGTCATCGTCGGCAACGGGCCGTCGGGCATGGTCACTGCGCTGGAATTGGCGCGCCATGGTGTGCCCAGCGTGATACTGGCGGCCGAGTTGCAGGTGTCGCAAGGCAGCCGCGCCATCGTGTTCACGCGCCGGTCGATGGAGATCCTGCAGCAGGTCGGCACCGCCCAGCGCATGACCGAAAGCGGCCTGCCCTGGCGCTACGGCAACAGCATCTACCAGGGCCGCACCGTGTTCCGCATGGAGGCGCCCCACGAGGCGGACGATCGCTTCTTTCCCATGCTCAACCTGCAGCAGCAGTACATGGAGGAATACCTGATCGACGCCTGCGCCGCGCACCCGCTGATCGACTTGCGCTGGGGCAACAAGCTCGTCGACATAGCGCAAAACGATGACGGCGTGCGCGCCACCGTCGACACGCCCGAAGGCGACTACGCGCTGCAGGCCGACTGGCTGGTGGACGCGTCGGGCGGTCGATCGGCCATCCGCGACGCGATGGGTGTGCGCATGGAAGGCGCGTCGTACGAAGGCCTGTTCGTGATCGCCGACATCCGCATCGACTTGCCGCTGCCGACCGAGCGGCTGGCGTATTTCGACCCCGACTGGAACCGTGGCAACACCATCCTGATGCACCGCGAGCCGCACGGCATCTGGCGCGTGGACTACCAGCTGCCGCCGGGCGAATCGCCCGAAGACGCGCTGCGCCCCGAATCGCTGAAAAGCCGCATCGACGCGCAGCTGGCCATGATCGGCTTTGGCGGCACGCCATGGGAGATGGACTGGTCGTCCGTCTATTCCGCGCGCACGCTGACCCTGCCTGACTACGTCAACGGCCGCGTGCTGTTCGTCGGCGACGCGGCGCACCTGCTGCCGATCTTCGGCGTGCGCGGCGCCAACACCGCGTTCCAGGACGCGCAGTCGCTGGCCTGGCACCTGGCCTTTGTGGTGCGCGGCTGGGCCGGGCGCCGGCTGCTGGCGAACTTCAGCGCCGAGCGCGTCGGCGCCGCGCGCGAAATCATCGACGAAGCGGGCAAGAGCACCCGCTTCATGGCGCCGCCCAGCCGCGGCTTTCGCGTGCTGCGAGACGCGGTGCTGTCGCTGTCGCTCACGCAGGACTTCGTGCGCCCGCTCTACCACTGGCGCACCTCGCGGCCGCACGAATACACGCATTCGGCCCTCAACAGCACGGGCGACGACAACGCGCTGTTCAGCGCCGGCCCGGCGCACGGCGCGCCGCCGCTGAACGTGCGCCTGGGTGCCGACGACTTCCTGCTGGACCACCTGGGCGGCAGCTTTGACCTGCTGTACTTCACCGAAGCCGAGGCCCTGCCCGCGCCGCTGCAAGCCGTGGTCGCCGACGTGCGCGCCCGTGGCGTGCCGCTGCGTGTGACCGCCGTGGGAACCGGCCGCGCCGTGGCGGGCGCCGATCAAGCGCTCGCCGACGCCGACGGCCACTTCCGCCGCCGTTACGGCGTCACCGCCAGCGGCGGGGCCTACCTGCTGCGCCCTGACCAGCACATCTGCGCGCGCTGGCTGACGCTGGACGCCACGCGCCTGAAGGCGGCGTTCGACGCCGCCCTCCCCCAATGAGCCACGCTGCCGACACCACCATGACCGCAAGCACTTCCGCCCTGAGCATTCCCGACCTCGAGACCGTCTACGACGCGCTCGCCACCGCCATCGACCAGGCCGGCCCCGACAAGGCCGAGCTGTTCCTCGTCAAGCTCGCACTGCTCAATGCCAACGCGCTGGGCCACCCCGCCGTGGTGCAGCAACACATCCAGTCCGCGCTGCAGGACTTGTAAGCAGCCACCCGTTCGTTTTCAACCCACCCCAAGGAGACACCCATGGCCATCGTTGACCGCATCCACCACGTCGCCTACCGCTGCAAGAACGCCAAGCAGACCGTCGAGTGGTACCAGAAGTACCTCGACATGAACTTCATCCTGGCGATCGCCGAGAACGAAGTGCCCTCAACCAAAGAGCCCGATCCGTACATGCACATCTTCCTGGACGCGGGCAACGGCAACGTGCTGGCGTTCTTCGAGCTGCCCACGCAGCCCGAGATGGGTCGCGACCCCAACACCCCCAGCTGGACGCAGCACCTGGCGCTGAAGGTCGATTCGGTCGACACGATGCTCAAGGTCAAGGAAAAGCTGGAAGCCGATGGCATCAACGTCATCGGCCCAACCGACCACACCATCTTCAAATCCATCTACTTCTTCGACCCGTCTGGCCACCGCCTGGAGCTGGCCGCCAACACCTCCACGCCCCAGATGGACAAGGCACTAGACGAAGTCAAGTGGGATATGCTCAATGAGTGGGACCGCACCAAGAAGGCCCCTGAGCATGCGCGCTGGATGCACGACGGCAGTGGCAAGGTCGGCGCGCACTGAAAACGCCCTTCCTCCAAGAGACAGACGCATGGCAACGCTGAACGAAACGCACGACCCGAAACTCACCAGCTGGGTGGTTTCGGCCAACCACGGCACGACCGATTTCCCGATCCAGAACCTGCCCTTCGCCGTGTTCCGGCGCCAGGGCAGCGCCGAAGCGTGGCGCGGCGGCGTTGCCATCGGTGACCAGATCGTGGACATGGCCGCAGCCGTTCAGGCTGGCGTGTTCAGCGGCGATGCGTTGGCCCCGGCGCAGGCCGCGGCCGAACCCACCCTCAACCATTTGATGGGGATGGGTGCCCAAGCGGCGTCCAGCCTGCGCAAGGCGCTCTCAAAAGCATTGCAAACCGGCTCAGCGCAAGAAGCCGCGCTGAAAGCCTGCCTCGTGCCGCAGGCCGATGCCGAATTCACCCTCCCCGCGCGCATTGGCGACTACACCGACTTCTACACCTCGGTCTACCACGCCACCAACATCGGCAAGCAGTTCCGGCCCGACAACCCCCTGCTGCCCAACTACAAGTGGGTGCCCATCGGCTACCACGGCCGCTCGTCGTCCATCGGCGTGTCTGGCCAGGCCTTCAAGCGGCCCAAGGGCCAGGTCAAGCCGCCGGACGCCGACGCGCCCGTGCTCAAGCCCAGCGCGCGCATGGACATCGAGTTGGAAATGGGCGTCTTCGTCGGCCAAGCCAACGAACTGGGCGACCCGGTCACCATCGATCAGGCCGAATCGCACATCTTCGGGCTCGTGCTCTTCAACGACTGGTCGGCGCGCGACATCCAGCCCTGGGAATACCAGCCGCTGGGGCCCTTCCTGGCCAAGAACTTTGCCTCGACCATCTCGCCCTGGATCGTGACGATGGAAGCGCTCGCGCCCTTCCGCGCCGCCTTCAGCCACCCCGAAGGCGATCCGCAGCCCCTGCCCTACCTGAGCAGCGACGCCAACAGCGCCGAAGGCGGGCTGGACATTCAGCTGGAAGCCTGCATCGTCACGCCCCAGATGCGCGACGCCCAGGCCGCGCCCGAGCGCTTCACGCTCACCAACTACCGCCACGCCTACTGGACGGCGGCGCAGATGGTCACGCACCACACCGTGAACGGCTGCAACCTGCAGCCCGGCGACCTGCTGGGCACGGGCACGCTGTCCGGCCCCACGCTCGATTCGGCCTGCGCGCTGATCGAACTCACGGTGGGCGGCAAGAACCCGCTCAAGCTGAAGAACGGCGAAACCCGCACCTGGCTGGAAGACGGCGACACCATCATCCTGCGCGGCTGGTGCGACAAGCCGGGCGCTGCGCGCATCGGCTTCGGCGAGTGCGTGGGAATGGTGCTGCCCGCGGCTTGACGGGCGGGGCATCGATTGCCGGTGCTTTCTTCACCGTTTTTTTGCTTTTGATTTGATAGCTGCCCGCGCTGATCTGTCAAGGGTCTGCGCGCCATAGCGCCAGAATTTCACGCGCCGGCTGAACGCCTGACGTTTTCGGCCGCCACCGCGACGCGGCGGCGGCCTCACCCATCCTGGGCATGGGCAGCACCACGGCGCACTGTCAGTGCTGGTAACGGTACTCCTGCGTCAGCCCGCCGTAGCCGTACGACGCCGCACGCACGTCCTGCACGTAGATGTAGCTTTCCTCGTGCACCTCGCCCAACAGGCGCTGGAACTGGGCGTACACCGCGCGGATGTACTCGGCCTTTTCGTCCTTGGTGTTGGTCTCGTCGGTGATCTTGATGTCCATGTAGAAGCTGCTTTTGCCCTGCTCCGACAGCAGCGCACCGCCGACCAGCCACTGATCAGGCTTGGCGTAGTCGATCGCGATGGCGGTCACCTCGGGTTTCTTGTGCAGGATGCGGCTGGTCAGATCGAGCAGCATCGTCGCGATGTCGCGCGTCAGCGCCGGAGAAGCTTCAGCGGCGACTTTCACATTCAGGATAGGCATGGTCAAACTCCTTTAGTTAGCATTGCAACCGTATGGTCAAAAAAAGCACTCACTTCAGGGCGGAGTGCACACCGCGGATATCGTTCACCAACGTGGCGAAGACAGCTTCGCCCAGCGCCTTCTTCAGGCGTTTTGTCACCTGGGCGCTGGCCGCATTCAACGCGGACTCGATCGCCCGCGCCTCGTCGGTCGGCTGCACCGACACCTGACGTGTGTCGCCCTCGCCGATGGCCCGCACGACCAGCCCCTTGGCTTCCAGCCCGTCCAGCGCCCGCGTGGCGGTCGGGCGCGAAATGGCGAATTCGTCTGCCAGTCGCGAAGGCGAGATGCCGGGCTGCTGCAGCACCGCACGCAACACGAAGCCCTGCGGCGGCGCCAAACCCAAGGGCCGAAACGCCGCGGCCCATTCGCGCTCCAACCGCCGCGCCAGCGCGGAGGTGTTGAAGTACATGCATTCATCGAACATGGTGCGACTCTAGTGCGCCTTAGTTAGCGTTGCAACTATCTATTTTTAACCATGTCGTCATGCGGGTTGACTGCTGGCTGGCGTGCGCGGCAATCACGGTTGACACCGCGCGCAGCCTGGCTCATGTGCTGGCGGCAAGCGATTCGCCTCGCTACCCGCACAAGGGCTTGCCGGCGGCTGTTCCGCCCGGGGAACTCGAGGATCTGCACGCGCCCACCCGCCAGTTGGCCGGGTCATTCGCTATCCACCAGCGCGCGCCTTCGAGCGTCACGCCGGTCGCTCTGGCGTGACAATCCGGACGAAGCGATTCAACGTTATGGGCGGGCAGCAACAACGCCTGCACGCTAAGCTCCAGCGCTGGTTGGGGATGAAAACGTTGCCCGTCGGCAAGCGGACCAATAGCACGTGGTGAGTCTTCGCATCGCGGGCGATCATGTCATTCGCGACGCTGTGGTCTTCAAACACCCTGAGCACTTCATTGGGCGCTTCTGCGTCGGTCGCCCAAACTGAATCGGGCCTGGGAAGGCACTCATTCCCCACGATGTCGCTCAACGACGCGCGAACACCAGTTGACGCGGAGGCCGGGAGCCTGCACCAAAGCTGCACTTGGCGATCGGCAACCGCTTGCAAGAGATCGCCCGAACCCAGGCCCGTCGCCTCAACCGCGTCCGCAACGGAGACATACCCGGTGGAAAGCAGCCTGGGGCTACCGTGCGCAAGCTGCAGGATTTGATCGTCGTTCACTCGGCCACCGTCCAATGTGAAGAGGTAGCTGCGCCACTGAGCGAAAAGACGGGCATGCACAACTTTGGCGCGCCCAAGCTCATGACAGCCGGTTGAGCGCACCAACTCCCGCTTGCCGACTGCTGATCGAAGTCTGAGGGGTACAACAAGCCCTGCCTGCCAGACGCCGCCGCGCCGGAATAGTCCCTGCATACTGCCCCCGATGTGTAGCGGGCTTGTGTAGCAGTACCCCTGAAAATGAGAAAAGCTCTTGATAAATCAAGAGCTTATGGGGTATTTGGGGTGGCTGATGGGACTCGAACCCACGACGACCAGAATCACAATCTGGGACTCTACCAACTGAGCTACAGCCACCGTCTGGAACTGCGCATTATAGCTGCGAAGTACGGGATCTCGAAAGTTGGGCTTGAATCGCCCCAGTTTTCCTAGATGTAGTTTCTCAACACGCTGTCCCCGTCGAATGCGACTCGCGTGATGGGAGTCATCGACAGCGCTGATTCAGATGCCCACTGGCCAGCAGTTCAATCAGCCGGGGACTGCCCAAATTACACCGGAAACTACACCGCAAAGACAAACGCTCTGATGTATGTAGCATCAGAGCGTTGATTTGTCTGGTGGGTGATGCAGGGTTTGAACCTGCGACCCCTGCCGTGTGAAGGCAGTGCTCTACCGCTGAGCTAATCACCCTCTTCGGCGCCGTATGGAGCCGTCGAAAGATGGAATTATATACCAGTGTTTTCCGCGGCTACAACACGCCACACGGTTTTTCCGTTGCTTGACTTGTCGAGCTGGCCCAGCACTTCCTCATGGGCGCCCAATTCAAGGTCGTTGGCGAGCAGGATGGGCAGTTCAAACGCCGAGTAGTCCACGCGCTCAGCCGGCCCGCCCGAATGCCCCAAGTCACCCAGATCGATGAGCAGCGCTTCCTGCCCGCGCGTCAGCGCGATGTAGACATCGGCGAGCAACTCCGCGTCCAGCAGCGCGCCGTGCAGCGTTCGGCCAGAGTTGTCCACGCCCAGGCGGTCGCACAGCGCATCCAGGCTGTTGCGCTTGCCGGGGTACAACTGCTTGGCCATGACCAGCGTATCGGTCACGCCGCCGACATGGCCCTGCAGGGCCGGCTTGCCCAGACGCTCCAGCTCCTTGTCAAGAAAGCCGACGTCGAACGCCGCGTTGTGGATGATCAGTTCAGCGCCCTGCAGATAGGTCAGGATATCGTCGGCCACCTCGGCAAACTTCGGCTTGTCGCTCAGGAATTCCTTCGTGAGTCCGTGGACGCGCAGCGCATCCTCGTGGCTGTCGCGCTCGGGGTTCACGTAGAAGTGCAGGTTGTTGCCGGTGAGGCGGCGGTTGAGCAACTCCACACAGCCGATCTCGATGATGCGGTCGCCGTTGTCGGCCGAAAGCCCCGTGGTTTCGGTGTCCAGAACAATCTGTCGTGCCATTTCTGATTCGCCTCAGTGGTTTTCTTTGGCGTGGTTGATCGAGTAGCGCGGGATCTCGATCGTCAGGTCGTCCTTGCCGACGATGGCCTGGCACGAAAGGCGTGACTGCGGCTCCAGGCCCCAGGCGCGGTCAAGCAGGTCTTCTTCTTCCTCCTCGGGCGGTTCGAGCTTGTCGTAGCCCTTGCGCACGATGCAGTGGCAGGTGGTGCAGGCACGGCTCATCTCGCAGGCGTGCTCGATCTCGACGCCGTTGTCGAGCAGCGCCTCACAGATCGAATCGCCCACATTGGCTTCGATTTCCTTGCCTTCGGGGGCGTATTCGGGATGGGGGAGTATGGTGATCTTGGTCATGTCAGTCCACCAGATTCAAAGCGATTCGACTTTTTTGCCGGACAGCGCTTTCTGGATACCGGCGTTCATGCGCGCGGCAGCAAAAGCTTCCGTGCCGTGCGCCAGCGCTTCGGTCGAGGCTTCGATGGCGGCGGCGTCGGTGCTGTTGGCAGCGATGGCACGCAGGGAAAGCATCAGCGCATCGATCTCGGCCTGCTCTGCTGCGCTGAGCAACGCGCCATCCACGTCCAGCGCACTTTGGGTGGCCAGCAGCATGCGGTCGGCCTCGACCTTGGCTTCAACCAGTGCGCGCGCCTTCACATCGGCATCGGCGGTCGTAAAGGAGTCCTGCAGCATGGTGGCGATCTGCTCGTCGGACAGGCCATAGCTGGGCTTGACGTCAATCTGCGCCTCCACGCCGCTGGTCTGCTCGCGTGCCGACACATTCAACAAGCCGTCGGCGTCGACCGTGAAGGTGACGCGGATGCGTGCCGCGCCCGCCGCCATCGGCGGAATGCCGCGCAACTCAAAGCGGGCCAGGCTGCGACAGTCCTGGACCAAATCGCGTTCGCCCTGCACCACGTGCAGCGCCAGCGCGGTCTGGCCGTCCTTGTAGGTGGTGAAGTCCTGCGCCATGGCGACGGGGATGGTCTGGTTGCGCGGCACGATGCGCTCCACCAGGCCGCCCATGGTTTCGATGCCGAGCGACAGCGGGATCACGTCCAGCAACAGCAGATCGCCTGCCGAATCGTTGCCGGCCAACTGGTTGGCCTGCACGGCCGCGCCCAGCGCGACGACCTCGTCCGGGTTGAGGTTGACCAGCGGGTCGCGCCGGAAAAACTCGGCCACCGCCTGACGGATGACGGGCATGCGCGTGGAGCCGCCCACCATGACCACGCCCTGGACCTCGTCCACGTTCAGGTGCGCATCGCGCAAGGTGCGGCGCACCGCGGCCAGGCAGCGCGCCGTCAGGGCCGAGGTTGCCGTGTCAAACGCCGCTCTATCCACCTCTAATTCGACCTTGGCGCCCGCCAGATCAGCGCGGGCAGCTACACTTTCTGAAGCAGTCAAGGCCTCTTTGGCCTGTCGGGCGGCGCGCTGGATGGCGGCGCGATCGGCGGCTGTGGCGGCCTGTGCGCCAGACTGCGCCAGCAACCAGTCGGCCAGTGCGCGGTCGTAATCGTCGCCGCCCAGGGCCGAGTCGCCGCCGGTGGCGATGACCTCGAACACGCCCTGGGTGAGGCGCAGGATGGAGATGTCGAAGGTGCCACCGCCCAGGTCGAACACGGCGTACACGCCTTCCACGCCGTGGTCCAGCCCGTAGGCGATGGCGGCGGCCGTTGGTTCGTTGATGAGCCTCAGCACGTTGATGCCGGCCAGGCGCGCCGCGTCTTTCGTGGCCTGACGCTGCGCGTCGTCAAAGTACGCGGGTACCGTGATCACGGCACCGTACAGGTCGTCGTTGAAGGTGTCTTCGGCACGGTAGCGCAGCGTGGCCAGAATCTCGGCGCTGACTTCGACCGGCGACTTGGTGCCCAGCACGGTCTCGATGCCCACCATGCCGGGTTGGTCCACCAGGCGGTAGGGCAGCTTGGCGGCATCGGCCACGTCGTGCAGGCCACGGCCCATCAGGCGCTTGACCGAAGACAGCGTGTTTTCCGGGTCCTGCGCCGGGTCCACCAGCGCGTCGTAGCCAATCTGCCGCTGGCCACCCGCCAGGTAACGCACCACGCTGGGCAACAGCACGCGGCCCTGGTCGTCGGGCAGGCATTCGGCCACCCCGTGGCGCACGGCGGCCACCAGCGAATGGGTGGTTCCCAGGTCGATACCGACCGCCACGCGCCGCTGGTGCGGGTCGGGCGATTGACCGGGTTCGGAGATTTGAAGCAAGGCCATGAAGTACAGCGTCGCCGCGAAGCCCCGGGTTGCGCCCTGCTCCGCCGCGAATCCTTATCGTGATTCCAAGGTTTCGTGCCGCCGCCCGACGTCGGCGGCCAGCTTGTCCAGGAACATCAACGCGCGCACGGATTGCGCGGCGCCCGGCCAGTCCTTGTCCTGGTCGAGTTGACGCTCTATTTTTTGAAGCATGTCGCGCCCGAGCTGCCTGGCTTCGTCGTCGATTTCGTCCAAAGCCTCAGCAGAATGAGCGTCGTCCAAGCGTTCGCGCAACTCCATCTGCTGCATCAGGAAGTCGGGCGGCATCGCCGTGTTGTTCTCGGCCTGGATCGGCGCGCCGTTCAGCTCGCACAGGTAGGCCGCGCGGCGCTGCGGGTCCTTCAGTCGCTGGTAGGCCTCGTTGATGCGGGCCGACCACTGCATGGCCGCGCGCTGGGCGGCAGCGCCCTGGGAGGCAAAGCGGTCGGGGTGCACTTCGCGCTGCAGCTCCTTCCAGCGCACGTCCAGCTGCGCGCGGTCCTGCGCAAAGCGCGCGGGCACGCCAAACAGCTCGAAGTCGGTGGATTGCAGGTTCATGGCGCTCAGGCGGCGGTGGCCAGCGGGCGGCACATGGCGGTCGGCAACTCGGCCAGCGCAGCGGCGGGGGCCTGGACGTCCCAGATGTCGACGCAGCAGCCGCAGCCCTGGTTGTCGGCGCACTGGATGCGCGGGCCCCAGCGCTGGAACCACGCGTTCACCGCGGCGACTTCACGCTCGTTGTCGATGGTGACGCTGACCGTGGCGCGTGCCAGCGGCAGCCCCGCTTCGCCGTCGCCCATGTCAGACGCGAAAGCTCTCGCCGCAGCCGCAGCGGTCGCGTTCGTTTGGGTTGTTGAAGCGAAAGCCTTCGTTCAGCCCCTCGCGCACGTAGTCGAGCTCGGTGCCGTCGATGTAGGCCAGGCTTTTCGGGTCGATCATGAGCTTGACACCGTGCACCTCAAACAGCGCGTCCTCAGGTGCCACCTCGTCCACGTACTCGAGCTTGTAGGCCAGGCCGGAGCAGCCCGTGGTCTTGACGCCCAGGCGCACGCCGACGCCCTTGCCACGCTTGGTGAGGTACTTGCTGACATGCCGCGCAGCGGCTTCGGTGAGTGAGACAGCCATGGGCTTAGCGAATTCGAATCGTTGGGTCAAAGGGCGACGGTAACCAGCACCGAGGCGGACGCGGTCGCCGTCAACGCGTGCGTCACGCCGCGCGCGACGTACATCAGATGGCCGGCGGGCAGCGTGTGGGTGTCGCTGGCGACCTCCACTTCCACCACGCCTTCGAGGCACTGCAACGTGATCTCGCCGACGACCTTGTGCGTGGGCATGCGGTAACCGGTGGGCAGCACCAGGCGCATCACTTCCAGGTCGGCAGACTTGAAGAGCGCAATCGACTGCGCCCCATCGATGCGCGCGCCGTACGGGCGCACATCGATCACCTCACCTTGGGTGGCGTGATGCAGTGCCATGGCGCATCAGCTCACGTGCTTCTTGCGGTAGTCGTCCACCGCGGCCTTGATGGCGTCTTCGGCCAGGATGGAGCAGTGGATCTTTACCGGCGGCAGCGCCAGCTCTTCGGCGATCTGGCTGTTCTTCAGGTCGGCCGCCTGGTCCAGCGTCTTGCCCTTGACCCATTCGGTCACGAGCGAGCTGGACGCGATGGCCGAGCCGCAGCCGTAGGTCTTGAAGCGCGCGTCTTCGATGACGCCGGTGCTGGGGTTCACCTTGATCTGCAGCTTCATCACGTCGCCGCAAGCCGGTGCGCCGACCATGCCGGTGCCCACGCTGTCGTCGCCCTTGTCGAAGCTGCCGACGTTGCGGGGGTTTTCGTAATGGTCAATGACTTTTTCAGAATAGGCCATGTCAATACTCCTATTTAAATAGCTGGCTGCGCAGTTGGCTGTAAGGCTGCAGCCTGATTTGATTCAAAAACTCAGTGGGCCGCCCACTGGATGGTGCTGAGGTCGATGCCGTCCTGGTGCATCTCCCACAAGGGGCTCAGCTCGCGCAGTTTGGCGACGTTTTCGCGGATCGCCTTGACTGCGGTGTCAATCTCCTCTTCGGTCGAGAAACGGCCGATCGTGATGCGCAGGCTGCTGTGCGCCAGCTCGTCGCTGCGGCCCAGGGCGCGCAGCACGTAGCTGGGCTCCAGACTGGCCGACGTGCAGGCCGAGCCGCTGGACACCGCCAGGCCCTTGATGCCCATGATGAGCGATTCGCCTTCGACGAAGTTGAAGCTCATGTTGATGTTCTGCGGGATGCGCTGCGTCGGGTGGCCGTTCATGAACACCTCTTCCACGCCCTTCATGCCGTCCACGAAACGGTTGTGCAGCGCCCAGGCCTTCTCGTTGTCCTTGGCCATCTCTTCCTTGGCGATGCGGAAGGCTTCGCCCATGCCGACGATCTGGTGCGTGGGCAGCGTGCCCGAGCGCATGCCGCGCTCATGCCCTCCGCCGTGCATCTGCGCTTCCAGGCGGATGCGCGGCTTGCGGCGCACGTACAGCGCGCCAATGCCCTTGGGGCCGTAGGTCTTGTGGCTGGCCAGGCTCATCAGGTCGATGGGCATGGTCTTGACGTCGATCGCGACCTTGCCGGTGGCCTGCGCCGCGTCGACGTGGAAGATGATGCCGTGCTCGCGGCAGATCTTGCCGATGGCGTCGATGTCCTGAATGACGCCGATCTCGTTGTTGACCAGCATGACGCTGGCCAGGATGGTGTCGGGGCGGATCGCGGCCTTGAATACGTCCAGGTCGATCAGGCCGTCTTCCTTGACGTCGAGGTAGGTCACCTCGAAGCCCTGGCGCTCCAGCTCGCGCATGGTGTCCAGCACGGCCTTGTGCTCGGTCTTGACGGTGATCAGGTGCTTGCCCTTGCCCTTGTAGAACTGGGCCGCGCCCTTGATGGCGAGGTTGTCGGACTCGGTCGCGCCGCTGGTCCAGACGATCTCGCGCGGGTCGGCGCCGATCAGGTCGGCGACCTGTTCGCGCGCTTTTTCAACGGCCTTCTCGGCCTCCCAGCCCCAGGCGTGGCTGCGGCTGGCGGCGTTGCCGTACTGCTCGCGCAGCCAGGGGATCATGGCGTCCACCACGCGCGGGTCGATCGGCGTAGTGGCGGCGTAGTCCATGTAGATGGGAAAGTGCGGTGTCTGGCTCATGGCGGGAATCTCGATCGCGGGTTGAATTCAGGTGTTTTCTGGTTGCAGCCCTAGAAGGATCTGCGCAAGCAGCTACTTATTTGGTAGCAATCTCGCCCAGGGCGAACACCGAGTTGGGCGCTGTCACGCGGATCGGCTTGACCACGGGGCTGCTGGAAATCGCGCGCTTGGTGGCCGGCTTGCCTTCGATCTCGATGCCGTTGGCGTGTTGGTCGTCCACCAGCTTCTGCAGCGTGACGGACTCCAGAAACTCCAGCATGCGGGCATTCAGCGACGTCCACAGGTCGTGCGTCATGCAGCGACCGCCGTCGCCGTGGCAGTTTTCCTTGCCGCCGCAATGGGTGGCATCCAGCGGTTCGTCGACCGACGTGATGATGTCGGCCACCGTGATGTCGCCCGCCTTGCGGCCCAGCGAATAGCCGCCGCCAGGGCCGCGGGTGGATTCGACCAGCTCATGGCGGCGCAGCTTGCCGAACAGCTGTTCCAGGTAGGAGAGCGAAATCTGTTGGCGCTGGCTGATGGCGGCCAGCGTGACTGGGCCGCTGTCTTGGCGCAGGGCCAAGTCGATCATGGCGGTGACGGCGAATCGGCCCTTGGTGGTGAGGCGCATCTCGAACTCCTTGAGTGTCCTGGGGCGGGCGCGGCAGATGTCGCGCACCGGTGGATGGGGCGGCGACTTGCCGATGCTTGCGGCAGCGCCGCCATATCCGAGTGATTTCCTCAAGTATACCGCAAATCCGACCAAAGTCAGGGGGTTTATCCCTTTTGAAGACCAGGGGAGCGCACCAGATCAGCCTCCAGTCGGCCCGAACGTGCCATGGCGGAACCGTTTGCGCCGCCGGAGGGGCCCCGAGGCGCTGGCTGCGCGCAGCCGCGGCCCGCAAGGCAATGCGACGGCGCCGGTTGCGGTTTGTCCTACACGAGTTTCATCGGGCGCCGACGCGCTGGGCTCGGCGGGCGCTCCAGAATCGGCAGCGTCGGGTGCACATGGATTGCGCCCTGTCAATGGATACTTTACAGAGAGAGGAACCTCATGAACGACACCATCCATCGCCTGTCCCTGATCGCCGCCGCTGCTGCCCTGGCCGTGGGCTTGGCCGCATGCAACAAGAATGACGACCGCACGCCGGGCGAAAAGCTGGATTCGGGCATCGCCCAGACCGAAGCCGCCGCTGACGAAGCCAAGGCCAAGGCCGCCGAAGCGGGTCAGGACATCAAGGATGCGGCGAAAGAAGCTTCCGCCGACGCCAGCGCAGCAGCCACCGAGGCCAAGAACGACATGAAGGACGCCGCGGCTGATGCCAAAAACGCCGCCGAGAAAGCGGGCGCCGATATCCGCGCCGGTGCCTCGGACCTGGCAGCGAGCGCCAGCGCCGCTGCCGGTGCGGTCGCCGCCGTCATGGACGATGCGGGCATTACGGCTTCGGTGAAAACCGATTTGGCCAAGGACCCCGACCTGAGCGCTCTGGCCATCAACGTCGACACCAAGGACGGTGTGGTCACGCTGAACGGCCCGGCCCCCAACGCTGCGGCCAAGGACCGCGCTGAAACCATCGCCAAGGGCGTGAAAGGCGTGAAGTCGGTGTCCAACAACCTGGCCGTGAAAGGCTGATCGCCGCGCTGACCTTCGCCGCTCGCGCGCAAGCGCGTGCCGGCAGATTTTTACCTTAAAAATAGCTGCCTGCGCAGGCCGAATCTGCGCAGGCAGCTATTTTTTTGTGAGAAAAATCCGCACCGCAACAGTTGGACGGCAGGCATGTCGACGCCACCTGGGCACAACAACGTGCTCTGCGCTGTCCCAACCGGTCAAGCCGCGAGGTTGTCGCTGCCTGGCGCCCCGAGGGTGCGCTGCTTGAGCAGGTGCAGCTGGTCGCGCACCCGCGCGGCCTGCTCGAATTCCAGGTTGCGCGCGTGCTCCAGCATCAGCTTTTCCAGGCGCTTGAGCTCCTTGGCCAGGTCCTTTTCGGACATCGCCTCTTCTTCCATGCCGGCGCCGACCAGCGCCGCCCGCCGGTCGTTGCCCTGCCCGCTCTTTTCGCTGTAGACGCCGTCGATCAGGTCGCGCACCTGCTTGACGATGCCGCGCGGCGTGATGCCATGCTCCTCGTTGAAGGCGATCTGCTTGGCACGGCGCCGCTCGGTCTCACCCATCGCCTTCTTCATCGATTCGGTGATGCGGTCGGCGTACAGAATGGCCTTGCCGTTCACGTTGCGCGCGGCGCGGCCGATGGTCTGGATCAGTGAACGCTCGGCGCGCAGAAAGCCTTCCTTGTCTGCGTCCAGGATCGCCACCAGCGACACCTCGGGAATGTCCAGCCCTTCGCGCAGCAGGTTGATGCCGACCAGCACGTCGAACGCGCCCAGGCGCAGATCGCGAATGATCTCGACGCGCTCGACGGTGTCGACGTCGGAGTGCAGGTAGCGCACCTTCACACCGTTGTCCGTCAGGTATTCGGTCAGCTGCTCGGCCATGCGCTTGGTCAGCGTGGTGATCAGCACGCGCTCGTGCTTTTGCACGCGGTCGCGGATCTCCTGAAGCACGTCGTCCACCTGGTGCGTGGCCGGGCGCACTTCCACGAGCGGGTCGACCAGGCCGGTGGGGCGGACGACCTGCTCGACCACGTTGCTGGCGTGGGTCTTTTCGTAATCGGCAGGCGTGGCGGAAACGAATATGACCTGGCGCATGCGCGCCTCGAACTCGTCGAACTTCAGCGGCCGGTTGTCCAGCGCGCTGGGCAGGCGAAAGCCGTATTCCACGAGCGTGGTCTTGCGCGCCTTGTCGCCGTTGTACATGGCGTTCAGCTGGCCGATCATCTGGTGGCTTTCGTCCAGGAACATGATCGCGTCGCGCGGCAGGTAGTCGGTCAGCGTGGCCGGCGGGTCGCCCGGGCGCGCGCCCGACAGGTGGCGCGTGTAGTTCTCGATGCCTTTGCAGTGGCCGACTTCGGCCAACATCTCCAGGTCGAAGCGCGTGCGCTGTTCCAGCCGCTGCGCTTCGACCAGCTTTCCATCGCCCACGAATTGCTTGAGGCGGTCGGCCAGCTCCAGCTTGATGGTCTCGACCGCAACCAGGGTCTTCTCGCGCGGCGTGACATAGTGGCTGGATGGGTAGATGACAAAGCGCGGCACCTTCTGCTGCACGCGGCCGGTGAGCGGGTCGAACAGCGAGATGGATTCGACCTCCTCGTCGAACAACTCAAAGCGCACCGCTAACTCGGAATGTTCGGCCGGGAACACGTCGATGGTGTCGCCGCGCACGCGGAAGCTGCCGCGCTGGAAGTCGATGTCCTGTCGCTGGTACTGCATGCGCACCAACTGCGCGATGGCGTCGCGTTGGCCCTGCTTGCCGCCCACCTTCAGGATCATCCGCATCTGCAGGTAATCGTCCGGCGCGCCAATGCCGTAGATGGCCGACACCGTGGCCACGATCACCGTGTCGCGCCGCTCCAGCACGCTCTTGGTGGCCGACAGGCGCATCTGCTCGATGTGCTCGTTGATCGCGCTGTCCTTCTCGATGAACAGGTCGCGCTGCGGCACGTAGGCCTCGGGTTGGTAGTAGTCGTAGTAGCTGACGAAGTACTCGACCGCGTTCTTCGGAAAGAACTCGCGAAACTCGCTGTACAGCTGCGCCGCCAGCGTCTTGTTGGGCGCGAACACGATGGCCGGCTTACCCAACCGGGCGATCACGTTGGCCATGGTGAAGGTCTTGCCCGAGCCCGTCACGCCCAGCAGCGTCTGGAACACCTCGCCGTCGCGCACGCCTTCCACCAGTTGCTCGATCGCGGCAGGCTGGTCGCCCGCGGGCGGGTACGGCTGGAACAGCTGAAACGGCGAATCCGGGTAGGTGATGAACTGCCCTGGCGTGGGCATGTCCGCCTCCACGGCGCGAGGCTGGGCGGCAACGGTGGCGGAAATTGGTGTGGATGGCATGGCGGAACAGATGCGGGCGGGTCGCCGAAGGGCAAGCCGACCACCTTACCCGATGCGGGCAAGGTGTGCACGCCGGCCACGCCGCGAGCGCCTCTGGCAAAGCCCACAGCAGTGCGGCGCCTTGGGGCCATACACGCATGGTCAACCTGCACTTGCGCCCAGGCGCTGCCGACAAAGCCATCAAGGCCTAAAATCCGAGGGTTTCACCCTAACCACCCTTCTCTCCAGGCAGGCCCATCCCATGTCCCTTTTCTCCGCCGTCGAAATGGCACCGCGTGACCCCATCCTGGGTCTGAACGAGCAATTTGCCGCCGACACCAACCCCAACAAGGTCAACCTGGGTGTGGGTGTGTACTTCGACGAAAACGGCAAGCTGCCTCTGCTGCAGTGCGTGCAGGCGGCAGAAAAAGCGCTGATGGACAGCCCCAAGCCGCGCGGCTACCTGCCTATCGACGGCATCGCCGCTTACGACAACGCCGTCAAGAAGCTGGTCTTCGGCGCCGAATCCGACGTCTACAAGGCCGGCCGCATCGCCACCGTGCAGGGTCTGGGCGGCACGGGCGGCCTGAAAATCGGCGCCGACTTCCTGCGCCACCTGAACCCGAACGCCAAGGTGCTGATCAGCGACCCCAGCTGGGAGAACCACCGCGCCCTGTTCACGCAGGCGGGCTTCAAGGTCGAGACCTACCGCTACTACAACGCCGGCACGCGCAGCCTGGACTTCGACGGCATGCTGGCCGACCTGAAGGCCGCCGCGCCCGGCACCGTGGTCGTGCTGCACGCCTGCTGCCATAACCCCACAGGCTACGACATCACGCCCGCGCAATGGGACCAGGTGATTGAAGTGGTCAAGGCCGGCCAGCTGACGCCCTTTCTCGACATGGCTTACCAGGGCTTTGCCAACGGCATCGCCGAAGACGGCGCCGTGGTGGGCAAGTTCGTGGCCACCGGCATGGACTTCCTCGTGTCGACCTCGTTCAGCAAGAGCTTCAGCCTGTACGGCGAGCGCGTGGGCGCCCTGTCGGTGGTCTGCGCCAGCAAGGAAGAAGCGGCCAAGGTGCTGAGCCAGCTGAAGATCATGATCCGCACCAACTACTCCAACCCGCCCACGCACGGCGGCGCCGTGGTCGCGCTGGTGCTGGAAGACGACAAGCTGCGCGCGCAGTGGGAGCAGGAACTGGGCGCCATGCGCACCCGCATCAAGGCCATGCGCCAGAAGCTGGTCGAGGGCCTGAAGGCCGCGGGCGTGAAGCAGGACATGGGCTTCATCACGACGCAGATCGGCATGTTCAGCTACTCGGGCCTGTCCAAGGACCAGATGGTGCGCCTGCGCAATGAGTTCGGCGTGTACGGCACCGACAGCGGCCGCATGTGCGTGGCCGCGCTGAACGACAAGAACATCGACTACGTCTGCGCGTCAATTGCCAAGGTGATGTAAGGCAGCGCTGGGCGCGCAAAGCACCCACAAAAAAGAGCGTCCCCGGACGCTCTTTTGCTTTGTATTTGATAGCTTCTTGCGCAGGTGGTTGTAGGGCTAGAGGCCTATTTCTCTTGAAAATCAGTAATCGTCGCACATGCCCTGCGGCATGCTTTCGAAACGCGTCAGCGGCTTCAGGAACGACAGCTTCACGGTACCCGTCGGGCCGTTTCGTTGCTTGCCGATGATGATCTCGGCGACGCCCGGCTCGCGCGAATCCTTGTTGTAGTAGTCGTCGCGGTAGATGAACATGATGATGTCCGCGTCCTGCTCGATGGCGCCCGATTCACGCAGGTCGCTCATCATGGGGCGCTTGTCGGTGCGCTGCTCCACGCTTCGGTTGAGCTGCGACAGCGCGATCACCGGGCATTGCAGTTCCTTGGCCAGCGCCTTCAGGCCTCGCGAGATTTCGCCGAGCTCGGTCGCACGGTTCTCACCGTCGGAGCTGCTGCCGCTCATGAGCTGCAGGTAGTCCACCACGATCAGGCCGAGCTTGCCGCACTGGCGCGCCAGGCGCCGCGCGTTGGCGCGCAACTCGCTGGGCGTCAGGCCCGGCGTTTCATCGATGTGCAGGCTGACGGTGCGCAGGCGTTCGATGGCTTCGGTCAGCCGCGGCCATTCCTCATCGGTCAGCTTGCCGGTGCGCAGGTGGCCCTGGTCGATGCGCCCGATGGAGCCGACGATACGCACCGCCAGCTGGGACGCGCCCATTTCCATCGAAAACACCGCGACCGGCAGGCCCTCGTTCAGCGCAACGTGCTCGGCGATGTTGATGGCGAACGCGGTCTTGCCCATCGATGGGCGCGCGGCCAGCACCACCAGATCGCCACCCTGCAGGCCGGCCGTCATGCGGTCCAGGTCGTAGAAGCCGGTGGGCACGCCCGTCACGTCGTTGGGGTTGTCCGCCATCTCCTGCACGCGGTCTAGCAGGCTGACGACCAGGCTGTCCATCGACTGGAAGCCCTGCTTCATGCGCGAGCCTTCCTCGCCAATGTGGAAGATCTTGGATTCGGCCTCGTCCAGGATCTTGTCCACCGCCTTGCCCTGCGGGTTGAAGGCGCTGGTGGCGATCTCGTCGCTGGCCGACACCAGCTTGCGCAGGATGGAGCGCTCGCGCACCAACTCGGCATAGCGGCGGATGTTGGCGGCGCTGGGCACGTACTGCGCCAGCGCGTTGAGGTACGTCAGCCCACCCACCTCATCGGCCTTGCCCTGGCGCTGCAACTCCTCGTTGACGGTGATGACGTCGGCAGGCTTGCTCTCGTTCACCAGCTTGGCCACGGCCGCGTAGACCAGCCGGTGCTCGTAGCGGTAGAAGTCGCTGTCGATCAGCACGTCGCCCACGCGGTCCCACGCCCCGTTGTCGAGCAACAGGCCGCCCAGCACGCTGGATTCGGCTTCGATGGAATGCGGTGGGATGCGCAGCTGGGCGACCTGCCGGTCGAGCGGCGCGTCGTCACCAAGGTCGGGAAAACTGGAGGGGAAGACGGAAGACATGGGCCAAAAAACTCTCGCACCATGCTACGCCGAAGCGGCGCCGGCGTCACGGGACAAGTCTGTGGACAAGCGGTGCAGCGGCTTGGGGCAAGTGCCCATGGCCTGTGCACAGCCAGGGATCAGAAACAACAAAGCCGCCACGCCTTGCAGCGGGCGGCTTGTCAGCGCCAGTGGCGCTTGGGCGTCAGGCGGTTTCGCCGTAGACCGCGACGGTGATCTCGGACTCCACGTCGGTGTGCAGGGCCACCAGGATCGTGCTGTCGCCCACGACCTTGATCGGGCCGTTGGGCAGGCGGATCTGCGACTTGTGCACGTCGAAGCCTTGCTTTTTCAGCTCGTCGGCGATGTCGTGGTTGGTGACCGAGCCGAACAGGCGGCCGTCGACGCCGGCTTTCTGCGTCAGCTTGATGGTCTGGCCGTTAAGCTTCTCGCCCATAGCCTGAGCAGCAGCCAGCTTCTCGGCGGCCTGCTTCTCGAGTTCGGCACGGCGTGCTTCGAACTCGGCTTTGGCGGCTTCGGTGGCGCGACGGGCGCGGCCCGTGGGGATCAGGAAGTTGCGGGCGTAACCGTCCTTGACCTTGACGACGTCGCCCAGGTTGCCCAGGTTGACGAGCTTGTCCAGAAGAATGACTTGCATGGTATTGGCTCCTTCAGACTCAGACGCGGTGCTGGTCGGTATACGGCAGCAGGGCCAGGAAGCGCGCACGCTTGATGGCCGTGTTCAGCTGACGCTGGTAGATGGCACGCGTGCCAGTCAGGCGGGCGGGCACGATGCGGCCGTTCTCGCTGATGAAATCGCGCAGCTGGTCGACGTCCTTGTAGTCGATTTCTTCGACACCGGCGACCGTGAAACGGCAGAAGCGCTTGCGCTTGAACAGCAGCGATTGCGTGTTGCGCTTGGGACGCTTGTCCTTGTTGAATTTCTTAAACGTGGCCATGTGAGGCTCCTTGAATCTGATCTTGCTGAAAATCCTGGATGTGAAGTACCACCGATTTCGCGTTGCGCGGGCTGGCCAGAAAACCGCTGAACTGCCAGTGACTGCCCATCGACTGCCGGGCAAGCCGCTCTGCGATGGCGCCGATGGCGACCGCCTTGAGCACCAGCTTGACCGACCGCATGCTTCCCGCCTCTTCGACCTGTGACTCGTGTTCGAGCCTCAGATCCAGCGCCGGCAAGCCGGCGGGCGTGAAGCGCAGTGCGCTCGATTCGGCAATGACAGCGGCGAGGCGGGTCAGGTTGGCCATGGCACGGCCCCCACGTCACGCGGAATATCAGTTGCTGGTGGCTTCCGCTTGCTGGGCCTTGCGGGCCTCTTCGCGCTCGACGGTCTTCATCATCGAGGATGGGCCGGTATCGGCCTTTTTGCGCAGCACAGTCAGGTGGCGCAGTACCGCGTCGTTGAACTTGAAAGCGTGCTCCAGTTCGCTCATCACGGCCTGGTCGGCTTCGATGTTCAGGCACAGGTAGTGGGCCTTGGCCAACTTGTTGATCTGGTAGGCCAGCTGACGGCGGCCCCAGTCTTCTTGGCGATGGATCTTGCCGCCACCGGCGGTGATCATGCCCTTGTAGCGCTCCAGCATGGCCGGAACCTGTTCACTCTGATCCGGGTGAATCAGCAGAATGATTTCATAGTGACGCATTGACTCTCCTTGTGGATGAGCGGCCTGCTGAGCGCAGACCGAGATGAAAGCCGCCCCCGGCGTCATGACGAGGTGCGGCAAGGGAACCCAACATTATAGCGAAAATCCCCGATCCTTCGCTGGAAAGATCGGGGACTTGGCTTGAACGCCAGGACAGGCTGCCGCGCCGTGAAGCAGATACAGGGGACTCGCGCCGCCCGCAGCGGCGCACGCCCACCCGCCGTTATTTCAGGCGCGCGAGGCGTTCCTTGCCCGCCTGTGCCGCCTCAGACTGGGGATAGGTCTTGAGCAGCGATTCCAGGGTGGCCCGCGCTGCGCGCGTGTCCTTCAACTCGATCTGGCAATTCGCGATCGACAACATCGCCTCAGGCGCACGCTGGTGATTGGGCGCGGCCGTCAGCAAGGACCGGAAGTTGGTGATGGCTTCCTTGTAGTTGCGCGTGGCGTACTGCGCATTGCCCAGCCACAACAGCGCGGAAGGGGCCAATGCGCTGCGCGGATAGCGCTTTATGAAGCTGGCGAATCCCGACTGCGCACCTGTGAAATCACCTGCACGGAACTGGGCCAGCGCCGCCTCGTAGTCCTGCTTTTCGTTGGCGGAGCCCTCCCCGGGCAGCGGCATGGTGCCGTTGCCGTTACCGGCCTCGGCTCCAATGCCCGGCGCCGTCTCGATCTTGCGCACACGCTCGTCCAGCGCGCGCTGGCTCTCCACCTGGGCTTTCTTCAACTCCGAGATGTCGCGCGTGAGCTGTTCTTCCTGGCCACGAGAGCGGGCCAAGTCACCGCGCAGCGATTCGATCTGCTGCTGCAGATCCAGCATGCTGCGGCGCATCTGCGCGTTTTCCTCAACCAGGCGGTTCTGCGCCGCGATGGACTGATCGAAGCGCTGGCGCAGATCCAGAATCGCCTGGCGCGCCTGGTCGTCACCAAACAACTGCGCCTGCGCACCCTGACCAGCCACACAGCACAAGGCCAGCACGGCCGCGCGAAGGGAGTTCATGCGCATCATCGGGCTGTTCAACGGTAACGAATTTCGACGCGGCGGTTCTTGGCGTAGGCATCTTCAGAACTGCCCTGAGCCGCCGGCTTTTCCTCGCCGAAACTCACTGCCTCGATCTGTGCGTCGCTCGCGCCCACCAGCGTGAGCGCACGGCGCACCGCTTCGGCACGCTTCTGGCCAAGCGCGAGGTTGTATTCGCGGCTGCCGCGCTCGTCGGTATTGCCTTCCAGCGATACGCTGCGGCCCTTGTTGGCCTGCAGGAAACGCGCATGCTGGTCCACGACGCCCTGGTACTCCGGCTTGACCGTAAAGCTGTCGTAGTCGAAATAGATCGTGCGATCCACGCCAGCCGGGCCTGCTGCATCGGCACCCGATTGGCCAGCCTGAACCTGCGTGACGGTGCTCTGACCAGCCCCTTGGCTGTCCGCACCGCCAGTGCCGGTCGTGGCCGAAGTGTCCGAACCCTGGATAGGTGGATCCAGCTTGACGTTCGAACCGCAACCCGCAAGAACCATGGCCAAGGCGGCCACCATCAAATAACGCTTCATCATGTCGAATACTCCTGATTCAAAAAAACGAGAGGGGAAAATGCGGATGCCCGGCTCCGGGTCAGCGCTGGAAGGGGCCCCAGGACGGCTCGCGGATGTCACCGCCCTTGCCTGCCAGGCGCGCCTTGATCTTGCCGTCCACGGTGGTGGTCATCAGCGCCTCGCGACCGCCCTGGCGGGTGGCATAGACGATCAGTCGGCTGTTGGGGGCGAAGCTGGGGTTTTCGTCGTCGGAAGTATCGGTCACCGACGTCACATTGCCCGAAGCCAGTTCCATGACCTGTAGCTTGAAGCCGCCCGTGCGGCTGACATAAGCCAGCCAACGGCCGTCCGGGCTGATCGAGGGCGACACGTTGTAGCTGCCGCTGAAGGTCACGCGCTGCGCTGCGCCGCCGCCGGCCGACATGCGGTAGATCTGTGGCGCGCCGCCGCGGTCGCTCACGAAGTAGATCGAGCTGCCATCGGGTGAGAAAGTCGGCTCGGTATCGATGCTTTGCGATTGCGTCAGACGGCGCGGCTCGCCCCCACTCGCGCTGATGATGTACAACTGCGAGCCGCCATCGCGCGACAGCGTCACAGCCAGACTGCGGCCATCGGGCGACCAGGCGGGGGCCGAGTTGGAGCCGCGGAAGTTCGCCAGCAAACGGCGGCGCCCGGTGGACACATCGTGCACGTAGATGACGGGCTTGCGCGACTCGAACGACACATACGCCAGTTGCGAGCCGTTGGGTGACCAGGTCGGGGAAATGATCGGCTCTGGGCTGCCCAAGGCAGCCTGCGCGTTTTCACCGTCCGAATCGGCCACCCACAGCGTGTAGCGGCTACCGGCCTTGGTGACGTAGGCCAGCCGCGTGGAAAACACGCCTTTTTCGCCCGTCAGCTTTTCGTAGATGTAGTCGGCAATCTTGTGCGCAGCCAGGCGCAGGTCGGCCTGCGGCACGACGTAGCCCTGCCCGCCCAGGTCCTGGCCCTTGACCACGTCCCACAGGCGAAAGCGCACGTCCCAGCGCCCGTCCGGCAGGCGCGTGACGCTGCCGCCGGCCAACGCGTCGGCGGTGCGCTGACGCCAAACCGACATATCCGGCCGCATGGTTTCATCCATCGACTGGCCCGAGGTGTCTACCGAGCGGAACTGACCTGAACGCTCCAGATCCGCGCGAATAATGGCGCTGATCTTCTGCGGCGAGGCTTCTTCGCCCCGGAACGGCACCAGCGCGATCGGCAATTGGGTCAGGCCGACGCCCGAAACTTCGACGCGAAACTGCGCCAATGCAGGGGTGAAAGGGGCAGCGGCGATGGCGGTCACCAGACCGCGGCGTTGCCAGTTGGGGGAAAGCGGGGAGTCTGAGCGAGAAGATGTCATAACAAAGGCGGCAGCGATTGGCACCCGTAGGCGGCGAGTCGTGGCACGGCGGCAATGGTAACAAGCCTGCGTGAATGCACGTTTCAAACTGTGAATTTGTCCAGACTCGGGTGATGGAGTTCCCGCTTGCCGCGAAATTTCTGCAAGGCCGCAGGCCTTCGTAGAATGCCCGCTTCCGCCTTTTGCCGCCCTATGAGTTCCCGCCTGCCCCAGTCTCCTGCCGCATCGGCTGCCGCGCAGCGCCCGCTCGCCGCACGGCTGGCCAGGCTGTGGACGTATTTCAGCGAATACCGCCTGGGCTGGTTGATCGCTGGGCTGGGCACGCTGATCAGCGCGTTGACCGAGGCGTCCGTCCCCGCCCTGCTCAAGCCCCTGCTGGACGAGGGCTTCACCCAGGGCAGCCTGCCGATCTGGATCGTTCCGCTGGCCATCGTCGGCCTGTTCGCCCTGCGCGGCTTTGCCCACTTTGCCAGTCAGTATGCGCTGGCACGCATCGCCAACGATGGCATGGTCAAGCTGCGCGCCCAGTTGTTCGACCGCCAGCTGAACGCCGACCTCACGCTGTTCGCCCGCCAGAGCGCCAGCCAGCTGGCCAACACCATCGTCTACGAAGTGCAGACCGGCACCACGCTGCTGGTGCAGGCGGTGCTGAACCTGGCGCGCGACAGCTTCTCGGTCGTCGCGCTGATGGCCTACCTGTTGTATCTCAATTGGTCGCTCACGCTGATCGTGCTGGTGCTGGTGCCCATCGTCGGTGTGATCATGAAGGTCATGTCGCGGCGCCTGTACCGCTACACGCGGCTGGCGCAGGCCACCACGGACGAATTGGCCTACGTGGTCGAAGAAAACGTGCTGGCCCACCGCATGGTGCGTCTGCACGGCGCGCAGGCGCAGCAGGCCACGCGCTTTGACGGGCTGAGCCGCCACCTGCGCAACCTGTCAATCAAGGCCACCAGCGCCTCGGCCGGCGCCATGCCGCTGGCGCAGATGGCCGCGGCGGTGGCGCTGTCGGTGGTGATCGGCATCGCGCTGTACCAGGGCCAGAGCAGCGAAGGCCGCAGCATCACGGTGGGCGGCTTTGTGTCCTTCATCGGCGCCATGCTGATGCTGATCCAGCCGCTGCGCCGCCTGACCGACGTGGTCGGCCCGATCACGCGCGGGCTGGCGGCGCTGGAGCGCGGCCTGGACATGATGGCCGAGATCCAGCCCGAGCCCGGCTCCTCCGCGCCTTCCCCCGACGCGCCCGTGCCCCGCGCGCGCGGCGAGATCGCGCTCGAAAACGTCAGCGTGCGCTATGCCGACGATGCCGATCCGGCGCTTCAGCACCTCAGCCTGCACGTGCGCGCCGGCGAAACGGTCGCGCTGGTCGGGCCATCGGGTTCGGGCAAGACGACGCTGGTCAACCTGCTGCCGCGCTTTGTCTTGCCCACCAGCGGCCAGGTGCTGCTGGACGGCACCGACATCCGCGACTGGCCGCTGCATGCGCTGCGCGCGCAGTTCGCCCTGGTCAGCCAGGACGTGACGATGTTGAACGACAGCGTGGCCGCCAACGTGGCGCTGGGCGCGGCGCAGATCGACCGCGAACTTGTGCAGCGCTGCCTGGACGACGCCAACCTGTGGGGCCACGTGTCGGCCTTGCCGCAGGGCATCGACACCGTGCTGGGCCACAACGCCACGCAGCTGTCGGGCGGTCAGCGCCAGCGCCTGGCGATCGCCCGTGCGCTCTACAAGGACGCGCCGGTGCTGCTGCTGGATGAAGCGACCTCGGCGCTCGACACCGAAAGCGAACGCCTGGTGCAACAGGCCATCGCCCGCGCCATGACCGGGCGCACCACGCTGGTCATCGCCCACCGCCTGTCGACCATCGAACACGCCGACCGCATCGTGGTGATGGAGCGCGGGCGCATCGTCGAATCGGGCACGCACGCGGCGCTGATCCGCGCCGGCGGTCTGTACGCGCGGCTGAACCATTTCCCCGGTGTCGCCATCGGCCCCGCCGCGGACAACGCCACCGCAGACGATTCGCCCAGAACTATCTTTTAAGTAGCTGCCCGCGCAGGTGGTTGTAGGGCTGCCGCCCTAAAACGCTTGAAAATCGTTACAGCAGCACGATGTCGTACTGGTCCGGCCCCAACGCGTTTTCGGCCTGCAGCGAGATCGGCTTGCCAATGAAGTCCGACAGGCCGGCCAGGTGCTGGCTTTCTTCGTCCAGCAGCATCTCGATGACGGCAGGCGTGGCCACCACGCGGAATTCCTTGGGGTTGAACTGGCGCGCCTCGCGCAGGATTTCGCGCAGGATGTCGTAGGCCACCGTGCGCACCGTGCGCACGCGGCCGGCGCCATGGCACTGCTCGCAGGTCTCGCTCAGCAATTGCGCCAGCGACTCGCGCGTGCGCTTGCGCGTCATCTCGACCAGCCCCAGTGGCGAGAAGCCGCCCACCTGCGTCTTCACCCGGTCGCGTGACAGTTGCTTGCGGAATTCACTCAGCACCGCCTGCTGGTGCTCCGTCTGCGTCATGTCGATGAAGTCGGCGATCACGATGCCGCCCAGGTTGCGCAGGCGCAGCTGGCGCGCAATCGCCTGCGCGGCCTCCAGGTTGGTCTTGAACACCGTGTCGTCAAAGTTGCGCGTGCCGACGTAGCCGCCCGTGTTGACGTCGATGGTGGTCAGCGCCTCGGTCTGGTCAACGATCAGGTAGCCACCCGACTTCAAATCCACCCGTCGGCCCAGCGCCTTGGTGATCTCTTCATCGACGTTGTAGAGGTCGAAGATCGGCCGCTCGCCCTTGTACAGCTGCAGGTGCGCGGCCGCGGCGGGCATGAATTCGCGCCCGAAGGCCGACAGCGCGTCGAACTGCTCGTGCGAATCGATCAGGATCGACTGCGTGGCCTCGCCCGTCAAATCGCGCAGCACGCGCTGCAGCAGGCTCAGGTCTTCGTGCAGCAGGCTGGCCGGCGGCTGGCGCGTCGCGGTCTCCCGGATGCGAGTCCAGGCCTTGCGCAGGTAGGCGATGTCCTCGCCCAGTTCGGCGTCCGACGCGTCTTCGGCGTTCGTGCGCAGGATAAAGCCGCCGGTCTTGCCCTCCGGCACGCCCTCGCTGGCCAGCGTCTGCAAGCGCGTGCGCAGGCTCTCGCGTTGCGTCAGCGGGATCTTCTGCGACACGCCGATGTGGTCGTCCTGCGGCAGGAACACCAGCATGCGCCCGGCCAGGCTGACCTGCGTCGACAGCCGCGCACCCTTGGTGCCGATCGGGTCCTTGATGACCTGCACCATCAGCGTCTGGCCTTCAAACACCTGCTTCTCAATCGGCCGTTGCGGCGTGGCGGCGCGGCTGGCGCTGATGCTCTCGCCCTCCAGCGGGCGCTGCCACAGGTCGGCCACGTGCAGAAAGGCCGCGCGCTCCAGCCCGATGTCGATGAAGGCCGACTGCATGCCCGGCAGCACACGCGCCACCTTGCCCAGGTAAATGTTGCCGACCAGGCCGCGCTCCAGCGTGCGTTCGACGTGCACTTCCTGCACCGCGCCATGCTCGATGACGGCCACGCGCGTCTCCTGCGGCGCCCAGTTGATCAGAATGTCTTGCTGCATGTTTGGTAGCTGCCTGCGCAAGCCCCACTAGGGCTGGCGGCCGATTTCTTTCAAAAGCGTGGCGGTTTCAAACAGCGGCAAGCCCATGATGCCGCTGTAGCTGCCGCTGATGTGTTCGATGAACGCCGCCGCCCTGCCCTGGATGGCGTAGGCGCCGGCCTTGCCCTGCCATTCGCCGCTGTCGACGTAGGCGGCGATGGTGGCCGCGTCCAGCGCGGCAAAGCGCACGCGCGATTCGCTGAGCGCTTCCACACGCTGCTCGCCCAATTGCACCGCCACCGCGGTCAGCACGCGGTGCGTGTGGCCCGACAACGCGCCCAGCATCTCGGCCGCGTCCTGCGCGTCGGCCGGCTTGCCCAGAATGCGCCGGCCCAGCGCCACCGTGGTGTCGGAACACAGCACCGGCGCAGGCGGCAGATGGCGCTCGCGCATCCGGCGCAACGCGTCCTGCAGCTTCAACTCCGTCACGCGGCGCACATAGGTGGCGGGCGCCTCAGCGGGTCGCACGGCTTCCAGCGCCTCGGCCGCGTCCGCATCGTCGGGCAACAGCAGACTGAGGCGAACCCCCAACTGCTCCAGCAACTGGCGCCGACGCGGGCTTTGGGAGGCGAGGTAGATGAATTCGGCCATCGGTACATCTTAGAGGGCCGTTTTCAACGCGCCCTCGCACTCATTCACGGTGGTACGGGTGACCGGCGTTGACCGACCAGGCGCGGTACAGCTGTTCGACCAGCAGCACGCGCACCATGGCGTGGGGCAAGGTCAGGTCGGACAGGCGGATGCGCTCGTGCGCGGCGCGGCGCAGTTCGGGGTCGAGGCCGTCGGGGCCGCCGATCAGCAGCGCGACGTCGCCGCCCAGGCCTTGCCAGTCGGTCAGGCGCATGGCCAGCGCCTGCGTGGTGAGCGGCGTGCCGCGTTCGTCCAGCACGACGGTGTGCGTGCCTTTGGGGATGGCCGCTTCGATACGCTGGCGCTCGGCCGCCATCAGCTGCGCGGCGGTCTTGCCGCCGGCGCGCGGCTCGGTCTTGATGGCTTTGAGCTCCAGCTTGAGCTCAGGCGGAAAGCGCTTGGCGTAGTCGTCCCAGGCGGT
The DNA here is from genome assembly GCF_008017535.1 of Ottowia flava. Taxonomy (GTDB): domain Bacteria; phylum Pseudomonadota; class Gammaproteobacteria; order Burkholderiales; family Burkholderiaceae_C; genus Ottowia; species Ottowia flava. The sequence continues at coordinate 88,720 of NZ_VRUA01000009.1, forward strand.
TTGCGCCCACGCCGGAACGCGCTGCCCGACGGCGACGACCAGCAGCCTCATGCGCGCCGATCAGCGGCTGGCGCGCGGGATGGCGGCCTTCTTGGCGGGCGCTTTCTTGGCCACGGCCTTCTTGGCCGGGGCGGGCTTGCCTGCAGACTTCGCTGCCGGACGCGCAGACGACTTGGCCGCGGTCTTGGCCGGCGCCTTGGGCTTGTTGACCACCTGCACAGGTAAAGCCGCGGCGGTTTTGCGCGACGCAGTCTTGGCGGCAGGTTTCTTGACCGGCGCCTTCTTGGCCACGGCCTTCTTGGCGGCGGCGGCCTTCACGGGCGCTTTGGCGGGTGCTTTCTTGGCCGGTGCGGCTTTGGCGCTGGCCTTCTTGGCGGCCGGCTTCTTGGCCGGCGCTTCGGGCTCACCCATGGCGGCGGACTTGCGCTGGGCGCCGGCGGCGCGCGCGTCCGGGCCCTTCAGGCGCACCGGCTTGTCGCCCCAGATTTCTTCCAGGTTGTAGTACTGGCGGATGGCCGGCTGCATGACGTGGACCACGGCGGGGCCGCAGTCGACGATGATCCATTCGCCGTTCTCTTCGCCTTCGATCCGGGGTTTGCCGAAACCGGCGTCGCGAAGCTTGTCGCGCACGCTGGCGGCCAGCGCCTTGGTCTGGCGGTTGGACGTGCCGCTGGCGACGACAACGCGTTCAAACAGCGGCGACAGGTGTTCGGTGTTGAACACCCGAATGTCCTGGGCCTTGATGTCTTCCAGGGCATCGACGATGGTGCGCTGGAGTTTCTGGACGTCTTTTTTGGCGGCGGTTTCGCTCATCAGGTAGGGGAATAAAGGTGGTGTTTGGCAATATACCCGGCGACGGCGGGCGCCACCAGATGGTCAATGGGCAGGCGGGCGGCAACGCGCCGGCGCACTTCGGTCGCGCTGTGGGGCAAAGGCGGCAGCGGCAGGACCCGTACGCGGCCCGGCGCCACGCGCAGGCTCGGCAACGGGTTTTCAGCATCCAATTGCATCGCAGCCCCCGCTACATCTGCGCGAGCAGCTATGCTAATCGTAGCAATATCCACGATATCCTGCGCCCGGCGCCAGGTGTGAAACGCCGCGGCCTGGTCGGCGCCGATCTGCAGAAACAGCTCGGCGCCCGGCCATTCGGCGCGCAGCTCGGTCAATGTGTCGATGGTGTAGGTGGGGCCGTCGCGGCGCAGTTCGCGGTCGTCGACCAGCACTTGGGGCAGATTGGCGAACGCCAGTTGGCACATCGCCAAACGGTCGGCGGCGGGGCTGAGCGGGCGGCTTTTGTGCCACGCATCGCCGGTCGGCACGATCAGCAAGTGGTCCAGCGCGAACGCGGCAATGGCGGCCCGCGCCAGGGCGACGTGGGCCTCGTGCGGCGGGTCGAAGGCACCCCCAAAGACGCCAACGCGCTGCAGCGGCGCGTCCGCCCTCACACCCATGCGCGCGGCACCAGGTAGCGCTCGGTCAACGCGGCTTCGGGAGAGCCGGGCTCGGGCTGGTACTGGTAGGTCCAGGCGACTTGCGGCGGCATCGACAGCAGGATGGATTCGGTGCGCCCGCCCGATTGCAGGCCGAAGTGCGTGCCGCGGTCCCACACCAGGTTGAATTCGACATAGCGGCCGCGGCGCACCAGTTGGTGCTGGCGCTCGCGCTCGCCCCAGGCCATGCCCATGCGGCGCTGCACGATGGGCAGGTAGGCATCCAGAAAGGCGTCGCCCACGGCGCGCATCAGCGCCAGGCCGTTGTCCGTGCCGCCTTCGGCAAAGTCGTCGTAGAAGATGCCGCCGATGCCGCGCGGCTCGCTGCGGTGCTTGTTGAAGAAGTAGTCGTCGCACCAGGCCTTGAAGCGCGGGTACTTGTCGTCGCCAAAGGCTTGGAGCGCGTCGTGGCAGACGCGGTGGAAGTGCGTGCAGTCTTCGTCAAAGCCGTAGTAGGGCGTCAAATCCATGCCGCCACCAAACCAGCACACCGGCGCCTGACCCGAGTGGCCGGCGGCGATCATGCGCACGTTCATGTGCACGGTGGGCACATACGGGTTGCGCGGGTGGAAGACCAGCGACACGCCCATGGCTTCGAACGGGGCACCGGTCAGTTCGGGCCGGTGCTGCGTGGCCGACGGCGGCAGCTTCGGCCCGCGCACGTGCGAGAAACCGCAGCCCGCGCGCTCGAACACGGCGCCGTCTTCCATGATCATCGTCACGCCGTCGCCTTGCAGCGGCTCGCCCGGCGCCTTGCGCCATTCGTCGCGCAAAAAGGCCGCCTTGCCGTCCACCGACGCGATGGCGTGGGTGATGCGCTGCTGCAGGTCGACCAGGTAGGCGCGCGCGTCGGCGGTGTCGGTGATCGCCATCAGCTGCTGGCCTTGACGGCGCGGTGACCGATGTCCCGGCGGTACTGTATGCCGTCGAAGTGGATGCCGCGCGCGGCGTCGTACGCCTTGGTCTGCGCCTGCTTGACCGAATCGGCCAGCGCGGTGACGCACAGCACGCGCCCGCCAGACGTCACGACCTTGTCGCCGTCCATCGCCGTGCCGGCGTGGAAGACCATCACGTCGTCGCTGGCCTTGGGCAGGCCGGTGATCAGGTCGCCCTTCTTCGGGTTCAGCGGATAGCCGCCGGCGGCCATGACCACGCCCAGGGCGACGCGGCGGTCCCATTGCAGCTCGACCTCGTCCAGCTTGCCCGAGGTGGCGGCCATCAACACGTCGACCAGGTCGGACTTCAGGCGCATCAGGATCGGCTGGGTCTCCGGGTCGCCCATGCGGGTGTTGAATTCCAGCGTCTTGGGTTTGCCTTCGGCGTCGATCATCAGGCCCGCGTACAAAAAGCCGGTGAAGGGAATGCCGTCCTTGTCCATGCCGCGGATGGTGGGCAGGATCACGTCGCGCATGGCGCGCGCGTGCACGTCGGGCGTGACCACGGGCGCGGGCGAATACGCGCCCATGCCGCCGGTGTTGGGGCCTTCGTCGCCGTCCTTCAGGCGCTTGTGGTCCTGGCTGGTGGCCATCACGGCCACGTTCTTGCCGTCACACAGCACGATGAAGCTGGCTTCTTCGCCCTGCAGGAATTCCTCAATCACCACCCGCGCACCGCCTTCGTTGTGCGACACGCCCAGGCTGTTGCTGCCCAGCATGTCGTCAATGGCCGCGTGCGCTTCTTCCTTGGTAGCAGCCACCACAACGCCTTTGCCGGCCGCCAGGCCATCGGCCTTGACGACGATGGGCGCGCCCAGCTTGTCGACGTAGGCGTGCGCGGCCACCGGGTCGGTGAAGGTTTCGTACGCCGCGGTGGGAATGCCATGGCGCTTCATGAAGTCCTTGCTGAAGGCCTTCGAACTTTCGAGCTGCGCCGCCGCCTTGGTCGGCCCGAAGATGCGCAGGCCGTGCGCGCGGAATTCGTCCACCACACCGGCGGCCAGCGGCTGCTCGGGGCCGACCACCGTGAGGCCGATTTTTTCGGCCTGCGCCCATTCGCGCAGGGCCACCACGTCGGTGATGGGCAGGTTTTCCAGATGGGTTGACAGCGCCGTGCCGCCGTTGCCGGGGGCCACGTACACCTGCTGCACCTTGGGGGATTGGGCCAGTTTCCAGGCCAGTGCGTGTTCGCGGCCACCGCCGCCAATCACCAGAATCTTCATGGGTCTATTTCACTTGTGCACGGCGCATGTCGCCGAAGCTGCTGTCACGGCCGGGCTGCTGCAGCGGCCGCGGGAGGCGCCGGCCGGGCGCCATCGGGGTTTGCCACCGGTTTGTCTGCCTTTTGCTCAGGTGGGCAGTCGTCGTGGTTGTAGCCGGCGGCCCAGCCGCCGCCTTCACCAGAGACACACCAGGATGCGTCGCCGCCGCATGCGCCCAACGCCAGGGTGGCGCAGGCCAGGCCGGCGGTGCGCAGCCAAGGGGTCACTCCAGCTCCACATTCGCGTTGTGGAACACGTCCTGCACGTCGTCCAGGTCTTCCAGCACGTCGAGCAGCTTCTGCATCTTGGCGGCATCGTCGCCGCTCAGGTCGATGGTGTTCTCGGCGCGCATGGTGACTTCGGCGACTTCGGGCGTCAGGCCGGCGGCTTCCAGGGCGTTTTTCACGGCCTCGAACTGTGCCGGGTCGGTCAGCACCTCAATGGCACCTTCCTCATCGGCGATGACGTCGTCGGCGCCCGCTTCCAGGGCGACTTCCATCACCTTGTCTTCGCTGGTGCCAGGCGCAAAGATCAGCTGGCCGACGTGCTTGAACTGGAAGGCCACCGAGCCTTCGGTGCCCATGTTGCCGCCGTACTTGCTGAAGGCGTGGCGCACTTCGGCCACGGTGCGCACGCGGTTGTCGGTCATCGTGTCGATGATGATGGCCGCGCCGCCGATGCCGTAGCCCTCGTAGCGGATTTCCTCGTAGCTCACGCCTTCGAGGTTGCCCGTGGCCTTGTCGATGTTGCGCTTGACGGTGTCGGCGGGCATGTTGGCCGCCTTGGCCTTTTCGATCGCCAGCCGCAGACGCGGGTTGGCGTTCGGGTCGCCCCCGCCGGTGCGCGCGGCCACCATGATTTCACGCACCACGCGCGTCCAGACGCGCTGACGTTTTTCGTCCTGGCGGCCCTTGCGGTGCTGGATATTGGCCCATTTGCTGTGTCCGGCCATGAAATTCTGCTTCCTGAAGTGCTTGGGATAATGCGGCGATTTTACTTTTGACGCACCGCCATGGCCGAACCCCTGCTTATCGCCCAGCACGGCGACATCCAAACCTTCATCCTGCCGGGCCTGGCCAACCGCCACGGCCTCATCACCGGCGCCACCGGCACGGGCAAAACCGTCACGCTGCAGAAGATCGCTGAATCGTTCAGTGCGATCGGCGTGCCGGTCTTCATGTCCGACGTGAAGGGCGACCTGACCGGCATCAGCCAGACCGGCACCATCAGCGGCAAGATGGCCGACATCCTGAAGGAGCGCGGCCTGCCCGCGCCCGCGCCCATGGCCTGCCCCGTCACGCTGTGGGACGTGTTTGGCGAGCAGGGCCACCCGGTGCGCGCCACCATTTCCGACATGGGCCCGCTGCTGCTGGCGCGCATGCTCGACCTGAACGAAACCCAGTCGGGCGTGCTGAACCTGGTGTTCAAGATCGCCGACGACAACGGCCTGCTGCTGCTCGATCTGAAGGACTTGCGCAGCATGCTGACCTTCGTGGCCGACAACGCCAAGCAGTTCACCACCCAGTACGGCAACGTCAGCAGCGCCAGCGTGGGCGCCATCCAGCGCGGCCTGCTCACGCTGGAAAGCCAGGGCGGCGACAAGTTCTTCGGCGAGCCCATGCTCAACATCGAGGACATGATGCAGACCGTGGGCGGCAAGGGCGTGGTCAACATCCTGTCGGCCGACAAGCTGATGACCTCGCCGCGGCTCTATGCCACCTTCCTGCTGTGGCTGCTGTCCGACCTGTTCGAGCGCCTGCCCGAGATCGGCGACCCCGACAAGCCCAAGTTCCTGTTCTTCTTTGACGAAGCGCACCTGCTCTTCAACGACGCGCCCAAGGCGCTCTTGGAGCGCATCGAACTGGTGGTGCGCCTGGTGCGCTCCAAGGGCGTGGGCGTGTTCTTCGTCACGCAAAACCCGATCGACGTGCCCGACACCGTGCTGGCGCAGTTGGGCAACCGCGTGCAGCACGCGCTGCGCGCCTTCACCGCGCGCGACCAGAAGGCGGTCAAGGCGACGGCCGAAACCATGCGCGGCAACCCCGACCTGAACATCGAGCAGGCCATCACCGAGCTGGGCACCGGCGAGGCGCTGGTCAGCTTCCTGGATGAAAAAGGCCGCCCGGGCGTGACGCAGCGCGTCTTCGTCATCCCGCCGGGCAGCCAGATCGGCCCGATCAGCGACGCCCAGCGCGCCGAGCTGATCAAGTCGTCCCTCGTGGCCGGCACCTACGAGCAGACGGTCGACCGCGAATCGGCCTACGAGCTGCTGGCCCAGCGCGGCGCCCAGGCCGTGCCCGCCGGCCAACCTGGCGCCCCCGCAGCGCCCGGCGCCACCGGCGCCGCGGGTGCGCCTGCGGCCGACAACGGCGGCTTGTTCGGCGATCTGATGACCATGGGCAAGGAAGCCCTGTTCGGCCGCACCGGCCCGCGCGGCGGCCAGTACGACGGTCTGGTGCAGAACGTGGTCAAGGGTGAGATGCGCCGCATGGGCCGCGAACTGGTGCGCGGTGCGCTGGGCAGCCTGCTGGGCGGCAAGAAGCGCTGAGCTTCAAATTTACAAGAAATCGACCTATCGCCCTACAACCACCTGCGCAACCAGCTACTCAAACAATAGCAAACAAATGCCCGCCCAAGTCCACCACATCACCCACCCGCTGGTGCAGCACAAGCTCACGCTGATGCGCAACAAGGAAGCCAGCAGCACCACCTTCCGCACGCTGCTGGGCGAGCTGGCCATGCTGATGGCCTATGAAGTGACGCGCGACACGCCCACACAGCTGGTCGAGATCGAGACGCCGCTTGAAAAAATGATGAGCCCCATGATTGACGGCAAGAAGCTGGTGTTTGCCAGCATCCTGCGCGCCGGCAACGGCATGCTGGACGGCCTGCTGCGCGTGGTGCCCAGCGCGCGCATCGGCCACGTCGGCCTGTACCGCGACCCGCAGACGCTGCAGGCGGTCGAGTACTTCTACAAGATGCCGGGCGACCTGACCGAGCGCGATGTGATCGCCGTGGACCCGATGCTGGCCACTGGCCATTCGGCCGTTGCTGCGCTGACGCGGCTGAAGGCGGACAAGCCGCGCTCGCTCAAGTTTTTGTGCCTGCTGGCCGCGCCCGAAGGGCTGAAGACGCTGACGGCCGCCCACCCCGATGTGCCGATCTACACCGCCGCGATCGACCGCGAGCTGAACGACCACGGTTACATCCTGCCCGGCCTGGGCGACGCGGGCGACCGGATCTTCGGAACGAAGTAAAGGCGCTGCCCGCGCTCCAAGGCGCGGCAGCACCTGTTCGAACACCGCACGACGTGCGGCACGCTGCGCCGCTGTTCCACTGCTGCGGCGCTTTCATGGACCCTCACGCGGGCAAGCCCACGCCATTCACCCATCGACATGGAATCCGAAGTCAGTCATGTGCTCTGGGCGGGCCTCGCGCTCGGCGCCGCTTTTGGCGCCGCCGCGCAGGTCAGCCGCTTCTGCCTCTTGCGCGGCCTGCGCCAGTCCGTGGGGCGGGACGACGCCCAGCGCGACGGCTCACCGGCGCTGCAGGCCTTCGCTCTCGCCCTGGCGGTAGCGCTGCTGGGCGCGCAGGCGCTGGCGTACCTGGGGCAGATCGACTGGGCGAATGCGCCCGTCGTGCGCGCGCGCTTTTCGGTGACGGCGGTGTTCATCGGCGGCTTGCTGTTCGGCGTGGGCATGGCGCTGGCACGCAGTTGCGGTGCGCGCGCGCTGGTGCTGCTGGGCAGCGGCAACCTGCGCGCACTGGTCACGCTGCTGGGCCTGGCCATTGCCGCGCAGGCGTCGCTCACGGGCGTGCTTGCCCCGCTGCGCAACTGGCTTCAAGGCTGGGGCACGGTGACGCTGACGCACGCCACGCTGCCCGCGCAACTGCAGGCGCAAGGCCTGCCGGCGCCGCTGGCCGTCGGGTTGGCCACGGCCGTGCCCGTGCTCGCCTTGCTGCTGTTCGCCGTGCGCCGCCCGAGCCTGCGGCGCAGCCGGCGCGAGTGGCTGGGCGCGCTGGCGATTGGCGCGCTGGTGGCCGCGGGCTGGTGGATCAGTGCCCACGTCGGCGTCGATCCGTTCGAGCCGATCCCGATGAGCTCGCTCAGCTTCGTCGGCCCGGTGGCCGACGCCCTGCTCTACCTGCAGATGTCGCTGGGGCGCAAGTTCAGCCTGGGCGCGGCCATCGTCGTCGGCACGCTGCTGGGTGCGCTGGTGGCGGCACTGGCCACGCGCACCGCGCGCTGGGAGGGCTTTGACAGCCCATCGCGCCTGGCCGGCTCGATCGTCGGCGGCCTGCTGATGGGGTTTGGCGGCGTGGTCGCTGTGGGCTGCACCATCGGCCAGGCCTTGAGCGGCCTGTCGGCGCTGGCGTTCGCCAGCGTGCCGGCGGTGGCGGGCATTGTGGTGGGTGCGCTGATCACGCTTCGGCTGCGGCCGCGTGGCCTGGGCGCCGGGAAACCGTTGCCGGCCTGAACGCGGCCTTCAGCCGGCGTTGACTCAGCCAATCGCCTGCCGCGCTACACCCCGCCGAAGCGCAGCGAAACGCCCACGGCGACAAACGCCACCGAAATCAGCGTCACCGCCGCCACGTGCCACGCCATCAGCGGCAGCGTCGCCGCCGTCAGGCGCGGAATCACCCGCCGCCGGGCGTGCGTGGCGATCAGCGCCGTCAGCACCAGCAGGCCCAGCTTGAGCGCGATGGCGCGCGCGACCGGTGTTTCGGGCGACAGCCAGGCACCCACACTCGGCACCATCTGCCACGCCATCCAGACGCCGGTGACGACCTGCACCACCAGCGCGGGCATGCCGATGCGCTCGTAGCCCTGCTCAAAGCGCAACAGTTGCTCGGGCGAACGCTCGCGCACCACACGCGGCAGCCAGGCGAGGGCCAGCACCAGATGGCCACCGGTCCAGATGGTGGCCCCCAGAACATGCAGGAAAAGTGCGGTGGCGTACATGGGGCGAAAAGCGCGGGCGGAGTCGAGAGAGGCGCAGCACGTCGCTGCACGCCGCCTGATGCCCTATTTTTCGCCGCCTTGGCCTCCGCCGCCTTGACACGCATCAGGTTTCACAGAAATCCATTACTATCTATTTGATAGCTGGCTGCGCAGATGGTTGTAGGGCTAGAGGCCAAAATCCCTTGAATTTTTGCCAACCTTGGCCCACAGCAGCCCGGCTGCGCGGGCAGCCACAGCCGGCGCGCGTCTCAGGCTTTCGCCATCGCACGGAACGTCTTGCGAAACTTCGCCACCTTGGGTGCGGCCACGGCCATGCAGTAGCCCTGCGTCGGGTTTTTCTCGAAGAAGTCCTGGTGGTAGGCCTCGGCCGGGAAGTAGTGCGTCAGCGGCTCGACCTCGGTCACGATGCTACTGTCGTACAGCTTGTCCTGGCTGGCCTCGCGGATCAGGTCGTTGGCGACGGCCTGCTGCTCGGGCGTGGTGAAGTAAATGCCGCTGCGGTACTGCGTGCCGACATCGTTGCCCTGGCGGTTGAGCTGCGTCGGGTCGTGCACCACAAAGAAGATTTCCAGCAGCTGGCGCGTGCTGATCTGCGCCGGGTCGTACACCAGCTTGGCGACTTCGTTGCAGCCCGTGCGGCCGGTGCACACCTGCTCGTAGGTCGGCGCGGTTTCCTGGCCGTTGCTGTAGCCGCTCTCCACGTCCAGCACGCCGCGCACTTCCTTGAAGACAGCTTCGGTGCACCAGAAGCAGCCGCCGCCGAGCACGAGGGTTTCGGTTTTTTCAGTCATATCGATCTCCTGAGGGGCCATGCTAGCCGCCCTCGGCCACGGTCTGCACCGCGCCCAGGAACAACCCCAGCGCCGGCTGGCCCTGCGCCGGGCGCCACAGGCAGCGCGTTTCGTAGCGCGGCAGCGCGCCGTGCGGGTCGGTCACCGGCACAAACACCGCGCCGGCCAGGCCCGACAGGCGCAGAGCCTCGGGCACCAGCGCCACCGCCAGCCCCTGCGCGACCAGCGAAGTGACGCTCAGCCAGTGGCGCAACTCGTGCAGCGGCTGCGGCGCGAAGCCTGCCGCCTGGCACGCGGCGAGGATGCGCGCGTGGTAGTCGGGCGAGACCTCGCGCGAAACGATGGCCAGCGCCTCGCCCGCCAGCGCCGAAAGCGGCACCGCGCGCTCGGCCGCCAACGCATGGCCGTGGGGCACGCAGGCGACGAAGGGCTGGCTCGAAATCAGCTGTTCGGCCAGGCCTTCGGGCGCGCGCGGCACGTGGGCAAAACCCACGTCCAGCCGCCCGTGCAGCAGCTCGACCAGCTGGTCGCTGGAACTCATCTCGCGCAGCGTGAGCGCCAGGCGCGGGTGCTCGGCCTGAAAGCGCCGCAGCATCTGCGGCAGGCCGCGGTACAGCACCGTACCGGCAAAACCGAGTTGCAGCCGGCCGACCTGCCCGCTGGCAGCGTCGCGCGCGGCGTCCAGCGCCTGCGCTGCCTGGTCCAGCGCGGTTTGCGCGGCCGGCACCAGCGCCCGGCCCGCCGCGGTGAGCTGCACGCCGCGGCTGTTGCGCACGAAGAGCGGCGCCCCGACCTCGGCCTCCAGCTGCTGGATCGCCACCGTCAGCGGCGGCTGGCTGATCGCCAGCCGCTGTGCCGCGCGGCCGAAGTGCAATGCGTCGGCCAGCGCGAGGAAATAGCGCAGGTGGCGGAGCTCCATGAATACTCAATACCTATCAATTTATCGTTATTCGATATTAGACAGCTATTCATGCCCGCGTCACAATCCCACCATCGCGACCCGACAACACCCAGGAGACCGGACATGAAAGCCAAAGCCACTTTCAATTGGGCAGACCCCTTCCTGCTGACCGAACAGCTCACCGACGACGAGCGTCAGGTGCAGGAAGCGGCCCGCGCCTACTGCCAGGAAAAGCTGCTGCCGCGCGTGCAGATGGCCTTCCGCAATGAAACGACCGACGCCAGCATCTTCCGCGAGATGGGCGAGCTGGGCCTGCTGGGCGCCACCATCCCCGAGCAGTACGGCGGTGCCGGCCTGAATTACGTGTGCTATGGCCTAGTGGCGCGCGAGGTCGAGCGCGTCGATTCCGGCTACCGTAGCATGATGAGCGTGCAAAGCTCGCTGGTGATGGTGCCGATCAACGAATTCGGCACCGAAGCGCAAAAGCAGAAATACCTGCCCAAGCTGGCCAGCGGCGAGTGGATCGGCTGCTTTGGCTTGACCGAGCCGAACCACGGCTCCGACCCCGGCAGCATGATCACGCGGGCCAAAAAGGTCGACGGCGGCTACAGCTTGAGTGGCGCCAAGATGTGGATCACCAACAGCCCGATCGCCGACGTGTTCGTGGTCTGGGCCAAGGACGACGGCGGCCAGATCCGCGGCTTCATCCTCGAAAAGGGCTGGAAAGGCCTGACGGCCCCGGCCGTGCACGGCAAGGTCGGCCTGCGCGCCAGCATCACGGGCGAAATCGTCATGGACGAGGTGTTCTGCCCCGAAGAAAACGCCTTCCCGGACGTGCGCGGCCTCAAGGGCCCGTTCACCTGCCTGAACAGCGCGCGCTACGGCATTGCCTGGGGCGCCATGGGCGCCGCCGAAGACTGTTTCCACCGCGCCCGCCAGTACGTGTTGGACCGCAACCAGTTCGGCCGCCCGCTGGCCGCCAACCAGCTCATCCAGAAAAAGCTGGCCGACATGCTGACCGACATCGGCCTGGGCCTTCAGGGCGTGCTGCGTCTGGGCCGCATGAAGGACGAGGGCGTCGCCCCGGTCGAGTTGACCTCGGTGCTCAAGCGCAACAACTGCGGCAAGGCGCTGGACATCGCCCGCGTGGCGCGCGACATGATGGGCGGCAACGGCATCAGCGACGAGTTCGGCGTGGCCCGCCATCTGGTGAACCTGGAGGTGGTCAACACCTATGAGGGCACGCACGACGTGCACGCGCTGATCATGGGCCGCGCGATCACGGGGATTGCGGCGTTCGCGAACTGATCACCCGCCGCGCGGCGACTTGAAGGGCGGCGCCCCAGCCCCCAGCTGAAGGCCTGCGCCACGTGCGCGGGCCTTTTGTTTTCTGGCCACCGGGTGGCCCTTGGCTATGGCGCATGATCAGGGGTTTGAACGGCGGCCATCGCCCCCGGCCATCAGCGCTTCTATAACGACCCATGAAAATCTTCCGCGGCCTGCGCCACCCCGGTATGGCACCGGGCTGCGCCCTGACCATCGGCAACTTCGACGGCGTGCACCGTGGCCACCAGGCCATGCTGGCGCTGCTGAAGAACGAGGCTGCGCACCGCGGCGTGCCCAGTTGCGTGATGACATTCGAGCCGCACCCGCGCGACTATTTCGCCGCCGTCACCGGCAAGCCTGATTTGGCGCCGCCGCGCATCACCACCTTCCGCGACAAACTGGCCGAGTTGGCGCGCTGCGGCGTGGACCAGGCGATCGTGCTGCCGTTCAACGCCGAATTGGCCAGCCAGCCGCCGCAGGCCTTCATTGACGACGTGCTGGTCGGCGGCCTGGGCGTGCGCTACGTGCTGGTGGGCGACGATTTCCGCTTTGGCGCCAAGCGCGCGGGCGACTACGCGATGCTGGACGCCGCCGGCACGCAGTTGGGTTTTGACGTGGCGCGTATGCAGAGTTACGAAGTGCACGGCCTGCGCGTGTCCAGCTCGGCGGTGCGCGAGGCGCTGGACCAGGGCCGGCTCCAGGACGCCGCCGCCCTGCTGGGCCGCCCCTACAGCATCAGCGGCCACGTGGTGCACGGGCGCAAGCTGGGCCGCGCGCTGGCCGAGAGCGTGCCGGGCGCGGCAGATGGCTTTCGCACACTCAACCTGCGCTTTTCGCGCCGCGCCCACGCCTGGAAACCCGCCGCCAGCGGCATCTTCGTGGTCGAAGTCCACGGCCTGGCCGATCGGCCACTGCCGGGCGTCGCCAACCTGGGCGTGCGCCCGTCGCTGGACCCGACCGACGTGAACGGCGGCCGCGTGCTGCTGGAAACCCATTGCCTCGACTGGCCCGCGCACCTGGGGCCGGAAGGGGCCTACGGTAAAATCATCCGCGTGGATCTGCTGCACAAATTGCACGACGAGTTGCGCTATCACAGCCTCGCGGCGCTGACCGAAGGCATAGCGCGCGATCGCGACGACGCGCGCGCCTGGCTCGCCAGCCGTTCGGCACGAATTTGAAGGGGCGGCGGGCGCCCCTTGCCGACGCGCCAACGCCAGTTGCCCCACTCCCGATTTCATAGCTGCCTGCGCAGGTGCAGCCTGCGCCAGCGGCCAATTTGATTCAAATTTTCCGTTGCCGACACCATGAGCCAGGACAAGACCGATTACCGCAGCACGCTCAACCTGCCCGATACGCCCTTCCCGATGCGCGGCGACTTGCCCAAGCGCGAGCCCGGCTGGGTGCAGGAATGGGATGAAAAAGGCCTGTACAAGCGCCTGCGCGATGCCCGCCACGGGCGCGAGAAATTCATCCTGCACGACGGCCCGCCCTACGCCAACGGCACGCTGCACGCGGGCCATGCGGTCAACAAGATCCTGAAGGACATGATCGTCAAGGCGCGCCAGCTCAAGGGCCTGGACGCGCACTATGTGCCGGGCTGGGACTGCCACGGTCTGCCGATCGAAAACCAGATCGAAAAGCTGTACGGCCGCAACCTGAGCCGCGACGAGATGCAGGCCAAGGGCCGCGCCTACGCCACCGAGCAGATCGCCGCGCAGATGAAGGACTTCAAGCGCCTGGGCGTGCTGGGCGAATGGGACAACCCCTACAAGACGATGAACTTCGCCAACGAGGCGGGTGAGCTGCGTCTGTTCAAGCGCCTGATCGAGCGCGGTTTTGTCTACCGCGGCCTCAAGCCCGTGTACTGGTGCTTCGACTGCGGATCGGCCCTGGCCGAGGCCGAGATCGAATACCAGGACAAGAAGAGCAACACCGTCGATGTCGCCTTCGAGGCGGCCGAGCCCGAGAAGCTGGCCGCCGCCTTTGGCCTGCCCAAGCTGGACAAACCCGCCTTTGTGGTGATCTGGACCACCACCGCGTGGACCATCCCCGCCAACCAGGCCCTGAACATGGGCCCGGACATCGAGTACGCGCTGGTCGATACGCCCAAGGGATTGCTCGTGCTGGCCAAGGCGCGCGTGGAAGACAGCCTGAAGCGCTTTGGCCTGGAAGGCACCGTGCTCGCCACCACCACCGGCGACAAGCTGGGCGGCCTGAACTTCAAGCACCCGCTGTACGACGTGCATGAAGGGTATCGCCGCCTGGCGCCCGTCTACCTGGCCGATTACGCCACCGACACCGACGGTACCGGTATCGTCCACTCGTCGCCCGCCTACGGTATCGAAGACTTCAACTCGTGCGTGTCGCACGGGCTGGCGCACGCCGACATCCTGAACCCGGTCCAGGGCGGGGGCAGCTACGCCGACGACTTCCCGCTGTTCGGCGGCATGAACATCTGGAAGGCCGTGCCCGAGATCGTCAAGACGCTCGACAACGCCGGTCGCCTGCTGGCCACCAGCACCATCACGCACAGCTACCCGCACTGCTGGCGCCACAAGTCGCCGGTGATCTATCGCGCCGCGTCGCAGTGGTTCGTGCGCATGGACGATGGCGAAGGCGTGTTCACCAAGGACAAGGCGCCCGAAAGCCTGCGCAGCACGGCGCTGCGCGCCATCGAAGACACCGCCTTCTACCCGCCTTCCGGCAAGGCGCGCCTGCGCGACATGATCGCCGGGCGCCCGGACTGGGTCATCAGCCGCCAGCGCGCCTGGGGCGTGCCGATCGCCTTCTTCCTGCACAAGGAAACCGACGAGCTGCACCCGCGCACGCTGGAGATCCTGGACCAGGCCGCCGACATCATCGAGCAAGGCGGCATCGAGGCCTGGAGCCGCGTGACGGCCGAAGAAATCCTGGGCGACGAGGACGCGCAGCACTACCGCAAGTTCAACGACATCCTCGAGGTGTGGTTCGATTCCGGCTCGACTTTCTTCCACGTGCTGTGCGGCACGCACCCCAACGAGCACCACACGGACGGACCCGAGGCCGACATGTACCTCGAAGGGCACGACCAGCACCGCGGCTGGTTCCACTCGTCGCTGCTGCTGGCCAGCGCCATCCGCGGCCGCGCGCCCTACCGCAGCCTGCTGACGCACGGGTTCACCGTCGACGCGCAGGGCCGCAAGATGAGCAAGTCGCTCGGCAACGGCATCGACCTGCAGGAAGCCAACAAGAAATGGGGCGCCGAGCTGCTGCGCCTGTGGACGGCTTCCAGCGACTATTCCGGCGACATCGCGGGCGACGACAAGATCATGGCCCGCGTGATCGACACCTACCGCCGCATCCGCAACACGCTGCGCTTTCTGCTGGCCAACACCAGCGACTTCGACCCCGCCAAAGACGCCGTGTCGGCCAGCGAGATGCTGGAGATCGACCGCTGGGCGCTCGCCCGCGCGGCCGAATTCCAGCGCGAGGTGCTGGCGCACTTCGAGGTGTACGAATTCCACCCGGTGGTCGCCAAGCTGGCGCTGTTCAGCTCGGAAGACCTGGGCGGCTTCTACCTCGACGTGCTCAAGGACCGGCTCTACACCACGGCGCCGGGCAGCCTGGCCCGCCGCAGCGCCCAGACCGCCCTGTGGAACCTGACGCACGCCATGCTGCGCTGGATGGCGCCCTTCCTCAGCTTCACGGCCGAAGAGGCCTGGAAGCTGTTCGGCACCAGCGACTCGATCTTCTTCGAGGAGTTCTGGAAGCTGCCCGAGCCAGACACCGCGCTGCTGGCCAAATGGGCCCGCATCCGCGAACTGCGCGAGGTGGTCAACAAGGAAATCGAAACGCTGCGCGAGCAGGGACAGGTCGGCTCATCGCTGCAAGCCAAGGTCACGCTGACGGTGCCGCCGGAAGACCACGCGCTGCTGGCCAGCCTGGGCGACGATTTGAAGTTCGTGTTCATCACTTCCGCTATCGACTTGGTAGCTGGCAGCGCGCTCCAGGTCAGCGCCACAGCCTCTTCGAGCCCGAAGTGCGAACGCTGCTGGCACTACCGCGACGACGTCGGCGCCGACGCGGCCCACCCCACCTTGTGCGGCCGCTGCGTGAGCAACCTGTACGGCGCGGGCGAATCCCGCACGGTGGCGTGAGTAGGAAACACCCCCCTCAGTCGCCTGACGGCGCCTTCCCCCCTCTGCTTCGCGAGGGGGGACAACGCCGACGCCCGGCGCAGGTCCGGGCGTGGCGTTCGCTGGTGTGGGCGCCGCGCGTGCACATCGGTCGACAGGTGTTCTGCAACACGACAAACGCGCTTTGCGGCGCAGGAAACTGAGATGGCGAGTTCGCGTTCTTCCGGCCGTTCGATGGCCATCTGGTTGGCGCTGGCGGCGCTGGTGGTGTTGGCGGACCAGTTCACCAAGCAGTTGATCCTGGGGCATTACCGGCTGGGCGACAGCACCTACGTCACTAGCTTTTTCAACGTCGTGCGGGCGCACAACACGGGCGCGGCGTTCTCGTTCCTGGCTGGCGCGGGCGGGTGGCAGCGCTGGTTCTTCATC
The DNA here is from genome assembly GCF_008017535.1 of Ottowia flava. GTDB lineage: Bacteria > Pseudomonadota > Gammaproteobacteria > Burkholderiales > Burkholderiaceae_C > Ottowia > Ottowia flava. Next base: position 104,932 of record NZ_VRUA01000009.1, read on the forward strand.
GCGCTGGCGCTGGCGGCGGTGGGCTTCATCGTGTGGCTGCTGCGCTCGCACGCGGGGCAGAAACTGTTCGCGTTCAGCCTGAGCATGATCCTGGGCGGCGCGGTGGGCAACGTGCTTGACCGCATGATGCACGGCTACGTGGTGGACTTTCTGGACTTCCACTGGGATTTCCTCGGTGGCATCTTCCGCGGCGGCCACTTCCCGGCGTTCAACGTGGCGGACGCCGCCATCACGGCGGGTGCCATCGGCCTGATCCTGGACGAGATACTGCGCGTGCGGCGCACGCGCTGACATTCGCGCGGGCGCTTGGATGACAGGCGCGGGGTGCCACCGCCCAACGCCCGGGAGTACATTGGGTTTCCGCGTTCACTCCAGGGAGCCCTCCATGCCGCGCCTGCCCGCCACCGACCTCGCCGCTGGTATGGCCCGCAACTGGTGGGTGCTGCTGCTGCGCGGCATCGTCGCCATCGTGTTCGCGGTGCTGACCTGGATGCAGCCCGCAATTTCTCTGGCGGCGCTGGTGCTGGTGTTCGGCATCTACGTGCTGGCGGACGGCATTCTGGGCATCTGGGCCGCGTTTTCCGGTCGTCAGGAACACCGCCATTGGTGGGTGCTGCTGCTGTGGGGCCTGGTCAGCGTGGCCGTTGGCGTGCTGACCTTCATCAACCCCGGCATCACCGGCCTGGTGCTGCTGATGTACATCGCCGCCTGGGCCGTCATCACGGGCGTGCTGCAGATCGTGGCGGCGATCCGGCTGCGCAAGGAAATCCAGGGCGAATGGCTGATGGGCCTGAGCGGCTTGCTGTCGATCGTGTTCGGCGGCTTGTTGGTCGCGCGGCCGGGCGCCGGTGCGCTGGCCGTGGCCTGGATCATTGCCGCCTACGCCTTCATCTTTGGCGTGCTGCTGGTCATGCTGGCCTTCAAGGTGCGCAAGCTGAACGGCTGACCGGCTGGCCTGCCGGGGCCTCGGCTACCGCTTCACCGAGCCCCTCTTACTATCAATACAGTAGCTGGCTGCGCAATCTGCTGTAAGGCTGGAGGCCGATCTGGCTTGAAAATGCCGCATCAGCCAACAGCCCATGGCACGCGCCGGTCAGGGCAGGAGAATGGTCGAGCCGGTGGTCTTGCGCGCCTCCAGCAGGCGGTGCGCGCCCTGCACATCGGCCAGCGGAAAGCGCTGCTCGATGTGGATCTTGACCTTGCCGCTTTGCACCACCTGGAACAAATCGTCCGCCATGGCCTGGCAGTTCTCGCGCGTAGCAATGTGGGTGAACAGCGTGGCGCGCGTCACGTACAGGCTCTTGGGCGCCAGCACCGCGGGCGCGAACGGCGGCACCGGGCCGCTGGCGTTGCCAAAGCTGGCCATCAGACCGAACGGGCGCAGGCATTCCAGCGAGCCGGCCCAGGTGTCCTTGCCGACCGAGTCGTACACCACCTTCACGCCCTGGCCGCCGGTGATGTCCTTCACGCGCGCCACGAAGTCTTCGGTGCGGTAGTTGATGGCGTGGGCCGCGCCATTGGCCAGAGCCAGCTGGCATTTCTCGTCCGAGCCGGCCGTGGCAATCAATTCGTAGCCCAACGCCTTGGCCCACTGGCAGGCGATCAGGCCGACACCGCCCGCGGCCGCGTGCCACAGTATCTGGTCGCCCGCTTGCAGGCCACCCACCGGCAGCGTGCGGCGCAGCAGGTACTGCGCGGTCAAGCCCTTGAGCATCATGCCGGCGGCGGTGTCAAAGCCGATGTCTTCAGGGAGCTTGCACACCGCCAGCGCGGGCATGACGCGCGCCTCGCTGTAGCTGCCGGGCGGGTTGCTGGCGTAGGCCGCGCGGTCGCCCACCTTCAGGTGCGTGACGCCCTCGCCCACGGCTTCGACCACGCCGGCACCTTCCATGCCCAGCGTCAGCGGCATCGGGAACGGGTACAGCCCCGTGCGCTGGTACACGTCGATGTAGTTCAGGCCGATGGCTTCGTGGCGGATGCGGATCTGGCCGGGGCCGGGCTCGCCCACGGGCAGGTCCACCAGCTTCATGGCTTCGGGGCCACCGGGTTGATCGATCTGGACGGTCAGGGCCATGCGTTATTTCCTCAGGAATGGATGGGGACAGAACCGCCGATGTTGCCACGCCTGCGATGGGCGCGTGGCCATCGTGGCACCATTGGCGTCACGCATGTCTTCATCCCGCCTGACCCCTGCGGCCGCCGCGCTGCTGACCATTCCGCCCTTTCTGTGGGCCGCCAACGCCGTCGTCGGCCGCGTCGCGGTGGACCTGATTTCGCCGGTCACGCTCAACTTCTTTCGCTGGGCGCTGGCCTTTCTCATCTTGCTGCCGCTGGGCGGCTGGGTGCTGCGAAGCGGAAGTGGGATATGGACGCACTGGCGGCGCTTTGCCTTGCTGGGTCTGCTGGGCGTGGGCCTGTACAACGCGCTGCAGTACCTGGCGCTGCAGACCTCCACGCCGCTGAACGTGACGCTGGTGGCGTCGAGCATGCCGCTGTGGATGCTGGCCATCGGCCGCCTGTTCTTTCAGGCGCCGGTGTCGCGCCAACAGCTTGCCGGCGTGGCGCTGTCCATCGCCGGTGTGGCGCTGGTGCTGGCGCGGGGCGATCTGGCCCAACTGGCGCGCCTGCGCCTGGTGCCGGGCGATCTGTACATGCTGGCCGCGTCGATCTGCTGGGCCTGGTATTCATGGCTGCTGTCGCGCCGGGCCGAACCCGACGGCATCCGCGCCGACTGGGCCGCCTTTTTGCTCGCGCAGATGGTGTACGGCCTGGCGTGGTCGGGCGCGCTGGCCGGGGGCGAATGGGCGCTGGGTAGCGGGCGCTTGTACTGGGGCTGGCCGCTGGCGGCAATCCTGGCCTTTGTTGCCATCGGCCCCGCGGTCATCGCCTACCGCTGCTGGGGCATGGGCGTGCAGCGCGCCGGGCCCGCGGTGGCGGGCTTTTTCTCCAACCTCACGCCGGTGTTCGCCGCCATCATGTCGACGCTGTTCCTGGGCGAATCGCCGCGCTGGTACCACGCCATCGCCTTCGCGCTGATCGTGGCGGGCATCGTGGTGTCGTCGCGGCGCTGAAGTTGACGGTCGCGGCCTACAGCGGGCAACGCCGCGACTTCGTAGACTCGGCGGTTTGTGCCATCCCACGGAGACCCTCATGGCGTTGAACCTGAGCGAAGACGAACTGCAACTGCTGGCCGCCCTGCCCCAATCCATCGGTTCGGCCGTGGCCTTTGCCGGGCGCAGCGGGCTGTTCGGCACCGGCAAGGAGATGTTTGCCTCCGGCCAGGCGCTGATGTCGGGTGTGAAGAACTACCCCGACAACGAGTTGATCCAGGCCATCGTGCCGGACCCTTCTGCCGCCGATAAGAGTGCCGAGCTGGACCAGGCCCGCAAGACGCGCGACTGGGCCATGGCCCGCATGAAGGACAAGCAGATCACCTCCGCCGAGAAGCTGACCGCGCAGACGCTGGAAGACGCGCGTGAAGCCGCTCAGTTGCTGAACAGCAAGGTCGACCCGGCGCAGGCCGCGCAGTACCGCGAATGGGCGCTGGGCGTGGCCGAGAAAGTGGCGATGGCGTCGACCGAAGGCGGTTTTCTGGGCTTTGGCGGCACGCGGCTGAGCGATGCGGAAAAGTCGCTGATCGAGCAGATCCGCCAGGCCCTGGGCGCCTGACACGGCGGCCCGCGCCACGCCATCCGGCGCGGTGCCGCCAAAATCCCATCAGTAGGTGCCCGGGTAGGCGCCGCCGTCCAGCAGGATGTTCTGGCCGGTGAGGTAGCTGGCCTGCTGGCTGCACAGGAAGGCGCACACGGCGCCGAATTCGGCCGCGGTGCCGAAGCGCTTGGCCGGGATCTGGCCGGCCTGCAGGGCGCGGATTTCGTCGATCGACTTGCCCGTCTTCTTGGCCGCGCCGACCATGGTGCCGGCGAGGCGGTCGGTGTCGAACTTGCCGGGCAGCAGGTTGTTGATGGTCACGCCCTTGGCCGCGATCTCCGGGTTGCGCGCCACGCCGGCGACGAAGCCGGTCAGCCCCGAACGCGCGCCGTTGGACAGGCCCAGGATGTCAATGGGCGCCTTCACCGCGCTGGACGTGATGTTGACGATGCGCCCAAAGCCGCGCGCGATCATGCCGTCGATGGTGGTCTTGATCAGATCGATCGGCGTCAGCATGTTGGCGTCCACCGCCTTGATCCAGTCGTCGCGGCTCCAGTCGCGGAACGCGCCGGGCGGCGGCCCACCGGCGTTGGTCACCACGATGTCGAAGTCGGCGTGGTGTGCGAACACCACAGCGCGGCCTTCGGCCGTGGTGATGTCCACGGCCACCATCTGCACCTGCACCTTGGGGTGCGCGGCCTGAATCTCGGCCGTGGTCTTGGCCAGCGCCTCGGCGCCGCGCGCGACCAGCACCACGTTCACGCCTTCGGCCGCCAGCGCTTCGGCGCAGCCGCGCCCCAAACCCTTGCTGGCGCCGCCGACCAACGCCCATTTGCCTGCAATACCCAAGTCCATGCTTGTCGTCCTTTCGTGATGGGAAGTCCGCGGCCGCTGGTGCCGCATGAAGCGATCATGCATCAAATTGATCGCCAGCGCATGGCACATCTGCGCAGACAGCTTCTCTTTTTGTAGCAATGTTAGCGAACTGCCCGCCCGGCGCGGGTGAACAGGTAGATGCCCGCCACCACCAGCGCGGTGCCTGCGACCAGCCAGGGCGTGAAGGGTTCGTCCAGCACCACGATGCCCATGCCGATGGTCGCCAGAGGCCCCACGATGCCGACCTGCGCGGCCATGGCGGGCCCGATGCGCTCGACGGCCATCATCACCATCAGCACCGGCGCCGCGGTGCACAGCGTGCCATTGATCAGCGACAGCCACAACACCTCGGGCGCCACCTGCGCGGCCGACAACGGGCGCAGCAGCAGAAACTGTGCGATGCAGAACAGGCAGGCCACGCCGGTGGCCCAGCCGCCCAGGCGCAGCGCGCCGATGCGCTGCACCAATTCACCGCTGAAGAACAGGTAGACCGAATAGCTGGCCGTCGACAGAAACACCAGCAAGGCACCCCAGGCCGTGGCGCTGCTGGGCACCAGCCGCAGCTCCAGCCCGAACACCAGCAGCGCGCCCGCGTAACTCACGGCCATGGCGAGCAGCTGGGCGCGTGCTACGCGGCGCCCCTTGACCGCCCAGTTCAGCAGCAGCACCAGCGTCGGGCCCAGGTACAGGATCAAGCGCTCCAGACTGGCGCTGATGTACTGCAGGCCGGCGAAATCGAGCATGCTGGACAGGTAGTAGCCAGAAAAGCCGAGCCCCACCACACCGAGCCAGTCCTGCCCCGTCAATGGCGGCTTGCCCCGTCCGGCCCACCAGGCCATGCCAAGGAAGAAGGGCAGTGCAAACACCATGCGGTACATGATCAGCGTGACCGCATCCACGCCGTAGCGGTAGGCCAGCTTGACGATGATCGCCTTGCCGCTGAACGCGATGGCGCCTGCGGCTGCCAGGGCGACGCCGATTGCTACTCTATTGCTAGCTGTTTGCGCAATATCCACCTGCGCTACCGTCGTATTTGACGTCAAACCTGTTGCCAACCTTCCAGCTTTCCGGAGCGAAGTCAGTACCCCGCCACCTGACCGTCGCGGCGCGGGTCGCTGGCGCCGACGTAGCCCGCGGTGTAGGGGACGCCCAGACGCCAGATGAACTGGCCAGCACCGAAGTCCTGGTACACATCGTTGGTGGCGGCGATCTGGTGGCCGCGCGCACGCAGGCCCTCGGCCACGGCGGCGGGCGCGGTGGGCTCCAGGTTAATGCTGAGCCCGGGGTTCACACGCCAGCGCGGCGCGTCGCAGGCGGCCTGGGGATTCTGGTCGAAGTCGACCATGCGCACCAGCGTCTGCACGTGGCCCTGCGGCTGCATGTGCGCACCCATGACGCCAAAGCTCATCACCGGCTGACCGGCGCGGGTCACGAATGCGGGAATGATCGTGTGAAACGCCCGCTTGCCTGGCGCCACCTCGTTCGGACTGCCGGGTTGCAGGCTGAAGCCGTGACCGCGGTTCTGCAGGCTGATGCCGAACTCCGGCTCGACGCAGCCCGAGCCAAAGCCGAGGTAGTTGCTCTGGATGAAGCTGACCATCATGCCGCTATCGTCCGCGGTCGTCAGATAGATCGTGCCGCCAGACGGCTGCAGGCCAGGGCCGAAATCCTGCGCACGGTGCATGTCGATCAGTCTCGCACGGCTTTGGAGGTACGAGGCATCCAGCATTTGCGTAGCCGTCACCGCCATCGACGAAGGCTCGGCGACATGGCGGTACACGTCGGCAAAGGCGAGCTTCATCGCCTCGATCTGCACGTGGTACGCGGCGGCGGTATCGAGCCCCAACGCCCGCACGTCGAAATGCGCCAGCATGCCCAGCGCCATCAACGCGGCGATGCCCTGGGTGCTCGGGCCGATCTCGTGCAGCGTGTAGCCACGGTAGTCCATGGCCAGCGGCTCGACCCACTCCGGCTGGTAGGCCGCTAGGTCGGAGTGGCGCAAGGCCCCACCCTGGGCTGCGATAAAGCGCTCAATGGCTTGCGCGACCTCGCCCTCGTAAAAAGCCTTGCCGTCGGTCTCCCCGATCAGCCGCAAAGCACGCGCCGCCTGCGGGATCCGAAACAGCTCGCCAACCTTGGGTACGCGCCCGCCGGGCATGAAGGCCTGGCTGAAGCCCGGCTGACTCCCCAATTCGGCCGCGGCGGCAGCCCATTTCTGCTGGACGATCACCGGTACGCCATAGCCCCGCTCTGCGATTTCGGCAGCAGGCGCCAGCGCCTGGCTCAGTGCCAGGCGACCAAAGCGCTGGCTCAGCGCCGCCCAGCCACCGATCGCGCCCGGCACGGTCACGCTGTCGATGCCGCGCAACGGCGGGGCAGCCGCTGCCGAACCGTACTTCTTGACGAAATAGCGGCGATCCCAAGCCATTGGTGCGGGTCCCGCGGCGTTCAGCCCGTGCAGACGCTGTCCGTCCCAAAGGATGCAGAAAGCGTCGCTGCCCAGCCCGTTGCCTGTGGGTTCGCACAGCGCCATGGCCGCGGCGGTCGCGATGGCCGCATCGACCGCATTGCCCCCTTGCTGAAGAATGCGCAGACCCGCCTGCGCCGCCAGTGGCTGCGACGTCGCCACCAGGTTGCGCGCAAACACAGGCAGACGCGCACTCGGGTACGGATGGGTGTAGCTGAACATGGGTTTCCCAGAATCGAAAGTCAAAGCTCGCCGTGGTCGCCATTGGCGCGCTCAGCGTGTCCGGCGATGCGATGGTGCAGGCGCCGCAGCGACCACCACACCGCCAACACCACCAGGGGCACCGCCACCGCGATGCTCGCCTCCACGCTGAAGGGCCAGCCGAGCTTCTGCGCGCCCTTGAGCACATAGCCCAGCAGGCCGAGCACGTAATAGGAGATCGCCGCCACCGACAGCCCTTCGACGGTGGACTGCAGCTTGAGCTGCAGGTCCTGCCGCCGCGTCATGCCGGCCAGCAAGGCACGGCTGGATTGCTGCTGCTCCACCTCCACGCGGGTGCGAAGCAAGCCACTGATCCGTTCAATGCGTTGAGACAAAGCCGCCTGCCTGCGGTCCGCCGACGCGCAGGTATGCATGGCAGGCATCAGTCGCCGCTGCATGAAGTCGTGCAGCGATTGCATGCCGGGAAGGCGCTGTTCCGAGATGTCGGCCAGGCGCTGCTCGACCAGCGCAAAATACGCCGCACTGGCCGAAAAGCGGGTGTGCGTGGCGGCATAGCGGCTTTCAAGCTGCGCGGCCAGCCGGGTCAGCCGATCAAGCAAGGCCGTTTCATCGGCTGGCGACGCATCGCGCACCAATTGAGCCAGTTCCGCCAGTTCCTTCTCGCCTTGCGACAACCAACTGCCTGACGCGCGCGCGTCCGGCAACCCCATCAGCGCAGCCGCCCGGTAGGTCTCGATGTCCAGCAGGCGCTGCACGAGCCGGCCCAGCCGGCGGGGAGTCACCGGCCCAGGCCCGACCTCACCCAGCAAGACGAGCATGCGGATGCAACCGTCGGCCTGAACACGCATATCGGTATGCAGATCAGAGCTGTGGCTGATCACCGAGGAGCCAGTCACGCTGCCGGGATCAAACAACGCTCGCAAGGCGCCCGATAGGCCGTCACGTGGGCGCGGTACCGCCCAGACGCACAGGCGCGTCACGCAATCCCCTGGCAAGCCGTCCAGCCACTCGCGGGACAAGCCGAGCGCCGGCACCGGCGGTTGGCCGGCCAACAACGCGTCGACTTCGGCCGATGCCATTGGTTGGAAGAAAGTCCAGCACACGAATTCGGTGTGCTGTTCCCAACGCAGCGTGACGCCGTCCAGGTGCACGCGATGAAAATTCGCGTCCGCCGCCATGGGCGGCAGCCCTCGCCCGATCAACAAGGCCTCCAGGTGCTCACGGCTCAGCTCTCGCGCCCTGGCATCTGACCACAGGACGCAGTGCCAGACGCTCAGCGGAGCGTTCAGCGCTTCCGGAGGGCGCGCGTGCAACTCGTCGTGCAGGACTTGCTTCTGAAGGTGCGCGATGGACATGCGGTGCAGCGGGTAGCGGGCGGGCCGAAAGACGCGATTGTCTCTGAGGGCCAGCACACTGCATCAGTGAAAACGGCACCCGAAGGTGCCGTTTTGGTGAAAGCGCCGGAACGCTATTCTTCGACGAAAGCCTCTTCGCGGCTCTTCTTGACCGCCGGCAGCAGCACGATGATGAGCAGCAGCACCGCCAGGCCCAGCAACGTGGCAGACAGCGGGCGCGTGACCAGCACGCTCCAGTCGCCACGCGACAGCAACAAGGCACGCCGCAGGTTCTCTTCCATCATCGGCCCCAGGATGAAGCCCAGCAGCAGCGGGGCCGGCTCCATGCCGAGCTTGATGAAGATGTAACCGATGATGCCGAACCAGCCCACCATCCACACATCCCAGGTGTTGTTGTTGGTCGAGTACACACCGATCGCGCAGAACAGCACGATCGCCGGGAACAACCAGCGGTAGGGCACCGTCAGCAACTTGATCCACAGGCCGATCAGCGGCAGGTTCAGAATGATCAGCATGGCGTTGCCGATCCACATCGAGGCGATCAGGCCCCAGAACAGTTCGGGGTTGCTGGTCATCACCTGCGGGCCAGGCTGGATGTTGTGGATCGTCATCGCACCCACCATCAGCGCCATCACGGCGTTGGGCGGAATGCCCAGCGTGAGCAGTGGGATGAACGAGGTCTGCGAACCGGCGTTATTGGCAGATTCCGGCGAAGCAACGCCACGGATGTTGCCCTTGCCGAAGGGCACCTCACCGGGCTTCAGCTTGGTCTTCTTCTCGATGGTGTACGCCGCAAATGCCGACAGCATCGCACCACCACCCGGCAGGATGCCCAGGGCAGAGCCCAGTGCTGTCCCACGCAGAATGGCGGGCGCCATGTGCTTCCAGTCTTCCTTGGTCGGGTAGATGTGCTCCACCTTGCCGGTGAACACGTCGCGCTGCTCGGAAGGGTTGGACAGGTTGGCGATGATTTCGCCGTAGCCGAACACACCCATAGCAATCACGATGAAGCCAATGCCGTCGGTCAATTCGGGAATATCAAACGAGTAGCGCGCCACTCCTGAGTTGACGTCCGTCCCGATCAAGCCCAGCAGCAGACCCAGCACGATCATGCCGATCGCCTTGATCAGCGAGCCGGAAGCCAGCACAACGGCACCGATCAGGCCCAGAATCATCAGCGAGAAGTACTCGGCCGGGCCGAACTTGAAGGCGACTTCCGTCAGCGGCGCAGCAAAGCCCGCCAGAATCAGGGTGCCGACGCAGCCGGCGATGAACGAGCCGATGCCCGCCGCCGCCAGTGCTGGCCCCGCGCGCCCTTTTCGAGCCATCTGGTAGCCATCGATCACCGTCACCACGGACGACGATTCACCTGGCAGGTTGACCAGAATGGCCGTGGTGGAGCCCCCGTATTGCGCGCCGTAGTAGATGCCAGCCAGCATGATCAGCGCCGCCACCGGAGGCAGCGCGTAGGTGGCGGGCAGCAACATGGCGATGGTCGCCACCGGGCCGACGCCGGGCAACACGCCGATCAGCGTGCCCAACAGGCAGCCAATGAACGCGTACAACAGGTTCTGCATCGTGAAGGCGACGGAGAACCCGAGCGAGAGGTTGTTGATCAAATCCATGGTGTTGGTCCCCTCGCGCTCAACCGGAGATGAAGCTCGGCCAAACCTGGAACTGCAGGTTCAAGCCCCATACGAACGCAAACCAGCTACCCACAGCGAGGATCGTGGCGAGTATCAGCACTTCGACAAACTTGAACTCGCTGCCGCCCAGGGCCGCAAGGAAGACCAGACCGTAGATCGCGGCAATCAACCCCATCGCTGGAATGCCAAGGCTGGGAATGCCGCCCAGCAAAATGCCGAACACGAAGTTGGCCAGGATGATCATGACCAAAGGTTTCCAGGCCCACCGTCCGATCGGCTCGCCGTCGGCCGTCTCTACCACCAGGGCTCGAAACATCACAATGCCCCCGATCACCGCCAGGACAATGCCTAGCAGCAAGGGAAAGTAGCCAGGTCCCATGCGGGCCCCGTCACCGATCGTGTAATTCGTTGCCCCCCAGGCAAAGGCAACGCCGATGCCCATGTACAAGAGGCCAGCGAAAAAGTCTTTCTGACTTTTTATGCGCACGCGTTATCTCCTCAGATGCCGATTTCAGCGGCCATTGTGACGAGCAGATGAACGCGCCCCGATGTGGATTTCACCTACCTCGGATCGGGATTACCCCTATGGCAAGACGCGCTCACTGGCCGAGCGCGGTGCGCACCTGTCGCGCAGGCGACGCGTGCGCTGCTGTCTGATCAAACAAGCGGTGGCGTCGCAGCGATCACTTCTTCCAGCGTGGTGAGGCCTTCCGCGGCGCGCATGGCGCCGGCAAGGCGCAGGGGGCGCATGCCATCGATCACGGCTTGCTTGCGCAGCGGGGCCATGCCGACGTCCGCATGCACCAAGGCGCGAAATGCCTCGGTCACCGAGAGCAGTTCATAGATGCCCATCCGGCCGCGGTAACCAGTCATGCGGCAATCGACGCATCCAACGGGCTTGTAGGGCCGGTAATTGCCGCTGTTGATCTTCCAGGGCTTGACCGCTTCGGCCAGCAACTCGGTCGTGCCACGTTCGTCCGGTTGCTTGCAGGCCGGGCAAAGCGTCCGAACCAGCCGCTGCGCCAGCACCCCGAGGATGGTGGCGTTGAGCAAATAGGCTGGGACACCCAGCTCCATCAATCTCGTCAGCGCAGATGGTGCATCGTTGGTGTGCAACGTGCTGAATACCAGATGACCCGTCAGCGCTGCCTGGACCGCCATCTCGGCCGTTTCAAGGTCACGAATCTCGCCGATCATGATGATGTCAGGGTCTTGCCGCATCAGGGCACGCACGCCTTCGGCGAAACTGAAATCCAGTTGCGGCTGTACCTGGGTCTGGTTCAGCGCCGGGTCGATCTTCTCGATCGGATCCTCAATGGTGCTGACGTTGACCGACTCCGTCGCCACGCGGCGCAAAGTGGAGTACAGCGTCGTCGTCTTGCCTGACCCGGTCGGACCGGTCACCAGAATGATGCCGTGTGGGCGACCGACCAACGCCTCCCACCGCTCGGCATCGTGCGGCGTGAAACCCAGGGCCGACAAATCCTTGACCGCCGTATCGGGGTCAAAGATGCGCATGACGAGCTTCTCGCCAAACGCCGTGGGCAGCGTGGACAACCGCATCTCGAATTCGTCGCCGCTCGGCCCGCGTGTCTTGATGCGACCGTCCTGCGGTCGCCGACGCTCAACCACGTCCATCCGCCCCAGCAGCTTCACGCGGGCGGTGATGGCGTTCATCACGCCCGGTGGCACTTGGTACACGGGGTGCAGCACGCCATCGATGCGAAAACGGATCACGCCCTGGTCACGGCGCGGCTCCAAATGGATGTCGCTGGCGCGCTGATCGAAGGCGTACTGCCAGAGCCAGTCGACGACCTGGATCACGCCCTGATCGTTCGCGTCGAGTTGCTTGCCGGATTTGCCGAGTTCGACCAGTTGCTCGAAGCTGGTGGCACCGGTAGAGCCGCCGCTCTTGAGCGCTGCGCGAACCGACTTCGCGAGCGCAAAGAACTCAGCGGTATAGCGCTTGATCTCGGCAGGATTGGCGACTACGCGCCGCACCTTGCGCCGGACCTGCCGCTCGACTTCCCCAACCCAGTCATCGACAAACGGCTCGCTGGTCGCAATCACCACTTCCCCGGGGCTGACCATGACGGGAAGCACCTTGTGCCGCTCGGCGTAACTGGCGCTCATCACCTCGCCGACCTTGCCCGCATCCACCTTCAGCGGGTCGACGCGCAGATAGTCCAGTCCTGCCCGGCGCGCCAGAAACTGCGTCAGCGCCTCCACATCGAGCGCTTGCCCATCGGCAACGCGCTGAATGCTCACCGCCGCCAGGCGCACCAGCGCGGGCTGTGCGCTTTCGGCCTGCGAGCACCGAGCGATGGTGCGCTCGGCCTCATCGGGCGAGATGACGCCGTCCTCGCGCAACCATTCGACCAAGTGTCGCCACTGGACGGGGCCATGGTACGTCGGCACTGGGGCCAATGGTGCGGGCCGGGTACTGCGCGTCATTTTTCGAGAGCCTTGAAAACCTTGAGCCACTTGAGCGCCGGCAAGCCCCAGCGCGCTTCGATCACGTCGGCCTGCGCCTCCAGGGCAGCGCGCTTGGGGCGCGTCGGTGTGCGTTGCGCCAGCACGACCGCGTTGCCTTCGCGCGTGGGCTTGAACGCCCACACAGCACTTGCGCCAAACACTTCCGCAATGTGGTTCACGCTGCGGTCGAAGCTGGCGGTGCGGCCAAACAGATTGACCGTCATGCAGCCGTCTTCGGTCAGCAAGCGGCGGCAATCGGCGTAGAAATCGGTGCTGTCCAGCACCGGCGCCGCGGCCTCGTCGTCGTACAGGTCGACGGCAAGGGCATCGACAGCGCCAAGCCACTGCGTATCGCGAATCTCGCGCGCCGCATCACCGATGACGACGCGCAAACGCTCATCTTCCGGCGGCAGACGCATCCAGGCGCGGCACACGTCGGCGACGCGCGGATTGATCTCCACTGCCGTGCAGGTCATGCGCAGCTTCTTGTAGCAAAACTTGGTGATGGCACCCGCGCCCAGACCCAACTGCATGGCGTGCCGCCCCGCCACCGACTCCGCCGGCATGAACAGCAGCCAGGCCATCATCCGCTGCACGTATTCAAGGTCAAGATCGAACGGCGCCTTGATGCGCATCGACCCTTGTACCCACTCGGTGCCCAGGTGCAGATAGCGCACCCCGTCGCTCTCGGAAAGATTGACCTCCATCGAGGCCAGTGCGTCAGATTTCACCGTTTCATTATCCCCGCGCGGTTCGCCTCAGACGCATGCGGCTTGGCTCGCATCGTGACAAAACCCGCTGGTCGCCCCGGTTCGTGGCCCTGCCCGTCACGCGGGCCCCCGCAGCGCCTGCGCCAGCCGTTCAGCACAGGCCTGCGCCTGGGCACCATCACGCGCCTCCACCATGACACGAACCACGGGTTCGGTCCCACTCGGACGGATCAGGACGCGCCCGCTGTCGCCCAGTTCCGCTTCGACGGCCTCTGTGACCGCGGGCAGTTGCGGCGCGGCTTTCCAGTCCTGGCCGGATGACAGCCGCACGTTGACGAGCGTCTGCGGAAAAAGTCGCACCTCACCCATCAGCTCGGCCAACGTGCTGCCGCTCGCCACACAGGCGCGCAGCACCTGCAGTGCGGAGACCAGGCCATCACCCGTGCTGTGCCTATCGAGCGCCAACAGGTGCCCCGAGCCCTCGCCGCCCAAAATCCAGCCGCGCTGTGCCAGCTCTTCCAGGACATAACGGTCGCCCACCTTGGCGCGCACGAACTGGTAGTCCAGCCGCTTGAGCGCCAGTTCCACCGCCATGTTGGTCATCAGCGTGCCCACCACGCCATCGAGTTCCGGGCCGCGCTGGGTGCCTTTGGCGCGCAGGTGAGCCAGCCGATCGGCCGCCAGCAGGTAGAGCAATTCGTCGCCATTGAACAGGCGCCCAGTGCGATCGACCATCTGCAGCCGGTCGGCGTCGCCATCGAGCGCAATCCCATAGTCTGCGCCGTGCGCGAGGACGGCCTTGACCAAATTTTCAGGATGGGTCGCTCCGACACCATCGTTGATGTTCAAGCCATCCGGCGCGCAGCCAATGGCCACGACCTCAGCGCCCAGTTCATGGAACACCTTGGGTGCGATCTGATAGGCCGCGCCATGGGCCGCATCGATCACGAGCTTCAACCCGCGCAGCGACAACCAGTGGCTGAAAGTGCTCTTGCAGAACTCGATGTAGCGGCCCGCCGCATCGTCCAGTCGACGTGCTCGGCCCAGATGGTCGGAGTCGGCCCATTGCGGCTCCTCTGCCAACGCCGCTTCCACGTCCAACTCCCACTGGTCGGGCAGCTTGGTTCCGGCACTGCTGAAGAACTTGATGCCGTTGTCCCCAAAGGGGTTGTGGCTGGCACTGATCACCACACCCAGATGGGCTCGCTGGGCGCGAGTCAGGTAGGCCACGGCCGGTGTCGGCACCGGGCCCAGCAGCACCACGTCCGCACCGGCCGAGTTGAGGCCGGATTCGAGCGCACTTTCCAGCATGTACCCCGAGATGCGCGTGTCCTTGCCGATCAGCACGACCGGCCGGGACTGGCTGCGGCGCAACACACGCCCTACCGCGTGGCCCAGACGCAGCACGAAGTCTGGCGTGATCGGAGGCTGGCCTACCGTACCGCGAATGCCATCGGTTCCAAAGAATTTACGGCCCATGTGCTTATCCCTCTTGCGCAGGCAGCTATTGTTTTGATAGTTTTTGATCGATGTGGCGGATTATCCACTGCGCCGACCGGATGCACACCTACCGCCACATCAGCCAACTCTGATGCGCCTTGGTTTCAATTCGCCAAGACCAGCGCCCTCTGGCCTGCAGCCATGGCACGCCACACGCGCAGCGCCTGAACCGTCTCACGCACATCGTGCACGCGCACCACGCGTGCGCCACGCTCGACGGCCAGCACGGCGGCGGCCACGCTCGCGCCCGTACGGTCCGCGGGCGCTGGCGCCACGCCTTCGTTATCGGCGACCACCGCGCCAAGCGACGATTTGCGCGACCAGCCCACCAGCAGCGGGAAACCGGGCTGCATCAGCTCCGCCTGCCGCACCAGCAGGCTGAAGTTCTGCGCCACCGTCTTGCCAAAGCCAATGCCCGGATCGAACGCGATTCGAGCCTTTTGCACCCCCGCCCCTAGAAGACTCTGCGCCGCCAGCTCTAAAAAAAGGAGCACTTCGGGCACCACATCGCCTTCCATCGGCTGCAGTTGCATGGTCAGCGGATCGCCATGCATGTGCATCAGGCACACGCCACAGGCCGGGTGCGCCGTGACGACTTCGCGTGCGCTCGGACCGCCGTCCGCGCTGTGGCGGCGCAAGGCCCAGATGTCGTTGATGATGTCGGCGCCCAGTTCCAGCACCGCCGCCATGACCTCGGGCTTGGACGTGTCCACCGACACCGGCACGTTGAACTTGACCGCCTCGCGCACCACGGGCAGCACGCGGCGCAGTTCCTCGTCCACGGACACGCCCGCGCTGCCCGGGCGCGTGGATTCGCCGCCGATGTCCAGCATGTCGGCGCCGTCCTTCAGCAACTGTTCGCAATGCCGCAGCGCGCGCTGCGCGTCGTCAAACCGCCCACCGTCCGAGAACGAGTCCGGCGTCAGGTTGACGATGCCCATCACACGCGGCTCGCTCAGGTCCACATCGAATCGGGTGGTCTTCCAGTGCATGGTGAATCGGTCGGATACCAGAAATAAAAAAAGCGGGGCACACGGCCCCGCTCGTTCTGCGCGACGTAGGGCGCAGTTGGCGCTGCGCTCCTTCAGGCCGCGCTGGGCGATGGGTCGGCCGGCTTGGCTTCCGGCGACGGTCCGCCCGTACCACCCGACGAAGGCGTGCGCGGCGTGAAATCCTTGGGCGGACGCGGCGCGCGGCCGGCCATGATGTCGTCCAGCTGCTCGGCGTCGATGGTTTCCCATTCCAGCAGGGCCTTGGCCATGGCGTGCATCTTGTCCTGGTTGTCTTCGATCAGCTTGCGCGCCAGGGCGTACTGCTCGTCGATGATGCGGCGCACCTCGGCGTCGACCTTTTGCATGGTCGCGCCGCTGATGTTCGTGGTCTTGGTCACACTGCGGCCCAGGAACACTTCACCCTCGTTCTCGGCATAGACCATGGGGCCCATGGCTTCGCTCATGCCGTATTTCATGACCATGTCGCGCGCCAAGTTGGTGGCGCGTTCGAAGTCGTTGCTCGCGCCGGTGGTCATCTGATTCATGAACACTTCTTCGGCGATGCGGCCGCCGAACAGCATGCTGATTTGGTTCAGCATGTATTCCTTGTCGTAGCTGTAGCGGTCGTTTTCCGGCAGGCTCATGGTCACGCCCAGCGCACGGCCGCGCGGGATGATGGTGACTTTGTGCACCGGGTCGCACTTGGGCAGCAGCTTGCCGATCAGGGCGTGGCCGGACTCGTGGTAGGCCGTGTTGCGGCGCTCTTCCTCGGGCATGACCATGCTCTTGCGCTCCGGGCCCATGAAGATCTTGTCCTTGGCCTTCTCGAAATCCTGCATCTCGACCACACGCGCGTTGCGGCGTGCGGCCATCAGCGCAGCTTCGTTGCACAGGTTGGCCAAGTCGGCACCGCTCATGCCAGGCGTGCCGCGGGCGATGATGCTCGGGCTGACGTCCTGACCGATCGGGATCTTGCGCATGTGCACGTTCAGGATCTGCTCGCGGCCGCGGATGTCGGGCAGCGTCACGTAGACCTGACGGTCGAAGCGGCCGGGGCGCAGCAAGGCGGCGTCCAGGATGTCGGGGCGGTTGGTGGCGGCCACCACGATCACGCCAAGGTTGGTCTCAAAACCATCCATCTCGACCAGCATCTGGTTCAGCGTCTGCTCGCGCTCGTCGTTGCCACCGCCGAGGCCCGCGCCACGTTGGCGACCAACGGCGTCGATCTCGTCGATGAAGATGATGCAGGGCGCGTTCTTCTTGGCGTTTTCGAACATGTCGCGCACGCGGGCCGCGCCCACGCCAACGAACATTTCCACGAAGTCGGAGCCCGAAATGCTGAAGAACGGCACCTTGGCTTCGCCGGCGATCGACTTGGCCAGCAGCGTCTTGCCGGTGCCGGGCGGGCCAACCAGCAGCAGGCCGCGCGGGATGCGACCGCCCAGTTTCTGGAATTTCTGTGGGTCCTTCAGGAAGTCGACCACTTCCTTGACTTCTTCCTTGGCCTCGTCGCAGCCGGCCACGTCGGCAAACGTAACCTGGTTGTTGTTCTCATCGAGCATGCGGGCCTTGGACTTGCCGAAGCTGAATGCGCCGCCCTTGCCGCCGCCCTGCATCTGCCGCATGAAGTACACCCACACGCCAATCAAGAGCAGCATCGGACCCCAGCTGACCAGCAGGGTCATCAGCAGCGAGCCTTCCTCACGCGGTTTGACGTCAAACTTCACGCCATGCGCAATCAGATCGCCCACCAGCCCGCGGTCCAGGTAGGTGGCCTGCGTGCGCACGCGACGGTCGTCGTTCATCACGGCGACGATGTCGGTCCCGCCCTGGCCTTCCTGGATGGTGGCTTCCTTGACGCGGTTGTTGCGCACCTCGTCGAGGAATTCGGAATAGACCATGTGCTGCGCGCTCGCCAAGCGGCCGCCGTCGAACTGTTTGAACACAGTGAACAGCACCATCGCGATCACCATCCACACGGCAATCTTCGAGAACCATTGATTCTTCAAGGCGTACGCTCCAGTCAGCAAAATGCCGGCAATGCCGGGCACATGCGGGTGATTTTAGGCTTTTCAACCTCTTGCGGCCGCCTGACGGCAGCAGCGTCAGCATGGCAAGAACGGGTTTTTCGAGGGTTTTGGCGCTTTGGCGGCTTTGGGATGCCCCGTGTGGCCCCGCGCCGTTACTTCTGGTATCAAGCCCCGTTTGCCGTCCCGCGGGCGTGCTTCAGACCGATGCCCACCAAAAAGGTTTCCGACGATTTGTCGCGCGACGCTTTCGGCTTGATTGGTTTGACCACCTTGAAGGTCTCCTTGAACAGCTTGACCAGTTGGCTGTAGCCGCTGCCGTGGAACACCTTGACCACCAGCGCGCCGTCGGACTTGAGGTGGTTTTGCGAGAATTCCACCGCCAGTTCCACCAGATGGGCAATGCGCGCAGCGTCGCTCGACTCCACCCCCGACAGGTTGGGCGCCATGTCCGACACCACCACGTCGAGCGGCTGGCCGCCCACCGCGTCGGACAGCTGCGCCAGCACCGCGTCTTCACGAAAGTCGCCCTGCAGGAATTGCACGCCCTCGATCGGCTCCATCGGCAGGATGTCGAGCGCCACGATGGTGCCGTTCAGCGCGCCCACGGCCGCGCCCTCGGGCGACAGGCGACGGCGCACGTACTGGCTCCAGGCGCCGGGCGTGCTGCCCAGGTCCACCACGCGGTGGCCGGGTTGGATCAGTTTCAGCGTTTCGTCGATTTCCTTGAGCTTGTACGCCGCCCGCGCGCGGTAGCCTTCCTTTTGCGCCAGCTTGACGTACGGGTCGTTCAGGTGGTCGCTCAGCCAAGCCTTGTTGACCTTCTTGCTCTTGGTTTTTACCTTCATGCCCCGATTGTCGCCGCGCGCCGCCTTGCCCGCAGGGGATAATCGCGCCCATGCCGCAGATCGAACTCACCCCCATTGAACGCAAGGCCCACCGCGCCGAGGCGCACCACCTCGACCCCGTGGTCATGATCGGCGGCGACGGCCTGACGGACGCCGTGCGCAAGGAGACCGACCTTGCCCTCAACGCCCACGGCCTGATCAAGATCCGCGTGCTGGGCGACGACCGCGCCGCGCGCGACGCCATCTACCAGCAACTGGCCGACGAGCTGAACGCTGCGCCCGTCCAGCACATCGGCAAGCTGCTGGTGCTGTGGCGCCCCAAGCCCAAGAAGGAACGCGGCGCGCCCGACGAAGACCGCATGGCCGGCCCCAAGGACGTGAAGGTGCTGAAGTACAGCAAGCGCGGCGGCCAGCGGCCCGAAGTGCGCGTGGTGCGCGTGCTGGGCAACCAGCGCCTAACCACAGGCGGCAAGGTCAAACGCTCGGACCCCAAGCAGAAGTCGGTCAAGAAAGGCCGCAACGACTGATTCCCCGGCGTGGCGGCACGTCACGCCTTACTCCTGAATTTATAGCTGCCAGCGCATGTCTGATCTGCGTCAACGGCACATTTTGTGCATGAAATGGGGCACCAAGTACGGCCCCGACTACGTCAACCGCCTCTACGGCATGGTGCGCCGGCACCTCAGCGGCGACTTCAATTTCGTCTGCCTGACCGACGACGGCACCGGCGTCCGGCCCGAAGTACAGTGCCTGCCGATTCCGCCGCTCAACCTGAACCTGAAGCCCGGCCAGCGCGACGGCGCCTGGAAGAAGCTGACCACGTTTGAAGGCGATCTGCACGGCCTGCGCGGCACCGCGCTGTTCATGGACCTGGACGTGGTGGTGGTCGGCCCGCTGGACGACTTTTTCACCCAGCCGGGCAACTTCGTCATCATCCGCGACTACCCGCGCTTCTGGCGCTTTGGTGAACGCATCACCGGCAATTCGTCGGTCTACCGGTTCGAACTCGGCGCACACGCCGACGTGCTGGCGTACTTTCGCACCCACATGACGGAAGTGCAGCAAAAGTACCGCAACGAGCAGGACTTCCTCTCGCACTACCTGCACGGCCAGGGCAAGCTGAACTACTGGCCCACCGGCTGGTGCCCCAGCTTCAAGTACCACTGCATCCCCGCCTGGCCCAGCAACTACTGGAAGCCGCCTTTCGTGCCCGCCAACGCACGCATCGTCATCTTCCACGGCGAAGTCAACCCCCCCGACGCCCTGGCCGGCAAGCGCAACAAGCGCTTTGCGCATATTCAGCCGGCGCTGTGGGTGGCGGACGCCTGGAAGGGCTAGACAACTGTTGCGCTCGCCACACAGCTGGCGGGCGAATGCTTGAGCAAATCAAGACAGCCGCCGCCAAGCGACCGGCGGCCTCAGGGGCGTGGCCGACCTCTGCCTAAAATCGTACTAAGTACCGTTTATGACGGTTTCGTTACGTACTTTTTAGCCAGCAGGGAGATCTCAGCTTGAAAACCCGTCTTCTTGTCATGACACCGGTGCGCCGTGCCGCCTTGTTGACGCTTCTGGGCAGCTCCTTCGCCGCGGTGCCGGCGCTGGCCCAGACCTTCACTACAGCCGGCCCGCACGCCGCCTCAATCGACACCACGCAGTACAACGTGATGACCTTCGTGGTCAACGGCGGTGGCGGTGGCGGTGGCGGGAAGGACTCTGCCGTCGGGGGCGCAGGTGCCGCGGGCTCCAGCGTCAGCGGGCTGGTCCAGGTCGGCCCCCCGTATGCCACGGCCGACATCGTCGTCGGCGCCGGCGGCGGCTTTGGCGCCAATGACCCGCGCAGTCCGACCACCACGCCGACGAACGCCAGCATAGGCGCGGGTCAAGGCGGCCCTGGCGGCCTCAACGTCCAAAGTGGCGGCGGCGGTGCGGGCGGCGGCGCATCGGCCCTCAACATCGCGGGAAGCTCGGTTTGGGTGCGTGCGGGCGGCGGCGGCGGTGGCGGCGGCGGTTCCACCGGCGCTTTCATCACGCGAATCGGCTACACCGGCATCGGCATGGCGGGCAACGAAGCCTACAGTGGTCCGGTGGCTCCGCCGCCCAGCACCGCGGCGAACCCCGCCACCACTCTCGTGCCAGTGCCCGCGCTCGCTTCCGCAGCCGCCGCCTGTGCCGCGCCGGGCAACGGCGCGCCAGGCAATACCGACGCCGTCAACGGCGGCGGTGCTGGCGGTGCTGGCGGAACCTTCTCTGGCGCTGACCGCGGCGCTGCGATGGCTGCCCGGGACTCCTACTGGAATGCCGCTGGCGGCCTGACCGGGCCGTCCTGCGACCTGGGGCCTGTTGAGGGCGCGACCCTCAACCCTAACGGTGGCGGCGCCGGTGGCAAAGGCGCAAACGCAACGGCCGCGGCGGCTGGTACCGCGGGCCGCGTGACAGTTACCTTTTCCTTTGACGCGGCACGTGTGCCGACGGTGACCGGCGTCGATGGAACGGGGGCGGTCACGGTCGCGCCGCCTGCGACACTCCCGCCGTCGAATAGCCCCGTTTCCTACACGGTGACTTGCACGCCAACCGGCGGCGGGACGGCGCTGGTGGGCAACGGTGCGGCTCCCGGCCCCATCACGGTGTCGGGCATGGTCGCGGGTCAGGGCTACGACTGCACGGCCGTGGCCCAACTGCAGGACGACGCCACGGGCACGCCAAGCATCAGCACGCTGCCCAGCCCGCCTGTGGCCGTGATGCCGCCGATCACACCAGCCAGCCTGCCCGGCATCACCGCCACGCCGGGCGATACCACCGCGACGGTGACGCTGACGCCGCCGACCACCCTGCCGCTGGGCGCCACGGTGGTCAGCTACGACGTCACCTGCACCGGCCCGGGCGGCTACAGCCAAACGCAGACCGGTATCACCCCCGCGACGCCGACCACGGCCACGTTCAGCGGCATGACCAACGGCCAGACGTACAGCTGCACGACCACGGCCAACCTGTCGGGCACCTTCGGTACCGCCGGTCCGTCGCCCGCTGCCACCGTCGTGCCAAACGGCCCGATCGCGCCCGTCGCCGTGCCGACGCTGAACGAATGGATGCTGCTGCTGACCAGCGCCGCCGTCGCCGGCCTGGCGCTGCGCCGCCGCCGTTCGCGCGGCTGAGCGCGGGGATCACCCCAGGTCTCGGCAACGTCTGCGACCTGACCGCCAACAGGCGCCCTGGGGCGCCTGTTTTTTTGCGTGACCACCGGAGCGCACCCGCAACGGTCGACTACCGGAATTTCAAGGTTTTTCGGCCTCTGGCCCTAGAGCTATCTGCGCGGCCAGCTACGCTATTGGTAGCAATCTGGCACGTGCGACCCGTGCGCCGTGGCGCCGGCGCCCTGCCCCGCTAGCGCGCGGCGCCAGCCCCCACGCCCACCAGCGGACGCTCGAAGATGCGCGTCAGGATCGCCAGCGGGCTGGACTGCGGGTCGACTTCCTTGCCGGGCGGCAGGTACAGCGTCTGCTCCATCATGAACTGCCCGCTCATCACCGCGTGCGTGGCCTGGTCGGAATAGCAGACCCACAGGCAGCCGGGCGGGAACGGCATGGTGACCTGCGTGCCGTTCTTCTGGTAGGCCTCGTCAAACTTCATCAAATCGTGCAGTTGCAGCATGTAGTGGTCGTACTCGCTGCGCAGCGACTTGGTGGCTTTGACGGCGTTCAGCACCTTGGCCTGCCACAGGCTGTAGGGCTTGGCCTTGGGCAGAAACTGCCGCGCCACCGTCTCGAACGAATCGCCCACGCGCCACACCCGCGGCACGCCGGCCGGGTTGACGTTGGCGAACACGCGCAGCAGCCGTTCGCCATAGCTGGGGCGCGACGGGAAGGCATCGACGTGCATGCGCTGGTCGTCGGCGCGCACGGACTGCACCCGCGTTTCGACCTGCTTGGGGCGAAAGCTGGTCGGCGCCACGCGCAGCAGGCCGCGGTATTCGGGGAACAGCACGTCCACCAGCTGCAGCGCTTGCCCACGAAAGCGCCCCACCATGGCCGCCAGCTGCGCCTGGTCGGCCGCGCTGCCACCGGCGCCCTTCAGCACGCCGTCCGCGCCCAGGCTGACGTTGCGCGCCTTCTCGCTCAGCATGTCTTCGCGCAGCAGCGCACGCTCTTCGGGCAGCACCTGAAAGCCCAGGTGCGGGAAGAACAGCACCTTGCCGGCCTCGACCGCTGCCGTCCATTCGGCGTGCGGGCTGAGCTGCGCCATGTCCGACGCATCGGCTTCTACGATTGGTTCACTGTTCATGGCTTGCCTCGCGCGGTGGAGATGCCAGGCGCCACAGCACGGCGGCGGCGCACAGCCATTGCACAGCGTACATCAGCGTGCCGACGCTGTGCCACACGGCCAGGTTCTGGCGCAGCACGATGCGCGGCGCCACACCGTATTCGACGATCATCGCCATCAGCATGCCCAGCACTACCAAAATCGTAGCTGCCCGCGCAGATGCAGACTGCACCGCAGGCGCTTTTGGCTTCAAGGCGACGAGCAACACGATGCCGCAGGCCAGCGACACCCAGGTCTGCGCCGAAAACAGCCGCGCGGCCGTCTGGCCGGCCAGCGCCGCACTGGGCAGCAGGCGAAACAGCATCGGCACCGCCAGAAAGCCGATCGCACTGAGGCTCCCCCACCACAGGGCGGCGGCGAAGAGCGAGCAGCGCGCTTTCATGGGCGGGCTTTCAGACGTAGCTGACGGCGATGATTTCGTAGTGCTTCACGCCACCGGGCGCCTGCACTTCGGCGCTGTCGCCCTCGACCTTGCCGATCAGCGCACGCGCAATCGGGCTGCCGATGTTGATCAGGCCGTGCTTCAGGTCGGCCTCGTCCTCACCGACGATCTGGTAGGTCACCTTTTCGCCAGAGTCTTCCTCTTCCAGCTGCACGGTGGCGCCAAACACCACCTTGCCACCTGCGTCCAGCGAGGTGGGGTCAATGATCTGCGCGGCGGCCAGCTTGCCTTCGACTTCCTTGATGCGCCCTTCGATGAAGCCTTGACGGTCCTTGGCGGCGTCGTACTCGGCGTTCTCGCTCAAATCGCCCTGCGCGCGCGCTTCGGCGATGGCGTTGATGACTTCCGGGCGGTCCTTGGTCTTCAGGCGATGCAGCTCGGCCTTGAGCTTCTCGGCGCCGCGCGTCGTGATGGGAATGGTGGCCATTTGTCTCTAAGTCCAGATAAAAAATGCGAACACCGCCGAGCGTTGCCCCTCGGCGGTGTGTGTCTGACGACATTATGCCTCGGGCGGTCCCAAGGCTCCCGCACCCCGGCACAGGGTTGCTGCGCCAGATCAGGGAAAGCCGCGCCGGCAGGATCAGGCCAGCTGCGCGTGCATCTCCTGCACCGAGATCACGCCCAGCTTGTCCAGGAACTTCATGCCTTCCACCGCGGCTTCGGCGCCGGCGATGGTGGTGAAGGTGGTCAGGCGGCCCAGCAGCGCGCTGGTGCGGATCTGGCGCGAATCGGCGATGGCATTGCGGCGCTCTTCCACGGTGTTGATCACCATGACGATCTCGCCGTTCTTGATGGCATCGACGATGTGCGGGCGCCCTTCGGTCACCTTGTTGATGGTCTGTACCGGCACGCCCGCCGCCTCGATGGCTGCCGCCGTGCCGCGCGTGGCGACCAGGCCGAAGCCCATGGCGTGCAGGTCGCGCGCGATCTGCACCGCCTGCGGCTTATCGCTGTTCTTCACCGTCAGGAAAACCTTGCCGCTGGGCGTGCCGTCGGCCTTCAGCGGGCGCGGCAGGCGTTCGCCCGCACCCATCTGGGCCTTGACGTACGCCTCGCCGAAGGACTTACCGACGCCCATGACCTCGCCCGTGGACTTCATCTCGGGGCCCAGGATGGTGTCCACACCTGGGAATTTGACGAAGGGGAACACGGCCTCTTTCACGCTGAAGTACGGCGGTGTGACCTCGGCACCAATGCCTTGCGAATCCAGCGACTGGCCTGCCATGCAGCGCGCAGCCACCTTGGCAAGCTGAATGCCGGTGGCTTTGCTGACGAAGGGCACCGTGCGGCTGGCGCGCGGGTTGACTTCCAGCACGTAGATCACGTCTTGCTTGGTGCCGTCGTGCTGCGGCTTTTCCTGGATGGCGAACTGCACGTTCATCAGGCCGACCACGTTCAGGGCTTTGGCCATCGCGGCGGTCTGGCGCTTCAACTCATCGACCGTGGCTTGTTTGAGGTAGTACGGCGGCAGCGAGCAACCCGAGTCCCCCGAGTGCACGCCGGCCTGCTCGATGTGCTCCATCACGCCGCCAATGAACACGCGCTGGCCATCGCACAGCGCATCCACGTCGCATTCGATCGCGTCGTTCAGGAAGCGGTCGAGCAGCACCGGCGAGTCGTTGCTGACCTTGACTGCCTCGCGCATGTAGCGTTCGAGGTCGCGCTGCTCATGCACGATCTCCATGGCGCGGCCGCCCAGCACGTAGCTGGGACGCACCACCAAGGGGTAGCCCAGGGCGGCGGCTTTTTCCAGCGCCTCGGCCTCGGTGCGGGCGGTGGCGTTGGGCGGCTGGCGCAAGCCCAGGTCATTCAGCAGCTTCTGGAAGCGCTCGCGGTCTTCGGCCGCGTCGATCATGTCGGGGCTGGTGCCGATGATCGGCACGCCCTCGGCTTCCAGGCCCAGCGCCAGCTTCAGCGGGGTCTGGCCGCCGTACTGCACGATCACGCCGGTGGGCTTTTCCTTGTCGACGATCTCCAGCACGTCTTCCAGCGTCAGCGGCTCGAAGTACAGACGGTCGGACGTGTCGTAGTCGGTCGACACGGTTTCGGGGTTGCAGTTGACCATGATGGTCTCGTACCCGTCTTCGCGCATCGCCAGCGCGGCGTGCACGCAGCAGTAGTCGAATTCGATGCCCTGGCCGATCCGGTTGGGGCCACCGCCCAGCACCATGATCTTCTTCTTGTCGGTGGGCGCGGCCTCGCATTCGACCTCGTAGGTCGAATACATGTAGGCGGTGTTGGTGGCGAACTCGGCGGCGCAGGTGTCCACGCGCTTGTAAACCGGACGGACGTTCAGCGCGCGGCGGCGCTCGCGCACGGCCTTGTCGGTGGTCTTCAGCAGCTTGGCCAAGCGACGGTCCGAGAAGCCTTTGCGTTTGAGCGTGAGCAGCTCCTCTTTCGAGAGCGCTTCCAGCGCCTTCTCACCCAAGGCTTCGGTGTGCTTGTCCAGGTCCAGCTCGATCTTGATGATCTCTTCGATCTGCACCAGGAACCACTTGTCGATCTTGGTGATGGCGTGCACTTCGTCCAGCGACCATCCAGCGGCGAAAGCATCTCCCACGAACCAGATGCGGTCCGGCCCGGGTTCACCCAGCTCTTTTTCGAGCCATTCGCGGTCCTGGGTCTTCTCGTTCATACCGTCCACGCCCACTTCGAGGCCGCGCAGAGCTTTCTGGAACGATTCCTGGAAGGTGCGGCCGATGGCCATGACCTCGCCCACGCTCTTCATCTGCGTGGTCAGGCGGTCGTCGGCGGCGGGGAATTTCTCGAACGCGAAGCGCGGGATCTTGGTGACGACGTAGTCGATGCTCGGCTCGAAGCTGGCGGGCGTGGCGCCACCGGTAATGTCGTTGCGCAGTTCGTCCAGCGTGTAGCCAATGGCCAGCTTGGCCGCCACCTTGGCGATGGGAAAGCCCGTGGCCTTCGATGCCAGCGCAGACGAACGCGACACGCGCGGGTTCATCTCGATCACGATGACGCGGCCGTCCTTCGGGTTGACCGAGAACTGCACGTTGGAGCCGCCCGTGTCCACGCCGATCTCGCGCAGCACGGCGATGCTGGCGTTGCGCATGAGCTGGTATTCCTTGTCCGTCAGCGTCTGCGCCGGCGCCACGGTGATCGAGTCGCCCGTGTGTACGCCCATCGGGTCGAGGTTTTCGATCGAGCACACGATGATGCAGTTGTCGGCCTTGTCGCGCACCACCTCCATCTCGTACTCTTTCCAGCCGAGCAGCGATTCTTCGATCAGCAGCTCGTTGGTGGGCGAGGCTTCGAGGCCGCGCTTGCAGATGGTCTCGAACTCTTCGGGGTTGTAGGCGATACCGCCGCCCGTGCCGCCCAGCGTGAAGCTGGGGCGGATCACGGTGGGAAAGCCCACCTGCTTTTGCACGGCCCAGGCTTCGTCCATCGTGTGGGCGATGCCCGAGCGCGCCGAGCCCAGGCCGATCTTGGTCATGGCCTCCTTGAACTTCAGGCGGTCTTCGGCCTTGTCGATGGCCTCGGGCGTGGCGCCGATCAGCTCGACGTTGTACTTGGCCAGCACGCCGTTCTTCCACAGGTCCAGCGCGCAGTTCAGCGCGGTCTGGCCGCCCATGGTGGGCAGGATGGCGTCGGGGCGCTCCTTGGCAATGATCTTTTCGACCGTCTGCCAGGTGATGGGCTCGATGTAGGTGACGTCGGCGGTGGCCGGGTCGGTCATGATCGTGGCGGGGTTGCTGTTGATCAGGACGACCTTGTAGCCCTCTTCGCGCAGCGCCTTGCAGGCCTGCACGCCGGAATAGTCGAATTCACAGGCCTGGCCAATCACGATGGGGCCGGCGCCGATGATGAGGATGGTTTTCAGATCGGTACGTTTGGGCATGGCTTGGCGGTCAATACAAGAGCTTGACCGGGATATGGCAACGCAGGAAAGCGTTGGTCAGAAAATTGACGGTAAGTGCGCTGGCAATGTCCTTGCCGCGCTGACCAGCAGGCGCGGGCTCGCCGCCAGCCAGACGCGCCAAGCCCGTGGCCTCGCGCAGACTGGCATACCGCGGGTCGCGGGCAAACGCCGCCAACGCGCGCGTTTCCGCTGTCGTAGCAGGCGCACGGCCGCCTTCGATGGGCAGGCCCGCGCCTTCGCGCATGGCCTGACCGATCAGGCGAGCGGCGCCGTCTTCAAGAACTTCGAGATCAGCCGTAAGCGTGCCCCCATGGGCTTGCGCATAGTCGCGGGCCACCTGGCGCTGCGACGCACGCACTTCGGCTGGCGAAAGGGACTGGCGCATGCAGCTCAGCTGCGCGTCACTGACCAGGCGCGCCCTGTCGCCCAACGGCCAACGTGGGTCGCGCTCGGCCGAATGGCCCATCAATGCCGCTACGGGAAGCAACTCGACAAATGCATCGGCAAAGCGATCCTCTGGTGGTCTTTCCGCCGTCAATGGCAGGCGGGCGCAGCCCGCCAGTGCGGCCGCCAGCGCAGCCGCCATCCATGCCATCCAGCGCACCACCAGCGGGATCACGTCAGCGTCCCGGCCTTGTCGAACAGCGTGCCGGGCGAAACCTGGCAGCGCTCCATGGCGCTCAGCATAGGACCGACAAGCAGTGACTGGCCCAACCTCACGCCACGCTGGTGCGTCTGGGCGCGGCTACCACCGCTGGCGAGCTCGTCGATGCGCATTGCCTGACGCAGCTCGGTATGTTGAGTACCCTCGCCCAGTTCGTTAAAGGCACGCAACTGACCAGCCGAGAGCGATCGCATAACGCTGCCAGCATCGACTTTTCGGCCGGAAATGGCCTCGCCCATGCCAGCACGCATCAGCAGGCCCATGGCTTCGGCAGCCCCACTTTCCAGCACCTGGATCGACTCTTCGACCCGGTCAGGATAGCGACGCGCGAACGCGCGCGCGTCTGCGTGCTGGGTGGCCGACACCTTGTCGGCGGTCAACTCGCCACGCGTGCACGCCAGTTGCGTCGGTGTGTATCGGCCTGGGTATTTCTGGAAGGGCCACTGCGTGTCGCGCGCTGCAACCCGATCGACCATCCAGCCAACCGGCACCGCCTGCACGAACAGCGCCGCCAGCCGGTCGACGCGCGCCGTTGACGGGGCGGCCATGCCTGTTCCCATTGGCGCACAGCCTGCCAAGCCCGCGCCTGCCACGATGGCGGCCAAGCCCAGGCGCGTCAGGAAACCGCGCGCACCGCCGACCACCTGATTAGGCATGACGGTCCTCGTCCAGCTTGCGCAGTAGCGCCTGGACACGTTCGGCCGGCACGTTCTTCTGCATCAGCTGCAGCAGACCGTCGCCTTCGACCATGGGGCGCAGGACTTCGACTTCGGCGTCGTAGAACTTGACGTCCCAGGCGGCCAGTTCACCGTTGAATTCTTCGTCAGTCCAGGTCTTGCCCTTGGCCACGAAGGTGATCAGTGGCATGGCTTTGAGCTCCATGAACGATTTCTTGTACGGCTTTTGCGACCAGCGGTCGGCAAACCATTCCTTGTGCGGCGCCACCATGGTCATCATGCGCTTGGCGATGGCCTTTTCCAGCGTGCCTTGCGGAAAGCTGTAAAGCTTCATGCGGTGGTCACTCCCTTTTGTGTAGCTGCCTGCGCAGTACCAGCGCCGGCCTTCGCCATGTTTTCTATGAAACGGTCGAACAGGTAGCCAATGTCGTGCGGGCCGGGGGACGCTTCCGGGTGGCCCTGAAAGCAGAACGCCGGCTTGCCCTTGAATTCCAGGCCTTGCAGCGTGCCATCGAACAGGCTGACGTGCGTGGCGCGCAGCGTGTCAGGCAGCGAATCCAGCGCCACCGCAAACCCGTGGTTCTGGCTGGTGATGCTGACGCGGCCGCTGTCCAGGTCCTTCACGGGGTGGTTGGCGCCGTGGTGGCTGTTGGCCATCTTGAAGGTCTTGGCGCCGGCGGCCAGCGCCATGATCTGGTGGCCCAGGCAGATGCCGAAGACCGGCAGGCCGCTGTCGATCAGCGTGCGCGTTGCGGCGATGGCGTATTCGCACGGGCCCGGGTCGCCGGGGCCGTTGGACAAGAAGACGCCGTCCGGCTGCATCGCCAGCACCTCGGCCGCCGACGTTTGAGCGGGCACCACGGTCAGTGAGCAGCCGCGCTCGGCCAGCATGCGCAGAATGTTGTACTTCACGCCGAAGTCGTAGGCCACGACCTTGAAGCGCGGCGCAGCCTGCACGCTGTAGCCTTCGCCCAGTTGCCATTCGGCCTGGTCCCAGTTGTAGGGCGCGTGGGTGGTGACGACTTTGGCCAGGTCCAGCCCGTTCATCGGCGGCACGGCGCGCGCGGCGGTCAGGGCGGCGTCGATCTGCGCCTGCCCGGCGACTTCGCCCGCGGCCAGCGCCAGGATGGCGCCGTTTTGCGCGCCCTTGTCGCGCAGCAGGCGCGTCAGTTGGCGCGTGTCGATGCCGGCGATGGCGACGGCACCCGCGCGCTGCAGGTAGTCGCTGAGCGAGGCGTCGCTGCGGAAGTTGCTGGCCAGCAGGGGCAAATCGCGCACGATCAGGCCGGCGGCGTGGATCTTGGCCGCTTCAACGTCTTCGGCGTTGGTGCCGTAGTTACCGATGTGGGGATAGGTCAGCGTGACCAGCTGCTGGCAGTAGCTGGGGTCGGTCAGGATTTCCTGGTAACCGGTGATCGAGGTGTTGAACACCACTTCGCCGACCGTCTGGCCGGCGGCACCGATGGATTGACCGATGAAGACCGTGCCATCGGCAAGGGCCAGGATGGCGGCGGGATGTTTCCCGCTCAAGGTGGAAAGCACGGGGTACTCCGTTGTCTGACGGTCGCCCGCTCTTGCCTGGCCACGCGGCGCGCCGCGCGGCTCATCTCAGGTGGAAAAAGGCCTTGACTGCGGTCGGGCGACGCGGTTTCGAGAAAAGCTGCTGATTATAGCGTGCAGGTAGCCACCGCCACCGTCAAGCCAAGGCCTTAAACCCGGTTGGGCGTGGCGTTTTGCGCGGCGCTGGCGTGCAGGCAGATGGCCGCCGCCGCGGCGACGTTAAGCGACTCTTCACCCCCCGGCTGGGCGATGCGCACGCCGTGCGCCGCCCGCTCGGCCAAGGCCGAGCCCACGCCCTGCCCTTCGTGCCCCATGACCCAGGCGCACGGCCAGGGCAAGGCGGCGCGGTGCAGCCAATCGCCCTGATGCGAGCTGGTGACGACCAGCGGCACCTGCAGCGCGGCCAGGTCGCCCGGCGCCAGTCCCTCGACCAGGCGCAGGCCGAAGTGCGCCCCCATGCCGGCCCGCAGCACCTTGGGCGACCACAGGGCTGCCGTGCCTTTCAGCGCCAGCACCTGGCCAAAGCCGAACGCCCCGGCACTGCGCAGGATGGAGCCGACGTTGCCAGCGTCCTGCACGCGGTCCAGCACGACGCTGGGGGCATCTGGCGCCAGCGCGGGTGCTTCAGGCAGGCCCAGCACGAAGGCCAGCGGCGCGGGCGACTCCAGCCCACTGATGCCGGCCATCAACCCATCGGCAATTACTATGTTTTTTGGAGCTGCCTGCGCAATCTCCGCCTGCGCCAAAGGCCAATATGACTCAGAAAATACGGTCATCACCGGGCGCCAGCCGCGCGCCAGCGCAGCACGGCACAGGTGATCGCCCTCGACCCAGACGCGGCCCTGCTTGCGGTAGGCCGCGTTGTCCTGCGCCAAACGGCGCAAGTCCTTGACCAGCGCGTTGTCGCGCGACTGGATGAAGACCGGCCCGGCCTCGCTCACGGCGCGCGTTCCAAAGTGACGCGCGACACCACGCCCAACACTTGCGCCACGGGGGCGAAGCTGCGACGGTGGTGTTCACACGCGCCATGCTCGCGCAAGGCCGCCAGGTGGGCTGCGGTGCCGTAGCCCTTGTGCGCCGCAAACCCGTAGTGCGGCCAATCGGCATCGATCTGCGCGCACCATCGGTCGCGGTGCACCTTGGCCAGGATGGACGCGGCCGAGATTTCCGCCACCCGCGCGTCGCCGCCGACCACGGCTTCGGCCCGCATGGGCAGCACCGGCAAGCGGTTGCCATCCACGCGCACCAGCGTGGGCGCCAGGCGCAGGCCTTCGACCGCGCGGCGCATGGCCAGCAGCGTCGCCTGCAGGATGTTCAGCGCGTCGATCTCGGCCGTGCTGGCTTCGGCGATGGAGCAGCACAGCGCCTTCTCGCAGATCTCGGCAAACAGCTGTTCGCGCCGGCGCGCGGTCAACGCCTTGGAATCGGCCAGGCCGGCGATCGGCTGGCGCGGGTTCAGGATCACCGCGGCGGCGACCACCGGGCCGGCCAGCGGCCCACGGCCGGCTTCGTCCACGCCCGCGCACAGGCCGGGCGCAGACCAGTCCAGCGCGGTTTGTTCAGCGGTCAAGAAGCGTTTGGATCGCATCGGTGGCGAGTTGGGCGGTGGGGCGGCGCAGTTCTGCGTGCAGTTGTTCAAAGCGCGCCGTGGTGGCCGCCATTGTCTCAGGCGCGTCCAGCCAACCCAGCACCGCGGCCGCCAACGCGGCGGGCGTGGCCGCGTCCTGCACCAGCTCGGGCACGACGAAGGGCGCACCCGGCTTATCGGCCCATGCACGCGCCGACACGCCGACCGGGCGGTGCAGCCATTCGTTGGGCGCACACAGGATGTTGGGCAGGCCGACCCAGGGCAACTGGCGCTTGCGCCACATCAGGTGGTAGCTGAGCGCCGGCATGGCGTAGGCAATGACCATGGGCTTGTGAAAAAGCGCGGCCTCGAGGGTCGCGGTGCCGCTGGCGATCAGCGTGAGGTCGCACGCGGCCAGCGCGGCGTGCGACTGCCCTTCCACCACATGCGCGGCGCTGCCCAGGCCGCTGGCCGCGGCCAGCTGGCGCACCTGCGGCAACAGGTAAGGCACCGTTGGCACTATGAATTGTGTAGCTGGTTGCGCAGATTGCACTAGGGCTGCAGCCTGAAAGAACCTTGAACCCAGGTGCTCGACCTCGGCCCGGCGGCTGCCCGGCAGCAAGGCCACGACCGGGCCTTGTGCGTCGATGCCCAGGGCCGCGCGCGCTGCGACCGGGTCCGTCTGCATCGGGATCGCCTGCGCGAGCGGGTGGCCGACGTAGGTGGCGGCGATACCGGCGGCCTGCAGCAGTTCGGGCTCGAACGGGAACAGGCACAGCACGTGATCGGCGGCGCGCTGCAGCTTTTGCAGCTTCTCAGGCCGCCAGGCCCAGAACGATGGGCTGACGAAATGCAGAGTCTTGAGGCCGCCGGCTTTCAGCCGCGCTTCCAGGTCGAAGTTGAAGTCGGGCGCGTCGACACCGATGAACAGATCGGGCCGCTCGGCCAGCAGCCGATCGCCCAACTGGCGGCGCAGGCGCAGCAATTCGGGCAGGCGCGGCAGCACTTCCAGGTAGCCGCGCACCGACAGCTTTTCGACCGGCCACCACGCGTCAAAACCCTGCGCGGCCATGTGCGCGCCGCCGATGCCGGCGCTGCGCAGGCCCGGCCAGCGCTGGCGCAGCGCGGCCAACAAATGCCCGGCGAGCAGGTCGCCCGAGGCTTCGCCCGCGACCAGGGCGAAGCGCGGGGCCCTGCTCTGGAGCGGGGTCGTGGTCGGCAGGGTGTCGATGGCTTGCACGTCAGCGCACGCCCATACGCGCCTCGGCCAGCGCCGCCAGGGCGGCCTTCTGCTCGTCGTACATCGGTTGCGGCAACGCCATGCGCATCACCTGCCTCAGGTCGCGTGGGCTGGCTTGGGCGACGGCGAGACGGAAGATCCTGCAAGGGGTCTTTCTGCCAAGGCCGACAACATGTGGTGCATCTGGACGGACGCCTCTCGATGGAAATGTTGGCCGGTGCGATGGCGCTGAGCGATCAACACGCAGCAGCGGGCACCAGAATGCGCGCGATGTGCATGCAACTCTCTCGACAGCAAGACGCCGTGCTCAGCGCACGATCCCGCGCGTGGCTTGGATCAGAAAGCCCTGCATCAGCGCGATGTCGGCGTCGGCCTCGGGCACTTCGCCACGCAGCGCGTCGATCTGTTGGCGGGCGGCGTCCAGCGTCAGCCCTTTGCGGTACAACAAACGGTACATCTGCTTGACCAGCGCAATGCGCTCGGACGTGAAGCCACGCCGGCGCAGACCCTCGGCGTTGATGCTCTGCGCCTCGGCCGGGTTGCCGCCCGCGGTGACGAAGGGTGGCACGTCCTGCGCCAGACGCGACTGAAACGCCGTCATCGCGTGGGCGCCGACGCGCACGAACTGGTGCACCCCAGTCAGGCCGCCCAGAAAGACCCAGTCTCCCAGGTGCACGTGCCCGGCCAGTTGCACCGAGTTGGCCAGGATGATGTGGTCGCCCAGTTGGCAGTCGTGGGCGACGTGCACGTAGGCCATGATCCAGTTGTCGTTGCCAACGCGGGTGACGCCAGCGTCCTGCACCGTGCCGGTGTTGATGGTGACGAATTCGCGGATCGTGTTGCCGTCACCGATCTCCAGGCGTGTGGGTTCACCCGCGTATTTCTTGTCCTGAGGGGCCGCGCCCAGGCTGGCGAACTGGAAGACGCGGTTGCCCTGCCCCAGCGTGGTGTGTCCCTCGATCACGCAATGCGGGCCGATATGGCAAGCCGCCCCAATGCGCACATGCGGGCCGATGACCGAATAGGCGCCTACCTCGACGTCGTCCGCCAGTTCGGCAGCGGGGTCGATCAGCGCCGTGGGATGAATGCGCGCCAAATCAGCGCTCCTTGCAGGTCACCGTCAGAAAGCTGCGGCCCTCATGGTCCGCGCCAAGCCCTGGCGCTGCCGCAGACAGGTGTCCAGCGCCTTGGCTCATACCACCTTGCGCATGGTGCACATGATCACGGCTTCGGCCGCCATCTCGCCGTCCACCGACGCGGTGCAGTTGTACCGATAGATGCCGCCGCGCACGCGCTCGAGTGCACCGTCCAGAATCAACTGGTCGCCCGGTTCCACTGGGCGCTTGAAGCGCGCGCCATCGACCCCTACGAAGTAGAAGACGGACTCGTCGTCCAGGGACAGGCCGGTTACCTCGAATGACAGCAATGCGCACGCTTGTGCCAGCGCCTCTAGCATCAAAACGCCCGGGAACACCGGGCGTTTGGGGAAGTGGCCAGTAAAGCAGGGTTCGTTGACCGTCACATTCTTGAGCGCCCGGATCGTCTTGGCTTCCAGGTCGATGTTCAACACGCGATCGACCAGCAGAAACGGATAGCGATGCGGCAGCTTGGTCAGGATGTGGTGGATATCCATCATGGCAGTATGCTCTATATTTGATAGCTACTCGCGCTTGCCCAACAAGCGCTGCAGGCTTATTTGTCTTCAGAGTCGGCCAATTGCCGTTCGAGATGCTTGATGCGCTCGCGCAGACGATGCAGCTGCCGGAGCGTCGCGGCATTCTTTTCCCACTCGCCATTCTCGTCGATCGGAAAGAAGCCGGTATAGTGCCCGGGCTTGAGTATCGAACGCGACACCAGCGAGCCTGCCGATACGTGCACGTGGTCGGCAATGCTCAGGTGGCCTGCGATCATGCCGGCACCACCGACCGTGCAATAGGCGCCGATGCGAGCGCTGCCCGCTACGCCCACGCATCCGGCCATCGCGGTGTGCTTGCCGACGTGCGTGTTGTGGCCGATCTGGATCAGGTTGTCGAGCTTGACGCCATCGTCGATCACCGTATCGTCCAGCGCGCCACGATCGATGCAGGTATTGGCGCCGATCTCGACGTCGTCACCGATGCGCACGGCACCCAACTGTTCAATCTTGACCCAGGTGCCTTCGTGGCCCGCAAAGCCAAAGCCGTCGCCACCGATAACGGCGCCGCTTTGCACCAGGCAGCGCGCGCCCAGCACGCAATCTTCGCCAATCGTGACGCGCTCCTTGACGACGGTCTCCGCGCCAATGCGCGCGCCACGGCCGACGAAGCTGAGGGCGCCGATGCTGGCGCTGGGATCGACGAAAGCACCCTCCTCCACCACCGCACTCGGGTGAATGCGCGGCCGCGCCGCGCCCTGATGGAGACGGCGCCACATTTGTGTCAGCCGCGCGAAATAAAGGTGGGGATCGTCGACGACGATGCAGTCGCCGCGCTGGCGAGCGCTCTCGGCCAAGACGGGAGACACGATGACGCAGCCGGCCTGGGTGGTATCCAGCAGATGCGCCAAGCGGGCGTTGGCCAGGAAGCTCAACTCCGTCGATCCGGCACTTTCGAGCGGCGCCAAGCGGGTGATGTGGCGATCCGGATCGCCGAACAACTCGCCGCCGAGGGATTGGACAATGGCTCCGGCTCGCAGGGTCACGTCACGATCAGGCAAAAGGAAAACAACTGAACAGGCCGCGCAGGCCGGTTCACTTGGCGCCGTTCAGCGCCTTGATCACCTTGTCGGTGATATCCAGCTTGGGATTGATGTAGACCGCCTCCTGCAGGATGACGTCGTACTTCTCCGCCTCGGCCACCTGCTTGACCACGCGATTGGCGCGGTCAAGGATCTGCTGCAGCTCTTCCTGCTTGCGGGAATTGAGGTCTTCCTGGAACTCACGGCGCTTGCGCTGGAACTCGCGGTCCTGGTCCATCAACTGGCGCTGGCGGGAAGCGCGCGCGCTCTCGGCCATGG
The DNA here is from genome assembly GCF_008017535.1 of Ottowia flava. Lineage (GTDB taxonomy): Bacteria > Pseudomonadota > Gammaproteobacteria > Burkholderiales > Burkholderiaceae_C > Ottowia > Ottowia flava. Next base: position 141,042 of record NZ_VRUA01000009.1, read on the forward strand.
TGGGCGCCTCGCGTTCGAAGCGTTCGGATGCTGTCTTGAGGGCGCTGCCGGCGTCGTCGATTTCCTTCTCGCGGCGCGAGAATTCCTGCTCAAGCTTGGTCTGGGCCGCCTTGGCCGAAGAGGCCTCGCGCAACATGCGGTCGGTGTTCACGAAGCCAATGCGCACGCCGTCTTGCGCCATGGCCACCGGGCTCAGCACCGTGGCGCAGGTGAGCACCAGTGCCATCAGGCCATAAGAAAGATACTGCTTCAAAACGAAGTTCCGATCTGGAATTGGAAACGTTGGATTCTATCGCCGGGCTTCTTGCGCAACGGCACCGCAAAGGCAAAGCGCAGCGGGCCCAAAGGCGAAATCCAGCTGAAGCCGATACCGGTGGAATACCGAAGCGCATCGCCGGTGATCTTTTCGCCATCGCCATACAGCGCGCCGATGTCAAAGAAGCCGAACAAGCGCAGCGTGCGGTCGTTGCCGGCGCCCGGGAATGGCGTGATGAACTCTGTGTTGAGCGTGAACTTGCGCGTACCGCCAATGAATGCGCCGGTCACGTCGCGCGGACCCAGTGTGGACTGCTCATAGCCCCGCACGGAGCCCAGGCCACCAGAGTAGAAGTTCTTGAACACCGGGAACGGCCGGCCACCCAGGCCCTTGCCCCAGCCTGCCTCACCGTTGAAGGCCAGCGTGTACTGTTTGCTGAGCGGGATGTACTGCTGGTATTGGTAATTGGCCTTGACGTAGCGCGCGTCACCCAGCAAGCCGAGTTCACCCAGGACACGCTGGTAGCGCCCGGAAGTTGGCGCCAGCGCGCTGTCACGCGAATCGCGCGACCAGCCCAGGGTGAACGGGAACGAAGTGCTCGTATAGCCGAACTTGTTGGCATACGCCAGGTACGAGGCCGGAATGTTGGTGCCCGGCTTGATGCGCGTGCGCTCGGCGTTGATGCCGAGGTAGACGGTGTCGATCTCGGTGATAGGCACACCGAATTTCAGGCCTGCGCCCATCGTGACCAGGGTGTAGTTGCCACCCTGATCCTGATAGGGCTTCTGCGTCTTGTAATACAGGTCGACCGTGCGCGACACCCCGTTGGCCGTGAAGTACGGGTCGGTGGTACTGACCACCACGGTACGGTTGAACTTGCCGGTGTTGAGCTGCAGATCCAGACGGTTGCCGGAGCCGAACACGTTTTCCTGCGCCAGACCAAAGGTGAACGACAGTTTCTCGGCGGAAGAGTAACCCGCGCCAATCGAGATGTTGCCGGTGGGCTTTTCCTTGACTTCGACGTTGAGGTCCACTTGGTCCGGCGCGCCCGGCACCTCGGCCGACGTGACCGACAGCTCAGTGAAATAGCCCAGGCGGTCCACCCGGTCGCGGGACAGCCGAATGCGGTCAGCGTCGTACCAGGACGACTCGAACTGACGGAACTCGCGTCGGATGACTTCGTCGCGGGTGCGGGTGTTACCCTGCACGTTGATGCGGCGCACGTAGGCACGGCGGCCCGGCTCGGCTTTCAGCGTGAGCGCCACGCGATTGTTGGTGCGATCTACTTCGGGCACGGCCTCGACCTGCGCGAAGGCATAGCCGTAGTTGCCGAAGTGCTCGGTGAAGGCCTTTGTCGTTTCGGCGACCTGATCGGCGTTGTAAGCCTCGCCTGGTTTGATGGTGATGAGCGACTTGAACTCATCGTCCTTTTCCAGGAAGTTGCCTTGCAGCGCTACGCCAGACACCGCGAACCGATCGCCTTCCGTCACGTTGACGGTGACCGAGATGGACTCCTTGTCGGGCGACATGGCAACCTGAGTCGAATCGATCTTGAAATCCAGATAACCGCGCGCCAGATAGAACGAGCGCAACGCCTCCAGATCGGCGTTCAACTTGGTGCGCGAATACTGGTCGGTCTTGGTGTACCAGGCCAACCAACCACCGGTATCAAGCTCGAACAGATCCTTGAGTTGACCGTCGGAGAACGCATGGTTGCCCAGGATTTCAATGTCCTTGATGCGCGCGGCCCGGCCTTCGGTGATGTTGAAGGTCAGGCGAACCTGATTGCGCTCCATCGGCGTGACGGTGGTCACGACTTCGGCGCCATAAAGGCTCTTGTTGATGTACTGGCGCTTGAGTTCCTGCTCGATGCGGTCGACCAGGGCTCGGTCATAAGGTCGGCCTGACGACAACCCGGCATCGCGCAGCACCCCCTGCAGGACTTCGTTGCTGAACTCCTTGTTGCCGGCGAAATCGACTGCAGCGACCGTGGGTCGCTCCTGCACGATCACCACCAGCACATCACCGCTGACATCCAGGCGCACGTCGGTGAACAACCCCAGGCCAAAAAGGGCACGAATGGCGGCTGAACCCTTTTCGTCGTTGTAGGTCTCACCCACTCGCACGGGCAGCGAGGCGAATACGGTGCCCGGTTCGACACGCTGCAGGCCTTCCACACGGATGTCGCGCACGGTGAATGGGTCCACCGCCCAGGCCATTTGCGACGCGAGTGCCAGGGTGACGAGCGAGGTCACGGAGCGCAGGCGGAATCGTTGAGCGATTGACTTCATGGATGCACTGTTTGACGTGACCTGCAGGTCACAAAGGTTCTAGCCTAGGCGCTGGGTGATGTCGTTGAACATCGCAATGGCCATCATGGACAGCAGCAGGAACATGCCCACGTATTGGAGCCGTTCGAGCCACACACCCTCCACTGGCTTGCCCGTGACCGCCTCCCAAAGATAATACATCAGGTGCCCCCCATCGAGGACCGGCACCGGCAGCAGATTCAGCACGCCCAGGCTCACGCTGATGAAGGCCAGAAAGCCTAAGTAGTACGTCAACCCAAGGGCCGCGGACTTGCCTGCGTAGTCGGCGATCGCGATCGGACCGCTGAGGTTCTTCAGCGACAACTCGCCTACCAACATGCGCCCCAGCAGCCGCAGCGACAGCGTGGACACTTCCCAGACACGCACGACCCCCGACCAAAGCCCCTGAACGGGCCCCTGGCGCACCGTGACCATGGCAGGCGCCGAGCCCACCAAAGCCCCGATGCGACCGATGCGCGTGCCTTTGTCGTCGACCGCGTCAGGCTGCACGCGCACCGTGCGGGTTTCGCCTGCGCGCACGATGTGCCAATCTGTCGCCGCAGGAGCGCTCGCCCGACCAGTGGCCCGGATCCATTCGCGCAGTTGCTGACCATCGGCCACGGCCATCGCACCGACCCGAACCACGCGGTCCCCGGCCTGCAAGCCTGCGCGGGCCGCCGCGCCGCCTGCCATGACCTCGCCAATCACGGGCTCCGTCAGCGGCGACACCAGACCGATGGCGCGGAACAACTGCGCGTCCGGGTCCTTGCGCTCCAGCGTCGACAGCGGCAGGCGGACTTCACGGGCTGACCCGTCGCCGCCGCGTGCCACTTGCAGCAGCACATCCTGGCCATCCAATGCACCACGTGTCAGTACCCAGCGCAGGGTTTCGAACGAGGCGATAGGCTCCAACTCGTCACCGTCCAGCGCGGCGGCGCGAACCAATTCGCCACCCTGCAGTCCCGCCGCCTGCGCCAGCGATCCGGCCACTGGCGGCGACAGCACTGCACGCGGTTCGTCCACACCCACCCAGTTGACGAGCGCATACAGCAACACGGCCAACACCAAGTTGGCCACAGGCCCGGCTGCCACGATCAGCGCGCGTGTCGACAGCGGCTGGGTGTTGAATGCCATCGGGCGATCTGCTTCGGCGACCTCGCCTTCGCGCTCATCCAGCATCTTGACGTAGCCGCCAAAAGGAATGGCCCCGACAACGAATTCCGTGTCCTGCCCTGGGCGCTGCTTCTTGGGTTTGAAGCGCGCGATGGTCTTGCCGAAACCCACTGAGAAGCGCAGCACTTTCACGCCGCGCGCCACCGCCATGCGGTAGTGGCCCCACTCATGGATGGCGATCAGCACGCCAAGGGCCACCACAAAAGCCAGCAAAGTCATCAGCATGGGTCTAGGGTCCGTGACGCAAGCGAAAGTTCAGGCAGACAGCCGGTCAACCACCTGCCCCGCGGCGGCACGCGCTCGGCCGTCCAGCGCCAGCAACGCTTCCAGACCATCAGGCCCTTCGGGCAACACGGCGTCGAGCGTGGCGCGGTTGACCTGGTGGATCTGATCGAAACGAATCTGACGCCCGAGAAAAGCCGCCACCGCCACCTCATTGGCGGCATTCAGCACGGCGCACGACCCCGACGCAGCGCGAAGCGATTCCCAAGCCAGCGCCAACCCCGGAAAGCGCGCCTGATGCCCATCGCTGTCGATGGGCTCGAAGCTCAGGCCTTGCAGCGCGTGAAAATCGAGCGGCGCAGCGCCAGAGGTCATGCGTTCCGGCCACGACAGCCCATAGGCGATCGGGACGCGCATGTCGGGCGTGCCGAGTTGCGCGACGACCGAAGTGTCCTTGTACTGCACCATCGAGTGAATGACGCTCTGCGGGTGAATCACCACGTCAAGCTGGTCCGGGCTGATGCCAAACAGGTAGCGCGCCTCGATCACCTCCAGCGCCTTGTTCATCATCGTGGCCGAATCGACCGAAATCTTGCGCCCCATGACCCAGTTGGGGTGCGCGCAGGCTTCTTCCGGCGTCACCGCCGTGAGCGTCTCGACCGCCCGTGTGCGGAACGGGCCGCCGGAGGCCGTCAGGATGATCTTGTCGATGCGCGCGGGCCAGCTCGCCGGGTCGTCTGGCAGCGACTGGAAGATGGCCGAATGCTCGCTGTCGATCGGCAGCAGGGTGGCTCCGCCTTCGCGCACCGCGCGCAGGAACACGTCGCCGCCGACGACCAGCGCTTCCTTGTTGGCAAGCAGCAGGCGCTTGCCCGCGCGCGCGGCAGCCAGGCAGGGTGCCAATCCCGCAGCACCCACGATGGCCGCCATGACAGTATCCACTTCGTCAGCGCATGCTATTTTTTCAATAGCTTTCTGCGCACACTCCACCTGCGTCGACAGCCCTTTTTGCTTGATTTTTTCCGCCAGCTGCGCAGCGTGTTCCGCACTTGCCATGGCGACCACCCGCGGACGGAATCGCTCACATTGCGCCAACAAGGCATCCACCTGGGTGGCCGCCGTCAAGGCCACCACCTCAAACCGGTCGGGGTGGCGTGCCACGACATCCAGTGTGTTGGTGCCGATCGACCCTGTCGATCCCAGCACCGCGAGCCGTTGCCTGCTCATGCGCCGCCCTGCCCCACAGTGATCAACATCATGGCCAGCGGCAGCGTTGGCAGCAGGGCATCGATGCGATCCAGAACGCCACCATGGCCAGGCAACAACTGGCTTGAGTCCTTCATGCCCGCGCTCCGCTTGACCAGCGATTCAATCAGGTCGCCCACCACGCTCATGGCCGCCAGGAACAACGATGCCAACACCAGAAACCACGGGCCGACGGCGTACAACCGGCTGTAGAGACTGAGCGAATCGGTGTGGTAGGTGCGGTCTACCCAGACCCACACGACGCCCACGATGAGCACCCCCAGCATTCCGCCCCAGACGCCTTCCCAACTCTTGCCCGGGCTGATGGCCGGCGCCAGCTTTCGCCCGCCAGACAGCTTGCCGCCCAACGCGCGACCAAAGAAATAGGCGAACACGTCGGCCGCCCACACCAGCATGAACACCGAGAGCAGGAAGTTCACACCCACCGTGCGCGCTTGCGCCATGGCCAGCCAGGCGACGCACAGCGCGAACACACCAATGGCCCAGCGCACCCCGCGCGGCCACTGCGGCCAGCCCGGTACGCTGCGCTGCAGCAGCCATGCACCGCCCGATACCCAGGCTGCCCCCGCGGCCAACCACAACCCCGGCAGCGGACGTTGCACGGCGCCCTGCCACCAGAACGTGGCACACAACAGCGCGCACAGCCCGCCGCTGACTAAGGCGCCCGCACCTCCTACGCCATTCAGGCGGGCCCACTCCCATGCCGCAGCGGCAATGGCCACCAAGGACAACACGATGAACGGCACTGGCGATGTCGCAAACAGCGCCGGCAACAGGATCGCCATCAGCACCAGGGCAGTGATCACACGTTGACGCAGCATTCGAATTGCCTCCTGCGCTCAGCCGGCCGCTTGCGCAACCTGGGCGGACGTTCTGCCGAAGCGCCGCTCGCGCGCGGCATATGCCGCGAACGCCTCATCCAACGCGGCCTCGTCAAAGTCTGGCCAGAGCTTGTCGCTGAAGAACAACTCGCTGTAAGCGCATTGCCACAGCAGGAAGTTGCTGATGCGCTGCTCACCACCGGTGCGAATCAGCAGGTCGGGATCGGGCACGTGCGAGAGCGCCATCGCACGGCTGAGCGCGGCTTCCGTGATCGGCTCACCCCGAGCGGCAGCCTGCGCTGCCGCCTGCGCGATGTCCCAGCGGCCGCCATAGTTGAAGCAGACGTTGAGCACCATGCCGCTGTTGCCTGCTGTGGCTGCCTCACCTGAGGCCAGGCTCTGCTGCATGCGCGGCGACAGAGAAGCGCGCTCGCCGACAAAGCGCATGCATATGCCGGCCCGCTGTAGCTCCGGGACCTCCTTTGCGAGAGCCTTACCCATCAGCTCCATCAGGCCACTGACCTCGTCTTCTGGGCGGCTCCAGTTCTCGGACGAGAACGCGAACACGGTCAGAACACGTACGCCGCGTTCGGCGCAGGCACGAATGCAACGGCGCAGGGATTCAACTCCCTGCCGGTGACCGGCAATGCGGGGCAGCAGACACTTCTTAGCCCAGCGACCATTGCCATCCATGACGATGGCGACGTGGTGAGGTGCTGTCGACGTTGCCGCCGCCGTGAATCGGGCCATCGCCATGGGCGCGCTGAGGTGGTCCATTCGAAGCCAGGGCTTCAGACCTCCATGATGTCCTTTTCCTTCGCATTGACCAAGGCATCGATCTCGGCGATGTGCATGTCCGTGGCCTTCTGAATCTCGGCCTCCGATCGTTTCTGATCGTCTTCCGTGGCCTCCTTGTCCTTCACCATGCGCTTGATCGAGTCGTTGGCGTCACGGCGCAGGTTGCGCACGGCGATCTTGGCATTCTCGCCCTCCGCACGGACGATCTTGGTCATTTCCTTGCGGCGCTCTTCGCTCATCGGCGGCATCGGCACGCGGATCAGGTCACCCATACTGGCCGGGTTCAGGCCCAGATCGCTCTCGCGAATCGCTTTTTCGATCTTGGCACCCATGCCCTTTTCCCAAGGTTGCACGCTGATCGTGCGCGCATCGATGAGCGCAACGTTGGCGACTTGCGACAGGGGCACATTGTTGCCGTAGTACTCGACGTGAATGGTGTCGAGCAGCGCCGGATTGGCACGGCCGGTACGGATTTTGGTGAGATTGTTCTTAAAGGCAGCGATGGACTGATCCATCTTGCCTTTCGTGGTCGATTTGATCTCTGCAATCGTCATGTCAGTATCTCCAATCGCGCATTATTGCCCGCGCAAGTGTTGGAAGGCTCAGTTGCCGAGCCGAGCATAGGAGAGTGTTAACGGAACCGGCCAACTGCATGCCCATCCACTCTCCGCCAGAGAAACGTCAGGCGTGCACCAGGGTACCTTCATCGCCGCCCAGGATCACGCTCTTGAGCGCGCCGGGCTTGAAGATCGAGAACACCTTGATCGGCAGTTTCTGGTCGCGGCACAGCGCAAAGGCGGTGGCGTCCATGATGCCCAGGTTGCGGCTCATGGCTTCGTCGAAGCTCAGTTCGGCGTAGCGCGTGGCCTTCGGGTCTTTCTTAGGGTCGGCCGTATAAACACCGTCCACCTTGGTTGCCTTCAGCACCAGCTCGGCGCCGATCTCAGCACCGCGCAGCGCAGCGGCGGTGTCGGTCGTGAAGAACGGGTTGCCCGTGCCTGCGGCAAACACGACCACCTTGTCTTCTTCAAGGTACTGCAGCGCCTTCGGCCGCACGTAAGGCTCGACCACCTGTTCGATGGCGATGGCGGACATCACGCGCGCCGTCATGCCGTGCTTGTTCATCGCGTCGGCCAGGGCCAGCGCGTTCATCACGGTGGCCAGCATGCCCATGTAGTCGGCGGTGGCGCGGTCCATTCCGGCCGAGCCGCCCGCCACGCCGCGGAAGATGTTGCCGCCGCCGATCACCACCGCCACCTGCACGCCCATGCGCGTCACCTCGGCGATCTCGTCCACGATGCGCTCGATGGTCGCGCGGTTGATGCCGAACGCGTCATCGCCCATCAGGGCTTCGCCGGAGAGCTTGAGCAGGATGCGCTTGTGAACAGGTTTCGCTTTGGTCATGGTCAAGCTCCGTGGCTGGGGTGAATCGGTGGGTGCGGAATCGGCTGAACGTCGGCGGCGCACTCCTCAACAGGTGAACCGCCGATGGGCGTGGATCAGGCCTTGCCTTGGGCGGCGGCGACCTGTGCGGCCACTTCGGCGGCAAAGTCGTCGGCCTTCTTCTCGATGCCCTCGCCCACCACGTAGAGGGTGAAGCCGGTCACGGTCGTGCCCTTTTCCTTCAACATCTGCTCGACCGACTGCTTGTCGTTCTTGACGAACGGCTGGTTGAACAGCGAAACCTCTTTCAGGTATTTCTGCACCGAACCTTCGATCATCTTGGCGGCGATGTCAGCCGGCTTGCCGGATTCGGCAGCCTTGGCGGTGGCGACGCTGCGCTCTTTCTCGATCATCTCGGCCGGCACGTCGGCGCTGGTCAGCGCGACGGGCTTCATGGCAGCCACGTGCATGGCCACGTCTTTGGCGGCGGCTTCGTCGCCCTGGTACTCGACCAGCACGCCGATGCGGGTGCCGTGCACATAGCTGGCGACCTTGCCGGCCTTGCGCACGAAGCGGCGGAAGCTCATATTCTCGCCGATCTTGCCGATCAGGCCGACGCGAACGTCTTCCAGCGTCGGGCCAAAGCCGTCTTGCTCGTAGGCGATGGCGCCCAGCGCAGCAATATCGGCAGGGTTTTTCTCGGCGGCCAGTTTGGCTGCAGCCTGAGCCATGGCCAGGAACATGTCGTTCTTGGTCACGAAGTCGGTCTCGCAGTTGACTTCGATCATCGCGCCTGTGTCGCCTGCCACGTAGGCGGAGATCACGCCCTCTGCCGTCACGCGGCTGGCGGCCTTGCCGGCCTTGGTGCCCAGCTTGACGCGCAGCAGCTCTTCGGCCTTGGCCATGTCGCCATCGGCCTCGGTCAGGGCTTTCTTGCACTCCATCATGGGTGCATCGGTCTTGGCGCGCAGTTCGGCGACCATGCTTGCGGTGATTGCTGCCATTGGGTTTCTCCGTCGGTTCTGTTCAGTGGGTGGCGCCGCGGGCGGCGCCAAAAAAATCGGCTTACGAAAAAAGGGGCTTGCGGCCCCTTTGTAGCGCCACGGCATGACGCTCGGGCGTCATCGCGGCAGGAGGCGAAATGCTCAGGCGGAAGCCTGGCCTTCCTCGACCTCGACGAACTCGTCGTCGCCCTCGGCCTGCACGGCCTTGACAACGTCATTCACGGCATTGGCCTTGCCTTCGAGCACAGCGTCGGCCATGCCGCGGGCGTACAGCGTCACGGCCTTGGCCGAGTCGTCGTTGCCCGGAATCACGTAGTCGATGCCGTCAGGGTTGTGGTTGGAGTCCACAACGCCGATCAGCGGGATGCCCAGCTTCTGCGCTTCGGACACGGCGATCTTGTGGAAGCCCACGTCGATCACGAAAATGGCGTCCGGCAGGGCATTCATGTCCTGAATGCCACCGATGTCGCGCTCGAGCTTCTCCATCTCGCGCGAGAACATGAGCTGCTCTTTCTTGCTCATGCTGTCCAGACCAGCTTCCTGCTGGGCCTTCATGTCCTTCAGACGCTTGATCGACGTCTTGACGGTCTTGAAGTTGGTCAGCATGCCGCCGAGCCAGCGCTGCTCGACGTACGGCATGCCGCAGCGGCGCGCTTCTTCGGCGACGATTTCGCGGGCCTGACGCTTGGTGCCTACAAACAGGATCGTGCCGCGCTTGGCCGCCAGTTGCTTGGCGAACTTCTGCGCTTCCTGGAACATCGGAAGCGACTTTTCCAGGTTGATGATGTGAATCTTGTTGCGATGGCCGAAAATGAACGGGGCCATCTTGGGGTTCCAGAAGCGCGTCTGGTGACCGAAGTGGACACCGGCTTCCAGCATTTCACGCATGGTGACGGACATGGGGATACCTTCTCAAGGTTGGGTCTGAAATCCAGCCCGCTCATTGCCCGCGTGCGCCGCATGGCGGCTTGCAGACAACACCTCGTGGGGCTGGTTTGCGATTTGTCCTGCCGGGGCGATACGCCACTGGTTACAGCAGCATCCCGTACTCGGCAAAACCTGCGGATTCTAGCACGCCCGCTCCTGTCGGATCGCCTCTCACCCGCGGCCTGCGGCATGATCGACGCCCCTGCCCGATGCATCCCGCACCGGGCGGCGACCCGAATTTCTCTATGATCCCGGGGGCCGCCGTTACCCCCATTGGGGGACGAGCCAAGCCATCTCCGTAGTTCCCACCGAGCAGTTTCCCTCCATGAAGATCGCGATCCTTGGCGCCGGCATTGTCGGCGTCACCACGGCCTATGAGCTCGCGTGCGACGGGCACGAGGTCACCGTGATCGAGCGCCACGCCAGCGTGGCCGAAGGCTCCAGTTTTGCCAACGCTGGCGTGGTTGCGCCGGGCTACGTCGCCCCCTGGGCCGCGCCGGGCATGCCGACCAAGGTGCTGCGCCACCTGCTGGCGCGCCACGCGCCGGTGCGCGTCAGCCGCCCGCTCGCCGCAGCCGACGTGGTCTGGATGCGTCAGTGGCTGCGCGCGTGCGACCCCGCCGCCTACGCCGCCAACCGCACGCGCATGCTGCGCCTGGCGTTTTACAGCCGGCGCCGGCTGCACGAAGTGGCCAGCCGCATGGCCTACGAATTCGACCGCGGCCAAGGCTACATGGTGCTGCTGCGCGGCGAAAAAGAACGCCAGATGGCCCAGCCGGGCATGAAGCTGCTGCGCGAATTGGGCGTGGCCTTCCATGAAATCACCGGCGCCGAAGCGCGCCAGATCGAGCCCGCGCTGAACCCCGACACCCCCCTGGCGGCCGCCATCTTCCTGCCCGAGGACGAGGTCGGCAACTGCCGCCAGTTCGCCGTGATCCTGCGCGACGCAGCCGAGCAGCTGGGCGTCCATTTTGCATTCAATACAACCGTAGCCCGCATTGATCCTGCGCAACCAGCTACGCTTTATGTAGCAAATGACGCCACCCCTCACCACTTCGACGCTCTCGTCGTCTGCACCGGCGTGCAGTCGCCCGAGCTATTGGCCCCGCTCGGCATCCGCCTACCCATGCGGCCGGTGTACGGCTATTCGGTCAGCGCGCACGTGCCCGAGCCCGTCCTTGCCCCGCGCAGCGGCGTGATGGACGAGCGCTACAAAGTCGCCATCTGCCGCATGGGCCAGCGCGTGCGCGTCGCCGGCTCGGCCGAGATCGGCGGCCAACCCGGCGTGAACAACCCGCGCGCGCTGGACACGCTGTACAAAGTGCTGTCCGACTGGTTCCCCTCCGCCGGTCGCCTGTCCAAAGGCGTGCAAGTCTGGAAAGGCGCGCGCCCCATGCTGCCCGACGGCCCGCCCCTCATCGGCGCCAGCGGGCGACCGGGCCTGTGGCTCAACCTCGGCCACGGCTCCAGCGGCTGGGCCCTGTCGTGCGGCAGCGCACGCCTGCTGGCAGACCAGATCGGCGGGCGTGCACCGGAAATTGACGCGGAAGGTTTTGGCGTTGAACGCCTGCGCTGACGCGCCCTGATCCGTGCTGACGGGCCTTCGCCCCGCGCTGTCGACACCCGCCGCTCAGCCGCCCGGCAACGCCCTGGCGATCGCATGGTCCCGCGCCGCGCGCGCCAACAGCCGAGTCGAATCCAGCGTTGGCAGCGCCGAGTTGCCGTCGTTCAACACCAGCGGCAGCTCGGTGCAGCCCAGCACCACCGCGTCACAACCGCGCGCGGCCAGCGACGCGATGAGGGCCTGCAGCTTCGCGACGCTGTCGGCCTGACAGCGGCCGTACACCAGCTCGTCCATGATGATGCGGCCCATGGCTTGGCGCTCCGGTTCGCGCGGCCGCAGCCACGCCAAACCTTGCGCTTCCAACGCCTGGGGATAAACCTCGCTGGCCACCAACCAGGCGGTCCCGGTGATGCCCACCCTCCGGTAGCCGCGTGCCGCCGCCTCACGCGCCACCTCATGCGCAATGTGCAGCCAAGGCAAAGGCGTTGCGGCCTGCACGAGGTCGAAGGCCTGATGGATGGTGTTGTCCGGGCAGATCAGGAAGTCCGCCCCCGCTGCCTGCAAACGCCGGGCCGAATCCAGCATCAACTCAGCAATCTCGGCCCTGTCGCCACGCTCCAGACATTCGACATACCGGTGCAGCGACGGTGTGTGCATCGATACCTGCGGATGCCGGTGGGCGCCCAAGCGCTGCGCGCCTTCCGCGCACAAGGTGCGGTAACAAAGGGCCGCGCCTTCGGCGGAGCAGCCGACGATGCCGATGTGCAGTGGCTGGGTCACCTGCTCCATCCTGGTGTTTGCACCGCCCCCCTGTCAACTCTGAGTTGACAGGCCTACACCCAAATCGGCCTCAAAAAAAAAAAAAGCAAACACTTCATAAATTATTCAAGGGCTATTTGGGAAGGAACTTACTTCAACAGTGCCCTGTGGAGCAGCAAAGTCAATAAGCCGCCCCACCCCGTCATAGAAGCTCAAATCAAAAAGCGATATTCCGAGATACCCGCAATATCTCTCAATCATTTCTGGAGTCAGGCGATCTTTGATTCTTCGCTCGCGATAAGAACCAAACTCTTCAAATGGGAGGGGCTCTCCATGCTCGCGAAACTCCCACTTACTCTCCCTATGCGCAGCCACGGACCTCGTTGGAAAATCATAGTACGGTGCCTCTGGCGTCCCCAGATTTACCAAAGCCGTCCCGTTTCTGTAAGAGAACTGCATAGAGCCCAAACTATCAGGTCCATCGACCACCATCACAATCGCAATTGAGCGCACCTTGAGAGTTCGCGTTAGATATCTTGGCAAGGAACCAGTGTCTGTCCCCGGAATTCCATTACTAAGATAGAGCGCCCAATTTGACTTGGTCCCCGAAACCAGCATTCTATTCTCTGCATTCGTCAAGGGCAGCAATTTCCTTAACTTACTCTCAAGCGGGCCATCAACGTTTTCTATTTGCACCTCGCCTTTTCTATCGGTCCGCGACAACAAGTCTAGCCTGTGACTATATATTAGATCAGCCACTTCAATTGGCGAGGCATCAAAAAAAACCATATGCGTAGTCGTTGGCGCATATTTATATCTAAAAAAATCGACATCTCTCATTAATTCACTCGCTTCAAAATTACGATAATACTCGGATCGTTATTCAGAGCTCGAGCCGCATGAGCAGCCCCCCGATTTGATTTATCCGTATCATATTCTATAACGATGCGCCGACCGTCTGGCAAAGTTCCTTGCACATCTGGCTTATTGATGCCCACTCGAACGTTATTCCCATTGATATGCTGTTGATTTATTCTAATTTCACGAACGCCCATACGCTCAAGCATCGCAACATCTGCTCGCATAACAGCATTTTGCGTTGGACTCTTGCCCACCACCCGATCCTCGAGATCCAGGCGTTGCGGCGATACGGGAGACACTTCGACATCTTGCGGCAATCTTGCACCGAGCGCCCTCCCGCTTCCGATAATTACCTCGTCACGCGGCCCCGTTGCCAGGAGATCAATAATTTCCCTCGTCTGGGGCGCCGCCGCACTCGGTAGGGGCCTGGATGGACTGGAGCCAGCACTGGGTTGAAAGTCCGCCACCTCAATGATGCGTCTACCGGGTGAACCTACCCCGAGCCGATCTCGACCGACGATTCCATTGATCATCATCGCCATTCCGACATTCATGCCAGCTCTGGCGTCCGCTCCGAACCCGGCCTCGGACGGAATGGTGCCGGCTTGTCGGGCAAAGTCAGCCGCGATTTTCATTGCAAGGTCTGCACGCCTTGCTTCCAAACTTCCTGGCGCAAGCCCCGAGAGCACGTACCCGTCCATGGAATTTAGAGTGTCTGCGTAGGTATCAAAAGCTCGCAACACCTCAATCTGATCAGCCGGGCTAAGCTCCGGGAATCGTTCAATCGCCAATTGGTTGTATAGACCTGCCCTTGTTAATTTGTTTCCCGGCTGCTCCAAAATCGCTTCGATCCGCGCCAACTCCCCTTGCGCAACCTCGGAGGTCGCAGTATTGCCAGCCACAGCGCTATCGGCCCACGACAGGCTCCCGCCTGTCGGCTGCGTGCGATCGGGGCGCAGATCGTTACCCACCCCCTCGTTTGCTTCTGGATCTGAGGGATCGTTCTCGAATCCAACCTCGTCGAACCCATCGTCGAAGGGTGCAGATTCGGAACCAACACTCAAGTCGAGGTACTCATCGAGGGCAGCTTGCCGGTCAGCCCAGAACGCCATCTCCGCTTCGCTCGGGAGGTCGCCGCCGGCTACGACAGCAGACGCGCCGCCTACTGAACCCGCTGACTCTTCTCCCGCTGCAGGTCTCGCGCCGACAGGCTCCTCACCCTGCGTCGACACCGGGCCAGGGTATTCGTCTTGTGTCTGCTCATCGACTGACTCGCCTTGCGGATCATGAGGTTCGCTCACGGCGTCTTGAGTTGCGGCTCCCGCATGAATCAGACCTCCAAGGAAATCGCTGGCGAAGCCGCTGGCCGGATCATCCGTACCAACAATGCGCATAGCACTGCCTACCGCACGATTGAGCAGCCGCAAGGCGCTTGTTGTCACCGGGTCAATGCCCGTCATG